>NZ_KQ089940.1:1487170-1630575 GCF_001037725.1 Enterobacter sp. MGH120 | reverse complement strand
CCATCAGGCAGTTTCCCAGACATTACTCACCCGTCCGCCACTCGTCAGCGAAGCAGCAAGCTGCTTCCTGTTACCGTTCGACTTGCATGTGTTAGGCCTGCCGCCAGCGTTCAATCTGAGCCATGATCAAACTCTTCAATTTAAAAGTTTGATGCTCAATGAATTAAACTTCGTAATGAATTACGTGTTCACTCGTTGAGACTTGGTATTCATTTAGTGTCCGAGGACATTAAGAATCCATGTCACTTTGAGTGCCCACACAGATTGTCTGATAAATTGTTAAAGAGCAGTGCCGCTTCGTTTTCGCTGCGGCGCGGGGTGTGCATACTACGCTTTCCCGCTTCAGAGTCAAGCGTTTGTTTTGCTTTTCTCTGCTGACCCGGCGGCTTGCGTGCCGTTGTTCCGTGTCAGTGGAGGCGCATTATAGGGAGTAATTCCGAACCTGCAAGGATAAAGTGAAAATTATTTACTGACCGCTCATTTTCCAGGCAAATCACATCCCAGACCTCAATTTTCGCCTGGTTTTTAAACAAAAACGAGCCGCAAGCGGCCCGTTTTTGCGTTTTGTGACTTACTGCACTGCCACAATGCGATCGTCGTTGGCTTCCAGACGAATAACTTTGCCCGGAACCAGCTCCCCAGAGAGGATTTGCTGTGCCAGCGGGTTTTCGATCTGCTGCTGGATAGCACGTTTTAACGGACGCGCACCATAAACAGGATCGTAACCATTCTCGCTCAGCAGCTTCAGCGCATCGTCGGAAATGTGGATTTCATACCCACGCTCTTCCAGACGTTTGTACAGACGCTGCAACTGGATCTGCGCAATCGACGCGATGTGTTTCTCGCCCAGCGGATGGAACACGACCACTTCATCAATACGGTTGATGAACTCCGGACGGAAGTTTTGGCTGACCACACCCAGCACAAGATCTTTCATATGGCTGTAATCCAGCTCACCGAAGCGTTCCTGAATCAAATCGGAACCCAGGTTCGAGGTCATGATCACCACCGTGTTACGGAAGTCGACCGTTCTTCCCTGCCCGTCCGTCAGACGCCCATCATCCAGCACCTGCAACAGAATGTTAAACACGTCAGGATGAGCCTTTTCCACTTCATCCAGCAGGATGACGGAATAAGGACGACGACGAACCGCTTCCGTCAGGTAACCGCCCTCTTCATAACCGACATATCCCGGAGGCGCACCGACCAGACGCGAGACGGAGTGTTTCTCCATAAACTCGGACATATCGATACGCACCATCGCGTCATCGCTGTCGAACATAAAGTTAGCCAGCGCTTTACACAGCTCGGTTTTACCGACACCGGTTGGCCCCAGGAAAAGGAACGAGCCGATTGGACGATTCGGATCGGACAGCCCCGCACGGCTACGACGAATGGCGTTAGATACCGCTTCGACCGCTTCGTTCTGTCCAATGACGCGCTGATGCAGATCCTGCTCCATACGCAGCAGTTTCTCACGTTCGCTTTCCATCATGCGAGCCACAGGAATACCCGTCCAGCGCGCCAGCACTTCGGCAATCTCGGCATCCGTCACTTTATTACGCAACAGACGCATGGTTTTGCCTTCCGACTGCGTGGCGATCTCAAGCTGTTTTTCCAGCTCAGGGATCTTGCCGTACTGTAGCTCGGACATCCGCGCCAGATCTCCTACGCGACGGGCCTGCTCAATGGCAATTTTCGCCTGCTCCAGCTCCGCCTTGATTGTCTGGGTGCCAGAGAGTGAGGCTTTCTCAGCTTTCCACTCTTCTTCCAGCTCAGAATACTGACGCTCTTTCTCGTCCAGTTCTTCGTTAAGCATATCGAGGCGTTTCTTACTCGCTTCGTCAGACTCTTTGTTCAGCGCCTGCTGTTCCAGCTTGAGCTGGATAATGCGGCGATCGAGTCGGTCCAGCTCTTCCGGTTTCGAGTCAATCTGCATACGGATGCTGGACGCCGCTTCATCGATAAGGTCGATGGCTTTATCCGGCAACTGACGGTCGGCAATGTAACGATGCGAAAGCGTCGCCGCCGCAACGATGGCCGGGTCAGTGATCTGCACGTGATGGTGCAGCTCATAACGCTCTTTCAGTCCTCGCAAAATGGCGATGGTATCTTCAACGCTTGGTTCAGCGACAAACACCTTCTGGAAGCGACGCTCCAGCGCGGCATCTTTTTCAATGTACTGACGATACTCGTCCAGCGTAGTGGCGCCGACGCAGTGAAGTTCACCACGCGCCAGCGCAGGTTTCAGCATGTTCCCGGCATCCATTGCGCCGTCAGCTTTACCCGCCCCCACCATGGTGTGCAGTTCGTCGATAAACAGGATGACGTTACCTTCCTGTTTCGCCAGATCGTTCAGCACGCCTTTCAGACGCTCTTCAAATTCACCGCGGTATTTCGCCCCGGCCACCAGCGCGCCCATATCCAGCGCCAGTACGCGACGGCCTTTCAGCCCTTCGGGCACTTCGCCATTAACGATACGCTGCGCCAGCCCTTCAACGATGGCGGTTTTACCGACGCCAGGCTCCCCAATCAGCACCGGGTTGTTTTTGGTACGACGTTGCAGTACCTGGATAGTCCGACGAATTTCTTCGTCACGGCCGATTACCGGGTCAAGTTTGCCCTGCTCGGCACGTTCGGTCAGGTCGACCGTAAATTTCTTCAAAGCCTGACGTTGGTCTTCGGCTCCCTGGTCGTTCACGCTTTCACCTCCGCGCATTTTCTCAATCGCCTGGGTCACATTAGCGGTGGTTGCACCGGCGGATTTCAGCAGGTCGGTTAAGGTACCGCGTGATTCAAGCGCCGCCAGAACAAACAGCTCTGACGAAATAAAGTTGTCCCCACGTTTTTGCGCCAGCTTGTCGCAAAGGTTCAGCACGCGCACCAGATCCTGCGACGGCTGCACGTCGCCGCCGGTACCTTCTACCTGCGGTAAACGGCTCAGCGCCTGATCGATGGCGGTGCGTAACTGGCCGGCATTAATGCCAGCGGACGTTAATAAAGGACGTACCGATCCCCCTTCCTGATTCAGCAAGGCGCTCATTAAATGAAGAGGTTCGATAAATTGGTTGTCGTGCCCCAGTGCGAGGGACTGGGCATCGGCGAGAGCAAGCTGGAATTTATTAGTAAGACGATCCAGACGCATAACTCCTCCCATAACAGGTCAAATTTGCTACTGGAGATTAAATGAGGTCATCCCTCAATTATTCAAGGTTAATAACCTGAATTATGTGAAAAGAAAACGGCGCGTACCGGATCGTCTTGATTCTTTAGGTTATATCAGCCAAATGAAACTTGCCATACGACCTGTCGTCTTGTCGCGGCGATAGGAGAAAAAATCACCCTTTTCGGTGAAGGTACAGCGATCTCCGCCGAAGATTTGGGTCACGCCGACGTTATTCAGGCGCTGGCGGGCAAGCTGATAAATATCGGCCAGATATTTATCTCCGGAAGCCACAAACGCTTCGACCGCTTGCGGATCTTTTTCCATAAAGGCATCGCGCACTTCGGGCCCGACCTCAAACGCCTGCGGGCCAATCGCCGGGCCAAGCCAGGCGATGAGATTTGCAGAATCGTCATGGAAGCAGGCAACGGTCTCTTCCAGCACGCCTTCGCACAGGCCTCGCCATCCGGCGTGGGCAGCAGCCACTTCAGTTCCTGCCTTATTGCAGAACAACACCGGCAGGCAATCAGCAGTCATCACCGCGCAAACCGTTCCCGGCGTATTGCTGTACGAAGCATCGGCGCGCTTAGACGCATAGGGCTCCCCCGTCAGCTTCAGCACCGCTTTACCGTGCACCTGCTCAAGCCAGACCGGTTTTGAAGGAAGGTTTCCCGCAGCAAAGAGGCGTTTACGGTTCTCTTCAACGTGCTCCAGGTTATCGCCACAGTGCGCACCGAGGTTCAGAGACTCCCACGCGCCCTGGCTCACGCCACCGATACGGGTTGAACTACAGGCGGCCACGCCTTCAGGCAGTGGCCACGCCGGGACAATCAGTTTGGTCATAACCAGTCCACGTGATCCTTATGTTCTTCGAAATCTGCGCGCATCGCGTCGATAAGTTCCACCATATCCTGTGGGATCGGCGCATGCCATTCCATCTGAATTCCAGTAATTGGGTGATAAAGACGCAGCATCGTCGCATGCAGCGCCTGGCGATCGAATTTACGCAGCACGGAGATGAATTCATCCGATGCGCCCTTTGGTGGACGCGGACGACCGCCGTAAACCGGGTCACCCACCAGCGGATGGGTAATATGCGCCATGTGCACGCGGATCTGGTGAGTACGCCCGGTTTCCAGACGCAGACGCAGGCGCGTATGAATACGGAAATGTTCCATGATGCGGTAGTGGGTTACCGCCGGTTTACCCATTGGGTGTACGGACATATGCGTACGCTTGGTTGGGTGACGGCTGATAGGCTCTTCCACCGTGCCGCCAGAGGTCATATGACCAATCGCCACCGCTTCATACTCACGGGTAATTTCGCGCAATTGCAAAGATTCCACCAGGCGAGTCTGAGCTGGGACCGTCTTCGCCACCACCATCAGACCCGTGGTGTCTTTATCCAGACGGTGAACGATACCGGCACGCGGTACGTCGGCAATCGGCGGATAATAATGAAGGAGAGCGTTAAGTACCGTACCGTCAGGATTGCCCGCGCCCGGATGAACAACAAAGTCACGCGGCTTGTTGATGACCAGAATATCGTCATCTTCGTAGACGATATCCAGCGGGATATCCTGCGGCTCGAAGCGGACTTCCTCTTCGATTTCAGCATTGATGGCGACAGCTTCCCCACCAAACACTTTCTCTTTTGGTTTGTCCCAGATCTTGCCGTTTACCAGCACGCGCTGGTCAAGGATCCATTCTTTTATGCGTGAACGCGAATAATCAGGGAACAATTCGGCCAAAGCCTGATCTAAGCGTTGACCGAGCTGATTTTCGGAGACTGTTGCGGTGAGTTCTACTCGTTGTGCCATAAACTGCTTCTTCGTTTAACGTTGGGTTTTACGGCTTTGCCGTTTAATATAGTGTGCTATTGTAGCTGGTCTTAATCGGGAGCAGGAACTGAGTTTCTCCCGGACAAACATTTGAGGAAAGTCAAAACGTCATGACGCGCATGAAATATCTGGTGGCAGCGGCCACGTTGAGCCTGGCTTTGGTGGGCTGCTCCGGTTCGAATGAACAGGTCCCTGACAATCCGCCGAATGAAATCTATGCGACTGCACAACAAAAGTTGCAGGACGGTAACTGGAAACAGGCGATAACGCAACTGGAAGCGTTGGATAATCGCTATCCGTTTGGCCCGTATTCGCAGCAGGTACAGTTAGATCTTATCTACGCCTACTACAAAAATGCCGATCTGCCGCTGGCTCAGGCAACGATCGATCGTTTCATGCGTCTGAACCCTACCCATCCTAACATCGATTACGTGATGTACATGCGCGGCCTGACTAACATGGCGCTGGATGACAGTGCATTGCAGGGCTTCTTCGGGGTGGATCGTTCCGACCGTGACCCGCAACATGCGCGTGATGCTTTCAATGACTTCTCCAAGCTGGTGCGTAGCTACCCGAACAGCCAGTACATTACCGATGCCACTAAGCGTCTGGTGTTCCTGAAAGATCGTCTGGCGAAATATGAGTACTCCGTTGCGGAATACTACACCCGCCGTGGCGCATGGGTTGCCGTGGTTAACCGTGTAGAAGGCATGCTGCGTGATTATCCGGATACGCAGGCCACGCGTGATGGCCTGAAGCTGATGGAGAATGCGTATCGCCAGATGCAGATGACGGCTCAGGCTGACAAAGTGGCGAAAATCATCGCCGCGAACAGCAGCAACACCTGATACCGCTACAATGCATAACGGCAGCCCGCGGGCTGCCGTTTTTTTATTCTTTCAGACTTACGCTGAAGCGGTTTAGCTTCAACACATCCATTCAACTATGACCGCAATTGTTGGCTTCGACAAGGTAAATCTCACCTCTTCCTGCCCTGCCTCACAAAAAAGATTCCCTGACAAAAACCGACAAAATAACGTGATCCAAATCACACATTTTGACATTAGGTCGGGTATGCTGGAATCACCAAGACGGAAAGACAAGAGGTAAAATTTATGACAATGAACATTACCAGTAAACAAATGGAAATTACTCCGGCAATCCGCCAGCACGTCGCAGACCGTCTCGCCAAACTGGATAAATGGCAAACACATTTGATTAATCCACATATCATCCTGTCCAAGGAGCCGCAGGGTTTCATCGCTGATGCAACTATCAATACTCCAAACGGCCATCTGGTCGCCAGCGCAAAACACGAGGATATGTACACTGCAATTAACGATTTGATCAACAAGCTGGAACGGCAGCTCAATAAAGTGCAACACAAAGGTGAAGCACGTCGCGCCGCAACCTCGGTGAAAGACGCCAGCTTCGCGGAAGAAGTTGAAGAAGAGTAATCCTCTAAAATTGAGTGTACCGACAACGCGCCTTCGGGCGCGTTTTTTATTGACAGGATCAAAACAGTGCAGGTACTTTAACCCTATCAATTTCAGGATGACTTTATGAAACAGACGCCGTTTTTCTACGCATTCTTTTTTACCTTCCCCTGACCGGGAGGCGTTTCGTCGTGTGATAAAGAATGCGAAGACGAACAACAAGGCCTCCCACACCGGGAGGCCTTTTTTATTGATAACGATAAAATGAGACAGACAACACTATGACACCGGAAAACCCGCTCCTGGATTTACGCGTAAAAATCAGTGCACTCGACGAAAAATTACTGGCCCTGCTGGCAGAACGCCGCGCGCTCGCCGTTGAAGTGGGCAAAGCCAAGCTCGAGTCCCATCGGCCGGTGCGCGATATCGATCGCGAACGTGATTTACTGGAACGGTTGATTCAACTCGGCAAAGCGCATCATCTGGATGCGCACTACATCACCCGCCTGTTCCAGCTCATCATCGAAGACTCCGTTCTGACGCAACAAGCCCTGCTCCAGCAGCATCTGAACAAAACCAACCCGCACTCTGCTCGTATCGCTTTCCTCGGCCCGAAAGGGTCCTATTCTCACCTGGCAGCTCGCCAGTACGCAGCCCGCCATTTCGAAGAGTTTATTGAGAGCGGCTGCGCGAAATTTGCAGACATTTTCAACCAGGTCGAAACCGGCCAGGCAGATTACGCCGTAGTGCCTATTGAGAACACCAGTTCCGGTGCCATCAACGATGTTTACGATCTGCTCCAGCACACCAGCCTGTCGTTAGTCGGCGAGTTGACTATCCCTATCGATCACTGTGTGCTGGTCTCTGGCTCAACCGATCTGAGTCAGATTAAAACGGTGTACAGCCACCCGCAGCCGTTCCAGCAGTGCAGCCAGTTCCTGAACCGTTATCCGCACTGGAAAATTGAATACACCGAAAGCACCTCGGCGGCGATGGAAAAAGTGGCGCAGGCAAACTCTTCTGCCATCGCGGCTCTCGGTAGCGAAGCGGGCGGCGCGCTGTATGGCTTACAGGTGCTGGAACGCAATCTGGCCAACCAGACGCAGAATATCACCCGTTTCGTGGTTCTGGCCCGCAAGGCCATCAACGTGTCGGACCAGGTCCCGGCGAAAACCACCCTGCTGATGGCGACCGGCCAGCAGGCGGGTGCGCTGGTTGAAGCGCTGCTGGTGCTGCGTAATCACAACCTGATCATGACGAAGCTGGAATCCCGCCCAATACATGGCAACCCGTGGGAAGAAATGTTTTATCTCGACGTTCAGGCCAACCTGGAGTCTGCGTCCATGCAGAAAGCCCTGCGCGAACTGGGCGAGATCACACGCTCCATGAAAGTGCTGGGCTGCTATCCGAGCGAAAACGTGGTCCCGGTCGATCCGGCTTAACGTTCGATAAAGCGGCTTTTCTTCATCCCTGCCACATTTACAGGCAGGGTGAAGATGGCACCGGAAAGCGGATATTTCGCCAGCTCCTCCGCCTCCATATTTTCCCGCGTGGTGGTGATAAACAGCGTTTTCATATCGTCGCCGCCAAAGCAGACCATTGTCGGGCAGCGTACCGGCAGCCGATACTCTTCCAGCTGTTCGCCTTGCGGTGAAAACCGTGCGATACGCCAGCCGTCAAACAGTGCGCTCCAGTAGCAGCCTTCCTCATCCATTGCCGCTCCATCGGGTATACCTTCTCCCTCGCTAAACCGGCGAAACTCTTCGCGCTTACCGGGTTCCCCCTGCTCATCAAGCGGCGTACGGTAGATCACACCGTTCGGCGTATCAGAAGTAAACATCCATCGTTTGTCAGGACTAAACGCTAAACCGTTATGCCCGTGAATATCGCACTGGATCACTTTCGGCGTCAGGTCGTTGTCGATACGCATCAGCATGGCGCCGTTATAATCTCCCGGCCCCCAGAAGGTGCCCGCATAAAACCGTCCCTGATGATCGGTACCGCCATCGTTAAAGCGTGCAAGCTGCGGGTTGGATGGGTTATCGCAAACTTTACGCTGTAGCAGGCCGTGCTTATCGGTCAGCCAGATGGCGTTTCGCATCGCGACGATAAATCCGCCGCGTTCACGCAGGGCAAAACACCCAACTTCTTCATGGAATGAGAGCACCGAGAGCTCTGCGGTGGGCAGATGGTACCGATGGATCTCCCCTTCCAGGATATCCGCCCAGTAGAGCGCCTTCTCTTCTGCACTCCACGTCGGGCATTCGGGCAGATGCCCGGTATAGTTCAACAGCAGCTGCGGTTCAGCCATGACAGTTCCCCAAAATGAAAAAAGCCAGCAATGCTGGCTTTCAGTATATACATCATCGCATTACTGGCGACTGTCATTTGCCTGGCGCAACAGCGTGCGGCTTTCACTCTGGAATCGCGTGGCGTAATCACCGAACCAGTGCTCCACTTTACGGAAACTGTCGATAAAAGCTTGTTTATCGCCGTGTTCCAGCAAGGTGATCGCTTCGCCAAAACGCTGATAATAGCGCTTGATCAGCGCCAGATTATTTTCAGACGACATAATGATGTCGGCGTAAAGCTGCGGATCCTGGGCAAACAGTCGCCCGACCATCGCCAGCTCCAGACGATAGATTGGCGAGGAAAGCGCCAGCAATTGTTCAAGCTGAACGTTCTCTTCCGCCAGGTGCAGCCCATAGGCGAAGGTTGCAAAGTGGCGCAGCGCCTGAATAAACGCCATGTTCTGGTCATGCTCTACCGCGCTAATGCGGTGCAAACGTGCTCCCCAGACCTGGATCTGTTCCAGGAACCACTGGTAGGCTTCCGGCTGCCGTCCGTCACAGTAAACCACTACCTGCTTCGCCAGGCTTCCGCTGTCCGGGCCAAACATCGGGTGTAACCCAAGCACGGGGCCAGTGTGCGCCGCCAGCATTGCCTGTAGCGGACCATTTTTAACGGAGGCCAGGTCCACCAGTATGCAATCTTCCGGCAGCGGAGGAAGTTTCGCGATTATTTGCTCCGTCACATGGATCGGCACGCTGACGATAACCATTCCGGCGTCTTTCATCAGCTCCGGCGCGTGCGACCAGTCCTCTTTCTCCAGAATACGCACCTGATAGCCAGAAAGCGTCAGCATTTTCTCAAACAGACGCCCCATCTGCCCGCCACCACCGACGATAACCACCGGGCGCAGCGACGGACAGAGGGTTTTGAAGCCCTTGTCGTTTTCGCTGGAATAGGACTCCCGCATCACGCGACGCAGGACGTCCTCAATCAAATCAGGTGATACGCCCAGGGCCTGCGCCTCTTTACGGCGGGAGGCGAGCATAGAGGCCTCACGCTCCGGAACGTAAATCGGCAGTCCGTATTTACTTTTAACCTCGCCGACCTCAGCAACCAGTGCCATGCGGCGCGCCAGAAGATCCAGCAACGCCTTATCCACTTCATCAATTTGATCGCGTAATGCGGTCAATTCAGCAACCATAACTACCCTCTTATGCCAGACGCGTCGCCAGCTGGCCGTTCAAATCTTTGTGGATCTCACGCAGCAGCGCATCGGTGGTTTCCCAGCTAATGCAGGCATCGGTGACCGAGACGCCGGGCTTCATCGCGCTACGCGGCTGTTCCGATGACTGATTGCCTTCATGAATATTACTTTCAATCATCAGGCCGATAATTGAACGGTTGCCATCTTTAATCTGAGCAATCACAGATTCTGCAACCGCAGGCTGGCGACGGTAATCTTTATTCGAATTACCATGACTGCAATCTACCATCAGCGCCGGACGCAGTCCCGCCTGTTCCATCTCTTTTTCACACTGCGCGACATCCGCCGGGCTGTAGTTTGGCGCTTTACCACCGCGCAGGATCACATGCCCGTCCGGGTTGCCCTGCGTTTGCAGCAGGCATACCTGGCCCGCCTGGTTGATCCCGACAAAACGATGGGGCATGGCGGCGGCGCGCATGGCGTTAATCGCCGTGGCCAGGCTGCCGTCGGTACCGTTTTTAAAACCAACCGGCATAGACAGGCCAGACGCCATCTCGCGGTGGGTTTGTGACTCGGTGGTGCGCGCCCCAATCGCAGACCAGCTAAACAGATCGCCGAGGTACTGCGGGCTGTTCGGATCCAGCGCCTCGGTTGCCAGCGGCAGCCCCATGCTGACCAGCTCTACCAGCAGGCGACGCGCAATCTTCAGGCCGGCTTCCACATCAAACGAGCCATCCATGTGCGGATCGTTGATCAACCCTTTCCAGCCAACGGTCGTACGTGGCTTCTCAAAATAGACGCGCATCACCAGATAGAGGCTATCGCTGACCTCCTCCGCTAATGCTTTAAATCGACGAGCGTACTCAATGGCGGTTTCAGGATCGTGAATAGAGCAAGGACCACATACCACCAGCAGGCGCGGATCGCGGCCAGCGATAATGTCAGAAATGGTCTGGCGCGAGTGCTCAATCTGAGCTTCCTGCGCGACGCTCAGCGGGAATTCCGCCTTCAGTTGATCCGGGGTGATTAACACCTGTTCGTCAGTGATATGTACGTTGTTCAGCGCGTCTTTTTGCATGATTGCGATCCTGTCAAACTCGTTTGCGATAGTGGTTTTCCTCGAAGAGGTGACACAACGATATCACATTAAGTAAAGATTTCAATCCAAAATACGTACACATTACTTTACATCAACCCTTTAATTGCAAAAGTCATGGCCTAAAATCGTAAAGTTAAAATTACACACGCACGCCTGTAAGTCAGGCTATGCTCACAAAAAGGAGAATAGCCATGCGTTCAATTATTTTTATGTTGTTGTCGCTGATTTTGTCGGGTTGCAAGATCAATCCTTATACTTTTCAGCCTGACTGGACCAGCCCGGACTGGTTCACGGCCGGTAAAGAAGACGCTATGAATGGTGTTCCGGTTAAAGATAACCAGGCTCTGGCCGATAGTTTTAATGACCCTCAGGTTGATCGAGCGAAATATCTTCGTGGCTACGCTAACGGACAGAAAAAAATATGCGAAGAGGGCTTTATTCACGCCTGGGGATTAGCGGGCAAATCATTTCCTGCCAGCTGCGATGCAACTGAAAATGCAGTAAAACTGCATGAATCCTGGCAACAAGGATTGGATGAAAGTATGCGTTCCAGCAGGCTTAATTGAGCCTGCCTTAATTCCTCTGAATATAGCTCACTGTAAGATTTAGCTTAGGTCAAAACAGGGATATTTCTGACATAATGACGGCTTTGATAAACAATGGTATTCTGCCGACAATTCTTAAGGACATCTATTTCCGGGGCGGTTTGGCGGATTCTGATGAGAAATGCAATCTTGATCGCTTTGCTCCGACTCCCCCTGGTGCTAATACTGTTCATTTTAGTAGCCCCTGCAACGGCAGGCTCGTTCACGGAAACGGATAAATCAGTACGTTCGATTGTTTCTGGCATTGTGAGCTACACCCGATGGCCAGCACTGTCCGGCCAGCCTAAGCTCTGTATTTATGCCTCTTCCCATTACAGACAGGCGCTCAGCAGTGAAGATGAACACAACCCGTTGCCCTATAGTCCTGTCATTGTGCATAGCGATCGGGAAGCACTCGCAGCAAGGTGTGATGCCCTCTATTTCGGGAGCGAGTCGCCGGCAAAACAACAGGAAATAATAAATCAATATCAGGGCCAGGCGTTGCTATTAATGTCAGAACAAAATCCTGAATGCGTTATTGGCAGCGCATTTTGTCTGATAATAGAGCACAACCTCGTCAGGTTTTCCGTAAATCTGGATGCGCTGGCGCGCAGTGGCGTAAGAGTCAATCCGGATGTATTAATGCTCGCACGGAATAAGAAGCATGAATAAGGAAGTCGCACCAACACCGCGTCCGACGTTTAAAAGAACGTTGCGACGAATCAGCATGATAAGCGTCATTATAACGATGACGTTTATATGGTTGCTGCTGTGTTTCGCTTCCGTGGTGACATTAAAGCAATACGCGCAAAAAAACCTCGAACTTACCGGCGCCACCATGAGCCACAGCCTTGAAGCCTCTCTGGTGTTCAACGATGCCGTGGCGGCAAATGAAACGCTGGCGACCCTCGGCAAGCAGGGGCAGTTCGCCGTGGCGGAAGTGCTTAACGCACATCATAAACGGTTTGCCTGGTGGTCATGGAACCCGGCGGATAATACCGACACGCTGGGCGCGCTGGTCAACCGGTGGTTGTTCCCTGTTCCTGTCGCACAGCCCATCATACATAACGGCAATGTGATTGGCGAAATTCGTCTGACCGCGCGAGACAGCCTGATTAGCCACTTTATCTGGCTCTCATTTGCGGTCCTCACCGGCTGCATTCTTTTTGCCTCTGCCGTCGCATTGACCATCACTCGCTCGCTACATCATGGCATGGTTGTTGAAATGCAAAACATCACTGACGTTGTGCATGACGTTCGCACTAACCGCAACTTCTCTCGCCGGGTAACGGAAGGCCGCATTGAAGAGTTCCACCAGTTTGGTGAAGACTTCAACAGCCTGCTGGATGAAATGGAAGAGTGGCAGCTCAAGCTACAGGCGAAAAACGCTCAACTGTTGCGTACCGCCATGCACGATCCGCTCACGGGGCTTGCAAACCGCGCCGCGTTTCGCAACAACATTGCGGCATTAATGAACGACGCTTCAGCAAAAACCAATTCTGCCCTGCTCTTCCTGGACGGTGATAACTTTAAGGTTATCAATGACACCTGGGGTCATGCCGCGGGTGACTGCGTACTGATCGAAGCCGCCAAAAGGATGGTCGAGTTTGGCGAAAAACGTCATCAGTCTTACCGTCTTGGCGGCGATGAATTTGCCATGATCCTTTACGGCGTCCACACCGCACGTGAGGTCGAATTTATTTGCGCTGCTCTGTCGCAGCAATTTATCCGTCCGTTTGATCTGCATAACGGGCACACAGCATCAATGTCCCTCAGCATTGGCTTTGCTCTGGCGTGGGAAAATGCCTCCGTTGAAGCATTACTGGAGCAAGCCGATCGCAATATGTATCTGGTCAAAAACCAGCGTTCGAAAACAATATCCTGAAAGGAAGACGATATGTTAAAGCGATACTTTGCGCCGTTAATACTGGCATCACTGGTAATGTCCGGATGCCAGTCATCCCCTGAAGGGAAATTCACGCCAGAGCAAATTGCGGCCATGAAATCCTACGGCTTTAACGAACTGAATGGCGACTGGTCTCTGGGCCTGTCGGATAAGATCCTGTTTGATAAAAATGACGCCAGGCTGCGCCCGGAAAGTGAAACGCAGATCCAGACTATGGCCTCACGCCTGGCGGCAACCGGTCTGAACCACGCCAGGATGGATGGCCATACGGATAACTATGGCGAAGAGAGCTACAACGAAGCGCTTTCGTTAAAACGTGCCAATGTTGTGGCGGATGCCTGGGCGAAGGGCGCGAATATCCCGCGCAGCAATCTCACTACGCGGGGCTTAGGCAAAAAATACCCTATCAGCAGCAACCGCACTGCGCAGGGGCGAGCTGAAAACCGCCGGGTTGCGGTAGTCATCAGCACGCCTTAAGGCTATTTAACGGCTGTTCCGGCGAGCGACACGCCTGAACCTGCTCGCCAGCGCAGCCAGTCAATCACAATAAAGACCGCCAGACTGACGCCCATTACCGGCAACGCCAGCCCCAGCAGGAGGCTTATCAGGAACGTCATTCCCCTTCCCCACAGCGGCAATGCCAGCCAGCTTTGGCAGAGCGTCTGTACCGGATTCGCGGCTGACGTTGCAGGGCGACGCATCCACCACATCCGGTATCCCCAGATAATTAACACACACAGCGCAACGCCAAACGCGATGAGCAGCAGCTGATTTGCCAGACCAAACAGGATCCCCATATGGAAATCCACGCCCCAGCGGGTGAGTTTAGCCATCAGCGGGAAATCCCCGAAGCGAGTGCTGTCCAGCACCTTCAGTGAGTGGGGATCCACGGCAACGGCATCAACCTGCGTTGGCCAGCGGCGATCGATTTCCGTCACCGTCCAGGCCTGGTCGACCCTGCTTGCCGGACGGATCTCAACGTTGTTCGCATCAATCCCTGACTGGCGGGCGACCTGCAATACGTTGTCAAAAAGCGACAGTTTGACTGGCATTTCAGGCATCGTCATTCCCCCGTGATGACCACGATGTTCGGCGTGTTCATCCCTCATTTCCGGCGCACCGGAAAGGGTGGTATTTACCTGCGGCGTCAGCCAGTTCATCTCTGCACGCAGCTTATCGACGTTGCCACCGGCCCATTGTGACCAGGTTAACCCGGTGACTGAGAACAGCAGCATTCCCGCCAGTAACGTCCAGCCTAAGATCACATGCAGGCGACGACGATTCTGGAAACGATTGTTAATACGGCGCTTCGGTCGGGTGTAGAACCACAGCGCGATCCCGCCCAGGGCAGCAACCCACATCCACGAGGCGGCTAACTCGCTATAGAGGCGCCCGATGTTGCCCAGCATCAGCGAGGTATGCAGATAATCGATAGTCTGACGCAGCGGTAAAATCCCGCTGGTGCCGTACACGGTCATATCCCCTCGAATCTCAAGGCTGGTGGGATCAATAAAAATAGCCCGATGCTCGGAGGGACCCAGCGCCGGGTCGGCAAACATCACGCGGGTCGTTTCGCCCTCTTCCAGCCCCGGACGTACAGCATGTAAACGCAGCGCTGAACCCACGGCCTTTTCCGCCACGGCAATTTGTTCAGCAAGAGGCTGCGCCTCACCCACGGCATCCGTGTGGAGTGCATGATGGTACAGCGCCTTTTCAAGCTGCGGCGTGGCGACATACAGCGTTCCGGTCAGCGCTGCGAAGAAGATAAACGGACCGACAAACAGACCGATATAGAAATGGAGGCGACGCAGCAGGTTTCCCCATGCCGCGCGCGGAGTGCAGGTAGTCATACTTTTCCTTTTTAAGGCAAAAAGAGAGTGATTTTGTTTTAAAGGGAGAAAGCAGACCGACGCGGCGGCGCGCGGGTATCGGGGTAAAGCCAGGGGAAAAAGTGCCAGTGGCTGACCGCCTGACGAGGCGGTTTCACGCGCAGCCGCTGCAACACCACGCTGAGCAGAACGATAAGCGCCAGCATCACGCCCGGCACATGCGCTAACAGCACGCAGTAGCCGCATGCTTCAGCATGGTCAACTGGCATAGAATGCGGCATATCACTATGATGCTCGTCCATCGACATCATGCTCATGTCATGGTGCATACCCGGCATGGCGCTCATGGGATCTTTTTGCAGCGAGACGGAGATCAGCGGCGCCACGACGATCAGCAGGATCGCAAACAGCGCGGTCAATGCCGCTGCGCGTTTCCAGTTACGCTGATGCAGTACGTTATCCACTTATCCTCCACCCAAGAGGCGAACATTGTAAATGATTTATGACGGAAGGGTTAACGCGAGAGGTGCGATGGGATAAAAAAAGGGCCAGCCTTTCGGCCAGCCCTTTCTAACAGGATGTCGCTTAAGCGAATCTTAGTTCAGACGCTCTTTAATACGAGCAGACTTACCAGTACGCTCACGCAGGTAGTACAGTTTAGCTTTACGTACAGCACCACGACGTTTAACAGCAATGCTGTCAACTACCGGAGAGTGAGTCTGGAAGACACGCTCAACGCCTTCGCCGTTGGAAATTTTACGAACAGTGAATGCAGAGTGCAGACCGCGGTTACGAATAGCGATAACCACGCCCTCGAATGCCTGCAGACGTTTTTTGGAACCTTCAACAACCCATACTTTCACTTCCACGGTGTCACCTGGACGGAAGGAAGGTACGTCCTGCTTCATCTGCTCTTGTTCAAGTTGCTTAATAATGTTGCTCATAATTTAATCTCTTATCCTGGGTAAACTGATATTCGGGTGCGTATTACGCATTCCCATCATGTTCATGCTGCTGGTGCACGTGTTCAGTTTTGAACTCGGCCAGCAACTTTGCTTGCTCTTCAGTCAGAGCCAGGTTTTCCAGAAGTTCAGGTCTTCTAAGCCAGGTTCGGCCCAGCGACTGCTTCAAACGCCAGCGACGTATCTCGGCATGGTTTCCAGACAGTAACACTGCCGGGACTTCCATCCCTTCTAACACTTCAGGACGAGTATAGTGTGGACAGTCCAGCAACCCATCGGCAAAGGAATCTTCCGTTGCCGAAGCTTCATGGCCCAGAACCCCCGGAATAAACCGGGCGACGGAGTCAATCAGCGTCATTGCCGGTAACTCACCACCGCTGAGAACGTAATCGCCGATAGACCATTCTTCGTCAATCTCGGTTTGAATTACGCGCTCATCTATCCCTTCGTAGCGACCACAGACCAAAATCAGCTTTTGATTCGTCGCCAGTTCGCTCACGCCCGCTTGATCAAGCTTGCGTCCCTGAGGTGACAGATAAATCACCTTCGCGCCTTCACCTGCCGCGGCTTTTGCTGTGTGAATGGCATCCCGTAAGGGTTGCACCATCATCAACATCCCCGGTCCGCCGCCGTAAGGACGATCGTCCACGGTACGGTGCCGGTCGTGCGTGAAGTCACGAGGACTCCAGCTCTGGATGCTCAGCAGGCCATTCTTTACTGCCCGGCCAGTTACCCCGTAATCGGTAATCGCGCGGAACATTTCAGGAAACAGGCTAATTATGCCAATCCACATAGCGCCGTCTTTTACCGTTTATCCGGAGAATTTAAAAACCAGGATCCCAATCTACTTCAATGGTTTGAGTAGTGAGATCGACTTTCTTGATAACCTGTCCATCGAGGAACGGAACCAACCGCTCCTTGATGCCAAATGCATCTTTCAGGTTTGCCTTAATGACGAGAACGTCATTTGACCCGGTTTCCATCATGTCGATGACTTTCCCCAGGCTGTAGCCTTCAGTGGTCACTACCTGGCAACCCATAAGGTCTTTCCAGTAGTAGTCACCCTCTTCCAGCTGTGGCAACTGCGACGAATCCACAACAATTTCACAATTAGTCAGCGCATTCGCGGCATCACGATCGTCAATGCCTTTCAGCTTGATGATGATGTCCTGATTGTGGTGACGCCAGCTTTCCAGCTCGACCTCTTCCCACTTACCGGCTTTCTGGATAAACCAGGGCTGGTAATTAAAAATGCTATCAGCGTCTTCAGTGGAGGAAAACACTCTGAGCCAACCACGGATACCGTAGCAAGAACCCATTTTTCCCAATACGATCGGTTCAACAGGTGCTTTATTGCTCATCATGACCACCGTGACAGATTAAGCTGCTTTGTTTGCTGCTTTGATCAGCGTAGCAACGCGATCGGAAACAGTAGCGCCCTGGCCAACCCAGTGAGCGATACGATCCAGATCCAGACGGGTTTCTTCTTCTGCGCCAGCGGCCAGTGGGTTGAAGAAACCAACGCGCTCGATGAAGCGACCGTTGCGTGCATTACGGCTGTCAGTCACAACAACCTGGTAGAACGGACGCTTTTTAGCGCCGTGACGAGCTAAACGAATAGTTACCATAACATCCTCTTGTGTGAATAAAACAACCGGGCCCCATCGAGGAACGGAGCCCGGGTGTCATATTAAAAGCCCGAAAATTTTACTCATTTTCGGGCAAAAAGCAATCTCAAAAGCGATTAACGCCCAGGAAAACCGGGAGGCATCATGCCTTTCATGCCGCGCATCATCTTCGCCATGCCGCCTTTCTTCATTTTCTTCATCATGCGCTGCATGTCGTCGAACTGTTTCAGAAGGCGGTTAACGTCCTGCACCTGCATGCCGCAACCGGCTGCGATACGGCGTTTACGGGAACCTTTGATGATTTCTGGCTTCGCGCGCTCTTTCAGCGTCATCGAGTTGATGATGGCCTCCATACGCACCAGCACTTTGTCATCCATCTGGGATTTGACGTTGTCCGGGATCTGGCCCATGCCTGGCAGTTTGCCCATCAGGCTTGCCATGCCGCCCATGTTTTTCATCTGACGCAGCTGCTCAAGGAAGTCGGTCAGATCGAAACCGTCGCCTTTTTTCAGCTTGCTGGCGAGTTTTTCCGCCTGCGCGCGGTCAACCTTGCTTTCAATATCTTCGATCAGCGACAGCACGTCGCCCATGCCGAGGATACGGGAGGCAATACGATCCGGATGGAACGGCTCCAGCGCTTCGGTTTTCTCGCCCACGCCGAGGAACTTGATTGGCTTACCGGTGATATGACGAATAGAGAGCGCCGCACCGCCGCGGGCATCGCCGTCGACTTTGGTCAGCACCACGCCGGTTAACGGCAGGGCTTCGTTAAACGCTTTTGCGGTGTTCGCTGCATCCTGACCGGTCATGGCGTCAACAACAAACAGGGTCTCTACCGGATTGATAGAGGCATGCACCTGCTTGATTTCGTCCATCATCGCTTCGTCAACGTGCAGACGACCGGCGGTATCCACCAGCAGCACGTCGTAGAATTTCAGCTTCGCCTCTTTCAGCGCCGCGTTAACGATATCGACAGGCTTCTGCGCCACGTCGGACGGGAAGAAGTCTACGCCAACCTGCTCGGCCAACGTTTCCAGCTGTTTGATCGCCGCCGGGCGATACACGTCCGCCGACACCACCAGCACCTTTTTCTTGTGCTTTTCGCGCAGGAATTTCCCCAGCTTACCGACGCTGGTAGTTTTACCCGCACCTTGCAGACCCGCCATCAGCACGACGGCCGGCGGCTGAGCCGCCAGGTTTAGCACCTGGTTCTCTTCACCCATCGCCGAAACCAGTTCGTTACGGACGATTTTGACGAACTCCTGACCCGGAGTCAGGCTCTTGTTCACTTCATGGCCAACCGCTTTCTCTTTCACGCGGTTGATAAAATCACGTACGACCGGCAACGCGACGTCTGCTTCCAGCAGCGCCATGCGCACTTCGCGCAGCGTTTCCTTGATGTTCTCTTCGGTGAGGCGTCCACGGCCGCTGATGTTGCGCAGCGTGCGCGACAAACGATCGGTTAAATTATCAAACATTGTCTCTCGCCTGGGGTAGAAACGTTAGGTCGCCTGGGCGACACATACACAGAATTTTGCCGGAGTATAACATGAAGGCGCCTTTGTTGTTATGCAACGGTTGGAGCAGGCGTCACGTAACGTTATACTGCTTCTCTTTCTTATTAAGACAACTGTCGACGCCTATATGCCTGTTTTCGCACTGATCGCCCTTGTTGCCTACTCTGTCAGCCTCGCGCTGATCATTCCTGGCCTGCTGCAAAAAAACAGCGGCTGGCGGCGCATGGCTATTCTTTCGGCAGTGATCGCACTGATTAGCCATGCGTTTGCGCTGGAATCACGCATCATTCCCGGCGACGGCAGCGTGCAGAATCTGAGCGTACTGAACGTCGGCTCGCTGGTCAGCCTGATGATCTGTACGGTCATGACCATTGTCGCGTCTAAAAACCGTGGCTGGCTGCTGCTGCCGATAGTCTACGCCTTTGCGCTGATCAACCTGGCGTTAGCCACGTTCATGCCCAATGAGTTTATTACTCACCTGGAAGCCACGCCGGGGATGCTGGTGCATATTGGCCTGTCGCTGTTCTCCTACGCGACGCTGATCATCGCCGCCCTTTACGCCATGCAACTCGCCTGGATTGACTACCAGCTGAAAAATAAAAAGCTGGCGTTTAACCACGAAATGCCGCCGCTGATGGTGATTGAGCGTAAGATGTTCCACATCACCCAGGTCGGTGTGGTTCTGCTGACGCTGACGCTGTGCACGGGCTTGTTTTATATGAAGAACCTGTTCAGCGTGGAGAATATCGATAAAGCGGTCCTCTCCATCATCGCGTGGTTTGTCTATATTGTCCTGTTATGGGGCCATTATCATGAAGGCTGGCGCGGTCGTCGCGTGGTCTGGTTCAACGTAGCGGGTGCGGGCATTCTCACGCTTGCCTATTTTGGTAGCCGCTTCATACAGCAATTTGCTGGCTAAGTAACAAAAGGAGTTCCCCCTGGAACACATCTCTACCACCACGCTGATCGTCATTCTGGTCATCATGGTGGTCATCTCCGCTTATTTCTCTGGCTCTGAAACCGGCATGATGACGCTGAACCGCTACCGGTTACGCCATCGCGCCAAGCAGGGTAACCGTGCCGCGCGTCGTGTCGAAAAGCTTCTGCGTAAGCCGGACCGGCTGATTAGCCTGGTGCTTATCGGTAACAACCTGGTCAATATTCTCGCCTCTGCACTGGGCACCATCGTCGGGATGCGTCTATACGGCAACGCAGGCGTGGCGATTGCCACAGGTGTGCTCACGTTTGTGGTGCTGGTGTTTGCGGAAGTGCTGCCCAAAACCATCGCCGCGCTTTACCCGGAAAAAGTCGCCTACCCGAGCAGCTTCCTGTTAGCACCGCTGCTTATTCTGATGATGCCGTTGGTCTGGCTGCTGAATATGGTGACACGGGTGCTGATGCGCATGGTCGGTATAAAGGCAGACGTCACCATCAGTAGCGCGCTCAGCAAAGACGAACTGCGTACCATCGTGAATGAATCCCGCTCGCAGATCTCCCGCCGCAATCAGGACATGCTCCTGTCGGTGCTGGATCTGGAAAAGGTCAGCGTTGACGACATCATGGTGCCGCGCAATGAAATCGTCGGGATTGATATCAACGACGACTGGAAGGCCATTGTCCGCCAGCTGACGCACTCCCCGCACGGGCGTATCGTCCTCTATCGCGATTCCCTCGACGATGCCATCAGCATGCTGCGCGTGCGCGAGGCCTATCGTCTGATGACTGAGAAAAACGAGTTCACCAAAGAGGTGATGCTGCGCGCCGCCGACGAAATTTACTACGTGCCGGAAGGCACCCCACTCAGCACGCAACTGGTGAAGTTCCAGCGAAACAAGAAGAAAGTCGGCCTGGTGGTGGATGAATACGGCGATATACAGGGGCTGGTGACGGTCGAAGATATTCTGGAAGAGATTGTCGGGGACTTTACCACGTCAATGTCGCCTTCCCTTGCGGAAGAAGTCACCCCGCAAAACGACGGGTCAGTGCTTATCGACGGCAGCGCAAACATTCGTGAAATCAATAAAGCGTTCAACTGGCATTTGCCGGAAGACGAAGCGCGGACGATGAACGGAATGATCCTGGAAGCGCTGGAAGAGATCCCGGCGGCAGGCACGCGCGTGCGCATTGAACAGTATGATATTGATATTCTGGACGTTCAGGACAACATGATTAAGCAGGTGAAGGTCCTGCCCGTTAAACCTTTACGCGAAAGTATCGCCGAATAAAATGTAGGCCGGGTAAGGCGAACGCCGCCACCCGGCACTACAGGCAGCACGTTATGCTTTCGCTTTCGCCACGGTCACCATCGCAGCGCGAATAGTACGACCGTTCAGGGTATACCCTTTCTGCATCACGCCCAGCACGTTACCCGCGGCAACGTCTTCGGATTCCACCATCGCAATGGCCTGGTGAACGTTTGGATCCAGCGGTACATCCGTATCGGCAATCACTTCAACACCGAACTTACGCACCACATCCAGCATGGATTTCAGCGTCAGCTCAATGCCTTCAATCATCGCCGCGTTATCCGGGTTAGCTTTATCCGCCACTTCCAGCGCGCGATCCAGGCTGTCGATCACCGGAAGCAGTTCGTTGACGAATTTCTCCAGCGCAAATTTGTGCGCCTTTTCAACGTCCAGCTCGGTACGACGGCGCAGGTTTTCCATTTCCGCTTTGATACGCAGTACGCCATCGCGTTCGCGATTCTGCGCTTCTACCAACTGAGCTTCCAGGTTGGCAATTTTTTCATCGCGCGGGTCCACCTGCTCAGCAGACGTGTCTGGCTCTACTGCCTCAACTTCATCGTGCTGTTCCGTGATAATTTCTTCAGGGGCTTGCCCCTCAGGCGTTTTCTGTTCTTTACTACTCATGAATTTCTCCGCGTTTTTCTGCATTCATCTCGCTAACTTCGCTTATTATGGGGATCAGTTTCCTGGATTCAAGGGAACAAGGCAGATTGTCATCATTCATCAGGCACAAGGACCTCCAGAAAATGAATAATCATTTCAGGTGTATTGGGATCGTCGGCCATCCGCGTCACCCTACCGCATTGACGACACATGAAATGTTGTATCGCTGGCTGTGTGGTAAAGGCTATGAAGTGATGGTCGAGCAGCAGATCGCCCAGGAGTTGCAGCTTAAAAGCGTCAGAACCGGCACGCTGGCGGAAATTGGCCAGCAGGCGGATCTCGCCGTGGTGGTCGGTGGCGACGGCAATATGCTGGGCGCGGCGCGAACGCTGGCTCGCTATGATATTAAGGTTATTGGTATTAACCGTGGCAATCTCGGTTTCCTGACCGACCTCGACCCGGACAATGCGCAGCAGCAGCTGGCGGACGTGCTGGAAGGCCACTATATCAGTGAAAAACGGTTTTTACTGGAAGCCCAGGTGTGTCAGCAGGACTGCCAGAAGCGCATCAGCACCGCCATTAACGAGGTGGTTCTCCATCCCGGTAAAGTGGCGCACATGATCGAGTTCGAAGTCTATATCGACGAAATCTTCGCTTTCTCGCAGCGTTCTGACGGGCTGATTATTTCAACCCCGACGGGGTCAACTGCCTACTCGCTTTCAGCCGGAGGCCCAATCCTGACGCCATCGCTGGATGCCATTACCCTGGTGCCGATGTTCCCGCATACGCTCTCGGCGCGTCCGCTGGTGATCAACGGCGACAGCACCATCCGCCTGCGTTTTTCCCATCGCCGTAACGACCTGGAGATCAGCTGCGACAGTCAGATTGCGCTCCCCATTCAGGAAGGTGAAGATGTCCTCATTCGCCGCTGCGATTACCATCTGAACCTGATTCACCCGAAAGATTACAGCTATTTCAACACATTAAGCTCCAAGCTCGGCTGGTCAAAAAAATTGTTCTGATTTTGCATCCAGCACTTTACTGTATATAAAACCAGTTTATACTGTATACAAACACAGTTATGGTTTTTCATACAGGAAAACAATTATGCTGGCACAACTGACCATCAGCAACTTTGCCATTGTTCGTGAGCTTGAGATCGACTTCCATAGCGGAATGACGGCGATTACCGGTGAAACCGGTGCAGGTAAATCCATTGCCATTGATGCCCTCGGCTTGTGCCTCGGCGGTCGTGCTGAGGGGGATATGGTGCGCACAGGCGCCGCCCGTGCCGATCTCTGCGCCCGCTTCTCGTTGAAAGACACACCTGCCGCCCTGCGCTGGCTGGAAGCGAACCAGCTCGAAGACGGACGTGAGTGTTTACTTCGCCGCGTCATCAGCAGCGATGGCCGCTCCCGCGGTTTTATCAATGGTACAGCGGTTCCCCTTTCCCAGCTTCGCGAGCTGGGCCAGCTGCTCATCCAGATCCATGGTCAGCATGCGCACCAGCAGTTAATCAAACCCGAACAACAGAAAGCCCTGCTTGATGGCTACGCAGGTGAGTACGCGCTTACTCAACTCATGGCGGAGCACTATCGTCAGTGGCATCAAAGCTGCCGCGAACTTGCGCAGCATCAGCAGCAAAGCCAGGAGCGTACCGCGCGCGCCGAGCTGCTGGAATATCAGCTGAAAGAGCTGAACGAATTTAACCCGCAGGCGGGTGAATTTGAGCAAATCGACGAAGAGTACAAGCGTCTGGCCAACAGCGGTCAGCTGCTTTCCACCAGCCAGACTGCCCTTAATATGCTGGCGGATGGCGAAGACGTGAATTTGCAGAGCCAGCTGTATAACGTGCGTCAGCTTGTGACCGAACTGACCGGCATGGACAATAAGCTTTCTGGCGTACTGGAAATGCTGGAAGAGGCCGCGATTCAGATTTCAGAAGCCGGGGATGAACTGCGCCACTACTGTGAACGTCTGGATCTCGACCCGAACCGTCTGTTCGAGCTTGAGCAACGCATATCCCGTCAGATTTCACTGGCGCGTAAGCATCACGTAACCCCGGAAGAGCTGCCGAATTACTATCAGTCTCTGCTGGAGGAACAGCAGCAGCTGGACGATCAGGCCGATTCCCTTGAAACCTTGTCTCTGGCGGTTAATCTGCATCATCAGCAGGCGCTGGAAACGGCGAAACGGCTGCATGACGTGCGGCAACACTATGCGCTGGAGCTTAGCCAGCACATTACCGACAGCATGCATACGCTGGCGATGCCGCATGGGGTGTTCACCATAGATGTTCGCTTTGAAGAGAATCACCTGACGGCGGAAGGCGCAGATCGCGTAGAATTCCGCGTCACCACCAACCCGGGCCAGCCTTTGCAGGCGATTTCGAAAGTGGCTTCCGGCGGTGAACTGTCGCGTATCGCCCTGGCCATTCAGGTGATTACCGCCCGTAAAATGGAAACCCCGGCGTTGATTTTCGATGAAGTGGATGTGGGTATCAGCGGCCCGACCGCGGCCGTTGTCGGCAAACTGCTGCGTCAGTTAGGTGAATCGACGCAGGTCATGTGTGTGACTCACCTGCCGCAGGTCGCCGGTTGTGGTCATCACCACTTTATCGTCAGCAAGGAAACCGATGGCGAAATGACGGAAACGCACATGAAGCCGCTGGATAAACGCTCACGCTTGCAGGAGCTGGCACGCCTGCTCGGCGGCAGTGAAGTCACCCGCAATACGCTTGCGAATGCGAAAGAACTGCTGGCGGCATAAACTTTTTCGGGATCTCAGGGTCATACAGAACAACAAAAACGCCGCCAGACCGGTTTCAAAGTGGGGCAAGGTCTATTATCATCGGCATATTACATATGAGCCGCGTACTGCTCGGGCCCGAAAAGGAATCAAATCACTATGCGCTGTAAAACGCTGACCGCTGCCGCAGCGGTTCTTCTGATGTTGACCGCAGGCTGTTCCACTCTGGAGAAAGTGGTTTACCGTCCTGATATCAACCAGGGGAACTACCTTACCCCTAACGATGTGTCCAAAATCCGCGTGGGTATGACACAACAGCAGGTAGCTTATGCCCTGGGAACCCCGATGATGTCCGATCCGTTCGGCACAAACACCTGGTTCTATGTATTCCGCCAGCAGCCTGGTCATGAAGATGTGACCCAGCAAACCCTGACGCTGACCTTCAGCAGTGCCGGCGTGCTGACCAACATCGACAACAAGCCTGCCCTGACCAAATAATCAGGCGTCAGCAACGCAAAAAGGTGCTCATTGAGCACCTTTTTTGTATCTGAATTCTTACGCAGAATCGTAGTCCCGGTAAGCGAAGCGCCACCGGGGGAGAAAGCGCTACTTACCCGATTTCTCCGCTCGCTGACGGCGCAGCTCTTTCGGGTCAGCAATCAGCGGGCGATAAATCTCAACCCGATCGCCATCCTTCAGCGTATCAGCAAGCTTTACCGGACGGCTATAAATGCCGACTTTATTCTTCGCCAGGTCAATATCACGGCGAAGTTCAAGGATGCCGGAGGCCCGGATAGCCGCCTCAACGGTGGCGCCCTCTTCAAGCGTCACGCGCTGCAAATACTGCTTCTCCGGCAGCGCATACACCACCTCAACAGCAATCTTATGCGACACTGTAAACCTCTTTGGCGCGCGTGGTGAACGCCTGAACCATATTCGAGGCCAGCTCTTTAAAGATACGGCCAAACGCCAGTTCGATCAGCTTATTGGTAAATTCAAAATCCAGATGAAACTCAATGCGGCAGGCGTCAGCGCTCAGCGGCGTAAACTTCCACCCCCCCATCAGTTTTTTAAACGGACCATCCACCAGATGCATCAAAATACTCTGATTGCTCGTCAGGGTATTGCGCGTGGTGAACGTTTTGCTGATCCCCGCTTTGGAGACATCCACGGCCGCAGTCATCTGCGTCGGGCCGGATTCCAGCACCCGGCTACCGGTGCATCCCGGAATAAATTCCGGATACGACTGAACGTCGTTCACTAACTGATACATTTGTTCCGCGCTGTAGGGAACAAGCGCGGTACGGCTAATCTGAGGCATAGCATTTTCCATGGTCACACAACAGACAAATAATAACATTTATCACCTGTTAAAAAAACGCTAAGCCTTATCTCGTGCTAAGATAGCGCGTTAGACCTCACAGGACGCAATGAGGTGACTTTTTAAAATCAGATTACCGACGGCTTTACGACACTTATGACGAAGAAAAAAGCACATAAACCTGGTTCGGCGACCATTGCGCTTAACAAGCGTGCTCGCCACGAGTATTTCATCGAAGAAGAATTCGAGGCCGGCCTTGCGTTGCAGGGCTGGGAAGTAAAATCGCTGCGTGCCGGGAAAGCCAATATCGGCGACAGCTACGTGATCCTGAAAGACGGTGAGGCCTTCCTGTTCGGCGCGAACTTTACGCCGCTGACCGTCGCCTCTTCACATTACGTCTGCGATCCTACCCGCACCCGTAAGCTGCTGCTGAACAAGCGCGAACTGGAATCCCTCTACGGACGCATCAACCGCGAAGGCTTCACCGTGGTGGCGCTCTCTTTGTACTGGAAAAATGCCTGGTGCAAAGTGAAAATCGGCGTGGCGAAAGGTAAGAAACAGCACGACAAACGTACTGACCTGAAAGCACGCGAGTGGCAGCTCGACAAAGCACGTATCATGAAAAACGCAGGACGTTGATTCTGCGCACTTATTGTACTATTCAATAAGTTAGCGTTTCGGGCTGGTGTCGAGGAAGTAAAATCTGGTATACTGAGTTCAACACTATTGGGGCTGATTCTGGATTCGACGGGATTTGCGAAACCCAAGGTGCATGCCGAGGGGCGGTTTGCCTCGTTAAAAGCCGCAAAAAAATAGTCGCAAACGACGAAAACTACGCTTTAGCAGCTTAATAACCTGCTAAGAGCCCTCTCTCCCTAGCTTCCGCTCTTAAGACGGGGATCAAAGAGAGGTCAAACCCAAAAGAGATCGCGTGGAAACCCTGCCTGGGGTTGAAGCGTTAAAACTAATCAGGCTAGTTCGTTAGTGGCGTGTTTGTCCGCAGCTGGCGTGCGAATGTAAAGACAAACTAAGCATGTAGTACCGAGGATGTAGAAATTTCGGACGCGGGTTCAACTCCCGCCAGCTCCACCAAAATTCTCCATCGGTGAATACCAGAGTCATCCGATGAAGTCCTGAAAGCCCGCACGGCGCAAGCCCTGCGGGCTTTTTTGTGTCTGTCGTTGTCCGAGCCATTCGACTTAGTCCGGCGATTATCGCTATACGTTCAGGTATTCCGGTTCATGCCGGATCAGCCACAGCCCCCCAGACCTACACCAATGTTCTGCGTGCTAAAGCGCCCGAGAAAAATCTAACGTTGCGTCATGGCCCATGCCATCGTTGAAATCCCCGCACTGCAAATCAAAGCCCAATCTCCCTTCACGCAATCAACATAACCAATTGATATTAAATAGTTATCACCTCATATATTTCCGTTTTCTTTTGTTTTGTCGAACGATCTGTGAACAACACCAAAACATTAACAACAAGGAAACAATAATATAACCACAGAGGTGACCTTATGCTCAATAAAGAACGGCATTATGCAATTTTGACCTGGCTTAACAGGTACGAACGGGCGACGGTGAATCAGCTTGCGAAAGTATTTAACGTCACCAGGGAAACGATTCGCAGCGACCTGAACTTATTAGCGCAGGAAGGCGGCATTGAGCGATGCCACGGTGGGGCAATTATCAAACGCCGTATTTTTCATACCCAATCAGTCAATAATTTAGATAGCAATATCATTCATTTTTTTGACTCCGCGCAGTCAAGAAAAACGATCAAATCCCGACATAAAGGGCGAAAGATGAAAGGTAAAGTCTGTATTCTGGGTTCATTCAACGTTGATATTATTGCTAATGTCGATCGTTTCCCGCAAAGCGGAGAATCTATTTTTTCCGAAAATACGATTATTGGCCCCGGCGGCAAAGGCGCAAATCAGGCGCTGGCCGTAAGCAAATGCAATGTTAAAACCCATTTTGTCGGTAAAGTGGGTAACGATCAGTTTAGTCAGATGGCCTTTGAACATCTTTCATCTTCTGCTATCGACAGCTTCACGCTTTATCAGGATAAAGATCAGAAAACCGGCACCGCGCTTATTTATGTTTGTCAAAGTGATGGTGAAAATATGATTGCCATCAGCCCTGGGGCCAATAGGTCCATTACTGCCGATGAAGTTGAAGCGATTACCCCGGAAGTGAAAAACGCAGATATTTTTTTAACCCAGCTGGAAAATAATCTCCCCGCTACCTTTCGGGCAATAGAAATTGCCCGCCGTAACGGGATCAAGGTGGTGTTAAACCCGGCGCCCTGGTCATCTGATGTGGTTAGCTGCCTGAAGAACGTGGACTTTCTGACCCCAAACGAGACTGAGGCCTCATTGCTGTCCGGCATTCATATTGTGGATCTTGCCAGCGCGAAGGAAGCCGCCAGAGCCATTAAAGCGAAAGGGGTAGGTCACGTCATCATCACCATGGGAGCGAAAGGCGCGCTTATTTATGACGGTGAGCAATTCATTCATATCCCGGCGCTGAAAGCCGTATGTGTGGATACCACCGGTGCTGGCGATGCCTTCAACGGCGCATTCGCCGCCGCGATGGCGAAAGGGGAATCCATTATTCAGGCAGCAAAATTTGCCTGTGCTTTCGCCTCTTTGGCCGTCGAAAAAGAAGGCGCATCAAATATGCCTGAATATAAAGATGTCCTGACCCGCCTCGCGCAATATAACGATAAAAAAATTCTCACCGAGAAAATTTAACGCACGCATATTTCTGCAAACACAGATTATATTCACGACAACCATTTCAGTAATGGGAGTATGTCCGATGAAAGCCCTGACAGAATCTAAACCCGGCGGCGCGATACCGCAGGTAAATAACATGCCTCACCAGCAAACACTATCCCGCATGGCACGTTGCCGCCAGACGTTACGCCGGTGGTGGCCGTTCTACGTGATGGCCCTGCCTGGAGTTATCTATTTTTTTATCTGGCACTATTTACCCATTTGGGAAACCAAAATTGCGTTTGAGCAGTACCGTATTATCCCGCCGAATATCTGGGTCGGGATGCAGTATTTTGCCACGCTGATGTCATCCCCTGTTTTCTGGCAGGTGATACAGAACACCGTGATTATCGGCGCAATGAAGCTGATTTTTATTTTTCCGGTTCCCATTATCGTGGCGCTCTTGCTCAATGAAGAGCGCTCATCCGGTTACCGTAAATTTGTCCAGTCGGTGATTTATCTGCCGCATTATCTTTCCTGGGTGGTGATCGCCAGTATCGCGATTGCCACGCTCTCGCCGGTTGATGGCGCGGTTAACGACATCATTAAATCGATGGGCTACGATCCGATCCCCTTTATGACCGACAGCGGCTCTATCCGCTGGGTACTGGTGTTCACTGAAATGTGGCGCAGCGCGGGCTGGGATTCATTACTTTACATCGCGGCGATCCTCGCCATCGATCCACAGCTGTATGAAGCGGCGGAAATGGATGGTGCCGGGCGCTGGCGCAAAATCTGGCACATCACCCTGCCCGCTATCACCCCGACCATCGCCACGCTGTTTATCCTCAACGTCGGGCTGTTCCTGAGCCAGGGTTTTGATCAGGTCTTCAACATGACCAACGACGTGGTGAACGGTCAGATAGACATCATCGACACCTACGTCTACCGCATGGGCCTGCGCACCGGGGAGTTCTCGCTGGCGACCGCCGCAGGGTTATTCAAAGGCGTGATCGGCATGGTCCTTATCGTGCTGGCACATAACGTTTCAAAACGCCTGACGGGTAAAGGAGTCTGGTAATGCGCATCTCATCACGAAGCACCCCTTTTGAGCGCATCGAATACGTGCTCATTCTCTCGGTACTGATGCTGCTGGTTGTCGTGACGCTACAACCGATCCTCAACCTGGTGGCGATATCCTTCTCCAGCCCGGCAAACGTGCCCGGCATGAGCGGCCTGGAAATTATTCCGCAGGGCTTTTCGCTGGACGTCTGGAAGCTGCTGCTGACCAACGAAGCCGTGCTGCGCGGGTTTGGCAATGCGATGCTGATTACCGTGGTGGGCACCATCATCAACGTAGTTTTCACCGTGCTGCTGGCCTGGGCGCTGGCGCAAAAACGCCTGCCGGGACGCCGCTGGCTGTTTATGTTTGTCCTGTTCACCATCGTCTTTGAGCCGGGCATCATCCCCGATTTTCTGGTGATGAAAAAGCTGGGGCTACTGAACAGCTACTGGTCCGTCATCCTGTATCGCGCCGTCTTCGCCTGGTACCTGATTATTCTGGTTCGCCTGTTCGAAGAGATCCCGGAGGAGCTGCTGGAAGCCGCCGAACTCGATGGCGCGAACCCGTTCCAGACGCTGTGGTACGTCATTATGCCGGTCGCCAAATCGTCCATTGCCATGATCACGTTATTTTACATGGTGCTGCACTGGAACGAGTTTTTCCGCGCCATGGTGTACCTCAACGACCCGGACAAATGGCCGTTGCAGGTGGTGTTGCGCCAGTTTGTCGTCGAGGGCGATAAGCTGGCGATGGTAGGCGTCGAAAGCATGTCGAACTACACCAATGCCAGCCAGATCAGCATCAAGGCGCTGAAAGCCGGGATGATCACCTTAACCATCGCCCCGCTGATTGCCATCTACCCGATTATTTTGCGCTTCTTCACCAAAGGGACCATGTCCGGCGCGGTGAAGGGTTAACAGGAGCGATGACGATGAAATTATTCACAGCAATCGCCTGCGGCCTGCTGTTATGCCAGGCCGCCTGGGCCGAGCCGGTCACTATCCGGATTGTGGAAAAAGATCTGCTGACCACCAACCGCGAAGATGTCGCGCATATTCAGCGAATCGAGCAGGCGCTGGCACGCCAGGGACACGATATCCACATTGAGATCGTCAACCTGTCGTCTTCCGGCTACTCCGACGTGCTGAACGTGATGCTGCTCTCCGGCACCATCCCTGACCTGATCTACTTCAACGGCAGCGACCAGAAGATGGTCGAACAGGGCATTCTTGAAGACTGGCGTCCGTGGATTGCGCAAACCCGCTATCTGAAAGAGGCGCTGTGGCCGCACAACCGGCTTCGCCTGCAAAACCATCCGACCCTGCTGTATGTCTTTCCCCTGCGCGCGCGCCAGCCGGTGATCCGTGAGGACTGGTTACAGAAGAGCGGGTTCAGCGCATCGCCCAAAACGCTGGCGGAGTACGTCACGCTGTTCAATGCGATCCACGCCGGTGACTACAACGGCGACGGTAAGACGGACAGCTGGGGGATCACCTCCGAGAAAGACCTGCGCGATCTCGACGGTTTTATGAACCCGGCGTTTGGTATTTACGCCACCTGGCTCAAGGACGACCAGGGCAAGCTGATCAACGCCCAGATAAGCCCGCAGGAGCGGAGCAAGCTGGAGTTCTACCATTCGCTGTATCAGAAAGGACTGCTCTCCTCCCAGTACATCACCACCAACTGGGAGCTAAAAGAGGATGAGTTTTATACCGGCAAGGTTGGCGTGGTGTCTGTCTCATCGCCGGGCAACGTCGGCGTGTACCAGGAAAAGATGCGCCAGATCCATCCTGACGCCACCCTCACCCTGCTCGACCCACCCGAAGGCCCGGCAGGTAAAGGGCTGGCGGCGACAGATGTTTCCATGGAAACGCGCGGCTTTGCCATGTCCTCGCTCTCGAAACATAAAAAGGAAGTGATGATCCTGCTCGATTTTCTGGCAAGCCCGGAAGGGCAAATGATGGAGCAGATGGGCTTCGAGAACACGCACTACGTTCGTAAGGGCAACACGATAAACGTGACGCCAAAAATTAATGCCTGGTATCCGCGGTTTATCCAGGCCGCCAACTGGAAGCCGCCGGTGGAGTGGCGGACGCCCGCGATGCTGCGCTATATCGACAATTCACAACGTTATTTTACGGCGGATAACGCCTTTATCTTCCCGGCGTCGTTTGCCGCCGCCATCGACTCAACCAGCAGTATTTATAACCAGTGGGCGTACCAGTTTGTCTCTGGCAAAGCGTCATTTGATCAGTGGGATCAGTATGTCAGCGCCTGGAAAGCCGCAGGTGGAAACGCCATGACCGAATATGCAGAGGAAAAATTAAAATGACCGTTACTCAAGCCGCTGATTTATCGTTCACGTCCCGCATTCTGGGCATGCTGTATGGCGTGGCGTTCGGTGATGCCTTAGGCGGACCGGTTGAGAAACTCTCCGCCCGGCAAATCGCGGAGAAATATGGCCGCGTCACCTCCATCCACCAGCGCTGGCACCGGATGAACGAGCCGTCCGCACGGCGCAACAACCGCGTACGCGGCAACGGTATCATCACCGACGATACGCTGATGACGCTCTGCCTGATGGAGGTTTACAGCGAGCTGGGCCGTCACGTTGATGCGTGGGATATGGGGGAGTCTTTTGTGCGGAAGATTGCCTGGGAACCGCGCTGGGTGCCGGAACTGGATCGGGAAGCGCTGGTTATTGAGCGCCTGTTTTATCCGGAAAAATGGATCTTCCATCGTCTGCAACTGGCCGCCTGCGATCCGCGCCAGGGCGGCGTGGGCAATATGGTGAACTGCGGCGCAGCCATGTATGCCGCCCCCATCGGAGCTATTAATGCCTGCAACCCTGAGGCAGCTTACCAGGAAGCCATTAATTTCACCCAGGGGCATCAGCAGAGCTATGGGCTGGAGGCCGCTGGGGTCTTCGCCGCCTGCGTTGCAGCGGCATTTATTCCTGGCATCACCATTGAGGCTATCACCAACATCGCATTGAAACTGGCTAAAGACGGCACCCGCCAGGCCATTGCGGCAACGCTTGAGGTCGCGCGTCGCTACCGTGGAACCGCATGGGATTATCAACAGGTCGTTGACGCCCTGCACGATGCGCTTTTGCCCTTCTCACCGATGGGTGATGACCTGATGCACGGCCCGGAAAAAGCGGGCGTCCCGACCATGGCCTACCAGCCCTCGCGTCTGATGTCGATTGAGGAACTGCCGATGGCGCTGGCCTTCTGCCTGCTGCGCGAAGGCGAGTTTCGCGGCGCGGTGGAAGACGCCATCAATTCAGGCCGTGATACCGACTCTATCGGGGTGATGAGCGGCGCGATTTTAGGCGCGCTGCACGGGGAAGCCATTGTCGAACCTGAGGTGCTGGCGGGTATTGATAGCGCCAACCGCCTGGATCTGCGTACGGCCGCGCTGCGCTTCAGCGAATCAGCACAAAGCGTTATCCAGCAGGATCTCGCTGCGGCGGCGCTTTACCGCCAGCACGTCATGCCATTATTGCAGCCAGGCCACACCGCCGGGCGAGGAGAGTAACATGAGCCAAATCGTTTTAAATAATCTCGGCAAATCCTACGGCAACGTCAGCATCATTAAAGGGATCTCGCTGAGCATTCACGAAGGCGAATTTATTGTGCTGGTCGGCCCGTCCGGGTGTGGGAAATCCACCCTGCTGCGCATGATTGCGGGTCTGGAAGACATCACCTCCGGTGAACTGCTGATGCACGGCGAGGTGGTCAACACTCTGCCCGCCAAAAAACGCGATATCGCCATGGTGTTCCAGAGCTATGCGCTCTATCCACACATGAAGGTGCGGGACAACATGAGTTTTGCCCTGAAGCTTGCCAGCGTCTCAAAAGCGGAACGGATGGCGCGCGTGGAAGAGGCAGCGGAAATCCTCGGCCTGACGCATCTGCTCGATCGCCTCCCGCGGGATCTTTCCGGCGGCCAGAGTCAGCGCGTGGCGATGGGACGCGCGCTGGTGCGTGACCCGAAGGCCTTTTTGTTTGATGAACCGCTCTCCAACCTGGACGCCAAACTGCGCCATAAAATGCGCGGCGAAATTCGTAAGATCCACCAGCGGATGGGGCGCACCACCATCTACGTCACGCACGATCAGACGGAGGCGATGACCATGGCGGACAGGATTGTGGTGCTGAATGCCGGACATATAGAGCAAGTCGGCACCCCGGAAGAGCTGTACCGTAACCCGGATAACCTGTTTGTCGCGGGCTTTATCGGCACGCCGGAAATTAACACCCTTAAAGGCGTGATTCAGCACGGCGAGATTGTGCTCAACAACGGCTACCGCTTCCCCTGCCCCCTCCGCTCACATATTGAAGGGATGGAGATCATCTGCGCCACCCGACCGCACTATATCCGGCTCGGCGAGTCAGGGATGCCAGCGGAAATCGTGCTGATAGAAATGACCGGGGAAGGACAGGAGATCCGGGTGCGTATCAACGATCAGGAGCTGATCGTGGTGTCCCATGAAAAGCTGGATATCAACGTGGGTCAGAAGGTCTTCCTCACCGTAGACGCGGAAAAAATGTTCTTGTTTGATGCCCAGACCGGTAAGCGCCTGCGGTCATAGAATGCTTAATCAATCCCTCCTGCAATCGCAGGGGGATTTTATAATGGCGGTGGGTATATATCAGGCTAGGCCAGGCTAGTTTCCAGCATCGAATCCACCATATCCATCTCTTCACGGCTGAGCAGCATTTCGATATTGACCAGGATGATCATTCTGTTTTCCATCACGCCAAGCCCAAGAAGATAGCGGCTTGATAGCATGGACGCGAAGTCCGGCGTCGGTTTAATCTGATCCATGTCCATCGACAGCACGTCAACCACACCGTCTACCACGATTCCTACAACGCGATTATTGAGGTTAAGGATGATCACTACCGTACTGTCATCCTGCTGAACGTCAGGAAGACTGAAGCGCACGCGAAGGTCAACTATTGGCACTATCACACCGCGCAGGTTGGTCACGCCGGTGATAAAACCTGGCGCGTTCGGGATACGAGTAACGCTATCGCATCCACGTATCTCTTGTACCTTCAGAATGTCGATCCCATATTCTTCGTTACCGAGACGAAAAACCAGATACTCCTGCGCAATGGCGTCCGCGCCCGCAGGCTTTGTCGTTGTTTGGGTCATGCTGTTACTCCTTGCTTGCCGAACGTCGGCCTGACATGGTTTTCCTTTTGTCCGTTCATCGTCGACAGTTCAACCACGTCGAGGATTAGCGCAACGCTGCCATCACCGAGAATGGTCGCGGCTGAAACGCCCGGTACTTTGCGATAGTTCTGTTCGAGGTTTTTTACCACAACCTGTTGCTGACCAATGAGCTGATCGACCCACAGGGCGTAGCGGCATCCAGCGCTTTGGACGATCACCACAATGCCATCTTCAGGTGCGGTCTCGCCGGGCACCGATAGGCGCTGACGCAGCATCACCAGCGGAAGATATTCGCCACGAATTTGCAGCAGGCGTTCCTCCCCGACGAAGCGGCAGAGCATATCCTCGCCGGGCCTCAGCGATTCCATTACCGCGCCGAGCGGCAGAACATAGATCTCCTGTCCAACTTTCACCAGCATGCCATCAAGGATTGCCAGCGTCAGCGGCAGAATAATGCGTATCGTCGTGCCTTCTCCCGGCTTTGAAAGGACTTCGACATGGCCGCCCATGGCCATAATGTTACGACGGACCACGTCCATACCCACGCCGCGCCCGGAAACATCCGTCACGCTTTCTGCGGTGGAAAATCCCGCGGCGAAAATCAGCATCCATACGTCCTCATCGCTGAGGGTGTCGCTGATATTCATTCCCTGGGAGCGGGCTTTCGCGAGGATTTTCTCCCGGTTCAGTCCGGCACCATCATCAGTCACCTCAATGATGATATTGCCGCCATGATGTTCCGCCGAGAGAATAAGATTGCCCACTACCGACTTCCCCTTACGGGCACGTTCTTCTTTCTGCTCAATGCCGTGATCGAGACTGTTACGCACCAGATGAGTCAGTGGGTCGATAATGCGTTCGATCAGGCTCTTATCCAGCTCGGCCGAGCCGCCACGAAGAGTTAGCTCTACCTCTTTGTTCAGACGTGAACCCAGATCGTGCACCAGCCGCGGGAAGCGGCTAAACACATAATCCATTGGCATCATTCGAATCGACATGACTGATGACTGAAGCTCGCGTGTATTACGCTCCATTTGCGCCACGCAGCTGGAGAGCATGTCGTAGCTCGCTGGATCAAGTTTTTTGGAAAGCTGAGATAGCATCGCCTGGGTGATGATGAGCTCACCCACCTGGTTAATGATCTGATCGACTTTACTGACCGCCACGCGGATGCTGCCCGATTCCTGACTATTACTGCGGGCTGGCACCGGCGCGGCAGGTCGTGAAGGCGGTTCTGAATGGTCCGCGACTACAGAAGCCTTGTCCGTAACAGGAGAAGTCACTTCAACCGACGCTGGTTGAACGACATGCTCGATAAGGATTTGCGACTCTTCAAGCACAAAACACAGCACCGCGGAGATATCGTCGGCAGAGGCGCTCGTGCGCAGCTGAACCACCATGCCATCATCAGCCTTCTCCGTAGCGACAATCTCTCCCATGTGGGATAACTCTTCCTGAAGCATTGCCCGCTCGCTTTCAGGAATTTTCTTCAACGTCACGCAGAGTAAAGGCTCACCATCAGCTGCCCCCTGCTGCGTCGCGGCTTTGTCTTGCAACTCGACTGCCGTCTGGGCATGTTTGTCTTCCAGAGCAATCTTGCGCAGGGCTTCACAAATATAGCGATAACTCGCTTCATCAGGTTCCTGCGAAGACTGATAGGCTTCCAGTTGCGCTTGCATAATGTCTTTACATTCCAGAAATAGATTAACGGTCGTTCGGTTAAGCGAGCGTTCTCCGGCTCGCACCTGGTCAAACAGGTTCTCAAGTAGATGCGTGGTCTCTTGCAGGGCATTAAAGCCAAAAGTCCCTGCCCCGCCTTTCAAAGAATGCGCTGCGCGAAAAATGGCATTTACCTGTTCAGGATTCGGCGATGCGGCATCAATCTCCAGCAAATGCTTCTCCATCTCGGCCAGCAGCTCTTCCGCTTCGGTAAAAAAGATCTCGGTGAAATCATTCATGTCCATCGCTATACCCCCTTACCTCCTGCTGCGTAGTGTTGTTCAGGACGTTTTCTGGGCGATGCATGCGCGTGTCTTCCAGACGGATATCCTGTTCTTTGGTTTTACTTAATACCAAAATGCTAATACGGCGATTCGCCGGACTTGAGGGATCACTGTTTTCTAAAGGCATACGGCTTCCCGTGCCGATCACTCGAAGAAAACGCTCATCGTCAAGACCTGCTTTAACCAGCACGCGGCGCGCGGCGTTGGCGCGTCCGGAAGAAAGTTCCCAGTTACTGTATCCGGAGGTGCCGCCCGCATAGGGAAGCGAGTCGGTATGGCCGGTGAGACTGATTTTATTGGGCAACTCCTGCAACAGCGGCACAAGCGCCTGCAAAATGCCGTTCATATAGGATTCCGGCAGCTCGCTGCCTACTCTAAACATCGGGCGATCCTGGCTGTCGGTGATCTGAATGAGCAGGCCGTCGTTGGTAAGACGCAGCATAATGTTGGATTTAAAGTTATTGAGCCGGGGATCGGTTTGGATCATCTGCTGCAATTTATCTCTGGCCTGTTTCAGGCTCTCCATCCAGCGCTGCCGCTCGCTCTGTACCCGCTTATGATTCGCCACTTCTCCGTCCTGCTTCATCAGATCGTCACCGCCGCCGGGGATGATGCTGTCGCTCAGGCTGGTTTTGTCGCCATTGGCCATAGATGGCTTAAGCGGCATGCGGAAGTAATCGGCGATCATCTCCCGCTGCACCGTGCTGGACTGAGAAATCAGCCACATTACCAGGAAGAACGCCATCATCGCGGTCATAAAATCGGCGTAGGCGATTTTCCACGTACCACCGTGATGAGCATGCTTTTTCTTCTTTCGCTTGCGCGAAATGATTATCGGGGAATCGTTTTTCATGCCGTGGCATCCGCAGACTTAGACTTAAGGCTGGCGCTGGATTTCACTTCCCGCACATGCTCTTCAAGCTCCTCAAAGGAAGGCCGTTCGCTGGTAAAAATGGTTTTTCGGCCAAACTCCACGGCAATTTGTGGCGCATAGCCGTTTAGACTGGAGAGCAGCGTGACTTTTATACACTGAAGGATTTTGACCTGATCGGAACTCATCTGACGCAGCAGGGTTGCGAGCGGTAATACAAACCCGTAGGCAATCAAAATTCCGAGGAACGTGCCCACCAGCGCGTGGCCAATCAACATTCCGAGCTCGGCTGCGGGTCGGTCCGCGGCACCGAGCGCGTTCACTACCCCCATGACGGCAGCCACAATACCAAAGGCCGGAAAGGCATCGCCGACGGTATTCAGACTGTGGGCCGGAACCTCAAGCTCCTCTTCGCAGGTTTCAATTTCCTCATCCATTAACGCTTCGATTTCATGCGAGTTCATACTTCCGCCAATCATCAGGCGGAAGTAATCGAGGATAAAGTTGCTTAACATCGGATCGCTCATCAGACGAGGATAAGCGCTGAAAATTTCGCTGCCCGCCGGATCTTCAATGTCTTTCTCAAGTGACATGAGTCCCTGAACACGACTTTTTGACAGCAGCAAAAACATAAGCGCCATCAGGTCCATATAAACCGTTTTGTTGTAGCGTTTCCCCACGAACAGCTTCACGATAGCTTTACCCGTCGCCTTAAGGGATTTCATGTTATTACCAACAATAAAAGCGCCGACCCCGGCACCGCCGATAATTAACAATTCCAAAGGCTGGAACAGCGCGAGCAGATTACCACCAGACAGTACGAACCCACCAAATACGGTAGCAATAACAACAAGATAGCCAAAGATAACTAACACACTCTCTCCTTTTTACTCGCTGACCGATGTCGAGTGCCGTGGCATCGAATAAAACGCCATCCTGTGCATTGCCATCGAACATCCGTCAGGCTGTCATAATTTCCGGCGTGGCATAATTGCCTGCGATTCCGCTGAGGTTGACCTGCGATTTCTTAAATGCCCGCGAAGGAGGGCTACACAAACTACAGGTGAACGGGTTTTTGATGAATTCCGTCGTGACCACAAAACCACCGGAACAAACGCTACAGGCCTTACGGGAAATAATACCGCAGTCGATAAAGCGTAATAATGTCCAGGCACGCGTTAGCCCCAGGACAGGTTTATCGTCGCAGCAAGAACCACACTGCTCCAGATAAAGACGGTAGGTTTTCATCAATATTTCAATAGGACGCCCGCCCCCAGTTTTCTGAAGATAAAGGTAAATGTTATAGAACATGGAAGAGTGAATATTCTGCTCCCATGACATGAACCAGTCTTCAGAAAAAGGGAGCATCCCTTTTGGAGGCGGACAGCCGCGTAACTCTTTATACAAGCGCAGTAAACGCCGACGACTTAAAGAAGTTTCAGATTCCAGAACCTGCATTCTTGCCCCAAGGTTAATTAACCCCATGGCAATATTTACCTCTTCAATTTCTTGCAATAAACTTTTCTCGCACATTTTATGCTTCTCCCGTCACAGCAGCATCGGACTCGCTTAATGAATTAAGTAAGTTTGTCGATAAAATGATGCCGGTATGAATTTGCTGAAGAGCTTCAATACGCGAATCTTTCGTCAAATTTTCGATGACCACTTCGTCATCGACGCGTAAACGACAAATCAACTGATTGGTCGCAGCCAGTTTCATCAACTGTGGTAAAGACAACTCTTTTAAATTATCAATCGTGCCTTCGGATAAGCCGAGACGAAAACTGGCAGCAAACTTGTCCTGTCTGATCAGCTGCTGCGCCAGTAATAAATAAGAAAGATTAATATCGTGAATGTTTTGCAGATACTCGTCAAAATTGGACACAAAAAGCTCCCACTGTTTTTCAACCACAAACAAGGCTAAATAGTTAAGGCAAAATGTTTACCCGGTCGATGCAGAGAGTCTTTTGGCATTGATAATCGCTGAATTCAGTCAAGCTGATTCAATAAATTATCGAAAAACTTTTCAATGCCAAAGGATGGCTACATCACAAATCTGACGAAATCATATTCATTAAGAATTTTCCTAGCAAGCTTTAAGAAAACAACGCGCACCAGAAAACTATCATAACTAAATGATTTACCTATAAAAATACACATTGTTAAACATTCTTAATTATCACGCAACGTAATTAACTTTACTTAGGAAATATTGTTAATCTTGTTAATGTTATCGCTATGTTATTCTTTCCTTAACCGATCCATTCTGCTTCGTAAGCGTTTTATCGCTAAACTGTGCAACTGGCTAACGCGCGTTTCGGTAACGCCCAAAATTAATCCAATCTCTTTCATGTTCAGATCCTGCTGATAATAAAACTGCAATATCTGCTGTTCACGCTTGGGGATCATTCGGATATGCTCAGCAATGTTGGCTATCAAATTTTCCTGAATGGCCTCATTTAACGGATTAAGCTGTGCATTTTCGCCGTCATTACTCTCCCAACTGTCTGAATAGTTTTCCTGAAGCTCATCAATAGAGTACATCTGGCTGCTATTATTATCAGCCAGCATTTGCTGAAATTCCTTTAGCGAAACGCCCATCCGTTCAGCAATATCAGCTTCGGTCGCTTCCCCCCCCTTTTCCTGTTCGATCTGCTGAATAAGTGACACAATTTCCCGCGAATGCGATCGCACGCGCCGTGGAACCCAATCACTTTCCCGAAGCTCATCCATTAATGCCCATTTCACACGCTGTGAGATCCAGGCATTAAGGGCCACCCCTTTTTTAGGGTCAAAGCTATCAATGGCACTCAAAAAACCCATGGAGCCCGCCTGAATGAGATCGTCTAATTCGACATTGGCAGGCAGTCTCTTATGCAAACGCAGCGCTTCTTGCCTGACGATAAAATGGTATTTTGACCACAATGCCGTTTTATTCTCCAGCCCTTCAGCTGTGTATATACCGTCCACGCATTTCTTCCACCTAATCTTCACATTCTCAATTATCAGTTGAAACCACATAATCAAAAAGTGCGATAAGCTTTTATAAAAATGCGCATTCTGTTAATTTAATCATCGCGCTGCCTGACAGGAATAATTGGCGGCACTATTGACGCCAATTATTCTCTTTCCGCAGTTGTCAGAACGTTTCCCACTGCGCATTATCATTTTCAACGTGACGCAACGTCATTTTTTCCGGCGCGGGCGTATGGCGTTTTTCAACTTTTTCATCTCGCAGGGTAAACTGGGCAACAAGCTGCTCAAGCTCGTCCGACTGAGATTCCAGTTTGCCTGCCGCCATGGCCGCTTCTTCCACCATCGCCGCGTTCTGCTGAGTCACCAGATCCATCTCGTTCACGGCCTGCGAAATCTGATTGATACCCGCACTTTGCTCGTCAGAGGCCGAACTGATTTCGCCCATAATCTGCGTCACCTCAGCAACCGAAGCCACGATGTCCTGCATGACGCCGCTCGCCTGGCTTACCTGGCGCGAACCTGTATCAATATTGTTAACGCTGGTATTAATCAGCTGATTAATCTCTTTCGCTGCATCGGCGCTGCGCTTGGCGAGGTTACGCACTTCTTCCGCAACTACCGCAAAGCCACGCCCCTGCTCTCCCGCTCGAGCGGCTTCAACCGCAGCGTTCAAGGCCAGAATGTTGGTCTGATTGGCGATACTGTCGATGACGCCGTTAATATCAGCAATCTGACGGGAGCTTTCGGTAATCTGCGCCATGATAGCTTCCAGGTTTACCATCACCTCACCGCCATTTTGGGCATTCATGCTTGCCCCTTCTGCCAGACTGCGCGCCGCATGTGCGTTATCCGCATTCTGGCGTACGGTGGTTTTAATTTGCTCCATGCTGGCAGCCGTCTCCTGAAGGGCCGCAGCCTGTTCTTCGGTACGGGAGGAAAGGTCGCTGTTGCCCTGAGCAATCTCCTGGGCGTTAGAATGGATATTCACTACCCCTTCACGGATACCGGTAATGGTGTTGGTCAGGGAGACACGCATCTTCTCAAGCTCCCTGAGCATTTTGCCAATTTCGTTATCAGCGCCAGTCTCTATGGCATGACTCAGATCGCCTGCCGCTACGCGCTGAAGCATCTCAACGGTAGTTTCCATCCGGCGCACCAGCGCAATACGCAACCAGTAGCGAACGGCTAACAATACGCAAATCGCGATGGCCATCATCACCACGCTGACCCAAATCATCATCTTGTAGCTGCTTTCAGCTACTGATACATATTCGTACCCCCGGTCAGATGAGATTTCTGAATACTTCTCAATTTTTTGACGCAGCTCGGTACGCAGTTCCATATCACCGTTCATCGAGCCCGGGTATCCTTCCGGTCGCTCAAGATAGCCGAGCTTGGTTTGGACGGTGTTATAAACCAGGTCAAATTTGGCGCGAAGCTCCTCAGCAGCCCTTGTCTCTGCCAGGCTGTTGAATTTCACCTGCGCGAAAGCATCCATCTCCTTGCGCGCCTCTTTCAGCAGGTTGTGGGTATGTTTGATCATCTCTGGCGACAGCGGTTTATGCAGCGACGTCTGAAGCATCATCCCGTTCGTATTCGCCACCACCGAGTTAATGTTATATGCGGCGTTAGTCATGTAGGCGTTGCTGTCATTAACGTCCACAACGCGTTTAAAATTTTTATTAATCGTCACCGAGTTATAAACGGAAAAAGCCGTAACGCCAAACAGCATGCAAGAGATCATGCCGATAATCAGGCTGATTACGGTATAGATTTTAAGTTTATTTAACATAGGTCCTCATAAGCCGCACATAAATATGCGGCTAAAACTTTCAGAAATAAGATGGAAAGATAATGTTATTTATTAAATAAATTCATTTTTTGCATTGACTGAAATACCATCATGGATGCGTTCAGCGCAAATTCTGACATTTTAGAATCCATAATGAGCGAGGTCATCGTGCTATAGTCAGCGCCAATGGCCGTCTGAACCTTGGTTATGGTGTCGTTGATCATGACGTCGCCACTCATATCAAGCGCGTCCAGTTGCTGAAGGTTGGTCCCCAGTTCCGCCTGCGCCTTACCCAGACGATCGATGCCGCCGGAAACCGCTTCGCTGGCGGCGCTCAACGCAGCATTCAGCGCATCACGGTCGATGGGATCGCGAGAAAGTTCTTCTACAGCTTTATCAAGAACAGAGAATATATCCCCGAAAACATCGCTGCCCAAGTGGCCCGTCTGCATATCCGTACCATCGGCAACGGTTTGTCGACGAGCGGTATCACCGCCGACATAGTTACCCGCATCGTCAAACGGCGCCGTATCGCTTTTAAATCCGCCAAAAATATAGCGCCCGCTCCCGTCGCGATTATTCGCGAGATCCATCAGATTGCCGCGAATACCTTTAATCTCTGCACCCAGCGCCCGACGATCTTCATCAGAGTAGCTTTCCGTTTTCGCCGCTACGATTTTTTCGGTGAGGGTGGTGGTCAGCAAATTGCCCACACCGTTCAGGATATTATCTTCATGCTCAAGTGAACTCCGCACCGTTGAACGTACGTTGCTGTAAAGCTCAAGCTTCGCCAGTGCGTCCTGATAATTTACCGCATCGGTAGCGGACTTTGGATCATCCGAGGCTCGCAGCAACGATTTTCCAGCAGAGAGTTGAAGATAAATATTATTATTATCACTCACGCGCTTTGACATGCTCTCGGCGCTCTGTTTAAACATATACAGCGTACTTAATCGCATCGGATAGCTCCTTATTTAATCGAAAGCAGCGAATCAAACATGGTGGTTGCGGTCTGTAGAATTTGCGCATTGGCCTGGTAATATTGAATAAACATCTGCATATTGACGGTTTCTTCGTTCATATCCACACCTGAAAGCGCCTGCTTCGCATCATATTTAGTTTGCAGGTCGATCTCAGCCGAGGAAATGCCCGATTTTACCGCCCGCGCGTTAGAACCAATGGTCCCCACCAGGCTTGAATAAGCCTCCGTCAGCGTGCTGCCGCCAATCAGTTTCTCATTCTGGATCTTAAGCATCTCTTCCAGATTGAGATTATTTCCCACCCCGCCCCCGGAGGCATCCGCTGCGGCAAAATCCTGTGCGCTGTTGATCGCGCGGCCAATACCCTCCGCAGCCCCAGCCATAGGATTAAAGGAAAAACTGTCGCCGGCGCTTGCGGTCACACCGGAGAGATCAATCTCAATGCCGTCAAACTCAAGCGTGGCGGAACCGGCCGGCACCTGCTTCACCAGGCGTCCGTCCTCCCCCATTACGTTCCAGTTTGTTCCATCAAAGTCGATGCTGTAATTTTCAGATTTTACGTTGGTGTAGTCCGTCACGCTGATAGCGTCGAGCGTTCCCCCACCGGCATTGCCTGCATTTGCCACCGCCTTCATAGGTGGCAGAGAGAAAAGATCGCCCCCCGGCACACCCGCTGGCGTCTCACCCAAACGGTGCTGCTCGTTCATGCGGCTCGCCATCATAAAGGCGATCTGGTTTAGCTCGTTTTTAGCGAGCTCAAGATCTTCGCTGCGGAACTTAAACAACCCGGCCAGGCGGCCTTTGGTAATGCTCGCTTCGTTAACTGGCGTGGTAGTACCGTTGCTATCAACGTAAGAGACAACGATTCTGTCAGGATCGCTTTCAGACGCTGTGGCCTGTAGCTTGCTGGCGTTTTCGCCAAAGACAAGGGGGCGACCATCCTGAAGCGTTACGTCGACGCGGCCAGATACGCTATTCTCGGTTACATCTATACCGATCTGCTCACTCAGTTTTTCCAGTAATGCATCACGTTGATCCAGCAGGTCCGCAGGCGGCGTACCGTTCTGCGCCTGTACGCGTTCCAGCTGTTTATTCACTTCTGCCAGCTGGTCGCTGATGCTATTAATTTCTTTAACGCTGGTTTCGATATTGGTGTTGGTGCTCTTTTCCAGCGCGGTGAGGCGCTTGCCGCTGTCATTGAAGCGCTGGGTCAATACGCCGAGTGAGCTGAATACTGCGGAACGGGCCGGGCCGTCATCTGGGGTTGCGCTCAGCGTCGCCATCGACTTGAACAGGTTATTGATAGAGACAGAGACGTTGTCGGATTCATCGCCCAACATATTATCAATGTCGCTCAATTGCTCCATGCGGCCGTTAAGCGAGGCCCAGTTTGAGACGGAGCCGCGTAGCTGCTTGTTGGCAAAAGCATCGTAAGCGCGATCGACGCCAGTTACCGTCGCACCGTAGCCATAAAATCCGTTTCCCGTGGTCATGCCACCAAGCTCACCAATCACAAGGCTGCGGCGGCTATAGGTATCGCTCATGCCATTGGTCAGGTTGCTGCCTACCACACTAAGAGCGGATTGCGCTACGCTAAGGCCACTTTTCGCGAGACTAAAGAGGTTGTTCATAAGGCACCTGGATATTCCGTTATTTCCAGCCCGATATTCGGGCAGGGTCAAAATTATTGCTCTGCTTTATTCATCGGTGATTGCGAATTTATCTAAAAACTTTTTTAAAATATTTTCGCGAGGTCGTTTTTATAGGCTTCTACACCCTGCTTAATATCACCTTTTACTTTCTGAATAATGGTGATCAGTTTTTTCGCATAGGCAGGATCGGTTGCGTATCCCCCCGCCTGAAGCGCTTTGGCCGCCTGCTCCGGCGAACGGGAATGCGCAACGCCCGCATAGCGCGGGTTCTTAGTGAGTAGCTTCGTATAATCGGCGAGCGCATGTTCATAGGAATCGTAAACGCGAAACGAGGCCTTTATCTTTTGCTTCACGCCGTTGATGTATTCGGTGGTCATCACCTCTGTGGTCTTGCCTTGCCAGTCACCTCCGGCCTTAATACCGAACAGGTTATGGCTGGGGCGGCCGTCAGCGGTGGGGATTTCACGCTGCCCCCATCCTGACTCCAGCGCCGCCTGCGCGAGGATCAGTTGCGGATGAACCCCGCTCTGCCTGGCGGCGATCTGTGCTGGACGCAGCAGACGAGAAATAAAGGATTGAGCCCCCTGCGCTACTTTGCCGAAGGAGACCGACGCAGACGGCGCCAGCGGACCGGTGGCGGATCTGACGGAGGAGGAAAGTCCCGGCAAATTAAGCGGACCGCTGCCGGGCGTCGACACCGATGGGCTATCGATCTCCCCGCCTGACTGGCGCACAATCATATCCGCAAACCCAAGCTGTCCGCTCCCGGCAATATTTTGCGCCACCTGCTGGTCGTGCATCGCGGTAAACATATCGGTGGACTGGCTGTGCATGAGGTCATCTTTGATGGTGGCATCGCGCATGCTCTTCATCATCATCTGCACGAAGATCCCCTCCATCTGCTGCGCCGCCGCCCTGAGCGCCCCGGGTTCAGCGCGGCGTGCATCGCGCTTTAGCGCGTCGAGAGAGCGAACGTCAAAGGCTGGCTTATCCAGACGATCGAAAGCATTCATCACTCCACCTCCAGCTTCGCACGCAGGCAGCCTGCATTTTTCATTGACTGCAAAATGGACATCAGCTCATTTGGCGTCGCGCCAAGCGTATTGAGTGCCCTGATCACCGCGTTCAGATCCGTGCTGCTGCGCACGCTTTGCAGCGAGCCGCCGCGGTCGCGTACTGAGATATCGGTTTGTGGCACCACGACGGTCTGCCCTCCCCCGAGGGGAGTATCCGGCTGGCTCACAACATTATTCTGTGTAACCTCTACCGTCAGCGATCCATAAGCTACGGCACAGGCATCGAGGGAAACATGGCGGTTCATCACCACGGCGCCGGTACGAGAGTTAACAATGACCTTCGCATCCTGTATCCCCACCCGCAGCGGAATATCCTGGATATTGGCGAGGAAACGCACCCGGGAAGGACCATCCGGCGGTGCAAACAAACGTACAGTACGGGCATCTTCAGGGATTGCCGCCCCACCGCTATAGCGACGATTAATCTCGTCGCTGATCTGCTGCGCCAGCGAGAAATCTGACTCGTTAAGCTGTAGGCGCAGCGTGTTTTGCGTGGCGAAGTCATTTGGGACTTCGCGTTCAACCGTCGCCCCACCGCTAATGCGACCGCCGTTAAGCTGGTTAACCTGCACGCGACTGCCGCCAGCCTGCGCGCCAGCCCCGGAGATCAGCACATTGCCCTGCGCCATCGCGTAGATCTGGTTGTCCGCCCCTTTAAGTGGCGTCATCAGCAGCGTACCGCCACGCAGGCTCTTCGCATTCCCCAGAGAAGAGACCACGATGTCGATCTTATCCCCTGAGCGGGCGAACGGCGGCAGTTCGGCCGTCACCATCACCGCGGCAATATTTTTCAGCTGCATGTTGGTGCCCGCCGGTACGGTGATCCCAAGCTGGGACAACATATTATTGAGGCTCTGGCCCGTAAACGGCGCCTGCATCGTCTGGTCGCCCGTGCCATCAAGCCCCACCACCAGCCCGTAGCCCATTAGCGAGTTGGAGCGTACCCCCTGCACCGTGGCCAGATCGCGAATTCGCTCGGCCTGCGCCGGCGTGTACAGCATCGGAATGCTGAGCAGCAGGCCGAGAAATAACAGAATGGATTTTGTATTCATCGTCGTATCAAAAAGGAGAAAGGTTCAGGAACAGGCGTTGCAGCCAGCCCATCGTCTGCGCTTCGTTGATGTAGCCGTTGCCGACATACTCAATGCGCGCATCCGCCACCTGAGTTGAGGGCACGGTGTTGGCCCCGCTGATGGTGCGAGGGTTCACCACACCCGAGAAGCGTATAAACTCGGTCCCCTGGTTTATGGCTATCTGCTTCTCACCGACCACCTGTAAATTGCCGTTCGGCAGGAGTTTATTTACCGTCACCGTGATGGTGCCGGTAAAGGTGTTGCGCGCTGCCGCCCCGCCCTTGCCGGAGAAGTCGCTTTTTCCCTCCGCGTTAAAGTCAGCTTTGCCGTTACCCAGCCAGCTGTTCGAGCTGCCCGGCATGGCCAGTAATCCCATTCCGGCCGATCCATTACGGTTGGCACTGGCGGAGGAGCTCTTGCTGGCGCTAACGTTTTCCTGAAGCAGGATCGTCAACGTGTCGCCCACGCTGCGCGGCCTGCGGTCTTCAAACATCGGCTGATAGCCATAGTTCATGGCCTGTCCTGCCTGGAACAGCGAGCCGCCGGTTGTGACCGGTGCCATCGGTAATGGTTCTGCCGACGTTGGTCCGTCCACGAGCGGTTTTTGCAAAATATGCGCGCAGCCGCTTAGCAGCAGCACGCCCGCCAGCAGTGCAGGACGCGATAGCCCTGTTGGACTGTATGTAAAAAGTGTTTTCATTTACGTGTCGATAAACCATCTATCCGCCCGAGCCTGCGCCCGGAGCGGTAAGAGAGAGGAAATTAAAGCTGGGTAAGCCTCTGCAACATCTGATCGGATGCAGAAACGGCCTTACTGTTGATCTCGTAGGCGCGCTGGACCTGGATCATATTGACCAGCTCCTCAGCCACGTTGACGTTAGACGTCTCAATGTACTTCTGCTTGAGCGTACCCGCATCTTCAAGGCCCGGATTCAGTTCATTCGGTGCGCCGGAGGATTGCGTTTCACGATAGAGGTTGCCGCCAATGCTTTCGAGACCGGCATCGTTGACAAAGGTCGCCAGGGTCAACTGCCCCACCTGCTGCGGCTGAGCCTGACCCGGGAGCGTCACGCTGACGATACCATCAGGGCTTATCTGCATCTCTTTGGCGTCCTGCGGTACTACGACGCCCGGCAGAATGGGATGGCCTTCTGCGTTTACCAACTGACCGTTTTCATTTTTATCGAAATGTCCGTCACGGGTGTACGCGGTGCTGCCGTCAGGCAACTGCACCTGGAAGAAGCCTTTGCCTTCGATAGCGACATCGGTATCGTTGCCGGTCATGTTCAGGCCGCCCTGAGTATGCACGCGCTGGGTAGAGACCGGACGCACGCCGGTACCCAGCTGGAGGCCGCTTGGCAGCGTTGTCTGTTCGGAAGCCTGTGCACCGGGCTGGCGCATGGTTTGATAAAGCAAATCCTGGAACACCGCTCGCTGGCGCTTAAAGCCGTTGGTATTGACGTTCGCCAGGTTGTTTGAAATCACGTCCATATTGGTCTGCTGTGCTTCCAGACCGGTTTTTGCGATCCATAATGACCGAATCATCTGTACTCCTTGCGCGGGTTAGCCCACGCTTAATAGCTGGTTGGCCTTTTGCGCGTTTTCATCCGCGGTGCGGATCACCTTCATGTTCATCTCGAAGCTGCGTGCGGTGGCGATCATCTCCGTCATGGCCTTCACCGGGCTCACGTTACTTCCCTCAAGGGATTCAGGACTCAGACGCATGGCGTCATCCTGGGGCAACGCATTGCCCGCCGCCGGGCGAAACAGCCCATCGTCGCCGTGGATCAGGGTGCTCATGGGAGCATTAACCATTTTCAGTCTTCCGACCGGCACGACGGCCGTTGGCTCATCACCCGCGCCAAGTGCAGAGACGGTACCGTCCTCCGCAATGGTGATCTGCGAATGGGGAGGAACCACCAGCGGTGCGCCATCGCCCATCAGCGGCTTCCCGCCAACCTGCAATGCGCCGTCCCGATCGATCTCAATGCCGCCGTTACGGGTGTACCCTTCACTACCGTCTGGCAAGGCTACCGCCAGCCAGCCGTTCTGCGGAAGTGCAACATCGAGACTGCGTCCGGTGTGGGTAATCGGTCCCATGGTGTCGTCGTTATACGGCGTCGATTCCGCTACCAGCGCGCGAGTTTTCAGGGTCTGCCCCTCAACCGGCACAGCGCGAAACGCGGCCAGTTGAGCACGAAAGCCCGCCGTGGCGCTGTTAGCCATATTGTTCGACGTCACGGCCTGGCGGTTGAGCGCCGCGTTGGCAGCACTCAATGCGGTATATATTGCGCGATCCATCCGCCGCCCTTATCGCAGGTTAACCAGCGTCTGGAGTAGCTCAGACTGGGTTTTGATGGTTTGCGAATTCGACTGGTAGTTACGCTGGTAGACAATCATATTGACCATCTCCTGACCCAGATCGACGTTAGACTGCTCAAGCATATTCCCGTTAATCGTACCGAAGCTGCCGGAGCCGGAAGTACCAAGGAAAGGCTGGCCGGACTGCGGCGTTTCGCTCCAGACGTTATTACCTTCAGCCGCCAGCCCACCGCTGTTGGCGAAATCAGCCAGTACGATTTGTGCCACGGTCTGACGCTGACCGTTACTGTAGGTCGCGACCACTTCTCCGCTGTCGCCAATAACAAAGCTCTGATATTTACCCGGGGCCTGACCGTCGATGGTGTCAACTTTCACGAGGCTATCGGTGGCCCGGCGGGTCAAGCTGGAAAGATCCATGTCGATACTCAGCGGCGCGGAGCCATTAAACGCGGCCCCGTTAATGGTCATTTTGGTACTGGCCATCGCCGCCGTGTCCATATTGCCGTTGCTATCGAACTTTAAATCCAGGGAGGTCACATCAGGCGTGCCGGGCGCGGTTTCATCGCGCGCGTAAGCTTTCCACTCGCCTGCCGCGGTCTGCACGAAGTAGACCTTTACGGTGTGTTTATTGCCCAGCGTGTCGGTCGCCTCAATCTGGCTCTGGTAGTTGTAGGTTTTCGGATCGCTATAATCGAACGAGTCGGTGATGATGGTGGTGTCATCTGACTTCAGGTTACCCGTAAGGGATCCGGCGGTGGACGCCGCGGGGGGCATGTCTTCCGTCGGTATACGAATGGGTCCTACCGGTGCGCCAGGGGCGATTGTCGGCGGCGTACCGGTCGCCTGGTAGCCGGTCAGGTACAATCCATTGGTGCTGTTGATGATATTGCCGTTCTGATCCTGCTTAAACTGGCCGTTACGTCCGTAATAGACGGCGCCACCTTCGCTTACCATGCGGAAAAATCCTTTTCCCTGTAAGCCCATATCCAGCGAGCTATTGCCCGCCGTGAGGCCACCGTCGCCGAAGTTCTGGGTCACGCCCGCAACCTGAACCCCGAGACCCGTCGTTCCGGCGAAGATGTCGGCGAAGGCCACGGAGCCTGCTTTAAAACCTGCTGTCTGGGAGTTGGCGATATTGTTTCCAACCACGTCCAGCGCTTTGGCGGCTGCATTGAGGCCGCTAAGACCTTGTGAAAAGCTCATATTGAAGTTCCAGAGAGTAAATTATTCGCTATTTTTGGATAACAACCACGTCGCCCATGGTGATGGGGTCATGATTGAGCAGGTGCAGTACCGCGCCGTTGGCCGTCATCGTGACGCCAGACACCTGCTCCTGAATCAGGCCGGATATTTCCGGGTTATCGCCTTCCGGATTTTTCGCCTCAAAGGAGAGCGTGTATTCCCTGTCCTGAGGCGGCCCCGGCTCCGGCTGGAAGTTTTCCAGATCGTCGAGGGTGTAAGTCTTCACACCGGATTTCACGTCCTTCAGCTGCGCCGTATAGGCATTGCCTTCATCATCCGTCAGCGTGACGGTGACCGTTTCTGCATCCCCCGATAACAGGAAACTAAAGCTGTCTGATGGCTTCTCCTCCCCGTCCAGTGGCTGCGTGGCGTCACCAAAGGCGACTTTCGGATCGCCCTCGATCAGTACCCCACGGCCAACCCAGGAGGCGGCGCTCATACTGCCCAACTGCGCCATAAGCGCCTGAACGTTGCCGACAGATGCGTTGAGTTTTTCCACTCCCGCGGCGGTATTGAACTGTGCCAGCTGGGAGGTCAGCTGGTTGTTATCCATCGGGTTAGTCGGGTCCTGGTTTTGCATCTGTGCAACCAGCAGCTTCATAAACTGCTCGGAGAGGTCGGCTGCACTGCTGCCCGTGCCGTAGGTGCTGGTATTGCCGCTGGTGTCGTTTACCGTTGAAACTGTCATATCCTGCCTTACTGACCGAGGGTTAAGGTTTTCTGCATCAGGGCCCTGGCGGAGTTCATCACCTCCACATTTGCCTGATAACTGCGTGAGGCGGAAATGGTATTGACCATCTCATTGACCACGTTGACGTTAGGCATACGTACATATCCCTGTTCGTCCGCCAGCGGATTACCGGGCTCATAGACCAGGCGATCGGGCGCTGTACTTTCCACTACGTCGCTGACTCTGACGCCGCCGATGCCCTGGCCGGCAGAGGTGTCCGCTTCAAACATGACCTGACGGGCGCGGTAAGGCTGTCCGTCCGGTCCGGCAACGCTGTCTGCGTTCGCCATATTGCTGGCACTCACGTTGAGACGTTTTGACTGCGCGGCCATCGCCGAGCCTGAAATATCAAATACGCTAAATAACGACATTTATTTACCCCTGACTGACTACCGTCATCATTTTCTTAATATCTGCACCGAGGAATGTCAGGCTCGATTGATATTTCATGGCGTTATCCGCGAAATTAACTCGCTCGCGGTCCATATCCACGGTGTTACCATCAGCACTTGGTTGATCCGGTACGCGATATAGCAACTGAGCATCATCAAAAGGCATTTTTTTACCCTGCATATGCTTGCTGGACGTTAAAGCCATTGTGACAGGCCCTGATGCAGGTTTATTCCCTAACGCATTTTTAAGTTGCTGAGAAAAATCAATATCTCGCGCCTGATAGCCTGGCGTATCGGCATTCGCAATATTCGATGCCAGGACTTCCTGCCGACGCGAGAGCAGACCTAACGCTTGCTGTTGGAAGCGAAACGCATCGTCAAGTTTATTCATCATGCACTCTGGCCTCTGCCTTGCTTTATATAAACCGCGATAGTGTAGACAGCGCTGATGAAATATCACACTGCAAAGACCTGACAGAAATAGGCGCTATTAGCGAAATTAAGATAGATATTTAAAACATGCGGCACTGATTCATGAAAACGGCAGCAGAAGTGTCATTATTTAACGCAATAAAAGCGTTTCTATCACGTATATAATTTAGTCAGAATAAGCATACCCGTTTACTTTACTGGTTTTACAATAAGGCAACAAGATGAAGCTTCCATTATTACGCGTAACGCTGGTAACGCTCCTTTTCGCGAGCCCGCTGTATGCCAGCGTGCCATCCGCGACAACGGCGAAACTTCGATTAGTGCAGAAACTGGAGGCGCTGGTTAAGCTCACGGAAAATCCAGGCAATATCGTTCGTACCGTTACGCTGCTGGCCTCGCCCGGACAGCTATCAGCGGTGTGCGAAAATCCTGACCTGAGCCTGGCCGGGCATGATGACCGCCTCACCGGCAAACGCACCGCAGTGGCGCGCTGCGGCATGCGTAAGTTCTATCTGCCGTTTAGCATTAGCGCCCAGGGAACCTTCTGGGTCGCCAGTCATAGTCTGAAGGGCGGGGAAATTGTGCAGCAGGGCGATATTACTCCCATGACCGGCAGCATAGACGATTTGCCCGTTGGGCTAATGTTTGAGGCGAGGGACATTGTCGGCCAACGCCTTTTGCGCCCCCTTTCCGCGGGCAAACCGGTGCTGCAAAACCAGCTGCGCCAGCAGTGGCGTCTTCGCGCCGGGCAGACGGTAGAGCTGGTCATGTCGGGACCGGGTTTCTTTATCCGCAGCCAGGGCAAAGCGCTAAACAACGCTGCGGTTGACGATACGCTGCGCGTGAAAACCACGGGTGGACGTAACGTTACGGGAAAAGTGGGTCGTGACGGAGCCGTGACAATTTTTTTAGAACAATAATTTTAGTTTTTTCGTGTATTTCCGAAGACTAGTGTATAGGCAAGAGCAGTAACGATAACTGGCGAGGATAAACATGAGCATCGAAAGCACCCAACCCACCGCACCGATTGGCAATCTGGCTGGCGGACAGGAACTGCGTACACGCGGCACTACTCAGGAAAATAGTGTCGCGACGGGCGAAGCGCGCGGAAACAAAACCGAAGTGACCCTGAGCGCGCTGACAAAAAAAATTCAGACCGATGACAGCCGTGACGTGGATTATGCACGGGTGGATAAAATCCGTGCCGCAATGGCCTCCGGGGAACTCACTATCGAGCCAGAGAAAATTGCTCAGGCGCTGGTGCGACATATTTTTGAGTATTAATAACGGCAGGATTTTTTAACATTATGGATAAGCTGTACCCGATACTGACGCAAATGAAAACGTCCCTGGACGAGCTGGAAGCCATCATGATTGAAGAGGTCAATCAGCTCAGCCGCGTACAAATAAATCCCGTTTCGCTACAGGTATTATCGGATAATAAAAGCCAATTGCTTTCGTCGATTCAGTACTATGATGAAATGCGTCTCCAGCAGGAACAGCTTTCCGCCCTTCAGGCGCCCTATCACCATCACAGCAGGCTGTTCACCAGCTGGAAGCTGATCAGAGAACGGGTGCAAAGCACCAAAACGCTGAACGCGCAGGTCGAAACGCTTCTGCAAAACCATATGAAGAAGAATCAATATATGCAGAAGGTGGTAGACCGCGTGGGTCACGCCAACGCGCTCTACGGCCCCGCCGGGGAATCCAGCCAGGCTCCTGCGGGTCGTAAATACAATATCAGCATCTGATTCGCCTCTTGCTTACCCGTAACCGAGCTCGCCCATGGCGGGCTTTTTTTACGCGCTAACGTCATCTTGCAGAGGGATTGAGGCGGGACACGCTCCCGCCATCAGGGGCGGGAGCGTCAGACAGTGTGGTATGCCTGGGCAGACGCGTTTGATTTAAGTAGAGCAGAAATGTTATTGCTGAGATGACCTAGCCGGACAGACATCCGCTGGCGCAGACGTTCGTCCTGGGCAAGAAGCTGCGCAAGCTGTGCGCGGACGTCTTCAGCAAGCGGCGAGAGATTGAACTCACAGAGCGCCTGCATACCCCGGGCGTAGGCTGCAACCTCTTCGTTAAAGTACTCCCACGCCTCCTCGTCTGCTAACTGCTGTAGACGTTCGTTACTCTGCAACATCAGGGCGATTTGCCGCGTGAGTTTATCAGCCATGCTTCACCTGACGCGCCTGTGGGTCGATGGCTTTCCACGTCTCGGCCATATCCACCATCAGTGAGATAAGATGCGGGAGCATTTCCCCGGACTTATTAAGGTTCGCTTCCAGCAGAGAGCGCGAAATATACTCGTACAGTCGCTCCAGATCGGCGGCAATCTGTCCCCCAACCTCATGGTTAAGCCCGGCGCGCAGGCCATTATCAATAATGTTGATTGCACGGGAGATCATCTCACCCCGGCGAGCGATGTTTCCAGACTGGAAGTAGATCTCGGCGCGACGCATGGCATTGATTGCTCCGTCGTAGAGCAAAACGATGAGCTGGTGCGGGGTGGCGCCAGCAATCTGGCTGTCCAGAGAGACGGAGGAATAGGCGCTGTTGCCCGTTTTGGTGTACATCTTCGGTTCCTGCCGGGCAGTTGGCCTGCCCGGATGCGTTAAGTTTAACCCATGATCCCAAGCAGCGCGGACTGAAGCTGCTGGCTCGTACTGTTCATTTGCGTCAGGGCCTGGTCGAGACGCTGGAATTCCTTACGGCTGCGGTCAAGGCTGTCCTGAATGCGTTCCTGCATGCGGGCAATCTGTTTTTCAACGCGGGTATTTTGTTCCTTTACCCCCTTGAGAGCGGTAGAGATCGCCCCTTCAACCTTCGGGATCGAATCGTTATCGCCCAGATAGGTGGTGAACACCTCCTCCATGCGATCCTTGATCCCGCCCGTTGAGCCGGTGCCTAAAAACAGAGCTTCCACTTCCTTTGGATTTTTCTTCAGCGCTTCGTCGAGCTTTTTATTGTCGATGGTGAGTATGCCCAGGGTCCCGGTACGCTCCTCGCCGGGTTTGGTTTCGTTGAACTTCACCTCGATACCGAGCGCACCCAGAGATTTGTACAGATCGTCGGCATCGCCATAGCTCCCGGCGACAGCGGACTTCATCTGGCTGGTCAAACGGCGTAGGGTACCGTCACCGAAAAGCGCGCCGTTTGACGCATTGGCCTGCGGCAGTTCATCGCCGGTCGTCTTTTCCGGTTCGTTGTATGCACTGGCGCTGGATGCCGCGCTAAGATAGGCGTTATAGACATTCACAAACTCTTCAATCAGGCTTTTAACCTTAGAGGTATCGGCGGTGATCGACAGTGTTTCTGATTTCAGTTTTGATGCGTCGTCAGGATCTTTTTCTGAGACCTCGCGCAGATCGAGGGTGATCCCGTCAATGGCGTCAGAAATGGTATTGGAGCTGCGTTCAATCTTCGTACCATCAACGTAGACAATGGCATTCTGCGCCGGCGTAATCTCCCGGGCATTATCTGCCCCCGGCGTGACTGCCGGGTCGTAATCCAGCACTTTTGCCAGCTTACTGTCGCCGCTTACGCTGATGCTAATTTCGCCATCTTCGCCGGTCTTTTTCGACGTCACGACCAGCTGATATTTGCCATCTTCGGCAGGCATTACCGTCGCGGTAACATCACCATTTTTAGCATTAATTTTTTTAGCAATCTGTACCAGAGAGGTTTCATCATCTTTCAGCTCCACCTCCATCGGCTTGCCTTTGCCTGCGGTGATGGTCACCGTACGCGGACCGGCGCCGTCACCCAGCTGGGTGTCGTTCGCATTTTGCGGTGCCGTCCCCACTTTATTGGCTTTTGCTAACTGCTCAACCTGGACCGAGTAACTATTCGGGATCGCTCCCTTACCTGCCGTTGCGTTAAATGCCTTGTTGGTGCCAATGCTGACCCCGTTGAACCCTTCATCCTCCAGTTTTTTCAGCGCCGTTTTCACCGCATCCAGACTGCTGGAGATTTTACCCCAGGAGGAAGTTTGTCCTTCATAATTGCTCTGCTTCTGCAAATAGGGGTTTAATTTTTTATTCTCAGCTACCTGGAGCTGCGAAATCATACTTTCAATATCTAACCCGGAGCCGCCGAGGCCTGACATAGAGAACGAAGCCATGATTTGTATTCCTGTTACAGTGAAGATAGATATAGCGATATCATCGGGGTTTCGGCCATAAAGTTTAATTTTTTACAGTTCAGGCGACAACGAAACCACCACATTAATACACTCTTACACGCTTATCAGGCTATTGACTGAGGTAATCGGGAGAATTGCCATCACTTGTGAATGCTTTTTCTGGAATATAAAAAATTATGAAAAAATAATTTAGTCATTTCTTTTTCATCCGATTAATTCAGTATGCGCAACAGACATCGCATATTTAACTGGCGAATGCCGTCGTTACTTTATTTAAAAGGATATTGATATGGCCCAGGTCATTAATACTAACGCATTGAGCTTGATGGCTCAGAACAACCTGAACAAATCTCAGACTTCTCTGGGTACTGCAATTCAGCGTCTCTCTTCCGGTCTGCGTATCAACAGTGCGAAAGATGATGCAGCAGGTATGGCGATCTCTAACCGCTTCACCTCTTCTATCCGCGGCCTGACCCAGGCAGCACGTAACGCCAACGATGGTATCTCCCTGGCGCAGACCACCGAGGGCGCGCTGGAAGAAGTAACCGAGAACTTACAGCGTATCCGTGAACTGACCGTTCAGGCAAAAAACGGTACTAACTCCTCTGACGACCGTGACTCCATTAAAAAAGAGATCTCTGCACGTCTGGACGAAATCAAACGTATTTCTGAAACCACCAACTTCAACGGCGTTAACGTTCTCGATGGCTCCAAAGATAAACTGACCATCCAGATTGGCGACAAAGATGGCCAGACCATCGACATCGATCTGAAGAAACTGGACATCGACTCTCTGGGTCTGGACGGCTTCACTGCTGCATTCGATAAAATTGCCGGCTCTGCGGGCGCCACCAGCCAGTACACCAAGGCAGCCACTGCGAAAGCAGCGGGCGACGATACGGGTATCAGCACAACTGCCGGTAACTGGAAAGTTGACGCAGCTGACATCACCGCAATTGAAACGGCAGTGGGCGCAGCAGCAGGCGACGTCGAGCTGTACGTAGCTGATGGTGAAGCTTTCGCGTACGATAAAACTGCCGACAAAATGTTTAAACTGGATACCTCTGCCATCACCTTCAAGGATGATGGTGCTGGCAATGCGATCATTGACGGTGCTGTACCTGCTGGCGCCGCAACGGAAGTCAGCGCGCTGGATGCCGATATCCTGTTGAACGGTCCATCTACACTGAGCGATGCCACCAAGCTGAAAGAAGGCGCGACCTTCAAAGCTCAGGATGGCTCTGAAGTGACGCTGGATCAGGCTAAACTGGACGATATCTCCAACGCGGCCTTTGGCGCTGACGCTGCTGACAGCAACATGCAGCTGTTCTCCGTGAAAGACGGTGCAAACACCAAATACTTCGCGCAGAGCACCGACGCAAGCGGTAACACCGTGGTGAAAGAGCTGACCTTCGCAGATAACGCAACTGCCCCTACCGTTGCGGATGCAGGCGCAGCGAACTCCGCGTTCATCAACACCGCCGCTAACGCTGCCGCAGCCGACGACCTGCTGGGTAACCTGGATGCAGCCCTGACTGAAGTGACTAACTTCCAGGCTGACCTGGGTGCGATTCAGAACCGTTTCAGCTCTATCATCGCGAACCTGAACACCACTGTTATCAACACCACCGAAGCCCGCTCCCGTATCCAGGATGCTGACTTCTCCGTGGAAGTGTCCGCAATGAGCCGTTCTAACATCCTGCAACAGGCCGGCGTATCCGTTCTGAGCCAGGCTAACCAGGTACCTCAGAACGTTCTGAGCCTGCTGCGCTAATCCCGAAAAGCCTCAACATTTTACGCGTATTTATTGCGCGTTAGCCCTCCCTGTCGGAGGGCTTTTTTCGTTTTGAACCTCGCTAATCGTCCTCAATCCTTCTCCCCTGCCCTGACCGTCTGTCAGGCAAGTCACAACCAACCAAAAACATTACAAATAATATGGTTAAAAAGGTCTCGCAAAACAATATAAAAACGCGTTTATCCTATTTGGAGACAATCGGTAATCGACCATAAATAGCATGCGTAAAGGGCCATTGAATACGAAATGAAAGAACGAACGCATCTCGTTTATTTATTATGAACGCAACCTTCCGCTAAACAGCTCATCTCAACATTGTTTAAATGATATGACCAGTGAGATAAAATTAACCAACTCATTTATAGCGACTGCCGATATTTAATGTTAAAATCGTTTTCGCTGCACAGCGTGCAAAAGGAGAAATTCCCTCCTGTTACTTATACATTTTTAAGCGTTTAGCTTATCTAACTTGAGCAGTCAGCAAATGCCCGTCAGTCATTGCCCTTCACGTACTAAGCCTCAGAAAAATAGGAATATAAGCGTCACCCCACTGCTATCGTGCCGCCAGGTTCAGCGAGAGGAATCACCGCATGCGCATCAAAATGGGAGGGCATTTACTTTATTTATCACACAAATACGCCAACCGAGGCCTGGCCATTTTTAACATCGGCATTAATAACATTAATATCGTTGAAATTTACCTTTAGCGATCCGCGAATAGTTGCGATATAAGCCTTAGGTAGCCCGAAATTGTTGCGCATTGTTAACGAAAAGACTTTACCCAATTAACATAAATACCCATTCAATTCACCTTATCTTTCATTACGAAGTATCAAGATATTATGGTCAATTACATTGCGATTGGATCGTTAGTGACGCTGGATTTACACACGAGGTTACTAACACGAACGCGCGACGGCGAGTGCGTGACGCTGCCTGCCAGCGCCTGCCTCTGCCTTGCCGCCCTGGTGGAAGCGCAGGGACAAATTTTGTCTCAGGAACAGTTAATGGATATCGGCTGGCGTAGCGCTGGCGTTGAGGTCACGGATAATAGCGTGCGCGTTATGGTGAACAAGCTTCGACGAGCGCTGGCCTCGCTAGAGATGCAGGATGCTATTGCGCTGGTTGCCGTAACGCGAAGCGGCTATCGCCTGATTATTCGTGAAGAGAGCCCGCCGGAACCCTCGGCTGAAAGCGTTGAGATCCTCCCCCCACCACTGCCGCCTGAAATGCTGGTGGAGGCTACGCCTTCTCCCCCCTCCGCTACGCCAGCACCGCGTCGAAAAAGGCTTTTGCGAAGCGCTGCGTTCGCGGTCTGCGGCATGCTGATCGGTATTCTTATTGCCTTGTCCGTCAAAAATGCGTTTGTCCCCAGCCCGCAGAGCATCGAGTTTATCCTCTGGCAGGGAGAAGGGATCCCCCCCGGCCATATCGTGATGGTGCAAAAAAACCGAATAAGCCAAACAGAACTTATCCAGGCAACGCTGCACACCTATAGCGAATATGTGCTGGAAAGACGCGTCCATTACAGACCGGGTAAAATTTTATACATCACTACCGGTACGGGAAAGATAGATAAATATCAGGCAGTTATTGCCTGTCAAAAACCCATTCAGGAGCAAAAGAATGACTGTGAATCGTTCTATTTTCATCTTTATTAAACGCCCGCAGATCCTCTTTGCTGGCGGTCTGATGACAGGTTTAGCGTTAACAATCGGGTACACGATCGCCACGTCGCCGCTGAGACAGACGTGCTTTGCCCCAGCCTCGTTTTACACTATCAAGGACGAAAACAACGTGACGCTGGCGCGAGGAATTTATCGCTCATACCGCGATGGACTTCATGAGGGACACACGACCTATATCGGTAACATCCGCCATTTTCAGGACGGAAAACGCGTAGGGCAAGCTTCACCCGTACAGCGCAGCGTGAATTATACCATGTCCTTCTCCGGCAACCTGCTGCATCTGACGATGCTTAGCCACGCCCGTCGGCTGGGCGATCAAAGCAACGAAAAAGAGGTGACGGATTATATTTTTCCGCAGCTTAAGAGCGGCGAAACCTCCACCAGTTCCCTCTATTTGCTGGAAAACAGCATCCTGGCATCGGGAACGGAGACGGTAGTACGGATAGCCTGCACGAATTAAGCCCTCAAACCAGCGCCTGTAGTAACCCGCTCAGGATCTCGAAGCCGTGGCTCATAAGACGTTCAAAAAATGGAGCCAGCGTTTCGTCGATGAGCAACAGTGCCAGCATGCCAAAGGTCAGCGTGAGCGGGAACCCTACTACAAAGATCGAGAGCTGCGGGGTAAGACGGTTTAGCAGCGCAAGCACCATGTTTATGCTCAGCAGCAGGGCTATCACCGGGAGGCCCAGGATCAGTCCCTGACTGAAGATGAGTCCGGCATGATTAACGAGGTAAAACATCCCCCCAGCATGCAGCGGTTCTGAGTTAATGGGGAGAGCCTCGAATGTCTCTGCAAGCAGCGAAAGCAACCACAGATGGCCGTTAAACACCAGAAAGAGCAGCATCGCCAGCATGTTTAGCAGGCGAGCGATCACCGGGCTGTTACCGCTGCCCGGGTCGAAGAAGGTGGCAAACGAGAGTCCCATCTGCATCCCAATGATCTCGCCCGCCAGGCGAACGGCGGCAAACAGCAGTTGCATCGTCAGCCCCATCGCGGCGCCGATGAGCACCTGCTTAGCCATCGTCCAGACGCCCGCCCAGGAGTAAAGTCCTATATCCGCGTCAGAAACCAGCCCGCCCAGCAGCAGCGCGAGGGTTAAGGCCAATGCCGCACGCAGGCGGGCGCTGATCGCTTTTTCGCTAAAGACTGGCGCAACATGCAGAAGCGCCGAGATACGCACCATGACCAAAAAGTAATGGCTTATCAGGGCGTAAAGCTGCTCAAGGGGAAGATTAAAAATCATTAGCCGATGGCGTAAGGAATGCTGGCGAACAACATGCGCGTGTATTCAATAAAGATTTTCATCATCCACGGACCGAGCAGTACGCCGACACCCACGATCATCAGGATTTTAGGGATAAAGGTCATGGTCATTTCGTTCACCTGCGTCGCGGCCTGAAGAATACTGATAATCAGACCGGTTGCCAGCGCGACCAGCAACAGCGGCCCCGCAATCATTAGCCCAACCTTGATAGCTTCCATGCCCAATACCATGACGCTTTCGGGGGTCATATCAGGCTCCTATGAGTAAAAGCTTTGTGCAAGCGAACCGACCAGCAGCTGCCAGCCATCCACGAGTACGAACAGCATCAGCTTAAAAGGCAGCGCAATTGTCGCTGGCGGAACCATCATCATCCCCAGCGCCATCAGAATGCTGGCCACCACCAAATCAATAATCAAAAACGGAATAAAGATGGTAAAACCAATCTGGAAGGCGGTTTTCAGCTCGCTGGTGACGAAGGAAGGCACCAGAATACTCAACGGCACGTCCTCCGGGCCGGTAAGGGTCGGCGTTTTAGCAATGCGGGCAAACATCGCCAGATCGGCTTCACGCGTCTGCTCAAGCATAAAGGCCCGCAGCGGTTTTACGCCTTCCTTCAGGGCCGTTTCCATGGTGATTTTATTGGCCTGCAACGGCTGCCATGCCTGTTCATAGATCTGGTTGAGCACTGGCGACATCACAAAAAAGGTCAAAAACAGGGCCAGTCCCACTAATACCTGATTTGGCGGTGCGGTCGGCGTACCAAGCGCGTTGCGCATCAATCCCAGCACGATAACGATACGCGTAAAGCCAGTCATCATCAGCAGTACCGCAGGGATGAACGTGAATCCACTGAGCAACAATAGCGTCTGGATGGGTAGCGTCCAGCCAGCGCTCCCCGGCGAACTGGCCAGCGTAATGTCGCCGTTAGCGGCGAGCGCAGAGGCGACGGGCAGCAGCAGACCAACGCCCGTCGCAGCACGGGCAATCAACAGACGGTTCATTTTTGCTCACCACCCGAACGGTATTTATGAAGAAAGTTATCCAGCATGGCGGGGAAAGCCGCTGAAGGAGTCGCCTGCTCAGGCACCTCTGGCCTAACCTGTACGGTAAGACAGCTAATGTGGGTTGGGGTAACACCCAGCACCAGACGCTGTTCGCCCACGTCAACCACCACCAGCCGTTCGCGCGAGCCGAGAGGTTTACTTGCCACCAGCGATACCGCAGCCTGGCTTTCGCGGGTGCAACGCGCCAACCCGCTGCGGCGAGCGATCCACGCCAGCAGTACCATCAGCATAATAATGAGCATGAGCGTACCGATAACCGATAGCGCGATTGCCCCGCCAGAGAGCACGTTCGTGCTCCCTGCGGCAAAAGGAGGTTGTACTGCGTTCATTAGCGGCTCAGGCGATGCATTCGCTCGGATGGGGTAATGATATCGGTAATACGAATCCCGAATTTATCGGACACGACCACCACTTCGCCCTGGGCAATAAGGTAACCATTGATCAGAATATCAAGCGGCTCACCCGCCAGACCGTCAAGCGAAACCACCGAGCCCTGGCTTAAGCGCAGCAGCTCCTTGATAGTCATTTTTGTGCGGCCCAGCTCAACGGTCATTTTGACAGGGATATCCAGAATCAGGTTCATCTCTTCAGAAAACTGAGGAACCGCCGTTTGCTCTGTACTTCCCGCAGCGTTCTGCTCGTTCAGCGCCTCACCCCAAAGATTGTCCATAGACTTATCTTCAGATCCCGACGAGTTATTCATGTCGCTCATGGGGAAATCACTCCTTATTGAAAGATTTTAATGCTGGCTGATTCATCCGATCGACCTTCAGAGCATATTGATTATTTACAGAGCCATATTTCGCGGTAAATACCGGCACGCTGCCGACGTTCGCTTCTATAAACTCCTGCTTATCCAGTGGGATAATGTCGCCTTTTTTCATCTTCATGACGTTTGACAACCGCGTGTTGATGTCGGCAAATTGCGCCACCAGCTCCAGCTCGGTTTCACGCATCTGGCTTGCCAGCATGCTGCGCCACTCAGAATCCTCATGGCGCGAATTATCCATTGGCGGATTGCTTAACAGTTCACGCAGAGGCTCTATCGTGCTGAAGGGAATACAAATATTGAACTCCCCGCGATGCGAGCCGATTTCCACGGAGAAAGGCGTGGTGACAACAACATCGTTTGGTGAAGAGGTAATATTGGTAAATTTCACCTGTATCTCTGAACGGATGTATTCCGTCTTAATTTTATAAATAGAGCCCCAGGCAAACTCATACGCCTCGCGTGCCATTGTCAGCATACGGTGGATCACCCGCTGCTCGGTTGGGGTAAATTCCCGCCCGTCTGCCTTCGTCGGGAAACGCCCGTCTCCGCCGAACAGGTTATCCACGGCCATAAATACCAGACCGGAGGAGAATGCCATCAGCGCGGTCCCACGCAGGGGATTAAGGTGCAGCAGGTTCAGGTTAGTTGGCACCGGTAAATTGCGGGCAAACTCATGATACGGCTGGATCTTGATATTTCCCGCCGTAATATCTGAACTGCGGCGCAGCAGGTTAAATAGCCCCATCCTGAACTGACGGGCAAAGCGTTCGTTAATAATTTCCAGAGAATGAAGCCGCTCGCGAATCACGCGTCGCTGAGTATTTGGATCGTAAGGTTTTATCCCCGCATCTCCCATGCTTCCATGGAGGTCATCGGGACTCTCCGTATCAGCATTGAGCAGGCGATCGATCTCATCCTGTGATAAAAAACTATCAGCCATTGTGTTTACCGCAGAATAAATTCATTAATCAAAACGTCAGTGACGTTAATCTTTTTGTTGAACGCCAGCGGTTTTTTAAGCTCATTATTGATGTTGCTAATCAGCTGGCGTTTACCTTCATCCGTTGAGAGCGTTTCATACGTTTGCTGAGAAAGCAGCATAAACAATCGGCTGCGATATTCCGGCAGGAATTTCTCAAGCACCTGTACGGACGACGTATCGCCAAGTCGTACGGACAGACCAATGTAGAGCACGCGATCCGACTCGTGCTGCGTCGGGGTCAGGCTAACGGTAAAGGTATTCATCGACACGTATAACGGTTCAACTTGCTGTACCGCCGGGGCTTCGTGCTCACTTCTCGAATTGTTGTCCGTCTGCACGTGTGCATATTTCATCGACCAGAACAGATAGCCTGAAAAACCGCAGGCTGCGAGGGCAATCAGAAACATTAGTATTAACAGAAGCGAGCGCGACCCTCCGCGAGCCGCAGCATTTTTATTTTTGTTACCCATTACGTAAACCCAATAAAATAAGAGAGGCAGCAACCTGCCCCTCGATAAATACGGCGGACATTGTAGTCCATTTAATCAGCAGAATAATCAGGAGATAAAATTTCATTCCTGTCGGCAATTCAGCAATTCAGCAATTCAGGCAAAAGTGTTAATGCCGTATATATTTCCTTGCGTCGATGTTAATAATTCCGCCACAGCGTCTTCGTCCACGAACACGTTATCTGCACCTTGAGCGGTATGCTGCTCTCCGGAAGGATGACGTCCCTGCTCGCCACCGCCAGTATGTGGTCGATCGGGGCTCACGCTCGCCTGGCCCAACTGAAGCCCGGTTTCCGCTAAAGCCGCCCGCAGGTGCGGTAGAGCAGTCTCCATCATCTGCCGCACCTGGGCATGTTCGCTGACGATATGGATCTGCGCCTGGTCCTGCTGCACGCGCAAAGAGATATGCAATGAGCCCAGCTCCTGAGGATGCAGGCGGATCTCCGCATTGTGCAAATTGTCGCGGCTGAACAGGGCAATATGTTGGCTCACCGACTGTTTCCATTCGGGCGACTCCAGCGGATAACGGACGTTGACCACCTGCTGTGAGACAGGCTGACTGACCAGTCGCGCCGTTGATGGCTCCATCACGACGCTCTGAACCGTGGGATCGCACGTAGCGTGCTGCGATGCGTCTCCCTGATGAGCCGTTAAGCCTGGCATCACGGCGCTGGCGTCCGGGGCTTTCCCCCCTAACGCCTGTGCCTGCATCTGGAGAGGGGTATCTTCGCGTCGGGCGGGCTTCAGCTTAATATCGTCAACAGGGATCGTTAAAGGCGCCTTTTCGCCAGCTACCTCTTCACGTGGCAGAGTCGCATCAGCAAGGGTCGAAGCCTCTGTAGCGCCCCTCGCCTGGCGGGTGACTATCTGCTGAAGCTGCCATTGCGGGCTTTCATCACCGGGAGAGGCGCTGATTCTGACCTCCGCCAGCGTGTCGTCACTCTCCCCCGGATCAGCTACCGGCGGCAAAACCGGCTGCGGGAGAGGGTATCCTTCATGACTCAACAGCTGCGCCGGAACGTCCAGCCCAGGTAACAACAGTCCCATCTGCGCCAACCTGTCGTCGAGCGTGAGAGCAAAATCCTCGCCGATGAGTTTTCCTTTGCCTGCTCTCGTCGGCGCTCCGCCGGACAGCAGAGCCGTAATATCAATATTCATAGCCTTTCTCTTTTCTGTCCGGCACGCTGGGCGAATTCGTCCATCATTTTTTGCTCCTGGCGGCTCTGTGCCATAGCCAGTGCCGCTTCGCGGCGATCGATGAGCGTCTCAAACGCATTAAGGCGCTGCTTTTTCTGTAGCCACTTCTCTTTGACCCGATCCACGGCTTGTTCGCAGGTGGAAACATGTGATTCGTGCTGCTTCACCACCTGGTTAAGTGACAAAATGAAAGACTGTTGATTAACCAGATCCGCCATCGACATACCGCTGCCCAGCAGGCCCTGACGCAAAGATTGCTGGTACTCGCGCTCATAGTGCTGAAGCTGTTCATGCTGGGCCACGGCTGCCATAAGCGTCTGCTGGACGCTGCCGAGGGCGCGAGTGGTCTCCGTAAGCTTTTCCTGAGCCATATCACGCAGCATGACCATTGGATTATTCACTTTCACGTTTTATCCCGCCTGTTCATCGATGTCAGGGAAAAGTTGGCTCAGTGCGGCAATAGCCTCGTCGTAACCGCTCCGCTCGTGTATTGCCTGATGCAAGAAGGCTTCCAGCGCAGGATACTGGTCTATCGCTCTGTCGAGCAGCGGATCGCTGCCCTTCACGTAAGCGCCTACGCTGACCAGATCCCGGTTACGCTGGTAGGTCGACAACAGCTGCTTAAAACGCTGAACCTTGCGGTACTGGACATGCGGAATTAGCTCCGTCATCGCGCGGCTAATAGAGGCTTCAATATCAATAGCAGGATAATGGCCCGCCTCAGCCAGGCGACGAGAAAGCACGATATGGCCATCGAGGATCGCGCGCGCCGAATCGGCGATCGGATCCTGCTGATCGTCCCCTTCGGTCAGAACCGTATAAAAGGCGGTTATCGATCCGCCGCCGCGCATACCGTTACCCGCACGCTCTACCAGTGCGGGCAGACGCGCGAAGACGGACGGTGGATAACCTTTCGTTGCCGGCGGTTCACCGATAGCCAGCGCCACTTCACGCTGCGCCATGGCATAGCGCGTAAGAGAGTCCATTATCAGCAGGACATTCATCCCACGATCGCGGTAATCCTCAGCAATTCGGGTGGCGTAAACCGCACCCTGCATACGCAGGATCGGTGAGACGTCAGCAGGTGCGGCGATCACGACCGCGCGTGAGAGCCCCTCTTCGCCAAGAATGTTCTCGATAAAATCTTTTACTTCACGTCCGCGCTCGCCAATCAGTCCGACGACGATGACGTCGGCGGTGGTGAAACGGGCCATCATGCCGAGCAGTACCGACTTACCGACGCCCGAGCCGGCAAAAAGGCCCATACGCTGTCCCCTGCCAACCGTCAGCAGGCCATTTATTGCCCTCACGCCCACATCGAGCACGGACTTGATGGGATCGCGGTGAAGCGGGTTAAACGAGGGGGTAAACAGGCCGGCTATGGGTTTTCCCGCCGGTGGACGACCATCCAGGGGGCGGCCCTGAGCGTCAAGCACGCGCCCCAGCAGGTGTAACCCCACCGGCAGCTGTTTACCCGCTCCCTTATCGGCCTCTGGCGCGTACACGCGCGCGCCGGGAAGAATACCGTCAACATGTTCAAGCGGCATAAGATAGAGCGTCTGACCGTTAAACCCGACCACCTCACACTCGACCGGTAAAATAGCCTGCCCGGTCTGACGTTCAACAATGCACAACGCGCCTATCGGCAGCTTCAGGCCAACGGCCTCCATCACCAGCCCGGTAGCACGCGTCAGCTTGCCGTACTGACGAAAGCGCGGGAGCTCTCCGAGCTTCTCTTCCACCCGATCCATGACCGAGAGCCAGTTTTTTAACTGCTGGCTCATTGGGACAATTCCTCTCGGGCGAGCTGACAGAGAGACTGCCAGCGCGTTTCCATGGTGGCGTCATACTCCACGTCCGGCGTGACCACACGACATCCCCCTGCGGCCAATTGGGGATCGCTTTGTAAGGACCACCCCATTGAGGAGAGCGTCTCACCGATCGCCTGGGAGACCATGGGCAGATCCTGCGGGTTCACATGCAGTTCTGTCGGGCCGTTGAGCAGGGTATCCTGCTTCATTAACTGTCGGATCTGCGCAAGCAGAGCATGGTTATCCGCCACGCTCAGGGTGCCGTACAGCTGCTGTACCGCCGTCAGCGCCAGCTGAACCAGACGTCCGGGAATAAGGCTATCGAGATTCGAAAGCGCAAGCTTGCACTGCGTCACCCATTCTCCAGCCTGGAGCAGTAAAGCCTGCCGTTCGTCACGAGCCTGTTCCAGCCCCTGCGCCAGACCCGCCTCACGCCCCTCCTTCAGCCCGGCCTCATAGCCTTCGCGACGGCCTTCCTCTTTGCCTTGCGCCAATCCCTGAGCAATACCCTGCTGCTCAGCCTGCTTACGCAGGCGTGCCAGCTCGGCCTTAAACTGCGCGTCAGAATGGCCGGTATCCTGCGTCTGCAACGGTACTTCAACCGTTTCGTTTAACAGATCCTCAGGCTGCCAGCTGCGCCACTGAGCGGCGCTATTGGCATCAAACGTAGGCATCGTCGCTGCCTCCAATGATGATTTCCCCTGTCTCCGCAAGGCGACGAACGATGTTCAGAATAGTCTTCTGCTCGGCTTCCACCTGTGACAAACGTACCGGGCCGCGCGATGCCAGATCTTCGGTCATCAGATCCGACTGACGGCGCGACATGTTACGGAAGAACTTGGCCCGCAGCGCTTCGTCTGCTCCTTTGAGGGCGATGATAAGGGTTTCACTTTCCACCTCCTGCAACAGACGCTGGATGCTGCGATCCTCGACATCCACCAGGTTTTCGAACAAGAACATTTCGTCGATAATTTTCTGTGCCAGCTCACTGTCGAAATCGCGAACCGCCTCAATGGCGGCCTCTTCCTGCTGGGATTTCATCAGGTTTAAAATCTCCGCAGCCGGGCGCACCCCACCCATTTTGCTGCGCTTAAGATTCTGACCGTGGAGCAGGCCGTTGAGTACCTCCGTCAGTTCCTGCAACGCGGCGGGCTGAACCCCGCCGAAGGTGGCGATACGCAGCATAATGTCGTTACGTTCACGATCGTCGAATTTGCTCAGGACGTCCGCCGCCTGGTTACGCTTTAAGTGGACCAGGATCGTGGCGATAATTTGCGGGTGTTCTTCACGAATCAGATCGAATACCGCCAGCGGATCCATAAAGTTGAGCGTTTCGATCCCGTTTCCACCCTGGTGGGTATCCAGCAAATCCTCAAGCAGCGTTGACGCACGCTCTTCACCCAGCGCCTTGACCAGCACGCTGCGCAGATACTCGTTCGTGTTAAGGCTCAGCGCGGCATACTCGCTTGAGTCATTTTTAAAGTCGCGCAGCACGGAGGCCATTTGATCGTGGGTAAACCCCGCCATGTTGACCATAGAACTGCTGATGGTCTTCACCTCATGCGCGTTTAGGTGCTTAAAGACTTCGGCGGCCAGGACGTCGCCCAGCGTCAACATAACGATGGCGCTTTTCTCTGCGGCATTCATGATTTGAGCTCCTGATTCATCCACTGACGAATAACCAGCGCAATAACCCGCGGCTCTTGTTCCGCCAGTTCGCGCAGCTGCTGACTGTTAAGTTCCGTATCCACACGCTGCTGAGCGCGGTCACGCGCATCCTTTTCGGACGCTTTCTTGCGGGCGGCCAGCTCTTCCTGACGCGCCTCTTTTTCCATTTCCATGCGGCGCAGGCTGGTTTCCTGATGGCGGATCCAGGCCGGATGAACAAGCTTACGCCACATAACCCAGGCGATAATCGCAATAACCAGATAACGCGCAATCGCCATCATCAACTGATAAAACTTATCCTGTTTCCAGAATGGCGGGAGTTCCTCTTCCTCAACCCCGTTAAACGGCGAGTTCAAAATATTGACGCTATCGCCGCGTGAGGCCGTATAGCCGACAGCCTCTTTAACCAGAGCATTAATACGGTTCAGTTCAGCCTCACTCAGCGGACCCGGCTTGCCCTCAGCGCCTTGCGGCAGATGGTTTATCACCACCGCGACTGAAAGACGATCGATGCGCCCCATGGCATTTTTAATGTGGGTTAGCGTGCGATCGACCTCAAAATTGGTGGTCTCATCGTTGTGATTGTTGTAGGGCTGTGAACGGTCATTTCCGGTACCAGCGGTACTGGTTTGAGCGGCAGGCTTGTCAAGCGGCTGCGTAAGTGGCGCAGTGGCAGGCGCTGGCGGCTGATTCGTCAGCGCGCCCGGTACGCCGCCATTGCCGCGTCCGTTACCCTGCTCGGACTGGCTCGTCTGGCGGCTTCGAATCACCATTTTTTGCGGATCGGCGTTGGGCTGATACTGCTCCTGCGTCTGCTCCTGCTGGGTAAAATCAATCTGCGCCGTGACCTGGGCGCGAATATTTTTGCTGCCCACCAGCGGCGCCAGGATTCGCTGGATGCGCTGCTGGTAATCACTTTCGATCTCACTGGTGTACTTCAGCTGTGACGTTTGCAGGCCGCGCAAACCACTTTGGGTGAGCAGCTCACCCCGCTGATCGACGATAGTGACATTTTCTGCCGTCAGCCCCGTCACGGCGCTGGAAATCAGATGGGTAATGGCAATGACCTGTCCTTCATCCAGGGTACGCCCCTGAATCAGGTTGACGGTAACGGAAGCCGTCGGCTGTTTTTGCTCACGCACAAACATCGTCTGCTTGGGTGTGGCAAGATGAACGCGCGCCGATCTGATCGGCCCCAGGTTTTCAATAGTACGCGCCAGCTCTCCCTCAAGCGCCCGCTGATAATTAACCTGTTCGCTAAACTGGCTAATACCAAACTTTTCCTTATCCAGCAGTTCAAACCCTACGGAGCCGCCTTTTGGCAACCCCTGTTGGGCCAGCTTCATACGCACTTCATGGACCTGCCCTTCAGGAACCAGAATAGCGCCACCCGGCGCGTCGATGCGGTAAGGGACATTCATCTGCGACAGCTGGGCAACAATGGCCCCACCGTCTTCATCACTGATATTGCTAAACAACACGCGATAGCCTGGCTCTTTTGCCCAGAACATAAGCGCAATTAATACCGATACGGCAGCCGCGGCGCAAATGACCAGCGATAGCTTCGGGCTGGCGCGAAGCCATGACAGAGCCGATTTAATTCGGTCAGCCGGATTATTCGTTAAATCATTTAATGTGGCACTCATGCCGTGATCCTGTAAGAAATAGCACGCACAATAATGCGCGTCAGCGCCTGTGATATCGCAGGGCTGATAACGACGATTTCAAATTAAGAGAAATTTTCAGGCGGGCATTATCGTCTGAAAGGCCGATTTTTTAAGGATAAATAAGCTTAAAGTAATGTTCGCTTATTGGATTTTATGGCCATTTTGCCTACGTGTTAAACTATCAACGTTTAAAAGATATGTAATAAATGTGTGCTTTTCCCTTATTAATTCAGGAAGTCAACAATGTCAGCAACTTTAATGCGTGGCGTACTCGATCAAATTAACACTCAGTCACAGCAAATAGCCGGCATGAGCCGAAACCAGCCTGCCGCGCTGAAAAACACGCCGTCGTTCTCTGACATTTTATTCAACAGTATTAATGAAATTAATGAAACTCAGGTTAACGCGAAAGAAATGACGCAGCAGTGGATGTCTGGCAGTAGCGATATTGGATTAAATGACGTAATGCTGGCAATGCAGAAGTCCTCAATTTCTTTTAGCTTCGGTGTGCAAGCGCGCAATAAAATGCTCAGTGCCTACCAGGAAATCATGAATACCCCGGTATAAGGCCTCGCCCTGTCTATGAGTGAATTTAAAGACATTCCCGTGCGCTTATCGCCAAATAAGCTTACGTTATCCGATTCTGAATTACAGCGTATTGGGCAACTGATCTATCGCCGCGCCGGGATTGTAGTCAACGCACAAAAACGAGAGATGATTTTTAATCGTTTATCACGGCGGCTACGGGCGCTGGGGATTGACACATTTCTTGAGTACATCAGCATTCTGGAGTCCCACAGCGAGCATCCGGAATGGCAGAACTTTGTCAACGCGCTGACAACCAATCTGACCTCTTTCTTTCGCGAAACCTACCACTTCCCGGTGCTCGCAGAACACGCCCGTCAGCGGCCCAACGGCTACCGCGTCTGGTGTACCGCCGCTTCCACCGGGGAAGAACCTTGCTCCATCGCCATGACGCTGGACGAGACTCTGGGGAGCGCGACGGGAGGGCCACGCGTCTGGGCCTCTGACATCGATACCGAGGTGCTGGCCAAAGCGGAGGCAGGGGTATACCGCATGTCCGACCTACACTCGCTGACCCTGGTGCAAAAACGCCACTATTTTTTGCGCGGCTCGGGTGAGAACAGCGATCGGGTGAAGGTAAAGCCAGAACTGCTGGCCGCTATTCACTATCAGCGGCTCAACTTGCTGGACAACAGCTGGCCGCTGCCCGGACCGTTTGACGCCATCTTTTGCCGCAACGTGATGATCTATTTCGATGCGCCGACGCAGAAGCGTCTGCTTGAGCGCTTTGCCCGCATGCTGAAGCCAGACGGCCTGCTGTTTGTTGGTCACTCTGAACATTTTAATCATCCGCACATTCCACTCAGGCTTCGCGGCCAGTCGGTGTATGAACTTACGGAGGCCTTACGGTGAAACGGATACGGGTGCTGACAGTTGATGATTCTGCGCTCATGCGCAACATCCTGAGCGCAGTGATCAATCAACAGCCAGATATGGAGATGGTCGGCACCGCGCCAGACCCGCTGATCGCACGCGAGATGATTAAGCAGTTGAACCCCGACGTGCTGACGCTGGATATCGACATGCCGAAAATGGATGGGCTGGAGTTTCTCTCCCGCTTGATGCGCCTTCGTCCAATGCCGGTGGTGATGATCTCCTCGATGACCACCCGAGGCTCGAAGGCGACAATGGCCGCGCTGGAACACGGCGCCGTCGATTTTCTGGCCAAACCCGATCAGCGTATCGCCGGAAATCTGGAACTGTGGGGTGTGCAGGTCGCAGAGAAGATCCGCATTGCCGCGAAGGCAAAACTGGGACGTCAGGCTGAAGTGGCCTCGCCGATACTGCGGGGCATTACCGTGGATCCGCAAAGCATTGTGGCGATTGGCTCCTCGACCGGCGGGACGGAGGCGCTGCGCCAGGTATTAACGCCGCTGCCAGCCAGCGTCCCCGGCATCGTCATCGCCCAGCATATGCCTGCTGGATTTACCCGCTCCTTCGCCCAGCGTCTTGATTCACTTTGCCAGATAAAGGTGCATGAAGCGGATGACGGCGATCCGGTACTTCCGGGTACGGCATTGATCGCCCCCGGCGATAAGCATATGGAGATCGTCCGTCACGGAAAAGGGTACGCCGTCAGGCTGACCGACGCGCCCCCCGTCAACCGTCATCGCCCGTCGGTAGACGTTCTCTTTAACTCCGTTGCACAGCTGGTGGGCGCACATGCCAGCGCCGCCATCCTTACCGGAATGGGAGCCGACGGCGCACGTGGGTTGCTGGCGTTGCGGGAGTCGGGCGCGTTTACCCTCGCTCAGAGCGAAGCGAGCTGCGTGGTGTTCGGTATGCCTCGCGAAGCGATTGCCCTTGGCGCTGCCCGAGAAATCGTCGATCTCAATAAAATTAGCCAGCGTCTGCTGGAAAGTTTCAGCCATAAACCACGACGTTCAGGAGAGAACACACATGTCGGATAAAAACCTGCGTTTTTTGGTGGTGGACGATTTTGCCACCATGAGACGTATCGTACGTAACCTGCTTCAGGATCTGGGCTATTCAAATATTGAAGAGGCGGAAGATGGCCAGGACGCGCTGAACAAGCTGCGCGCCGGTGAGTTTGATTTCGTTGTGAGCGACTGGAATATGCCCAACCTTGATGGCCTTGAGCTGCTGAAAACCATTCGCCTCGACCCGGCGATGTCAAAGCTGCCGGTACTGATGGTTACTGCGGAAGCAAAGCGCGAAAACATTATCGCCGCCGCGCAGGCGGGTGCCAACGGTTACATCGTTAAACCGTTTACTGCCGCCACGCTGGAAGAAAAGCTTGGCAAAATTTTTGAAAAACTCGGGTGAATACTATGACCACTCAGCCTGGCGAGATCGCGGAACCGCCAAAGGATCTCTTTTTGCGTATCGGTCAATTAACCCGGCTGCTGCGCGACAGTATGGCAAATCTTGGCCTGGAGCAGGCCATTAAAGAAGTCGCGGACGCGTTCCCCAACACGCGTGACCGTCTCAACTACGTTGTTGGCAAAACGTCTCAGGCCGCCGATCGCGCGCTGACGGCCGTCGAGGTGGCACGACCGCTCCAGGAAAGATTAGGTGAAAATGCCGGTAAGCTTACTGAACGGTGGGACGCCTGGTTTGAAGAGCCACAGCCGCTTGACGAGGCGCGAGAACTGGTGAAAGAGACACGTACCTTTCTGCTGGACGTGCCGGCCACCGCTCAGCAAACCAACCAACAGCTCACCGAAATAATGATGGCGCAAGACTTCCAGGATCTCACCGGCCAGGTGCTACAAAGCCTGATGCAGGTGATTCAGACCGTCGAAACCGAGCTGATCAGCGTGCTGGTTGAAAACATGCGCGAACGTGACGCGGGTATCGAACAGAGCGGTGACGCCCATCTCAAGAACGGCCCGCAGATTGATACCAGCGTCGCCGGGATTGTCGCCTCTCAGGAACAGGTGGATGACCTGCTGGAGTCGCTGGGCTTTTGATGACCCCAGGCCAACACTATGTCTGAAGAGAGCGAGAGCGACAAAACAGAAGACCCCACACCCCACCGAAAACAGAAAGCGCGGGAGGAAGGTCAGGTTCCGCGTTCGCGCGAGCTGACCACCCTTGCCATGCTTCTGGTGGGCTGGGGGCTTATCGTCGGCGCAGGTAGCCATCTGGCGACGCAGCTTGAATCTATTCTGCACAACGGGCTGACCTTTGATCGACTGCTGATCCGCGACCCGCAGAATATGTTACATCGTGCAGCCTCGCTGTTGAGCATGGCTTTTCTCGCCATTCTGCCCTTCGCCGGCGGGCTGTACGTGACCGCAATAACGGCACCGTCGATTATCGGCGGCCTGAACGCAAGCAGTAAGGCGCTAAAGGTTAATCTTAAAAAACTTAATCCCGTCACCGGTATCAAGCGTCTTTTCTCTGCCCAAATGGTATCAGAGATGATCAAAAGCATCCTCAAGGTGCTGTTGGCCGCCACGGGGGGAGGACTGTTTTTACTGCTCAATAAAAGCAGGTTCATCAATCTAATGTATGAACCGTTGGGCGGCGCGCTAAACGACATCAGCAACCTGCTGATTGGCTGCATGCTGTACGTGATTTTGTCACTGATCCCCATGGTGGCCTTCGACGTGATTTATCAGCTCTGGAGCAACTTTAAGAAGCTGAGAATGAGCCGCCAGGAGATAAAGGATGAATTTAAAAACCAGGAAGGTGACCCGCACATTAAGGGTCGCGTCAGGCAGATTCAGCGCCAGATGGCACAAAGCCGCATGATGGCCGAGGTGCCCACCGCCGATGTGGTCGTCAACAACCCGACCCACTATTCCGTGGCGCTGAAGTACCAGGAAGGCACCATGGGCGCACCGATCGTCGTCGCAAGCGGCAGTGGACTTATTGCCCTGCGCATCCGCGAGATGGCTGAAGAAAATCGGATTCCGATGCTGGAAGCGCCACCGCTGGCGCGTGCGCTTTACCGGCACTGCGAGCCGGGTCAGCCGGTGCCCGGTGAATTATATAACGCTGTTGCCGAAGTCCTGGCCTGGGTATATAGCCTGCGCCGGTGGCGTAAAGGCTTTGGCTTGCGCCCAACAGAACCTAAAGATTTGCCGGTTCCCCCGGCGCTCGATTTTGCACAAGAGAGTAAAGAGTAATGGCTAATATCGCCACCAAATTACGTTTGCCCGGCATCAAGGAGACCCAGTGGCAGGTACTGGCCGGTCCAGTCCTGATCATGACGATCCTTGCGATGATGATCCTGCCGCTGCCAACCTTCGTGTTGGACTTGCTGTTTACCTTTAATATTGTACTGGCGATCATGATCCTTCTGGTCGCCATGTTTACCCAGAATACGCTGGAGTTTTCCGCCTTCCCGACGGTACTGCTCTTCTCAACGCTGCTTCGCCTGGCGCTAAACGTCGCCTCAACGCGCGTTATCCTGATGCACGGCCATAACGGCGCTGACGCCGCGGGCCAGGTCATCGAAGCTTTCGGCCACTTCCTGGTAGGCGGCAACTTTGCCATCGGCATCGTCGTTTTTATCATATTGATAATTATAAACTTTATGGTCATCACCAAGGGGGCCGGGCGTATTGCAGAAGTGGGCGCTCGCTTTACCCTTGACGGTATGCCCGGTAAACAAATGGCAATCGATGCCGACCTGAACGCCGGTCTGATCGGCGAGGAGGAGGCCAAACGCCGTCGAAAAGAGGTGACTCAGGAGGCAGATTTTTACGGCTCCATGGACGGTGCGAGCAAATTTGTGCGTGGCGATGCCATCGCAGGCCTGCTGATCATGGCAATAAACATTATCGGTGGCCTGATTATCGGCGTAATGCAGCATGATATGACCCTCAGCGCAGCGGGAGAAGCCTACACGCTGTTGACCATCGGTGACGGCCTGGTTGCGCAGATCCCTGGTCTTGTGATCTCCACCGCGGCAGGTGTCGTTGTAACGCGTGTGGTCAACGAGCAGGACGTAGGCGAGCAGATGGTCGGCCAGCTGTTTACCTCGCCTCGCGTGCTTGCCCTCTCTGCGGCCGTAATTGGTTTGCTGGGGCTAATCCCAGGCATGCCCAATCTGGTCTTTTTACTCTTTACCTCCTCACTTTTAGGCATTGCATGGTGGCTGCGGGGCCAGGAAGGTAAGGCGAAAAAAACGGGCGCCGCCCCCTCCGCCCCTACCCGAGCTGAAGCTGACGTGGCGCAGGTTAATGAAGCGACATGGTCTGACGTACAGATGGAAGATGTACTGGGGCTGGAGGTTGGCTATCGACTGATCCCTATGGTCGATCATGAACAGCAGGGCCAGCTGTTAACCCGCGTACGGGGTATTCGTAAGAAGTTCGCGCAGCAGATGGGCTTTCTGCCGCCAGCAGTTCATATTCGCGATAATCTCGACCTGCCGCCGACTCACTATCGTATTCTGCTAAAAGGGGTGACGATTGGTAAAGGCGAGGTCCAGCCCGATCGCTGGATGGCGATCGATCCAGGCTGTGCAGAGGGAGAAGTGCCCGGTACGCCCTGTAAAGAACCAACCTTTGGACTTCCCGCTCTATGGATCGATGAAGTCCATCGCGAGCTGGCGCAGACGCTGGGCTATACCGTAGTCGATCCATGTTCCGTCGTCGCTACGCACCTGAACCACCTTATCAGCACCCACACGGACGAACTTTTCGGTCGCCAGGAGGCGCAGCAGCTGCTTGACCAGCTCACCAAACAGTCGCCGAAGCTGATAGAGGATTTGATCCCCGGGGTAATCAGCCTGACCACGCTGCACAAAGTACTGCAAAATCTGCTCTCCGAGCGCGTGCCGATCCGCGATATGCGGACCATCATCGACACGCTGGCTGAGTATGCCACTCCTCAGTCTGACGCTGACGAGCTGACGGCCCGCGTGCGCGCTCGCCTCTCCCGGGCGATTACGCAGCAGTGGTTCCCTGGCGACGACGATATCCAAATAATCGGCCTTGATATGTCACTTGAGCAGTTGCTGGTACAGGCAACCCAGAGCGGAAGCGCTATCGAGCCGGGAATTGCCGAGAATTTAATGAAACAGACCGAGCAGGCGTTGCAGCATCAGGAAGCGCTGGGTGCGCCGCCGGTTCTGCTGGTGACCCCGGCGCTGCGTTTGATGCTGTCCCGCTATCTTCGTCGCATCTTCCCTCAGCTTGCAGTGCTCTCCAGCCAGGAGATAAACACTCAGCGCAACGTGAGAATGACGTATCTCATTGGAGGTAAATCGTGATAAGAGCCGCCTTGCTTGTTCTGCTGCTTGCGCCACCGGCGTTTGCTGCGGACGGTTCATGGAGCAGCCATAGTTTTGGCGGCACGCTGTCGCGCGGCAAGCAGGTACTGAAAAGTCGTCCAGTTCAGCCCGCCGCCCCCCTTCCGAAAGGGGTTACGCCGACGCATCTGCTGTGGAAGATTACACCGGACGGCCCCACGCCGCCGGGCTTTCGCATTCGCGTCTGTAACAACCTGCGCTGTCTGATGCTTAGGGAACTGGCGGGCGAAATCCCGTTGCCAGCGGGTTTCCCGGCCGCGGGCCCCTTTCGCTTTGAGTATCAGTCGGTAGCGCGCGGCGAAATGACGCCGCCGCTGACAATACTGAAAAATGAAATCACAATAAGGTATCGCGGCAAGGGGCCATCGGCGCTTTAAGAGAGGTTCTGACAAACGGTACCGCTCTGGCGATATCCTGCCTTAAACCTCAGCACCTCATTTATCCCGCCCAGCGCCCCCTCACATGCCAGCGCCAGCGTCATCAGCATCGTCTCATCCTCCTGCGCCGATAACATCTCCATCCCTACCGGCAGCCCGATACGGCTTACGCCACAGGGCAACGTAATGGCAGGCAGGCCGCTGATGGCGGCCAGTTCCGGCGCGCAGCCTGGCGGCATCTTCGCCATACTTTCTGGTAATCGTTGTACGGTGGGATACACAAATCCGTCGATGCGCTGCACCTCCGCCACCTGGCAAAGGTTCTGCCGCAACAGGCGCTGAAAGCGACGCCCCGCCAGCCAGAGCGGGGTTTTCAGCGTGTTACTCGCCAGCATCTGACGTAGAAACGGCGCAAACTCTGGCAGGAAAGCGCCGGAGTCCACAATGCTTGTCAGTCCGGAGGGAGCGCCAGGCTGTTTGCTAAGCCAGTCGTCAATCGCCACGCGAAATTCATACAGACTGAGGCAGGTGGCCTGCCTCACCTCTTCAAGGAAGGGGAGTGAAACCTCCACCAGCGTCGCTCCGGCACGGCGCAACGTGTGCAGCGCCGACTGCCAGACTTCCAGCTGTACCTCATCCTCTCCCTGTAACGCGGTCACCACGCCAAAGCGAACGCCTTTCAGCGAACGCACAGGAAGCGCAACCGGCGGCAGGCCATGGATCACCGCATGCAGCAAGGCGGCATCCTCAACGCTATGTACCATTGGCCCAACGGTATCTTTGCTGGGTGAGAGCGGCGCCACGCCGTCCAGCTGTGAACGGCGAAAGGCAGGCCGTAGCCCCACCAGCCCGGTATAGCTACAGGGAATGCGGATAGAGCCGCCGGTATCGGTGCCCAATGCGCCATCCGCCATTCCAGCCGCCACCGCCGCGGCGCATCCTCCGCTGGAACCTCCGGCGGTGAGTGTCGGGCAAAGTGGATTCGCCACATCCCCCCCCAGCGAGCTACGCGAGCGCACATCGAACGCGAACTCGGACATATTGGCCCTGGCAAGAATAATCGCCCCCGCTCTGCGCAATCGCTGCACGACCCGAGCATCCGCTGTCGCGTTAAGTGAGGCCAGCGCACGGCAGCCAAGGGTGATCGGCATCGGCGCGCAGGCAATATTATCTTTGACGATCAGCGGCACGCCATGCAGGGGGCCGATCGGCTCTCCACGCCGACGCTGCTGCTGATGCTGTTCCGCCTGAGACATGGCGTCAGGGTTAACCCCGAGGATCGCGTTGAGCGCCCGGTGCTGCTGTATGACGTCGAGACGGCGGGCAATTTCCTCCGGACAGTCGTCTGGCGGTATCAGGCGCTTCATAGTCTCAGGCTCCCCGTGCTGAAAACCGGGCAGAAGGCTGCCCGGGATACGTTTTAGTCCCGCATGCCGGTAGTAATGGCATCAATGTCCTGCGGACGCAGACGAATTTCCGCCGCCCGTCGGTGCCCCTGCATCCCCTCGGTACGGCTCTGGCGGATCGCCGGTTCTGCGATTGCCGGGATACCCTGCTCGTCAATCCACTGATGGGTACAGATTTTGACGTATGCCCCTACCCACAGACCGCCGGTATAGCGTGCCGCCGCCATCGTCGGTAACGTATGGTTGGTGCCGCAGCATTTATCGGAGAACACCACGCTGGCGTTCTGACCAATAAACAGCGAGCCATAGTTGCGGATCTTCGCTGCCGTCGCGTGCGGATCGCGGGTATGCACCTGCAAATGCTCCGTCGCCATATGGTCAGCAAACGCAATCAGCTGCGCTTCATCTTCGCAGAGCACAATCTCACCCTGCCGGCGCCACGCCTCGCCCGCCGTGGCGGCCGTTGGCAGGCTGGCAAGCTGACGCTCAACCTCCGCCAGGGTACGCTCAGCGATATCCCGGCTGGTTGTCGCCAGCCCGACGCGGGTATGAATATCGTGCTCTGCCTGCGCCAGCATATCGGCGGCCAGAATGCGCGGATCGGCGCTGTCGTCGGCGATAGTGAAAATCTCGCTCGGCCCGGCGAGGGCATCAATGCCGACTCGACCAAACACCTGGCGTTTCGCTTCGTTAACGAAGGCGTTGCCTGGCCCAACGATTTTGTCCACCGACGGAATACTCTCCGTTCCCCAGGCCATAGCCGCAATGGCCTGCGCGCCGCCAACTTTGAAAATGCGGTGCGCGCCCGCCAGATGGCAAACTGCAATCATCGCCGGATGGGCGCCCGGGGGCAGACAGGCGATAATCTGTTCACAGCCCGCCACCGTCGCAGGAACAATCGACATCACGGGTGCGGAGAGAATCGGATACCGTCCGCCCGGCACGTAGCAGCCCACCGTCTGCACCGGGATGATCCGGTGACCGAGATGCACGCCAGGCAGCGTCTCTACCTCCAGCGGCAGCATGGTCGCCAGCTGCGCCTGCGCAAAACGACGCACCTGATTAATGGCAAACTCACTGTCGCGGCGCGTCTGGGCATCCATCCCCTCCAGTGCTTCGGCAATCTCCTGCTCGCTCACCTCAAACTGCGCCGGTACGACATGATCAAACTGCTGCGAAAAGGCTCTTAGCGCCGTATCGCCCTCGGTTTTCACGCGCTCGATAATGGCGCTGACCTTCTCCGTCAGGGAACGATCGGCCTGCGCATCCTGCCCCTGCGGGCGCTTAATCCAGCTCACCTGATTTAACATTTACGCGTCCTCCATCTGGCCGAGTTTGATCTGCGCCAGCAGCGCCAGATGGTCATAAACCACCCACTCATCAACAATTTTTCCGTTGACGATGTGGTAGTGCGACATGCCCATCACGAACAGTCGTTCTCCGGTCGGCTTGCCGAGTTCGCCGTAACCCAGGTGATGTCCTTCGATAATCCAGCGTACGGCCACTTTGACGCCGCCTTCATCGCACGGGTTGGAACAAATATGCTGCGGCAGCCACGCGCCGTCAGGGATCATCCCCACCAGCGCCAGCGTCTGATGGGTTACCGCCGCGGTGCCGTACAGCTCTTTCATCAGCGGACCGTGCCACTGTACGTTAGGCGCATACACTTCTTTGATCTTGCCAAACATCCGGCGGTTGTAGATCTCATGCAGCCAGCGCAGGCACTGCTCCTCCGTATCGGTGTGCGCAATGGAAACATCGCACTCCATCTCCGGCGGATATTGCCCCAGCATACGGCCGTTTTCGCCGATGTCCATCACGCGGAAGCCTTTATCGAACTGCTCCTTTGCCATATTAAATGCGATTTGATCGGTATTCAGGCCAAGCTGTTTCATCAGTGACATATTGTCGCTGACCACCCACTCCCGATAAATTTTATTCTCGTGGATCATGCAATCCGCCACGGTACGCGTCACAAACGTACGGTTCGTCGGCTTACCTAAATGGCTGTGCTGGGTATGCCGCCCGCTTCCCGTCACCAGGTGAGAGGTATAAAAACCGTCAACATCATTTCCGTTCCAGATAACCTGGGTTGCCATTCCGCGCCGTTCCGGGAAGGCAATTAAGCGTTGCAGCGTATCCTGTACCACCTGTTCGCGGTTATAGAGTGTCCCCAGCGCGTTATACAGCACGCAGTTATGGGTATAGTGAGAATAAATTAAGCCAACATCGCGCTCGTCCCATATTTTATGGGTGCAGCGAACGATATAATCGACAATATCGGTATAGCAGTCATCAAAGCCGCGTAATGATTGCACGCGCGGTCTTTTTTCCGGTACCAGATCGACAAAATCACGACGTTCCACCTGTAATACAGGTTCCTCTTTCAGCGATTTCACGCTGCTTTTTTCGGGTACGGCTGGTGCTTTATTTGTTGCTTCGGTGGAAGACATATAAACTCCTGCTCTGTTTTCAGACAATAAGAACCCGCACCCGTAAGTGAGGGTGAATTAAACACGGTTATTTTTTGCAGCCGGAATAAGGGGGCTGCCGCCCCATTAATTAAATATTTGCGACCAAATCGCTAATTCATCGATCCCCAGATATTCACGGAAAATTAAACCATCACGTAATTCAAGCTGGCTGATACCGGTAATTGATATGGGTTTACGGGTCGGCGCACCAAATTTGCCGTAACCGTCATGCCAGGTTAACAACGACCAGCGCAATGAAAGTCGAATCGGCTCATTAGGATCTTTACGCACAATCAGGTGATGAAGCTGCGTTTCGCTGTCGGCAAATGAAGCGCGATAACCGGAAAGCTGTGCGCCAATTTCCTGTTCGCCGGTGCAGAGGCAGTGCCCCGGCGCGTACAGCGTCGCCGCCGGGTGATAGAGACCGGGCACCACGCCGCTGTTACCGCCCGCCCACATCGTTAAGTAGCGCTCAACGACCCCGGCCAGCGCCCCTTCCACGTCGTCGCCCTCAGGCCCACCCGCCCAGCGGGCGTCAAGCGTCTCAGCAGACACAGATTCCAGCCCAAGCTGCTGGCGCATGGTCGCCAGGTTAAAAGCAAAGTCGCGGACATCCAGCCCCAGTTGCGCCACAATCGCGGCACGATCCTGAAGCAGCCACTCCTGGCGTACGGCACCATCAACACAGATGCGATCGGCCCAGGTGCGGACCCAGACATTTTTCCCGGTCGGCGGGCCAAAAAATCCCTCCCCCTGGTGCTGAATGCGGGCTACGGTACGCTGCGCCGCATAGTACTCGTCCCCCGGGTTCTGGCTGCACAGAATATCCTCCGTCAGCACCGCTCGCTGCGGGAAGCTGTGCATCGCCTCAAGCGTCAGGCGCATAAACTGGGAAAGCTCATGCAGCTGTTTTTCGGGGGTAGTGAAAACCACCGGCGTGGCGTAAAAATCCGCCAGCTGGCCGATATCTTTCTGCTCCCACACCACGTGCGTCAGCGTCAAAATGAACTGCTGGATAGAGTCGAATTGAGGGCTGAAGCCCCGCAATCTGGTCATGTGCGCTCCTTAGACTGGAATAGCGTTAAACCATTGGTTTCGATAACGCCGCTGCGTGGGCGACGCGCCGAGTGGCGTATCACCAGCGTACCGGGCACCGTAATCTGTTCAGGCTCTATGGTTCCGCTGTCAATTTGCTTCATTAACAGTTCCACCGTGGCATCCACCATCGCGCCGACCGGCTGCGACGCCGAGGTCAACGCATAAGAGGGCCAGCCGGAAGGGCCGATGTCGTCATAGCCGACAACGGAGACCTCCTCCGGAATGCGCAAACCAAACTCATAGCGCGCCACATCCATTACCGTGACGGCCATATGATCGTTGGCGACAAAGACCGCATCCGGCGCTGGCGACGTCGAAAACAGGGTATAGGCTGCCCGGGTGGTTTGCTGAGCGTCGTAATTCCCGTGCACCACCCGGACATCGGTGATGCCATGTTCTTCCAGCGTGGAAATGAACCCGCGCTGGCGGGCGATATTGACCGGGGAATCGGCCACGCCGCCCACGTAGGCAAAACGCTTGTGCTCCCCCGCCAGCAGAAACTCGGCAATCTGCCGCGCGGCCGCTTCGTTATTACTGTTGACGCTGGAGGCCATGCCACTCTCTTCGCTGCGGTTAAACAGCACTACCGGGATCCCGGCGGCAAGGCACTCCTCGGATAACTCCAGCGACAGCGTCACCGAGGCCAGCACAATGCCATCCACCCGGTACTGCATAATCTGGTCAAAAATACGGTCTACGTTACCTTCCCGGTCGCCAACGAACAGCAGCAGGTGATAGTTCAGCGTATCCAGCTTTTGCGCCAGCGCCTCCAGCACCTGCGAGTAAAAGGGGTTATCAAAGTAAGAAATGACGACACCGATAATGCGCGAACGAGCCGTGTTGAGCGAACGGGCGATCGCATTCGGGCGATAGCCCAGCTCGCGCGCTGCCTTCAGCACTTTTTCACGCGTTGCCGGTGAAATGCTGGCCCCCGGCGTAAACGTTCGCGACACCGCAGATTGCGATACCCCCGCCAGCTGAGCGACCTGTTGGGATGTGACTGCTGCAAAAGTCTTACGTTTCATTACCCCTGATTCCTTATCAACGTCCTGCCCATTTGCGCGTGCTTCAAACGCCTCAGCAAGTGGGTGTTTTTTATACTTACACCACCTTTGCATGCGTATGCAACACAAAAAATTAAAATTCTCACAACAAGATCGAGATCACTTTACAAATGTGAAACCTTTTCGTAACTTCAAATCTTGAATACGTATGCAAAGAGTTTTCATACCGTCAATGGTACCGGAGAGAACAGGAGTCGCCCAAAGGATTGAACCGGTAAACGTCGTCCCTGACTGGTTATAACCCATTAATTCTTAAGAGGTTCAAAACCATGTTTCAAGCACTGTTACGCCGTCGGGAAGCCCGGCTCTTTTTCATCATCAGCATCCTGTTCTTTATCTGCATTCATAGCATTGATGCATTCCTGGCCCCCATGATGATCAACCAGGGCATTGAGCCACAGATCATGGGCATCATCATGGGCGCGTCCGGTCTGGCAACCCTTCTGATACGCTTCCCGTTAGGCATTATTTCCGACGTGGTTAAAAGCCGCAGGATCTTCATCCAGATTGGCCTGCTGCTGCCAATTATCGCCTGGCCGATTGCCTGGCTTGAACCCAACGCCATTACGCTGTATCTGGCGAAAGCGGCAGACGGTGTCACGGCGGCGACCTGGGTACTGTACAACATCCTGTTCATGCGTTACTTCGGTCGCAACGAAGCGCCTGCCGCCGTCGCGCTGCTGGCGCTGGCAGGGCCCATCGGCGTGTTTCTCGGCAACTGTATTGGCGCGGTGCTGATTCACTATTTCGCCAATAACATCGCCTTTTTTGTCTCCTGCATCTCCGCCCTGGTGGCGTTGATCCTGACGACCCGCATTCAGGACGTACACGACCCGGTTCAGGCCCCCACGCTTAAAGCCTGCATTACCGGCGCGCGCCAGCAGCTGGCCGACCGTTCCGTCTGGCTGATTGGCATCCTGGCGACCGTCGTCATTCTGGTGCCCTTCGCCACCCGCGACACGCTGACGCCGGTCTATGCCGAGCAGCTTGGCGCCCGGGCGGGGATCCTCGCGCTGCTGGGTAACATTCACCTTCTTTTTTACGGGCTGGCCATCGCCCTGTGCAGCTCGGTGTTTTATCAGCGCCTTGGGCTGGTAAAAACCGCCGTGCTCGGCATCGTTTTACAGGTGATTTCCACTTTCGGCATTCCCTTTACCAGCAATATCTATGTGATTTACCTGTGGCAGGCGCTGGCGGGGTTCTCGTTCGGTATGGCCTTTGCCGCATTCATGTCGCTCAGCGTAGTGAATACCTCGTCTGATGAACAATCCACGCGAATGGGACTATTCCAGACCATTTATTCCTGCGGCATGTTTGTCGGGCCGGTAATGATGGGCGTAATGATGCAACATATTAACCTGTCGTCCGGTTATATATTGATTGCCGCCCTTTCCGTTGTGGCCGCTATTGCCACGCCGCTGTCCGCTCGATGGGTATATGCCCGTAAAACGCAAACCTCAGCCCAATTATTAAAAAACGGTGCGTACGCTGCCGCGCCGGATCAATAACCCTTTCTGAAGTAAACACCCTTTCCCGGCTCGCCGGGAGGACAACTGACATCTGAAAAAGGTAAGGAGAAGCGAGTGTCCTGGAAATTAAAAACCGGTAAATCTACCGAAGAGCGCCAGCAAGCCAACCAGCAAATAAGAGAAACGGTTGAACAAATACTTGCGGATATTGAAAAACGCGGAAATAAAGCCATTCGCGAATTATCCATTAAATTCGATCGTTATGACCGTCAGGATTATCGTCTGACGTCCGCGGAGATTGACCGCTGCATAAAACAGTTAAGCCGCCAGGATATTCAGGATATTGAATTTGCCCAACAGCAGGTGGCGAATTTTGCCCGCGCGCAGAAAGAATGTCTGCGGGACCTGGAAATTGAAACGCGTCCCGGGGTGATCCTCGGACATAAAAATATTCCGATTAACGCCGTAGGATGTTACGTGCCTGGCGGAAAATATCCCCTGCTCGCCTCCGCGCACATGTCGATCATCACTGCCAGCGTGGCGGGGTGTTCAAGAATCATCAGCTGTGCCCCGCCGTTTAACGGTCAGCCCGCCCCGGCGATTGTCGCGGCGCAAAAAATGGCTGGCGCAACGGAAATCTATGCCCTTGGCGGCATTCAGGCGATAGGCGCCATGGCGCTGGGCACGGACTCGCTGGCACCGGTCGACATGCTGGTCGGGCCCGGTAACGCCTTCGTTGCGGAGGCCAAACGCCAGCTGTTCGGCCGGGTAGGTATCGATCTGTTTGCCGGTCCGACGGAAACGCTGGTGATTGCCGATGACACTGTTGACGCGGAAATGTGCGCCACTGACCTGCTGGGCCAGGCCGAACACGGCGTCACCACCCCTGCCATCCTGCTGACGAACTCGCTTCAACTTGCCAAAGAGACGCTCAGCGAAGTGGAACGGCTGCTGGAAAAGCTCCCTACCGCCGACATTGCCCGCCAGTCGTGGCAGGACTACGGGGAAATTATCGTCTGCGACAGCCACGAAGAGATGCTGCTGGAGGCAGATCGTATCGCTTCCGAACATGTTCAGGTGATGACCGACCGGGACGACTGGTTCCTGGCTAACCTGACCAATTACGGCGCGCTGTTCCTTGGACCGCGTACTAACGTGGCCTACGGCGATAAGGTGATCGGCACCAACCACACCCTGCCCACGCAGAAAGCCGCACGTTATACCGGCGGCCTGTGGGTGGGCAAGTTCATGAAAACCTGCACCTTCCAGAAAGTCCTCAGCGACGAAGCCACTGCCGAAATCGGCAGCTATTGTTCCCGTCTGTCGCTGCTGGAAGGGTTCGCCGGACATGCCGAGCAGGCCAATATTCGCGTGCGCCGTTATGGCCAGACGGAAGTTCCCTACGCTACACCGGCCCCGGTCAGGGAAAAGGTGTAAGTCATGACGCTTTTGCAAACGCCCTCTTTCACCCTGCACGGCAAACGCGCGCTGGTGACCGGCGGGTCAAGAGGGATTGGCTTCGCCGCCGCCGTCGCCCTCGCACAGGCGGGAGCAGAGGTATGGATCGCCGCCCGGGGCCGCGAGGCGCTGGCGCATGCCACAGGTCTGGCAGCGGAACACAGTCTCGCATTTCACCCGCTGGAACTGGATATTACCGACACTCAGGAGGTGGCGCGTGTGCTGGCGACGTTGCCCACGCCCGACATTCTGGTGAACAGTGCCGGGCTGGCCCGCCACCAGCCGTTTCTTGAGGTGAACGAGGAAAATTTCGATGCGGTGATGGCGCTTAACCTGCGCGCCACCTTTTTTATCAGCCAGCATGTGGCGCGCAGAATGCGGGCGGACGGTAAGGGGGGATCGATTATTCACATCTCATCGCAAATGGGACACGTTGGTGGCCCCGAGCGTAGCGTGTACTGTGCCTCCAAATTCGCGCTTGAAGGGTTAACCCGAACGATGGCGCTGGAGCTGGGCGATGCGGGGATCCGTGTCAATACGCTGTGCCCGACCTTCATTGAAACCGACCTGACGCGTTCGTCGCTCGCCGACCCGGCATTTCGCCGCTATGTGCTGGACAACATCAAACTGCGCCGGCCAGGCAGGCTGGAGGACATTATGGGGCCGGTGGTGTTCCTCGCCTCTGAGGCCGCCGGGCTGATCACCGGCAGCGCCCTGATGGTTGACGGCGGCTGGACGGCTACGTGAGGGATGCAATGGAATATCCGCTTCTGGACAATACCGATCTGCCACTGGTGCTGCTTGGCGGCACGCTGTGTAACGCCCGGCTCTGGCAGCCCGTCATTGAACGGCTGAACGTCTCAGCGGTGCTGTGCATCACGCTGACGGGCGCAGAGTCCGCGCCGCAGGCGTCACGGCGGTTATTAAAGGTTCTGCCGCCGCGCTTTCTGCTGGCAGGCTTTTCGCTCGGCGCGATTGTCGCGCTGCAAATGGCCGCCGACGCGCCAGAAAGAGTGAACGGGCTGACGCTGATTTCCGTTAATCCGTTGCCCGTTGCGCCAGACACCCTCGCTTCACGCCGGGAAGCGGTACACACCGCACAGGCGCGGGGCCTGGCCGACTGGCTGGTCTCCTCGCTGTGGCAGAGCTATGTCGCCCCGTCACGTCTGTCCGATCGTATCCTGCAAGAGACTATTTGCCGAATGGCGCAAGAGTGCGGCATTGAGACCTTTGCGAAGCAAACGGAAATGGCCATTCACCGGCAGGACAACCGGGCTGCGTTTAACGCCCTCTCCTGCCCCACATTACTTCTAAACGGCGCGCAGGACGTTATCTGCACGCCCCATCATCATCAGCTACTGGCAGCAGGCAACGCGAACGTGACCAGGCATACGGTGGAGGCTGGCGGGCATTTTATTCCGCAGGAAACCCCGGATGAGATCGCGCCGCTGCTGCGTCAGTGGATAACGGAGTGCATACAGTGCGCAAAAACAGTTTAAAGACCGCATTTCTGGAAAATACCCCAATCGTTAACGGCTGGCTGGCGATCCCGTCCGGGTATAGCGCGGAAATTATGGGCCATCAGGGTTACGACGCCGTCACCGTCGATTTGCAGCACGGCATGATTGATTTTGCCAGCGCGTTGTCGATGCTACAGGCGCTATCGAGCACGCCTGCCGTGCCGCTGGTGAGGGTGGCAGATAACGATCCGGCGCAAATCATGCGCGTATTAGACGCCGGCGCGTATGGCGTAATCTGTCCAATGATCTCCAGCGCGGAACAGGCTCGCCGTTTTGTCGCTGCCTGTCGCTATCCACCGCTGGGTGTTCGCTCCTTTGGTCCGGCCAGAGGTCTACTCTACGGCGGCAGTGATTATCCACAGCACGCTAACGACGAGATCCTGACGCTGGCAATGATCGAAACCCGCGAAGGGCTGGCGGATCTTGACGCCATCCTTGATACCGAAGGACTGGACGGTGTGTTTATTGGCCCCAACGATCTCTCGCTGACGCTGACCGGCAGCGCCAGCGCCGAATCCCAACATCCCGAAATGCTTGCTGCTATTGAGCGGGTGATTCACTGCTGCCGCCAGCAGCAGAAGATTGCCGGTATTTTCTGCACTTCCGGCGCGGCCGCCGCAGCGCGTATTGCGCAGGGTTTCCAGTTTGTTACCCCTGCAAACGACGTTATGCAGCTGGGTCGCGCCTCACGTGAAGCAATTGCCCTCGCCCGCGGCAACGCCATCCCTACCACCGGTGCATCCGGTTATTAAAAGGAGAAATGATGAAAACAATCCATCTTACCCAGAGCCAGGCACGAACACGGTTAATCGCCCCCGACGATATGGTTTCCTGCAATCTTGCTTTTATTGATTGCAAGCTGCCCGGTTCGCATCTCAAACAAAACTATTCCTTCATCGGCCCGGGTGTAACTCAGTCCAGCGAGCAGATTGTTAATATCCCCGAGCCGCACGGCTTTAACATTGGCGCGGCGGCTATGCCGAAAGGGGTAACCAATAACCTGCATCTGCATTTCACCGCAGAAGTGTTCCTGATCCATGAAGGGACATGGCGTTTTCGCTGGGGCGCCAACGGCGAGCATGAAGCGGAATTTAGCGCGCCCACCATCCTCTCAATACCGACCTGGATCTTCCGCGGTTTCACCAACGTCAGTAAAGAAGATACCTGCGGCATGGTATTTACCGTGCTCGGCGGGGACAACACGGGCGGCATCATCTGGCACCCGTCAGTGCTGGCGGCCGCCAGCGAGTACGGTATGTATCTCAGCAAGGATAATATGCTGATTGCGCAGGAGGCAGGTGAGCCAACGCCCGATCCCGCCACGCTGCTGACGCCGCTGTCAGAGCAATATATTGCCGGTCTGCGTGACTACAGCGTTGAGGAGATGCGCCAGCGTGCGGTAACCGGCGATGATCGCTGCTGGTCAGCGCAGGGACTGCTGGACTCGGTGCTGCCGGGACACGGCGGCGAAATTGCGCCGGTTATCGGTTTCGGCATTTCACAGGATCGGGATTCCGCTCCCGCTATCCTGAGCCCGCACGGTTTTTCCGTCGAATGGCTGCGGCTTGCTGACGACCACATTGTCGGTCGCCATCTCTGCCCGGATATTCAGGTGATCATGGTCTTTAAAGGCCAGCTGGAGGTGACCTGGAACGAGGCGGGTAAGGAAGTCAGCATTATCGCCCCGGAACGTTCGGTGATCTCCATTCCGGCAAACAGCTGGCGCCGCTACCGCGCGGTTGATGGCAATGTGGAGTTTATTCTGACGACCCGGGGCGATCAGCGTAAGCGCCTGTACTGGGACGAAGCGATCCTGCACCAGGCGAGAGAACACAATCGCTGTCTCGATCCTGATGGCTACGTGGCGGATGCCGACATCCTGCCAGCCACGGCCCGTCGGGCCGGAGAAAAAGTAGAAAAAGTGCCAGCAGCTAACTGATTTTTACGGCAAAGTGGCGCAAAATAGGGGGGCAGGGATCGCCTGCACCATCATCAATAATGATGCACATAAAACGGATTGCATGATAAACATGGATGGAAAATCAAATGTACAGACCCATAGTCGTTATCCTCTTTATTCTTCTGACGCTCGCCGCACTGATTGAAATGGGGATTATCTCTTTCGGCTAAACCTCCCCCCTCAGAAAGGCCACATTTGCGGCCTTTTTATTTATGAAATATGTGAAGTCGACAGTTTATTTTTATGCGTAGCAGAATCCAAACCCAAACCGAAAATATATTTTATTAATGCGATTCTTTGAAATATATCATACAGCAGATGATTTACCCTAACTTAAATCATAATTAAGCAGTCATTAATATTCTCTGGAATTATAAATAAAGCCTGTGTATTCAGTATTATCCCCCTATCATCTCTTCCACTACCTAATCCCGACCGCCTGTACGCCAACGCCTCTGTGGCGCGGTCCGCATAGCCAACAAAATATATTCGCGCTATCAATTAATTTTCTCTGCAATCACAGTGCAGGGTTTACAGACACTTAATTTGCACATTCAGATATTTATAGCTATATCATTTTTACAGCAAAATAAATAATACCTGCACAAATAATAAGGCTTATAAAACACGAAAATATAAATAAATAACAGTTTCTCATGTAAATAATTAGCTTCGCCCTGATGTTGCCACGTTGATTGCTGGCGGATCTCGGTCGCTCTAAAGAAAGCAACGGTAAATACTGTTTTATTCACAGTATTTTCGCCGGGAGCGCCCTCATCCCTTCAGAAAATATGGCCACGTCTGACACGCCGTAAACAATAACTCTGCTGGAGTAATAACTGTATGAGCCAAATATCTGTTATATCGAAACTAACTGGCGTGGAAACGACCACGGAAGGGACACAGATAACACTCGATCACTCCTCAATCGTTAAACTTAACGTGGATCGCGCCGACATCTCAGGTTACTCCCGCAGCGGAAACGATCTGGTGATTACCCTCAACTCGGGCGAAGTGATTACCCTTAAGAATTTCTACGTCACCGACGCGCAGGGCGTGAGCCAGCTGGTGCTTGAGGAGAGCGACGGTGCGCTGTGGTGGATTGAAGATCCAACCGGTGCCGCCACCTATGAATCCATCGCCTCCACGGACGCCCTACTGGCGGCGTCAGGGAGTGATACCGGCGGCGCCGCAGCGTGGCCCTGGGTGCTGGGTGGCCTGGCCGTCGCAGGTGGGATTGCCATTGCGGCGGGAACCGGCGGTGGAGGTGGCGGGGATGACGATAACAACAGTCCGAATCCCGGCAATCCGGGAAATCCTTCCGAGCCAGATACCACGCCTCCGGATGCCCCCACCAATCTACAGGTCTCACCTGACGGCAAAACCGTTACCGGTACCGCTGAGCCGGGCAGCACGATTACCCTGAAAGATGCCGATGGCAACACCATCGGAACGGGCAAAGCGGGTAGCGACGGGAAATTTACGATTGATCTCGGTACGCCACTCACCAACGGGGAACAGATCACCGCCACCGCCACCGATCCGTCCGGCAATACCAGCCAGGGCGGTCAGGTTACGGCACCGGATCTCACCGCGCCGGATGCCCCGGCCAATCTGGAGGTCTCCCCTGACGGCAAAACCGTCACCGGTACCGCTGAGCCGGGCAGCACCGTTACCCTGAAAGATGCCGATGGCAACACCATCGGAACGGGCAAAGCGGGCAGCGACGGGAAATTTACGATTGATCTCGGTACGCCGCTCACCAACGGGGAACAGATCACCGCTACCGCCACCGATCCGTCCGGCAATACCAGCCCGGGCGTTCAGGTCACGGCACCGGATTTAACCGCGCCGGATGCACCCGAGATTGTCACCGTCAATGATAACGTGGGCGCCGAAACAGGCCCGCTGAGCAACGGACAACGCACGGACGATGCCCGTCCGACGTTCAGCGGCATCAGTGAAGCCGGCACCGTCATTACCTTCTATGACAACGGGAAACCGATTGGCACCGCCACAGCCGATGCGACCGGGAAATGGAGCTTTACCCCGTCGACCAACCTGTCTGAAGGCAACCACGCCATTACCACCACCGCGACCGATGCCGCAGGCAATACCAGCCCGGCGTCCACGGCGGTAACTTTTGTAGTCGATACCGTCGCGCCTGGCGCGCCAGCGATCGTCAGCATCACCGATGATGTTGCGCCTGGCACCGGCACGCTCGGGAGTGGAAGCAGCACCAACGACCCGCGGCCACAGCTCACCGGCACGGCGGAAGCGGGCTCGACGGTCACCATCTATGATAACGGCATTGCCATTGGCACAGCGGTTGTGGGCAGTAACGGAAGCTGGAGCTTTACGCCGTCGGTGAATCTGAGCGAAGGCAGCCACCAGCTTACCGTGCGCGCCACCGACGTCGCCGGTAACACTGGCCCGGCCTCGCCGGTCTTTACCGTCACGGTAGATGTCACCGCGCCGCAAACGCCTTCCGGATTTATCATTAACGACGACACGGGCGTACTGAAAGGGGCGATCGGTGCCGGGCAATTTACCGATGCCTCAGAGCCGCGCCTGACGGGCAGAGGCGAACCGGGCAGCACGATCACGGTTTACGATAACGGCGTTGTTATCGGCACCACCACCGTTCTGCCGAACGGTACCTGGAGCATCACGCCGACGAGTCCACTGGCAGAAGGCACACACTCGATTACCCTGCGGGAAACCGATGCGGCAGGCAACCAGAGCGGTCTGTCTCAGCCGATCAACTTTACCGTCGATCTTACGCCGCCAGACATGCCGGTTGCGACGCTCAACTCCGCAGGCACCCAGATCACCGGTACCGCCGAGCCGGGCAGTAAAATCGTCATCACCAACAATGCCGGGCTGCAAATCGGGACCGCCACTGCCGACAGCAACGGCAACTATGTCGCCAACCTGAACCCTGCGCAGACCAACGGTGAGATTATCTCCGTGGTCGCCTCCGATGCCGCAGGCAACCAGAGCTCACCGGCGCTGGTTAACGCAGCGGATATCACCCCGCCTGCCGCACCGGGCAACCTGGTGGTGGCGGAAGACGGGGCCAGCGTCAGCGGAACCGCCGAGCCAAACAGCACAATCATCATTAAAGCGCCGGACGGTACGATCATCGGCCAGGCCACCGCCGGTCCGGACGGCACCTTTACCATCCCGATTTCGCCAGCCCAGACCAACGGCGAAGCCCTTGAAGTGACGGCCACCGACGGCAGCGGCAACACCAGCCCGTCTGGCTTTGCCGACGCGCCAGACAGCACCCCACCGCTGGCGCCGGAAAACGTGGTGATCTCTGCCGACGGCACCACCGTAACCGGTACAGCCGAGCCGGGCAGTACCGTCACCATTCGTGAAAATGGCGTGAAGGTCGGGGAAGCGGTCGCCGACGATCAGGGGAATTTCAGCGTAGATCTGATCCCGCCGAAAGCCAACGGCGAAGCCCTGACTGCCGATGCCACTGATACCGCCGGAAACACCGGTCCGACCGCGCCGTTTGACGCGCCGGACATCACCGCGGCACAAACCCCGGTCATCACGGGCGTGGTGGATGATGCCCCCGGCGTCACCGGTCCTGTCAGCCAGAACGGTCTCACCAACGACAGCACGCCAACCATCAACGGAACGGGCGAGCCTGGCACCACCATCACCCTCTACAGCGGTACTACCGAAATTGGCACCGCAGTCGTGTCGGCGAACGGTCAGTGGTCCATCACGCTGGAAACCGCGCTACCGGACGGCGGGCACGTACTGACGGCGACGGCGGTTGACGCCAACAATAACCTCAGCGGGACATCGAACACCTGGAGCATCACGGTGGATACCGCCGCCCCGGGCGCGCCGGCCATTACGCAGGTCATTGATGACGTACCGGGCCGCACGGGTGCGCTCGACACCAATGAAACCACCAACGACACGCTCCCGACGCTGAACGGTACCGGCGAGCCGGGCTCCACCGTGACGATCCGTCTGGACGGACAGGATATTGGTACTGCCGTTGTCAACAGCGGTGGCGCATGGACCTTCACGCCTACTACCCCATTAGTGAACGGGCAGCATACGTTCACCGTCGTCGCGAGCGATGCGGCGGGCAACGCCAGCGCACCATCAGCCGGCTTTACCTTTACCGTCGATACGACTCCGCCACCGGCGGCCACCATCGACACCGTTTCCGATAACGTGGGGCCCGTGCAGCTTCCGCTTAACAGCGGGGACACCACCGACGACACGCTGCCGCAGTTGCAGGGAACCGCACCGGACGGCACCACCATCACGATCTATGACGGAACCACCCTGCTCGGCACGGCGGTGCTCGACGGCAGCGGCGGCTGGAGCTTCACGCCAACCACGCCGCTGACGGACGGCCCGCACTCGCTGACGGTCCATGCAACGGATGAGGCGGGTAACACCACCATTTCGCCGCCGTTTGAACTGGCGATCGACACCACCGCGCCTGCAACGCCGGATATTCCTGAGATCACCGTCAACCCGGACGGCGGCACGCCGGGGACGGCCCTGAATCCTGGGGAGACCACCCGGGATACCACGCCAACCCTGAGCGGCTCGGGCACGCCGGGCGATACCGTCAACATTTACGATGGCGCCACCAAAATTGGTGAAGCCGAGATCGATGGCGACGGTAACTGGAGCTGGACACCCACCACTCCGCTGCCTGACGGCACCTACGATCTCTCCCTGACGGTGACCAACCAGGACAGCGCCGGGAACGAAAGCGCGCCGTCCACGCCGGTGACCATTACCATTGATACCGACGCGCCTGCCCAGCCGGGAACCCCAACGGTGACAGACAGCGTAAGCCAGATCACCGGTCCCGTGCTGGATGGCGAATCCACCAACGATCCGCGTCCGGTCCTGAGCGGCACCGGTACGCCAAATGACGTTATCACCATCTATGACCAGGTGGGTACAGGCGAGCCGCAGGCCGTGGGCAGCGTTACGGTGGACGGTAACGGTAACTGGAGCTGGCGTCCTGAGGACAACATTGGCGAAGGGACGCACGAATACACGGCGACCGCCACCGATGAAGCCGGGAACGAATCTGTGCCATCAGCCGGTATCACGATAACGGTCGATACCCTCGCCCCGGACACCCCTGTTATCAGCGACATCGCCGGCGCGCAGAACGGCGGGTCCACTAACGACACCACACCGACCCTGAGCGGAACCGGCACCACCGGCGAGACGGTGATCATCTACAACAACGGCGTGGAAGTGGATCGCGTTGAAGTCGTCAATGGCGGATGGTCCTACACCCTGCCGACGCAGACCGACGGCCCGCTGAATATCACCGTGGCTGCGGTGGACGATGCCGGTAACGTTAGCCCGGTAAGCCCGGTCTTTACGGTGGAGGTTGATACGCAGGCGCCAACCGTGCCGCAAATTGACGCCGTCTCTGACAGCCAGCTGACCAACAGCGTGCTTTACACCCGCGACGGTACGCCAACCCTCACCGGGATTGGCGAGCCGGGTTCGAGCGTCACCGTTTCTGTTGATGGTGTCGCATCGCCAGTGGTCGTGGAGGTTCAGCCGAACGGGACGTGGTCCTGGACCGCCGACCCTGCGCTTGCGGAAGGGCCGCACACCTTCTCGGTCGCCGCGAGTGATGCCGCGGGGAATACCTCCGTCAGCTCCGGCGATCTCAGCGTGACGGTGGATACGCTGCCGCCTGCAACGCCAACGAATATCGACATCGCCGAGCAGGGTACGCCGCTGACCGGGACGGCGGATGACGGAACCACGGTGACGGTTAAAGACGCCAACGGCAATATCATTGGAACCGGCGTTGCGACGGGAGGCTCCTTCACCATCGCCCTCTCCCCGGCCCAACTCGATGCCACTACGCTGACGCTCACCGCCACGGACCCCGCAGGCAATGTGAGCGACCCAACCACCTTTGACGTGCCGGACTCTCCGCTCGAGCTGCCTGCGGTGCCGGTGATTACAGCGATCAACGATGACGTCGATCCCGTCATTGGTGATGTGAAAGATAAAACCACCAATGACACCACGCCTACCCTTACCGGCACCGCCGATCCGGGTAGCGTGATCGCCATTTATCAGGATGGGGTGCTGGTTCCGCTGACCAACGTTGTTGCGGATGTGAACGGCAACTGGAGCTACACGCCGCTCCTGCCGCTGACGGAAGGGCCACATACCTTTGCCGTGACCGCCACGAATACCACCACCGGCGCGACCAGCGGGCAGTCGCCGATCGCGACCGTGACCGTCGACCTTACCGCCCCGACAGCGCCAGCCATCGGTGCGGTGACCGATGACGTAGGTCCGATAACCGGCCCAATCGCCGACGGGCAGAGTACCAACGACAACCGTCCTACCCTGACCGGGACAGGCACGGCCGGGGACACCATTACCGTGTACAATAACGGCGACCCGCTGGGCACCGTTGTTGTCGGTCCGACCGGCACCTGGAGCTACACGCCGCCTGCGCTGGACGACGGCAGCCACACCCTGACCGTGACCGCCACCGACCCGGCAGGCAATGAGAGCACCCCGTCGGCCGGGATCACCATTGTGGTCGACACCGTCTCCACCACGCCGGTGATTACCAGCGTGACGGATAACGCAGGCAATGCGGCAACGCCTGTCCCAAGCGGCGATCCAACCAACGACACCACGCCAACCCTGACCGGTACCGCCGAGCCGAACAGCGTCGTCGCCATTTTTGATGGCGCCACGCAGATTGGTACGGTGGCGGCAGACGGTACCGGCGCCTGGACATTTACCCCTGAAACCGCCCTCGGAGAAGGAACGCATGACTTTACGGTCAGAGCGACGGATCCGCAGGGCAACGTCAGCCAGCCGTCCGGCGTCTGGAGCATCAATATCGATCTGACGGCGCCACAGGTGCCGACGATCGATACGGTCAGCGACAACGCTCCGGGTGGCGTAACCGGCCCGCTTACCGCCGGGCAGGTCACCAATGACACCACGCCAACCCTGAGCGGCACCGGCCAGGCGGGTACCACCATTCACGTTCTGAATAACGGCGTGGAGATTGGTACCACTACGGTCGACGGCAACGGTAACTGGACCTTTACGCCGGATCCGGTTCTGACAGACGGGACATATAACCTGCGCGTCAACGCCAGCGATGATGTCGGAAACGTCTCCGCCAACTCGCCAGTGTTTGCCTTTACGGTGGATACCACTGGCCCTGCGGCCCCGGTGGTCACCACGGTGATAGACGATGTCAGCCCGGGAACGGGAATCATCGCCAGCAACGGTTCCACCAACGACACCCGTCCAACCTTCAACGGTACGGGGGAAGTGGGCGCAACGGTGCACGTTATTGTCGATGATGTGGAAATCGGCACGGCGGTCGTCAACGCCCAGGGTAACTGGACCTTCACGCCGACCACCGCGCTGGGTGAAGGGCCGCATACCATTACCTTCAACGCCACCGATGCCGCAGGCAATACCGGGGTCACCTCGCCACCGTTCAACCTGACGGTGGATACGTCGGTGCCCGACGCACCGGTCTTTACCCCTGCCACCGACAATGCCGGTCCCGTGCTGGGCCCGGTCGCCTCGGGACAAAGCACAGACGACACCACGCCAACGCTGAACGGCACCGCGGCAGCCAACGCGACCATCACCATCTATGAGAATGGTCAGCAGGTGGGCACCGCCGTGGCTGATGCCAACGGCGTATGGAGCTTCACCACCGGCACGCTGGCAAACGGCAGCCACACCTGGACCGCCACGGCAACCGATGCCGCGGGCAACGTCAGCCCTGCCTCACCAGGCTTTACGCTGGTTGTGGATACGACTGCGCCTGCCGCGCCGGTTATCACCCAGGCGATTGACGATGTTGGCACCATCACCGGGGCGATTGGCTCCGGCCAGACCACGAACGATCCTCTCCCGCGCCTGGTGGGGACCAGCGAGCCGCTGGCCACCGTGAATATCTACGAAGGCACTACGCTGGTGGGCACCGGTACTGCCGATGCTAACGGCAACTGGACCGTGGATATCACCGTGCCGCTGGGCACCGGGTCACACACCTTTACCGCAGAAGCAACGGATCAGGCGGGGAACACCGGCGCGCCGTCCGCCGACTTCAGCCTGACCATTGACACCACGCCGCCAGCGCTACCGGTGCTGACCAGCATCACCGACGACGTCGGTAATGCTGCGACGCCTGTCGCCAACGGCGGGTTAACCAACGATGCACGTCCAACGCTCACCGGTACGGCAGAAGCTGGCGCGACGGTAACCATCTATGACAATGGGGTACAGATTGGCACCGCGGTCGCCACCGGCGGCGCGTGGAGCTTTACGCCGTCCACCCCGCTGGCTGACGGGCCGCATAATCTGACCTTCTCCGCCACCGACGCCGTGGGCAACGCCAGCGCGCAGACCGGGGGTTACACCATCAATGTGGATGCCACCGCCCCTGTCGCACCGGCAATCACCTCGATTGTGGATGATGTGGGAACCGTCACCGGCCCTGTCACCGGCACCAACCCAACCAACGACACCCGTCCGACCTTAAACGGTACAGCGGAAGCCAATGCCACCGTACGTATTTACGACGGCACGACGCTGGTAGGAACCGTCACTGCCGATGCCAACGGCAACTGGACGCTGCCGCAAACCAGCACCACGCTGACCGAAGGTGCGCATAACTTCACCGCCACCGCCACCGATGCCGCGGGCAATACCAGCGCGCCATCGCCGATTATCACGATCAACGTTGACCTGACGCCGCCACCAGCCCCAACCGGGCTGGCGGTGATCACCAACGGGACGCAGGTTACCGGTACGGCGGAAGCGGGAAGTACCGTCACCATTACCAGCAGCACCGGAACCGTGCTTGGAACGGCCGTCGCGGACGGCAGCGGAAACTTCAGCGCCACCCTCACCCCTCCACAGACCGGCGGGGAGTCACTGATTGTCTTTGCTACCGATAAGGCCGGTAACGCAGGTATCACCACCTCCGTGATTGCCCCGATCACCACGATCCCGAACGCGCCGGTTATCGCTAACATCGACGATAACGTCGGCACGGTGACGGGCAACCTGACCAACGGGAAAACCACCGATGACACCACGCCAACCCTGAGCGGCACGGCGCAGCCGAACGCGACTATCACCCTCTATAACAACGGGGTGCTGATGGGCACAGTCACCGCGAACGCCAGCGGCAACTGGAGCTTCACCACCCCGGTGCTGAGCGAAGGGCCGCATGCCTTCACCGCCACGGCGAGCAACGGCTCGGGCACCAGCCCGATTTCCACGTCGACCACCGTCATTGTCGATCTCACTGCGCCAACAGCCCCGACCGGGACCTTCAACGCAGACGGCAGCGTACTGACCGGTAGCGCCGAAGCGGGCAGTACCGTCACCATCCGTCTGGCGGATAACTCAACGGTCACCGCCACGGCAGACAGCAACGGCTCCTGGAGCTACACCTTCCTCAATAAACAGACGGAAGGTCAGACGCTGCAAATCACCGCCACCGATGCGGCAGGCAACGTCTCGCTGCCCGGCTCAGCCCTTGCGCCGGTGGTGCCGCTCTCAGCCAGCACCAACGTTGAAGAGCTGGCGCTGACAACCACCGCAACGGTGACCAACTCGCAGTACAGCGACTATGGTTTCCTGCTGGTGGGCGCCGTAGGTAACGTGCTGACGCTGCTCGGCAACGACACCGCGCAGGTAGGTTTCACCGTCGGCAGCGGTGGCAGTGCGGATATTGCCGTGAACGCCAACGCCACGGGGGCCGTTCTTTCCCTGCTCAATACCCTTGAGCTGGTGGTACAGCGCTTTGACGCCGCCAACAACACCTGGACCACCGTGGTCGACACCGGACAGCCGCAGTTCGCTGACCTGCTGACCCTCGGCGCGACGGGGGTGTCGCTGAACCTGACCGGCCTGGCGGATGGTCAGTATCGCGTCCTGAGCTACAACACTAACCTGCTGGCAACCGGCTCTTACACCAGCCTCGATGTGGCGGTGAAAGAGACCAGCGCAGGCACCGTGTCCGGCGAGACCAGCGTTGTCGGGAACGTCATCACCGACGTGGATCCAACCGCAGGCAGCGACAACGCCCCGGCGGGCACCACCGTCACCGCGGTCACCAACGCCCAGGGCACCACCACCAGCGTCACGGCTGACGGCACGGTGATTCAGGGGCAGTACGGCACGCTGACCATCAACCTGGACGGCAGCTATACCTATAACCTGACCAACACCAGCGCCGCCGTCATTGGGCGCACGGAGAACTTTACCTACACCATCACCCACAACGGCACCAGCGCCTCGGCAAATCTGGTTCTGTCGCTGGGCGAAGGCACCAGCAGCAGCGGTATCGTGGCCGTGGACGATACCGCCTCGCTGACCTTCGATACCACCGTGGAGGCGATTAACAACGGCACCTCGTCGCAGGGCGGCTTTACCCTGGTGGGGATCAACCTTGGCAATACGCTGGGGCTGAACCTGCTGGACGATCTGGCCAACCCGATCATCTATAACGTGGAAGAAGGCACCACCCGCACCATGACCGTTCAGGCGTCCGTGGGCGGCGTGGCGCTGGCCTCGGTGTTCGACCTCTACATCTATAAGTTCAACAATGCGACGCAGACCTTCGAGCAGATGCGCGTTGAACCCGGCTGGCTGCGCGCGCCGCTGCTGGGCGGTACCTCCTCGCAGCTGACGCTGAATCTGCCCGCCGGCGAGTACCTGTTCCTGCTCAATACGGCGGCGGGGATCACCGCGCTGACGGCCTACACGCTGAACGTCTTGCAGGATCATGTCTACAGCGTGGCAAGCGTGAGCGAGAGCACGACCGGGGATGTACTGGCGGATGATATTGCACCAGCGGGTACCGTGGTCTCTGACGTGAACGGCGTGGCGGTGAACAGCAGCGGCCTGACGGAGATCACCGGCGAGTACGGTACGCTGCGGATCAACGCGGCCGGGGAGTACACCTACACCCTGGACAGCGGGGTCGGCGCGGACCATATCAGCACGCCGGATACCTTCGTCTACACCATCACCGCGCCTGACGGCTCGAAGGACACGGCATCGCTGAACATCACCCCAACCGCGCGCCCAATGGATGCGGTAAACGATGTCAGCACCGCGATGGACGTCACGTCGGTTCACCATACGTCAACCTATACGGATACCTCCGTCGGCACCGCCAGCTGGACTACCGCCCTGTTGGGGTCAACGCAGGGCAGCGGAAGCGGGACCTTCGTGGTGGATGCAAACACCGCGCTGCATAACGCCTCGCTGCACTTTAACGTGGCCTCGCTGCTGGCACTGGGCGGGCTGACGGTGAACTGGTCAATCACTGACGGGACGAATGTGATTCGCAGCGGCTCCTTCAGCGGAGGTTCGTTGCTGGGCGGCAACATCGACGTTCCGCTGACCGGGCTGGATCTCAACGCCGGGACCTATACGCTGAACTTTACCGGCAGCGTACCGGGGCTGAGCGTGGGGAACATCACCATTACCCCAAGCGTAAACGGCACGACCTACTCCCTGTCGCAGTTCGACGCCACAGGCACCCACACCGTTGACGGCAATATCTTCGACGGCACCGGTTCCGCAGGGGCGATGGACCAGCTGCACTCGGTGGATACCCGCGTGAGCATTACCGGCTACGACGGCGTTACCACCACGCTGGATCCGTACACCGGCAGCACGATGTCAAACATCACGGGCCACTACGGGACGCTGGCGATTGCCGCTGACGGCAGTTACACCTATACCCTCAACCCGGGGATCTCGCTCTCTACCATTACCAGCAAGGAGGTCTTTAACTACACCCTGACCGATGCCAACGGTGTGAAAGATACCGCGTCGCTGACCATTGACATGGCGCCGAAATTTGTCAGTTCGGAGCATAACGATGTGATTAGCGGCACGGCCTACGGCGACACGCTGATTTATCAGGTGTTGAACAATACGGCGGGTAACGCCACCGCAGGTAACAGCACGGGCGACCACTGGACGAACTTCTCCCTCACGCAGGGAGACAAGATCGACATTGGCGATCTGCTGGTGGGCTGGAACGGTAGTGCGTCGACGCTGGGGAACTATGTGTCTGTTTCACAAAGCGGTAACAATACTGTGATCTCCATCGACCGTGACGGCACGGGAGCCGCCTACACTAAATCTGCGCTCGTTACGCTGGACAACGTTCAGACCACCTACGACGAGCTTGTAAACCAGCAACACATCATTACCTGATAGCACCTGCAAGAAATGACCCGGGCGCGCACAGCGCCCGGGCATAAACAAAAAAGCAGTACTTTTTTATTAGGGACAAGACATGGGAAAGAAGATGCCTTACTGGTGGCTCTCGTGCTGCCTGATATCTGTGCCCGCTATCGCGGCAAACCCTGCGGCGATGATTAATACCGGACAATTAAGCGAAACGCAGGAACTCCCCTCTTTAAATGGTCGCGTGGCGCCCGTAGCCAGCAAAGCCGCCCCCGGCACGCTACAGCTGAATGAAGCGGTTAACCGCGCCGTGACCTGGCATCCGGCCATCAGTGAAGCCGTCGGCAAACTTTATCAGCAGAGCGAAAATGTGGACGTCGCCAAATCGAAATATTATCCGCAAATTAACGCCGGCATGGATAACGGCTATAGCCACGACGGTGACGATAATGGCTTTACCCCTTCGCTGGTGCTTTCTCTTTCGCAAATGCTTTACGACTTCGGCAAAGTCGCAAGCCAGGTACGCGCGGAAAACGCGGGCGTCGCCCAGCAGCAGGCCAACGTGCTGGTGAGCATCGACACCATCGCCCACGATACCGCCATCGCCATGGTGCAGGTGCAGACCTGGCAGCAGATGGTCGAGACCGCCAAAGAACAGCTGGATGCCCTGTCCTCCATCGGCACCCTGACGAAACAACGTAATGATGAAGGCGCAACGTCACTCTCTGACGTGGTGCAGACCGACGCCCGCATCGAAGGGGCGCGTGCGCAGCTGATGCAGTATCAGGCCAGCCTCGACAGCTCGCGCGCCACGCTGATGAGCCTGCTGGGCTGGGACAGCCTGAACGCGGTCAGCAATGACTTTCCGCAGAGCCTGGCCCGCAGCTGCGACATCGCCGAGCCGGACGATCGTCTGGTGCCCTCGGTATTAGCGGCCTGGGCGCAGGCCAACGTCGCGCAGGCTAATCTCGACTATGCCAACGCGCAAATGACCCCTACCGTTTCGCTGGAGCCGGAAGTTCGTCACTACCTGAACGACCGCTACGCCAGCAACGAAACGCGGGACCGCACCCAGTACTCCGCGTGGGTAAAAGTGCAGATGCCGCTCTATCAGGGCGGCGGCCTCACCGCCCGGCGTAACGCCGCCGGACACGCGGTGGAATCCGCCCAGTCCACCATCCAGCGCACCCGTCTTGAGGTGCGGCAAAAACTGCTGGAAGCGCGCAGCCAGGTGATGAGCCTGATGAGCACGCTTCAGATCCAGGGCCGTCAGGAAGCGCTCAGCGCCCGCACCCGCGAGCTGTATCAGCAGCAGTATCTCGATCTCGGTTCCCGCCCGCTGCTCGACGTGCTCAACGCCGAGCAGGAGGTGTATCAGGCGCGATTTACCCAACAGCAAACCGCCGGACAGCTGCATCAGCTTCAGCTCAACTGTCTGTACAACACCGGGCGCCTGCGTCACGCGTTCGATCTTGAAAACCGCACCATCCAGACCGTGGAGATCCAGCCATGAAGCAACGCGATATTCCGCAGGGTGAAAATATGACGGATGAGGCGCTGGAGCAGTGGGCGCAGGCGTTTGGCTATGTGGCGACGCGCTATCGCGTTGCCTGTTCGCCAGGCTCGCTGATCGCCGGCGCGCCGTGGCTGAAAGGCAAACCGATGGTGCCCGCCCTGACGCAGCTCGCCCGTGAAGCCGGGCTGACATTCCAGCTGCTGACGGCCGATCAGCACGCCATCAACAGCTGGCGTCTGCCGGTGGTGGTGGAGCTGAACGACGGTAAAATCGGCGTGATCGACAATTTCGACGGCGAGGATACGCTTGAGGTCAGCTTTTTCGACGACAACACGCACACCAACCGCCTGTCAATGAGCGCGATGCTGCCTGCCATCCGCCACGTCATCGCCCTGCGTCCGCTGGCGGCGCTGAAGGACAGCCGCGTGGATGCCTATATCTCAAAATACCGCCCGGACTGGCTCTACCGGCTGGTGATGCGCGACCTTCGCCCTTACAGCTGGGTAATGCTGGCGGCACTGTTCATTAACGTGCTCTCCCTCTCGGGCATCGTCTTTTCCATGCAGGTGTATGACCGGGTGATCCCCGCCCAGTCCTATCCGACGCTCTATGTGCTGACCATCGGGGTGCTGATCGCCACGCTGTTTGGCTTTGTGCTGCGCGTGGCGCGCGGACACATTATGGATCTGCTGGGTAAACGCTCGGATCTGCGCGTCTCGGATCGGGTGTTCGGCCACGCGCTGCGGCTGCGCCACAGCGCCATTCCGCGATCCACCGGCAGCTTTATCTCCCAGCTGCGCGAGCTGGAGCAGATCCGCGAGATGGTCACCTCCTCCACCATCTCCACCATCGTCGATCTGCCGTTTTTTATCCTGTTTGTGATTGTGCTGGCGATCATCGCTCCGCAGCTGGCGTGGATCGCCCCGGTGGCGGCGGTGATCATGGTCCTGCCTGGCCTGCTGCTGCAAAAGAAGCTGGCGGAGCTGGCGAAGCAGTCGGCGCATGAATCGACCCTGCGCAACGCGGTGCTGGTGGAGAGCGTGCAGGGGCTGGAGGACATCAAGCTGATGCAGGCGGAGAACCGCTTTTTGCAGCAGTGGAACAGCTATATCCAGATCACCGCCGAATCCGGCCTGCGCACCCGCGAGCTGACCCAGAACCTGATCAGCTGGGGGATGACCATTCAGAGCCTGGTGTATGCCGGGGTGATCGTGGTGGGCGCGCCGATGGTGATCGACGGCACCTTAACCACCGGTTCAGTGGTGGCCGCCTCAATGCTCGCCTCACGGATGATCGCCCCGATGGCGACGCTGTGCGGCGTGCTGGCCCGCTGGCAGCAGGTGAAGGCGGCCAAAGAGGGGCTGGACAGCATTATGCAGCTGCCGACCGAGAATCAGCGCGAAGAGACGCCGATCCGTCAGGACGTGCTGCGCGGACATTACCTGTTCGAGCAGGCGCAGTTCCGCTATCACCCGGAAGATCCGCGCATGGCGCTGCGCATTAACCGTCTGGAGATCAAAGCGGGCGAGAAAGTGGCGATCCTCGGGCGCAACGGCGCGGGCAAATCAACCCTGTTGCAGGCGATGGCGGGCGGGATGGATCTGGCGGGCGGTGAACTGCGGCTCGACAACCTCAGCCTGCCGCATCTGGACGTGGCTGACGTGCGGCGAAACGTCGGCTTTATGACCCAGAACGCCCGGCTGTTTTACGGCACCCTGCGCGAGAACATCACGCTCGGCATGCCGCGCGCCACCGATAAAGAGATCTTCGAGGTGCTGGAGATGTGCGGCGCGGCCAGCTTTGTGCAGAAGCTGCCGAAGGGGCTGGATTACCCGATTATGGAGAACGGTGTCGGGCTGTCCGGCGGGCAGCGGCAGTCCATCCTGCTGGCACGGATGCTACTGCGCGATCCGAATATCGTGCTGATGGATGAACCGACCGCTTCCCTTGATGAGCATACCGAGCGGGAATTTATTCAGCGCCTCGGAGCGTGGCTTGGCAACCGCACGCTGATTGTCGCGACCCACCGCGTGCCGGTGCTGGAGCTGGTGGAGCGCGTGGTGGTACTCAAAGATGGCATGCTGGTGATGGACGCGCCAAAAGCCCAGGCGCTGAACAACAGCCGTATGCAGCAACAGCAGCAGGCAACCGGACGGGAGTGGAAAAATGAAAATCAGTCAGCGTGACGTTGCCGCAGTAGAAGATCTGGATAACGCGCTCGACTCAGAAAGCGGTTATACCGGTGCCCGGCGCATTGTTTTCTTCTCCCTGCTGATGTTTGTGGTGCTTGGCGTCTGGGCGTGGTTCGGGGTGCTGGACGAAGTCTCAACCGGCACCGGGAAAGTGATCCCCAGTTCACGCGAGCAGGTATTGCAGTCGCTGGATGGGGGTATCCTCACCGAGCTGAACGTGCACGAAGGGGATCAGGTGCAGGCCGGACAGGTGCTGGCGCGACTGGATCCTACCCGCTCGGAATCCAACGTCGGCGAAAGCGCGGCGCGTTACCGCGCGTCGCTGGCCTCCAGCGCGCGTCTGTATGCCGAGGTGAACGATCTGCCGCTTAAATTCCCGCCGTCCCTGGCGAAATGGACCGACCTGACCGCCGCTGAAACGCGGCTCTACAACTCGCGCCGCGCCCAGCTTGAGGATACCCAGCGGGAGTTGCGCGCCGCGTTAGATCTCGCGAACAAAGAGCTGGCGATCACCCAGCGGCTGGTGAAAACCGGGGCCGCCAGCCACGTGGAAGTGCTGCGCCTGCAACGGCAGAAAAGCGACCTGGAGCTGAAGCTCACCGACGTACGTTCCCAGTATTACGTGCAGGCCCGTGAAGCGCTGTCGAAGGCCAACGCCGAGGTGGATATGGTGTCAGCGATCCTGAAAGGCCGCGAGGATTCCGTTACCCGTCTGACGGTGAAGTCTCCGGTGCGCGGGATCGTGAAAAACATCAAAGTGACGACGATTGGCGGTGTGATCCCGCCCAACGGTGAGCTGATGGAAATTGTGCCGGTGGACGACCACCTGCTGATTGAAACCCGCCTCTCGCCGCGGGATATCGCCTTTATCCACCCTAATCAGGAGGCGCTGGTGAAAATCACCGCCTACGATTACGCGATTTACGGTGGGCTGCACGGAGTGGTGGAGACCATTTCGCCGGACACCATTCAGGACGAAGCGAAGCCGGAGGTATTCTATTACCGGGTGTTTATCCGTACCAGCCAGGATTATCTGGTGAATAAGGCGGGCAGGCATTTCTCGATCGTGCCGGGGATGATAGCGACGGTGGATATTAAGACCGGGGAGAAAACGGTGCTGGATTATATGATCAAACCGTTTAACCGGGCGAAGGAGGCGCTGAGGGAGCGGTAGTCAAACGCCGGGTGGCGGCTGCGCCTTACCCGGCCTACATTCTCGCAGGCCCGCGCAAGCGCAGCGCCGCCGGGCATTAATCCGCACGCAAGACGTGGAATCCGCCTCGAAGAATTAACCTTTAGTCATGCATCACACTTCCCTTCAGCCATGACCAGGGTAATATTACTCGCAGACAAAACGCACTTGCGCACAGTGCAGGAGTGCATTACTATCCACTCAGCTTCAAGGACTGGAGCTTACCAGCATTATGATTAATCATTTTCGGGATCAATGGCTTGAGGATTTTTTTCTCTACGGGAGATCGAGCAATGTTATTCCTTTGAATCTGGAAACAGCGCTTGCAAGAAAGCTCGACATCATCAATGCGGCCATGTCGCACCTGGATTTACGATCGCCACCGGGCAATATGTATGAAGCATTGAGTCCTCCGTTGAAGGGATATTCCTCTATCCGGGTAAACAGACAATACAGGCTTGTATTTCGCTGGTCAGAGGGAAAAGCAGACGATCTCTATCTCTCTCCAAACAAGTACACGCAACACAAGTGAGGCATCACCTATGACACTTCAACAGGCACTCCGCAAACCCACCACGCCGGGCGAGGTGTTGCAGTATGAGTATCTTGAACCGCTCAATCTGAAAATCAACGATCTGGCAGAGATGCTAAATGTACACCGCAATACCGTAAGCGCGTTGGTCAATAACAATCGCAAACTTACTGCCGATATGGCGATCAAACTGGCAAAAGCCTTTAATACCACTATTGAATTTTGGCTGAACTTACAGCTAAACGTTGATATCTGGGAAGCGCAATCTAACTCCCGCACGCAGGAGGAGTTAAGCCGGATAAAAACCGTTGCGGAAGTCATGGCGAAGCGAAAATCCGGCAAGCCAGACGTTACCCTGCACGGGAACAGCGCATAACGGCATCTGCCATTATGCGCATCCTGTTACAGGGAAATTTTGAGGCGTCGAACCGCTTCTTTAAGCTGCTCATCCGTTGGGGTAACGAAAGACATGCGCAGCGTGGTATGGTCCGGCTCGTTGCAGTAGAAGAACTCACCCGGCACAAACACGACGCCGTTGCTCAACGTTTTTTCCAGCCATTTCGTCGTATTGATGCCGTTGTTCATTTTCGCCCACAGGAACATGCCGCCCTTTGGCTTGTGGAACGACATCACATCGCCCAGCTCCGCTTCCAGTTCCGTTGCAAAGGTCTGGTATTTCTGGCGATAGGCTTCGCGGATCATTTTAATCTGATTCGCCAGACGACCGGTTTTCAGATACTCGTACGTCATCAGCTGCGACAGCGTGCTGGTGTGCAGATCGGTGGTTTGCTTGAGGTTCACCACCGCGCGTTTCAGCCACTCCGGCACCAGCACCCAGCCCACGCGGGTGCCCGGCGCGAGGATTTTAGAGAAGGTGGAGGTGTACACCACGTTATCCTCATTGCCGATATCTTTGGCATGGGCAATCAGCGGGCGGAACGCTTCGTCGGTGTAGTTGATCTCGCTGTACGGGTCGTCTTCGATAATCACGAAGTCATAGCGCTTCGATAATTCCACCAGCTGTTTACGACGCGCTTCGGAGAGCGTCACGCCGCCCGGGTTACCAAAGGTTGGCACGATATAAACCGCTTTGATGGTTTTGGTGGCTACCAGCGCTTCAAGTTCATCCACTTTCATGCCGTCGCCGTCGGTGCCAACGGATTCAAAATTCGCCTGCGCCAGGCCAAAGACCTGCAACGCGGCGAGGTAGGTAGGCCGCTCCACGACGACCGTATCGCCCGGGTTAATTAACGCCCGCGCCAGCACGTCAAGCGATTGTTGCGAGCCGGAAGTAATGACCACGTCATCGGCTTTACAGGCGATGCCGCGACCTTGACAGATGCGTTGGATCTCTTCGCGCAGCCCCGGGACGCCTTCCGTCAGGCCATACTGGAACGCTTCGCCAAAATGCTGAGACAGCACGGCATCAGCAGCGATTTTTAAACCCTCATGATCGAACAGGTCCGGATTTGGAATACCGCCACCCAGCGAAATCACGCCTGCCATTTTGCTATGTTTTAATAATTCACGGATGGCAGAGGATTGCAGGCCCTGCGCGCTGCTGGCGAGTTTGTTTGCAGACATTCTTTACTTACCTTCTTTTTTTATATTGTGCCCAATCTTAGCAGAATATGGGCAATAAATTCCGTTAGCTTAGGCAGCGGCCGCAAATCCTGACGCCACAGTAAATGCACCGGCCTCGGCGCGGGCGTAAACGATTCCAGAACCCGAACCAGCCTGCCGCTCGCCAGCTCTTCCGCCACCAGCACTTCCGGTTGCAGCAGGAGTCCCGCCCCGGCTCGCGCCGCCATGCGTAAGCCGTAGCCGTCATTGCATCGTAAGACGGCATCACGCTTCCAGCGCACTTCGCCTTCCACTCCCGGCAGCCGCCACTCGTTACGCGCCGTCCAGACCGTGTGCGACAGGCACAGGTGATCCACCAGATCGGCTGGCGTTTGCGGCGTACCGTGACGCGCCAGATAATCCGGCGCGGCGCAGATCACCATGTTGTAGGGACACAGATATTTCGCCACCAGATCCTCATTACGGATCTCACCGATACGAATGGCCAGATCGACCCCTTCCTCTACCAGATCCACCATTCGGTTGGTGAGATCCAGTTCGATGCGCACTTCCGGGTAACGCTGCAAAAACGTGGCCGTCAGAGGCGCGATAACGCAGCCGCCAAACGAGGTAGGCGCCGTCACGCGCAGGGTGCCGGCGGGCGTGGCTCGCAGACGCTCAACCGCGTTTTCAGCAATCGAGACCTGCTCCAGCACGCGCCTGGCCTCTTCGAAATAAACGCGTCCGGCATCCGTCAGGCTCTGGCGACGGGTGTTGCGCTCCAGCAGCCGCGTACCGAGCTGCGATTCCAGCTGCGCAATATACTTCCCGACCATTACCGCCGACATCTCCAGCCGGGCCGCCGCGCCGGTAAAGCTGCCGCTTTCCACCACCGCGATGAACGTCTCCATGCCGCGAAGCTTATCCATATTACGAACCTCTGGTTAGTAATCTTCTAACATCAGCCCAGTTTATCTGAATTTTTATTTATTAAAGAATGAAGGCTCACAACATAAGGAGTCTGCTATGAAAATCGTCATTATTGGTGCCAGCGGTACCGTCGGTCGTGCTGTGACAGAAGAGCTAAGCCGTCGCCACGAGGTGATCCGCGTGGGTCGCACGCAGGGCGATCATCAGGTGGATATCACCTCGCAGGCGAGCGTGCAGGCGCTGTTCGAAAAGATCGGCCCGGTGGATGCGATTGTCTCCGCCAGCGGAGGGTTGCACTTCGGCCCGCTCGCAACCATGACCGACGGCGAGTTCAACCGGGGTTTGCAGGATAAGCTGCTGGGGCAGGTTCGTCTGGCGCTGACCGGCCAGCACTACCTGAACGAAGGTGGCTCGATTACGCTGATAAGCGGCATTGTGGCGCACGAGCCGATTGCCCAGGGCGTGAATGCCACCACGGTTAACGCCGCGCTGGAAGGGTTTGTGCGCGCCGCGGCCTGTGAACTGCCGCGCGGTATTCGCATTAATCTGATCAGCCCGACGGTGCTGACCGAATCCGCCGAAGCGTACGACGGCTTCTTCCCGGGCTTTGAAAGCGTTCCCGCCGCGACCGTTGCGCAGGCTTACCGCCGCAGCGTGGAAGGGGTGCAGAGCGGGCGGGTGTATAAGGTCGGTTATTGAACCTTACGGGCGGCGATCAGCACCAGCATCGGGCGCTCTGCCTCTTCTGCCAGCGCGGGCCAGGCGTCAATTTGCGCCTGCGTTGGTCCCCACTCATTGACTTCGCTTATTGTTAATCCGGCCTTGATCAGCGCGTTAAGCGTGGTGCCCAGCGTACGGTGGTATTTAATCACCCCGTCTGCCAGCCAGTTGCTGACGCGCTGGCTTTCGTCCTGATAATGGTTCACGCCCCAGAACCGCTCGCCGCTGTTGTCCGTCAGCCAGCCCTGACGGGAGGCGCAGGTGTAAATCGGGTGCTCCATTGAGAAGACCAGGCAACCGCCGGGTTTAAGCGCGCGCTGAACGTGGGCAAATAATGTGTTCAGTTCCGGCAGATAGTGCAGCGCCAGCGAGCTGTAGACCAGATCGAGGCTGTTCTCGTTGAGCTTGAGAGACTCCAGATCGCTACGCTGATAGTGAATCTGTGGATCGGCGGTGAGCTCCACTGCGCGAGCGAGCATCTTTTCGGAGATATCCACGCCCGTGACGTCAGACGCGCCCAGCTCACGCGCCGCGCGGCAGAACCAACCATAGCCGCAGCCAAGATCGATAACCGATTTGCCGGTTAAATCCGGCAGCATCGCCCTGAGCGCAGGCCACTCCGGCGCGCCGTCCAACCCCTGCACCGAGCGCGGAAGCTGAGCGTAGCCTTCGAAAAACGCCGGATTGTCGTAGATGTTTTGTGCCATGGCAGATCCCTCTTTAAGAATGTGCATAGCAGTATACTGCATTGTCGGGTGGCGGCTTCGCCTTACCCGACCTACAAAATCTCCGAACCGTAGGCCGGGTAAGCGCAGCGCCACCCGGCACCACATTAACCCACAGAGCCCCAGACCAGATTCCCCTTATGGAACGTCGCGGTACGCGGAGAGATGCGTGCCACGGCCTCGGCGGAACAGGAGGCATCTACCAGCACAAAGCTGGCGTCGTCCTGCGCTTTCGGCCACACGCGCTCACCTTTATCGTTTAGCGGCAGCACGTCGCCGGTGGCGATGCCCAGCGCACGCGAAAGCGTCTGCTCGTTCGGGCGAATATAGAGCTGTGCATAGAGGTTGGCTTTCTCCAGCATGTCCCCCAGACCGTACGGCGACCAGTGGTCGATCACGCTGTCGGTACCGGTCATGACAAACACGCCTTTATCACGCAGCTGCTTCAGCGGCATGTGCAGAGTGCCAATCGGCACGGTGGAGGCGATGGTCACCTGTTGTGCCGCCATGCGGGTGGCGATCTCATCCACCTCTTGCTCGTTAAGCGTCGCCAGGGCGAAGGCGTGGCTGATGGTCAGCTTCCCCTTCAGCGCCGGCGTTTTCTCCACGGTTTCGACCATGTAGTTCACCGCCGCCACGCCCGCCGGGCTGGTTTCATGCAGATGGATATCCACCCCTTTGTCATAATCCAGCGCAATCTGGAACATGGTGTCGAGGGATTTCTCCATCGCGCCGTCGACGTTGGTCGGGTCTAGCCCGCCCACGTAATGCGCCCCCGCCTGCATCGCCTCGCGCATCAGCTTTTCAGAATGAGACAGCAGCAGGCCGTGCTGCGGGAAGGCAACGATTTCGCAGTCAAAACCTGGGCTTCGGCGCGCCAGTACCGCCTGCAAATTTTCCAGGTTTTTCAGGCCGGAAACCGGCTCTATGTTGCAGTGGCTGCGGGCGATGGTTGACCCTTTGGACTGGAGCAGGTCGATCAGCTTTTCGGCGCGTTCTTGCGTGTAGGGCTGTAACTCCGGCAGCAGCTTCTGCTCCAGGCGGATCATGTCCTGAATGGTGGTGCCCGCCGGACGGTTCAGGGAGCGCCACGGGCCGCCGTAAAAGGTTTTATCCAGATGGATGTGCATGTCGCGCATCGCCGGAAGCATCAGCTTTTTGCCGGCGTCGAAGTGCGGCAGGGTCGCGTCGGCGTGGCTGTTGTTGTCGCGCAGGGCGACGATTTTCCCGTCCTTCATTTCCAGCGTTTTCAGCTCGGTGCGGGTGCTTGTCGCCACGCTGCCGTCGAAGTTAAACCCGGCTTCCAGCAGCACGTTGTCGAGATAGTAATGTTTTGCGGTGATGTTTATCGGTTTACCCGTCTCGCAGGTTGCCTTTGCTGAATCGGCAGCATACACGACGGAACCCGTGGCGCCAAACAGCGCGCAGGCGGTAACCATTTTGCCGCTCTGGCTGATAAACTCGCGGCGGCTTTTATTCTCACTCATCTTATCTTCCTTCATTAACAATGTGGGTACCCGTTTCACCGCGCAGCGCCGCGGGCAGGCAGTCCGGCGAGGTAATGATCACCCGCCTGCCGCCATGGCGTAAAAATTCCAGCGAGGCGACGATTTTCGGCAACATGCTGCCCGCCGGAAAATGCCCTTCTTCCATGTAGCGCGTCATCTGCGCCACGTTCACAGTGCTCAGCGCCTGTTGATTCGGCTTGCCGAAGTGGATGCACACTTTCTCCACGCCGGTGGTGATCACCAGCACGTCGGCGCGGATCTCGCGCGCCAGCAGCGCGGTGGAGAGATCTTTATCTATCACCGCGTCCACGCTCTGGTAATCGCCCTGTTCACTGCGCACCACAGGAATGCCTCCGCCGCCCGCGCCGATCACCACAAATCCTTTCTGCGTCAGCGCCTTGATGGCATCCGACTCAACGATGCGCCACGGCTGCGGTGAAGCCACCACGCGGCGATAGCCCCGGCCTGAATCCTCAACAAAATGCCAGTCCGGGTGCGCAAGTTGCAGTTCGTCGCGCTGCGCCTCGCTGAAAAACGCGCCGATGGGTTTCGTCGGGTGCGTAAAACCAGGATCGTTTTTATCCACCTCCACCTGGGTGACGACCGTGACCGCTTTTTGTTCCCCGCGCGCCGCCAGGCGGTTGTTGAGCGCCTGCTGGATCAGGTAGCCGATCCCGCCCTGGGTATCCGCCACGCAGTTTGCCAGCGGGGTCAGCGGCAGTCCTTCCCGCTCGTGGGCGATTTCGGCGCGGCGCAGATCCAGCCCCACCTGCGGGCCATTGCCGTGGGTGAGCACGATGTCATAGTCCGAAGCCAGCATTTCGAGCACCGACTCAGCCACCGCTTTGACCGCCTGCGCCTGATGCTCAATCGACTGGCTGGCGTTGTCTTTGATAATGCTGTTGCCGCCGATGGCGACGACCATAAGCTCTTTCATTTTGTTTCCTTTAGAAGGTGCGTTCTGGTGCCCTCATCCCGGCCCTCTCCCACAGGGAGAGGGGGATTAACAGAGGTATCCAGCACATGCTTCACCACAAACATCCCGCCCATCATCAGGTAGGCCGTGACGAACATCAGGGAACTGCCCTCGGCAAAGCCCACCACCGGCGCGTGGATCACCCCAAACAGCGCCAGCAGCGCTCCACCGGCCGCCGCGACGGCTCCACGCAGCGGTTTGTTGAGGATGGCGAAGATGGCGATACAGCCCCAGAGCATGCTGGCGAGCGGCGCGCCGTTGCCGAGATGCATCAGGCCTTCGTAGTAGATCCCCTTGCTGTGCAGCACGTCGGTGCCGATTTTCGCCGCGCTGGTCCCCGCCGCGCTCATCACGCTGTTCATCATGGTCAGCGCCCAGTTGGCGATCCACGGGAACAGGCAGATGAAGATGACGGGTACCTCCACTTTCGGGGTTTCCCTCACCACCTGGTTGGCGGTGACGACGCCGATAAACACCAGAATCGGCACGATGGCGGTCATCGGTATGATGGCGAGCATAAAGGCCCCCAGCCCGAACAGCGGCACGATGAACATGGTCACGCCGGACGCCAGGGTGTAGCCGATGCTGGCGCCCATCGCTTTCCAGCCAGGATGGCCGACGTAGACCGTGACCGGGAACGGATTGCCCATCAGGCAGCCGAGCATCGAGGCCAGACCGTTCGCCAGCATTACCTTGCGGGTCGGGTATTCATCCCCCGCCGCGTGGGCGCTTTCGATGTTCTCCAGGTCAAAGATGTAGTTCGCCAGCCCCAGCGGTACGGCGGACGCCAGATACGGCAGCGCGTGCGGCAGTCCTTGCATGAAGCTGTCCACGTGCACTTCTGGCGGGTTAAAGCCGAATGATGACATGGACGCTTTAATGGCATCCGGGCTTTGCAGGCCGGAGATCCACGCAAGCAGAGTACCGGCAATTAACAGCAGCAGGCCGGTCGGGATTTTGGCAAAAATCGGCTTTTTACCGAACCAGTTAATGAAGATCAGCAGCAGGACGATAAACGACACGGTCGGCGCTTCGAACGCCTGCAACATCGGGTTCATCGCCAGCAGCAGCAGGCCAAGACCGGACAGGCACGACAGCAGCACGGTACGCGGGATCATCTTGCGGATGGTTTCCCCCAGGAAGGAACCGCCCGCGAGGATCATCGCTTCCACAAAGCACCACACCAGGCCAATCTGAATCGCGAAATCCGCATCGCCGGTTTGCTGGTAAACCGGCATTAAGACCAGGAAGGTCACGGTAAAAATCGACGGCGCGCTTGGGCCGGACGGCAGCGCGGTGACGTCCGTTCGTCCGGTGGCGCGCGCCATTTGCAGGCCAAACCACGTATAGCAAAGACTCGCCACCAGCACCGCCAGCCCGAAGGCTGGCGCGATGCGTCCATAAACAATCTCCTTCGGGATGCCGACGACAAAAATGAGCAGCCCCATCATGGTCAGCAAATTGGTCAGGTTGTTGGTCATCAACCCGAAATAAGCTGCCCAGTCACCTCTTTTCCACTCCAGTTTCATGTTTTTCATGGATGCATACCTTATAGAACGTAGCGATCGCGGAAGGTTAACAGCGCCTTTTCAAAACAGCTAAACGGCGGGTGAACGATGCCCGCCCCAATCATGCCGATCCCGGCGTCCTTGTGGGCAATGGCGGTATTAATGACCGGCAGAATGCCGCTGCCCGCGACCTTCGTAATGTCGATGGCGGTCGGGATGCCCATAAAAGACAGCAGCGGAATGGTGACGTTCGGGTTTTCGCCGAGGGTGATTTCGCGCATCTGGCGAGAAAAATCGATGGCTTCCTCCACCGTGCCGCCCACCAGCGCAACGATGGCCGGGGCCGTCGCCATTGCAAAGCCGCCGATGCCGTAGGTTTCGGTAATCGCGCTGTCGCCGATATCCAGCCCGGAGTCTTCCGGCTTATAGCCCGCGAACATCGGGCCGATCACCTGCTGCGCCGGGCCGGTGAACCACTGCCCCGGCAGGCCGGAAACGCGCAGGCCGAACTCGTAGCCGTTGCGCGCCATGGTGGTGACGACGGTGCTGTACTCAATGCCGTGGGCGGCATCCAGCGCGGCCTTACACATCGCCATCCACGTCGGACCGGAGAAGTAGTCGCTGCTGGCGACAAACTCGAACACTTCACGCTGCTGCGCCACCGGATAGCCCGCCTGGATCAGCCCCGGCGTCAGCGCCTGAATAAGCAGCGTGGTGCCCGCGTTGTTGCGGTTGTGGCACTCGTCGCCCATGTGCAGCGCCTGGGCCAGCATCAGGCGCAGGTCGATTTCGCCGATAATCTTCATCGCGTCGCGCAGCATCGGGCCGAGCACGTCGCGCATCCAGTTCAGGCGCTCGATCACGCTCTGGTCGTTAGCCCCCATGCGCAGGATCTTCGCCATCTGCTCGCTGAGGTTGGTGAAGGCGCGGTTGCCGTAGGTTTTGTTCTCAACGATGTGCATAAACATCGACGCGGAGGTGACGCCCGCCATCGAGCCCACGCAGTCGTGCTCGTGGCAAGGCGAGAACGTAATATCTCCGGAGGCGGCGATCCTTGCCGCATCGTCCAGATCTTTCGCCAGCCCTTCAAACACCAGCGCGCCGGTAACCGCGCCTTTCATTGCCCCGCACATGTTCTCCCAGGAGACGGGCGGACCGGCGTGCAGAATGGTGGTGCGGGTCATGCCCGGCACCACGTTGATCGCCTGGTCATAGCCCACCAGCACCGGATGGGACTGAATAATCCGCTCAAGGGCAATTTTGTTCGCGGCGGCAATTTTCTCCGCCAGCGGTTTTTCCGCCAGCCGATCCAGCGCGTCCACCACCTGCATATTGCCCTGCCCCGGCGGCGTCCAGTCGAGCTGGGTCACGGGAACGTGCTGTTTTTTGAGGTCGTCGCTGAACATCGCAATCCCGACGTTAATCACGTTCAGCGGCTGGTTGAATAAGATCGTCATTATGCTCTCTCCCCTTTGCAGACAAATTCGCGTGCCAGTAATCCGGTATTGGTGCTGCTGCTGGCCCAGATGACGCCTGCATCAGTCAGCAGCTGGCACTGCTGCGCCAACGACTGCGGATCCTGATCGGTGCCGAGCACGTAGCCGAGAATTTCCAGCGGACGGTTGTCGGCTTTCGCGATCGCCTGTGCCTCTTTGATCGCCTCGATCATCACCCCAACCGGATCGTCATGCGCGCCAAAGCCAAGCACGAAATCCATCACGATCACCCCCACCTGCGGATCGCGCGCCTCCTGTAGCAGGCGGCTGATGCGGTTGGTCGGGTCGATCATCGGGTGTGGCTTGCCGTTGGTGAAGTCGTCGTCACCGAAATCAAGGAAGGTGTGGGCCTGGCTGACGCTGATGTCTTTCAGACGCCTGGCCGGATCCGGCTGGATGTTGCTGTAAACATCGTCAAATTTCTCCAGCGCGGCAAACATCGCTTCGTCGCACAGGGTGCCGCCGCAGAACAGGCCGCGAATGTACTTCTGCTGCGGCGTCAGGCGGGCGCGTACCTCTTCGATCAGCGGCCAGTTGAGCGGATGTAAATCCAGGTCGTCTTTTTTAATGCCGGTAAGCAGCACCGCTTTCAGGGCCGCCTCTTTGGTGCCACGAGCAAACTGCAAACCGTCTTCATCGGCTGGCGGTTCGTTGCGGCCCAGGAAGCACACAACCACAGGCTTGCGGCAGGCGCGTGCCCGGGCCAGTACTTTCTCAGCCACCGCGGGTGCAGGCGGTTTGGAGATGAGCGCTATCACCCGGGTCGCGTCGTCCGCCTCCAGCATGTCGATAGCATCGAGCATCATCAGGCCGCCGATCTTCTCGCTGAGATCGCGTCCGCCGGTGCCAATCAGCTGCGACACGCCGCCGCCGAACTCGTGAATGCGCACGCTCAGCTCCTGGCTGCCGGTGCCGGAGGCGCCAACGATGCCAATCTGCCCGCGACGCACCGCGTTGGCGAAGCACAGCCCCGCGCCGTTGATAATGGCGGTGCCGCAGTCTGGCCCCATCATCAGCAGACCCTTTTCATGCGCCAGCTGCTTCAGCGCCAGCTCGTCGTCGAGCGATACGTTATCGGAGAACAGCATCACGTTAAGATCGTTTTCCAGCGCCTGGCGCGCTTCCCGCGCGGCGAAGGTGCCGTTGACGGAAATCACCGCAAGGTTGCTGTCCGGACGATGGGTTTTGGCGCTGGCAATCGTCGCGTAGCGTGCTTCATGGGAGCCAGTGCGCTCTTTACGCGTGAATAACGCTTCAATGGCGGCCAGGGTTTCCTCATTCGCCGCGTCGCCTTTAATAACGATCATCAGGTCGCCGTTTTTCGCGTCCGCTAATTCCGGCGTTAATAGCCCGAGGTTTTTTAATACCCCTTTGTTCATTTCCGTCGCCATCGCCACAAACGCCTGCTCGACGCCCGGCAATTTATTGGCTTTGGTGGAAACCGACATTAAGGAAACCGAATCGAAATACGTATTCTTTTTTATGACGATTTTGGTTGGCATTATTTTCACCTGTTTAAGATAAAAGGGGGCCGCCGTCGTGCTAAATGCACGTCGGTAACAATGCGTTTATTGATTAACGGCCAGCCAGGGGAAGGCTGACCGAATGCACTATGCGCCTGCCGCCAGCAGCAGGTCTGCGATCGCGTTGAAGCCTTTTTCCCGCGCCAGCTCGAGCGGGGTTTTGCCGTATTTATCGGTCATGTGCGGGTTCGCGCCGTGATCGAGCAGCAGCTTCACAATTTCCTGCTGCTTTGCGCCGCCGTCGTTTAATACGATGGCCTCCAGCAGCGGCGTCCAGCCGACAAAATTGGTGTGGTTGACGTTGATGTCGGTTTTTTCCAGCAGCTCACGCACGATTTCAACGTGCCCTTTTTCACTGGCAGGGGTAATGCCCACGCCGCCAAAGCGCGTCAGACGATCGAGATCCGGATTTGCCGGAAGGACAATGCGCAGCAGGGTTAAATCATTGGTCAGGCAGCCGATCAGGAAGGGGTTAAAACAGGTCTGGTCCTGTTTATCAATATCCGCCCCGGCGGCAATTAAAAACTCCACACAGGCGTAATGCTTTTTCAGGCTGGCAATAATAATGGCGGTTCTTTTCTGGCGGTTGGTCGCGTTAATATCCACGCCTTTCTCCAGGCAGGCTTTTAGCGCGTCGATATTGCCCTCTTCTGCCGCCAGCAGAAATTCTGTAACCAGTGCAGTTGCAGACATATTCAGACTCCCTATGTTTCACTTCTGATGACCTGAGAATAGCAACAGCCTGGTCATAAAAGAATCCGCTTAAAAATGATTCATCGACACGCAATTCATTGTTGAGTTAAATTCAACAGTCCGGGAGAAATGTGCGTCTGTGCAACCTTTTTCTTATGTTTTACCGCTTTTATGCGCTTCAGGCTGCATTATCCTTATGGCTGAAAAAGCCTTACACAGCGCGGTTCTACGTAAAAATCCAGAACTGTGATCGACATCAACTATGATGTAACGCCGCTGTTAAAATATGTTCAAAACTGATGGTCACCAGGAGCCATAATATGAATTCCATCTTTACCGAAGAGAATTTGCTGGCCTTCACCACCGCGGCACGTTTTGGCAGTTTTAGCAAAGCGGCTGCCGAGCTGGGCGTGACCACCTCCGCCATCAGCTACACCATCAAACGCATGGAGACCGGACTGGACGTGGTGCTGTTTGTACGCAACACGCGCAGCATTGAGCTGACCGAATCCGGTTTTTATTTTTATCGTAAAGCGACCGACCTGCTGAATGACTTTCATGCCATCAAGCGCGGGATTGATACCATTTCTCAGGGCATTGAGACGCGGGTGCGCATCTGCATAAATCAGCTTTTGTATACGCCACGCCATACCGCGCGTTTGCTCCAGGTGCTGAAAAAACAGTTTCCCACCTGCCAGATCACAGTGACGACCGAGGTGTATAACGGCGTCTGGGATTCCATCATTAATAATCAGGCCAATATCGCCATTGGCGCGCCGGATACGCTGCTGGACGGCGGCGGCATTGATTACACCGAGATAGGGGCGATCCGCTGGGTATTTGCCATCGCGCCCACGCATCCGCTGGCGTTCGCCCCGGAGCCCATTTCCGAAAGTCAGCTGCGTCTGTATCCCAATATCATGGTCGAGGACACCGCGCATACCATCAACAAGAAGGTGGGCTGGCTGCTTCACGGTCAGGAGGCGATTCTGGTGCCGGACTTCAACACGAAATGCCAGTGTCAGATCCTGGGGGAAGGTATTGGCTTTTTACCGGAATATATGACGCGTGAGGCGGTGGAGGACGGGCTGCTGGTAACGCGGCGGATCAATAATCCACGTCAGGATTCGCGCATGCTGCTCGCCACGCAGCATGCGGCGACCGGTCAGGTCACGCGCTGGATCAAACAGCAGTTTGGCCCGGAAGGCGTGCTGACCCGGATCTACAGTGACTTACTGTGGCGTACCTAGCTCTTCGTCTGAACCCAAAACGCGTGGATAAGACCGGGGAAGTAGCCCAGGATGGTCAGAAGGATATTCAGAATAAACGCCCAGCCCAGCCCCTTGCCAAGCAGCACGCCCAGCGGCGGGAGAATAATCGTAAAAACAACGCGCCAAAAACCCATAAAAAACTCCGTGCAAGCTAACCAATTGAAAATTATAAAAGACACTTCTCTAAGCGTAGCCAGTTTACGGTTAACTGCCATGCGTCTCTCGCGCTTTTACCTGCCTTTACCCTCTTTACACTGGCTTAAACCCCCGCCTTAAATGCTCTACTGTTCTGAAATTGACCTTAAGGAAACGCAATGTCTCTTTCTCTTATTTCGCCGCAGCAGGCAAACGCGCTGATTGCTGAAAGTGATGCCGTGGAACCGACGTACCTGATAAGGAGTATCTGAAAGATTAGGCTGTACCCCGCCCCCGGACGTGGGCTATGGTGAAGATCATGACAATGATGAGGAGGTGCTATGTTTTCTGTCGGTGATTATGTCCAACCGCGTCAGGGCGGTCCGAAACTGAAAGTGCTCGAAGTGAATGGTGAAAACATTGTGGCTGTGCAGGCCAGCAATGAGCAGGGCGAGAAATATCACCTGAAAGCGGCGGACGTGGTTCTGTACTCCGAAGACGGTGACTTTGGCGTCTGCTAAGTCAATAATCGGGCGGAATACACCGCCCGAATAATCATCAGATCAGGAAATCTTCCAGCGATTTACCATTTGCCAGTGCGGTTGCAATTGGCTTTGGCGTACGCCCCTGGCCGGTCCAGGTTTTTTCTTCACCGTTCGCGTCAATAAAACGATATTTCGCCGCACGCGCTTTACGTTTTTTCGTCGGCTGACCCGCCTGCGCCAGATCACTGCCTAACAGATCGCTCGGAGAAATACCGTCAGCTTTCATCAGTTCCAGCAGAGCATTAATTTTATCCTGCTGTTCAGCGCGTTGACGCTCTAATTCAGCCTGCTCGCTGCGTTTTTCTTCAGTGACAATCCGGAATTTTTCCAGCACTTCTTCCAGAACATCCATGGATAATTCACGTGCCAGCGCCCGGAGGGTACGAATATTATTAAGATTCTGTAACGTTAAAGCCATAATAATGAAAAACCTTTCTTCGTGTGTATAACATAAATCAGGCAACAGAATAATTGATTTTTGTTCTGATATCTACCCACCCTGACGTTTTGACATTATTGTAAATGTTTTAGAATATCCCGTTAATATAACCCCGAAATATATGTCTGTTTTAATGCGTAATATACCGCCCTTCCCCAGGCCAAAAACCCCTGTTTAAAACAGTTCAAAAAACCGCCTCCACTCTCCCACACAACAGAGGTTTTACACGCGCACTGATAAACTAATCCATTGATTTATTTTAACAAAAGATGGACAGGGAGAGAAAATAACGAAGCGCGCAAAAAACGCACAACTTTAGAGAATTTTATGGCTAAAGCGCCTTCAAATAAAAATTAATCACTACTTGTTAGTTAAAAGCCAGAGAGATACGCTATACACTCATAGCAAACCAACCTAAAGCACTAAAGGCCGCAGGTAAAACGCCACTTTTTTGTCCTGTTCGAGGGGTTCAGACATGTTCTCACCGCAGTCTCGCCTGCGCCATGCGGTAGCGGATACGTTCGCGATGGTCGTTTACTGTTCCGTCGTGAATATGCTGATTGAAATTTTCCTGTCGGGAATGTCCTTTGAGCAATCCCTCTCGTCGCGCCTGGTGGCCATTCCGGTGAATATCATGATTGCCTGGCCGTACGGCCTGTATCGCGATGCAGTGATGCGTTTAGCCCGGCGTATTAGCCCGGCGGGTTGGGTAAAAAACCTGGCGGACGTGCTGGCTTACGTAACGTTCCAGTCCCCGGTGTATGTGGTTATTTTGCTGACGGTGGGCGCAGACTGGCATCAAATCGCCGCTGCGGTAAGTTCAAATATCGTGGTATCCATGCTGATGGGTGCGGTGTACGGTTACTTTCTTGACTACTGCCGCCGCCTGTTTAAAGTCAGCCCTTATAGCCAGGCAAAAGCGTAAGGTAAGGCGACTGGCTCAGGCCAGTCGCAGAGTTATTGTACGTCGCCAAACAGCCCTTTCAGGAACCGCTCCAGCGCCATACGCGAGCTGAAACCGTGCGGAATACCATAATGTTCATGCGTCTCGCCGCCTAAATAGAGCGGAAATTGCTGATAATGATCGCAGGTTTTAATATCCGAGGCGGGCTCAGCAAATGACAGGCTTCTGTCTTTGAGTGTCGGGTGAATAATGAGAGCAGTACGCCCCATTCTTGCTTCACGGTTGACGTAAACATAATTCTCACCACGGCGATATCCGTACGCTTTTGATGTTACCTCATCCATGGTGAACCCTTCTTTTTCAAGAACGCGCGCCACCTCATCGGGTCGTAAATACATATCTTTTCCTCATTATCATTCCTGCCCGGCAACCTTACAGTATTCAGCATTAGCAGGGCTTTCAGAATATTCCATAAACTGCCCGATAAGCCGTGACTCGCTTCAGATATTACATTTCTGGACTAAACTAAACGGGAACACAAATTATGGAGGATCGTATGTTTAACAGACCGAACCGAAACGATATTAATGACGACACACAGGATATTCGTAACGATGTCAGCCAATTAGCGGACACGCTGGAAGCCGTATTGAAATCCTGGGGCTCTGACGCGAAGGACGAAGCAGATGCCGCGAAACGTAAGGCTCAGTCTCTGCTGCGTGAAACGCGGGCAAGGATGAATGGCCGCTCACGTACCACTCAGGCGGCCTGCGACATGGCCAGCTGCGCCACCACCTTCGTACGTGAAAAACCACTTTGTACGCTGGGAACGGTCGCGGCGGTCGGGATTTTTGTCGGCGCCCTGCTTAGCTTGCGTAAGTAAGCGCGCGTTCTCAGCCCCGGTCGCCTCAGGCGCCGGGGCTTTTCTTTGCCTGACAGCCTGAAAAACCCGCACAGCCCGCCCTGCCCCGCCAGGCTCATCGTTGGGGCCTTATTAATCTGTATTTCCCATATCTTGTGTGGTTGAAACTTATCGCAACTACATCTAGTATTCCCTTTAGAAAGACACACACAACATGACGCGTTTACTCGCGCCGTTCTCTCATTCTAAATGGAAATACGAATCATGAGCATTATTATTTACACTCGTAACGATTGTGTTCAGTGCCACGCCACGAAACGGGCGATGGAGAGCCGCGGCGTGGCATTTGAGATGGTCAATATTGATCAGGTGCCCGACGCGGCAGACACCCTGCGGGCGCAGGGTTTCCGTCAGCTTCCGGTTGTCGTTGCCGGCGACACCAGCTGGTCTGGCTTCCGTCCGGACATGATCAACCGCCTTGCCGCTCAGGGCGTCAGTGCATGAGCACGCTGGTCTACTTTTCCAGCAGCTCGGAAAACACGCTTCGGTTTATGGAGCGTCTCGGGCTGCCCGCGATACGCATTCCGCTGAACGAGCGGGAGCGTATTCAGGTAGACGAACCCTACATTCTGGTGGTGCCCAGCTATGGAGGTGGCGGCACCGCAGGGGCTGTGCCTCGTCAGGTGATCCGCTTTCTGAACGATCCCCATAACCGGCAGCTGATTCGCGGCGTGATCGCCGCAGGCAATCGCAACTTCGGCGAGGCCTTTGCCCGCGCCGGGGATGTCATCTCTCAAAAATGCGGCGTGCCGTATCTCTATCGTTTTGAACTGATGGGGACACAGCAGGACGTAGAGAACGTGCGTAAAGGAGTGAACGAATTTTGGCAACGACAACCGCAGAACGCGTGATTCAGGCGACGCCGGATTACCACGCATTAAACGCCATGCTAAACCTCTATGACCGCGAGGGGCGCATTCAGTTTGGCAAAGATCATGAGGCGGTGGACGCCTTTTTTGCCGCTCATGTACGCCCGAACAGCGTCGTCTTTGGCAGCCAGCAGGAACGTCTCGACTGGCTGGTAAAAGAGGGTTATTACGAAGAGCGTGTCCTGACACGCTACGACCGCGCCTTCGTGGTGGCATTGTTTGAACGGGCGCACGCCAGCGGTTTTCGCTTCCAGACGTTTCTCGGCGCGTGGAAGTATTACACCAGCTACACCCTGAAAACCTTTGACGGCAAACGCTATTTAGAAAGCTTTGAAGATCGGGTGGTGATGGTGGCGCTGACGCTGGCGCAGGGCGATGAAGCGCTGGCCGAAAGACTCACGGAGGAGATCCTCTCCGGTCGCTTCCAGCCCGCCACGCCAACGTTCCTTAACTGTGGGAAAGCCCAGCGCGGCGAACTGGTCTCCTGCTTCCTGCTGCGTATTGAAGACAATATGGAGTCGATTGGCCGTGCGGTGAATTCGGCGCTACAGCTTTCGAAACGCGGCGGCGGCGTGGCGTTTCTGCTTTCGAACCTGCGGGAAGCGGGCGCGCCGATTAAGCGCATCGAAAACCAGTCTTCCGGCGTCATCCCGGTGATGAAGATGCTGGAAGATGCCTTCTCATACGCCAACCAGCTTGGCGCACGTCAGGGCGCGGGTGCGGTTTATCTGCACGCGCACCACCCGGACATTCTGCGTTTTCTGGATACCAAACGTGAAAACGCCGACGAAAAGATCCGCATCAAAACCCTGTCGCTTGGCGTGGTGATCCCGGATATCACGTTTAAGCTGGCTAAAGAGAATGCCGACATGGCGCTCTTCTCACCGTATGACGTTGAGCGGATTTACGGCAAAGCCTTTGGCGACGTGGCGATAAGCGAGCTGTACGACGAGCTGGTGGCCGACGATCGCATTCGCAAAAAAACCATCAACGCCCGCGATTTCTTCCAGACGCTGGCTGAAATTCAGTTTGAGTCCGGCTATCCGTACATCATGTACGAGGACACGGTGAACCGCGCGAACCCGATTGCCGGGCGCATCAACATGAGCAATCTGTGCTCGGAGATTTTGCAGGTCAACAGCGCGTCCAGCTACGACGAGAACCTCGACTACGCGGACGTGGGCAAGGATATCTCCTGTAACCTCGGGTCGCTAAATATTGCCCATACCATGGATTCACCCGATTTTGGCCGCACGGTAGAGACCGCCATTCGCGGGCTGACGGCGGTATCGGACATGAGCCACATCCGCAGCGTACCGTCCATTGAGGCGGGCAACGCCGCGTCGCATGCCATCGGCCTTGGGCAGATGAACCTGCACGGCTATCTGGCGCGGGAGGGCATCGCCTACGGTAGCCCGGAAGGGCTGGATTTCACCAACCTTTATTTCTACACCATCACCTGGCATGCGCTGCATACCTCGATGATGCTGGCGCGCGAACGCCACCAGCGGTTCGCAGGCTTTGAGCAGTCCCGCTACGCCAGCGGAGAGTATTTCAGCCAGTATCTGGAAGGCGACTGGCAGCCGAAAACCGAAAAAGTACGCGCGCTGTTTGCCCGCGCTGGCATCACCCTGCCGACGCGTGAGATGTGGCAACAGCTGCGTGAAGAGGTGATGCGCTACGGCATTTATAACCAGAACCTTCAGGCGGTGCCGCCAACCGGCTCCATTTCCTATATCAATCACGCCACGTCGAGCATCCACCCCATCGTGTCGAAGATTGAAATCCGTAAGGAAGGCAAAACCGGGCGTGTCTACTACCCTGCCCCGTTTATGACCAACGAGAATCTGGCGCTGTACCAGGACGCCTATGAGATTGGCCCGGAAAAGATCATTGATACCTACGCCGAGGCGACTAAACATGTGGATCAGGGGCTGTCGCTGACGCTCTTCTTCCCGGACACCGCCACCACGCGGGATATCAACAAAGCGCAGATCTATGCCTGGAAGAAAGGCATCAAAACGCTGTACTACATTCGCCTGCGCCAGCTCGCGCTGGAAGGCACCGAAATTGAAGGCTGCGTGTCCTGCGCGCTGTAAGGAGAAAGGATGAAACTGTCACGCGTAAGTGCCGTTAACTGGAACAAAATTCAGGATGATAAAGACCTGGAGGTCTGGAACCGCCTGACCAGCAACTTCTGGCTGCCGGAAAAGGTCCCGCTCTCCAACGATATTCCGGCCTGGCAAACTCTGAGCCATGCCGAGCAGCAGCTGACAATCCGCGTCTTTACCGGCCTGACGCTGCTGGACACCATTCAGAATACCGTGGGTGCGCCCGCGCTGATGAGCGACGCGCTAACCCCGCACGAAGAGGCGGTAATGTCGAATATCAGCTTTATGGAGGCGGTGCATGCCCGCTCTTACAGCTCGATTTTCTCCACCCTGTGCCAGACCAGAGACGTGGACGCGGCCTACGCCTGGAGTGAAGAGAGCGCGTCATTGCAGCGCAAGGCAGATCTGGTGCTGGAATATTACCGGGCCGACGAGCCGCTGAAGAAGAAGATCGCCAGCGTGTTCCTGGAATCTTTCCTCTTCTATTCCGGCTTCTGGCTGCCTATGTACTGGTCGAGCCGGGGCAAGCTCACCAACACCGCCGATTTGATTCGCCTCATCATCCGCGATGAAGCGGTACACGGGTATTACATCGGCTATAAGTATCAGAAAGGGCTGGAGAAAGTCAGCGCGGAAAAACGCGAGGAACTCAAAGGTTTTGCCCTCGATTTACTGATGGATCTGTATGACAACGAGCTGAGCTATACCGAAGAGCTGTACGCCGGAACGGGCTGGGAAGAGGACGTAAAAGCCTTCCTCTGCTATAACGCCAACAAGGCGCTGATGAACCTGGGCTACGAAGCGTTATTCCCACCAGAAATGGCGGAGGTGAACCCGGCGATCCTCGCGGCGCTGTCGCCCAACGCCGATGAAAACCACGACTTCTTTTCCGGGTCCGGCTCGTCGTACGTGATGGGTAAAGCGGTGGAAACGCAAGACGAGGACTGGGATTTTTAATGAATGAATTAACGTTCATTAATTAACTCTGCATTTCATTATTTCCAGCCGAATATTCCACTACGTACTACACTGTAATTTCCCCGTCATATTCGCCTGAATCACACCGATTCAGGCGAAATTTCCCGATGCAGCAGCAAAAAATTGAGAAAAATTCAAACCGCCCTCAGCCCTTTATTCATGGGAAATTCAGCCGTTTCGCTTGCGGCAAAATTCCGCCCTCAGGCCGGTCCAGGGTTGTCTCAGATTCTGAGTATGTTAGGGTAATGCCAGTTAACTATTTACCATGGTAATCATATCGACATAAACAAATAACAGGACACTCTCTATTGCATGGCAATTAAATTAGAAGTGAAAAATCTTTATAAAGTATTTGGCGAGCACCCGCAGCGCGCATTCAAATATATTGAGAAAGGCCTTACGAAAGAGCAAATTCTGGAAAAAACCGGGCTATCGCTTGGCGTTAAAGACGCCAGTCTGGCCATTGAAGAAGGCGAGATTTTTGTCATCATGGGATTATCCGGTTCGGGTAAATCCACTATGGTTCGCCTTCTCAATCGCCTGATTGAACCCACCCGCGGACAGGTGCTGATAGACGGCGTGGATATCGCCAGAATATCAGACGCAGATCTCCGCGAGGTGCGCAGAAAGAAAATTGCGATGGTGTTTCAGTCATTTGCACTGATGCCGCACATGACGGTACTCGATAATACCGCCTTTGGCATGGAGTTAGCCGGCACGCCCGCTCAGGAACGTCAGGAAAAAGCCCTTGATGCACTGCGTCAGGTCGGGCTGGAAAATTATGCTCATGCGTATCCGGATGAACTCTCCGGCGGTATGCGTCAGCGTGTGGGATTAGCGCGCGCATTAGCGATTAATCCGGACATCTTATTAATGGACGAAGCCTTCTCAGCGCTCGATCCCTTAATTCGCACCGAGATGCAGGATGAGCTGGTAAAATTACAGGCCAAACATCAGCGCACCATTGTTTTTATTTCTCACGATCTGGATGAAGCCATGCGTATTGGCGACCGTATCGCCATTATGCAAAATGGTGAAGTGGTGCAGGTCGGCACACCGGATGAAATTCTCAATAATCCGGCGAATGATTATGTGCGCACCTTCTTCCGCGGCGTGGATATTAGCCACGTATTCAGTGCGAAAGATATTGCCCGTCGAACACCAAACGGCATTATTCGTAAAACGCCAGGTTTTGGCCCGCGCTCCGCGCTGAAGCTGTTGCAGGACGAAGACCGTGAATACGGTTATCTGGTTGAACGCGGCAATAAATTTGTCGGCGTGGTCTCCATTGACTCTCTGAAAACCGCCCTGAGCGAAAACCAGGGAATCGATGCGGCGTTGATTGACGCTCCGCTTGCCGTGGACGCCGAAACGCCGCTCAGCGAGTTGCTCTCTCACGTGGGTCAGGCGCCGTGCGCCGTGCCGGTCGTCGGTGAAGAACAACAGTACGTTGGCATCATCTCAAAACGGATGCTGCTACAGGCTTTAGATCGCGAGGGGACAAACAATGGCTGATCAATCAAACCCATGGGGCACCACTGAAGCAGCGGACAGCGCGGCGCAATCTGCCGATGCGTGGGGGTCGACGCCTGCGCCTGCCGATGGCGGCGGCGCGGCAGACTGGCTCAACAGCGCACCAGCGCCTGCCCCAGAGCATTTCAATATTATGGATCCGTTCCACAAGACGCTGATCCCGCTGGATAGCTGGGTAACGGAGGGGATCGACTGGGTCGTTACCCACTTCCGTCCGGTGTTCCAGGGGATCCGCATCCCGGTGGATTACATCCTGAACGGCTTCCAGCAGCTGATGCTGGGCATGCCCGCGCCGGTGGCGATTATCCTGTTCTCGCTGATCGCATGGCAGTTCGGCAGCGCGGGTATGGGGATCGCCACGCTCATCTCCCTGATTGCCATCGGCGCGATTGGCGCGTGGTCTCAGGCGATGATCACCCTGGCGCTGGTGCTGACCGCCCTGCTGTTCTGCGTGGTGATCGGCCTGCCGATGGGGATCTGGCTGGCGCGCAGCCCCCGGGCCGCGAAGATTATTCGCCCGCTGCTGGATGCGATGCAGACCACGCCAGCGTTCGTTTACCTGGTGCCTATCGTCATGCTGTTCGGCATCGGTAACGTACCGGGGGTGGTCGTGACCATTATCTTCGCCCTGCCACCGATTATTCGCCTGACCATTCTGGGCATTAACCAGGTGCCTGCGGATCTGATAGAGGCATCGCGCTCGTTCGGCGCCAGCCCGCGTCAGATGCTGTTTAAGGTTCAGCTTCCGCTGGCGATGCCGACCATTATGGCAGGTGTTAACCAGACGCTGATGCTGGCGCTGTCGATGGTGGTGATCGCCTCGATGATTGCCGTTGGCGGGTTAGGTCAGATGGTACTGCGCGGCATTGGCCGTCTCGATATGGGGCTGGCGACCGTCGGCGGCGTCGGGATTGTGATCCTCGCCATCATTCTTGACCGCCTGACCCAGGCTGTCGGTCGTGATTCACGTAGTCGCGGCAACCGTCGCTGGTACACCACCGGCCCTGTCGGGTTACTCACCCGCCCATTTACAAAATAAGGAACAACGATGCGACATAACGTACTTTTTGCCACAGCGTTTGCGACCCTTGTCTCCACCAGCGCAGTTGCCGCTGACCTGCCGGGCAAAGGCATTACCGTGCAGCCGGTGCAGAGCACCATTTCGGAAGAGTCCTTCCAGACCCAGATTGTCAGCCGTGCGCTGGAGAAACTGGGCTATACGGTGAATACCGCCAGCGAAGTGGATTACAACGTGGGCTATACCTCCATTGCCTCCGGTGACGCCACCTTTACCGCCGTGAACTGGCAGCCGCTGCACGACGACATGTATGCCGCCGCAGGCGGTGACAAGAAATTCTACCGCGAAGGCACCTTTGTGACCGGCGCTGCGCAGGGATATCTGATCGACAAGAAAACCGCCGATAAATATCACATCACCAATATTGAACAGCTGAAAGATCCGAAGATCGCAAAACTGTTTGATACCAACGGTGACGGTAAAGCCGACATGATGGGCTGTTCGCCGGGCTGGGGCTGTGAAGCGGTGATTAACCACCAGAACAAAGCCTTCGATCTGGCGAAGACCGTCGACGTGAGCCACGGCAATTACTCTGCGATGATGGCCGACACCATCGCCCGCTTTAAAGAAGGCAAGCCGGTGATCTACTACACCTGGACGCCGTACTGGGTGAGCGACGTGCTGAAGCCGGGCAAAGACGTGGTGTGGTTGCAGGTGCCCTTCTCCTCCCTGCCAGGCGAGCAGAAAGATATCGACACCAAACTGCCAAACGGCATGAACTATGGCTTCCCGGTGAACACCATGCATATTGTGGCGAACAAAGCCTGGGCCGAGAAAAACCCGGCGGCGGCGAAGCTGTTCTCGGTGATGAAACTGCCGCTGGCAGACATTAACGCCCAGAACGCGATGATGCACGCGGGTAAATCATCCGAAGCTGATATCAAAGGCCACGTGGATGGCTGGATCAAAGCCCACCAGCAGCAGTTCGATGGGTGGGTGAAAGAGGCGCTTGAGGCGCAGAAGTAAAACATTTTCCCTCACCCTAACCCTCTCCCAGGGGAAGAGGGAACGATGACCACCCTCTCCCCCTGGGAGAGGGTCGGGGTGAGGGGATCAAACCGCCCCCAACCTTAACCGCACAATCCACCACGTAACAATTCCCCAACATTCACCATCATTGGTTATTATGTTTCCGGAAAAATAATCACTTAACTCACGATTCCTGAAACTAATGACAAAAACAACTCAAGGGCTTAGCCCCGCACTCATCCTTTTAATGTCCGTGGCAACGGGTCTGGCCGTCGCCAGCAACTATTACGCACAACCACTGCTCGACACCATCGCACGCGCCTTCGATCTTTCAGCCAGCTCCGCCGGGTTTATTGTCACCGCCGCACAGCTCGGCTATGCGGCCGGGCTGCTGTTCCTGGTGCCATTAGGCGATATGTTTGAGCGCCGGATGCTTATCGTCTCCATGACGCTGCTGGCGGCGGGCGGGATGTTGATCACCGCCAGCAGCCAGTCGTTAACGATGATGATTATCGGCACCGCGCTGACGGGGCTGTTCTCGGTGGTGGCGCAAATTCTGGTTCCCCTCGCCGCGACGCTGGCTTCCCCGGAAAAACGCGGCAAAGTGGTCGGCACTATCATGAGCGGCCTGCTGCTGGGCATCCTGCTGGCGCGAACCGTTGCCGGGCTGCTGGCGAGCCTCGGCGGCTGGCGCACCGTTTACTGGGTGGCGAGCGTGCTGATGGTTATCATGGCGCTGGCCCTGTGGCGCGGCCTGCCAAGGGTGAAGCAGGAAAATCACCTGAACTATCCGCAGCTCCTCGCCTCCGTTTTCAGCCTCTTTACCCGGGATAAACTCCTGCGCACGCGCGCCATTCTGGGGTGTCTCACCTTCGCTAACTTCAGCATCTTATGGACGTCGATGGCGTTTCTGCTCGCCGCACCGCCGTTTAACTACTCAGAAGGCGTGATTGGCCTTTTCGGGCTGGCAGGCGCGGCTGGCGCACTGGGCGCGCGCCCGGCGGGTGGGCTGGCCGACAAAGGCAAATCTCATATGACCACCTCCGCAGGGCTGGTTTTACTCCTGCTCTCCTGGGCGGCCATCTGGTACGGACATGTCTCCGTGCTGGCGCTGATTGTCGGTATTCTGGTGCTCGACCTCACCGTGCAGGGTGTACATATCACCAACCAGACCGTGATTTACCGCGTGAAGCCGGATGCCCGTAACCGTCTGACGGCCGGGTACATGACCAGCTACTTTATCGGCGGCGCGGCGGGCTCGCTAATCTCAGCCTCCGCCTGGCAGCACGCGGGCTGGACGGGCGTATGCGCCATCGGCGCCATCGTCGCGGCGATAAATCTGCTGGTATGGTGGCGCGGCTATCACCGTCAGGAAGCAATTCACTAAGTTTTACATTGCTTTGGGCCCCCTGGGGTGTAAAGGGGGCCTGCATCTGTTAAGGTAACGGTAATCATTTATCCCAGAAATTTTACTGTGGGTGACATATTTACTACCGGCATGAATAGTTCAGACCCCTGTCCTCACATCCCCTCTTTCGCGGGTACACACCCCACGCTCTCTGTGCTCACCGGGTCACGGATTTACCCGGCGCTTTCTGATGGTGACATACGTTTGGCGGATATAACCGCACAAATAATTCATTTACATTATTTGTCACTGTCGTTACTATATCGGCTGTAATTAATGAGGTTATGCCCAAAATGGATAGTTCGTTTACGCCCATTGAACAAATGCTTAAGTTCCGCGCCAGTCGTCATGAGGACTTCCCGTATCAGGAAATCCTGCTGACCCGCCTGTGCATGCACATGCAGGGTAAGCTGCTGGAAAATCGTAACAAGATGCTGAAAGCGCAGGGGATTAACGAGACGTTGTTTATGGCGTTGATTACGCTGGAGTCTCAGGAAAATCACAGCATTCAGCCGTCGGAACTGAGCTGTGCGCTGGGGTCATCCCGTACCAATGCGACCCGTATCGCGGATGAACTGGAAAAGCGCGGCTGGATTGAACGCCGTGAAAGCGATAACGATCGCCGCTGCCTGCATCTGCAACTGACCGAGAAAGGTCACGAATTCTTGCGCGAAGTGCTGCCACCGCAGCACAACTGCCTGCACCAGCTCTGGTCTGCCCTCAGCACCGCCGAGCGCGACCAGCTTGAGCACATTACTCGCAAGCTGCTCACCCGTCTGGACCAGATGGATGAAGACGGCGTCATCCTTGAGGCGCTGCGCTAACGCGACGATCCGCTCAACATTCCAGATTGCTAAAAAGAAAAACTGACAGGCCAGCACGTGAAACTGCTGGCCTTTCTGACAACAGGTCGGCTCAGCCGATGTGAAAATAAAAAGATCGTGGAGAACAACAATGAGCGCAAATGCGGAGAACACCCTCCCGCAGCAACCGGCCAACAAAAAGGGCAAACGTAAGAGCGCCCTTATTCTGCTGACCTTGCTCTTTATTATTATTGCCGTGGCATATGGGATCTATTGGTTTTTAGTCTTGCGTCATGTTGAAGAGACAGACGATGCATACGTGGCAGGGAATCAGGTTCAAATCATGGCCCAGGTGTCAGGCAGCGTGACGAAAGTCTGGGCTGATAACACCGACTTTGTGAAAAAAGGCGATGTGCTGGTCACGCTCGACCCGACCGACGCCCAACAGGCGTTTGAAAAAGCACAGACGGCGCTGGCCTCCAGCGTTCGCCAGACCCGCCAGCTGATGATCAACAGCAAGCAGCTTCAGGCCAATATCGACGTGCAGAAAACGGCCCTGGCTCAGGCGCAGAGCGACCTCAATCGTCGTGTTCCTCTCGGCACCGCCAACCTGATTGGCCGTGAAGAGTTGCAGCACGCCCGCGACGCGGTGGCCAGCGCACAGGCGCAACTGGACGTGGCGATCCAACAGTACAACGCTAATCAGGCGATGGTGCTGGGTACCTCTCTGGAAAACCAGCCAGCGGTGAAACAGGCGGCGACCGAAGTGCGTAACGCATGGCTTGCCCTGCAACGTACCAAAATCGTCAGCCCGATGACCGGCTACGTTTCCCGTCGTTCCGTACAGCCAGGGGCGCAGATTAGCACCACCACGCCGCTGATGGCGGTCGTTCCGGCAAACAATCTGTGGGTCGATGCGAACTTCAAAGAGACCCAGCTGGCGCATATGCGTATCGGCCAGACCGCGACCGTGGTCAGCGATATTTACGGCGATGACGTCAAGTACACCGGAAAAGTGGTCGGTCTGGACATGGGGACCGGCAGCGCGTTCAGCCTGCTGCCTGCACAGAACGCCACCGGCAACTGGATCAAAGTGGTACAGCGCTTGCCTGTGCGTATCGAGCTGGATCCTAAGCAGCTGGCAGACCATCCGCTGCGAATTGGCCTTTCCACGCTGGTGACGGTCGATACCGCCAACCGCGACGGTCAGATCCTCGCAAGCCAGGTGCGCAGTACGCCAGCTTATGAAAGTAACGCCCGTGAAATTAGCCTCGATCCGGTCAATAAGCTGATCGATGACATCGTGAAGGCAAACGCCGGTTAAGCCGAAGGTGAGCGTTATGCAACAGCAAAAGCCGCAAAAACCGCTGGAGGGGGCGCAGCTGGTCATTATGACCATTGCGCTGTCGCTGGCGACATTCATGCAGGTGCTGGACTCCACCATCGCAAACGTGGCGATCCCTACGATCGCCGGGAACCTTGGCTCATCGCTGAGCCAGGGGACCTGGGTCATTACCTCGTTCGGGGTGGCGAACGCCATCTCCATTCCCATCACCGGCTGGCTGGCGAAGCGCGTCGGTGAAGTGAAGCTGTTCCTCTGGTCGACGATCCTGTTCGTGCTGGCCTCCTGGGCCTGCGGCATGTCCAGCAGCCTGACGATGCTGATTTTCTTCCGCGTCATCCAGGGGATTGTCGCCGGGCCGTTGATTCCGCTGTCGCAGAGTTTGCTGCTGAACAACTATCCGCCCGCCAAGCGCTCCATCGCGCTCGCGCTGTGGTCGATGACGGTGATCGTCGCCCCAATTTGCGGGCCAATCCTCGGCGGCTATATCAGCGATAACTATCACTGGGGCTGGATCTTCTTCATCAACGTGCCCATCGGTGCGCTGGTGGTGCTGATGACGCTACAGTCTCTGCGTGGTCGCGAAACGCGGACCGAACAGCGGCGGATCGACGGCATCGGGCTGGCACTGCTGGTTGTCGGCATCGGCAGCCTGCAAATCATGCTCGACCGCGGCAAAGAGCTGGACTGGTTTGCCTCTACGGAAATCATTGTGCTGACGGTGGTCGCCGTGGTGGCCATCAGCTTCCTGATTGTCTGGGAGCTGACGGACGATAATCCGATAGTCGACCTCTCGCTGTTTAAATCGCGAAACTTCACCATCGGCTGCCTCTGTATCAGTCTCGCCTATATGCTCTACTTCGGCGCGATTGTTCTGCTGCCGCAGCTGTTGCAGGAGGTGTACGGCTATACCGCAACCTGGGCGGGGCTGGCCTCCGCGCCGGTGGGGTTAATTCCGGTTCTGCTGTCGCCGATTATTGGCCGTTTCGCCCATAAGCTCGACATGCGCAGGCTGGTGACGTTCAGCTTCATCATGTACGCCGTGTGCTTCTACTGGCGCGCGTATACGTTTGAACCGGGAATGGACTTTGGCGCCTCCGCGTGGCCGCAGTTTATTCAGGGCTTCGCCGTAGCGTGCTTCTTTATGCCGCTGACCACCATTACGCTTTCCGGCTTACCGCCTGAGCGGATGGCGGCGGCATCGAGCCTGTCGAACTTCACCCGTACGCTGGCGGGCTCCATCGGGACTTCGATCACCACCACGCTGTGGACCAACCGGGAATCGATGCACCATGCTCAACTCACCGAAGCGGTGAACCCGTTCAACCCTAACGCTCAGCAGATGTATAGCCAGCTTGAGGGGATGGGGATGACGGAGCAGCAGGCGTCCGGCTGGCTTGCCCAGCAGATCACCAACCAGGGGCTGATTATCTCGGCAAACGAGATTTTCTGGATATCGGCGGGGATCTTCATCGTCCTGCTGGGGCTGGTGTGGTTTGCCAAACCACCGTTTGGGGCCGGTAGCGGGGGCGGTGGGGCGCACTAGCCCTGTGCACGGGTTGCCGGGTGGCGGCTACGCCTTACCCGGCCTACGATCGTAGGCCCGGTAAGCGCAGCGCCACCGGGCAACAATCGCCCCCCTTGTCCAAAACGCGACAGCGATTGTCAGTTCCGATAAAGCAGCGCGCCTGAAATCGATTCACGATAGTGAAAAGACAACAGGAGCGCACCATGCTGAACACACCCGCCGAAAAATACCAGCCTTACCCCACCCTTTCGTTGCCCGACCGCCGCTGGCCGGAGCAGATTATCACCCGCGCCCCGCGCTGGCTCTCGACCGACTTACGCGACGGTAACCAGGCGCTGGCCGAGCCGATGGACAGCGCGCGCAAGCTGCAATTCTGGGATCTGCTGCTGAGCTGCGGGTTTAAAGAAATCGAAGTCGCCTTCCCGTCCGCCTCGCAGACGGACTTCAATTTTGTGCGTCAGCTGATTGAGGAGAACCGCATCCCGGATGACGTCACCATTCAGGTGTTAACGCAGGCGCGGGACGATCTTATCCGTCGCACTTTCGACTCCCTGCGCGGCGCGAAGCAGGCCACCGTTCACCTGTATAACGCCACCGCCCCGCTGTTCCGCCGTCTGGTATTCGGCATGGAGAAAGCGCAAATCGTCGAGCTGGCGACGCGCGCGACGCGCCTGATTCGTCAGCTGTGTGAAGAGAACCCTGACACCCGCTGGCAGTACGAGTACTCCCCGGAAACCTTCTGCTTTACCGAACCGGAGTTTGCGCTGGAGATTTGTGAAGCCGTGGCGGAGATCTGGCAGCCGTGCGCGGCGCGTCCGATGATCGTCAACCTGCCCGCTACCGTCGAGGTGAGCACGCCGAACGTCTATGCCGACCAGATCGAGTATTTCTGCCGCCACTTCAGCCGCCGCAGTGACGTCTGTATCAGCGTGCACCCGCATAACGATCGCGGTACCGGCGTCGCCAGCGCAGAGCTGGCCGTCATGGCCGGGGCTGACCGCGTGGAGGGCTGCCTGTTTGGTAACGGTGAGCGCACGGGCAACGTCTGCCTGGTGACGCTGGCGATGAACCTCTACAGCCAGGGCATTAGCCCGAATCTGGATTTCAGTGATATGAATCGGGTGGTTGAAACGGTAGAAACCTGCAACCAGCTGCCCGTCCATCCGCGCCATCCGTGGGCGGGTCGTCTGGCTTACACCGCCTTCTCCGGCTCGCACCAGGATGCCATCAAGAAAGGTTTCGATGCCCGTAAGCCTGGCGAACGCTGGGAGATGCCCTATCTGCCCGTCGACCCGCAGGATATTGGCTGTACCTATGAAGCGGTGATCCGCGTGAACAGCCAGTCAGGAAAAAGCGGAAGCGCCTGGCTTATTGAGCAAAACCACGGCCTGAAATTGCCTCGCGCCCTGCAACAGGATTTTAGCCAGCACGTGCAGCAGGAAACGGATAACCATGGAAAAGAGATGACGCAGAATGCGCTCTGGCAGCTGTTCCGCGCCCGCTACGGCCTGGTGGCGAGCCCGCCATTAGCGCTGCAATCGTACCGCAGCGACAGCCAGCAGGACGGCCAGCTGCGGCTGACGGCAAGCGTCGCCACGCAAGGGGGCACCCGCCAGCTGGAAGGCCAGGGAAACGGTTTGCTCTCCGCCGCCGCTCACGGCTTAAGCCGCTGGATCAACGCACCGTTTGTGATCAAGGATTATCACGAACATACGTTAGGCGAACGCAGCGACAGCCGCTCGGTGGCCTATATCCGCTGCCTGTTCCAGGATGGGACCAGCCGCTGGGGCGTGGGCATCGACAGCGACGTGGCACGCGCGTCGATTCAGGCGCTTTTTAACGCGGTCAGTCGTTCCTGAAGTAATCGCTGGGTGAGAGACCCATTACCCGGCGAAACATTGCCGTAAAGGCGCTGTGGCTGCCATACCCCAGATCCAGCGCCACGCGTAATACCGGCTGGCCCTGTGCCAGCCGCACTAAGGCTTCCAGCAGTCGCGCCCTTCTCACCCACTCGCCGTAGCTCAGGCCTGTCTGCTGCTGAAAATGGCGGTTCAGCGTGCGTTCGCTCATCCCCACAATACCTGCGGCCTGGGCGCTGCTCCAGCTTTCTCCCGGGGCCATTCGAATCTGCTGGCAGAGGTGGCGCAGCGCTTCGCTTTCCGGCTCGGGCAGGTGAAACGGCAGTACCGGCATGAGGCGAATTTCATCGAGGATCAGCTCATAAACACGTTCATCGCGGCTTCCGGGTGCGTAAGATTCAGGAAGCGTAAGGGAGGTCAGGATCAGCTCGCGCAGCAGGGGCGAGATCTGCACGATCTGGCAGGTCGCCGGAAGATCGGCGCGCGCCAGCGGGTCGATAAACAGCGTGCGGGCAGCAACGTTGCCGGTGATGCGCAAGGCGTGCTGCGTACCCGCAGGTAGCCAGACGCCGCGACCGGGCGGCACCACCCAGCAGCCGGATGCGGTATCGACCCGCACGACGCCGGTGAGGCTGTGCAGGAGCTGCGCGCAGTCGTGCTGATGCCACGGCTCGCTGTCGCCATGAGCATAATCATGCGAAAACGGCACAAGCGGGCGATGGGTAAAGGAGAAGGTGGTGGTTGTCGTCATCAGGATTGTAGGCCCGGTCAGCGAAGCGCCACCGGGCATCCACAGGCACGATACTAAATGTGCAGTTCCTGAAGTTTTTCTTTTGGCAGGGCCAGCTCGTCATTGCTGTTTACACGAACATCACGTTCGATGATATGACGGGCAATCTCCTGAGCTTCTTCCAGAGAGTGCATCTGGTAAGTGCCGCACTGGTAAACGTTCAGCTCAGGGATCTGGTTCTGCTCTTTCACCTTCAGCACGTCTTCCATCGCCGCTTTCCACGCATCCGCGACGCGTTTCTCATCAGGCTGACCAATCAGGCTCATGTAGAAACCGGTGCGGCAGCCCATCGGAGAGATATCGATGATCTCCACGCCGTTGCCGTTCAGGTGGTCGCGCATGAATCCGGCGAACAGGTGTTCCAGCGTGTGAATGCCTTTCTCTGGCATCACTTCTTTATTGGGCACGCAGAAGCGCAGGTCGAAAACGGTGATCGTGTCGCCGTGCGGCGTGTTCATGGTCTTCGCCACGCGGACTGCTGGTGCTTCCATACGGGTATGGTCGACAGTAAAGCTATCTAATAACGGCATACGTCACCTCCGATAGTGATTTTTTTAAAATAAACTGAACTCTTCTACAGAATGCGCGTCTGAGTATATGAAAGACGCGCATTTGTTATCATCATCCCTGAATTCAGAGATGTATATTTTGGCCACAGCGATGTGGCCTTTTTCTTTTTGGTTCAGGCCTGCTTCGCCAGAAACGCCTCAAACGACTCCGTATCCGCCGCTTCGACCTCTTTCTGACGCACAACGGACGCATCACGCTCTGTCACAAAATCCGCTTCGCTCAGGATCTCTAACGGCTCCTGCATCAGCATCTCACGGTACTCCGCTGAGAGTGAACGCCCTGTGCCACCAATTCCCTGCTCAATCATAGAACGCAGAATACGTGCTGAGAATGTCAGTTCCGGGTTATCAAAGCTTTCAACCAGTTCGTCGCAGACCTTCTGGTAAGCTTCGCCGCCGTACACGCTGTCCAGCGTCTGGGCTACGCGCTTCAGGTCATGGAACAGATCCTTCCCTACCTTAGACAGTGGGAACTGAGCCGTTTCACAGCCAATACCTAACGTCAGACCCGGCTTGCGCCCTTCCAGAATCACGCGATTCCAGTTGGCACGGGTACACAGCAGTTCGTCGGAACTCATTTCCGGCGCATCCGCCAGTACGCACCAGACCATAAACAGGTCAAGGAAGCGAATCTGCTGCTCGTCAACGCCAATCGGTGAGAACGGGTTGATATCCAGCGAGCGCACTTCAATGTATTCGATCCCGCCGCGCTGTAGCGCATCCGACGGCGTTTCACCGCTGCGCGTCACGCGCTTCGGACGAATCGGCGCATACAGTTCATTTTCAATCTGCAACACGTTAGTGTTAATTTGCAGGCGCTTACCGTCTTTTTCGAGGCCGATTTTTTCGTACTCTTCCGACGGGGTTTTTATCGCCCGCTTCAAGCCTGCCACATATTCGTGCAGATCGTTAAACGTAATTCCGAGATTACTTTGCGATTTATTGGTATAGCCAAGGTCGCTCAGGCGCAGGGAGGTCGCATACGGCAGGTAATACATGCCACATTCGGTCTTCTCGAACGGCAGCGTGGTCGGTTTCCCTTGCAGGAACGAAGAACAGACGGCCGGTGACGCGCCGAACAGATACGGAATAACCCAGCCAAAACGGTAGTAGTTGCGGATCAGGCGGAAGTAACCCGCGGAGATCGCTTCTTTATCCGTTTCACCGCACTTCGCCTGCCAGAACGCCATCGGCAGAGAAAAGTTGTAGTGCACGCCAGAGATCGTCTGCATCAGTGCGCCGTAGCGATTTTTCAGTCCTTCGCGATACAGCGTTTTCAGCCGACCAATATTCGAGGTGCCGTACTGCGCCAGCTCGATATCCTGCCCCTGCTCGATATAGCACGGCATGCTGAGCGGCCACATACGCTCGTCGCCGAGGTTGCGGGCGGTGAAGCGATGCACGTCGCGCATGATCGTCAGCATATGATCAATATCACCGTCTACTGGCGTGATGAACTCCAGCAGCGCTTCGGCGAAATCGGTTGTGATCCATTTATGTGTCAGCGCCGAGCCTAACGCCTTCGGGTGTCCCGTAGTCGCTAAGCTACCATCCGCATTTACGCGCAGCGTTTCGCGCTCAAGCCCACGCTGAATACCCTTCAGTGCCTGAGGGTGATTTTCCAGCCAGGCCAGCGCCTGTGATACGTCCGGGATCAATTTGACCTCCCGCCTGTCAAAAAATTGTCACTCAGCATAATTGTAATGGTTGACGATTGAAGGTCGCGAATTCATTCCACCAATTAGTGCCACCACGTCATACCCTGTAGTGTTACCCATGCCAGTAAAACATAGCGTAACGCCTTGCCAAGGCACAAAAAAAAGAGCACCGGTCCCCAGGAAATGCGCATCCATCCCGCCAGCAGACACAGTAAATCGCCTATTACAGGCATCCAGCTTAATAACAGCGTGGCAGCGCCATAGCGTTTTAGCCAGCCGACTGCCTTTTCCTGCCAGCGAGATTTTTCGCGTAGCGGAAAGAAACGTCCAAGAATAACGTTAGTCAGCCCTCCAAGGCTATTACCCATTGTTGCTATTAAGACCAGCAACCAGGGCTGACTTACACCGGACAACAGCATCGCCACCAGCACCACTTCCGAATTCCCCGGTAAGAGGGTGGAGCTTAAAAAACTGCTGGCGAATAATGAAGCGAGTGACAGCGCGTCACTCACAGTAAGCGAACGTCCACCGCCGCCATTCCGGCATCACGCGCGGCCTGAATGCCAAAATCAGCATCTTCAAACACCACGCATTTTGCAGGTGGAACACCCATTAATTCTGCACAGAGCAGGAAGGTATCCGGTGCGGGTTTGTGATGTTTAACATGATCGGCGGCAACGACGGCAGAAAAATAGTGGCGCAGGCCAAGGTGGTTGAGTAGCGCTTCAGCAATCGCGCTCTCGCTGCCCGTACCGACAGACATAGGACGACGCCCGTGCCACTCCTTGACGACGTCAATGAGTGGTAAAGGCTGCACGGTGTCTAACAGTATGGCTTTTACCGCGTCGGTTTTTTCACGCGCGAGCTGATGCGGGTCGAGATCGGCCTGATTCAGCTCAATCACGGCCTGTGCGATACGCCAGGTGGGCGATCCATTGAGGGCAATCATCGCCTGTAAATCGAAACGCATACCGTAACGGCCCAGGACTTCGGTCCAGGCCTGACGATGCGTGGGTTCGGTATCCAGGAGGGTGCCGTCCATGTCGAAGATCAAACCGTCATACTGTGCGTACATCGTGCTCTCGCTAAACGATTAACAAAGCATTACTTTATCGTAAAAGGGGATCTTTGTCGCTGACAGAGAGAGTGATTGCTGACGAAACGTCGAAGGAATAAACAAAGGAGGAGAATATGGTGCATCCGGGAGGATTCGAACCTCCGACCGCTCGGTTCGTAGCCGAGTACTCTATCCAGCTGAGCTACGGATGCATCGGGATTTACTGCTG
>NZ_KQ089940.1:882447-1487070 GCF_001037725.1 Enterobacter sp. MGH120 | reverse complement strand
AAAAATGGTGCATCCGGGAGGATTCGAACCTCCGACCGCTCGGTTCGTAGCCGAGTACTCTATCCAGCTGAGCTACGGATGCATCGGGATTTACTACTGTACTGCTCGATATTCATATCACTTCGAAAGCAATATGAAGTAATAGATGGTGCATCCGGGAGGATTCGAACCTCCGACCGCTCGGTTCGTAGCCGAGTACTCTATCCAGCTGAGCTACGGATGCAAAATGGCGGTGAGGCGGGGATTCGAACCCCGGATGCAGCTTTTGACCGCATACTCCCTTAGCAGGGGAGCGCCTTCAGCCTCTCGGCCACCTCACCACACAACGCCTCTTTCGAGTGCTTCGAGCAACTCGTTAAGAGCTTCTCGTCGCTGCGTGGCGCATATATTACTTTCTGGGACTTATAAGTCAAACAATTTTCCACATGCTTTTTTCGTTTGCACAATTCGCACCCAATTCGCATGTAAAAGCCGCAAAGAGAGTGTTTTATAAGCGGATTTTGCAGGCATCTTCACAGAATTGTGTTGAGAGAAGCGCGTCTTTTGGATGAGATAAAATTATGAGAGTGGTCAAAAACGAAGCGTTTGAAATAGAACGGTAACTTTATGCAGGAAAAATAGCAGGAGGGTTGCGTCTCGCCCGACAGCGAGACGCGACAATATCAGTAACTGGACTGCTGGGATTTTTCAGCCTGGATACGCTGGTAGATCTCTTCACGGTGGACAGATACTTCTTTAGGAGCGTTAACACCAATACGTACCTGGTTACCCTTTACCCCTAAAACTGTCACGGTGACCTCATCCCCAATCATGAGGGTCTCACCAACTCGACGAGTCAGAATCAGCATTCTTTGCTCCTTGAAAGATTAAAAGAGTCGGGTCTCTTGTATCCCGGCATTATCCATCATATAACGCCAAAAAGTAAGCGATGACAAACACGTAAAGTGTAAGCAGTCACGGCATCACATTCTGTTAAACGTAAGTTTAGCCGATATACACAAACTCAACCTGACTTTATCGTTATCGATAGCGCAGTGAGCAAGACGCCATAACGTTACCGCTATGGCGTCTGCTTGTGCTTTGTAGTTATTACAGTTTCGCGCTTACCCAGCTTTCAACGCTGGCTAATGCCGCGGGAAGTGCCGCCGCATCCGTACCACCGGCTTGCGCCATGTCCGGACGACCGCCACCTTTGCCACCCACCTGCTGGGCGACCATGCCAATCAGTTCCCCTGCTTTAACACGATCCGTCACATCCTTAGAGACGCCCGCAATCAGAGAAACCTTACCCTCTGCGACCGTTGCCAGCACGATAACCGTCGAACCAAGCTGGTTCTTCAGATCGTCGACCATGGTACGCAGCATCTTAGGCTCAACGCCCGCCAGATCGCTGACCAGCAGTTTGACGCCCTTAATGTCTACCGCTTTGCTGGAGAGGTTTGCGCTCTCCTGCGCCGCAGCCTGTTCTTTCAGCTGCTGGAGTTCTTTTTCCAGCTGACGGGTACGATCCAGCGCGACACGCACTTTTTCGCCCAGGTTCTGACTATCGCCTTTCAGCAGCTGCGCGATCTCGTGCAGCTGGTCGCTCTGCGCATGCAGGCTGGCAATCGCGCCTTCCCCGGTCACCGCCTCAATACGACGCACGCCTGCCGCCGTCCCCGACTCGGAAACGATGCGGAACAAGCCGATGTCACCGGTGCGGGATGCGTGAGTACCGCCACACAGTTCGGTAGAGAAGTCGCCCATGCTCAGCACGCGAACGCGGTCGTCATATTTCTCGCCAAACAGCGCCATCGCACCTTTCTTCTTCGCTGCCTCGAGATCCATGATGTGGGTTTCGATTGGCAGGTTACGACGGATCTGGGCATTCACCAGGTCTTCCACCGCACGAATTTCAGACGGCTTCATCGCTTCAAAATGCGAGAAGTCGAAACGCAGCACTTTGTCATTAACCAGAGAACCTTTCTGTGCAACGTGCGTACCCAGCACTTCGCGCAGGGCTGCGTGCATCAGGTGGGTTGCCGAGTGGTTCAGACGAATGCGCGCGCGGCGAGCTTCGTCAACGTTGGCCTGAACGCCCTCGCCCACTTTCAGAGAGCCGGAAACCAGTTTGCCCTGGTGACCAATCGCCTGACCGTATTTCTGGGTATCGCTTACGCTGAAGCTGAAGCCATTGCCTTTCAGTTCGCCTTTATCGCCAACCTGACCGCCCGATTCCGCATAGAACGGCGTTTTATCCAGGATAACAACCGCTTCCTGGCCCGCGCTAATGCTGTCTACGGCTTTACCGTCAACAAACAGCGCGGTCACGTTGCTGGTCAGGGCCAGCTCTTCGTAGCCTTTAAATTCAGACGCGCTATCAACGCGGATCATCGCGTTGTAGTCCGCGCCAAAACCGCTGGATTCACGCGCACGACGACGCTGTTCTTCCATTGCGGCTTCAAAGCCTGCTTCGTCAACTTTGATGTTGCGCTCGCGGCAAACGTCCGCGGTCAGGTCAACCGGGAAGCCGTAGGTGTCGTACAGGCGGAAAGCGGTTTCGCCATCCAGCGTGTCGCCCTTGAGTTTCGCCAGCTCGTCGTCCAGCAGCGCCAGACCGCGTTCCAGCGTACGGGCAAACTGCTCTTCTTCGGTTTTCAGAACCTGTTCAACCTGCGCCTGCTGGCGTTTCAGCTCATCGCCGGCAGAGCCCATCACGCCAATCAGTGGCCCAACGAGTTTATAGAAGAAGGTGTCCTTCGCGCCCAGCATGTTGCCATGGCGGATCGCACGACGAATGATACGACGCAGCACATAGCCACGGTTTTCATTCGACGGGATAACGCCGTCAGCAATCAGGAACGCACAGGAACGAATATGGTCTGCGATAACGCGCAGTGATTTGTTGCTCAGATCGGTTGCGCCCGTTACCTCAGCAACGGCTTTGATCAGGGTGCTGAACAGGTCAATCTCATAGTTGGAGTTAACGTGTTGCAGAACGGCCGCGATACGCTCAAGGCCCATACCGGTATCTACGGACGGTTTTGGCAGCGGCTCCATGGTGCCGTCGGCCTGACGGTTGAACTGCATGAAGACGATGTTCCAGATCTCAATGTAGCGATCGCCATCTTCTTCCGCGCTTCCCGGAGGGCCACCCCAGATGTGGTCGCCATGATCGTAGAAGATCTCGGTGCACGGACCGCAAGGGCCGGTGTCGCCCATCTGCCAGAAGTTATCAGACGCGTAAGGCGCGCCTTTGTTGTCACCGATACGGATGATACGTTCGCGCGGGATACCCACTTCTTTTTCCCAGATGTCGAACGCTTCGTCATCGGTCTCATACACGGTCACCCACAGACGCTCTTTCGGCAGATTGAACCAGTTTTCACCGGTCAGCAGTTCCCACGCGTATTGAATGGCATCGTGTTTGAAATAGTCGCCGAAGCTGAAGTTACCCAGCATTTCGAAGAAGGTGTGGTGGCGCGCGGTGTAACCGACGTTTTCCAGATCGTTGTGTTTACCGCCCGCACGCACGCAACGCTGTGAGGTTGTGGCGCGGGAATAATTACGCTTGTCGAGACCAAGGAACACATCCTTGAACTGGTTCATCCCGGCGTTGGTAAACAGCAGAGTCGGGTCATTGTTCGGTACCAGGGAGCTGCTGGCAACAACCTGGTGTCCCTTACTATGGAAAAAATCGAGAAACGCCTGACGGATCTCAGCGGTGCTCTTGCTCATAATTATCCTGAAATCAAGCTAACGAAATGTCGCAGCAGATCTGTATCTGTAAACAGTTGGACGGACCAGCTACTGGAAAAAGTGGGAATAAGATAAGTTTTCTTTAGTGGGAAGTAAAATCCCGCATGCGTTCAATCGGTAAAATTACGCCAGATATCCTGAATATCTTCCATCAGGAAGCCGCGGTAGAGCAAAAAGCGCTGGATTTTAACTTTTTCTGAAAATTCACGCGGCAGCGGCTCACCGTACTTTCGTACCGCCTGCTCACGCGCCAGTTCGCACCAGTCAATTTCACTTTCGCGCATGGCTTTTTCAATCGATTCACGGGCTACGCCTTTCTGGTTCAGCTCCTGGCGGATACGCGCTGGCCCATAGCCTTTACGACCACGGCTGGCAAGAAAGCGAGCGGCAAAACGGCCGTCATCCAGATAGTGATGCTCGTAGCACCAGGCAACCACGCGGTCATAATCTTCCGCGGTGGCATCAATGTCTTCCGGACCGTTTTTGCTCATGACGGGCGCTGACAGTTTCCGCCGCAGCTCCTGTTCGCTATGGTCACGCACGGCAAGAATACGCACGGCCCGATCCAGCAAGCGTGAGTAGGCTGGTCGGCGTGATGTCGGTTCACTCATAAAAAACCTGTCGATTCAGAAATGCAAAAAGGGCCGCATCAGCAGCCCTTCATTTTTATCCGAGAGGATTAAAAGTCTTCGTTGGTTTCTTCAGCATCCGCGCCGTCGACCACGAAATCAGGTTTAGAGTCCTGGTTGTTCAGCAGGAGTTCACGCACCTTCTTCTCAATCTCTTTCGCCGCCGCCGGGTTCTCTTTCAGCCAGGAGATAGCATTCGCTTTACCCTGACCAATCTTGTCACCGTTGTAGCTGTACCATGCGCCCGCTTTTTCAATCAGCTTCTCTTTCACGCCCAGGTCAACCAGCTCGCCGAGGAAGTTGATACCTTCGCCGTAGAGGATCTGGAACTCAGCCTGTTTGAACGGTGCTGCGATTTTGTTCTTCACAACCTTCACGCGGGTTTCGCTACCGACTACGTTATCCCCCTCTTTCACCGCACCGATACGGCGGATATCCAGACGGACAGAAGCGTAGAATTTCAGAGCGTTACCGCCGGTGGTGGTTTCCGGGTTACCGAACATTACACCAATTTTCATACGGATCTGGTTGATGAAGATCAGCAGCGTATTGGACTGCTTCAGGTTACCCGCCAGCTTACGCATCGCCTGGCTCATCATACGTGCCGCGAGGCCCATGTGAGAGTCACCGATTTCACCTTCAATTTCCGCTTTTGGCGTCAGCGCCGCAACGGAGTCGACGATGATCACGTCAACCGCACCTGAGCGCGCCAGCGCGTCACAAATTTCCAGTGCCTGCTCGCCGGTGTCCGGCTGGGAGCACAGCAGGTTGTCGATATCAACGCCCAGTTTACGGGCATAGACCGGGTCCAGCGCGTGCTCGGCATCGATAAACGCACAGGTTTTACCTTCGCGCTGTGCCGCCGCAACAACCTGCAACGTCAGGGTAGTTTTACCCGAGGATTCCGGACCGTAGATTTCTACGATACGGCCCATCGGCAAACCGCCAGCGCCCAGTGCGATATCAAGAGAAAGCGAACCAGTGGAGATAGTTTCCACATCCATGGAACGGTCTTCACCCAGGCGCATGATGGAGCCTTTACCGAATTGCTTTTCGATCTGGCCCAGTGCTGCCGCCAACGCTTTCTGTTTGTTTTCGTCGATAGCCATTATTACTCCTGTCATGCCGGGAGAAGCAACTGCGCTTCACCATGGACTTCTGTTCTGTTGAGGCAATTATACTGTATAGTCATACAGTATCAAGTATTTTGTAGAAATTGTTGCCAGAGCGTTTTTAACGCGTATTCCGTTGCCTGACGACGCACGCTTTCGCGGTCGCCGCTGAAGCATTCCCGGCGGGTGATCCCTTCACCTTTTGAGGTGGCAAAGCCAAACCAGACGGTGCCGACAGGCTTCACGTCGCTGCCGCCGTCCGGCCCCGCGATACCGCTGATGGAGATAGCGTAATCTGCGCGCGCCTCTTTCAGCGCGCCAATCGCCATCTCGATCACCACCGGCTCGCTGACCGCGCCATGCTGCTCAAGCGTGGCTTCACGCACGCCGATCATCTGCGCTTTCGCCTCGTTACTGTAGGTCACAAAGCCGCGTTCAAACCAGGCGGAACTGCCAGCAATATCGGTAATTGCTTTCGCCACCCAGCCGCCGGTGCAGGATTCTGCGGTCGTGAGAGTCGCGCCGCGCTGTTTCAGCGCCAGCCCCACCACTTCGCTTAGCTGCATCAATTCATGGTCAGTCATTCTCGCTCCAGGCCTTAGAAAAACATGCAGCACAAGATAGCACTTTCTCATCAAATATGGGGATGCGCGTCGGGTTTTACGAGGGGGCTTCAGAAAAAAGCCGATGCGGGCGCATCGGCCAGAGAGACGCTTATTTCATGCTGTTAGCGAGGGTGTCCACATTGTGGCGAAATGCCTTGACGTAGGTGTCCGCCACGCCGCCCTTCGCGGACAGCGCTTCCGGGTAAAGTTCACCACCCGGCTGGGCGCCCGTGGCGGTCGCAATCTGCTTCACCAGGCGTGGGTCAAGCTGGTTTTCCATAAACCAGGTTTTCACGCCGTCAGCTTTAATCTGATTGATGATCTCCGCTACCTGCGCCGCGCTGGCTTCACTCTCAGACGACAGCCCCTGCGGCGCCATAAACGTCACGCCGTAGGCGCGGCTGAAATAGCCGAAGGCGTCGTGGCTGGTCAGCACTTTGCGCTTCGCCTGTGGGATGTCGCTGAAACGCTTTTTAGCCCAACCGTCCAGTTGAGAGAGCTGCGCAATATAGGGTTTACCGGTAGCTTCAAGCGCCGCCGTATCTTCAGGATCGGCCTTCACCAGCCCTGAGAGAATATTTTGCGCATACAGCGCGCCGTTCGCCGCGCTGTTCCACGCGTGCGGATCGGTCACGGTTTTACCGTCCTCTTCCAGCGTGTGCGTTTTCACGCCGTCCGAAGCAACCACCAGTTGGCCTTTGAATCCGGAGGCTTTCACCAGACGGTCGAGCCAGCCCTCCAGCCCCAGCCCATTGACCACCACCACGTCAGCTTTACTCAGCGCCGCGCTGTCTTTGGGCGAAGGTTCGAAAGTATGGGGATCACCGTCCGGCCCCACCAGCGTCGTCACCTTCACACGATCGCCGCCAACCTGCTGCGTGATGTCTCCCAGGATGGAAAAGCTGGTCACCACATTAAGCGTTTTCGCCATTACGCCGTGCGTCATCATGCCGAGCGCGAGCGCCACGGCTAATCCTGTACGTTTCATCGTTTCCCCTTGCGTTAAAAAAGCGCCCGCAGGCTATCCGCCAGCCTGCTGCGCGTGCCAAATAAAACTGAAATAAAGAACAATGCGCTGGCGGTCAGCACAATGGAGGGCCCGGCGGGCAGACTCACTGCCCAGGAAAGGCTTAAGCCCAGCCACGCGCAAAAAATACCGCTGATACCCGCCATCAAAAGTAACCCTGGCAGTGTGCGCACCCAGCAGCGTGCCGCCACGGCGGGTAACATCATCAGCCCGACGGCCATCAGCGTGCCGAGCACCTGAAAACCGGCTACCAGGTTGAGCACCAGCAGCGCCAGAAACAGACCGTGTAACATCCCGGGCAGCCAGCGCGCGTTCACCTGCAACCACGCGGTATCAAACGCTTCGCTGACCAGCCCCCGATAAAAAATCGCCAGCGTGAGGAGCGTGAACATGCAAACGCCCGTCACGAACAGGGCTGACGCGCTATCCACGGCGAGAATGGAGCCAAACAGAAGATGAAGCAGATCGACATTTGAACCGCGCAGCGACACCAGCGTGACGCCCAGCGCCAGCGAGCCCAGGTAAAACCCCGCGAAGCTGGCATCCTCTTTAAGCGGCGTGCGGCGGCTGACCAGCCCGGCCACCAGCGCAACGGCGATCCCGGCAATAAACCCGCCGACAGTCATTGCCAGCAGCGACATCCCGCTGAGCAGATAGCCCACCGCAACACCCGGCAAAATGGCGTGAGAAAGGGCGTCCCCCATCAGGCTCATCCGACGCAGTTGAAGAAATACGCCCAGCGCAGTGGTGCTGACGGAGAGCGCCAGGCAAACCACCAGCGCGCGCCGCATAAAGCCGTACTCAATAAACGGCTGGAAGAAGAGATGCCAGATCATGCCACCCTCACCCGCTCGGTTTTCCAGTGCGGCGTATCAGCATCCAGCCGCAGCGTTTGTGGGAAGTGGCGCGAGACGCGTTCGCTGTCGTGCAGTACCGCCAGCAGGGTCTGCCCCTGCATATACATCTCCAGCATCAGATCCATCAGCACGTTGCAGGTCGCTTCATCGACGCCGGTGAAAGGCTCATCCAGCATTACCAGCGGCGCCTGCTGCACCAAAACGCGGGCAAACAGCATGCGCTGAAACTGGCCGCCGGAAAGTTCATCTATGGTAGAGAACGCCATGGACTCCAGCCCCACGCGCTCCAGCGCGCCGGCAATGCGCATGCGGGTATCCCGACGAAAACCGGCAAACAGTGAGATTGCTGGCCAGCAGCCCATACTCACCACGTCCTGCACGGTCAGAGGAAATTGCGCCTCCAGCGCGTGACGCTGCGCCAGCCAGCCCACCACCGGACGTCTCCCCTGCCAGCGAAACGTACCGCTGACGGGCGGAATAAAGCCGGCGAGCGTTTTCAGCAGCGTGGATTTGCCGCAGCCGTTGGCCCCGACGATAGCGGTCATGCTCCCGCGTTCAATCACGCCGGACAGCGCGCGCGTAACGGGCTGGCGATCGTAACCCGCCACCAGGTCGTTCATCACGATCATGGCAACGCCACCGCCCAGCGCACGGCCAGGCCGAGAAACAGAATGAGCACCAGCGCAAGCAGCAGCCGAACCGGGGATGAGAGAGAAAACAGGGACATGGATATCTCAATTCAAAAATAATGTTATAACATAACAATAATGAAAGTCGATTAAGATGTAAACGGTGGGAGTGAAATGGGAGTGTGGCGAAATGTTTCTGCAAACTTCCCTCTCCCGTGGGAGAGGGTCAGGGTGCGGGCAGCCATGCCGGGTGGCGGCGTTGCCTTAACCGGCCTACCCGTCAGGGTAACTTACTGGCTAAACGGTGACGCTGCCGGCACACGCGCCTGAGACACCGCCAGCCCCAGCTGCCACACCGCCATCGCATAGTGCGTGCTGTGGTTGTAGCGGGTAATGGTGTAGAAGTTCGGCAGCCCGAACCAGTACTGATAACCGGTTCCGACATCCAGGCGCAGCAGGCTCACCTGGTCAACATTGCCCAGCGGCTGCGACGGCGTTAAGCCTGCCGCTGCCAGCTGCGCCACGCTGTATTTGGTTTTAAATCCGTTTTCCAGACCAAACGCCTCGCCGTTCGCCTGCACCGCCACCTGGCCGCCCGGCGTCCAGCCATGCGCTTTGAAGTAGTTGGCCACGCTGCCAATGGCGTCTTCGGGATCCCACAGGTTGATGTGACCATCCCCGTTAAAATCTACCGCGTACTGCTTATAGGAGGACGGCATAAACTGGCCGTAGCCCATTGCCCCGGCGAACGACCCTTTCAGATCGAGCGGATCGTCCTGTTCGTCTCGCGCCATCAGCAGGAAGGTTTCCAGCTCGGAAGAGAAATACTCGGCGCGGCGCGGGTAGTTGAAGGAGAGCGTCGCCAGCGCATCAAGGATGCGGGTTTTACCCATAATGCGTCCCCAGCGGGTCTCGACCCCAATAATACCGACGATGATCTCCGGCGGCACGCCATAGACCTGCCACGCACGGTTCAGGGCGTCTTCATACTGATTCCAGAACACCACGCCATTCTGCACGTTGTCCGGGGTAATAAACTGTTTGCGATAGCGCAGCCACGCGCCGTTTGGCCCGGTCGGCACCTGGGCTGTCGGCGCCTGCCTGTCCATCAGGCGCAGCACATAGTCCAGACGCTTCGCCTGAGACAAAATGGCATGCAGCTGCTGGCGGTCAAAACCGTGCTTGCTCACCATTTTATCGATGAACTGTTCGGCCGCAGAGTTATTCGCGAAGTCGCCGCCCATCTGCATCATATTGTGCTGCGGCTCCAGCAGGAATCCTCCGGAAGGCGCGCCCGCCGTTGGCTGAGCGGCTTCGGTCTTGGGTTTGCTACTACAGGCGGACAGGAGAATAAGCGCAGGCAACAGCGCTGCATAACGACGCTTGAACATGTGGCATCCATTTAACGAGTTCGGTAAGAATCCAGTATGGTAAAGCATCCCCAACTCCTCAAGGAAGCGGTACACACCTCCCCGACGCAAATCCGCGCTTTTTTCCACCAAAAATTATTCACCTCACCAATAAACTTTCAAAATAATACATTTTTCTTTCATTGTGAGATCTGATTAACACTTTAAAACCTTTCAAAGTGATTATTATTAGCCGCAGATAGACAAAAACAAACGCCCTACAGGAGAGAAGAATGATAGAAACCATCACCCACGGCGCCGAGTGGTTCATCGGGCTGTTTCAGAAAGGCGGCGAGGTATTCACCGGCATGGTGACCGGGATCCTGCCCCTGCTGATCAGCCTGCTGGTGATCATGAACGCCCTGATTAACTTTATCGGCCAGCAGCGTATTGAACGCTTCGCCCAGCGCTGTGCCGGCAATCCGCTGTCCCGCTACCTGATCCTGCCCTTCATCGGCACCTTTGTGTTCTGCAACCCGATGACCTTAAGCCTCGGCCGCTTTATGCCAGAGAAGTACAAGCCGAGTTATTACGCCGCCGCCTCCTACAGCTGCCATTCAATGAACGGCCTGTTCCCGCACATTAACCCCGGCGAGCTGTTTGTTTACCTCGGGATTGCCAGCGGTCTCACTACGCTGGGACTGCCGCTCGGCCCGCTGGCGGTGAGCTATCTGCTGGTCGGCCTGGTGACCAACTTCTTCCGCGGCTGGGTAACGGACCTCACTACCGCCATTTTTGAGAAAAAAATGGGCATTCAGCTTGATGAGAAAGTCCAGCTTTCGGGAGCCACAGTATGAACCGGATCCGCATAGATAAAGGCACGGGCGGCTGGGGCGGCCCGCTGGAGTTCGACGCCACCGAAGGCAAAAAGATCGTCTACATCACCGCCGGCACGCGCCCGGCGATCGTCGACACGCTGCGCGAGCTGACCGGCTGGGAAGCAGTCGACGGCTTCAAAGAGGGTGAGCCGCCGGAAGCGGAAATCGGCGTGGCGGTAATCGACTGCGGCGGCACGCTGCGCTGCGGCATCTACCCGAAGCGCCGCATTCCGACGGTGAATATTCACTCCACGGGCAAGTCAGGCCCGCTGGCGCAGTACATCCTTGAGGACATTTATGTCTCTGGGGTGAAGGAGGACAACATCACGCTGGTGAATGGCACATCCGCACCGCAAAAAGCGGCCCCGCGCGAGTACGACACCAGCAAAAAAATCACCGAGCAGAGCGACGGCCTGCTGGCGAAGGTCGGGATGGGGATGGGGTCCGCCGTGGCGGTGCTGTTTCAGTCCGGGCGCGACACCATCGACACGGTGCTGAAAACCATTCTGCCGTTTATGGCGTTCGTCTCGGCGCTGATCGGCATCATCATGGCCTCCGGCCTCGGCGACTGGATTGCCCACGGCCTCGCCCCGCTCGCCAGCCACCCGCTCGGCCTGGTGACGCTGGCGCTGATCTGCTCCTTCCCGCTGCTGTCGCCGTTTCTCGGCCCGGGCGCGGTGATTGCCCAGGTCATCGGCGTGCTGATTGGCGTGCAGATTGGTCTGGGGAACATCCCTCCGCACCTCGCCCTGCCCGCCCTGTTTGCCATTAACGCTCAGGCGGCGTGCGACTTCATCCCCGTCGGGCTGTCACTGGCGGAAGCGCGCCAGGAGACCGTGCGCGTGGGCGTCCCCTCCGTGCTGGTGAGCCGCTTCCTGACGGGCGCGCCAACGGTGCTAATTGCCTGGTTTGTCTCCGGCTTTATTTATCAATAAGAGGTTCCTGCCATGACCGTGATTTACCAGACCACCATTACCCGCATCGGCCAGAGCGCAGCCGATGCGCTGAGCGACCAGATGCTGATCACCTTCCGCGAAGGCGCCCCGGCAGATATCGAAGAGTTTTGCTTCATCCACTGCCACGGCGAGTTAAACGGCGAGCTGAAGGCCGGTGGCCAGCTGGAACTGGGCAAGGCGCGCTATGCCGTAACCGCCGTCGGTGACGTCGCCGAGCAAAACCTGCGCGAGCTGGGGCACATCACCTTGCGTTTCGACGGCCAGCCGCGGGCGGAGTATCCCGGCACGGTTCACGTTGAGGGGCCGGTTCCGCAGGCTGTCACCCCAGGCTGCACGTTAAAATTTATTTCGTAATAAAGGAGAGACACATGAGTCAGGTTGCCGTTGTCATTGGTGGGGGACAAACCTTAGGCGAGTTCCTCTGCCATGGGCTTGCCGCAGAGGGCTACCGCGTGGCGGTCGTGGATATTCAGAGTGAGAAAGCCGCCCGCGTAGCGGACGCCATCAACACCGAATTTGGCGAAGGGATGGCGTATGGATTTGGCGCCGACGCCACCAGCGAGCAGAGCGTGATGGCGCTGGCCCGCGGCGTGGATGAGATTTTTGGTCGCACCGATCTGCTGGTCTACAGCGCGGGGATTGCGAAAGCGGCCTTTATCAGCGATTTCGAACTGGGGGATTTTGATCGCTCGTTGCAGGTGAATCTGGTGGGCTATTTCCTCTGCGCCCGCGAATTTTCCCGTCTGATGATCCGCGACGGTATTCAGGGTCGCATCATTCAGATCAACTCAAAATCGGGGAAAGTGGGCAGCAAGCACAACTCCGGCTACAGCGCGGCGAAGTTTGGCGGCGTCGGGCTGACGCAGTCTCTGGCGCTGGATCTGGCCGAATACGGCATAACCGTGCACGCGCTGATGCTGGGTAACCTGCTGAAATCCCCGATGTTCCAGTCCCTGCTGCCGCAGTATGCCGCCAAACTTGGCATCAAAGCAGAGGACGTCGAACAGTACTACATCGACAAAGTGCCGCTGAAGCGCGGGTGCGATTATCAGGACGTGCTGAACATGCTGCTGTTTTACGCCAGCCCGAAAGCCTCGTACTGCACCGGGCAGTCGATTAACGTCACCGGTGGGCAGGTGATGTTCTGAGTTCATTCCCCGGTGGCGCTGCGCTTACCGGTGCTACAATCCCCGTAGGCCGGGTAAGGCGCAGCCGCCACCCGGCAGTTAAGGAGCCGATATGGTCACCGCACTCATCACCGTCGCCGCCCTCGCCTGGCTTTGCCAGATGGCGTTTGGCGGCTGGCAAATCCATCAGTTTAACCGCGCCTTTGATGCCCTGTGCCAGAAAGGCCGCGTGGGCGTCGGGCGTTCCGGCGGCCGCTTTAAACCGCGGGTTGTCGTCGCTGTTGCGCTGGATGAAAACAATATGGTTTGCGATTCCCTCATCATGCGCGGCGTAACGGTGTTTGCCCGTCCGACCAAAATCCAGGCGATCGACGGCATTTCGCTGCATGAATTACAACCTGATGTGATCTTCCCCCATGATTCACTCTGTCAGAATGCACTATCATTAGCGCTTAATCTGAAACATGGATAATTTCGTTGTGAAAGTTATAAACTTGCGGAATTATCATTTCGCAACGTAAGGAACGAAGCGCCTATGAAACCACGTCAGCGGCAGGCGGCCATACTTGAGCATCTGCAAAAGCAGGGAAAGTGCTCGGTAGAGGATCTGGCCCACTACTTTGACACCACCGGCACGACAATACGCAAGGACCTGGTGTTGCTCGAAAACTCCGGCGCCGTCATTCGTACCTACGGCGGCGTGGTGCTCAATAAAGACGAAGCCGACCCGCCTATCGACCACAAAACACTGATCAATACCCACCAGAAAGCGCTGATTGCCGAAGCCGCCGTCAAATTTATCCAGGACGGCGATTCCATTATCCTCGACGCAGGCAGTACCGTCCTACAGATGATCCCGCTGCTCAGCCGCTTTAATAACATCACCGTGATGACCAACAGCCTGCACATCGTCAATGCCCTGTCAGAGTTCGACAGCGAGCAGACCATCCTGATGCCCGGTGGCACCTTCCGTAAAAAATCCGCGTCGTTTCACGGGCAGCTGGCGGAGAATGCCTTCGACCACTTCAGCTTCGATAAGCTGTTTATGGGCACGGACGGCATCGACCTCAACGCGGGCGTGACCACCTTCAACGAGGTGTTCAGCGTCAGCAAAGCGATGTGCAACGCCGCGCGGGAAGTGATTTTGATGGCGGACTCGTCGAAGTTTGGCCGTAAAAGCCCCAACATTGTCTGTAGCCTTGAAAGCGTCGATAAGCTGATTACCGACGCAGGTATCGATCCGGCATTTAAAAAAGCGCTGGAAGCGAAGGGCATCGACGTGATCGTAACCGGAGAGAAAAATGAGTGATTTTCTGTTAAACGCAGGCCGTCAGACCCTGCTGCTGGAGCTACAGGAAGCCAGCCGCCTGCCGGAACGTCTGGGTGAGGATTTTGTTCGTGCAGCCAACACCATTATCCACTGCGAGGGCAAAGTGATCGTGGCGGGTATCGGTAAATCCGGTCATATCGGCAAGAAGATTGCCGCGACGCTTGCCAGCACCGGCACCCCGGCGTTCTTCGTGCATCCTGCCGAAGCGCTGCACGGCGATCTGGGGATGATCGAAAGCCGCGACGTGATGCTGTTTATCTCCTACTCCGGTTCAGCCAAAGAGCTGGATCTCATCATCCCTCGCCTGCAAGAAAAATCGGTGGCCCTGTTAGCGATGACCGGCAAATCCCGTTCGCCGCTGGCGCTGGCCGCGAAAGCAACCCTGGATATTTCCGTTGAGCGCGAAGCCTGTCCGATGCACCTGGCACCGACCTCCAGCACCGTCAACACGCTGATGATGGGCGACGCCCTGGCGATGGCGGTGATGCAGGCGCGCGGTTTTAATGAGGAAGATTTCGCCCGCTCCCATCCTGCGGGCGCGCTTGGGGCTCGTCTGCTCAACAAAGTTCACCACCTGATGCGCACGGACGATGCCATTCCTCAGGTCAAACTCGACACCAGCGTGATGGACGCCATGCTGGAGCTGAGCCGCACCGGGCTGGGGCTGGTTGCGGTATGCGACAATGACCGCCAGGTGAAGGGCGTCTTCACCGACGGCGACCTGCGCCGCTGGCTGGTGGGCGGCGGCAAGCTGGAGGCGCGGGTATCCGAAGCAATGACCCAGGGCGGGCTGACGCTGAATGCCGACAGCCGCGCGATTGAAGCCAAAGAGGTGCTGATGAAGCGCAAAATCACCGCCGCGCCGGTGGTGGACGAGCACGGCAGGCTGTGCGGCGCGATCAACCTGCAAGACTTCTACCAGGCGGGGATTATTTAACCCTTCAGCCCCAGACGTTTCGCCAGCCTGTGAAGGTTGGCGACGTCCATCTCCAGCGCCCGCGCGCACGCCGCCCAGCTGCGGTTATTCTGCTCCAGCGCGCGGGCGATCATCTGACGCTGGAACGCATCCGTCGCCTCGCGCAGGTTTTCGTTCACGCTCTCAGGTATCACCGGCTTCACGGGCGGCATCGTTTCCTCATGCAGCGCGAAATGGCGCGCATGAATAACCACTTCATCCCCCGAACGCGTTGCCCGCGCCAGCACCACCGCGCGGTGGATCGCATGTTCCAGCTCACGCACGTTACCCGGCCAGCCGTAGCTCAGCAGGTGCGTCCTCGCGCCGGGACTTAGCACCACGCGGGAAAGCCCCATTTTGAGCCGACACTGTTCGCAGAAAAAGCCCGCCAGCAGAACCACATCCTCGCCCCGCTCGCGCAGCGGCGGCACCGTGAGCGGGAACACGCTCAGACGGTGGAACAGATCGGCGCGGAAATTCCCCGCCAGCACCGCTTCGCGCAGATCGCGGTTCGTCGCCGCCAGCACGCGCACATCCACGCGTAAGCTGCGATCGTCTCCCACGCGTTGAATATCGCCATACTGCAACACCCGCAGCAGTTTGGCCTGGAGCGAAAGGGAGAGTTCGCCAATTTCATCGAGGAACAGCGTGCCGTTATCAGCCATTTCGAACTTGCCGCTGCGGTTGCTGATCGCCCCGGTAAAGGCCCCTTTGACGTGTCCGAACAGCTCGCTTTCCGCCACGCTTTCCGGCAACGCCGCGCAGTTGAGATAGACCAGCGGATTCACCGCACGGGGCGAGGCTTCGTGGATCGCTTTTGCCACCAGCTCTTTACCGGTGCCGGTCTCCCCGAAGATCAGCACGTTCAAATCAGACGCGGCGACAATCTCAATCTCTTTTTTGAGCTGCGCCATGCCCGGCGAAAGGCCGATCATTTCGGTGTGCGCCACCTGCTCAAACGCCGTCGGGCTACCCGGAAGAATATTCTGGCTCTCCAGCTGTTCTATCAGCAGGGCGTTGTTCAGCGCCCCGGCCGCCAGCGCGGCAATCAGCCGTAGCTCTTCGTCGCTGAAGGTATCGAACTGATCCGGCGACATGCCGTCGAGGGTTAACGCGCCAATCAGGTTCTGCCCGGCAAACAGCGGCAGGCCGATACAGGCGTGCACCTTCAGGCTCTCCTGTCCGGGGATCAGGCCGTCGTACGGATCGGGCAGATCGCTGTCTGCCGGGAAACGCACCACGTCACCCGCGCGGGCGATGGTTTCCAGACGCGGGTGGCCCTCCAGGGTAAAGCGCCGCCCGAGTACGTCCTTCGCCAGACCGTCGATAGCCAGCGGAATAAACTGCCGCCCTTCGTAACGCAGCAGCGCCGACGCATCGCAATCCAGCACGTGGCGCAACGTGGAGATCAGCCGCTGAAAGCGGTCCTGATGACCAATACCGGTTTGCAGTTCTATGGCGATCTTCGCCAGCACATCTACGGAAAAGCTCATCTCTGCCTCACTGTCATTTTGACAATACATAGTGTCATATTGACAATTTTTAAGATAGTCAAAATGACTACCCATTAGGGGGCATCGAAACGAAAACACATTATTTTCAACAAGTTAAAAAGTTGGCACGCAACTTGATATATGACAGTCATCTTATTTGAAAACGCCGTATTAAGTTGAGGTTGCTATGTCTATTCTGGTTAAAAATAACATTCATTGGGTGGGTCAACGTGACTGGGAAGTACGTGATTTTCACGGGACGGAATACAAAACGCTGCGCGGCAGCAGCTACAACAGCTATCTCATTCGTGAAGGTAAAAACGTCCTGATCGATACCGTCGATCACAAATTCAGCCGCGAGTTCGTGCAGAACCTGCGCAGCGAAATCGATCTGAACGACATCGACTACATTATCATCAACCACGCGGAAGAGGATCATGCCGGGGCGCTGACCGAGCTGATGTCCCACATTCCGGATACCCCGATCTACTGCACCACCAACGCCATTGACTCCATCAACGGCCACCACCACCATCCGGAGTGGAACTTCCACACCGTGAAAACCGGCGACACGCTGGATATCGGCAATGGCAAACAGCTGATCTTCGTGGAAACCCCAATGCTGCACTGGCCGGACAGCATGATGACCTACATGACCGGTGACGCGGTGCTGTTCAGTAACGACGCCTTCGGCCAGCACTACTGCGACGAACGTCTGTTCAACGACGAAGTGGATCAGACCGAGCTGTTCGAACAGTGCCAGCGCTACTACGCCAACATCCTGACCCCGTTCAGCCGTCTGGTCACGCCAAAAATCACCGAGATCCTCGGCTTCAACCTGCCGGTGGATATGATTGCCACCTCCCACGGCGTGGTATGGCGTGAAAATCCAACCCAGATTGTCGAATTGTACCTGAAGTGGGCGGCGGACTATCAGGAAGATCGCATCACCATCTTCTACGACACCATGTCCAACAACACCCGCATGATGGCGGACGCCATTGCCCAGGGCATCAACGAAGTTGACCCGAACGTGGCGGTGAAAATCTTCAACGTGGCGCGCAGCGATAAGAATGAGGTATTGACCAACGTCTTCCGCTCCAAAGGCGTGCTGGTGGGTACCTCCACCATGAATAACGTGATGATGCCGAAAATTGCCGGACTGGTAGAAGAGATGACCGGCCTGCGCTTTCGTAACAAACGCGCCAGCGCCTTTGGTTCACACGGCTGGAGCGGCGGCGCGGTAGACCGTCTCTCCACCCGTTTACAGGATGCTGGTTTTGAGATGTCCCTGAGCCTGAAGGCGAAATGGCGTCCGGATCTCGACGCGCTGGAAATCTGTCGTCAGCACGGTCGCGACATTGCCCGCCAGTGGGCGCTTGCGCCGCTGCCGGAAACCGCACCCGCCGCGGCGGTTACGCCGAAAGCTGTAGCAGAAGCCGCTCCTGCCGCTGCCGACCTCGGCCCTTGCATGCAGTGCAGCGTCTGCCAGTGGATTTACGATCCTGAGCTGGGCGAGCCGTTGCAGGATGTCGCGCCGGGTACGCCGTGGAGCGAGGTGCCGGACAACTTCCTCTGCCCGGAATGTTCCCTCGGGAAAGACGTCTTTGATGAACTGGCAACGGAGGCAAAATGAGCCACGGCATCGTCATTATCGGCTCGGGCTTTGCCGCCCGCCAGCTGGTGAAAAATATCCGCAAACAGGATGCTAACGTGCCGCTGACGGTGATCGCCGCCGACAGCATGGATGAGTACAACAAGCCTGATTTAAGCCACGTCATTAGCCAGAATCAGCGCGCCGACGATCTCACCCGCCAGACGGCGGGGGAGTTCGCAGAACAGTTTAACCTGCGTCTGTTTCCGTACACCTGGGTCACCGATATCGACGCCGACGCCCACGTGGTGAACGCGAAAGATAAAACCTGGCAGTACGACAAACTGGTGCTGGCGACGGGGGCATCGGCGTTTGTGCCGCCGGTTGAGGGCCGCGAGCTGATGGTCACGCTCAACAGCCAGCAGGAGTATCAGGCCAGCGAGACCCTGTTACGCGACGCCACGCGGGTGATGATTGTCGGCGGCGGACTGATTGGCACCGAGCTGGCGATGGACTTCTGCCGGGCGGGAAAATCCGTCACCCTGGTTGACCACGCGGCCAGCATTCTGTCAGCGCTGATGCCAGCAGAAGTAAGCAGTCGCTTACAGCATCGTCTGACCGACATGGGCGTGCATCTGCTGCTGAAATCGCAGTTACAGAGCCTGAGCAAAACCGAAACCGGCATTTGTGCGACGCTCGACCGCAACCGCAGCGTTGAAGTGGATGTGGTTATTGCGGCGACGGGGTTGCGCCCGGAAACCGCGCTGGCGCACCGCGCGGGCGCAGAGATCAATCGCGGCGTGAAGGTGGACAGCTACCTGCAAACCACCCAGCCGGACATTTATGCCCTGGGCGACTGCGCGGAAATTAACGGCCAGGTGCTGCCGTTCCTGCAACCGATTCAGTTAAGCGCCATGTTCCTGGCGAAAAACCTGCTCGGCGGCAACGCCCCGGTGAAATTACCCGCCATGCTGGTGAAGGTAAAAACGCCGGAACTACCGCTGCATCTCGCAGGTGAAACGCAGCGTCAGGATCTGGACTGGGAGATTGTCCTTTCGCCTCAGGGCATGGTGGCGCGCGGCACCGATACCGACGGTCAGATGCGCGCCTTTGTCGTCAGCGAAGACAGAATGAAGGAGGCCTTCGCGCTGCTGAAATCGCTACCAGCTTAACCCTCGTCATGCCGGGTGGCGCTCCGCTTACCCGGCCTACAGTACTGCCACGCTTACTTAACCTTTGGATTTTGTTGTCCACCGCCCCGATGTCCCGGGGCTTTTTTTATCGCTACACTTTCAGCGTCAGGAGCGCACCACCAGCGCGTCATAACCGCGCCAGCGATAGTTCGCCATCGAGATCAGCCAGCAGGCGACAAACAGCCCGACCACCACAAATCCGGCATCGCCCAGGTTATCGTTCACCGCGCCAATCAGATCCCACACGCCGCCGCTGAGGGCGAACTTGTCCATCAGCAGACCCAGCGCTTCCAGGCCGCCGATAAACAGCGCCACCACCACCGAAGTGCCGGTGATGGTCATGTTGTAGTAGAGCTTGCGCTGCGGCTTGTTAAACGCCCAGCCGTAGGCACCCACCATCAGCAGGTTATCGAGCGTATCCACCAGCGCCATGCCGCTGGCGAAGAGCGCCGGGAAGATCATGATCGACCACACCGACATCCCGCTGGAGGCGCTGGCGGCGGAGATCCCCAGCACGCCGATTTCGGTGGCGGTGTCGAACCCCAGGCCGAACAGGAAACCGACCAGGTACATCTGCCAGCTTTTATTGACGAGGCGGAAGGTTTTGCCGAACAGCCAGTTCATGACGCCGCCCTGTGCAGGCAGCGTGATGTCGCCCTGCACGGGATTGCCGTGTTTCAGCGCCTGAAAACTGCGCCAGACGCCGCGCAGGATCACCATATTCACCAGCGCCATCGCCAGCAGGAAGGTGGCGGAGACGGCGGTGCCAATCAGGCTGCCGGTTTCGTGGAACCATGCCATGTTTTTCTGAAACGCCGTGGCGGTAGCGGCGATAGCAATGGAGGCCAGCACCACGATGGTGGAGTGTCCGAGGGAAAACCATGCGCCCACGCCGGACGGGCGCTTGCCCTGCTGCATCATTTTACGCGTCACGGTATCAATCGCGGCGATATGGTCGGCATCCACCGCATGACGCAGTCCGTAACACCAGGCCAGCAGGCTGGCGGCCATCAGCGCCGTACTGCCGCTAAAGGTGTGCCACGCCAGCCCCCAGGCCAGCAGGTTAGCCATCCCGAGAGCCAGCAGCAGGCACGCTGCACGAGGTTCATTGCGTAAAAGTCGTAACATTTTAAATCCCTTGTGAACATGATCGGGCGGCAGCAACCACCGCCTGCCCGAAGGAGATCGCTCCGTCGCCTGCGGGCAGGCGCGAAGGAAAAAGAAGCGTGAAATCAGAAAGGTAATGACGAAGGCGCGCGCGCAGCAGGCGGTTGTGAAGGACGCCTCCGCTGAAACACACCGTCGTGAGCGACCGTCGGCGGGCATGCGTTGCCGCCAGTACGCTCAGCCCTTTTGCCAGCGCATCGTGAAAAGCCCAGGCGCGCTCGCCGGGCTCCGCCCGCCAGGTAAGCCACTGTTGCCAGAACAGCGCAAGGTTATCCGTCTGGAGCGTCACCGGATGATCAACCCCTGCGCAGCGTTCGGCCAGCGCCTCCAGCCGGCACGCGGCTTCGCCCTCATAGCGTTGCGTTTCAATACCCAACGCACAGGCCACAGCGTCGAACAGACGACCACAGGAGGAGGCCCGCGGCGCATTGATACCGCGCGACACAGCCGTTGCCAGCAGCGGCCAGTTTTGACGCTGTACCACCTCAGTTTCCGGGTACTGCTGCCAGTCAGGTACGAACGCCAGACAGTGGGCGAGCAAATTGCGCCACGGCTGTTTTGCCGCCAGATCGCCCCCCGGCAGCGCAACGGCTGGCAGACCGCCCAGCCGTTCGCAGTCGCGATAGTTCACCCGCAGGCACTCGCCGCCCCACAGCGCGCCGTTCTCGCCCATGCCGATCCCGTCCAGGGTCAGGGCAATAACATCCCCGCCGTCGAGCGGCCAGCCATTCTCCGCCAGACACGCTGCCGCATGCGCATGATGATGCAGCACGGTCTCAACGGGCAGCGCCTGCGCCCGGGCCCACAGTCGGGCGTGATAACCCGGATGGGCATCGCACACCACGCGCTCAGGCTGAAAGGCGTAGATGTCCTGCATCGTCGAGAGCGCACTGCGCCACTGCGCCTCTACCCCCTCGTCGCTCAGATCGCCAAAATGCTGGCTCAGCACCGCCTGGTTGCCACGCACCAGGCTGAAGGTGTTTTTCATCTCCGCGCCGGTGCATAACATGGGCGGGATGTCGCGGAATCCGGCGGGCAATGTGATGGCATCCGGCACAAAACCGCGTGCGCGACGCAGCATCGTGCCCTCCTGGTCCATCACTGAATCATCCATCCGTTGCAGGATGTCGCGGTTGTGCAGCAGGAAGCCGTCAGCGATGTCACTGAGTTCTTCCAGCGCCTGCTGGTTGCTTATGGCGGGTGGATGGCCGCTGAGGTTGCCGGAGGTCATCACCAGCAGGCGCTGGCAGTCCAGCATCAGCAAATGCTGGAGCGGGTTCGCAGGCAGCATCACGCCGACCGTATCCAGCCCCGGCGCAATCTCCTCAGGAAACGCAGGAAGGCAGGCTTTTGGCGTCAGCACAATCGGCGCAGCGGGTGAACGTAACAGCGTCTGGATGGCCTCCGGCAGATCGTCCGCATGCGGGATCATCACCGCCAGCGGCCTGGTCGGGCGCTGCTTGCGTGCCCGTAATTTCCGAACCGCCTGCGGGTTAAGCGCGTCGCAGACCAGGTGAAAACCGCCCAGCCCTTTGACCGCCACAATCCCGCCGCCTTCCAGCATCGCCACCGCCGCGCTTAACGCCGATTCGCGGGTGGCAGCAGCCTCCCCGGCTCGCCACTCCAGCTGCGGTCCGCAATCCGGGCAGGCCACCGGCTGGGCGTGAAAACGCCGGTCAGCCGGGTTGCGGTACTCCGTTTCACAGGGCACACAGAGCGGGAATGGCGCCATTGACGTGGCCGGGCGGTCATAGGGCATGGCGCGGATAATGGTAAACCGCGGCCCGCAGTGGGTGCAGTTGATAAACGGGTAGCGGTAGCGACGTTCGCGGGGATCGCGCATCTCCGCCAGGCATGCGGGACAGGTGGCGGCATCCGGGACGATTTGCGTGTCCATCGCCCCGCTCTCGCTGTGGCGGATGACAAACTCGTCCGGCAGCGTCGTCCAGCTGAACGGCTGCGTTTCAACGCGATCGATGCGCGCCAGCGGTGGGCAGTCCTGGCGCAGTCTCGCGGTAAAGTCACCCCCACTGCCCGCGAGACGCACCAGGACACCCTCTCCGTCGTTGCAGACGTCGCCTGCCAGCCCCAGCTGGTGCGCAAGCTGCCAGACGAAGGGACGAAATCCTACCCCCTGCACCTTGCCGCGCACCCGAATCTGTACGCCATTAACGCGCATTGCAGCTTAAAACAGCAGCGATGACGAGGTGTCGAACGCCGCGCGGCGGCGTTTTTCGGCACTCATCTGTTCGAGCTTGTCGCGATCGACGCAGACCAGCGCATGCGTCGGACAGGCTTCCATACACGCCGGACCGGCATCGCGGTGGTAGCAGAGGTCACATTTATTGGCTTCGGCTTTCTCCGCGCGTACGCTCAGCCCGATACCGCTGTTGCGCACCACCGGGCGAACCACCACCTCCATCGCGCCATACGGACACGCCACCACACAGGTTTTGCACCCGATGCAGCGCTCCTGCATCACATGCACGAAGCCTTTCTCGCGCTTAATCGCCCCGTTCGGACAGACGTTGGCGCACGGCGCGTCTTCGCACTGGCGACAGATAGCGGCGGTAGAAATATTCACGCCTTTAATGACGTGGATGCGCGGCAGGAAGGTATCAGGGGTGAGAGAGGCGCAATCCTGCTCTGCCTGATGGGACACCACGCACGCCACTTCACAGGTACGGCAACCAATGCATTTGCTGGCATCGGCCATAATAAAACGGTTCATCTGCTTCTCCGGCATAACTGTTATGCGCGAAGCTATTCATAAACCGTGCCAATATTTAATGCATTGATTTTATAGGGAAATTTAAAAGAGAAGGATCTGTCATCGTCATTAGTGACGATGACAGATGTCGACGTCAGCGATGCGGGCCGTCAATGACGGAGTCGCGCAGGATAAGCTCGCCGGAGAAGGTTTGCTGAGGCTTAAACTCACCGCCGTCGAGCATGAAAATAAGACGGCTGATGGTCTCCTGAATCATCTCCGTTACCGGAATACGCACGCTGGAGAGGGACGGCACGATATAGGGCGCGATTGCCACGTCGTCAAAGCCGATGACGGACACTGCGCCCGGCGTGGAGACGCCGCTCTCGTGCAGCTGCCTGATGGCGCCAATCGCCATGTCGTCGTTACTCGCCACCAGCGCGGTAAACGTTTCGCCGCGGGTGAGCAACTGAGAGACCGCCGCCGCGCCGCTGGCCGGGTTCCACTTCCCTTCGGCGATCAGCGCGTCGCGAACTGCAATCCCGTGCTGCGCCAGCGCGTCCTTGTAGCCGGAAAGACGCTCCACCCCGGTGGGGGAATCCAGCGAACCGGTGATAAACGCAATCTCCCGGTGGCCTTTCTCAATCAGCTGCGATACCGCGTCCTGACACGACGCTTTATGATCGGACCAGACGCTGTGACTGCTGTTTTTCCGCAAACGGCGGTTGAGCACCATGATCGGCTGCTCGCATTTCTCAATGATCTCGTCCAGCGCTTCCACGCTCAGAAAACGCGGATAGATGATTACCGCGTCGCAGCGCATGTCGAGCAGGTACTGGATCGCCTCGCGCTCCTCTTCGGCGCTGTGCTTGCCGTCCGCCAGGATCAGCTGACGCCCCTTCTCTTCCGTCATCCGCGCGGCGTTAAACAGCAGCTCGCTAAAGTAGACCCCATGGTACAGGGTGTTCGTCACCACCAGCCCCAGAGTCTGGGTGCGTTTGGTCGCCAGGTTTCGCGCCAGCAGATTGGGGCGATACCCGCTCTCTTCGATGGCCTGAAACACGCGGTCTTTCGTCTCCTGGCTGACGTAACCGTTCCCCGACAGTACCCGGGAGACCGTCGCTTTTGATACGCCTGCCCGCTTCGCCACTTCCAGCATCGTGGTCATATTATTATTCCGTCTGAACCTGATGGGCGCAGTGTACTGCACCGCAGAAAAATTGTCGCAGCGGCGTTATCACGCTTTTTACGGCCACGAGTGATCGTCATCACGAAACGAAAAAATGCATAAAAAGTGGTCTTGTTTCATTAAAAGAAACTCATGATGATTATGTGAAACCGGTTTCCTACATTTCACACAACGATAACAGGATCACATCCGATGGCAAAAAATTACGCTGCGCTGGCGACCGACGTCGTTAGCGCGCTGGGCGGCAAAGAGAACATCGTCGCCGTCACCCACTGTATGACGCGACTGCGCTTCGTCCTGAAAGACGAAAGTCTCACCGACGCCGCACGCCTGAAAAGCATCAGCGGCGTGCTCGGCGTGGTGCGCAACGACAACCAGTGTCAGGTGATCATCGGCAACACCGTGTCCCAGGCATACCGTGAAGTGGTGAGCCTGCTGCCCGCTAACCTGCAACCTGCCGTAGCGGAAGGTCCACAGAAGCTCACGCTGCGCCGGATTGGCGCCGGGATCCTCGACGCGCTGATCGGCACCATGTCTCCGCTGATCCCGGCGATCATCGGCGGGTCGATGGTCAAGCTGCTGGCGATGATCCTTGAGATGACCGGCGTGCTGGGCAAAGGCGACCCGACGCTGACGATCCTGACCGTTATCGGCGATGGCGCGTTCTTCTTCCTGCCGCTGATGGTGGCGGCGTCCGCGGCGGTGAAGTTCAAAACCAACATGTCGCTGGCAATCGCCATCGCGGGCGTTCTGGTTCACCCGAGCTTTATCGAGCTGATGGCGAAAGCCGCGCAGGGCGAGCACGTTGAGTTCGCCTTCATTCCGGTGACGGCGGTGAAATACACCTACACGGTGATCCCCGCCCTGGTGATGACCTGGTGCCTGTCATACATCGAACGCTGGGTGGATCGCATTACCCCGGCGGTGACCAAAAACTTCCTCAAGCCGATGCTGATCGTGCTGATTGCCGCCCCGCTCGCCATCGTACTGATTGGCCCGCTCGGGATCTGGATCGGCAGCGCCATCTCCGCGCTGGTCTACACCATTCACGGCTATCTGGGCTGGCTCTCCGTTGCCATTATGGGCGCGCTGTGGCCGCTGCTGGTGATGACCGGGATGCACCGCGTGTTTACGCCGACCATCATCCAGACCATTGCCGAAACGGGCAAAGAAGGGATGGTGATGCCGTCGGAGATCGGCGCCAACCTGTCGCTCGGCGGTTCGTCGCTGGCGGTGGCGTGGAAAACCAAAAATCCGGAGCTGCGCCAGACGGCGCTGGCCGCGGCGGCCTCCGCCATCATGGCGGGGATCTCTGAACCGGCCCTGTACGGCGTAGCGGTACGCCTGAAGCGTCCGCTGATTGCGAGCCTGATCAGCGGCTTTATCTGCGGCGCGGTGGCAGGCATGGCAGGCCTTGCCAGCCATTCGATGGCGGCGCCGGGGCTGTTTACCAGCGTGCAGTTCTTCGACCCGGCCAACCCGATGACCATCGTCTGGGTGTTTGGCGTGATGGGTCTGGCGGTAGTGCTGTCGTTTGTGCTAACCCTGCTGTTAGGGTTTGAGGATATCCCGGTAGAAGACGAAGCCGAAAAAGCACGCGCCCTGCAAACCGCACCGGTACAGAACAAAGCAGCAGAAGCATAAACTGAAAGCGAGGTAAGAATGTCTGTTTTTCCACAAGGATTTTTATGGGGCGGCGCGCTTGCCGCCAACCAGAGTGAAGGGGCTTACCGTGAAGGCGGCAAAGGACTGACGACGGTCGACATGATCCCCCACGGCGCAAACCGTCTGGCGGTAAAAGTCGGCAAGGAAAAACGGTTTTCGTTGCGGGACGACGAATTCTACCCGAGCCACGAGGCGATTGATTTTTACCATCGCTACAAAGAAGACATCGCCCTGATGGCGGAGATGGGCTTTACGGTGTTCCGCACCTCGATTGCCTGGAGCCGCCTCTACCCGAACGGCGACGAACCGCTGCCGAATCAGGAAGGCATTGCCTTCTACCGCGCGGTGTTCGAGGAGTGTAAAAAGTACAACATCGAGCCGCTGGTGACGCTCTGCCACTTCGACGTGCCGATGCACCTGGTGACGGAGTACGGCTCCTGGCGCAACCGTAAGATGGTGGATTTCTTCGCCCGCTACGCCCGCACCTGCTTCGAGGCGTTTAACGGGCTGGTGAAATACTGGCTGACCTTCAACGAAATCAACATCATGCTGCACAGCCCGTTCTCCGGCGCGGGGCTGGTATTTGAAGAAGGTGAAAACGAAGATCAGGTGAAATACCAGGCCGCGCACCACGAGCTGGTGGCGAGCGCGCTGGCGACCAAAATCGCCCACGAGGTGAACCCGGAAAACCACGTCGGCTGCATGCTGGCGGGCGGCAATTTCTACCCGTACTCCTGCAAGCCGGAAGACGTGTGGATGGCGCTGGAGAAAGACCGCGAGAACCTGTTCTTTATCGACGTGCAGGCGCGCGGCAGCTATCCGGCTTACTCTGCCCGCGTGTTCCGCGAGAAAGGCGTGGTGATTGTGAAAGACCCGGGCGACGATGAACTGCTGAAAAACACCGTCGACTTTGTCTCGTTCAGCTATTACGCCTCGCGCTGCGCGTCGGCGGACATGAACGCGGGAAACACCAGCGCGGCGAACATCGTGAAGTCCCTGCGCAACCCGCACATTCAGGTGAGCGAATGGGGCTGGGGCATTGACCCGCTCGGCCTGCGCATCACCATGAACATGATGTACGACCGCTACCAGAAGCCGCTGTTCCTGGTGGAAAACGGCCTTGGAGCGAAGGACGTCATTGATGAAAACGGCGAGATCAACGACGACTACCGAATCAGCTACCTGCGCGAGCATATTCGCGCGATGGCTGATGCGATTGAGGACGGCGTACCGCTGCTGGGCTACACCACCTGGGGCTGCATTGACCTTGTCTCGGCCTCAACGGGGGAAATGAGCAAGCGCTACGGGTTTGTGTACGTCGAACGGGACGACGCCGGGAACGGCACGCTGGACCGCAAGCGCAAGAAATCATTCTGGTGGTATAAGAAGGTGATTGCGAGTAACGGGGGGGATCTGGAGTAGCCTGTTGCCCTCACCCCAGCCCTCTCCCACAGGGAGAGGGGGATGGGTTTGGTAGGCCGGGTAAGGCGAAGCCGCCACCCGGCACTGCTCAGAGCTGAGAAAATCCCCCATCCCCAACCCACCCGGCAAGCCGTGAATAGACCACGTCCACCGCCTCTTTCACCGGCGGCGTCATCGGGTAATAGAACCCGACAATGTCCGGCTGAATCCCCAGAAACAGCACCTCACCCACGTCGTCTTTAATCTGATCGACCAGGTAGTTCAGCGGCATATTGTGCGTCGTCATCATAAACATTTCGGCGATGTCGTCCGGGTCAATCAGGCGGATCTCACCGGGGTTGAGCCCCATATCGGTGGCATCAACGATTAACAGCCTGTCCGGGCGCAGCTCGCGAATGGCCACCACGTCGTTTTCCGGCGCGCTGCCGCCGTCAATCACCACCCAACTGCCCGGCGGGTTTGCGGCGCACAGTTCCGCCAGCAGCGGACCCGCGCCGTCGTCGCCCATCATGCTGTTGCCGACACACAGTAAAACGTCAGTCACGTAATCTCCTCACCATCAGGTAGATGGCGCTCTCCTGATGAATATCGTGCAGCATGCTAAGCAGCGTTTTGCTCCACGCCTGCTGCTCGGGGGTTTGCCTGCTCAGCGCCTCGTCAAAGGCGTTGGCGAGCATCGCAATGTGGTTGGCATCGATGACGATCTCGCCGTATTTCGGCACGCCCTCCATCTTGCGCCGCGCCGTGCTGCCCTCCTCCAGCGTGGCGATCCACGCCAGGTAATCGGCCCACGGGCAGCTCAGCGCCGCCTCCAGGCAGTCGATCACCCCTAGGTGATGCCCAATCGCCAGGCTGTAATAGACCACCTGCTGCGCCGCAGCCGGCGTGGCATCGTTCTCATCAATAAACTTACGGCTCAGCTGGCTGAACACCACCGTTTCACTCATCGGATACGCGCCTCATCCACGATGCTGTTCAGGTTCGCCACGATCTCATTGAGTCGCGGATCGTTTTCCGCCTCCAGCCAGCGCGCCACCTGATGGTCGCCCTGGCTCAGCAGGCGCAGATAATCGTCGGCAATCTGGCGGCCATAGCGATAGCCCGCCAGTTTCCGCGCCGTGCGGTCAACCTTCACCCGCAGCGGCTGCACCATGTCCGGGTGCAGAATGGCGGCAGGCTGGTTGTCCAGCTCGCCCGGCTCGCGGGCGTGGATTTTTTGCTCCAGCAGGCCGAGCGCCATCGCAAAGCCGTACAGCGTCGCGGCAGGCGTTGGCGGACAGCCTGGAATGTAAACATCAACCGGCACGATTTTGTCGGTGCCGCCCCAGACGCAGTACAGGTCGTGGAAGATGCCGCCGCTGTTGCCGCAGGCACCGTACGAGATGCAGATTTTCGGGTCCGGCGCGGACTGCCAGGCGCGCAGCGCGGGGGATCGCATGGCGCGGGTGACGGCCCCGGTAAACAGCAGAATGTCCGCATGGCGCGGAGACGGCACCACTTTGATGCCGAAGCGCTCGGCGTCAAACAGCGGTGACAGCGTGGCGAAGATCTCAATCTCGCAGCCGTTGCAGCCGCCGCAGTCCACGCGGTAGACGTAGGCCGAGCGTTTGATTTTTTTCAGCAGCGACGCCTTCATGCTGGCGATGGATTCGTCCACCGTCATCGGCACAGGAATGCCGTTAGCATCGCGCGGGCCCAGTAGGTTTTCCATCAGCTGGCCTCTCTCATATGGCGGGTGATATCAATACGGTCGGACGGCAGCAGGCACTTCTGACGCTTGCACTCCGGGCAGGTTTCGAAGTTTTCGCGGTGATGCTCCGCGCGGACGTCGCCGTTGTGCTTCAGCAGCGCGATGGCGTAGTCGATCTCTTTTTGCACGGCGAACGGACGCTTGCAGACGCGGCAGTTGCACAGCGCAAAGCGCGACTGCTGGAGGAAGTCCTCTTTTTTCCACACCGCCAGCTCGTACTCCTGAGACAGGCGAATGGCCACCGTCGGGCAGACCTCCTCGCAGCGGCCGCAGAAGATGCAGCGCCCGAGGTTAAACTGCCAGGCCAGCTCGCCGGTTTTCAGGTCCGTTTCCACCGTTAAGGCATTCGACGGGCAGGCGTTGACGCAGGCCGCGCAGCCGATGCACTGCTGCGGATTGTGCTCCGGCTTGCCGCGAAAGTTTTTATCCACCGGCATCGGCTCCAGCGGATAGCTGCTGGTCTGCGTGCCGGTTTTGATCACTTTTTTGATAAAGGTAAACATGGCGAGTCCTTATTTCAGCGGCGAGTTTTTACGCTCAATGCTGTAGCGCTCAAGCTCTTTGTACGGCACCACCTGGCTTTTCTTCTTGCGCACGTCCACGACGGTCATGCGGTCGGTGCAGGAGTAGCACGGGTCGAGGCTGCCGATGATCAGCGGCGCATCGGAAACCGTGTTGCCGCGCAGCATGTAGCGCAGGGTTGGCCAGTTGGCGTAGGTGGCCGCGCGGCAGCGCCAGCGGTAGAGCTTCTGGTTGTCGCCGGTCATGCTCCAGTGGATGTCGTCCCCGCGCGGCGCTTCGGCAAAGCCGAGGGCAAAGCGGTTTGGAATGTAGGTGAAGCCTTCCACCATCAGCGGGCCGCCCGGCAGATTATCGAGGCCGTAGTCGATCATGTTCAGCGCGGTGAATACCTCGTTGATGCGCACCTTCAGGCGGGAGATGACGTCGCAGCCCTGCTCGCTGTGCACGGTCATCGGCAGCAGGCCGTAGCCGACGAACGGGTGATCGGCGCGGGTATCGCGGGCGTGGCCGCTGGCGCGCACCATCGGACCGACGTTGCTGAAGTCGCGGGCGATTTCCGGATCAAGACGACCGATGCCGACGGTGCGCTGCTCGATGTTGGGCGTGCTGAGCAGCATATTCACCAGCTCCTGCACGTCCCGCCGCATCTGCTGCGCCAGCTGGCGGGTCTGGATCATGTCGTCTTTCAGCAGGTCGCGGCGGATCCCGCCGATCAGGTTCAGGCCGTAGGTTTTACGCGCCCCGGTAAGGATCTCCGCCATCTTCATCGACGCCTCGCGCACGCGGAAGAACTGCATAAACCCGGAGTCAAAGCCAACGAAGTGGCAGGCCAGGCCGAGGTTCAGCAGGTGCGAGTGCAGGCGCTCCACCTCCAGCAGAATGGCGCGGATCATCTGCGCGCGTTCCGGCACCACGATCCCCATGCCGTTTTCCACCGAGGTGGTGTAGGCGGTGCTGTGGGCAAAGCCGCAGATGCCGCACACGCGGTCAGAGAGGAATGTGACTTCGTTGTAGCCCATGCGGGTCTCCGCCAGCTTCTCCATGCCGCGGTGGACGTAGAACAGGCGGTAGTCGGCGTCGATAATGTTCTCGCCGTCGACGAACAGGCGGAAGTGGCCCGGTTCGTCGGAGGTAACGTGCAGCGGGCCAATCGGCACCACGTTATTCTTCTTGCTGCCCAGCTCGTTGATGAACTCGTAGGTTTCGCTGTCGGTGGTCGGGGCCGGGCGCTGGCGGTAGTCCATGCTGTCCTTGCGCAGCGGATAGAGTTCATCCGGCCAGTCGTCCGGCAGCACCAGGCGACGCTCGTCAGGCAGGCCAACCGGCACCAGACCATACATGTCGCGCACTTCGCGCTCGCCCCAGACGGCGGCAGGCACGCGCGGCGTGACGGAGGGGTATTCCGGCTTGTTCGGGTCGACTTCGACGCGCACGGTGAGCCAGCACTTCTCCCCCTGCTCCATCGACATCACGTAGTACACCGCATAGTTGCCACACAGCTGACGCTCGTCGTTGCCGAACAGCACTGACAGCCAGCCGCCCTGCTGGTAATAGAGAAACTCCACCACTTCCGGCAGATAGTTCACCTTAATGGTGACGGTGATCTGGTCTTTGGTTTGCCAGGACTCCTCCAGCACCACGCCCGGGAAAGCCTGATGCAACGCGGCGAGATACTGCTGACCTTTCTTTTCTTCAGACATAAACACTCTCTTTAATCACGCCACCAGCAAGGAGACGAACGCTAAAAATGCAAAACCAAAACCGGCCCAGGTGATGCGTGACGTTTCGACAAAACGCAGGCGCGCCATGCTGTTTTCAAACAGGGCAATCACCAGCACGCCGATAAGCAGCTTGAGCACAGCCACCACCACGGCCAGCAGCAGGCCGCCCGCAGAGAAGTGCGTCATCTGCCCCCACGGGAAGAAAACGCCGACGAACATCTGCAACACCACCAGCTGCTTGAGGCTGATGCCCCACTTCAGCACCGCAAAGCCGTAGCCGCTGTATTCGGTGAGCGGCCCCTCCTGTAATTCCTGCTCCGCTTCCGCGAGATCGAACGGCAACTTGCCCATCTCGATAAAGGTGGCGAACGCGCAGGCGCAGAGCGCCAGCACCAGCGGGAGAGAACGTGAAACCGGCCAGTGGTAAACGGTGTCGGTGATAAAACTGATATGGGTCGAGCCTGCAACCTGCGCGGCGACCCACAGCCCCAGCAGCAGAATTGGCTCAACCAGCACGCCGAGCATCGCCTCGCGGCTGGCGCCGATACCCGTAAACGGGCTGCCGGTATCCAGACCCGCAATCGCAAAGAAGAAACGCGCGATGGCGAAGAGGTAGATCAGCGTAATCAGATCGCCCAGCACCGGCAGCGGCGAGCCCACCGTCACCACCGGCAGCGCGGTGGCGATGGTCAGCATCACGCCCACCATCACAAACGGCGTCAGGCGGAACACCCAGCCTGCGGCGTCCGGCGCGACGCTCTGACGGGAAAGCAGTTTGAAGAGATCGCGGTACTCCTGGAGCACGCCAGGTCCGCGACGGTTGTGCAGCCGGGCGCGCGCCACGCGCGTGATGCCCGACAGCAGCGGCGCGGCGGCGAACAGCACCAGCGCCTGAAGAATTGCCAGTAACAGACTCATGTCAGGCTCCTCGTGAAATGACAATCACCACCAGCACCGCCAGCTCGATCAGCGCCAGGCGGCGGAACAGCACGGGCACGGCGGCACCCTGCCAGCCCGGCACCCAGCCCACCGGGTTCAGCCAGTGGCGCAGCTTCAGCACGGCGGCGAAGTTCTCCTTCACCGGCATAGCGAAACCGTGGGCGGTGATGACCATCGACTGCTCATGTTCGTAGCCGCAGGCCCACGCCGCGCCGCGCGAGCGGGAGGCGAGACGGTCGCGTCTGAAGAACAGCATCAGCACGAACGGCAGGAGCGGCGCGGCAATCAGCAGCAGCGCCATCATCGGCTGGGAAACGACGGTATGCGCCGTGACCAGCGGCAGCGGAATGGCGTGGCCCAGCAGCGGCAGCAGCCACGGCGCGGCGACGCCGCCCGCGATGCAGCACAGCGCCAGTGCGACCACGCTTACGCCCATCAGTAGCGGTGCGCAGCAGGCGTTCTCAGCCTCACGCGTACGCGGTGCGCCCAGGAAGGTGACTCCGTAAACCTTCGCCATACACATCACCGCCAGCGCGCCGGTGATCGCCAGGCCCACCGCCAGCAGCGGGCCGAGTAAACGCCCGATAAACGCCTCGCTCTGGCCGAGGGCGAAGAAGGACTGATAAATCACCCACTCGCCGGCAAAGCCGTTCAGCGGCGGCAGCGCAGCCATCGCCATCAGCCCGACCAGCATCGCCAGCGAAATGACGGGCATTTTTTTGCCAATCCCGCCGAGCTTTTCAATATCGCGGTGCCCGGTGCGGAACCAGACGCTGCCCGCACCGAGGAACAGGGTGCTTTTAAACAGACTGTGGTTGATAAGGTGATACAGACCGCCAATAAACCCGGCGGCAATCAGCGCCGGCTGGTTGAGCGCCAGCCCGGTGACGCCCGCGCCCATGCCGAGCAGGATAATCCCGATGTTCTCCAGGGTGTGGTACGCCAGCAGACGCTGGATGTTGTGCTCCATCAGCGCGTACAGCCCGCCGACGAACGCGGTGATCATCCCTGCAATCAGCAGCGCCACGCCCCACCACAGCGGCGGCTGACCGCCCGTCAGGGTTATCATCAGGATGCCGAACAGACCGACCTTCATCACCACGGTGGAGAACAGCGCAGCGGCCGGGGCTGAGGCATTGGCATGCGCCTGCGGCACCCAGCCGTGCAGCGGGATTATCCCGGCCAGCAGGCCAAAACCAACTACGCCCAACGTCCAGACGTCGTTGCCCAGCGGCTGGCCGTTAAGCATGGCAAAATCCAGCGTGCCGAAACGCTGCCACACCAGCCAGCAGGCCAGCGCCAGCAGCAGCGTGCCGAGACGTCCGAGCGCAAACCACAGCTTGCCGGAGGCGCTGCATCCGGTCAGGAACACGCCGCACAGGGCCATGATTTCTGCCATCACCACCAGCGCGCCGAGGTTGCTGGCGATAACGGTACAGACCGCGGCGGCCATCAACAGGTTAACCAGCAGGCCGTTGGCTTTGGTGTGCTGATGTCGGTGCCAGTCGATATTAAACAGGCTGATAAACAGCCCGCACAGGCCAAAGGTTATCAGCCAGATGGCGTTCAGCGGCGTAAGCTCAACGGCGTGGTGAATCAGCGGGATGAGGGTGTCAACAGACTGGCCGTCGATCAGGACAACCCCGCCCGCCGCCAGCGTCATCAGGCTGCCGACCGCCCCGCCGATACCGGCGATCACCCCGCTCAGCGTTTTATGGAAGGAGAGAAGCAGCGCCAGGACAGCGGCGGCGGCAAACCAGGCCACACCGCTGGTCATCATAACTATCGCGTTCATTTCGCCCCCTCGTTAAGCGCCCGCAGCAGCGAAAGATCGCCAACGTCGGTATTGATGGTCAGCTCGCGCTTGCGTTTGCTGGTGCGAGCGATGTCGCGGATGTTGACCAGGACCAGCGCCCGGGTCGGGCAGGTCCGCACGCAGGCCGGACCCTGCTCATCGAAGCTGCACAGATCGCACTTCACCGCAACGGCGCGAATGCCCGGCACCCAGTCCAGCAGCGTACTCACGCGTGCCGGAGCCGGTGGCGCAGGCGGCGCTTTCGCAGTATTAGCATTCGCCGGAATATGCAGCGGGCGGCTGCCTGAAAACTCAATGGCGCCGAACGGACAGGCGATGCCGCACAGCTTGCAGCTCACGCACAGGCTTTCGTTCAGCTGTACCGCGCCGTCAACGCGGGTGATGGCATTGACAGGACAGACGCCCGCGCACGGAGCGTCTTCACAGTGGTGACAGAGCTGCGGGGCAGACTCTTTCTCATTACGCATGACGCGCAGGCGCGGCATGGACTGTAGCCCGTGCAGGCGGTGCGTTTCCGAGCACGCCGCCTCACAGGTCCGACAGCCAATACAGACCGTCGAGTCAGCAATTACAAAACGGTTCACCGGGTCATCCTCTGGTGATAGTCATTTTTGACGAAAAAAACTGTCTTATCGACACTTCTCGACACTCGCTTTTCAGGCCACGTTCGCGGAGGATTTTCCGTCGATCAGCTGTTTCAGGTTGACTGGCCGATCGTGCTCAACGGCGGCGTAGAGGCCGTTATAAACCGGCGCGATTTTCTCCAGATAGTGCTCCAGCACCTGCTGGCGATCGCGGTTGCTGACATGACCGTCCACCATGCCGTCCGCCATCAGCTGCGCCCGGGCGATGCAGTGCCTGTCGCCCTCTTTCGTCTCGACGTAGTACTCAATCGTGTGGCTGTTGAAGGTCTCCGCCAGGGTGACGTAAATCGTAAAGTGACCGAACAGGACAAAACGCATATCCCCCTGCGCCGCACAGCTCATGGCGTGATGCAGATGGGCCTTCGACAGCGTAATCCCCTGGATCAGTGAATTGCAGTACAGGTGCCATTGCTCCTGGAGCTGCTGATGACGTTGCGCGATGTAATCCGCTTTTTCGCTAATTTCCCAAATAGTCATAAAAGGTATCCGGTTAATGGAGTTAGCGGCTGTTAAGCAGATTTCGTGCCAGTTTTTAATTTATTGATTTAAATGGATTTTAAAGAGAAGCGCACTGTCATCGCCGCGGTGTCGACGTGTCATTTCGACAGCGTTGACATCGTCACGCCATAACGCAAATCAAGCTGGCACCGTTATTGCATTGAAGGGGCAATTCATTAAGGAGGCGTCATGCACGAAATTACCCTCTGCCAGCGGGCACTGGAACTTATCGAACAGCAGGCAGTGCAAAACCACGCGAAACGCGTCACCGGCGTCTGGCTGAAGGTCGGGGCGTTTTCCTGCGTCGAGACCAGCGCCCTCACCTTCTGTTTTGAGCTGGTATGCCGCGGCACGCTGGCGGAAGGCTGCGAGCTGCATATTGAAGAGCAGCAGGCAGAGTGCTGGTGCGAGCAGTGTCAGGAGTACGTCACGCTGCTGTCATCGAAGGTGCAGCGCTGTCCGCAGTGCCAGAGCAGCGGGCTGCGCATCGTGGCGGATGACGGTATGCAGATCCAACGCCTCGAAATCGAGAAGGAGTAATGTATGTGTAGTACCTGCGGTTGCGCTGAAGGCAACCTGTATATAGAAGGGGATGAACACCGTCCCCACTCCGCGTTTCGCTCCGCGCCCTTTTCCCCTGCCCCGCGTCCCGCGGCGGCACTGACCGGCATCACCTTTGCCCCGCAGCGTTCCGACGCGGGCGACCTCCATTACGGCCATGGCGAAGCGGGTACGCACGCGCCGGGCATCAGCCAGCGCCAGATGCTGGAGGTGGAGATCAACGTGCTGGACAAGAATAACCAGCTCGCCGCCCGCAATCGCGCCCGCTTTGCCGCGCGCGAACAGCTGGTGCTGAACCTGGTCTCCAGCCCCGGCTCCGGTAAAACCACGCTGCTGACCGAAACCCTTAAACGTCTGAACGAACACGTCTCCTGCGCCGTAATCGAAGGCGACCAGCAAACGGTAAACGACGCCGCGCGCATCCGCGAAACCGGTACGCCTGCGATTCAGGTCAACACCGGGAAAGGGTGCCACCTGGACGCGCAGATGATTGCCGACGCCGCCCCGCGCCTGCCGCTGGCGGATAACGGTATCCTGTTTATTGAAAACGTCGGCAACCTGGTCTGCCCGGCAAGCTTCGACCTCGGCGAGCGGCATAAAGTGGCGGTGCTCTCCGTGACCGAAGGGGAAGACAAGCCGCTGAAATATCCGCATATGTTTGCCGCCGCCTCCCTCATGCTGCTGAACAAGGTCGACCTGCTGCCGTACCTGAATTTCGACGTGGATAAGTGCCTGGCTTACGCCCGGGAAGTGAACCCGGACATTGAGATCCTGCTGGTTTCCGCCACGCGCGGCGACGGGATGGACGCCTGGCTGAACTGGCTGGAGAACGAACGATGTGCATAGGCGTCCCCGGACAAATTCATTCCATCGACGGCAATCAGGCCAAAGTGGAAGTCTGCGGCATCCTGCGCGATGTCGACCTGACGCTGGTAGGCAGCCACGATGAGACCGGCGCAACGCGTCTAGGCCAGTGGGTGCTGGTCCACGTGGGTTTTGCCATGAGCGTGATTAATGAGGAAGAAGCCCGCGACACGCTGGATGCGCTACAGAATATGTTTGACGTCGAGCCGGACGTGGGCGCCCTGCTGTATGGTGAGGAGCGATAACACATGCGTTACGTTGATGAATATCGCGCGCCGGAGCAGGTGTTGCAGCTTATCGATCGCCTGAAAACCCGCGCCTCGCTGCTGGACTACACGAAAGAAAAACCGCTGCGGATCATGGAGGTGTGCGGCGGACACACCCACGCCATCTTTAAATTTGGCCTCGACCAGCTGCTGCCGGAGAACATCGAGTTTATCCACGGCCCCGGCTGCCCGGTGTGCGTGCTGCCGATGGGGCGCATCGACAGCTGTATCGACATCGCCAGCCGCCCCGGTGTGATTTTTTGCACCTTTGGCGACGCCATGCGTGTTCCGGGAAAAAATGGCTCGCTGCTCCAGGCGAAGGCGCGCGGCGCGGACGTGCGGATCGTCTACTCACCGATGGATGCCCTGACGCTGGCGATGGCTAATCCTGAGCGTAAGGTCGTCTTTTTCGGGCTGGGTTTTGAAACCACCATGCCCGCCACCGCCATTACCCTCCAGCAGGCGAAAGCCCGCAACGTCACAAACTTTTACTTTTTCTGCCAGCACATCACGCTTATTCCCACGCTGCGCAGCCTGCTTGAAGCGCCGGATAACGGTATCGACGCGTTTCTGGCGCCGGGCCACGTCAGCATGGTGATCGGCACAGAAGCCTACGGTTTTATCGCTGAACAGTACAATCGTCCGTTAGTGGTGGCTGGTTTCGAGCCACTTGATCTACTGCAAGGCGTGACCATGCTGGTTGAGCAGAAAATAGCGGCCCTGAGTGCGGTGGAAAATCAGTATCGTCGCGTGGTGCCCGATGCAGGTAACAGACGGGCACAGCAGGCCATAGCCGACGTGTTTAGCGTCGAAGGCGACAGCGAGTGGCGCGGACTGGGGCTGATTGCCGAATCCGGCGTGCACCTGACGCCCACGTATCGCGCCTTCGACGCCGAAGCGCATTTCCGCCCGCAACCGCAGCAGGTGTGCGACGATCCCCGCGCCCGCTGTGGCGACGTACTCACCGGCAAATGCAAACCTCATCACTGCCCGTTATTTGGCAACGCCTGTAACCCGCAAACCGCGTTTGGCGCGCTGATGGTCTCTTCCGAAGGGGCATGCGCCGCGTGGTATCACTATCGCAACCAGGAGTGTGAAGCATGAACACGGTGGAAATGGCGCACGGAAGCGGTGGACAGGCGATGCAGCAGTTGATTAACCGGCTGTTCATGGACGCCTTTAATAACCCCTGGCTCGCCGAGCAGGAAGATCAGGCGCGTATTGACCTCGCGGCCCTGACCGCCCACGGTGACAGGCTGGCGTTCTCTACCGACAGCTACGTGATTGACCCGCTGTTCTTCCCGGGCGGCGATATCGGCAAGCTCGCCGTCTGCGGCACGGCAAACGACGTCGCCGTCAGCGGCGCGATCCCCCGCTACCTCTCCTGCGGGTTTATCCTCGAAGAAGGGTTACCGATGGAGACGCTCACGGCGGTAGTCAACAGCATGGCGCACACCGCCCGCGAGGCGGGGATCGCCATCGTCACCGGGGATACCAAGGTGGTGCAGCGCGGCGCGGCGGATAAGCTCTTCATCAACACCGCCGGGATGGGGGCGATCCCCGCCGACATTCACTGGGGCGCGCAGCAGCTTTGCGCAGGCGACGTGCTGATTGTCAGCGGCACGCTGGGCTGCCACGGGGCAACCATCCTGAACCTGCGCGAAGGCCTGGGGCTGGGCGGGGAACTTCGCAGTGACTGTGCGGTACTCACGCCGCTGATCCAGACGCTGCGCGACATGCCGGGCGTAAAAGCCCTGCGCGACGCCACACGGGGCGGCGTGAATGCCGTCGTGCACGAGTTCGCGGCAAGCTGCGGCTGCGGAATGGAGCTGACCGAGCGCGGCCTGCCCGTTAAGCCCGCCGTACGTGGGCTGTGCGAGCTATTAGGGCTAGACCCGCTTAACTTTGCCAACGAGGGCAAGCTGGTGATCGGCGTGGAACGCGCGGCGGCGGAAGCCGTACTTGCACAGCTGCGCGCGCATCCTTTAGGGAAAGACGCGGCCATCATCGGCGACGTGGTTGAGCGCAAAGGGGTGCGCCTGACCGGGCTTTACGGCGTGAAGCGCACGCTGGATCTGCCGCACGCTGAACCGTTACCCCGAATTTGCTAGACCGCGCCAAAAGCGGTCAGCGCTGAATTTCTCTTTTTGCCAGTTTCTATTGGAAAGCAACAATGCCGTATACACCGATGAGCGATCTTGGACAGCAGGGCCTGTTTGACATCACGCGCACACTTTTACAACAGCCCGATCTCGGCGCGCTGAGCGATGCCCTGACGCGGCTGGTCAGGCAATCAGCGCTGGCGGACAGCGCCGCCATTGTGCTCTGGCATAGCGCAACCCACCGCGCGAGCTATTTCTCAACGCGTGATAACGGCAAAATCTTCGAATATGAAGATGAAACGTTTCTGGCCCACGGCCCGGTGCGGCGTATCCTCTCCCGCCCGGAAGCGCTGCACTGCAATTTTGACCAGTTTCGCCAGGCCTGGCCGAAGCTGGCAGAGAGCAATCTTTACCACCCGTTCGGCCACTACAGCATGCTGCCGCTGGCGGTGGAAGGGCAAATTTTTGGCGGCTGCGAGTTTATCCGCGATACCGACCAGCCCTGGAGCGAGGCGGAGTACGAACGCCTGCACACCTTTACCCAGATTGTGGCCGTTGTCGCGGAGCAGATCCAAAGCCGCGTCACCAATAACGTGGACTACGACCTGCTGAGCCGCGAGCGCGATAACTTCCGCATTCTGGTTGCCATCACCAACGCCGTGCTCTCCCGCCTGGACATGGATGAGCTGGTCAGCGAAGTGTCAAAAGAGATCCATCACTATTTTAAAATCGATGCCATCAGCATTGCGCTACGCGGCAACCGGAAAGGCAAGCTGAACATCTACTCCACCCACTACCTTGATGAAGCCAACCCGGCGCACGAGCAGAGCGAAGTGGACGAAGCGGGAACGCTGTCCGAGCGGGTATTTAAAAGCAAAGAGATCCTGCTGCTCAATCTCAATGAACAGGATCCGGTAGCCCCCTACGAGCGGATGTTGTTCAACACCTGGGGCAACAAGATCCAGACCCTGTGCCTGCTGCCGCTGATGTCCGGCAACACCATGCTCGGCGTGCTTAAACTGGCGCAGTGCGATGAAGCCGTATTTACCACCGCCAACCTGAAGCTGCTGCGCCAGATCGCCGAGCGTATCTCCATTGCGCTGGATAACGCCCTCGCCTATCAGGAGATCCATCGCCTGAAGGAGCGGCTGGTGGACGAAAACCTGGCGCTGACCGAGCAGCTCAACAACGTGGACAGCGAGTTTGGCGAAATCATCGGACGCAGCGATGCCATGTACAGCGTCCTTAAGCAGGTGGAAATGGTGGCGCAGAGCGACAGCACGGTGCTGATCCTCGGTGAAACCGGTACCGGGAAAGAGCTGATTGCCCGGGCGATCCACAACCTGAGCAACCGCAATAGCCGCCGGATGGTGAAGATGAACTGCGCGGCGATGCCTGCGGGCTTACTGGAAAGCGACCTGTTCGGCCACGAGCGCGGCGCCTTTACCGGCGCCAGCAGCCAGCGGCTGGGCCGTTTTGAACTGGCGGATAAAAGCTCGTTGTTCCTCGACGAAGTGGGCGATATGCCGCTGGAGCTTCAGCCCAAGCTGCTGCGCGTTTTGCAGGAGCAGGAGTTCGAGCGCCTCGGCAGCAACAAGCTGATCCAGACCGACGTGCGTCTGATTGCCGCCACCAATCGCGATCTGAAAAAAATGGTCGCCGACCGCGAGTTTCGCAGCGATCTTTACTATCGCCTGAACGTCTTCCCGATCTGCCTGCCGCCGCTGCGCGAGCGCCCGGAAGATATTCCGCTGCTGGTGAAAGCCTTTACCGCGAAGATTGCCCGCCGGATGGGGCGAAATATCGACAGTATTCCTGCCGAAACGCTACGCACACTCTCGGCGATGGAGTGGCCGGGGAACGTGCGCGAGCTGGAAAACGTCATTGAACGCGCGGTCCTGCTGACCCGCGGGAACGTGCTCCAGCTCTCCCTGCCAGAGGTTACTCTCTCTGAAACGACCGTGACCGCAACCGAGCTTGCGAAAGAGGGAGAAGATGAATATCAGCTCATTATGCGAGTGCTGAAGGAGACCAACGGCGTGGTAGCCGGACCGAAAGGTGCGGCGCAACGGCTGGGGCTGAAGCGTACCACCCTGCTCTCGCGCATGAAGCGTCTGGGAATCGATAAAGAGAGTCTGAATTAACCCGTCATTCCGGCGACGTCGCCCTGCGCGTAATTTGTCGCCCACTGCGGCGCGGAGCCGGTTATTTTTTGGGCCGATACTTTTCGGGTAATTCCGGAACCGGACGGCGATCGTCGATCAGATGACGGATGGTCAGAATCGGATGGCGCCATAACATACGTGGCCCTGCCCAGCGCATCACCTGCTTCATCTCTTCCCGTCGGGCGGGCTGATAACAGTGCACAGGGCACTGTTTGCAGGCAGGTTTTTCCTCACCAAACACGCATTTATCCAGCCGCTTATCGGCATAAGCCTTGAGCGCCGAATAGTGCCCCTCTTCTTTTATGGCGTGCGGACACCTGTTTTCGTACAGGGCGATCATTCTGGCGATCGTCTTTTTTTCTCGTGAAATACGTTTACCGGACATAACGTCATCCTCAACAATAAAGTGCATTTATAATACCCTTTTATCCGCACATTTTCAGTCATTGCATTCCATTTTCTGAAGCGCCCTTCCAGAATTACCCCGCCCCCCGCTGCGTTTTACTGGTATTTTATACAGGCATAAATAACCACCTTTGACCGCATTCACCGGAGCGCTTATGCAAGAGATCGCGATCGCCAAACCCTATCGTCACTTGAAAGTGGGTTACTTCAGAAAACGTCATGAAGACCGTAAAACGAAAATTCCAAAACGCTACAGCGTACACGCAGCGCTGAGCCTGAAAGGCGACTGGCTTGAGCAAGCGGGATTTACCACCAACTCGCAGGTTCGGGTGGGCGTCGAGCACGGGAAAATCATTATTGAATTAATGGTGGAAGATGCCTCGTAAAGTCGTGACTTTTTTCTGCGCCGCACCTTTTTTTCATGCGACAATAGAAGGAACAATCGGCCATTGAGCCGCTCAAAGCGTAATATTTTCAAAGAAATGGATATCATAACTCCATGAGCACAATCGACAATTTCGACGCGCATACGCCAATGATGCAGCAGTACCTGAAGCTGAAGGCACAGCATCCGGAAATTTTGCTGTTTTACCGTATGGGCGATTTTTACGAGCTTTTTTATGACGATGCGAAACGTGCGTCTCAGCTGCTCGACATTTCCCTGACGAAACGTGGCGCGTCAGCAGGCGAGCCCATCCCGATGGCAGGTATCCCGCATCACGCGGTTGAAAACTATCTGGCGAAGCTGGTGAACCAGGGTGAGTCTGTCGCTATCTGCGAACAAATTGGCGACCCGGCCACGTCGAAAGGCCCCGTTGAGCGCAAGGTCGTACGCATCGTGACGCCGGGAACCATCAGCGATGAGGCCCTGCTTCAGGAGCGCCAGGATAACCTGCTGGCGGCGATCTGGCAGGACGGTAAAGGGTTTGGCTACGCCACGCTGGATATCAGCTCCGGTCGTTTTCGCCTGAGTGAACCGGCTGACCGTGAAACCATGGCGGCTGAACTACAGCGCACCAATCCGGCAGAACTGCTTTATGCAGAGGATTTCGCCGAGACGGCGCTGATTGAAGGTCGCCGCGGCCTGCGTCGTCGCCCACTGTGGGAGTTCGAAATTGATACCGCGCGCCAGCAGCTGAACCTGCAATTTGGCACGCGAGATTTGATTGGCTTTGGCGTAGAAAACGCCCCGCGCGGGCTGTGTGCCGCAGGCTGCCTGTTGCAGTACGTTAAGGATACGCAGCGTACCGCCCTGCCCCATATCCGTTCCATTACCATGGAGCGTCAGCAGGACAGCATCATCATGGATGCCGCCACGCGCCGCAACCTGGAGATCACTCAGAACCTCGCTGGCGGCATGGAAAATACGCTGGCGTCGGTTCTCGACAGCACGGTTACCCCCATGGGCAGCCGTATGCTCAAACGCTGGCTGCATATGCCGATCCGCAATACCGACACGCTGATCGGCCGCCAGCAAACCATTGCCGCATTGCAGGATCGTTACACCGACTTGCAGCCGGTGCTGCGTCAGGTGGGTGATCTTGAGCGTATCCTGGCGCGCCTGGCACTGCGCACCGCGCGTCCACGCGATCTTGCCCGTATGCGTCACGCGTTCCAGCAGTTGCCGGAACTGCGTGCTCAGTTGGGAGAGATCGACAGCGCGCCAGTGCAGAAGCTGCGCGAAACCATGGGCGAATTTACCGAGCTTCGCGAACTGCTGGAACGCGCCATCATTGATGCGCCGCCTGTTCTGGTGCGGGATGGCGGGGTTATTGCTCCGGGTTACAACGAAGAGCTGGACGAATGGCGTGCGCTGGCCGATGGCGCGACGGATTATCTGGATAAGCTGGAAATCCGCGAGCGTGAACGTCTGGGGCTCGACACCCTGAAAGTCGGCTACAACGCGGTACACGGTTACTATATCCAGATCAGCCGTGGGCAGAGCCACCTGGCACCTATTCACTACGTTCGCCGCCAGACGCTGAAAAATGCCGAGCGCTACATTATTCCCGAGCTGAAAGAGTACGAAGACAAAGTGCTCACGTCGAAAGGTAAAGCGCTGGCGCTGGAGAAACAGCTGTATGACGAGCTGTTCGACATCCTGATGCCGCACCTGGCTGACCTGCAACTGAGCGCCGCTGCGCTGGCCGAGCTGGATGTCCTGGTAAACCTGGCCGAGCGCGCCGATACGCTGAATTACACCTGTCCGACCTTTACTGACAAACCCGGCATTCGCATTACCGAAGGCCGCCACCCGGTGGTTGAGCAGGTGCTGAACGAACCGTTTATTGCCAACCCGTTGAACCTGTCACCGCAGCGAAGAATGCTGATCATTACCGGCCCCAACATGGGCGGTAAAAGCACCTATATGCGCCAGACAGCCCTTATCGCGCTGCTCGCCTACATCGGCAGCTACGTTCCGGCGCAGAAGGTTGAGATTGGCCCTATCGACCGTATCTTCACCCGTGTGGGTGCGGCGGACGATCTGGCGAGCGGTCGCTCTACCTTTATGGTCGAGATGACCGAAACCGCCAACATTCTGCATAACGCGACAGAGAACAGTCTGGTGTTGATGGACGAAGTAGGACGCGGTACCTCCACCTATGACGGCCTGTCCCTGGCCTGGGCGTGCGCGGAAAGTCTGGCAAATAAAATCAAGGCGCTGACGCTGTTCGCAACGCACTATTTCGAACTGACACAGCTGCCAGAGAAAATGGAAGGCGTGGCTAACGTCCACCTTGATGCGCTTGAGCACGGCGACACCATCGCCTTTATGCACACGGTGCAGGACGGCGCGGCAAGCAAGAGTTATGGCCTGGCCGTCGCGGCGCTGGCGGGCGTGCCGAAAGAGGTGATCAAGCGCGCGCGTCAGAAACTGCGTGAGCTGGAAAGTTTGTCACCGAATGCGGCGGCGACGCAGATAGATGGTACGCAGATGTCACTGCTGGCGGTCCCGGAAGAGACCTCTCCGGCCGTGGAAGCGCTGGAAAATCTCGACCCGGATTCCCTGACGCCGCGACAGGCGCTGGAGTGGATTTATCGGTTGAAGAGTCTGGTTTAGTTCTCTGCGGTCTTTTTTGCCGGGTGGCGGCTTCGCCTTACCCGGCCTACAAAACCCGTAGGCCCGGTAAGCGTAGCGCCACCGGGCAAAGGACCGCACAATATTATCGCCCGGTAAGCGCAGCCGCCACCGGGCTTTTTTTACAGCAGCGGCGGGATCGTCGGCACCTGCGGCGCCTTATCAATATCCTTCTGCGTCATGCGGAACGCTTCCGGGTAATGCTCGCGGCTGGTACGGCGCAGCGGTTCGGTATCGCGCCAGGTATACAGACAGTGCTGACACTGGTATACCGTCCAGACACCTTTCACCGGTGATGTTGCCATCACTTCAATATGTTCATCGGCACAACGTGGACAAATCATTTTTTCCTCCTTATTGACGTGCCGCCAGCATCGCGGTCAGTTTTTCGGCCCAGGCTTTGGTTTCAGGGAGATCCTGTACCGGCTGGCTGTAGTGACCACGGTTGTCCGGGGCAACAGGGGTGGTGGCATCAATGATCAGCTTGTCAGTGATCCCCGCCGGGCTGGAGCCGGGGTCAAGCTCGAGCACAGACATATTCGGTAGCTGTACCAGATCGCCTGCCGGATTGACCTTCGATGACAGCGCCCACATCACCTGCGGCAGGTTAAACGGATCGACATCTTCATCCACCATAATCACCATCTTCACGTAACCCAGACCGTGTGGCGTAGTCATGGCGCGGAGCCCGACCGCACGGGCAAAACCGCCGTAACGCTTTTTAGTGGAGATAATCGCCAGCAGACCGTGGGTGTACATGGCGTTTACCGCCTGCACTTCCGGGAATTCCGCCTTCAGCTGCTGATAGAGCGGTACGCAGGTGGCGGGCCCCATCAGATAATCAATTTCGGTCCACGGCATGCCCAGGTAGAGAGATTCGAAAATCGGTTTGGTGCGGTAAGAAACTTTGTCGATACGCACAACCGTCATGTTGCGCCCGCCGGAGTAGTGCCCGGTAAACTCGCCGAACGGCCCTTCAATTTCACGTTTCCGGCCTTCAATCACCCCTTCGAGGATCACTTCCGACCCCCACGGCACATCGAAACCGGTCAGCGGAGCCGTCGCAATCGGATACGGGCTTTCGCGTAGCGCGCCGGCCATCTCATACTCGGATTGATCGTATTTCAGCGGCGTGGCGCCCATCAGGGTGATGATCGGATCGTTACCCAGCGTAATGGCAATTGGCAGGTCTTCGCCGCGCTCTTCTGCCTTATGCAGATGCAACGCAATATCGTGCATCGGCACCGGTTGCAGGCCGAGCTTACGCTTGCCCTTCACTTCCATACGATAGATCCCGACGTTCTGCTTGCCGAAGTGATCGGGGTCGAGCGGATCGCGGGAGACAACGCATGCTTTATCGAGATAAAAGCCCCCGTCACCGTCGTTCAGGCGGAACAGCGGCAGAATGTCGAACAGGTTAATGTCTTCCCCGTCCACCGTGTTCTGCGCCCAGGCCGGGTTTGCACGACGCTCTGGCGCGACGGGAAATTTGTCCCAGCGACGAATAAACTCGTCGATCTGTTTTTTCACCGGGGTATTCGCCGGCAGCCCCATCGAAATAGCGTGGTTTTGCCACGAGCCGATAGTGTTCATCACCACACGGGCATCGGTGAAACCGCGAATATTATCGAACCACAGCGCAGGCGCGCCATCGCCAATGCGCCCGGTAGCGTTGGCGGCCGCCGCTAAATCCGGCTCAGCGTTTACCTCTTCCTCAATTTTCAGCAGCTGCCCTTGCTCATCGAGCGCCTGCAAGAAGCTTCTCAAATCATCAAATGCCATCTTTATTCTCCTGTGAAAAATGTTTCGCTGCCTGCAAACCTTCCCAGCGTCGGGCTTTTTTATGCTCCAGACCGAACTGGTCGAGAACGCGGGTCACGATATGCTGGGTAATGTCATCGGCGGTTTGCGGGTGGTTGTAGTACGCAGGCATAGGCGGCACCATCGCCACGCCCATGCGGGAAAGGGCAAGCATGTTCTCGAGATGGATGGTGCTGAGCGGCGTCTCACGGGGAACCAGCACCAGCTTGCGTCCCTCTTTCAGCACCACGTCTGCCGCACGCCCTACCAGCCCTTCGGCGTAGCCCGCGCGGATACCCGCCAGCGTTTTCATGCTGCACGGGATGACGATCATGCCGTCGGTGCGAAACGAGCCGGAGGAGATGGTGGCAGCCTGATCGGCCGGGCTATGGACGACATCCGCCAGGGCAGCAACGTCATGCGCAGTGAAGGGCGTTTCCAGCTCAATCGTGGTTTTTGCCCACTTCGACATCACCAGATGCGTTTCCACCTCCGGCATTTCCCGCAGCGCCTGCAACAACGCCACGCCTAATGGCGCACCCGTTGCGCCCGTCATTCCCACAATCAATCTCATTCAGCACCTCAATTAGTTTGTTCGTATACGAACATATTAATTAAACTACGCCTTGATCCTGCTGCTGACAAGATTGTTCGCATACGATCACACTAATCGCTAAAAAACTCTCGCGTTAAAATTCAGCCCGAGAGCGGCTATCATAGAGGGAGTATTTTTCCGTCGGAGTGTCCATGGAGTTAAGACAAGAAGCTTTCCACCTGCTACGTCAGCTTTTTCAACAGCATACCGCCCAGTGGCAGCACGCATTGCCCGAACTGACAAAGCCACAGTATGCGGTGATGCGGTCAATTGCTGAAAATCCTGGCATTGAGCAGGTTGCCCTGACTGAAGTCGCGGTGAGCACCAAAGCGACGCTGGCAGAAATGCTGAGCCGCATGGAAGCACGCGGCCTGGTCAGGCGCGAGCACGATCCGGCGGACAAGCGCCGTCGGTTTGTCTTTCTGACGGCCGAAGGTGAGGCCCTGCTTGAGAGCAGTAAACCGATTGGAAATGAGGTGGATGAGGCGTTTTTAGGGCGCCTTAACGGCGCGGAACGAGAGCAATTTTCAGCGCTCATTAAAAAGATGATGCAGGATTAAGTAACCCTGACGCGCATAAAATCAATAAATGTTCGCACTTTCGCGGGCACATGCCGGGCATCAGGATAAACGGCATAGATGCCCTGCTGAGCGAACGTGTACGCCGGTAACAGCGAGACCAGTTCCCCTGCATCCAGTGCGTTTCGCACCAGCCACTCCGGCAGCAGCGCCACTCCACATCCCGCGAGGGTAAAAGCCATCAGCGCCTGGGCGCTGTCTGCATACAGGCGCGGCGCTTTCTTGATCTCAAAGGAAACCGGCTGCCCATCAACGCCTCTCACCTGCCAGCGCAGCGGCGACGTTAAACGCTCATGAATGATCCAGTCCGCTTCCGCCAGCTGCTCCAGCGAGTTAACCGGATGGTTTGCCAGCCAGCCTGGCGTTGCCACGGGCAGGATGGTGAAGAAGGTCATCAACGCGGCGTGGTAGCGCGAATCTGCAAGCGTGCCGAGCCGGATAGCGACATCGAAGCGCTCGGCGATAAGATCGGCATGCAAAGAGGACGAGACATGCCGCACGCGAAGGTCCGGGTGCAACTGGCTAAATTCAGCCAGCAAAGGCACCACCACCTGCGAGCCATATTCGGGCGTGGTGGTGATCCGCAGTTCTCCCGTCAGCCCGGCGTGGTTGGCGCGAACATCATCCTGCAATCGCTCTGCATCCCGTAACAGCATCACGCTTCGTTGATGAAAGAGCTTCCCCGCCTCGGTAAGCGTCAGGCGTCGGGTGGTTCGCAGCAACAGGGTGACGCCCAGCTCCTCTTCAAGCTGACGAATATGAAAGCTGACCACCGCTTTTGTCAGCCCCATCGCCTCCGCTGCGGCGGTGAAACTGCCGGTGTCCGCTACGGCGATAAACATCGCCGTACGCTGTAAATTAAGCATCGCTTGCCTGGTTAACTGTCAAAATAATGTTGACAGTATATCGTGCTTTGTCGCGTTTATCCGTAACGCGCGGGCCGATACGATACGCCACCTCACCGGAGGAACTTCCATGACGTATCGCAGCAAAATCGCCGTCGTCTTTCTGCTCGGCTTTTTCCTTGATTTGATAAACATGTTTATTGCCAGTATCGCCTTTCCGGCGATGGCTCGTGCTTTCAATACCACACCTTCCGCGCTTGCCTGGGTAAGTAACGGATACATTGCCGGGCTGACGCTAGTCATCCCTTTCAGCAGTATCCTGACGCGCCGCGTCGGGCCGAAGCGCGTTATCCTGCTCTCACTGCTTCTCTTTAGCGCGGCCTCCGTTGCGGCGGGTCTCTCATCTTCGCTGGAAAGTCTGATTGCCTGGCGAGTCGTACAGGGCGCCGGAGGGGGGTTACTGATCCCGGTTGGTCAGGCGCTGACCTGGCAACAATTTAAGCCTCATGAGCGGGCCAGACTCTCCTCGGCGGTGATGCTGGTCGCACTGCTTGCCCCCGCGTGCTCACCGGCTGTGGGCGGTATGCTGGTTCAGACATTCAGCTGGCGCTGGATATTTTTTGCCACCCTGCCCGTCGCCATTGTCACCTTTGCTTTGGCCTGCGCGTGGCTTAAAACAGAACCGTCGCCGATAAACACCACCAGGACAGTAAACCTGTCTTTGCTGACGGATCCGCTGTTGCGCTTATCCATGCTTATCTATGTGTGCGTACCCGGCATCTTTATCGGCGTGAACGTAACGGGCATGTATTACCTCCAGAGCGAGGCCAATATGACGCCCGCCGCAACGGGCATGCTTATGCTGCCGTGGTCTGTGGCTTCGTTTGTGGCTATCACCGCGACAGGACGCTATTTCAACCGTATCGGCCCCCGGCCGCTGGTGGTCATCGGTTGCCTTTTGCAGGCGACGGGCATTCTGCTTTTAGTTAACGTCGGCCCGGCAATGCTGCTACCTGCCGTTGCGTTTGCGCTGATGGGCGCGGGGGGAAGCCTTTGCAGCAGTACGGCTCAGAGCAGCGCGTTTTTGACGATGCGACCGGAAGATATGCCCGATGCCAGCGCGCTATGGAATCTGAATCGTCAGTTGAGCTTTTTTGCGGGCGCTCTGCTGCTGGCGCAGGCGCTGAGCTTCATGCAGGATTATCTCGCGCCGCTGGTCGCCTGGCACGGGATGTTTGTTTTTGCCGCAGTCATCACCCTACTGCCCGTACTGTACGTCTACCGTCTTAACAACACGCAGTTACTTGCGCAACTGCAACAGGAGCAACCATGACCCATTTCGAACAAGAGATCCTCGACATTCACGTCGCCCTTGAAAACTGGTTAGGTGCAGGCGAAGGCGATCGGGACGCCCTGCTCGCCCGTTTCCGTCCGGATTTTCTGATGGTTCCACCGAGTGGCAACCCTTTAGATCATCACGCGCTTGCCCAATTTTTATATGCGCAGCGGGGAACCCGACCGGGGCTCAGGATCGACATTGATGCGTTAACAACGCTTCAGACATGGGACAACGGCGCAGTGCTCCATTACCGGGAAACGCAAACCCGGCCAGGCCAGCCCGTCAACGTGCGCTGGTCAACCGCAGTGCTTAATCAGGAAGGGGATAACATCACCTGGCGTTTGCTGCACGAAACGGCGCAGCCGTAAGACATAAAAAAGGCCCGTCTCACGACGGGCCTTTTCTGACGAATGGTTGCTTACTCGCGGAACAGCGCTTCGATATTCAGACCTTGCCCTTGCAGGATTTCACGCAGGCGACGTAGTCCTTCAACCTGAATCTGACGAACACGTTCACGGGTCAGGCCAATCTCACGACCGACGTCTTCCAGTGTCGCAGCTTCATACCCCAGTAAACCGAAACGACGTGCCAGCACTTCACGCTGTTTGGCGTTCAGTTCGAACAACCATTTGACGATGCTCTGTTTCATGTCATCGTCCTGCGTGGTGTCTTCCGGGCCGTTGTCTTTTTCATCGGCCAGGATGTCCAGCAGCGCTTTTTCGGAGTCGCCACCCAGCGGGGTGTCAACCGAGGTAATGCGCTCGTTGAGACGCAGCATACGGCTTACGTCATCAACCGGTTTGTCGAGTTGCTCTGCAATCTCTTCCGCACTTGGCTCGTGGTCCAGTTTATGGGACAACTCGCGCGCGGTACGCAGATAAACATTCAACTCTTTGACGATGTGGATCGGCAGTCGGATCGTACGGGTCTGGTTCATAATAGCCCGTTCGATGGTCTGACGAATCCACCAGGTCGCGTAGGTTGAGAAACGGAACCCGCGTTCCGGGTCAAACTTCTCAACTGCGCGGATGAGACCTAAGTTGCCCTCTTCAATCAGATCCAGCAGAGCCAGACCACGATTGCCGTAACGGCGGGCAATTTTCACGACCAGTCGCAGGTTACTTTCGATCATGCGACGACGCGAGGCAACATCACCACGCAAAGCACGACGTGCGAAATAGACTTCTTCTTCGGCCGTTAGCAGTGGGGAGTAACCAATCTCCCCAAGGTAAAGCTGAGTCGCGTCCAGCACACGCTGTGTGGCACCCTGCGATAACAGCTCTTCTTCAGCCAAATCGTTATCACTGGGTTCCTCTTCTACTAAGGCTTTTTCGTCAAAAGCCTCTGCTCCGTTCTCATCAAATTCCGCGTCTTCATTTAAATCATGAACTTTCAGCGTATTCTGACTCATAAGGTGGCTCCTACCCGTGATCCCTGGACGAGACACCCTGGCTGGCATGTCCCATCAATTTATCGCTGCGGTAAATATTGCAGCGGGTTTACGGATTTCCCCTTGTAACGAATTTCAAAATGCAAGCGTGTAGAACTGGTTCCGGTGCTACCCATGGTAGCGATTTTTTGCCCCGCCTTAACTTCTTGTTGTTCCCGGACCAGCATACTGTCGTTATGGGCGTAGGCACTCAGGTAATCATCATTATGTTTGATGATAATAAGATTACCGTAACCGCGCAGTGCGTTACCGGCATAGACAACGCGCCCGTCTGCGGTCGCGATGATTGCCTGTCCTTTACTGCCTGCGATATCGATCCCTTTGTTGCCCCCCTCAGAGGTAGCGAAGTTCTCGATAATCTTGCCGTCAGTTGGCCAGCGCCAGGTGGTGATTGACGAGCTGGCATTCTGACTGCTTGCAGTCGGTACAGTAGAGCTAACCACAGGTGCCGTAGTCGGTGCTGTGACAACAGTCGCAGTACCTTTATTATTCGGCAACATTTTGTTAGCACTCTGATCACCTGAATCCTCAGAATACGTAATTACAGGTTGTGAAGCAACCACCGTGGTGGTTTTTTGTGCAGGGGTGACGCTGTTATTTTGCGCAGTTACGTCGGCCGCTGAAACGGTGTTGCCTGGCGTAAGCGGTGTCCCCGTCGCGTTGCCAACCTGAAGCGTTTGCCCGACTTCCAGACCATACGGGGCCTGGACGTTGTTTCGCTGTGCCAGATCGCGGAAATCGTTCCCGGTGATCCAGGCAATATAGAACAGCGTATCGCCGCGCTTCACGGTATAGGTGCTGCCGCCGGTATAGCTACCTTTCGGAATGTTCCCATACTTACGGTTATACACTATGCGGCCATTTTCGGTCTGAACAGGCTGATCCACTGGCTGAATCTGCGAAGGCTGCGTAACTGGACGCTGAACCGGCTGGATCTGCGGAGTTTGCTGCGCCGTGGACGTGCCCATTTTAGGCGGAGGGGTAATCAACATTCCGCTGGACGTGTTACCCGAGCCGCTGGTTCCATTGACGGAACTGACGGGCGCAGGTGCATTGTCAGAACTTGTACAGCCTGCCAGCCAGAGCGAAACCAGTGATAATGCCGCAACACGGCTGATGGTGAATTTTGGGCTTCCCGCGCTCATTTATCCCCCAGGAATGTGTTAACTACCAGTGACTTAAAAATAACCGTGATGGCACGAACCTATCGCGCCACACCATACGCTGAATTTGCCTCAATAACCCTGGAAAAATCCGAGTCTCAGGCCAGCTCGCCCTTAACCAGAGGCACAAAGCGCACGGCTTCCACGGTATCGATAATAAACTCGCCGCCGCGTCGACGAACGCGCTTTAAAAGCTGCTGCTCATCGCCGACGGGCAAAACTAGAATGCCGCCCTCGTCCAGCTGCGAGAGAAGTGCAGCGGGAATTTCAGGTGGCGCGGCCGTGACTATTATGGCGTCAAACGGGGCGCGAGCCTGCCAACCCTGCCATCCATCGCCGTGGCGTGTCGATACATTATGTAAATCAAGCTGTTTCAGGCGACGGCGCGCCTGCCACTGCAAGCCTTTAATCCGTTCCACGGAACAGACATGGTGCACAAGGTGGGCCAAGATCGCGGTCTGATACCCTGAACCGGTGCCAATTTCCAGCACCCGGGAGTCTGGCGTTAACTCCAGAAGCTCCGTCATACGCGCCACCATGTAAGGCTGCGAAATCGTCTGGCCTTGCCCGATGGGCAGCGCCACGTTTTCCCACGCTTTGTGTTCAAACGCCTCATCTACAAACTTCTCACGGGGAACCTGGGCAAGCGCATCCAGCACCTGCTCGTTGGCGATCCCCTGTACGCGTAATTGTTCCAGAAGAGTTTGTACACGTTTACTTACCATTGCGCGTTCACTCCGACCCGATCTAACCAGTCCGACACCACATCATGCGCGCTATAAGCGGTTAAATCTACGTGCAACGGCGTAACGGAAACGTAACCCTCATCCACCGCAGCGAAGTCGGTGTCTGGCCCGGCATCGCATTTATCTCCCGGCGGGCCGATCCAGTACAGGGTATTGCCGCGCGGATCCTGCTGGGGAATAACCTGATCGGCCGGATGGCGACTGCCGCAGCGCGTCACGCGGATCCCTTTAATCTCGTCCAGCGGGAGATCCGGCACGTTAATATTGAGGATACGTCCGGTACGCAGCGGCTCGCGGCCAAGCGCACGGAGAATAGAGCAGGTTACCGCGGCGGCAGTGTCATAGTGGGTGTGGCCGTTTAACGAGACCGCCAGCGCCGGGAACCCCAGGTGACGCCCCTCCATCGCCGCGGCCACGGTGCCGGAGTAAATCACATCATCGCCAAGATTCGGCCCGGCATTGATGCCGGAGACCACAACATCCGGCCGCGGGCGCATCAGCGCATTTACGCCCAGAAACACGCAATCGGTCGGCGTCCCCATCTGGACGGCAATATCGCCATTCTCAAAGGTAAAGGTGCGAAGTGAAGACTCCAGCGTCAATGAGTTAGACGCGCCACTGCGGTTACGATCGGGAGCCACGACCTGCACATCCGCAAATTCGCGGAGGTGTTTCGCCAGCGTCTGAATACCTGGCGCATGGATCCCGTCATCGTTACTCAGCAATATTCGCATAATCACCCGACGTGTTGATAAGTTCCCTGACAACACTGGTGGCAAAGCTACCTGCCGGCAGCCAGAAGCGTAACTCGACGGTTACGTCATCCCACCAGTTCCAGCTCAGCTGTTGCGGGTAGAGGAGCATCGCACGGCGCGCCGCCTCGACTTTTTCCCGCACCAGCAATGATTGTAATTCTGGCGCATCCGCCACCGCTGACTGCTCAGCGGCCAGCGCCTCGCCCTGGGTTCCCCAGTCGCCTGAGCCCGGCAAGGCGGCGGTAATCATCAGCGCTTTAGCGTCCACGCGCGACTGGGCATCGGCCATCTCATCGGCCGTTGCCACAAACCAGCTTCCGCGTCCCGCTAATTGTAGCGCATCGCCGACAACAACTTGATTCGCGTCCGGTTTTTTCAGCCGTTCGCTCACAATCTGATTAAACAACGCACTGCGGGCTGCCGACAACCAAAAACTGCGTTTATTCCTGTCGCGCACCGGCGCGCTGCTTTGCGCCCAGCGCAGCGCGCCCAGCAGGTTGCTGCCACCAATGCCAAAGCGCTGTGCGCCAAAATAGTTTGGCACGCCGCGTTCGGTAATGGCCTTAAGGCGTTTTTCAACGTCATCGCGGTCGGTCACTTCACGCAGCACCAGCGTGAAATTGTTGCCTTTCAACGCTCCCGGACGCAATTTGCGTTTGTGGCGGGCATACTCCAGTACCTTACAGCCCTCAAGCTCAAATTTGCTTAAATCGGGCATGGCATTGCCGGGCACGCGGGCGCAAAGCCACTGTTCGGTCACGGCATGCTTATCCTTTTGACCGGCAAAGCTCACCTCGCGGGCGTGAATTTTGAGGAATTTTGCCAGCGCGTCCGCCACGAAGCGGGTGTTGCAGCCGTTTTTCAGAATGCGCACCAGGATGTGCTCACCTTCGCCGTCCGGCTCAAAACCCAGATCTTCCACCACCACGAAATCTTCAGGGTTGGCTTTCAGCAGACCCTTGCCCTGCGGTTTACCGTGCAGATACGTCAGGTTGTCGAAATCCGTCATTTGACCGCCTTCACCAGCAGCGCCACGGCTTCACAGGCAATGCCTTCGCCACGACCGGTAAAGCCCAGCTTCTCCGTGGTGGTCGCTTTGACGTTGACGTCGTCCATATGGCAGCCCAGATCTTCAGCGATAAACACGCGCATCTGAGGGATGTGCGGCAGCATCTTCGGTGCCTGAGCAATGATCGTCACATCAACGTTGCCGAGGGTGTAGCCTTTGGCCTGAATACGACGCCAGGCTTCGCGCAGCAGTTCGCGGCTGTCTGCGCCTTTAAAAGCAGGATCGGTGTCCGGGAACAGTTTGCCAATGTCGCCCAACGCGGCGGCACCCAGCAGCGCGTCGGTCAGCGCATGCAGCGCCACGTCGCCATCAGAATGCGCCAGCAGACCTTTTTCGTAAGGAATGCGCACGCCGCCAATGATAATTGGGCCAACGCCGCCAAAGGCGTGTACATCAAAACCGTGTCCAATACGCATTATGCCTTCTCCTGAGGGGTCGTACGGGTAAGATAAAATTCCGCGAGCTGTAAGTCTTCCGGGCGCGTCACTTTTATATTATCAGCGCGCCCTTCAACAAGCGTTGGGTGGAAACCGCAATACTCCAGTGCCGAGGCTTCGTCCGTAATGGTCGCACCTTCTTTAAGCGCACGCGTTAAGCAGTCGTGGAGTAATTGGAGGGGAAAAAATTGTGGCGTCAGCGCGTGCCATAAATCCACGCGCTCGACGGTGTGGGCAATCGCCGGTTTACCCGGTTCGGCACGCTTCATGGTGTCACGCACCGGGGCGGCCAGAATGCCGCCCACGTTACTGGTTTCACTCAGGGCCAGCAGACGTGACAGATCGTCGTGATGCAGACAGGGACGCGCGGCATCGTGCACCAGCACCCACTGAGCGTTCCCGGCAGCCTGAATGCCCGCCAGAACAGAGTCGGCCCGCTCGGCGCCGCCGTCAACAACGGTAATCTGGGGATGATGTGCCAGCGGGAGCTGCGCAAAACGCGCATCGCCGGGGCTGATGGCAATAACCACGCGTTTCACCCGGGCATGCGCCAGCAGCGCTGCCACGGCGTGCTCGAGGATCGTTTTATCACCAATTGAGAGGTACTGCTTGGGACACTCTGTCTGCATGCGCCGGCCAAAACCTGCGGCCGGCACCACGGCACAGACGTCCGAAAAAGTTGCTGCCATGTCGTAATCCTGGGCCTGATTATCGATTGTTTTGTGCGGAGCCCTGATTGCGTTTAGACGCATCCGGAACCAGGCGATAAAACGTTTCGCCCGGCTTAGTCATACTGAGTTCATTGCGTGCGCGCTCCTCAATCGCCTCCTGGCCGCCATTGAGGTCATCAATTTCAGCAAAAAGTTGATCGTTACGCGCTTTAAGTTTGGCGTTTGTAGCCTGCTGTGCCGCGACGTCATCGCTCACCCGGCTGTAGTCGTGCAGTCCGTTTTTGCCGAACCACAGCGAATATTGCAGCCAGACCAGCAAAGCCAGCAACAGCAGCGTTAGTTTACCCATCCTGCCCCCTGAAAAAACGGCATCATCATCCCATAACTTTCCGCTGGACTCTACTGCGGGGTTTTAATTATGCCGTAAGTTAGCCCATCAGCCATAAAAACAGCAGGCCAAAGATGACCACAACGGTGGCGATAGTGATGAGCGTACTATACAGGAGCTTGCCGTTGAAAAGGGAGTGCAGCGCCACGCCCACAACCACCGCAACGGGCATCAGCGCCAGAAAGAAAGGCCAGGTATAGAGGAAGAAAAAGAGGGTGTTACCACCGTAGATCAAAAACGGGATACCCAGCGCCAGTAACCACGACACGAAGCCGACTATCGCCCCAGGGAAGGACCAGGTCGTCTCGTCGTCGGTCGTTAACGGTTCCGACCCGGTGGTAATCATGTAGTTTTCACTGTTGCGCATAGCTAATCCTGTGACCGTGACTCATCGCTCGGGAAGACAGCTCCCGAACGATACCGTCTCAGGATCTGATAATATCGTCCCGTCTGAGCAGGTCTAATAATTGGCTTACTAAATTTGTTACCAATTGTTGGCCTTCCAGATGAATCTCAGGGGATTCAGGCGCTTCGTAAACCGAGTCAATGCCGGTGAAGTTTCGCAGCTCTCCCGCGCGGGCTTTTTTGTACAGCCCTTTTGGATCGCGCGCTTCGCAGATTGCCAGCGGGGTATCCACAAACACTTCAATAAAGCGATTCTGCCCCACGCGCTCACGCACCATCTGACGTTCGGCGCGGTGCGGTGAGATAAACGCCGTTAGCACCACCAGCCCGGCATCCGCCATCAGGCTGGCGACTTCCCCTACCCGACGAATGTTCTCTTTACGGTCTTCATCGCTGAACCCTAAATCGCTGCACAGGCCGTGACGCACGTTGTCGCCGTCCAGCAGGTAGGTGCTCACCCCCTGCTGATGCAGCGCCTCTTCCAGTGCGCCTGCCACCGTGGATTTACCGGAGCCAGACAGCCCGGTAAACCACAGCACAACCCCACGGTGACCGTGGAGCTGTTCGCGCTGGGCGACGGTGACCGGATGAGGATGCCAGACGACGTTCTCATCATGGGCGGCCATCACTTGCCTCCCAGCAGATCGCGTGCGCCCCAGTGCGGGAAGTGCTTACGCACCAGCGCGTTCAGTTCCAGCTCGAAGGCGCTGAACTCAGACGTCACGCTCGCCTGTGCGTCAGGCTCGCGGACCATGCCGGCACCGACGGTGACGTTGGTCAGGCGGTCAATGAAGATCAGCCCGCCCGTCACCGGATTCTGCTGATACGGATCCAGCACCAGCGGCTCGTCGAAGGTCATATCCACCAGACCGATGCCGTTCAGCGGCAGCTCGCTCACGTCACGGTGGGTCAGGTTGTTGATGTCCACCTGGAACTGAATGCCGTCCACGCGGGCGCGGGTTTTCTTGCCGGCGATTTTAATGTCATAGCTCTGGCCTGCGGTCAGCGGCTGTTCGGCCATCCACACTACATCCACGGATGCGCCCTGCACCGCCGCCAGCGTTTCCTGAGCGTCGACCAGCAGGTCGCCGCGGCTGATATCAATTTCGTCTTTCAGTACCAGGGTTACCGCTTCACCTGCCCCGGCTTCGTCCAGATCGCCATCAAAGGTGACGATACGGGCGATGGTCGATTCCACGCCGGATGGCAGCACCTTGACGCGCTGACCCACCTTCACGGAGCCTGAAGCGAGAGTACCGGAGAAGCCGCGGAAATCGAGGTTCGGACGGTTCACGTACTGCACCGGGAAGCGCATCGGCTGGGTATCGACCACGCGCTGAATTTCAACGGTTTCCAGCACTTCCAGCAGCGTCGGGCCGCTGTACCACGGCATGTTCGCGCTCTGAGAGGCGACGTTATCCCCTTCCAGCGCCGACAGCGGCACAAAGCGAATATCGAGGTTGCCCGGCAGCTGTTCAGCAAAGGTCAGGTAGCTCTGGCGGATCTCGTCGAAACGCGCTTCGCTGTAGTCCACCAGATCCATTTTGTTTACTGCCACCACCAGGTGTTTGATCCCCAGCAGCGTAGAGATAAAGCTGTGACGACGAGTCTGATCCAGCACACCTTTACGGGCGTCGATCAGCAGGATCGCCAGGTCACAGGTGGACGCGCCGGTCGCCATGTTACGGGTGTACTGCTCGTGCCCCGGGGTATCGGCGATAATAAATTTGCGCTTTTCGGTAGAGAAGTAGCGATAGGCGACATCAATGGTAATGCCCTGCTCGCGCTCCGCCTGCAAGCCGTCCACCAGCAGCGCCAGGTCGAGTTTTTCGCCCTGGGTGCCGTGGCGTTTGCTGTCATTGTGCAGGGAAGAGAGCTGATCTTCGTAGATCTGGCGCGTGTCGTGCAGCAGACGACCAATCAGGGTACTTTTCCCGTCATCCACGCTGCCGCAGGTCAGGAAACGTAGCAGGCTTTTGTACTGTTGGGCGTGCAGATAAGCTTCTACGCCGCCTTCATCGGCAATTTGTTGGGCAATAGTCGTATTCATGGCGGCTCCTTAGAAATAACCCTGACGTTTCTTCAGCTCCATGGAGCCTGCCTGGTCGCGGTCAATCACGCGGCCCTGTCGCTCACTGGTGGTCGACACCAGCATCTCCTCGATGATCTCCGGCAGCGTCTGCGCACTGGATTCCACCGCGCCGGTCAACGGCCAGCAGCCGAGAGTACGGAAACGGACCATCTGTTTTTTGATCACTTCGCCCGGCTGTAAATCAATGCGATCGTCGTCGATCATCATCAACATGCCGTCGCGCTCCAGCACCGGGCGCTCGGCCGCCAGATACAGCGGAACGATCTCAATATTTTCCAGATAGATGTACTGCCAGATATCCAGCTCGGTCCAGTTAGAGAGCGGGAAGACGCGAATGCTTTCGCCCTTGTTGATCTGGCCGTTGTAGTTGTGCCACAGCTCCGGACGCTGGTTTTTCGGGTCCCAGCGGTGGAAGCGGTCGCGGAAAGAGTAGATACGCTCTTTGGCGCGGGATTTCTCTTCGTCACGTCGCGCGCCGCCGAAGGCCGCATCAAAACCGTATTTATTCAGCGCCTGCTTCAGCCCTTCGGTTTTCATGATGTCGGTATGCTTGGCGCTGCCGTGCACGAACGGGTTGATGCCCATCGCCACCCCTTCCGGGTTTTTGTGCACCAGCAGCTCGCAGCCGTAGGCTTTGGCGGTACGGTCACGAAACTCGTACATCTCGCGGAATTTCCAGCCGGTATCCACGTGTAACAGCGGGAACGGCAGCGTACCCGGATAAAACGCTTTACGCGCCAGGTGCAGCATGACGCTGGAATCTTTACCGATGGAGTACATCATCACCGGGTTAGAAAACTCGGCGGCCACTTCGCGGATAATGTGGATACTTTCCGCTTCGAGCTGCCGCAGGTGAGTAAGTCGTTTTTGGTCCATAACCGTTCCTTAAGCCAAATTTATAACAGAAGCGCCAAAGCCTTCTGTGTCGGTTGTGTGTTGGAACCAGGCGAGCGTGCTGTGCAGCTGCACCACTTCTCCCACCACGATCAGGGCGGGCATTGGGGCGTCTTTCGCCAGGGTTGCAAGGTCTTGTAAGGTGCCGATGGCGACATGCTGATCGACGCGTGTCCCGCGGGAGATCACCGCTACCGGCGTCGTCGCATCGCGACCGTGCTGAATAAGCTGTTCGCTGATGTCAGCCGCTTTCATCGTGCCCATATAAATCGCCAGCGTTTGTCGGCTCTGGGCGAGATGCGACCAGTCAAACGGCGTGCTGTCGGCTTTATAGTGCCCGGTCACAAAGGTCACGCTCTGGGCGTAATCGCGATGGGTCAGCGGAATACCGGCGTAGGCCGTGACGGCAGACGCCGCCGTAATGCCGGGAACCACCTGGAACGGGACGCCCGCTTCGGCTGCCGCCTGCAACTCCTCGCCACCACGACCGAAGATAAACGGGTCGCCCCCTTTCAGGCGCACCACGGTCTTGCCCGCTTTCGCGGCGGCAATCAGCATCTGGTTGGTGTCGTGCTGGGGCACGGAGTGCTCGCCGGCACGTTTGCCGACGCAAATTTGCTCCGCGTCACGGCGGATCAGCTCGCGAATACCGTCGGTGACCAGGTGGTCATAGAACACGACATCCGCATCCTGAAGAACCTGGAGGCCACGCAGCGTGAGCAGCCCGGCATCGCCCGGCCCGGCGCCCACCAGAATGATCTCCCCGCCCGTACTGCCGGGGTTATCCAGTTCGTCTTCGAGAATTTGTTGCGCCGCCGTCTCGTTACCGGCCTGCATCAGGCTGGCAAAGCGGCCGCGAAACACACGCTCCCAGAAGCGACGGCGTTCCGTCACGCTGGTCAGACGCGTTTTCAAATGGTTGCGCCAGTAGCTGGCCTTCTCCGCCATGCGTCCGAGGCTGGTCGGCAGCAGCGCTTCGATTTTTTCTCTCAGCACGCGCGCCAGCACCGGGGCGGTGCCGCCGGAGGAGATCGCCACCAGCAGCGGCGAGCGGTCGACAATCGACGGGAAGATAAATGAACATAACGGCTGGTCGTCTACCACGTTCACCAGACGGTGACGGGCCTGAGCTGCGTCGGAGATGCGGCGGTTGAGCGCCCGATCTTCGGTTGCCGCAATCACCAGCACCACGCTGTCGATCTTAGACTCTTCAAAATCCGCCTCTGCAACGATCTGCACCTGCGCCCCGGCGCGTTGCAGGAAGGCGATTTTGCGATCGGCAATTTCACCCGTCCCGACAACCAGTACCGGTCGGTCTTTTAAGGCAGCAAAAAGGGGGAGATAGTCCACAGGCAACAACTCACTAACAACCACGAATAAAGGGACTATAGGGGGCGGCTTAGATCGAATGAAATTACGAATTGGAATGAGTAGTTACTCAATGGAATAACGCCGTGGAAAAGCAAATATCAAAAAATGCTTAACACGCGAAATTTCGGGCATTTAGGAGCAATTCAAATTGTGTCTACCCGATCACAGTTTCATACTATGCGGGTTAAAATTTTGCTCTGTTTTTAAGGACTCACTATGTTTTCCGCAATGCGCCACCGATTCGTTGCCCTGGCGCTCGGCGTTTGCTTTATCCTTCCGGCTCAGGCAAAAAATCAATCTTACGGTGAAATAGCCAGTATGCAGGCGCGGCATATTGCGACGGTCTTTCCGGGCCGTATGACCGGAACCCCAGCCGAGATGCTCTCGGCAGACTATATTCGTCAGCAGTTTGCGGATATGGGCTATGAGAGCGACATTCGCGCTTTCCACAGCCGCTACATCTATACCACACGCAATAAAACGCAGAACTGGCATAACGTAACCGGCAGCACGGTCATTGCGGCGCACGAAGGAAAGGCGGCTGAGCAGATTATTATTATGGCGCACCTTGATACCTACACGCCGTTGAGCGACGCCGATGTCGATAATAACCTCGGCGGGCTGACGCTTCAGGGACTGGATGACAATGCGGCGGGTCTGGGCGTGATGCTTGAGCTGGCCGAACGCCTGAAGAATATTCCGACGAAATACAGCATTCGCTTTGTTGCGACCAGCGGCGAAGAAGAAGGAAAACTCGGCGCTGAGAATCTCCTTAAGCGCATGAGCGCTGAGGAGAAGAAAAATACGTTGCTGGTGATTAACCTCGATAATCTGATCGTGGGGGATAAGCTCTATTTTAATAGCGGACAGAGCACGCCGAGCAGCGTACGTAAACTCACCCGCGACCGCGCGCTGGCGCTTGCCCGCACGCATGGCGTCTATGCCGCGACAAATCCGGGCGGTAACCCGCAGTATCCTAAAGGCACAGGCTGCTGTAATGACGGTGAAGTGTTTGATAAGGCGGGCATTCCGGTGCTTTACGTCGAGGCGACGAACTGGGCGCTGGGCAAAAAAGATGGCTATCAGCAGCGCAGCAAATCGAAAGCCTTTCCGGACGGGACCAGCTGGCATGATGTGCGGCTGGATAATCAGCAGCACATTGATAAAGCGCTGCCGCAGCGGATTGAGCACCGCAGCCGGGATGTCGTGAAAGTGATGCTGCCGCTGGTGAAGGAGCTGGCGAAAGCGGGGAAAGCCTGATGTCGTTAAGCCCGGTGGCGGCTACGCCTTACCGGGCCTACGTTTTGTGCCGTTGTAGGCCCGGTAAGCGCAGCGCCACCGGGCGAAAAAACATTACCCTTCGTGCAGCCCGCACTCGCGCTTCAGCCCAAAGAATCGCGTCTCTTCTTCCGCCATTCCCGGTTCCCATTTACGCGTGGTGTGGGTGTCGCCTACCGACAGGTAGCCTTGATCCCACAGCGGATGGTACTTCAGCCCGTGCTTTTGCAGATACTGGTACACCGTGCGGTTATCCCAGTCGATGATCGGCAGCACTTTGAACACGCCGCGCTGCACCGCCAGCACCGGCAGCGTTGCCCGGCTCCCGGACTGCTCGCGGCGCAGGCCCGCGAACCAGGTCTGAGCGTTCAGCTCTTTCAGCGCCCGGTTCATCGGCTCGACCTTGTTGATCTCATTGTATTTCTCAATGCCCTCAACGCCCTGTTCCCACAGCTTGCCGTAGCGCGCCTCCTGCCAGGCCGCGCTTTCCGTCGCGCGGTAAACTTTGAGGTTCAGCTTGAGCTTGTCCGTCAGCTCGTCAATAAACTGGTAGGTCTCCGGGAACAGATAGCCGGTATCGGTGAGGATCACCGGAATGTCCGGGCGGATCCGATTCACCAGGTGCAGGCTGACCGCCGCCTGGATGCCAAAGCTTGACGACAGCACATAGTCACCCGGCAGGTTTTCCAGCGCCCACGCCACGCGCCCTTCGGCGTCGAGTTTTTCCAGCTGGGCGTTGGTTTCTGCCAGGGCCAGAATGCGTTCGACTTTTGGCAGGTCATTTAGGGCGTTTAGATCGAGTACGGACATAAGAACCTCGTTTGCCTGTTTTGCCGGGCGGCACTGCGTTTGCCCGGCCTACAAAACCCGTAGGCCCGGTAAGCGAAGCGCCACCGGGCAAAGGATGCGTTACTCCCAGAAATCCCTTGCGGGATCGAGCACCGGGCGAATGATGCCCGCACGCACCGTAAAGTCGCCGAAGCCTTCACCCGCTTCGCGCTCTTTCGCCCAGCGCCCGACAAGCTCGTCGATGGAATCAAGAATTTCCGGTTCCGTAATATTTTCACGGTACATACGCGGAATGCGCGTCCCCATACGGTTGCCGCCAAGGTGCACGTTGTAACGACCCGGCGCTTTGCCCACCAGACCCAGCTCGGCCAGCATCGCGCGACCGCAGCCGTTCGGGCAGCCGGTGACGCGCATAACAATATGCTCGTCCGGAATACCGTGCTTTTCCAGAATCGCTTCCACTTTATCAGTGAAGGACGGCAGGAAACGTTCCGCTTCGGCCATCGCCAGCGGGCAGGTCGGGAACGACACGCAGGCCATCGAGTTTTCACGCTGCGGTTTAACCGCATTCATCAACCCATGATCGCGCGCCAGCTTCTCGATCTTCGCCTTCTGGCTTTCCGGCACGCCGGCAATAATCAGGTTCTGGTTGGCGGTAATGCGGAACTCGCCTTTATGGATCTTAGCAATTTCCAGCAGACCGGTTTTCAGCGGGCGGCCCGGATAATCCAGAATACGACCGTTTTCAATAAACAGCGTCAGGTGCCATTTATTATCGATACCTTTCACCCAGCCAATGCGATCGCCGCGACCGGTGAATTCGTAAGGGCGGATCGGCTCAAACTTGATCCCCGCGCGACGCTCCACTTCTTCTTTGAACGTCTCGACGCCTACACGCTCCAGGGTGTATTTGGTTTTCGCGTTTTTACGGTCGGTACGGTTGCCCCAGTCGCGCTGGGTAGTAACCACCGCCTCAGCCACGGCCAGCGTGTGCTCCAGCGGCAGGAAGCCGAACTCGCTCGCGGTGCGGGCGTAGGTTTTCTTGTTCCCATGCTCGATGGACAAACCGCCGCCCACCAGCAGGTTAAAGCCGACCAGCTTGCCATTTTCGGCAATCGCCACGAAGTTCATGTCGTTGGCGTGCAGGTCGATATCGTTCTGCGGCGGGATAACCACCGTGGTCTTGAATTTGCGCGGCAGGTAGGTCTGACCGAGGATCGGCTCTTCGTCCGTGGTCGCGACTTTCTCCTGATCGAGCCAGATCTCCGCATAGGCACGCGTGCGTGGCAGCAGGTGCTCGGAGATCTTCTTCGCCCACTCGTACGCTTCGGCGTGCAGCTCGGACTCATACGGGTTCGAGGTGCAAAGCACGTTACGGTTCATGTCGTTGGCGGTCGCCAGCGCGTCCAGCCCCACGGAGTGCAGCATCTGGTGCACCGGCTTGACGTTTTTCTTCAGAATGCCGTGGAACTGGAAGGTCTGACGGTTAGTCAGACGGATGCTGCCGTAAATCGTGTTTTCACCGGCAAACTTGTCAATCGCCTGCCACTGTTTGGTGGTGATGATGCCACCCGGCAGGCGGCAGCGCAGCAGCATCGCATGACGCGGCTCCAGCTTCTGTTCGGCACGTTCGGCGCGGATATCGCGGTCGTCCTGCTGGTACATACCGTGGAAACGGATCAGCAGAAAGTTGTCGCCTTTGAAACCGCCGGTCAGGCCGTCATTTAAATCTTCGGCAATGGTACCGCGCAGGTAGTTGCTCTCTACCTTCATGCGCTCGGCATCAGACAGTTTGCCTTCGACCACCAGTGGGCCAGGATGTTTTTCGCTCATTAGTAGACATCTCGCTGATAACGGCGCTCTACGCGCAACTCACTTAAAAATTCATCCGCCGTTTCGGCATCCATACCGCCGAATTCGGCAATCACTTCCAGCAGTGCCTGCTCAACGTCTTTCGCCATGCGATTGGCGTCGCCGCAGACATAAATGTGGGCACCGTCATTGATCCAGCGCCACAGCTCTGCGCCCTGTTCGCGCAGTTTGTCTTGTACGTATACTTTTTCTTTCTGATCGCGGGACCAGGCCAGATCGATGCGGGTCAGCACGCCCTCTTTGACGTAGCGCTGCCATTCAACCTGGTAGAGGAAATCTTCAGTAAAATGCGGGTTGCCGAAGAACAGCCAGTTTTTACCCGGCGCCTCGTCCGCTGCACGCTGCTGCATAAAGGCGCGGAACGGTGCGATGCCGGTGCCCGGGCCAATCATGATCACCGGCGTTTCCGGGTTTGCCGGCAGGCGGAAGTTGTCGTTGTGTTCGATAAAGACGCACACCTCGCCCTCTTCTTCCACGCGGTCGGCCAGGAAGCCCGACGCCCCGCCCGCCCGCGCGCGGCCTTCGATGTCGTAACGCACCACGCCAACGGTGATGTGGACTTCGTTTTCCACTTCCGCCTGTGAAGAGGCGATGGAGTAAAGACGCGGCGTCAGCGGACGCAGCAGGCCGATCAGCGCGTCGGCATCCAGCTGTGCCGGGGAGAAACGCACCATGTCGACAATCGGCGTCGTCGCGGCGTAATGCTGTAACTTCACCTTGTCCCCCACCAGCGGCAGAAGGGACTCGCTGCGCGTTAAGGTGGCGTAGTTTTCAACGATATTGGCGGTGTTCACCGTCAGCTCGAAATGCCACTGAAGCGCCTCAGAGAGCGGTAAGGTTTTACCTTCCACCTGGACCGGCTCCGTGCCTTTCAGCCACAGCAGCTCGACCAGCTCTTTCACCAGCGCCGGATCGTTCTGATACCAGACGCCCAGCGCATCGCCAGGCTGATAACGCAGGCCGGAGTCACCGAGATCGATTTCGATATGGCGCACGTCTTTTTCCGAATCACGGCCCGTGATTTTCTGGTTTACCGACAGGCTCGCCGTCAGCGGCGCCTCTTTCGTGTAAGGGCTGGTGTGGATTTCGTTGACGGTGCCCGCTGCGGTAACGGCGGCTTGCGCTGGCGTCTCTTTCGGGACGCGGGCCTTCAGCACCTCAACGATGCGCGTCCGCCATTCGGCGGCGGCGGCCTGGTATTCGACATCAGCGTCTACGCGATCCAGCAGGCGCTCTGCACCCAGCTCCGCCAGCTTGCTGTCGAAGTCTTTACCGGACTGGCAGAAAAATTCATAGGACGTATCACCGAGGCCGAAGACGGCAAAGGCGGTGCCCTCCAGCCTGGGCGCTTTTTTCGAGAACAGGAACTTATGCAGCGCGACGGCTTCTTCCGCAGGCTCACCTTCCCCCTGCGTTGACGCCACCACCACCAGCAGTTTTTCTGACGCGATCTGTTTGAATTTATAATCCCCGGCGTTGACCAGGTTGACGTTCAGCTTCGCGGCGAGCAGGTCATCACGCAGCGCTTCGGCCACACGACGGGCATTACCCGTTTGCGAAGCGGAGATAAGCGTGATGGCAGGAATTTCAACGGCCGTTGGCGGGACGCCAGCCACAGCACCCGGCTGCTGATTGAGCATTCCCCAGAAATAGCCGGAGACCCAGGCGAGCTGGGTGGGTGAAAAATCGGAAGTCGCGGCCTGGAGGCGCGCCAGTTGCTCCGGGTTAAGGGGAAGCAAATTTGAAGGTGGGGCCTGTGTTGTCATGCGTCGTTATGTTCCAGTAGCAAAGCGGACTTTAAGCGAATAAATCCAAACTGAAGATAAGGTTAACGGCGGGGATAATAACAATTAAAGAAGGGATGGAAATAATAAATAACCAAATGGACTAACCTGTTTTAGTTATCGTTCTTAACGATAAAAGCGATTAAATAACTATCTGAAATAAAACAATAAAGGCCGATAAACACCATGAATACGAGGCGGTGACCGTTCAAAGCCGTTTTAGTTAATGATAAAAATTGTGCTTTCCGGTACTATGCGGCGGTTTTTTCCGCATTCCTGAGAGCTATGATGTCCACCACACTGTTTAAAGATTTCACCTTCGAAGCCGCACACCACCTTCCACACGTTCCTGCCGGGCACAAATGTGGCCGCCTGCATGGACACTCGTTTATGGTGCGTCTTGAAATCACCGGTGAAGTCGATCCCCATACGGGCTGGATCATGGACTTTGCCGAACTGAAGGCTGCGTTTAAGCCGACCTACGATCGTCTCGATCACTACTACCTGAATGATATTCCGGGCCTTGAAAACCCGACCAGCGAAGTGCTGGCGAAATGGATTTGGGATCAGATGAAACCGCTGGTGCCGCTGCTGAGCGCGGTGATGATCAAAGAGACCTGCACGGCAGGCTGCGTCTACCGCGGGGAGTGAATCTCCTCCGTTGCGGCCTCACGAGGCACGAGCGGCGTAAACTCGTAGAGCACCAGCGCATTACTCTCCAGTGATTCACTCAGTTGCCAGCCGTCATAAAGGCGTTCATCGCGTACGGAAAGCGTTGGACGCGCTTTATGCGCTATCCAGCGCCACATCTCTTCATCAGGGCCGCTTTCGCTGCCAACCCCTTCAAGTAACGGATAGAGCGCGCCGTTGTGCTGATCAAACAGATGACATTTAATTCGCCATTTACCGCACATTCCCTTCAGGTGTAAATGATACTGCTGGCGAAAACGCTGGATGAATGCTTCTTCACTGGAAAGCAGCGGATTAAAAACCACCACATTACGCAGCAACAGCTGATAACCATTGAGATGGCGCGTAAGCAGGACACGCTTATCATTGACCAGCACCTCGCCCCGCAGACGTTGCCAGAGCCAGAGTACCCAATAAACCGGACGCGGCAGACCATGGTTATACTGTAGCGCCAGGCTTGATGTATCGATGGTGTTGTTCGCACGGGCTTCTCCCTGAAGGCCCGAATTGAGCCAGAATCCCGCCAGCCAGACCTGCTCCGAAAGCCCGAGCAGGTTCTGCATCAGCAACGCCCCACGAAAAAACCAGCCGTTTGTCGCCCGCGTGTTGCCGGTGAGGGTATTCCAGGAGAGAAGCCAGACGGGAAGCGAACATTTACGCAAGCGAAGGGCAGCGAGGATCTGGCGGACCTTCAGTATCGGATAATTTTCCGTTGAGGAGAGAGGGGTTGCCCCCAGTTGCGCGGGATCGAGAAGCTCATTGGCATCGGCCGAACAGGCAAGAAAATCGGCCTGCATCAGGATGGCTGAACTGAACAGGGTATCGTCGCTTACGCCCGCGCTGACGGGGGCAAATCGGTGCCATAAACCAAACTTTGCCTGCGGAAGATAAGTTCGTATTGCCTTTTGCTGGGCCAGCCAGACCTGCTCCCGGGTCTCCTCACTCGCCTGTGTTGACCAGTGCATGACGAAGTGCCAGCCCGCGGTGATCTCTGGCGAAAAATGATTAACCGACTGTTGTAAAAAACGGGTAAGAAGATCGCGACGGGTCGTTACGCCGGTGTGCAGTAGCACCGTCCACTGCTTTTTTGCCAGCCAGGTGAAGAGCTGATGCAGATTGTACCAGCAGGCGTAGCCCGCCATCTGGGGGTCATCCCACCCGGTGGCAAACAGACGACTGCTGAGAAAAGGTTCGGCGATATCAATTCCCTCAATGGGAATGGCCTCATTTATCGCCTCCAGATTTTGTCGGACGTCCTCACGCAGCAAATCGTCGAGTTCACGCAGGGTAATGACCACCCGCATACGGCGCAGCGAGGCAGAAAGAGGATTAAGCTGCTCAAGATCCAGGCTCTGCTCCTGCTGCGGATGAACGATGAGCGGCGAGGCTCCCCAACCGCGCGCCACCGGTTCATTGATCAGGCTAAACAGCTTGTCCACGGCGACCGGATAGCGCTGCTCACGCCTGTCCGTCCGAATACGTGCCGCCTCCGGGTGCTGGCGCCGGGCCTTACGAAACTCACCCGGGGACATATTGTGAACACGCCTGAACCGATCGCTCATCATACGCGTGCTGGCGAAACCCTGCTCAAGCGCAATCTGGTGCAGCGGTCGGTTCGTCAGCCGGAGAGCGTCGGCCGCCTTTTCCAGCCGCAGGTGGGTGATGTACTGCATGAAACTGATCCCCACCTCCTTGCGAAAGAGACGAGAGAGCCAGGCTTCAGAGACATATTCACTCGCGGCGATTTCCGCAAGCGTAATACGGCGGGAATAACTGGCATTGATCCGCTCTATCACCCGGGCGATGCGTTTGCTGTGCGCTGAGGAAAGTTCCCGGGACAGCATACGGGCAGGCTGTTGAAAGCGGCTGGTCAGCAACAGCAATATCTCGCTCAGCCAGCGGTACGCCTCCAGCCGGTAGCGGTGCGGGTCGTTGATGAGGGTGACCACAAGAAGCTGGCGCAGCAGATCGCGAAGCGCATCGCATTGGGGCCAGACGCCTCCGGCTTCTGCCGGTACAGCATAATCATGGGCAAAAAAATCATTGCAGAGCTGGACGACCCAGCGCCCGGAAAGGGTTACGCGCAGGGTGACATTTGCCGTTTCGCTCGTGAACTGCCAGCGCCGATGACGGTTGATGATAGCAAGGGTATTGGCCTCCAGGATGTCATGTCCCACATCGGTGTTCAGCTCTGCCCGCCCTTCCAGCACCCAGAGCAACGTTAGCGTATCGCCTTCATCCTCCACGCAGTGGCGAATGTCCTGAATCTCTATCCAAAACTCATCTCCCCGTTGCGCCATCTTACCCCTCACCAAAGACAAAAAATGACCTGATCTTTTTTGTCATAACTGAATTGTATGAAAAACAATCAAAATAAAGCCGTCGCTTTACAACAAAAAAATGCATTTTCAGGCGGGACGATCGTCATAGACTCGAAATTATCATCGTTTGGCAGAAAAAGGATAACAAAAATGACACATCCAATTATCGAAGCTCTGCGTGGCAACGAAGCCCGGTTCACTGAATTACGTCACTATTTTCATCAGCATCCTGAAATTGGTTTTGAGGAGCACAACACGAGCGATCGCGTTGCAGCGCTGCTTCAGGAATGGGGATATGAGGTTCATCGCGGCCTGGCGAAAACCGGTGTGGTCGGCACACTGAAGGTGGGTAACGGGCATAAACGCCTGGGCCTGCGCGCCGATATGGATGCGCTGCCAATGCAGGAAAACAACGGCAAGGCGTGGAGCAGTACCGTTGAGGGTAAATTCCACGGCTGCGGTCATGACGGCCACACAACAACGCTCCTGTATGCAGCGGAGTACCTGGCACGCACCCGCAATTTTAACGGCACGCTGCACCTTATTTTTCAGCCCGCGGAAGAACTTCTGTATGGCGGACGCGTTATGGTAGAGGACGGTTTGTTTGACCTGTTCCCCTGCGACCACATCTTTGGCCTGCACAATATGCCGTCACAGCCCCTCGGAAAAATTGGTCTGCGCGATGGCGCCATGATGGCCTCTTCCGACACCCTTCATATTGAGGTTAACGGCGTAGGTGGTCACGGCGCGGTGCCAGAACATACCGTTGACGCCACCCTGGTTGCCTGTCATATCACTATCGCGTTGCAGTCCATTGTTTCGCGCAATATCACCCCTTTTCAGCCTGCCGTCGTTACCGTAGGCAGCATTCAGGCCGGACATGCCCCCAACATTATCAACGACAAAGTATTGATGAAACTTACCGTGCGCACGCTGGATGAACGCGTGCGGCAAACCGTGCTACAGCGTATCCATGATATCGCCGTTGCACAGGCGGAAAGTTTCAATGCGACGGCCACCATTCGACACATTAACGGCAGCCCGGTGCTGAAAAACAATCCGCAAGCCAACGAGATGGTGCGCAGCGTCGCCACCGATCTGTTCGGTCAGGATGCCGTCGCGGAGATCAATGCGTTTATGGGCAGCGAGGACTTTGCTTTCATGCTCGAGAAAAATCCCAATGGATGCTATTTCACGCTTGGCGCCGGGGATGAGCCTGACCGCTGCATGGTACATAACCCGGGCTACGACTTTAACGACAACATTCTCCTCACCGGCGCGGCGCTGTGGGCCGCACTGACCGAACACTATTTGCGCTGATTCGCACCTTCCCGGGAGGGCTGCACTATGAGTACCGTTTCCCTGACAGGCGCATCCGCCTACGCCGGTAACGATCGGCTGCTGGCGGGTATCGTCATGAGCGTTCTGACATTCTGGCTGTTTGCCCAGTCGGTTATCAACGTGGTTCCGGCCATGCAGAATAGCCTCGATATTGCCCTCGAAACCCTTACGCTGGCCGTCAGCCTTAGCGCGTTGTTCAGCGGCTGTTTTGTCGTCGCCTGCGGTGGGTTTGCCGATAAGTTTGGGCGCATGCGCCTGACCATGATTGGCCTGATCCTGAGCATGATCGGGAGTGGTCTGCTGTTCATTTCATGGGAGCCCGTCCTGTTTCTGTTGGGACGAGCGATACAGGGGCTATCAGCGGCCTGCATTATGCCCGCCACGCTGGCGCTGATTAAAACCTGGTATGAAGGTAAAGCACGCCAGCGCGCAATCAGTTTCTGGGTTATCGGTTCATGGGGCGGGAGTGGCCTGAGCTCGTTTGTGGGAGGCGCCATCGCCACCACGCTGGGCTGGCGCTGGATTTTTATTTTGTCGATGGTGGTAGCGCTGGTCGCGCTATTGCTTATCCGCGCCACGCCGGAAAGCCGCAGCCCTAATGCGTGTCGACACAAACTGGATATCAGCGGCCTGGTGAGTTTTGTCCTTATGCTGGTGCTGTTCAATCTGTTTATCAGCAAAGGACACAGCTGGGGCTGGAGCAGCAGTTTATCGCTTCTTGTACTGTGTGGAGCCGTGATTGCACTGATGTGTTTTGTCGTTACCGGGCGGCGGAAAGGCGATGCGGCGCTGATCGATTTCGCCCTGTTTAAAAACCGGGCCTATAGCGCCTCGGTATTCTCAAATTTCCTGCTCAACGGCTGCATTGGCACCATGATGATTGCCAGCATCTGGTTGCAGCAAGGCCATCATCTGTCACCGCTACAGACCGGCATGATGACGCTGGGGTATCTGGTTACCGTACTGGCGATGATCCGGGTGGGTGAAAAACTGCTTCAGCGCTATGGCGCCAGGCTGCCGATGATGACCGGCCCGCTGCTGACCGCAACAGGTATTTCGCTGATTTCATGCACCTTCTTAAGCAAAGAGGTCTACATTGTTACCGTTTTTCTGAGCAATATTTTATTCGGGCTGGGGCTCGGATGTTACGCCACGCCCTCAACGGACACGGCGGTAATGAATGCCCCTGAAAACAAAGTGGGGGTGGCTTCTGGGATCTATAAGATGGGCAGTTCCCTGGGCGGCGCCATGGGGATCGCGGTCACCGCATCGCTGTACGCGCTATGGCTGCCGATGGGAACGGCCAGTGCCGCGCAGTATGCCTTGCTTTTCAACAGTGCGATTTGCCTTGGGTCGGCAGTCGTGACCTGGGCTTTACTGCCAACAACAAAAGCCCCGCGTTAAGCGGGGCCACAAAAGTATCAGGCAATGTTCAGATATTTGTGCGTCTGCATCGACAGCCGCCAGTTGCGGGCGATACAGGTTTCAATGCACAGACGGGTCGCATCGTCTTTCTGGCTGATAGGCTGTAGCGCGATCACGCGCTGCTTTTCGTCCGTCAGCGTCGCCAGCAGTTCATCCAGCGCTTCGATGTCACGCACGCGCCCCACCGGATGTTTGATCTCATCAGCACGCTCAAGCGCCTGCGACAGTACGTCATACCCGCCGCGCATATTCACTTTCGGTGAAACCGTTACCCACGTTGAATGGGAGCAGCGCACTTCATGGGTGCCGCTGGTTTCGATCTGACAGCTATAGCCGTTCTTCTCGAGCAGTTCGGTGAGCGGCATCAGATCGTGAATGCAGGGTTCCCCGCCGGTGATCACCACATGCCGCGCCGTCCAGCCCTGACGACCAATAATGGCAAGCAGATCTTCCGCGCTGCCCGCGCCCCATTTATCGCTCTCTTTGGTTTTCGCCAGAATGCTGAATAGCGACACTTCCCGATCTGCGAGCTTATCCCACGTATGTTTGGTATCACACCAGGCGCAGCCAACCGGGCATCCCTGTAAACGAATAAAGATAGCGGGAACGCCGGTAAAGTAACCCTCGCCTTGCAGGGTCTGGAACATCTCGTTAATCGGGTACTGCATAGTCAACTCTGTTAAGGGGATAAACGATAAGTATCGCAGATCCCCGTCAGATGATCATGCTCCATCGGTGCTTTGCGCGCCAATTGCCGCCATAAACCGTTCCGTAATTTGCTGTGGTCGGGTGATCGCCCCGCCGACGACAACCGTGTGCGCCCCCAGCGCCAGACACCTGGCCGCGCGTTCAGGCGTATCCACGTTACCTTCAGCAATCACGGGGATCGTGACGGCAGACAGCACCTCTTTCAAAAACGCGCAGTCATTTTCCGGTAGCGAATGGCCCGCAGTCTCCGCCGTATAACCGTAAAGGGTGGTTCCGACGCAATCAAACCCCAGCGCCTGCGCGGCCACGGCCTCCTGCACGGTGGCAATATCCGCCATCAGCAGCAGCGAAGGGTAACGGGTGCGGATCTGCGCGATCAGCATGTCCAGCGATCCGCCACCGGGCCGTTTCCGGGCGGTCGCATCCAGCGCAACGATCTCCGGGCCGACCGCCATCAACTCATCCACTTCTTTGAGCGTTGCGGTGATGAACACCTCGCTGTCCGGATAGTCTCGTTTGATGATGCCGATTACCGGCAGTGAGACCAGCCCTTTGATAGCCTCAATATCCACCACGCTATTGGCGCGGATCGCAGCGGCACCGCCCTGGGCCGCCGCCAGCGCCATTCGCGACATAATAAACGGGCTGTGCAGCGGTTCGTTTTCCAGCGCCTGGCAGGAGACGACCAGTTTTCCTTTCAGGTTATCCAGTACAGTTTTCATTACGATAAGATCTCTTCTACTTCGTTTTTGATAATGGTGACGTGCGGGCCATAGATGACCTGGACCCCGTTGCCGCGGACGATTACGCCGCGGGCGCCGGTCGCTTTCAGTGCAGATTCATTGACTTTGCTACCGTCTTTCACCGTGACGCGAAGGCGCGTGGCGCAGCAGTCAACGTCATCCAGATTGTCTTTTCCTCCCAGCCCGGCGATCACCGCCGCGGCGCGCTCGCTTTGCGGCAGGGTAGCCTCGTCAGCCAACGCCTCCTTTTCACGGCCCGGCGTGGCAAAATCAAAACGTTTGATCAGATAGCGGAAGGTACAGTAGTAAAGGAAGAACCACGGTACGCCCACCAGCGGGACGAACATCCAGTTAGTTTTCGCTTCCCCCTGCAAAATGCCGAACAGCACGAAATCAATAAACCCGCCGGAGAATGTTTGTCCGATGGTGATGTGCAGCATGTGCGCGAGCATGAACGCCAGCCCGTCAAACAGCGCATGAATGACGTACAGCACCGGGGCAATAAACAGGAATGAGAACTCTATGGGCTCGGTAATTCCCGTCAGGAATGAGGTTAACGCCGCAGAGAGCAGCAGCCCGGCAACCCGCTTTTTGTTCTCCGGCCTGGCCGTGTGGTACATCGCAAGGCAGGCGCCGAGCAGACCAAACATCATGGTAATAAAGCGCCCGGACATGAAGCGCGACGTGCCCTCATAGAAATGCTGCGTGTTCGGGTCGGCGAGCTGGGCGAAGAAGATCCGCTGCGTGCCCTCAACCAGGTGACCGTTAACAATTTCACTGCCGCCAAGCGCGGTGGTCCAGAACGGAAGATAGAAGATGTGATGCAAACCAAACGGGCCAAGCATGCGCAGGATGAAGCCGTACAGCAAAGTCCCCAGATAGCCGGTGGCATCCACCAGCCCGCCGAGGCCAAAGATCAGCTTCTGAAAATGCGGCCAGACCACGGTCATCAGCGCGCCGACGAGTATCGCCGCCAGTGAGCTGATAATGGGAACGAAGCGTGAGCCGCCAAAAAAGCCCAGGAATTGCGGAAGCGCAATTTTATTAAACCGATGATGCAGTGCGCAGGTCACCAGCCCAATAACTACCCCACCAAACACGCCCGTTTCAAGCGTCTGAATACCCAGCGTCATGCCCTGCCCTACGGCGCCCGGGTTCTCATGCGCCAGTTTTCCGGTCAGGATCAGCAGCGCATTGATAGTGGCATTCATCACCAGATAAGCGAGCAACGCCGCCAGCCCTGCCGTGCCTTTATCATTTTTCGCCAGCCCAACGGCGACCCCAACAGCAAACAGTACCGACAGGTTTGCAAACACAATCGAGCCTGCGCTGCTCATGATGGTAAAGATGGCCTGTAGCCAGCCAACGTCTAAAAATGGATACGCAGTAAGCGTATTTGGATTCGATAGCGCCCCGCCGATCCCCAGCAACAGACCTGCTGCGGGCAGTATGGCGATGGGTAACATAAAGGATTTGCCGAAGCGCTGCGCTTTTTCAAACCATCCGCCGGAAGACGCTCCGCTGAACATTTGCATCATTTTTTTATCCCCCTGGTTATTGATGAAAATTTTTACCACATATATTTTTAATTGTGAAAATTACCACCAAAAACCAGGACACCGATCATACTTTTTCGAAATGACTGGCATCTTTCCCCCGCTTTCCGCCACACTAGTTGGCAGAGAAACGCATTAAGGATCTAGCATGTCGGACCATGAAAACCTGCTGCTGAAGCTACGCCAGGAGGCTTCCGGGTACAGCCCAACGCAACAAAAACTGGGGGAGTTTGTCCTCAACGATCCTGCCAGGGTGCTCTACCTGACGATCACCGAGCTGGCGCGTGAAAGCGGCACCAGCGAGGCCAGCGTCACACGCCTTTGCCGCACGCTGGGCTGTAAGGGATATAACGAATTTAAAATGGCGCTTGCGCTGGATATTCAGCAGGGTTTGCCGGAGCGTCAGGCAGGAGATGCAATAGATAACGTGGTGGATGAGTCTGTCCAGGCGCTGCAAGATACCGCAAAACTCCTTGACCGGGCCCAGCTTGAACAGGCGACACTGGCCCTGCATCAGGCGCAGTCAGTGCAAATTTACGGAGTGGCGGCCAGCGCGATTCTGGGGGAGTATTTGCATTACAAGCTGCTGCGACTCGGCAAACCTGCACAGCTGTTTAGCGATATGCATCGCGCCGCCATGAACGCGACGACGCTCTCGAAAGAGACGCTGGTGGTGGCCATCTCAAGTTCCGGCTCTACACGGGATCTGCTTCACGTGGTGAAACTCGCCCGCAAGCGCGGCGTTAAGGTACTGGCGCTCAGCAATACGCCCCGCAGCCCGCTGGCCTCCCTGAGCGATTTACAGCTGGTTGCAGCCAAACCCGAGGGACCGCTGAGCGCGGGTGCGCTCAACGCCAAGGTTGGCGTGATGCTACTGGTTGAACTGCTAACCACGTCCCTTATTGCAGTAGACAGCCATTACGGTGACGTTAGCCAGCAAACGGCAAGCGCCACGTTGCCGCTTCTGCTATAGAAAACAAAAAACCCGCCGAAGCGGGTTTTTTCATAAGAACGAAGGTTCAGGCTTATGCCTGGCCTTTGATCTCTTTACGACCGTTGTAAGGTGCTTTTTCGCCCAGCGCTTCTTCGATACGAATCAGCTGGTTGTATTTAGCAACACGGTCAGAACGGCTCATAGAACCGGTTTTGATCTGGCCAGCAGCGGTACCAACAGCCAGGTCAGCGATGGTAGCATCTTCAGTTTCGCCAGAACGGTGAGAGATAACCGCGGTGTAGCCAGCGTCTTTCGCCATTTTGATCGCAGCCAGCGTTTCGGTCAGAGAACCGATCTGGTTGAATTTGATCAGGATGGAGTTAACGATGCCTTTCTCGATGCCTTCTTTCAGGATCTTGGTGTTGGTTACGAACAGATCGTCACCAACCAGCTGGATTTTGTCGCCCAGTACTTTGGTCTGGTATGCGAAACCATCCCAGTCAGACTCGTCCAGACCGTCTTCGATAGAAACGATTGGGTACTGTTTGGTCAGGTCTTCCAGGAAGTGGGTGAATTCTTCAGAGGTGAACGCTTTGTTGCCTTCGCCGGCCAGAACGTATTTACCGTCTTTGTAGAATTCAGATGCTGCGCAGTCCATCGCCAGGGTGATGTCTTTGCCCAGCTCGTAGCCTGCTGCTTTAACTGCTTCAGCGATAACAGCCAGTGCTTCTGCGTTAGAACCCAGGTTTGGCGCGTAGCCGCCTTCGTCACCAACAGCCGTGTTCATGCCTTTAGCTTTCAGAACTTTAGCCAGGTTGTGGAACACTTCAGAACCCATACGTACCGCTTCTTTCAGGGTTTTCGCGCCAACTGGCTGAATCATGAATTCCTGAATATCAACGTTGTTGTCTGCGTGCTCACCACCGTTGATGATGTTCATCATTGGTACAGGCATGGAGTATTTGCCTGGGGTGCCGTTCAGTTCAGCGATGTGCTCGAACAGTGGCATGCCTTTAGCTGCCGCTGCCGCTTTGGCGTTCGCCAGGGAAACGGCCAGGATTGCGTTCGCACCGAAGTTAGATTTGTTTTCAGTACCGTCCAGATCGATCATGATCTTGTCGATGCCAGCCTGATCTTTAGCATCTTTGCCAACGATAGCCTGAGCAATAGGACCGTTAACAGCGCCAACCGCTTTCAGTACGCCTTTGCCCATGAAACGGGATTTGTCGCCATCACGCAGTTCCAGCGCTTCGCGGGAACCTGTAGAAGCACCTGATGGAGCCGCTGCCATACCGACGAAACCACCTTCCAGATGAACTTCAGCTTCAACGGTCGGGTTACCACGGGAGTCGATGATTTCACGACCGATGACTTTAACGATTTTGGACATTAGATTTTCCTCAGTACAAGTTAAACTAAAACTCCAGACAAACAACGCGTACCAAAGGTACGCGTTGCCGTTCTAACTTTTTTTACTTCGCCTGACGCTTCTGGTACTCGCTGGCGGCTTTCACGAAGCCTGCAAACAGCGGATGCCCGTCACGCGGCGTTGAAGTAAATTCCGGGTGGAATTGGCAGGCCACGAACCACGGATGGTTAGGCACTTCGATGATCTCGACTAACTGATCATCCCCGGAACGGCCCGCAACACGCAGACCCGCAGCTTCAATTTGTTTCAACAACATGTTGTTGACTTCATAGCGGTGACGATGGCGCTCGGTGATGACCGGCTCGCCGTACAGCTTGCGTACCACGCTATCGTCGGACAGCTGGCATGCCTGTGCGCCAAGACGCATGGTGCCACCCAGATCGCTCTTCTCGGTACGGACTTCGACGTTACCGTCTTCGTCGCGCCATTCCGTAATCAGCGCCACAACAGGGTACTTACAGTCTGGCACAAATTCCGTAGAGTTCGCGTTTTCCATTCCCGCTACGTTGCGCGCAAATTCAATCAGCGCAACCTGCATACCCAGGCAGATACCGAGGTATGGAATATTGTTTTCACGCGCATAGCGTGCAGTGGCGATCTTGCCTTCAACACCACGGTAGCCGAAGCCGCCAGGGATGAGGATAGCATCCAGATCTTTAAGAATTTCAACGCCGCGCGTCTCCACATCCTGTGAATCAATCAGCTTGATGTTCACAGAGACGCGATTCTTCAGACCACCGTGTTTCAGCGCTTCGATAACTGACTTGTAGGCATCCGGCAGTTCGATGTACTTGCCGACCATACCGATAGTCACTTCGCCGCCCGGATTGGCTTCTTCGTAAATCACCTGCTCCCATTCAGACAGGTTAGCTTCCGGACAGTTCAAGCTGAATCGTTTACAAATATAATCGTCCAGACCCTGTGATTTCAACAGGCCCGGGATTTTATAAATGGAATCGACATCTTTCATTGAAATAACGGCTTTTTCAGGCACGTTACAGAACAATGCAATTTTCGCGCGTTCGTTCGCCGGAATCGCGCGATCGGAACGGCAAACCAGGATGTCAGGCTGAATACCGATGGAGAGCAGCTCTTTAACAGAGTGCTGAGTCGGTTTGGTTTTCACTTCACCTGCTGCTGCCATGTAAGGCACCAGCGTCAGGTGCATGAACAGCGCGTGCTCACGACCAATATCTACCGCCAACTGACGAATCGCTTCGAGGAACGGCAGGGATTCGATATCCCCTACGGTACCGCCGATTTCAACCAGCACAACGTCATGCCCTTCGCCACCGGCAAGGACACGCTCTTTAATGGCGTTAGTGATGTGTGGGATGACCTGCACGGTCGCGCCCAGGTAGTCACCACGGCGCTCTTTACGCAGAACGTCAGAGTAGATACGGCCAGTCGTAAAGTTGTTACGACGGGTCATTTTGGTACGGATGAAACGCTCGTAGTGGCCAAGATCCAGATCGGTTTCAGCGCCGTCTTCAGTAACGAACACTTCCCCGTGTTGGGTTGGGCTCATGGTGCCAGGATCGACGTTGATGTACGGATCCAGTTTCATCATGGTCACATTGAGGCCACGGGCTTCAAGAATGGCTGCGAGGGAGGCTGCGGCAATGCCTTTACCCAGAGAGGATACGACCCCGCCGGTCACAAAAATATAGTTCGTTGTCATGCTGAACCTGAGAAGTTAGGGTGAAACGATGGAATAACCAGGACGGGAAAGTAGTATACCCGAACACGACGAGCGCCACAAACTTTCATTCTCCGTCTCCACTCCAGGCCATGACAAACATAAGGAGTGAGAAAATAGCCCCTTTTGGGTAAATGTTTTTGACGCAAATCAAGCGCTTGTCATTTAAAAAATCACACAAATTGCGCTTGATCGCAAAATCTCGTTAGAGATCATGTTCCTGGCGTTTTACTTCCTGCCAGACTTCTTCCATCGCGTCGAGGTCAATCCCGCTCATTTCCAGGCCGCGCGAGGCCACAATCCGCTCAACTTCGCGAAAGCGTCGTTCGAATTTAATGTTTGCTTTTTGCAGGGCGGTTTCCGCTTTTACACCGAGGTGGCGCGAAAGGTTGACGGTCGCAAACAGCAGATCGCCCATCTCCTCTTCCAGCTTTGCTTCATCCACAACGGCCTGCTGCGCTTCATGCATCACTTCGTCGATCTCTTCGTGCACTTTTTCCAGCACCGGGCCGAGAGAGTTCCAGTCAAACCCTACCGCCGAGCAGCGCTTTTGAATTTTGTGCGCGCGCATCAGCGCGGGAAGGTTCAGGGGAATGTCGTCCAGCGCCGAGTGCTGGGATTTTTCAGCGCGTTCGGCGCTTTTTATCTGCTCCCAGCGCGCCAGCACTTCCGCACTGTTGCCTGCGGAGGCATCGCCAAAAATATGCGGATGACGACGCTCCAGCTTGTCGCTGATAGCGGCGCAGATATCGTCAAAGTTAAAGCGCCCCTCTTCCTGCGCCATCTGCGCGTAGAACACAACCTGGAACAGCAGGTCGCCCAGCTCACCGCGCAGGTCGTCGAAATCTTCGCGCGAAATCGCGTCCAGCACTTCGTAGGTCTCTTCCAGCGTGTAAGGCGCAATGGTGGCGAAAGTCTGCTCTTTATCCCACGGGCAGCCGTTTTCCGGGTCGCGCAGGCGTTTCATGATGCCAAGCAGGCGGTCGATTTGAGTCATAACAGATTCCATTAAATGCCTGAGCCGGGTGGCGGCGTTGCCTTACCCGGCCTACAGAAGAGGATGTTTAGCCGCCGTGCAGACGACGCGCGTCAATCACATCCGGCACCTGGTTCAGTTTGCCGAGTACGCGGCCCAGCACCTGAAGGTTATAGATTTCGATAGTCATATCGATGGTGGCAAGCTGCTCGCGGGTATCGCTGCGGCTGGCAACGCCCAGCACGTTGACCTTCTCGTTGGCGAGAATGGTGGTGATGTCGCGCAGCAGGCCGCTGCGGTCGTTGGCAGTGACGCGCACCACCAGCGAGTAACCCGCCGAGTAGCTCTCCCCCCAGACGGCTTCCACGATACGTTCCGGCGCATGCGATTGCAGCTCTGCAAGCTGATCGCAGTCGGAGCGGTGAATCGAGATCCCACGCCCCTGGGTGATAAAGCCGACAATATCGTCTCCCGGGATCGGCTGGCAGCAGCGGGCAATATGGTGCATGAGGTTACCCACCCCTTCAACCACCACGCGGCCATTGTCCTTGCTGCGCTGCTGCGGAGCGTAGGTTTTCTGCTGGAGCTGTTTCAGCGCCGCCGCATCCTGCTCCGCTGCGCTTGGCTTGTTGAACTGCGCTTGCAGGAAGTTCACCATCTGGTTCAGGCGGATATCGCCGCCACCAATCGCCGCTAACAGTTCGTCGAGCTCGTTGAAGTTGTAGCGTGGCAGCAGGAACTTCTCCGCCTCTTTCAGGCTTATCCCGATATGTTCCAGCTCGTCGTCCAGGATCTGACGACCGGCAAGGATGTTCTTGTCACGATCCTGCTTGCGGAACCAGGCGTGGATTTTAGAGCGCCCACGGCTGGTGGTAACGTAACCGAGGTTCGGATTCAGCCAGTCGCGGCTTGGGTTTGGCTGCTTCTGGGTGATGATTTCAATCTGATCGCCCATCTGGAGCTGGTAGGTAAACGGTACGATACGTCCGCCGATCTTCGCCCCGATGCAACGGTGCCCCACATCGCTGTGGATGTGGTAGGCGAAATCGAGCGGCGTGGAGCCTGCCGGCAAATCAACAACATCCCCTTTCGGGGTAAAGACGTAGACGCGATCGTCGAAGACCTGACTGCGCACTTCGTCGAGCATTTCGCCGGAGTCGGCCATCTCTTCCTGCCACGCAATCAGCTTACGCAGCCAGGCGATACGGTCCTCGTGACCGGAGCGACCGCCGCCGGAGGTACCCTCTTTGTATTTCCAGTGCGCCGCCACGCCCAGCTCGGCGTCTTCGTGCATCTGTTTGGTACGGATCTGAATTTCCACCGTTTTGCCGCCAGGGCCGAGCACCACGGTATGAATAGACTGATAGCCGTTTGGTTTGGGGTTGGCGACGTAGTCATCGAACTCATCCGGCAGATGGCGGAAGTGAGTATGCACTATCCCCAGCGCGGCATAGCAGTCCTGGAGACGCTCCGCCACGATACGTACGGCGCGCACGTCAAACAGCTCGTCAAAGGCGAGATGTTTCTTCTGCATTTTGCGCCAGATGCTGTAGATGTGCTTCGGACGCCCGTAGACCTCGGCGCGCACATTCTCCTCTTTCATCGACTGGCGCAGCCCGCCGACAAATTCCTCGATATAGTGCTCGCGGTCAATGCGGCGTTCGTGCAGCAATTTTGCAATGCGTTTGTATTCCGCCGGATGCAGGTAGCGGAAGCAGTAATCTTCCAGCTCCCACTTCAGTTGCCCGATACCGAGACGGTTCGCCAGCGGCGCATAGATATTCGTACACTCTTTAGCGGCCAGGACGCGCTCGTCTTCCGGCGCATCCTTCACTTCACGCAGATGGGCAACCCGTTCGGCCAGCTTGATAACCACGCAGCGGAAATCATCTACCATCGCCAGCAGCATGCGACGGACGTTATCCACCTGCTCGGAAGAGACAGAGTCCGTTTGCGCGGCTTTAAGCTGACGAATGGCTGCCATGTCACGCACGCCGTGGATAAGCGCCACGACGGACTGGCCGACGCTTTCACGCAGGACGTCTTCCGTCACCACGTCGGCGTCCGCCAGGGGGAACAGCAGTGCGGCCTGTAGCGTTTCGATGTCCATGTTCAGCATGGAGAGAATTTCAACCATCTCCACGCCGCGCCACAACAGCAGTTCAGCGTCCGGATGCCCCTGCGTTGTGCGTAAACAATAGGCCCAGGTTTCGGTTAAGCGTTCACACGACTGCTGGCTGGAAATCCCCAGACTTGCGATCCATTTTTGAGGGTCAAACTCACCAGCTTTATTTAAATGTGCACTTCTTACCGCAACCATCGTCCTCTCCTTTAGGGACAAGGGCCTGTCGAAGTCGACAAGCCAAACTCATTAGATGTGCTCGAACAACACCATCGATTCCAGATGACCAGTGTGCGGGAACATGTCCAGCATTGCCAGACGTCGAATCTGGTAACCCCCGCTCAATAATGCTTCGCTGTCACGGGCAAGCGTCGCCGGGTTACAGGAAACATAGACCACGCGTTCAGGCGCGAGTTTAATTATATGCTGCATCACGCCCGGCGCACCTGCGCGCGCCGGGTCGAGCAGGATCTTATCAAAGCCCTGCTTAGCCCACGGTTGCTGAGTAACATCATCCTCAAGATTTTGATGAAAGAATGTCACATTTTGCAAGCCGTTCTGTTGGGCGTTTTCCTGGCCTTTCACCACCAGCGCCTCAACGCCTTCCACCCCGACCACGCTTGCTGCTTTGCGGGCCAGCGGCAGGGTAAAGTTCCCCATACCGCAGAACAGATCGAGCACCCGATCGGTGGGCTGTACGTCCAGCCACGCCAGCGCGTTCGCTACCATCTGCTGGTTCACGCCGTCGTTAACCTGGATAAAATCCCGCGGGCTGAACGTTAAGCGTAGCCCGTCTGACGCATACCAGGGCGCTTCTCCGCTGACCTGCTCAAGTATCTCGCTTTGCGGCGCGAGGAAAAGCGCAAGCTCATGAGAATGCGAAAAGCGTTCCAGTTTTTCGCGATCTGCCTTTGACAGCGGCGCGGTGTGGCGCAGTACCATCAGCGGGCCACTGTTGGCCAGCACCAGTTCGACATGGCCCAGCGAACGCACGCCATCCAGCGATGCAAGACAGTGGTGCACGTCCGGGAGCAACGCCTCAAGATGGGGCACCAAAACAGGGCACTGCGTGACAGAGACGATATCGCTGGAGCCGGCTTTGCGAAAACCCATCTCCAGCCGCTCGGTTTTGGACTGGTAGCTGAGGCTCAGGCGAGCGCGGCGACGGTAGCCCCAGGGCCGATCGGCAATGATGTCATTCACGTCGTGTCCGACCAGGCGGGCCAGCGCGCTGCTTTTACTTTTTTGCTGTAATTCTGTGCTGGCATGCTGTTGCTGGCAGCCACCGCAGACGCCAAAATGGGGGCAGCGAGGCATCACGCGCTCCGGGCTATCATTAAGACGGCGCTTGACCTGACCGCGCGCATACTGACGTTTTTCTTCCGTCAGCGTAATATCTGCGCGTTCTCCTGGCAGCAAACCTGTGATAAACAGTGTCTTACCCTTGTGACGCGCCACCCCCTGTCCAAAAGGATCGAGGTCCGTGGCTTCAACAGTTATGATCTGACGCGTCGTCACGCGTCGTTTTGCAGAGTAGAATTGCGCCATCGCCGAGATTGTTCTCAAATAAACATAATTAGCCTGATTGTCCCATAACGGAACTCCATGACCAACTACAGCCTGCGCGCGCGCATGATGATTTTGATCCTCGCTCCTACCGTTCTCATCGGTTTGCTGCTGAGCATTTTCTTTGTGGTGCATCGCTATAACGATTTGCAGAGACAGCTTGAAGATGCCGGGGCCAGCATTATCGAACCGCTGGCCGTCTCCAGCGAGTACGGTATGAACCTGCAAAACCGTGAATCCATTGGTCAGTTAATCAGCGTGCTGCACCGCCGTCATTCAGAGATCGTGCGCGCCATTTCCGTTTACGATGAGCATAACCGTCTGTTCGTCACCTCGAATTTCCATCTGGATCCCACGTCGCTGAAAATTCCGGATGGTACCCCCTTCCCGCGTCATCTTACGGTGTTGCGGCGCGGCGATATCATGATCCTGCGCACGCCGATTATCTCCGAAAGCTATTCACCCGATGAATCCGCCCAGTCCGATGCGAAGTCCAGCAATAATATGCTGGGATATGTGGCGCTGGAGCTGGATCTTAAGTCGGTACGGCTCCAGCAGTACAAAGAAATATTCATCTCCGGCGTGATGATGCTGTTCTGTATCGGCATCGCGCTGATCTTCGGCTGGCGACTGATGCGCGACGTCACGGGGCCTATCCGCAACATGGTGAATACCGTTGACCGGATCCGCCGGGGTCAGCTCGACAGCCGCGTGGAAGGCTTTATGCTCGGCGAGCTGGATATGCTGAAAAATGGCATCAACTCAATGGCGATGTCGCTGGCGGCTTATCACGAAGAGATGCAGCACAACGTTGACCAGGCCACCTCTGACCTGCGCGAAACGCTGGAGCAGATGGAGATCCAAAACGTGGAGCTGGATCTGGCGAAAAAACGTGCGCAGGAGGCGGCACGTATTAAGTCTGAGTTCCTGGCGAACATGTCGCACGAGCTGCGCACGCCGCTGAACGGGGTGATTGGCTTCACCCGTCTGACGCTCAAAAGCGAGCTGAACCCGACCCAGCGTGACCATCTGCATACCATTGAACGCTCAGCCAACAACCTGCTGACCATTATTAACGACGTACTGGACTTCTCGAAGCTGGAAGCGGGCAAGCTGATTCTGGAGAGTATTCCCTTCCCGCTGCGCAGCACGCTGGATGACGTGGTCACGCTTCTTGCCCACTCATCGCATGATAAGGGTCTGGAACTGACGCTCAATATTAAAAATGATGTGCCGGATAACGTTATTGGCGACCCGCTGCGCCTGCAACAGGTCATTACCAATCTGGTGGGCAACGCGATTAAGTTCACCGAGAGCGGCAACATCGACATTCTGGTCGAAAAAAGGGCGCTCAGTAATAACAAAGTCCAGATTGAAGTGCAGATCCGGGATACCGGCATCGGTATTCCGGAGCGCGATCAGACGCGTCTGTTCCAGGCTTTCCGCCAGGCCGATGCGAGCATTTCCCGTCGTCACGGCGGAACGGGCCTGGGGCTGGTGATCACCCAAAAGCTGGTGAAAGAGATGGGAGGCGATATCTCCTTCCACAGCCAGCCTAACCGGGGCTCAACCTTCTGGTTCCATATCAACCTTGATCTTAACCCTAACGTGCAGACCGACGGCCCGGTCACCGGCTGCCTGAAAGGGATGCGTCTGGCCTATGTGGAACCGAACGCCGCGGCGGCGCAGTGTACGCTGGATGTATTAAGCAGCACGCCGCTGGAGGTAATCTACAGCCCGACCTTCTCCGCGCTGGCGAACGATCATTACGATATCCTGTTGTTGGGGATTCCGGTGACGTTTACCGGAGAACTGACCATGCAGCAGGAACGCCTGGCGAAGGCGGCCTCAATGACGGACTACCTGCTGCTGGCGCTGCCGTGCCACGCCCAAATCAACGCCGAAGAGCTGAAAAACGACGGAGCGGCGGCGTGTCTGCTGAAACCCCTCACCGCCACACGACTGTTACCTGCGTTGACCGAATATTGCCGTCTGACGCATCAGTCCCTGCCGCTGGAAAACGACGAACATAAGCTGCCGATGACGGTGATGGCCGTGGACGATAACCCGGCGAACCTGAAGCTGATTGGCGTGCTGCTTGAGGATCAGGTTCAGCATGTTGAGCTGTGTACCAGCGGCGCCGAAGCCGTGGAACAAGCCAAACAGATGCAGTTCGACCTGATCCTGATGGATATTCAGATGCCGGGCATGGATGGCATCCGCGCCTGCGAGTTGATTCGCCAGCTTCCGCACCAGCAGCAGACGCCGGTGATTGCCGTGACGGCGCACGCGATGGCGGGGCAAAAGGAGAAACTGCTGGGTGCGGGCATGAACGATTATCTGGCGAAACCGATCGACGAAGAGAAGCTGCACAGCCTGCTGCTGCGCTACAAGCCGGGGCACATTGGCGGGACATACACCATTACAGCTGAATCGCCGGAGATCAGCGTTAACCAGAATGCCACGTTTGACTGGCAACTGGCGCTGCGCCAGGCGGCAGGCAAACCCGATCTGGCCCGCGATATGCTGCAAATGCTGGTGGACTTCCTGCCTGAGATCCGTAACAAGGTTGAAGAACAGCTGGTGGGTGAAAACCCCGAAGGACTGCTGGAAGCCATTCATAAACTGCATGGCAGCTGCGGCTACAGCGGCGTACCGCGGTTGAAAAATCTCTGCCAGTTGCTTGAACAGCAGCTCCGCGCGGGTACGCCAGTATCCGATCTCGAACCGGAGTTCCTGGAGCTGCTGGACGAGATGGACAACGTGACGCGGGAAGCAATGAAGGTGTTGGGGAGCTAAGACCAAAGCCCGGTGGCGCTTCGCTTACCGGGCTTACAGGAGCACGAACGTTAACGCGACATCCCCTGCCCCATCTTTATCACCGCCGCAATATTCCTTGCGGCCATCTGTACATTCTGTTGCGCATTTTCCAGCGCATCCTCCAGCGAGCAGATGGTGTAAATCACGCTGAATACGGCATCCAGTCCATGCTCATGCACCACGCCAACATCCGCCGTCAGGCTGCCGGCAATGCCGATAACTGGCTTGTTATAGCGTTTCGCGACTCTCGCCACGCCAACGGGCACTTTGCCGTGGATCGTCTGGCTGTCGATACGCCCTTCGCCCGTGATCACCAGATCGGCGTCCGCGACCTGTTCATCAAGATGCAGGGCATCGGTGACAATCTCAATCCCCTGACGGAGCTGTGCGCCGCAAAATGCATACAGCGCCGCCCCCATTCCGCCAGCCGCACCGCCGCCCGCCAGGTTTAAGACGTCAATATCCAGATCCCGGGCGATAATTTTTGCGTAATGCGCCAGCGCGTTGTCCAGCGTCCTGACCATCTCCGGCGTCGCCCCTTTCTGCGGACCAAATACCGCAGAAGCGCCTGTCTCGCCGATCAGAGGGTTGGTTACATCGCAGGCCACTTCAATTCGACAGTCTGCCAGCCGCTTATCCAGCCCGCTAAGATCGATATGTGCAAGGCTTGCCAGTTCGCCGCCGCCCGGCCCTACGGGCTGCGCTTTCGCATCCAGCAGTTTTACGCCCAGCGCCTGCACCATGCCTGCGCCACCGTCATTGGTCGCGCTGCCTCCAATGCCAATAATGATATGCTTAACGCCCGCATCCAGCGCATGACGGATCAGTTCCCCGGTTCCCCAGGAGGTGGTGATTAACGGGTTACGCTTTGCGGGAGCAACAAGCTCCAGACCGCTCGCTGCCGCCATCTCGATAAAGGCGCTTTTCCCGTCTCCGGATAACCCGAAAAACCCTTCCACGCGTTCACCCAAAGGCCCGGTAACGGGAACATGGACAAGACGCCCATGCGTGGCTGCCACCATCGCTTCCACCGTCCCTTCGCCACCATCGGCAACCGGTAATTTGACATAGTCCGCTGACGGGAAAATGTCGCGAAAACCGACCTCTATCGCTGTCGCCACCTCCAGCGCGCTCAAGCTTTCCTTATACGAGTCCGGAGCGATAACAATTTTCATAAGCCATCCTTACGCATGTTAGTTACGTTAAGCATACACCACGTAAGGGACCACTCATGGGAGCGGTCCCAATGTGCTTATCGTACCATGCTCGGACGTTTATTGTCGAATGTCCACTCTGGGATCAGGTATTGCATCGCCAGCGCGTCATCACGCGCACCCAGGCCGTGTTTCTGGTACAGCTCATGTGCTTTCATGACCTGGTCCATATCCAGTTCTACGCCCAGACCCGGTGTAGCAGGAACCTGTACCATACCGCCTTTGATTTCAAACGGCTGTTTGGTCAGGCGCTGGTTGCCCTCCTGCCAGATCCAGTGGGTGTCGATAGCGGTAATGTTGCCCGGCGCGGCAGCCGCCACGTGGGTGAACATCGCCAGCGAGATGTCGAAGTGGTTGTTGGAGTGCGAGCCCCAGGTCAGGCCGAACTCATGGCACATCTGCGCCACGCGAACCGAGCCCTGCATCGTCCAGAAGTGCGGGTCTGCCAGCGGAATGTCCACCGATTGCAGCGAGAGCGTGTGCCCCATCTGACGCCAGTCGGTCGCGATCATGTTGGTGGCGGTTGGCAGCCCGGTGGCGCGACGGAACTCCGCCATCACTTCACGTCCGGAGAACCCCTGCTCTGCACCGCACGGATCTTCCGCATAGGCCAGCACGCCTTTAAGCTGCTTACCGATTTTTATCGCCTCATCAAGCGACCAGGCACCGTTCGGATCCAGCGTGACGCGCGCCTGCGGGAAGCGCTTCGCCAGCGCGGCGATCGCCTCTGCTTCTTCTTCACCCGCCAGTACGCCGCCTTTCAGCTTGAAGTCATTAAAGCCATATTTTTCATACGCGGCTTCCGCCAGGCGCACTACCGCGTCCGGGGTCATCGCTTCATCGTGACGCACACGATACCAGTCGCATTTTTCGTCCGGCTGGCTCTGGTACGGCAGCGGGGTGAGTTTGCGGTTGCCGATAAAGAACAGGTAGCCGAGCATTTCCACTTCGCTGCGCTGTTGGCCGTCGCCCAGCAGGGAGGCGACATTGACGCCAAGATGCTGGCCCAGCAGATCCAGCATCGCGGCTTCAATGCCCGTGACCACATGGATAGTGGTGCGCAGATCAAACGTTTGCAGACCACGGCCACCCGCATCACGATCGGCAAAGGTCGTACGCACGCGAGTCAGCACATTTTTGTACTCGCCCAGCGTTTTACCCACCACCAGCGGAATGGCGTCCTCCAGCGTTTTACGGATCTTCTCCCCGCCCGGGATTTCACCGACACCGGTATGCCCTGAGTTGTCCTTGATCACCACAATATTACGGGTGAAGAACGGCGAATGGGCGCCGCTCAGGTTCATCAGCATGCTGTCATGTCCCGCGACAGGAATGATCTGCATGGAGGTGACTACAGGGGTAGAAAATGTGCTCATCGTTCGATCCTTTTATCAGTGACGTCCAAATACAGGGCGCTTACGGTCAAATGTCCAGCCGGGGATAAGGTACTGCATCGGGCCTGCGTCGTTGCGCGCGCCGCCCGGCAGTTTTTTATACGCTTCATGCGCCTTGTGGATCTGATCCCAGTCAAGCTCCACGCCCAGCCCCGGCGCATCCGGTACGGCAATTGTGCCGTTTTTGATTTCAAGTGGATTTTTGGTCAGGCGCGCTTCGCCTTCCTGCCAGATCCAGTGCGTATCGATGGCGGTCGGGTTGCCCGGCGCCGCCGCGCCAACGTGGGTAAACATCGCCAGCGAAATGTCGAAATGGTTATTGGAGTGGCAGCCCCAGGTGAGCCCCCAGTCATCGCACAGCTGCGCCACGCGCACCGCGCCGGAAAGAGTCCAGAAGTGCGGGTCCGCCAGCGGTATGTCCACCGCATTCAGCATCACCGCATGGCCCATTTCGCGCCAGTTGGTGGCGATCATGTTGGTTGCAACCGGCAGCCCGGTAGCGCGGCGGAATTCGGCCATCACCTCGCGGCCAGAAAAGCCCTGCTCGGCGCCGCACGGATCTTCCGCGTAGGTCAGCACGTCGCCCAGCCCTTTGCACAGCGCGATAGCTTCATCCAGCAGCCAGGCGCCGTTCGGATCGACGGTGATGCGTGCCTCCGGGAAGCGTTTTTTCAACGCGCGCACGCTGTCAATCTCCTGCTCGCCCGGCAGAACGCCGCCTTTCAGCTTGAAGTCTTTAAAGCCGTAGCGATCCTGCGCCGCCTCTGCCAGGCGTACCACCGCTTCGCCAGAGAGCGCCTCCTGATGACGCAGGTGATACCACGCGTGGCTGCCCGGCGAGCGTTCCAGATACGGCAGATCGGTTTTCGTCCGGTCGCCAACGTAGAACAGATAGCCCAGCACCGTTACCGCATCACGCTGTTTGCCTGGCCCCAGCAGTTCGCAGACCGGCACGTTCAGCGCCTTGCCCAGTAAATCGAGGAGAGCCGCCTCCAGCGCCGCCACCGCGTTAACGCGCAGTTCAAACGTCCAGGCGCCTTTGCCGAAGGTATCAAAATCCGCCGACTGGTTGCCCTTATGCACCCGCTGAACCACCTTGTTCAGGCGGGCGACCTCCTGCCCAACCACCTGCGGGATGGCGTCGACCAGCGTCTGGTAAATCACCTCTCCGCCAGGCGCTTCCCCGACGCCGGTATTCCCTGCGCTGTCGGTCAGCACCACAATGTTGCGGGTGAACCAGGCGTTATGCGCGCCACCAATGTTGAGCAGCATGCTGTCCTGCCCCGCCACCGGAATGACCTTCATCTCCGTCACGATCGGGCTTGATTGCGTTGTCATCATCCGCGCTCCCCAACAGGTTTCAGTTCGATTCGTTTGATGTCACCCACCAGCACCAGGTAACTGAGTACCGCCACCAGCGCATGGACGCCTACATAAATCAGCGCGCCGTTGAAGGAGCCGGTGCTGCCGACGATGTAACCGATAGCGATTGGGGTGACAATGCCGGAAATGTTGCCAAACATGTTGAACAGACCGCCGCTCAGGCCGCTGATCTCTTTCGGCGCGGTATCTGCCATCACCGCCCAGCCCAGTGCGCCAATGCCTTTACCGAAGAAGGCCATCGCCATAAAGCCGATAATCATCCACTCCGCGCTGACGTAGTTACAGAACACCATGGTCATGGAGAGCAGCATGCCGAGTACGATTGGCGTTTTACGCGCAATATTCAGCGAACCGGTACGACGCATCAGCCAGTCGGAGATGACCCCGCCAAGCACCCCACCCACGAAGCCGCAGATGGCCGGCACGGAGGCGACAAACCCCGCCTTCAGAATCGACATCCCACGCGCCTGCACCAGGTAAACCGGGAACCAGGTGATAAAGAAGTAGGTTAAGGCGTTAATGCAGTACTGGCCGAGATAGATACCGATCATCATTCGTGAGCCGACGAGCTGTTTGATCTGCCCCCATTTCTGGCTGAACGGAACTTTAGCTTTCTGGGTTTTCTGATCCATGTTGATCAGCGCCCCACCTTCAGCAATGTAGTCCAGCTCTTTCTTGTTCACGCCCGGATGCTGGTTTGGTTCGTGGATCACTTTCAGCCAGATGAAGCTGATGACGATCCCCAGCCCGCCCATGAAGAAGAAGACGTGCGACCAGCCCACTTCGTGCGTCAGCCAGCCCATGATTGGCGCGAAAATAACCGTCGCAAAGTATTGCGCCGAGTTAAAGATGGCTACCGCCGTTCCCCTCTCCTGCGCCGGGAACCAGGCGGCCACAATACGGCTGTTGCCAGGGAACGATGGCGCTTCCGCTAAGCCCACCAGGAAGCGGAGGGTAAAGAGCGCAATGATAATGCCGAAGCCGCTGAAGATATCCACGAAGCCCTGTAACAGGGTAAACATCGACCAGATGAAAATGGACCAGAAATAGACCCGTTTTGAACCAAAGCGGTCCAGCAGCCAGCCGCCAGGGATTTGGCCGATTACGTAGGCCCATGAAAATGCGGAGAAAACATAACCCATACCTACCGGATCAAGTCCGATGTCCTTTGCCATCTCAGAGCCGGCAATGGATAACGTGGCACGGTCGCCGTAGTTGAAAGAGGTGACGATAAACAGCATCACCACTATCCAGTAGCGGGCGTTGGTGCGCTTCTCAGCGCTGCTCGCCGCGTGGCTTAATGTACTCATTGTTGCACTCCTGAAACATAGCTTTCGCCTGGTTCATTCTGTACAGCACCTGTAGGGTAATCAGAATGAGAGATTTGTGTTTGGTTTTGGTACGGCCAGAAGCCGTTTTATAGTGACGGGAAAAGTATATGAAGGAGTGCCTCTTCACCTCACCGTGCAAAAACACAGTATTGAAGGGCGTGAGGGAGGTTGTTTAGGGCATAAGCCCAGAGGAGTGGAAGGTGGTTCACGGAAATGGCGTTTGGGGCGGGGTGTAATGCCGGGTGGCGGCTACGCCTGACCCGGCCTACCATTAGTATAGCGCAGGGTTATTTAAGCAGCGTTGCCCAGTGCTCGACCCACGGGTTTGACTCGCTTTCTGGCTCAGGGTGTTCACCCGCATCAATCAGCAACATCTCTCCGACGCGCTGAGCGCTCTGTTCCTGCAACAGCGCGTCGAACTGTTTACCGCCACCGCAGAAATTAGCGTAAGAGCTATCGCCGAGGGCGATGATGCCATAGTGAACATCTGGCTGATAGCCGAGCTGGTCTTTAATGCCCTGGAAAAGCGGGACGATGCTGTCCGGCAGATCGCCCTGCCCGGTGGTGGAGGTCACCACTAGGATGTATTTATCTTTATACTTTTCCCAGTCCGCCAGCTCCGGATCTTCATAGACCGTTGCTTTATGGCCCTGGTTTACAAGGATTGCTTCCGCTTCCTCCGCCACCAGCAGCGAGTTGCCGTACATCGTGCCGACAAAAATGCCTACTTCAGCCATGCTTTGCTCCCGTAATTATTGCGCTTGCTGTTCATCCTGAACGTTGCCTGCGGCAAACTCAACCCTTTCATTTTCGGGGAGTTGTCCCAGCCAGCCAAACTGTGACAGCGCCTGCATCCAGACCTCGTCCAGCCCCGCGCGAATAGTCAGCGGTTCGCCGGTAAACGGGTGCGTCAGGCGTAGCTCGCTGGCGTGCAGCATCAGCCGGTTACAGCCAAAGTGCTCGGCCGCGCTGCGGTTCTGGCGCAGATCGCCGTGCTTGCTGTCGCCGATAATTGGGTGGCGCAGATGTGCAAGATGGCGGCGAAGCTGGTGCTTGCGCCCGGTTTTGGGCAAAAGCTCAACCAGACTGTATCGCGTGGTCGGAAATTTGCTGGTCGCCACCGGCAGTTCTGTGGTCGCCATACCGCGATAGTCGGTCACCGCAGGCTGCGGGCCTTTATCTTCGCGGGCAAATTTATCGGCGATTTTATCCAGTTCCTCCACCAGCGGATAATCAAGCGTGGCGGAATCCGTCAGCCAGCCACGCACGATGGCGTGGTAGCGCTTTTGCATCTGGTGCTGCTCAAACTGCTGCGAAAGCAGTCGACCCGCCTCACTGGAAAGCCCCATCAGCAGAACGCCAGAGGTTGGCCGATCCAGACGATGGGCAGTAAAGACGTGCTGACCGATCTGATCGCGCACGGTTTGCATGACCACCACTTTCTCATCGCGATCGAGCCAGCTACGGTGCACCAGCCAGCCGGACGGTTTATTCACCGCCACTAACCACTCATCCTGATAAAGGATCTCAAGCGTCATGCATCGTCACCGGCGAAAAGCGCATCGAGCTTTTCCAGCTCCACCAGCATCATGGCACGCGCCGGGTGGGTCGCTTCCAGCGCCATTTCGTAATAGGGAGAGACGGCAAAAGACGCGGGCAACGCGTGGCCACCTTCCAGCAGCGCGTGCATACGCGGAATTAAGACCCACTGGAGCCACTCGAACGGGGCCAGCGTATCCAGACAAAACGGTTGGGTGCTGGCGAACGCGTCTGGCTGCGGCGCGTTATCCTGCCACAGCTGATGCTGGCGCATAAGGGCTTCGATGGCGTGCAACTGCGCACGAACGTTGTCATGATGCGACATATATACCTCAACTGAAAAACGGAATGGCGCGAAGCATAGCATTGCGGAAGACAGAAATAAAAAAAGGGAGCACTGTAAAAACAGTGCTCCCGGTTCGTTTCGCAGCATTCCAGCTACAATACGTGCTCCCTGCTCATCCGTGACAACTTTTCCTGATGCCCGAAGGCCTGGTCATCCCTTTACCTTTTGCTTCCTGCTCACATCGTCCTGATGTGTAGGTTTCATCCTGAAACGTCCTGGCCATCCTGACCCACCGACCATCCTGACCGGCTCTCGTTCTCCTTCCTGGAGGTGTCCCTTACGCATCCTGCGTGATCCACTTTGCTTCATCCTGAAGCCTTCCTGCGGCGTCATCCTGACGTGTCCCTGGTAAGAAACGCCATCATCCTGATGTTCGTTTCTCGTGTCGGCATCCTGTCGACACAGATAGAATCCGCTATTCTGCTTCGTCTTACAACCCACCTTGTAAGCAATGTAAGCCAGGCGAAACGGGGGATTTCCTTTCAGAAAAACACTAACCTGTTGAAAGAAAAGTTAATATTAATCTGAAATTCCTAAGGCAACGCTAACTGTTTCGGCGATGTCTCACAGAGCGTGTAAGAGATCTCTCACACGTCCAGTAGCATCATGGATTACAGAAGCGGCTCAATTTGGGTAAGAAAATCCGCAAGTGAAGGCGCGAGAACGTCGCGATTGCGGGTGCCGAGCGTCTCTTTGATGACCTCGCCAGACAGGTTGCAGACAGAAATGACGTCCAGTTCACTGTCGAGCGTCGCAATAAAAAGAGTCGGAGAGAGCTTAAGGCGTTTTTGCGTGACCAGGTGACCAATGAGGTTTTCCTGAACGCGTTGCAGATCGTCTTCGCTCCAGGTTTGCAGCAGCGTCAGCGGCTGTCCTGCAATACATGCAGTCATATCCCCGGCAAACTGCGTGGTATAAAATGCATGAAGCGCAGGTTGTATCACAATGTCCATCGCGCGTTCAACCGCATTTACATTCTGCTCGCCCGTGAACGGTTTCGGTTGCCAGATAACGTAATCATCCTGCGAAGCGATAATGCACGGTGACGGCACGCCATATAAGTCAGTACTTTGCGGCCACGTCCCCCGCTTTTCATGCCAGGCATCGCAATAGCGGGTCGTGAAGGACGTCAGGGCATTTGCAGTTTCGATATCCACCGATTTCTCTCTTCTTGTAAGACAGGATAAACTCAGCCCATAAGTGTACCTGTAAAGTGGCTATGAAACATGTCTTACGAAAATCATCAGGCGTTAACGGGCTTAACGCTGGGTAAATCGACCGATTACCGCGACACCTACGATGCAAGCCTGTTGCAGGGCGTGCCGCGCAGTCTGAACCGCGATCCGCTCGGGCTGCACGCTGACGCGCTGCCGTTTGTCGGCGGCGACATCTGGACGCTGTACGAACTCTCCTGGCTGAATGCGCGCGGTCTGCCGCAGGTGGCCGTGGGCCACGTCGAGCTGGATTACGCCAGCGTAAACCTGGTCGAATCCAAGAGCTTTAAGCTCTATCTCAACAGCTTTAACCAGACCAAATTCAACAGCTGGGACGAGGTACAACAGACGCTTGAACGTGATTTAAGCGCGTGCGCGCAGGGGAACGTAACCGTCTCGTTATACCGTCTGCATGAGCTGGAAGGACAGCCTGTCGCCCATTTCCACGGCACCTGCATCGACGATCAGGACATTGAGGTGGAAAGCTATGAATTTAGCACCGACTACCTGGAAAACGCGGCGGGCGGAAAAGTGGTCAACGAGACGCTGGTCAGCCATCTGCTGAAATCCAACTGCCTTATCACCCATCAGCCGGACTGGGGCTCGGTACAGATCCAGTACCGCGGCCCGCAGATTGATCGTGAAAAGCTGCTGCGTTACCTGGTGTCATTCCGTCATCACAACGAATTCCACGAGCAGTGCGTGGAGCGCATCTTCAACGACATCCAGCGTTTCTGCCAGCCCGAAAAGCTGAGCGTTTACGCCCGCTACACCCGTCGCGGCGGCCTGGATATCAATCCGTGGCGCACCAATACCGATTTTGTGCCTGCCACCGGACGGCTGGTGCGCCAGTAAGATAAATATTTTCACAATATGCGGGCGGTATTCCGCCCGAAGTGTTGTGAAACGTCATAAGCCAGGGCTATTGTAATCAACAGGGAAAGACGATAATCGTCCCATAAGGAGCTCACTTGATTACACATATTAGCCCGCTTGGCTCTATGGATATGTTGTCGCAGCTGGAAGTGGACATGCTTAAACGCACCGCCAGTAGCGACCTTTATCAACTGTTTCGTAACTGTTCACTTGCCGTACTGAACTCCGGAAGCCTGACCGACAACAGTAAAGAGCTGCTGTCCCGCTTCGAAAGTTTTGATATCAACGTGCTGCGCCGCGAGCGCGGGGTGAAGCTGGAAGTGATCAACCCGCCGGAAGACGCTTTTGTCGACGGGCGTATTATTCGCTCACTTCAGGCCAACCTGTTTGCCGTGCTGCGCGACATTCTGTTTGTTAACGGACAGATCAGCAACGCCGGACGATTCCAGCATCTTGACCTGGAAAGTTCCGTTCATATCACCAACCTGGTCTTCTCCATTCTGCGTAACGCCCGCGCCCTGCACGTGGGCGAAGCGCCGAACATGGTCGTCTGCTGGGGTGGTCACTCCATTAACGAAACCGAATACCTGTATGCCCGCCGCGTGGGGACGCAGCTCGGCCTGCGCGAACTGAATATCTGTACCGGTTGCGGTCCTGGCGCGATGGAAGCGCCAATGAAAGGCGCGGCAGTAGGTCACGCGCAGCAACGCTATAAAGAAGGCCGTTTTATCGGCATGACCGAGCCGTCGATCATCGCCGCTGAGCCGCCTAACCCGCTGGTTAACGAACTGATTATTATGCCGGATATCGAAAAGCGTCTTGAGGCGTTTGTCCGTATCGCGCACGGCATCATCATCTTCCCGGGCGGCGTAGGTACGGCGGAAGAGCTGCTTTATCTGCTCGGGATCCTGATGAATCCGGCCAACAAAGATCAGGTTCTGCCGCTGATCCTGACCGGCCCGAAAGAGAGCGCCGACTACTTCCGCGTGCTGGACGAGTTTATCGTGCATACGCTGGGCGAAGACGCGCGCCGTCACTACCGCATTATTATTGACGATGCCGCAGAAGTGGCCCGTCAGATGAAAAAAGCGATGCCGCTGGTGAAAGAGAATCGTCGTGATACCGGGGATGCCTACAGCTTTAACTGGTCCATCCGTATCGCACCGGATCTTCAGATCCCCTTCGAGCCGTCGCATGAGAACATGGCGAACCTCAAACTCTATCCGGATCAGCCGGTGGAAGTGCTGGCTGCCGACCTGCGTCGCGCCTTCTCTGGCATCGTGGCGGGGAACGTGAAAGAGGTGGGGATACGCGCAATTGAAGAGTTTGGCCCGTATAAGATCCACGGTGATCCGGAGATGATGCGCCGCATGGATGATATGTTGCAGGGCTTTGTCGCTCAGCACCGCATGAAGCTTCCAGGCTCTGCCTATATTCCGTGTTACGAAATCATCAAGTAAAGCGACATTCCTCTCCTCTCAAGCCGGATCGTCATCCGGCTTTTTTATTCGTGTTGCAATTCATAGCGATCTTCAATGTTATTAACAAATCTGACGCCTGCGCAAACGATTACCTCGTTTTTGAAACCGTAAATAATCAGTCTTAATCGAAATTACCCGCCAGAAAATCCTAAAATCCCATTTCTTTACAGCGAAAGACACCTATCTCGCGGGTCGACCTTTTCGAAAACATGTCGTTAATGGTAGCCTTCGCGCCCGTAAATCCTCTTTGATGTTTTTTTAACAGATAAATGGTCTAAAGATACCCACATCACAAGTGGATTATTGCATTTGGGATCGCGATCACTGATAGATTCATAACTAGAATGTATCTTTCCGCCCGCCAATAGTTACGGGCAAAAATTATTAAAAAACCGTCACTGAACGAATTTCATATTACCGTCAGGCGCTTTTTCATCGGATTTGACTAAAAACCTGACAATTTGCTTCCTCCAGGAGATACAGATGGAAACCACTCAAACCAGCACCGTTGCTTCGATTGAATCCCGAAGCGGTTGGCGCAAAACGGATACCATGTGGATGCTTGGCCTGTACGGCACAGCAATCGGCGCTGGTGTACTGTTCCTTCCTATCAACGCAGGTGTCGGCGGTATGATCCCGCTGATCATCATGGCCCTCATCGCCTTCCCGATGACCTTCTTTGCGCACCGAGGCCTGACCCGCTTCGTGCTGTCCGGTAAAAACCCGGGCGAAGACATCACTGAAGTCGTCGAAGAACACTTCGGCGTCGGCGCAGGTAAGCTGATTACCCTGCTCTACTTCTTCGCGATTTACCCGATTCTGCTGGTGTACAGCGTTGCTATCACCAACACCGTAGAAAGCTTTATGATGCACCAGCTTCAGATGACCCCGCCGCCGCGTGCGATTCTGTCCCTGATCCTGATCGTCGGTATGATGACCATCGTGCGCTTCGGCGAGCAGATGATTGTGAAAGCGATGAGCGTGCTGGTGTTCCCGTTTGTTGCGGCTCTGATGGTGCTGGCTCTGTACCTGATCCCACAGTGGAACGGCGCTGCGCTGGAAACCCTGTCTCTGAGCAGCGCATCCACGACCGGCAACGGTCTGCTGCTGACCCTGTGGCTGGCGATCCCGGTTATGGTGTTCTCCTTCAACCACTCGCCAATCATCTCTTCCTTCGCAGTAGCGAAGCGTGAAGAGTACGGCAATGGCGCAGAGAAGAAGTGCTCCAGCATCCTGGCTCGCGCGCACATCATGATGGTACTGACCGTAATGTTCTTCGTGTTCAGCTGCGTGCTGAGCCTCTCCCCGGCGGATCTGGCGGCGGCGAAAGAGCAGAACATCTCTATTCTGTCTTACCTGGCAAACCACTTTAACGCACCGCTGATTGCGTGGATGGCGCCGATCATCGCAATTATAGCCATCACCAAATCCTTCCTGGGCCACTACCTGGGCGCACGTGAAGGCTTCAACGGCATGGTGATTAAATCTCTGCGTGGTAAAGGCAAGACCATTGAAATCAACCGTCTGAACAAAATCACTGCGCTGTTCATGCTGGTGACCACCTGGGCGGTAGCCACCCTGAACCCAAGCATTCTGGGCATGATTGAAACCCTGGGCGGCCCAATTATCGCGATGATCCTGTTCCTGATGCCGATGTACGCGATTCAGAAAGTGCCTGCGATGCGTAAATACAGCGGCCATATCAGCAACGTGTTCGTTGTTGTGATGGGCCTGATTGCCATCTCCGCTATTTTCTACTCGCTGTTCAGCTAATACCTCCTGCGCCGTCTGCGGACGGCGCACTTCTCCCCTCTGACTGAAGCAATGGACGCATCATGATTAGCGTATTCGATATCTTCAAAATCGGTATTGGTCCTTCTAGCTCTCACACCGTCGGACCAATGAAAGCCGGTAAACAATTCACGGATGACTTGATTGCACGCGGCATTTTGCACGACATCACCCGCGTGGTTGTCGATGTATATGGTTCCCTTTCCCTGACCGGTAAAGGCCACCATACCGATATTGCCATTATCATGGGGCTGGCGGGTAATCTGCCGGATACCGTTGATATTGATGCAATACCTGGCTTTATCCAGGACGTGAACACCCACGGTCGTTTGCTGCTGGCGAACGGCGAGCATGAGGTTGAATTCCCGGTTGATCACTGCATGAATTTCCATGCGGATAACCTGTCGCTGCACGAGAATGGCATGCGCATTACCGCGCTGGCCGGCGACAAAGCGGTTTACAGCCAGACGTATTACTCCATCGGCGGCGGGTTTATCGTCGACGAGGAGCATTTTGGTCAAAGCACCAATTCTGCCGTTGATGTGCCGTACCCTTACAAAAACGCGGCCGACTTACAGCGTCACTGCCAGGAGACAGGGCTTTCTCTCTCCGGCCTGATGATGAAAAACGAGCTGGCCCTGCACAGCAAAGAGGAGCTGGAACAGCACTTCGCTAACGTCTGGGAAGTGATGCGCAGCGGCATTGAGCGCGGGATCACCACCGAAGGCGTGCTGCCGGGTAAACTGCGTGTTCCGCGTCGTGCGGCTGCGCTGCGCCGCATGCTGGTCAGCACCGACAAAACCACCACCGACCCGATGGCCGTCGTCGACTGGATCAACATGTTCGCGCTGGCGGTGAACGAAGAGAACGCCGCGGGTGGCCGCGTCGTCACCGCGCCAACCAACGGGGCGTGCGGAATTGTTCCGGCGGTTCTGGCGTATTACGACAAGTTTATCCGTGAAGTGAATGCAAACTCACTCGCGCGGTATATGCTGGTCGCCAGTGCGATTGGCTCACTGTACAAGATGAACGCCTCGATTTCCGGCGCGGAAGTGGGCTGTCAGGGTGAAGTGGGCGTCGCCTGCTCTATGGCGGCGGCGGGTCTGGCCGAATTACTGGGCGCAAGTCCTGCGCAGGTTTGTATTGCGGCGGAAATCGGCATGGAACATAACCTGGGGCTGACCTGCGATCCGGTCGGCGGACAGGTCCAGGTGCCATGCATCGAGCGTAACGCCATCGCCTCTGTGAAAGCGGTGAACGCGGCCCGTATGGCGCTGCGTCGTACCAGCGAACCGCGCGTCTGCCTCGACAAGGTTATCGAAACCATGTACGAAACCGGTAAAGATATGAACGCCAAATACCGCGAAACTTCCCGCGGTGGCCTGGCGATGAAGATCGTCACCTGCGATTAAGCCTCTCAGGAAGCCTCGTTTTGCGAGGCTTCTTCCTGTTTTCGCCACCATTCATAGTTTCATGCTGCGCTCAGTGTTACCCTTCACCTATCAGACAGAAGGGAGATTATCTGTGGCCGTTCATTTGCTTATCGTCGATGCACTTAACCTGATTCGCCGTATTCATGCGGTACAGGGCACCCCCTGCAAGGACACCTGTTTACACGCGCTGGAGCAGCTCATTCGCCATAGCGAACCCACCCACGCTGTTGCCGTATTCGACGATGAAGCACGCAATACCGGCTGGCGGCACCAGCGCCTGCCGGACTACAAAGCCGGACGTGCGCCGATGCCGGACGATCTGCACGCAGAAATGCCCGCTATCCGCGCGGCCTTTGAGCAGCGCGGCGTTCCGTGCTGGGGCGCCCACGGTAATGAGGCTGACGATTTAGCCGCAACGCTGGCGGTTAAAGTCGCGAGCGCCGGGCATCAGGCGACTATCGTTTCAACCGACAAAGGCTACTGCCAGCTGCTCTCTCCAACGATCCGCATCCGGGACTACTTTCAAAAACGCTGGCTGGACGCGCCATTCATTGCCAGCGAGTTTGGCGTATCGCCTGAGCAACTGCCGGATTACTGGGGGCTGGCGGGGATCAGCAGCTCTAAAGTGCCGGGTGTCGCCGGTATTGGACCCAAAAGCGCCGCACAGCTGCTGACGGAGTTTCAGAGTCTGGAAGGAATTTACGCCAGGCTTGATGAAGTGCCGGAAAAATGGCGCAAAAAGCTGGAGGCGCATAAAGAGATGGCGTTTATCTGCCGGGAGGTGGCGACGCTACAGACGGATTTACAGCTGGACGGGAATTTACAGCAGTTAAGGTTAGAACGTTAAAACAACTACACGATTTTGTAGGCCCGGTAAGCGCAGCGCCACCGGGCGTTACAAACGTTATCGCTCGTCGCGACGCCCACCCACTGCCGCCCACCAGCGACGGATATGGACCGTCACTTCTTCGCGGTCGTGATAAAGCTGACGCGCCTGGATTTCCGCGTTAATCCCGTGTTCGTCCAGCTGCTGCTGAATATAGGCCAGGTTCTGCGACACCTCTTCGTAGCGCTTTTTCATCGGCAGCTTGAGGTTGAAAATCGTCTCACGACACCAGCCGTTCACCAGCCAGGAGGCCATCAGCGCCGCGACTTTCGCCGGTTTTTCTACCATGTCGCACACCATCCAGGAGATGTTGTTGCGGTTCGGGCGATAGCGGAAGCCGTCCTCACGCAGCCAGGTGACCTGCCCGGTATCCATCAGGCTTTGCGCCATCGGGCCGTTATCCACAGACGAAACCCACATATTGCGTTTCACCAGCTGATAGGTCCAGCCGCCCGGGCACGCGCCAAGGTCGACGGCATACATGCCGTTTGCCAGACGTTCGTCCCACTCGTCCGCCGGGATAAAGACGTGAAACGCCTCTTCCAGCTTCAGGGTTGAACGGCTCGGCGCATCTGCCGGGAAGCGCAGACGCGGGATCCCCATAAAGAACGGCGAATTATTGGTGGTATACGAGTAGCCGGCGTAGCAACATCCTGGCGCAATAAAGAAGATATGAACGACCGGGCGCTTTGGCGTTTCGTAGTTTGTCAGCACACCCGCATCACGCAGCGCCGCGCGCAGCGGCACGGTGAACTTACGGCAGAACTTCATCAGCTCTTTGCTTTCGTTGGTGTCGGCCACTTCCACGCGCAAATCGCCGCCCTTCTCCACCACACCCTGCAACAGGCCAACAATCGGCGTGATGCGATCTTCCGGCGGAAGATCTTTCAGCAGTTCGCCCGCGACAAACATCTGACGGGCGAAAATCAATGAGCTGAACGGCAGTTCGCGCGCCAGCTTGTCGGCATCATCAGGCTGATAGCATTCAAATACCACATAGCCCGCGTTCTCTTTGACGCGAGCGAATCCAAAGACTTCACGCTTCGCCGCTTTATCGGTGATTTCCGCGGCGCACTCTTTCTCAAACCCCGGGCGACAATATAAAACAACCTTATTCATGAACAACGCCCTTGCGTTTCAGACGGATAGCTCCGATAAACATTAACACCCAACCCGCCAGGAAGCTGACGCCGCCGACAGGTGTAACAAACGCCCACAGGCGTAAATGCGACAGCGCCAGACAGTAAAGACTGCCGCTGAACAGTACGGTACCCAGCGCCAGAAAGACGCTGCTCCAGTAAAACCAGATGCTGATGCGGCGCTGCATCGCCACCGCCAGCCCAAAAATTGCCAGCGTGTGGAACGCCTGATATTCAAGGCCGGTCTGGATCCAACCCATCTCCACAACGCCCAGAGATTTGCTTAAGACATGCGCGCCAAACGCGCCCAGAGCTACAAAAATAAAGCCACTCACCGCGGCGAAAATCAGCATGAATCGGCTGGTCATGTTTAAGTCCTGAATTGATGCGTGCCCGGCACACAAACGTTATTGTTCATACCTGAAGCGGAATTTTTCTTGCTCGCTTGCCGCTTTCGCCAGTATCCACTGCCGGAAAGCGGCTATTTTACCCAGTTCTGCCTGACTGTCATGACAAACCAGATAAAATGCATTCTTGCTGACCAGTACATCGTTAAATGGGCAAACCAGACGGCCTGCCTCAATTTCGGACTGCGCCATAACGTTGTTTGCCAACGCCACGCCCTGCCCGTGAATGGCAGCCTGTAGCACCATCGCGCTGTGGCTAAAAATGGGCCCCTGCTGCACGTTTATATGATTAAGACCTAACTGGCGGGTATAAGTTTGCCAGTCGCGACGCGAAGCATCGTGCAAAAGCGTATGTTGCGCCAGATCGGCGGGCGTTTTGAGCGCTTTATCCCCCGTCAGCAGCAGCGGTGAACAGACCGGCAACAGATATTCTGCGTATAATTTTTCCACACGCAAGCCCGGCCAGTTACCGCGACCGTAAAAAATCGCCACGTCCACATCATCTGCCAGCTTGTCTTCCTGACGGTCCACCGCCTGGATTCGGACATCGATTCCCGGATAAGTTGAGTTAAAGCTTGAGAGTCGCGGCACCAGCCACTGAATGGCAAAACTGGGCAATAAACTCACAGTCAGAGCGCCTTTTGCGCTCCGGGCCTGAAGCTTGCGAGTGGCTTCCGTCAGCTGGGAAAAAATCTCTTTAATATCCTGAAAATAGCTCTGCCCCTCTTCGGTCAACAGCAACGAACGGTTGCGTCGACGGAACAGCTTAAGCCCCAGAAAATCCTCCAGAGACTTGATTTGATGACTTACTGCGGCCTGTGTCACAAAAAGCTCATCGGCTGCGCGGGTGAAGCTGAGGTGGCGTGCTGCTGCATCAAAAACACGTAATGCATTTAGGGGTGGCAATCGCTTGGACATGGTTATCTGGCTTAGATGTTAACGAGATTTAACATATAGGAAACAACGTTTAACCTATTAGTTTTTTTTATCTGAGCCATTATAATTTGTCCGTTGAGGAACTACCAGCAAATACCTATAGTGGCGGCACTTCCTGAGCCGGAACGAAAAGCTTTTTTTGGAATGCGTGTTCTGAAGGGCTTTTGGCTTACGGTTGTGATGTTGTGTTGTTGTGTTTGCAATTGGTCTGCGATTCAGACCACGGTAGCAACGCTACCAATTTTTCACTTCCTGTACATTTACCCTGTCTGTCCATAGTGATTAATGTAGCACCGCCAACTTGCGGTGCTTTTTTTTCGCTTATCTAACTGTTAATGCTCGATTTCCTTCATCTCTTTCACATCACTGCGGTTGATCTGCTGTTTGTTCCCGTTAGCATCTTTGTAAGAAATCATCCCGGTATCATTATCGGTTGTCGGTTTCCCTTCAGAGACGATAGATCGACCATCGTTGGTATGCATTACGTAGTTATTACCAGAACAGGCGCTCAGGGCAAAGGTCAACGCACAGGCAGAAATGATTGCAGCTGTCTTTTTCATGATTATCTCCTTTAGCAATTAATGCTATTCAAACCTCGATTTATAACAGGCTAAAACATCCGCCTAACACTATTTAGCATAACCTGCTTTTTCAGACTCGCCAGGATAAGCAGACAAATCTGATAGATATCAACTTCCTTGCCCTGCCGATGAATTTGCGCGACGATCGTAGAATCGATATGAGGAATTCCATGAACGCTTTCAGTCCTGCGCAGTTTCGCGCACAGTTTCCTGCGCTGGCCGATGCCGGCATTTATCTTGATAGCGCCGCCACGGCCCTTAAACCGCAGGCGGTGATTGAGGCAACCCGCCAGTTTTACAGCCTGAGCGCCGGGAACGTGCACCGCAGCCAGTATGCCGACGCGCAGCGCTTAACGGCGCAATACGAAGCCGCACGGGATCAGGTCGCGCGCCTGATCAATGCTGACAGCGGTAAGAACATCGTCTGGACGCGGGGCACCACAGAGGCCATTAACATGGTGGCGCAATGTTACGCGCGTCCGCTGTTGCAGCCCGGGGATGAGATCATCGTTAGCGAGGCGGAACACCACGCCAACCTGGTACCCTGGCTGATGGTGGCCGAACAAACCGGGGCACAGGTTGTAAAGCTCCCGTTGGGTGCGGGCTTCCTGCCTGACGTGGCGCGTCTGCCTGAGCTGATTACGCCGCGCAGCCGTATTCTGGCGCTGGGGCAGATGTCCAACGTCACCGGCGGCTGCCCGGATCTGGCGCGTGCCATTGAGATTGCCCATGCCAGCGGCGTGGTGGTGATGGTCGACGGTGCGCAGGGTGTGGTGCATTTTCCGGCTGACGTTCAGGCGCTGGATATCGACTTCTATGCCTTCTCAGGACACAAATTGTACGGGCCAACCGGTATCGGCGCGCTGTACGGAAAACCTGAACTGCTGGCCCGGATGACGCCGTGGCTCGGCGGCGGCAAGATGATTACCGAAGTCACCTTCGACGGTTTTAAAACGCAGGATGTACCCTACCGCCTGGAAGCCGGTACCCCAAACGTGGCCGGGGTTATCGGTCTGAGCGCAGCGCTCGAATGGCTGGCAGAAACGGACGTGGTTCAGGCTGAAAGCTGGAGCCGGGGTCTGGCGACGCTGGCGGAAGAAGAACTGAAAAAACGTCCGGGTTTTCGCTCGTTCCGCGTCCAGGACTCCAGCCTGCTCGCCTTTGATTTCGCGGGCGTGCACCATAGCGACATGGTGACGTTGCTTGCCGGATATGGCATTGCCCTGCGTGCCGGACAGCACTGCGCCCAGCCGCTGCTGGCGGCTATTGGCGTGAGCGGTACCCTGCGCGCCTCGTTTGCACCGTACAATACAAAAAGCGACGTCGATGCGCTGGTTTCCGCCGTCGACCGCGCCCTGGAATTACTGGTGGATTAATGACAAGTTCAGCTTTAGCCGGACACCCGTTCGGCACCGTTATTACTGAAGAGACGTTAAAACAGACCTTCGTCCCGCTCACGCAGTGGGAAGATAAATATCGTCAGCTGATCCTGCTGGGTAAACAGTTGCCCACGCTGTCAGACGAGCTGAAATCACAGGCGAAGGAGATCGCAGGCTGCGAGAACCGCGTCTGGCTTGGGTTTAGCGTATCCGGTGAGAAACTGCATTTCTTCGGCGACAGCGAGGGACGCATTGTTCGCGGTCTGCTGGCGGTGCTGTTGACCGCAATCGAAGGGAAAAGCGCCGCAGAACTGCTGGCGCATTCTCCGCTGGCGCTGTTTGATGAGCTGGGACTTCGCGCGCAGCTTAGCGCCTCGCGCGGTCAGGGACTGATTGCGCTAAACGACGCGGTACTGGATGCCGCCCGTCAGGCTCAGGCCTGACGTTCCGCCTTCGCCATCATCTTCTTCAGGGCGTGAGAGACCGCCACAAAGCCGAAGGAGGCGGTCACCATGGTGGCCGCTCCAAACCCTGAGGCACAATCCATCCGCTTTGGCCCTTCCGCCGTGCTTTTCATTGCACAGACCGAACCATCCGCCTGCGGATAAACCAGCGCTTCTGTCGAGAACACACAGTCCACGCCCAGCTTGCCTTTGCTATTTTTCACCACGTTGAAGTCGCTTTTTAAGCGCTCGCGCAGCTTAGCGGCCAGCGGATCCTGAATGGTCTTCGCCAAATCCGCCACCTGGATCTGCGTCGGATCAATTTGTCCACCCGCGCCGCCCGTTGTCACCAGCGGCACCTTGTAACGACGACAGTAAGCGATCAGCGCCGCTTTTGGCCGCACGCTGTCGATGGCATCAATCACATAGCTGTAGCCTTTGCTCATGTACTCCGCGACGTTATCTGCCGTCACAAAGTCGTCGATCACCGTCACCCTACACTCCGGGTTGATGAGACGAATACGCTCCGCCATCACCTCGGACTTCGCCAGACCGACGTTATCACGCAGGGCGTGGATCTGACGGTTAGTGTTAGTGACGCAGACGTCATCCATATCAATCAACGTAATTGCGCCAATGCCGGTTCTCGCCAGCGCTTCTGCCGCCCATGAACCCACACCACCAATGCCCACCACGCAGACATGCGCATCCGCGAACAGTTGCAGGGCTTTTTCACCATATAACCGTGCCGTGCCGCCGAAACGCTGGCGCCAGGCATCGCTGATTACCACAGACATAAAACCTCAGATGTAAAAAGGGTGAGGTATTCCTCACCCTGAACCGTAATCCGTCTTGCCCTCAGAATACCACAATCAGCCGCTGAATACGTTTCCGGTACCCGGCGCTGCCTTCAGCACCCACACGCGTCCGTAGTGGTTATACCAGCCTGCACGATGGCCGGCATCCGGGCCGATGCCCTGATAAATGTCGAAGTGCTGGCCTTTGATCGCCCCACCCACGTCCAGCGCCACCATCAGGCGTAATTCATACTTGCCGTTGAATTTGCCGTTGTTGTCGAGGAGTGGAACTTCCGCCAGCAGTGTAGTACCTGCCGGGATAATCGAACGATCCGATGCTACAGAAGCGCGGCCAATCAGCGGGACGGCGCTCGCCCCTTTCACCGGCGCAAAGTTCTGCGGTTTGAAGAAGACAAACGATGGGTTCTGCTCAAGCAGCTCACGCACTTCCGCTTCGCTGTGTTTTTCGCCCCACTCGCGGATCGCCTGCATCGACATATCTTCTCGTTTCACTTCGCCACGGTCGATGAGCACCTTACCGATGCTGCGATAGGCATGGCCATTTTTCCCGGCGTAGCTAAAGAAGTTCAGCGGCGAGCCGTCGCCAAAATCAATATAGCCGCTGCCCTGCACGTCCATAATGAAGTTGTCCATCAGGGAGTTGCTGTAGGCCAGCACGTAATTTTCGCTCAGCGCGCCAGCGTAGATCTCGGCGCGGGACGGCAGACGACCGCGTTTCGGCGGCATACGGTAAATGGGATACTGGAACTCGCCCTGGCGTGTGTGTCGCGCCTGGACAACCGGGGTGTAGTAACCGGTGAACTGGACGTTACCGTAGTTATCCGCCCCCTCCATCTGCCAGGCATCGATACCAAACTGGCGCATATTGCGGGTATCACCGCCTGCACGCAGCCAGTCCTGGACGGCGCTATAGACATTGTTCTGCGAACCGTATAAACGCGGAGAAGCAGTGCGGATCTGGTAGACCTGCTCGGAGAAGTCTCCGGCATTGATCGGAGCGCCCACGGCGTCTGGCTGGTTAACTAAAGAGAAAGGCTGGGATAACTTCCCGTCTTTATACTGTTGACCGCGATCGGTCGGTTTGGAAGAGCAGGCCGCAAGAATCGCCACCATTGCGCCTGTCATCAGATACTTCGCCCAACGTCCTTTCATTATATCTCGTCTTTTAGTTGCCCAATTCCGCGAGATGAAGATAACAAACCCACCGTGTTAATGAAATGCAATCACCTTCCCTTTGGCAAATTCTGCACAAAAAATAGTCCAAAGTGGCTTTTGCCGTTCATTTTGCATACAAAATAATGAATTATGTGAAAAAGGGGTTGCATCACAAACCTATCCGAGTATAGTGCGCTTCCACGGACGCGGGGTGGAGCAGCCTGGTAGCTCGTCGGGCTCATAACCCGAAGGTCGTCGGTTCAAATCCGGCCCCCGCAACCAACACTTCTTAAAACAATAAACACCCTGAAGGGTGTTTTTTTGTATCTGGCGTTTGTGAAAATGCCGGGCATGATACCCGGCTTAATGCCCTACCCCCGCCGCGCCAGCGTTTCCCCGTCTGAGAAGTAGGCCCGGATCCCCGCCAGAATCGACTCCGCCACTTCCTGCTGGAATTTAGCCGTCTTGAGCTTACGTTCCTCTTCCACGTTACTGATAAACGCGGTTTCGACCAGAATGGATGGAATATCTGGCGCTTTCAGGACCGCAAATCCGGCCTGCTCGACGCTGTTTTTGTGCAGCTTGTTGACCCGGCCCAGCTTGCCCAGCACCGCTTTACCAAACTTCAGGCTGTCGGTAATGGTCAGCGACTGCACCATATCAAACATCGTATGGTCGACGTAACGGTCGCCACTTTTGCTCACGCCACCGATTAAATCCGAGGCGTTCTGCGTGTCCGCCAGGTATCTCGCGGCGGTACTGGTCGCCCCTTTCGTTGACAGGGCAAACACTGAAGATCCGCTCGGCTGGCGGCTGGTGAAGGCATCCGCGTGAATAGAGACAAACAGATCCGCGCGCTGCTTTTGCGCTTTTGCCACGCGGACCTTCAGCGGGATAAAGACATCTTCGTTGCGCGTCATGTAGGCGCGCATATTGCCCTCTTTGTCGATCAACGCCTTCAGACGACGGGCAATTTGCAGCACCACATCTTTTTCGCGGGTGCGATATTTCCCGACGGCGCCGGAATCTTCTCCGCCGTGGCCAGGATCGAGCATGATCACAATCGGGCGATCGCGCCCCGCCTTGCCCGGCTGTGGGCCACTTTGCGCTGGCGGAACCTGGCTGTCGAGATCGCCTTTGTTGTAATCCTCAAGTAATGCCAGAAGCGGATCCTGAATATCCGTCGCATTCGCCGGATAGAGATCCATCACCAGACGCTCCTTAAAGGCGGCTACAGGCGCAAGGGCAAAGAGCTGAGGTTTCACGTTCTGCTTCAGCTCAAACACCATGCGCACGGTTTGCGGATCGAACTGCCCGACGCGCGCCGATTTGATAAAGGGATCGTCGCCACGGATCTGAGCTGCCATGCCTTTAAGCACGGAGTTGAGGTTTACACCTTCGAGATCAACCACCACACGTTCAGGATTGCTGAGGGCAAATTGCTTGTATTTCAGCACGCGATTGGACTCGACCGTCACGCGCGTATAGGTCGACGACGGCCAGACGCGCACCGCGACTACCTGGCTTGTGGCGGCAAGACCCACCTGGCTGACGCTAAGCAACCACATCGCCCCGGCCCCTTTTAACAGGCGGCGGCGGCTTATTGCTGAATTGGATCCCGACATGCTTCTCCCGAGCAAGAAATCTGATTGATGAACAAAACGCCCAAATTGACCGAAAACTTTAACGAATGACGCATAAACTGTCATCTATAAAAGGGTAAACAATCATACGTTAACGCACGGATTACTTATTATTTTCTGTGGGTCGCAGAAAATTTAGGCTTGCACACGCGGCCACAATCGAATAAAAATACAGAAATTACGAATAAACATTCACTAAGGGTTGTGTCATGGTTAAGGAACGCAGAACCGAACTGGTCCAGGGATTCCGCCATTCTGTTCCCTATATCAACACCCATCGGGGAAAAACGTTTGTCATCATGCTTGGCGGCGAAGCCATTGAGCATGAAAACTTTTCCAGCATCGTCAATGATATCGGCCTGCTGCACAGCCTCGGCATCCGTCTGGTGGTGGTGTATGGCGCACGTCCGCAAATCGAAGCCAACCTGGCCGCCCATCACCATGAGCCGATCTACCACAAACACACGCGCGTGACGGATGCGAAAACCCTCGAGCTGGTCAAACAGGCGGCGGGTCTGTTGCAGCTCGATATCACCGCCCGCCTGTCGATGAGCCTGAATAATACGCCGTTGCAGGGCGCGCACATCAACGTGGTGAGCGGCAACTTTATCATCGCTCAGCCGCTCGGCGTGGACGATGGCGTGGATTACTGCCACAGCGGCCGCATCCGCCGTATTGATGAAGAAGCCATTCACCGCCAGTTAGATAATGGCGCGATCGTCCTGATGGGACCCGTTGCCGTCTCCGTAACGGGTGAAAGTTTTAATCTGACCTCAGAAGAGATTGCCACCCAGTTGGCCATCAAGCTGAAAGCGGAAAAAATGATCGGCTTTTGCTCCTCACAGGGTGTCGTGAACGATGAGGGCGTGATTGTGCCAGAACTTTTTCCGAATGAAGCCCAGGCGCGCGTCGAAGCGCTGGAAGCAGAAGGCGATTACTATTCCGGTACCGTGCGTTTTCTGCGCGGCGCCGTTAAAGCGTGCCGTAGCGGGGTGCGCCGGAGCCACCTGATCAGCTATCAGGAAGACGGCGCGCTGTTGCAGGAGCTGTTCTCCCGGGACGGGATCGGTACGCAGATCGTCATGGAGAGCGCCGAGCAGATCCGCCGTGCCACCATCAACGATATCGGCGGCATTCTGGAGCTGATCCGTCCGCTGGAACAACAGGGCATTCTGGTTCGCCGCTCCCGCGAACAGCTGGAGATGGAGATCGACAAGTTCACCATCATTCAGCGCGATAACCTGACCATAGCCTGTGCGGCGCTTTATCCGTTCCCGGAAGAGCAGATTGGCGAAATGGCATGCGTCGCCGTGCATCCTGATTACCGTAGCTCCTCACGGGGGGAACTGCTGCTTGAACGCGTGGCGGCACAGGCGCGCCAGATGGGTCTGAGCAAGCTGTTCGTGCTTACCACGCGCAGCATTCACTGGTTCCAGGAGCGCGGCTTCACGCCGGTGGATATTGATTCCCTGCCGGAAAGTAAGAAAGAGATGTACAACTACCAGCGCCGCTCGAAGGTGTTAATGGCGGACCTGGGATAACAGTCACCCTCTCCTGCTGGAGAGGGCGTTCACTCAGACAGATTCAAATATCACGCTTAATCCGCTTCTGCGCTCGGTACGGGTGGCAATCGCCTGACTCAACACGCGCTCATCCGCATACAGTGAAAGACGCTGGCGCGCACGGGTAATGGCAGTGTAGACCAGCTCGCGGGTCACAACCGGCGACAGCTGGGTCGGCAGGATCAGCGCCGCATGGTTGAACTCGGAGCCCTGAGATTTGTGTACCGTCATCGCCCATGCCGTTTCATGCTCTGGCAGGCGGCTGGGCTGGACGGACTTCACGCTACCGTCCGGTAGCTGGAACCAGACGCGCAGACCGTTACCGCGATCGAGCGCAATGCCGATATCCCCGTTGAACAGCCCCAGCGCACTGTCGTTGCGGGAGATCATCACTGGCCGGCCTTCATACCATCGCGAATGCAGCTGACGGTTAATTTTGCGTTTCTGCACCAGCAGCTGCTCCAGCCTGTCGTTCAGGCCCGCGACGCCAAACGGCCCTTCCCGCAATGCGCACAGAAGCTGGTATTCGCCAAATGCGGCGATGACCTGCCCGGGCTGACTGCGCTGCTGCACGCAGCTCAGAAAATGCTGGTATCCCTGGAGAGCCTCCTCAAGCATAGCCTGATACTCTTCCCCGCTTTGCAGCGATTTCTTTTCAATGTCAGTGAAGGTACCGTCAAACACCGTGCGCGTGGCGTGCCTGTCGCCACGGTTGACCGCCGCAGCCAGCTGGCCAATGCCGGAGTCGCTACCGAAACGGTAGCTTTTTTGCAGCAGGCACAGGCTGTCACGCAGTGCGCCCGCGATCGGCGTGTGATCGGGTTCAAGCGAGCAACCGGTCAGACGGGCGAGCTCCTGCGCCCGCGCGGGGGTATAACCGTAACTGGCGTAGGTACAGATATCCCCCAGTACCGCCCCGGCTTCTACAGAGGCGAGCTGGTCGCGATCGCCCAGGAAAACCACGCGCGCATGGGGTGGCAGCGCATCGATCAGGCGCGACATCATGGTCAGGTCGATCATGGAGGCTTCATCTACCACCAGCACGTCCAGATGCAGCGGATTGCCCGCATGGTAGCGCAGCCGCTGGCTACCCGGCTGCGCGCCGAGCAGACGGTGCAGAGTACTTGCTTCACCCGGGAAAAGCGCAAGCTGCTCCTGGGTGAGCGGCAGCCGTTGCATCGCACCGCCCAGTGATTCGGTCAGACGCGCCGCGGCCTTCCCGGTGGGCGCCGCCAGACGAATACGGCATCGCTGCTCGCCTGAAAGCTGTATCAGGGCTGCCAGCAGCTTTGCGACGGTCGTTGTTTTCCCCGTTCCCGGGCCGCCGGATATCACCGAGATCCGCCGCGTCAGGGCGACGGCTGCCGCCACTTTCTGCCAGTCTGTGGCCTCACCGGAGTCAAACAGCCTGTCCAGCGTCTGGCGAAGCTGTGCTTCGTCGCAGGGAAGCGGCGCATTGGTCTCACTAAAGAAACGCGCTACCGTCAGTTCGTTTCGCCACAGGCGGTTCAGGTATAAGCGCTCCCCCGTCAGGATCAGCGGTGCCTGGTTGTCTCCCGGCCCGACGGCTGACGATTCACGCAAGATTTTCTGCCAGTCCACCCTTTCCCCCAGCAGCGCAAAGCAGGACTGGAGGACAGGCGGCATTTTCTCGTCAACCACCAGACGCGAGAGCGGCAGACACACATGCCCCTCTCCGGCGTCTTTACTCAACAGGGCAGCGGCAAGCATCACGGCGGGCTGGTCAGCGGCAATCATCATGGCAAACTGCACGTCCAGCTGACGCAGCACGCGTTGCTCTACCGCATCCAGCAATAAGTCCTGCATCGTCATGCCATCTCCTCCGTGTTTGCTGCAAACAGGTTATCCATTTTATTAATCAATTCCGCATCCGGACGAGTACTGAAGATCCCGGAGCGCGGATCGGCAGCGTCGACCCCGCGCAGGAACAGGTAGATGACGCCGCCAAAATGATCGTCGTAGCGGTAATCCGCAATACGGTGGCGCAAATAGCGGTGCAGCGCCAGGGTATAGAGCTGATATTGCAGATCGTAGCGATGCATTTGCATGGCTGCCGCCATCGCCTGCTGGGTATAGGCTTCGCTGTTCTCGCCCAGCCAGTTCGATTTGTAATCCAGCAGGTAGTACCGTCCTTCGTGACGGAAGACCAGGTCGATAAACCCTTTCAGCATGCCCTGTACCTGACGGAAGTTCAGCGGCGGGCAACCAGCTGACAGCGGATCGTACTGACGGATAAGCGCATCGAGCGCGTCGGCCTTAAGCGGGCCTGCGACAGGCAGATAAAACTCCATCTCAACCTGCTTATTTCTTGCCGTTAACTGGCGAAGAGAGAAGCCCTGCGACGTCAGCGGCGCCTGCAAAATGGCGCTGATCCAGTCAGTGAGAACGGGCTGCCAGTGCGCGTCATAGCCTCCACTCTGCAACATCTTCAGCACCCACTCCTCACTGACAGGCTGGGTGAAATCAAGCTCTTCAAAGAGGCTGTGCAAAAAGGTGCCCGGCGACGCGCCGCGTGGGAACTGATGTGGAGTTAACGTCGGTTCAACCGGAACATCGCCCACCCCTGCGGCATCCACGTCCAGCTTCGGCATGAGATCCTGCGCAATACTTTGCCCGTGCTGTTGCAGGCCAGAATAGCTGGTGACGCGCCAGTCGTCGGCAAGCACCCGTGTGATCTGGCGCGCGTTAAGATCGGTCGCGGGCTCTTGCGCCATTTCCCAGCGGCTGTTGTCTGGCAGAGAAGGGATATGGAGGGCGATATCGTCTCCGCAAAGCGACTCAATACAGAGGCGCAACCCCGCCGCATCTTTCGGCTCACCACGCTGAATAAGCCGCCCTAAGGCGCTTAAATGGAAATCGCTCTCCCCTGTTTTCTCCCCGCGACGGCGGAAAACCGGCGCGACGCCCAGGCTGCAATGCCAGACAGAACGGGTCAGCGCCACGTAAAGCAGGCGCAAATCCTCCGCCAGACGCTCCGCTTCCGCCAGCTCAACGCTGGTTTCCGCCTTGCTGAGATCGAGCACCGCATCGAAAGTCTCGCGATCATGATAATAGGCCTGATCCTGAACGCGGTAGTTAGCGATAAAGGGCAGCCAGACCAGCGGATACTCGAGACCTTTCGATTTGTGAATGGTGACGATTTGCACCAGATGCTTATCGCTCTCAAGACGCATCTGCTGGCTTGAGGCGTTACTGTTTGGATCCGCGATTTGCTGCGCCAGCCAGCGCACGAGGGCATGTTCACTTTCAAGCTGGGTGCCGGCTTCCTGCAACAGTTCGCTGATGTGTAAAATATCGGTAAGACGCCTTTCACCGCCGGATGACGCCAGCATATTTTCGGCAATCTGACGCCGCGTCATCAATTCGCGCAGCATCGCCATGACGCCGCGTTTTTGCCAGCGTTCACGGTAATGGACAAACTCTTCCACCACCGCATCCCATGCGTTTTCGTCATGGTTGAGCTCATCTATATCGCGCGCGTTCAACCCCAGCATAGAGCTGGCCAGCGCGCTTCGAAGCGTATTTTCGCGCTCCGGGGCCAGCACCGCCTGAAGCAGCCAGAGCATTTCCTGGGCTTCCAGCGTGTCGAACACGCTGTCGCGGTTAGAAAGATACACTGACGGAATATCCAGCAGCGTTAGCGCATCGCGGATTAGCGCCGCTTCCTGACGACTGCGCACCAGCACGGTAATATCAGAGGCTTTAACAGGATTCGCCTGTTCCCACTTCCACAACAGCGCCTCGCCGCGCGCGCCTGCGCTCAGCCAGTCACGGATTTGCGCGGCGCAGTGCTGGGCCATCGCCGCCTGATAGTCGGCAACCCCATAGCCTTCCCCTTCCAGCAGCCAGAAGGTCATGGCGGGTTGCACCGCGCTACTGACTTCGAAGCGCAGGGATGCGTTTTTTGGGGCGGATTTCACCGGCAGGAAAGGGATTTCATTGAACATGAACGCCGTCTCCATACGGCTGAACAGCGCATTGACGCTCTTAACCATCCCCGGCGCGGAACGCCAGTTAGTGTCTAACGTGTAATGCGCGACAACCTCACTACGGGCTTTCATATAAGTGAAGATATCTGCCCCACGGAAGGCGTAAATCGCCTGTTTAGGGTCGCCTATCAACAACAGGGCAGTGTCGGGCTGCTGTCGCCAGATGCGGCGAAAAATGCGGTACTGCTGAGGGTCGGTGTCCTGAAATTCGTCAATCATCGCCACCGGAAAACGGGTACGGATCGCGCTGGCGAGCGCTTCACCATTCTCGCTGGACAGCGCCTCGTCCAGGCGGCTCAGCATGTCATCAAACCCCAGCTCGCCCCGGCGACGTTTTTCGCGCGCGACGGCCTGGCGGATCTCCGTCATGGCGCGTGTGATCATCAGGTCATTGAGCGTTAATGGCTCCGCAAGCAGCGCATCAATCGCCACAAACAGGGAATGCTCAGGCACAATGCCGTCGGCTTTGGTTCGCTCAGTCAAAAAGCGCTGCGAAAATTTTTCCAGCGCGTCCGGAAGCTGGTAGCCCCGCGTCTCCTCCTGGGCCCAGGCGCTGATCTTTTCGATCCACTTCCCCTGGTTCCCACGGTTGAACTTGCGTCTGTCGATGCCTGAGTTTTCGATGATTGTATCGATTTCACCAACCGACTCATTCCACTTCTGCTTAAGCGCGGCAATTTTAGCGACGATCTTTTCATGGCGCGAGGCCAGCGTTTCATCGGCAGGCGGCGGAGATTTAATGACCGGCGCTTCGCCTTGCAGGTAACGGTCGATAGCGCGAAGAAGCTCTTCCGGACCTTTCCACAGGGCGTGAACAGCTTCGGCAATGTCGCGCTGCAACGGATAACAGTGACGACGCCAGAAATCCGCACAGGCCTGATAGCGAAGCTCGGATTCATCTTCAATAAGCTGCTGCTCAAAGAGCATGCCGGATTCAAACGCATTCAGGCTCAGCATGCGCTGACAAAAACCGTGAATGGTGAAAACGGACGCTTCATCCATTTGCCGCTCGGCCAGCAGCAGCCATTGCGCAGCCTGTTGCTTATCCGCAATCTCGTCCAGCAGGCTGGCATAGAGGGGGTTATCCGTCGTCTGACGCAGACAGGCGATGCGCAGCTCATGAATGTTGCTGCGAATACGGCCACGCAGCTCGGCAGTGGCCGCTTCGGTGAAGGTTACCACCAGCAGCTCTTCCACGCTTAACGGGCGCGAAAAAGCGGCGTTGCCGCCGAGCCCCAACAGCAGACGCAGATAGAGCGCGGCGATGGTATAGGTTTTTCCCGTTCCCGCTGAGGCTTCAATCAGTCGCTCACCCTGTAGAGGTAAACTTAGGGGATCAAGCGGCTCAGCGGTATGGGTCATTCTTTCTTACTCCAGGGCATAGTTTGTTGCAGCGCGCTGACGCTCTTCCAGACGGTCCACTCTTTTGATTTTACGTAGTCCGTTTTCCCGTTCTGGCTGCCAGAAACCTGAGACAGGATGGCCATACCCTGCGGTTTTACTACCGCCTGATGGAAGAAATCGGCAACCTTTTGTGGCGTCAGCTGTTTTATTTCGGCCACTATTTTATCACGCGAATCAAATTTCATATTACCGCGATCAAAATCTTTGCTCAGCTGCGAGGCCTCTTCACCCAGCGTCTGCGGCGGCTGCATCACCTGGGCGATAACCGCCTGCTGGATCTGGGCAAACTCTTCCGGCTTCATGGCGCGCAGTTTTGCTTCCGCCTGCGGGAAGAACGCCTGATAACGTTGCCACAGGTAAGCGGGTTGCTTGTCGCTGCTTTGCAGAAGGAAGCCCAGCCCCCACTGACGGCCCACATTCATGGAGAAAGCGAACACCGCATAGCCCAGCTGCTCTTCGGTGCGCAGCTGGTTGTAAAACCACGGCTGAATAATTTGACCAAGCACCGCACTCTGGGCTGAGCTTGTAAATTCGTCATAACCGACAGGGACAAACACCGCGGCCAGCGCGGAATCCGTGCTGCTTCCCGCTTTTTCGAAGATCACGTTCTGTTTTTTCTCTACCAGCACATCCTGGTTACGGCACCACTCATCGCCTTTTGAACCCAGTTGCGCACGGACGTTTTGCGCCAGCGTTTTAGCCTGATCTTCGCTCATATTCCCTACAATCAGGAACTCAGGACGGGTATTGGTTTTCAGCGCATCACGGTAAGCCAGCACCTCTTTTAAGGTGACTGAGGGCAATAACGCGCGGCGATCTTCGCGCTGGAAGTACGGAATTTGCGACAGCATCTGTGCTGGCATAATCGCCTGATCGTAGGCTTTACCCTTCTCGGCAGAATCCATCATCTGGGCATACCAGGACTTAGCCTGCTCGAGCTGTTCTTCCGTAGGCGTATAGCTGAAATAACCGTCCAGCAGCGCCTGGAACAGCTGCGGCAAACGCTGGGTATAGCCGTTGGCATTCACCATCAGGCCGTTATTGGCGTTAGTGGAGAAACTGATACCGCCAACGGCAGCCTGATTGCTGAGCTGATCGAGGGCAATACCGGCCAGATAATCATTAAGCGCAAACAGCACCTGGTTTCTGGCGCTGTCCATTGCTTTGGGGTTACGCAGCACCACGCTAACATCCGCTTTTGGCTCGTCGGCGAAATAGCGGCTTGGGGTGTAGACCACGCGCAGCGTCGGCTCATCAACAATCAGCTCCGGGTGCGGATACGCCTTTGCGGGTTTGATCAGCGAGAAATCGTCCGGGATGTAGGGGTTAAGTTCCGGTAACGTCAGCGCAATTTCCCCCACCTTTTTCTGCCAGCCCGCGAAGGTCTGTTCGCTGATTTTTTCAACCTGATACGGGGCATCAACGAAGTAGGCCATTTTGTTATGCGGTTCGTTCGGGCTGATATACCAGACGCGGGCATTCTGCGGAGTCATCATCGCCAGACGCGCTTTGAGCGCTCCGGCGTCATACTGGTCGGCAATATTTACCGCATCCAGCGTATGTTCCACCGGCACGCGGATCATGGTATCTGCCAGCCACTCAACGTAGTCCATATCACGCGTGATAGAGGGATAGCGGAAATCGAGATCCAGCACGTGCGCCAGCTCGTCAAAGTAGCGTTTATCGACGCCTTTATCGCGCAGCAGAGAGAGGTAACTGAAAATGGCCGCAACGACGTCGTCCCGGTGAGCCAGCCCTTTATCGGTCAGCGTCGCGGAGATGGCCAGCACGCCGCTATTCCCATTTACAACGGGATCGGAGTCAGCGCGAATACCTTCCACCAGCCCCTGCTTTTGCAGCCAGTCGGAGAGCGTACCCGGGCTGCGGTTGCCGATAAGATACGTCACCAGCTCGTCGGTTTTGCTGCGGAACTGCGCCGTGTTGTTATCAATACGGAATTCAACGCGTAACACCTTGCGCGGCAAGGCCGGCACATAGTGAATAACAATGCCTTTTTGCGCGTCCGTGACAACCGGCACGTTAATCTGCGGCAGATCGATATTTTTATTTGGCACCCTGCCGTAGGTCTGCGCGGCCATGTTTGCCAGCGTCGGCAACGGTTTATTGCTGTAGATAACCGCTTTCATCAGATTGGCGGAATAGTATTTTTCACGAAACGCATGCAGCGCATCGAGCACCGGGCTACCTGGCTTGTCGCTCAGCGTTTCAAGGTTGCCGCCTGAGAAGCGCGAACCCGGGTGCGCCGGATTGATGGTTTCAGCGCTAACCTGCGCCATGCGCATACCGTCTCGCGTGCGCGCCATCGTCAGTTCGGCGTTCACGGCATTACGTTCACGGTCAGCGTATTTTTTATCCAGCAGCGGTGCGGCGATGGCATCCGCCAGACGGTCCACCGCCCCATCAAGCGCATCATTTTCCACTTCCAGGTAAAACGCGGTGCGATACGGCGCGGTACTGGCGTTGTGGCTGCCGCCATGCATTTTCAGAAATTCGGACAGGCTGTCAGGCTGTGGGTATTTTTTAGAGCCCATCAGCGTCATGTGCTCAAGGTAGTGAGCCAGTCCAGGATGGGCGTCAGGATCTTCCAGCGAACCCACCGGCACAACCAGCGCGGAGAGCGATTTCACCGCCTGAGGATCGGAAACCAGCAGCACGGTCATCCCGTTATCAAGACGAATCGCCTGATACTCACGGGTGTCCTTATCGCTCTTACGGATTGTTTCCTTGACAGGTTGCCAACCGGAATCGGCCTGAGTGACGGGAGCCCAAAGGGCGACAAACAAAACAAACGCTTTGAACAAAGTGCTGCCTGGCATTACGACCTCTTTATCACGGCTACATCATTAACAACGTGCGTGCTGGACACGCCAGCATCTCTTTCTTTGGGTACATCAGTCCGTGATAAGAGGTGCATCATAAATGAACACCTCATACTGCGCAATTTTTATACAGCACTCAGGACTGATTAAATTTGAACAACGGTAACAGGTAGCGTTGCGCCTCCTGGGTGATAATGTCGAAATATTCTGGCTCCAGCGTTCGCCATAAACGTTGATACCAGACATCGTCACCTTCGCCACGTACCATCATGTTCCCTTCGTAGGCCTGCAAAAACTTGCTGCGCGCTTTCTGGAGCGAAGCCTCATCCGTTAACATGGCATCATTCTGCGCGTCGTAACAGGCTTTTATCCACGCCCCCCCACTTTCAGGCAGCAAAAGCAGAGGTTTGTTCATGCCCTGACGGTAACCTTCAATATAAAGCGACAGATACGTCAACGCCTGCTCAGGCTCCATCGGCGGGAAACGCCATTCGCCGTCCTTACGTACAAACAACCGGCTTTCACCTTCGTGACCACTCGCACTGTAGACAAGATGTTCGAGCCAGAGTTGCAGGCCATGTGAAACGCTGAGCATGGATGGCCGCCAGCGCAGCAGCCCGTCAGACTGCACGTGCGTGAGCCAGCCGCTGAGGTGCATACCGTTACAATCGAGATCGATTTCAATGCTGCTCGCCGGCTGCCGACACGCGATAACGCGGTCAGCAAGCGCTCGCATCTCCTCGCACTGGGCATCCCAGACGATTTCGCCGAATGCACCATACGGAAGTAATCCCGACGCCCTGTAACGTCGGAACAGTTTACTGGCGTCTTCTTCGTCAACCAGCGCATTCAGAAGCTGGGAATTAAGCTTAAAACGCTCCAGCCCATCAAGAATAAACGGTTCCGCATCGGGGATTTCGCTCTCTTCAGAGCGGAAATTCACCTGCAAGCGTTGCTGGAAAAAAGCCCGGACCGGGTGCGCCCAAAAACGCTGTAGCTGATCAAACGAGAGGGTATCTATGACGCGCGGTTCGAGCGTCTGAATAAAATCGGTTTGCGGCGTCCCCGCTTTCTTCGCTGCGGGAAGCCACTCGCGGGCGTAGCTTTGCAGTTCATCAGGAACGTAATTGACAGGATCAAACGGCATACGGCTATGGTGACAGGTGATATGCGCTATCACCCGACGTTCGCTTTCGTCGCAGTTGCAGGCTTCATCGCCCGGCAGATAGTGACTCTGTCCGATGTAATCCACCAGCTCCTGCACCAGCACAGACGGGAAACGCTCGCTGTTGTCCTGAATTGAACGACCGATATAGCTGATATACAGCCTGCTTTGCGCAGACATCAGCGCCTCAAGAAAGAGATAACGGTCATCATCGCGGCGGCTGCGGTCGCCCCGCTTCGGTTGTGCGCTCATGAGATCAAAACCCAGAGGTGGAAGCGCACGCGGATAAATACCGTCGTTCATGCCAAGCAGACAGACCACTTTGAACGGGATTGAACGCATTGGCATCAGGGTACAAATATTCACCGGCCCCGCAAGGAAGCGCTGGCTGATGCGCTCCTGATCGAGACGTTGCGTCAGCTCATCACGCAGAAGCGAAAGAGGAACCGCCTCGTGATAGTGCGAATTAACCCCCTCATCAACGATGGCCTGCCACTGCTTCTCGATAAGCGCCATGGCCGCTTCAGTTTCGCTGTCCGGCAGGAAGAAATCACTCAGCATTTCGCGGCTAATCGGCAGCCACTCTTCGAGCGGGCGGGGCTGCATCAACGCACGGCGCCAGCGGTTGAGCTGCATAAGCAGCGAGGCTAAGTGACCAACCAGTTCCGCGATTAACCCACTGGACTCATCGTACGGCAGCACGTCATTCCATTCGCCGTGGATGCTCTCCATCGCATACCCCAGCAGCATGCGCGTCAGGCCAAACTGCCAGGTATGCTGGCCGGTCGCAGGCAGTTCAAACTCCTGGACGTTATCATCGTCGATACCCCAGCGGACACCGGATTCGTTGACCCACTGGCGCAGATAGCGCAACCCCTCTTCGTTAATGTTGAAACGTGCGGCCAGAACAGGCACATCCAGCAGTGCCAGCACATCCTCAGAGATAAACCGGCTATCAGGCAGCGAAAGCAGGCTGAGAAAGGCCTGTAGCGCCGGGTGTGACTGACGAGCGCGACGGTCAGAGATTGCGTAGGGCAGATAGCGGTCGCCCGTTGCGCTGCCAAATACCGCCTGAATAAACGGGCTGTAGCTGTCGATATCCGCCACCATCACCACGATATCGCGCGGTGTCAGGGTTGGATCGTCCTGTAACATGGCCAGCAGGCGGTCATGAAGAATTTCAACTTCACGCTGTGGGCTGTGGCAAACGTGGATCGCGATACTGCGATCGTCAGGATCCAGTTTTCGCTTATTGTCGCTTCGCGCAAACTCCTCGGCGGTGATCCCGGCAACGGCACGGTTTTCCAAATCCAGAATATCAAGCTGAATATTGTGCAGCAGGCTGTCCGGCGTAATATCCGCAAACGCATCCACATCCCCTTCTCCCGAGGAGGTGATTTCAGAAAGCAGATAAATATAGTCGCGTCCGAGCTTGCCCCACGAGGCAAGCAGCGGGTTCGGCAGGTTCTGAAACCCCTCTTCATCAAAAAGCTGCGCCGCATTTTCACTGTCTTTAAACAGCGGCACGGCGCGTTCCTCAAAGAGGCGCTTTCTCTGGCGGGTGACCAGCCGTGAAAGCCAGCGCGGATCCTGAATATCCCCCCAATAGTGTCGACACGGGTTGGTAAAGAGGATATGGATATCAGTATGCTTACCGAGCGCTTTTAGCGCGTTCAGGTAGACAGGCGGCAGCGCGGAGATACCGCAAATGAACACGCGTGACGGCAAACGGGCTGGCCGTTCTGCGCTGTTCTCAAGTATTGAGATAAAGCGATCGTACAGGTTAGCACGGTGCCACTTAGGCTGACCGAGTTTCCCGGTATGCTCGACCAGCGCTTTCCAGAGCGGCGCCTGCCAGATTTGCGCTTCCGGTAACCCATCGACTAATTCTCCCGCTTCCCAGCGAATCAGCCATTCTGCACGGTAAACCAGATACTGGTCATAAAGGTCGGCAGTACGTGAGGCAAGCTGGAAAAGTTTACGCTTGTCGGTGTCGTCATTCAGATAGTGCCGCAGCATGGCAAACTCATCATGCGCCAGCATGTCCGGCAGCAGCGTCATCAGTTTCCAGGCCATGCTTTGTTTGTTGAAGGCGCTCTGCTCAGGAATATCCGGCAGGACGCGAACAAACATCTCCCAGATAAAGCTCGCGGGCAGCGGAAAATCGATGTTCGCCGCAATGCCAAATTTCTGCGAAAGGGACATTTGCAGCCACTGCGCCATACCGGTGCTCTGCACCAGCACCATTTCTGGCTCAAACGGATCGTCAAGACGCTCTTGCTCAACGATATACTCCATCAGTGCTTCCAGCACATCCAGACGATTTGAGTGGTAAACCCTTAGCATAAACGCTCCCGACTAGCGGCTAACCGGGCAATGCAGACGCGTCAACGCGCCCTGCCGCCCCATAGGAGAAATAAGTGTGACCGTGATGCTGACACATCCGGACTGTGTTGTCTGCCCCCGACTGACCTGCCAGCCCGGCGGGAGCGTTAATGTTGAGATCTGCGACTGATTCCACGCATGATGCCATAGCTGACGATACTGGCTAAGCGCCGCATACCGGGCTGCCAGCGCGCGATGATAGCCGGATAACGCCATCACAACCACAACCAGCAACATCATTGCCAGCAAAACCTCAACCATGCTAAATCCTTTTTGTCTGCTCAGGGTAACTGACATAGCGTACTTTCCTTAAGGGGGCAGAAATCACTCCAGCCGTGGGCGGAAAAGCGTATCTGCCCCTCCGAGATGTCCCCGCCTCGCCATAGCAATAGATTGTCATTGCCGGCAATAAGCAACACACGCGCCCCAAACAGCCTTATACAGACCCGCAAACGTTGTGTCTGTTTGCACTGAACCTCTGGCTGTAAAACCCATTCCTGAACGCGCCCCCACTCCAGTGCAGATTGCACGGCAGCCTGCTGGCGAACAGACAAACTCTCGCCACTTACCAGCGTGCTAAAGGTTTGCAGCTGCTGATTTAATCCGGTGAGGATCAGCGTGCCGAGCACCAGCAACAGCAGGACCAGCGCCAGCGATGACATGCCCCGCTGACGATTCACAGATTAAACCCCGTTACGGTATGGCGAGCCGAAAAGGGTGCGGTCAGTTCACCTTTACGGCGGGCACGCAGCTCGATACTGATGACCGGCGCAAAGCCATCATGATCGGTTTTAGTGACCATAAATTGCTCTATCAGGACCCGATCCGGGTCGGTGAGCTTATCCCATCCCTTACCGTCACAGGATGTGGCGCCCCGCAGAGTTTCAAGCGATCCGGACTCAAGCCGGAATCCCGTACTGTCGTTTTCTGACGCGGTGCTATCCCACTGGCCGTTGCTGTTCGCATCCCATAGCACAATCGCACATCGTCCTTGCCTGCCGATGATCATCCCCTGCCCCTGGCAATGCCCTGCACAATATCCTGCCCTCTGAAACTGTTTACCGATCGCGAACAGACGTTGCCAGACCTCATCCTCCAGCTCCTGCTGTCCGGATTGCAGTAAAACACCCCGCTGTAGCCCCGGTAAAAAACGTGACGTGCTGAGTAACAGAATGCTGCTTATCGTCATCGCAATAAGCACTTCCAGCAGGGAAAACCCTTTTCGATTTACTGGCATGCACCTTCTCCTGCGGCATTACACAGCCTGATACGTCCGCCATTTGAGACAATAACCCACCACCCACCAGCGCGGCTCTGCACGCGGATATGTCCGGCCCATGCGGTATCCCTTAAACCGTAAAATCCCAGCGCAGGGGTTATGTCGCTTATCGTGACCTCGGGCCACATCGGCTTCATCACGAACGGTCCGCCGCTGTCACAACCGGTCACCGCTGAACTGGCCAGACACTCCTTTTCACCGTCGTTATGCAGCGCGATCCTGTGCTCGCTGTTGTGACGGTTGGCGTCATTGCGCAAAAACACCAGGTAATCCCGCACCTGGCAGGCGGTTTGCCAAAGCCGCTGCCGCTGCTGCCAGCTGTCCCAGCCATAGAGCCCTGTGGCGCTGAGGATCACTGTCAGCGAAACGGCGATAAGGGTTTCGATAAGCGTAAAGCCTTGTTCGTTTTTCATGGCGGGAGTGTGGCGGAATAGCAAAAACGGTGCGAGCGTCAAACCAGAACTTTACGAGCCGCTTTCAGGAGATTTTCACCCGTTGCAACGCGTTGCATCGTCTCTGGAAACAGGCTCGAAAAACAAAACGGGCGTGAAAAAAAACCGGCGCTAAAGAGCACCGGTTGTGTCAGGATTTGCCGTATCAGATGGCGACAGGAGCTTTAATGCCGGGATGCGGGTCGTAACCCTCAATCTCGAAATCATCAAAACGGTAATCGAAGATCGATTCCGGTTTACGTTTGATCACCAGCTTCGGCAATGCACGCGGTTCGCGCGTCAGCTGGAGATGCGTCTGTTCCATATGATTGCTGTAGAGGTGGGTATCACCGCCCGTCCAGACAAAATCGCCCACTTCAAGATCGCACTGCTGCGCCATCATGTGCACCAACAGCGCGTAGCTGGCGATGTTAAACGGCAAGCCGAGGAACACGTCGCAGGAGCGTTGATAGAGCTGGCAGGAGAGCTTGCCGTCCGCCACGTAGAACTGAAAAAACGCGTGGCAAGGCGCCAGCGCCATTTTATCCAGTTCCCCCACGTTCCAGGCAGAAACAATAATACGGCGCGAGTCCGGGTAATTTTTCAGCTGGTTCATGACGGTCGTGATCTGGTCAATATGGCGGCCGTCCGGGGTAGGCCACGCGCGCCATTGCTTGCCGTAGACCGGCCCCAGGTCGCCGTTCTCATCTGCCCACTCGTCCCAGATGGAGACATTGTTTTCATGCAGATAAGCAACGTTGGTATCGCCTTGCAGGAACCAGAGCAGTTCATGAATGATCGAGCGCAGATGGCAGCGCTTCGTTGTCACCAGAGGAAAGCCTTCTTGCAGATTGAAGCGCATCTGGTGGCCAAAAATGGAGAGCGTACCGGTGCCGGTACGGTCGTTTTTCGGCGTGCCCTCGTCGAGCACTTTTTTCATCAATTCAAGATACTGTTTCATGATTCCTCAGGAAAGTTGTTGCTGTGGACGACGACGATACGCCCAAATCATCATAATGGCACCCGCGACAATCATCGGGATGGAGAGGATCTGCCCCATGCTGATGTACTGTACCCATTCCCCGGTAAACTGCGCATCCGGCTGGCGGAAGAACTCGACGATGATACGAAACGCGCCGTAGCCAATCAGGAACAGACCAGAGACAGCCCCCATTGGGCGCGGTTTGCGGATATACAGATTCAGGATGATGAACAGCACCACGCCTTCCAGCGCCAGCTCATAGAGCTGTGACATATGGCGCGGCAGAACGCCGTAGGTATCGAAAATAGACTGCCACTCAGGATGCGAAGGCAGCAGCGCGATGTCCTCCGCGCGGGAACCCGGGAACAGCATGGTAAACGGCACGCTCGGATCGACACGCCCCCACAGTTCACCGTTGATGAAGTTGCCCAAACGCCCTGCGCCCAGCCCAAACGGGATTAACGGCGCAATAAAATCAGCCACCTGGAAGAAGTTGCGTTTGGTGCGTCTGGCGAAGATCACCATGACCAGGATCACACCAATCAGCCCGCCGTGGAAAGACATGCCACCGTCCCAGACGCGGAACAGATAGAGCGGGTCGTTCAGGAATACCGGGAAATTATAGAACAGGACATAACCGATGCGACCGCCCAGGAACACGCCGAGGAAGCCGGCATAAAGCAGGTTTTCCACTTCGTTCTTCGTCCAGCCGCTGCCTGGACGACTGGCGCGACGGCCAGCAAGCCACATGGCAAAGACGAAGCCCACCAGGTACATCAGACCGTACCAGTGCAGCGCTACAGGTCCTATTGAGAAAATAACCGGATCGAATTCCGGAAAATGCAGATAACCACTGTTCATCTGTCACCACAAGATGTTGTTATTCCGCTGAAAGTGGACAGCGGGTGAATTGCATTCCCGCCGTTGGCAGGTGCTCCAAAGTTGCGAATCATAGCATAAGGCAGGCGCGGAGGATGCGCCTGAGATGTAAAAGATGTGTATAGGGTTTCATGCGCGCTGTTCCCCCTCACCCCATCCCTCTCCCTCAAGGGAGAGGGGGTCGTCGGAGCCGTCATTATTTTGTGGGGATCAGCGGCCGCCCCGGATCAAACCGCCCATGCCGCGTCGCTCCATAAACGCAGCCACCTGATGGCGCACTTCGGCTGCCAGCTGTGCTTCCAGGCTACGCGCGGCCAGTTCGCGCGCCTCATCTTGTTCGATGTGACGTAACAGGTATTTCACACGCGCAACGGAACGTCCGTTCATTGACAGGTGACGGAAACCGAGACCAATCAGGATCGCCACGCACATCGGATCGCCGGCCATTTCACCGCACAGGCGCAGGTCGATATTATGCTGCTCGGCTTCGCGGGCGATCATCGCCAGGGCACGAAGCATCGCCGGATGCAGGCTGTCGTAGATGCTGGCAACGCGCGTATTGTTGCGATCGACTGCCAGAATGTATTGCGTTAAGTCGTTGGTGCCAACGGAGATAAAATCAACGCGGGTCGCCAGCTGCGGCAACATAAAGACCATCGAAGGCACTTCAAGCATCACGCCAATACGGGGTTTAGGGATCGCATAGCCGATCATCTCTTCCACTTCGCGCCCTGCACGTTCTATCAACCGCCGCGCTTCGTCGATCTCGTCAATACTGGTGACCATCGGCAGCAAAATGCTGAGATTCCCCGTGGCCGCGTTGGCACGCAGCATCGCACGAACCTGGATAAGGAAGATTTCCGGCTGATCGAGGGTTATGCGGATCCCACGCCAGCCGAGGCAGGGATTCTCTTCACTGATGGGCATATAGGGCAGTTGCTTATCCGCGCCGACGTCCAGGGTGCGCAACGTGACGGGTTTATCGTTAAACATCTGCAACATGCCCTGATACTGCGCCACCTGCTCCTCTTCTGACGGGAAGCCGCTTTGCAGCATAAACGGTATTTCGGTGCGGTAGAGGCCGATGCCATCGATGCGGCTGCCGAGCTTCTCTTCATGCTCAGGGCTTAAGCCAGCATTGAGCATCACCTTCACACGCTCACCGCTCTTGAGCTGCGCGGGCAGGTTGACGTCATCTTCCGCCAGCTTGCTTAATTCATTCTCTTCGCTGATAAGACGCTGGTACTCCTGAAGGAGAACCGGCTCAGGATCCACCAGCAACTCACCGCGGTATCCGTCCACCACCAGCGTACGGCGGTGCAGTACGGAGGGCTGAATATCCGCCCCCATCACGGTCGGAATACCGAGCGCGCGCACCATAATGGCGGCATGGGAGTTAGCTGCGCCATCGCGCACCACTACGCCCGCCAGCCTGTCCTGCGGTAATTCCGCCAGCGTCGTCGCCGAGAGTTCATCGGCCACCAGTACAAACCGGCTCGGCCAGGCATTCGCCCCCTGAATAGTATCATCAAGGTGGAACAGCAGACGTTGCCCAAGCGCGCGTAAATCGCCGGCGCGCTCTTTCAGATAACCGTCAGTCAGCACCGCAAACTGCTCGGCAAATTTTTCAATGACCTTTTTAACCGCCCACTCTGCCACCGAACCTTTATCGACCTCGGCAAATAACTCACGACGCAAACGCGCATCGGAAAGCAGGTGTGAGTAGAGGTCGAAAATGGCCGCCGTCTCTTTTTGAGCGCCAGCGGCAAAGCGTTTGCTGTAGCGACGAAACTCATTCGCCGCCTCTTCCAGCGCAGCGGTAAGCCGTTCGCGCTCAAGCGCTTCATCCAGCGTCGAGGCTTCATAGACCTGCTCCATCAGGGGGAGCGTGGCATCCATCCAGCCTTCGGCAATCGCGACGCCCGGCGAGGCCGGAAGCGCGCGGATGCGGGTATGACGATACTGCCCAAAAAGGGCTGCCAGCTGAGACTGGGAGAGGATCGCAGCCATCTGCGTTGCCAGCGTGACGAGGAAAGACTCCTCGCTTTCGTCGTACTGCCGCAACTCTCGTTGCTGGACAACAAGCACGCCAAGCAGTTGACGGCGCTGAATAATCGGCACGCCAAGGAAAGCGCGGAACCGCTCCTCTTTGACGGAAGGGATATATTTGAAGCTGGGATGTTTTTGCGCATCGGCAAGGTTGATTGGCTCCGCCAGTCGCCCGACCAGGCCAACAATACCTTCATCAAACGCGAGCGTGACGGTGCGTCCCCGTGGTTTTTTTAAACCGCGGGTTGCCATCAGGTAGTAGCAACGTCGGTCATGGTCGGCCAGGTAGACCGAACAGACCTCGGTTTCCATCGCAAGACAGATGTCCGTCACCAGAATATTCAGCGCCTCGTTGAGGCGAGGCGCACTGGCAACCTTTTCAACTATTTCTCGCAAGCGGGTGAGCATGATTTGCGTAGCTTAACCTCTTTTACGTCGCCAGGCAGGTGCGCTCTGTGGCTTCGGAGGCGTCTCCTGAAGCTGCATCACGACACTTGCGAACTCTTTCATCACCCTACGATATACATCGCGCTTAAATGACACGACCTGACGAACCGGATACCAGTAGCTTACCCAGCGCCAGCCATCAAACTCTGGCGTGCTGCTGGTTTGCATATTGATATCTGAATCGTTGCCCACCAACAGCAAAAGAAACCACTTCTGTTTCTGGCCGATACAAACCGGCTTTGTGTCCCAACGCACCAAACGTTTCGGTAACTTGTAACGCAACCAGTTGCGGGTCGAAGCCAGGATGCGAACATCTTTTCGGCTTAAACCAACCTCTTCAAACAGCTCCCGGTACATCGCTTGTTCTGGGGACTCTCCGGGATTGATCCCGCCTTGCGGGAACTGCCAGGAGTGCTGACCATATCGCCGGGCCCACATCACCTGGCCCTGACGATTACAAATTACTATTCCTACGTTTGGGCGGTAGCCATCGTCATCAATCACCGGACTACCCCAAACTAAATCTGATATATGAATGATTGTTTCACACTACAGGGAGGCGGTAAACCACTCTCTTACAGGCCTGCAACCTAATAACATTTGAATAACTCACAATTTAGTGCGGAGTTATAAACAGATGCGGCCGACAGAGACCATTTTTATTCACCTTTTCTGTGGATATAGTTGTGAAGAAGTGCGGAATTACCGATGAACAACCTTGTAGCCCGACGAGCCGCCAATCTACCCCGCTTATAATAAATCATTTAAATTCATATGATTATATTGAAATTAAGGGTATCCAGGGCGATAAACGTGACGATCATCACATCAAAGATCCTCCTGCTGATGAAAGATCGAACAGCGTCGGTTTTATCCACAGTTTGTGCCAATAAGTTAGGCACAATTTGTGTGAAAATTCGATTTTCATCGCACGTCAAGGCTGTAAATTGAAACAGTAGTGGCAGTTATTCCCAGTTATCCCATTTTTCTGTGGATAACATGGTGTAAGATCCTGTTTATTGTCAGTGACCAGAATTGCACAACCTGTTTTTTAGCCGCCGCGGGACGGATTGTATTCTAAAAAAGATGATATAAATCACCCACATGGAATAGGTGCACAGAAAAAGGTAAACTCTGTCCACAAGGGATAAAATATCAGCTCATTTTTTAATCAAAAGGTCGTTAGCATGCATTCTCTCGCCCCACTGCTCTCTCCTCCCGTCAGTGAAGCCCAGTTGCTCCAGCAGGCACAACGCCTGGCAGGCTATTCACTGGGCGAGCTGGCCGTGATGGCGGGGTTGACGATACCTAACGATCTAAAGCGTGATAAGGGCTGGATCGGCGTGTTGCTGGAACGCTGGCTGGGCGCAAGCGCGGGCAGTAAACCCGAGCAAGATTTTGCGGCGCTGGGGGTGGAACTGAAGACGATCCCCATCGATAGCCAGGGGCGGCCGCTGGAAACCACCTTTGTCTGCGTTGCGCCGCTCACGGGTAACAGCGGAGTGACATGGGAAACCAGCCACGTCAGGCATAAGCTGAAGCGGGTGTTGTGGGTACCCGTTGAGGGCGACAGGCAGATCCCGCTGGCTGAGCGTCGCGTTGGCGCCCCGCTGCTCTGGAGCCCGAATGAAGAAGAGGAGAGACAGCTTTCCCAGGACTGGGAAGAGCTGATGGACATGATTGTGCTGGGACAGGTTGAGCGTATCACCGCCCGGCATGGCGAAGTGCTGCAACTTCGTCCCAAAGCCGCCAACAGCAAAGCGCTCACTGAAGCGGTAGGCGCACAGGGCGAACCGATCCTGACGCTGCCGCGCGGTTTCTATCTTAAAAAGAATTTCACCGGGGCGCTGCTGGCACGCCACTTCCTGTTGAAAACATAGTTTTTTACCAATTTTGCGCTCCGGCTAACATAATCTCCTCCTTTTTAAGATTTCCCCCCTTTCACCTGTCGTAATATCAGGTTATTACTACACTATGATTTGATACGAGCCAGGTGAGGATGAGAACGATGAAAAAATGGGCAGTAATTATCTCAGCAGTCGGTTTAGCGTTTGCGGTATCGGGTTGCAGCAGCGACTATGTCATGTCAACGAAAGATGGTCGTATGATCCTGACCGATGGCAAACCCGAAGTCGACGACGATACCGGTCTGGTGAGTTACCGCGATCGCGAAGGCAATCAAATGCAGATTAATCGCGACGAAGTCTCCCAGATCATCGAGCGTTAAACAGATAAAGGTCAGTAGCTTGCTGGCCTTTTTGATTTTTTCCTTCCCCTTTTGCCTTCCCTCTGCCATGTTTATATTCCTTTGTCGGGAGGTTCCTGACGCAGTCTGTATGTCTAAAAAAGGAAACCGGCTATGCATTATCACCGTATCCCCCACAGCGCTCTGGAGATCAGCCAACTGGGGTTGGGCACCATGACATTTGGTGAACAAAACAGCGAAGCCGATGCCCATGCACAACTCGATTACGCCGTCAGCCAGGGCATTAACCTGATTGACGTGGCGGAGATGTACCCCGTTCCTCCCCGCCCGGAAACACAAGGTCTTACTGAAACGTATGTCGGCAACTGGCTGGCGAAACGCGGCAATCGCGAAAAGCTGGTCATCGCCTCCAAAGTCAGCGGCCCTTCCCGTAATAACGATGCCGGGATCCGCCCTAACCAGATCCTCGATCGCAAGAATATCCGTGCCGCGCTGGATGCCAGCCTCAAGCGCCTGCAAACCGACTATCTCGATCTTTATCAGGTGCACTGGCCGCAGCGTCCGACGAACTGCTTCGGTAAGCTTGGCTACACCTGGAACGAAAGTGCTCCGGCCGTTACCCTGCTGGAAACGCTGGAAGCGCTCACGGAGTGCCAGCGGGCGGGTAAGATCCGCTACATTGGCGTTTCCAACGAGACGGCGTTTGGCGTGATGCGCTATCTGCATCTGGCCGATAAACACGATCTGCCGCGCATCGTGACCATTCAGAACCCGTACAGCCTGCTGAACCGCAGTTATGAAGTGGGTCTGGCGGAGGTGACGCAGTACGAAGAGGTGGAACTGCTCGCCTACTCCTGTCTGGGCTTCGGTACCCTGACGGGCAAATACCTGAACGGCGCGAAACCGGCTGGTGCGCGTAACACGCTTTTCAGCCGCTTCACCCGCTATAGCGGCGAGCAGACGCAAAAAGCCGTTGCGGCCTACGTGGATATCGCGAAACGCTACGGACTCGATCCGGCGCAGATGGCGCTGGCCTTCGTGCGTCGTCAGCCGTTTGTGGCGAGTACCCTGCTCGGCGCAACGACGATGGATCAGTTGAAAACAAATATTGAGAGTTTCCATCTGAACCTGAGTGAAGAGGTATTAGCGGAGATTGAAGCGGTGCATCAGGTTTATACCTACCCGGCACCGTAATAAAAGCAAAACGGCAACGTGCGTTGCCGTTTTTAGGGTTTTCACCCTCTCCCCGTGGGAGAGGGCCGGGGTGAGGGCATCAGGCCGCACAATTCAACGACGACGCTGCCAGACCCACAGACCGCTAATCGCCAGCGCGAACAGCGCGCCGAATCCTACCCCGATTGCCACGACCGGCGCACCTGCTTTTACCGCCAGCGAGTAAATTCCCAGCATCAGTAACATCGCCATGTTTTCACCAAGGTTTTGCACCGCAATGGCGTTACCCGCCCCAACGGTCTGCTTGCCGCGCTCCTGCAACAGCGCGTTTAGCGGCACCACAAAGAAACCGCCTAACATGCCGATCAGCAACAGCAGGGCATAGGCAGGCAATAGGGCATGTTGCAGGGAGAAGAACAGAACGCCGACGCCAATCAGGATCCCCGCAGGCATGCAGCGCGCGACGGTTTCCAGCGTCACCAGTTTTGCCGCAGCCCCGGCCCCGACAACAATCCCGACGGCGACCATGGCATTCAGATAAGTCGGCGTGGCGTTGTCAGTAATGCCCAGCGCCACCGGCACCCACAGCACCAGCAGGAAACGCAGCGTAACGCCGGCCCCCCAGAACATGCTGGTGCCCATCAGCGAGAAGCGTGTTTCACCGTTACGCCACAGTACGCGGCAGGCGTTGAAGAAGCTGCCGGTCATTGGCCCGAAGCGCCAGGATTGCCCCGGACGCGCCACGGCCAGTTTGGGGATAAACAGGTTGGCGATCACCGCGCCACCGTACATCAGGGCGCAGATGCCAAGCGCGGCGAGCACATGCCAGTCTGCCAGTACGCCACCCGCCACCGAACCCAGCAGAATAGCCGCAATGGTGGAGGACTCCATCAGGCCGTTGGCCTTCACCAGCTTATCACCGGTGGTGAGCTCACCCAGAATACCGTACTTCGCCGGGGAGTAGGCTGCCGCACCAATGCCCACCAGCGTGTAGCCGACAAACGGGTTGATACCAAAGCAGATACTTGCCGCGCCCAGAAGCTTAAGGCTGTTGGCAAACATCATGACCCGACCTTTCGGGAAGCTGTCCGCCACCTGGCCGACAAACGGCGCAAATACGATGTAAGCACCCACAAACACCATCTGTAGGATCGGCTGGCTCCAGTCGGGATAAAACTCAGCTTTCAGCAATGCCAGCGTGGCAAACAGCAACGCGTTATCGCCGAACGCGGAAAGAAACTGGGCGGCGATAACCGCCATCATGCCTTTCGACCAGATTGAAGTGTTAGTGTGCACTGACTCACGCATTTTGCTGTTCTGCCTCTTCAACCATGCCCTTCAGGGTCACGAAATCGGGTTTACCGCTGCCCAGCACCGGTAACTGTTTGAGGTAACGAATATCGCGGGGGACCGCCAGCTCTGGGATACCGTGTTCGCGTGCATACCTGAGCAGCGCATCACGCTTCAGTTCACCGTCTGTCGTGAAGAGCACCAGCGCCTCGCCTTTACTGGCATCACTTTTCACCACGGTCGCATGCATTTTCTCCGCCGAGACTGCGGTCGCCAGCGTTTCGACCATTTCAAGAGAGACCATCTCCCCGGCGATTTTGGCGAAGCGTTTTGCACGTCCCTGGATCTGCACGAAGCCCTGATCGTCGAAGCGCACGATATCGCCCGTGTCGTACCAGCCCGTTTCAACCTCGCCATTGACGTTCTCGGCCGTCGGCGCCTCAAGCACGCCCGGGTTTTCCACACGCAGATAGCCGTTCATGACGTTCGGCCCTTTCAGTTGAAGACGTCCTCCGTCTTCAATACCCGGCACCGCCAGCAGACGCGCGTCCAGCCCCGGCAGAATGCGGCCAACCGTTCCCGGTTTTGCCGCCATCGGAACGTTGATGGAGACCACCGGCGCGCACTCCGTCACGCCATAGCCTTCCAGAATGCGCAGGCCAAACTTGTCCTGCCAGATCTGGCGCGTGCTGTCCTGGAGTTTTTCCGCGCCCGCCACCACGTAGCGTACGCGGAAGAAATCATACGGGTTGGCGAAGCGCGCGTAGTTACCGAGGAAGGTGGACGTCCCGAACAGCACCGTGCAGTTACGGTCATAAACCAGTTCCGGCACAATGCGGTAGTGCAGCGGGCTTGGGTAGAGGAACACCTCGGCACCGGTCAGCAGCGGCGTAAAGAGACCCACGGTCAGACCAAAGGAGTGGAACAGCGGCAGCGCCGACATAAAGCGATCGTTGGCGGTAAAGTCAGCAATGGTTTTAATCTGTTCGACGTTCGCCAGAATGCTTTTGTGACTGTGAACCACACCTTTCGGGTTGCCTTCAGAGCCAGAGGTAAAGAGGATAATGGCATCATCCTCCGGCTGCTGCTTAACCTGCGCCAGACGCGGCATCAGCAGGTGCGCGAAAATCCACAGCTTGTCGGCGGTCGTGACGTCTGCTTTCAGATCTTCCAGGAACACCCAGCGCACCTGCGTCAGCTGTTCCGGCAGGTGCCACAGCTTGCCTTTATCCAGGAACTGGCGGGAGGTAAAGATGGTGTTGATTTGTGCTGCGGTAATCGCGCTGGAGAGCCCTTTCACGCCCGCCGTGTAGTTCATCATCGCCGGAATGCGGCCCCGGGAGACGGCACCAAAGATTACCGCCGCGCTGATACCCGCGTTTGGCAGCATCAGGCCGATCTTTTCGCCCTGTTTACTGTACTTTTCCAGGATACGCCCGACAAACAGCGTTTTGGTCAACAGCTTACGGTAGGTATCCGGCGTAAAACTGATGTCTTCGATGCAGTTTTTCTTCGCACCGTAGCGATACTGCGCCGACAGAAACGATTCATACAGCGTTTCGCGCGGGCGAACGGCCATGCGCGCTTCCATCATAATCTGGTGCAGCATTTCCCCGGCGATTTTACGGCGGTCGCGCGCGCGCGGCGCCTCGGGCATCGGCAGTGACGTCGGCGGTAATATATGCAGGGTAATTTTCGGGAACAGACGCTGCTTCACCAGCCCTTTCAGACGGCTGAAAAAGGTCAGCTCAGCCCCGTCGATGCGTAGCGGCACGACGGTGGCCTGAGACTTCGCCGCGACAAAACCGGCCCCGTCGTAAATTTTCATCAGGGAGCCCGTCACTGAAATACGCCCTTCCGGGAAGATAACCACCGGGCGCCCCTGCCCAACCAGACGCACCAGATGTTTAATCATCATCGGTTTGGTTGGATCGAGCGGGACAAAATCAATCAGCGGTTTGAGCCAGCGCATGTACCATTTTTCACTGATGGAGCTGTAAACCGCGAAGACGGGGCGCACGGGCAAAAACAGCGCCAGCAATACGCCATCAAGAAAAGAGACGTGATTCGGTGTGATAAGCACACGCTCGCCATAGAGTGCCTGCGTATTGCCAGTCACGCGGATGCGAAACAGGACACGAAACAGTGTGCGGAAGACCCCAAAAAGCATTTCAACTCCCTTTGCCAGCCAGTGTGAAAGGTATAAATGGTGGCAGATTACACGAGAAGTAGTGAGGGAGCGATAGCAAAAACAGAGGCGAAAAAAAACCTGCGCATCCGCGCAGGTTGGTGCAAGAGAAGAGTACGAAAACGTACCAGGAATTCTCACCAATCAATACCTCTGGGATCTTGATTGTGGCCTCCGGCGACAGGCTTCGCCAGCGGGAAAACGCAAGGGAATGAGCCGAAGTGCAACCAGGTGTGAATATTCTCTTTTGCTGTTACAGGTTGAACTTACAGGCAAAAAAAAACCTGCGTAAAACGCAGGTTGGTGTAAATCGTGTTAATCAACCGAAGTTGATTCCACCTATCAATACCTCTGGGATCTCGACTCTAGCAATTCACTACGCATCGTTGCTAACGGACAATCGCAACAGCCTGAGGCAAAGTGTAACTAAAGGTTCAGATTGACATTATTCAGACATGACTGGCCGTGTAACGATTACACCGTGAGGGATGTTCTGCTTCACGTTTGCAGAGGACGCCCACCCGCTCCCCTTGAATGCGCGCTGCTTTTCCGCAACACTAGTTAGTGTGTAAACGCTTACCCCTATAAGAAGGTATTGAATGGCGACAATTAAGGATGTGGCTCGTCTGGCCGGTGTTTCCGTCGCGACCGTCTCCCGCGTGATCAACAACTCCCCTAAAGCGAGTGATGCATCGCGCCAGGCCGTGCAGGACGCCATGGAAAACCTGAATTATCACCCTAACGCCAACGCGCGCGCCCTTGCCCAGCAGTCGACAGAAACCATCGGGCTGGTGGTCGGGGATGTATCCGATCCGTTTTTCGGTGCAATGGTCAAAGCCGTAGAACAAGTCTCTTATCACACCGGAAATTTCCTGCTGATTGGTAATGGCTACCACAATGAACAGAAAGAGCGCCAGGCCATTGAGCAGTTGATCCGTCATCGCTGTGCGGCGCTGGTGGTCCATGCAAAAATGATCCCCGACGCCGAGCTGATCCATCTGATGAAACAGATGCCGGGGATGGTGATTATCAACCGTATTATTCCCGGTTTTGAAACCCGCTGCGTGGCGCTCGACGACCGTTACGGCGCATGGCTCGCAACCCGTCATCTGATCCAGCAGGGCCATACCCGAATTGGTTATCTGTGCTCCAACCACCCAATTTCCGATGCGGAAGATCGCCTTCAGGGCTATTACGACGCGCTGCGCGAAGCCGGTCTGCCGTGCAACGATCGTCTTGTGGCGTACGGAGAACCGGATGAGAGTGGCGGCGAGCAGGCGATGACGGAGCTGCTGGGCCGCGGGCGGAATTTCACCGCCGTGGCCAGCTATAACGACTCCATGGCCGCCGGCGCAATGGGCGTGCTGAATGATAACGGGATTGACGTCCCGGCAGAAATTTCGCTGATTGGCTTTGATGATGTGCTGGTGTCGCGCTACGTGCGCCCTCGCCTGACCACCGTGCGCTACCCGATTGTGACCATGGCAACGCAGGCGGCAGAACTGGCGTTAGCGCTGGCCGAGCATCGCCCGCCACCGGAAATTACCCACCTGTTCAGCCCAACCTTAGTGCGCCGTCACTCGGTGGTATCGCCCGCGGAAGCCGTGAGCGAACAGCGATAGAGATGGACGGTTTTATCCGGGTATTCCAGCGCATCGCCAATGTAGTGCCAGCCGTAACGTTCGTAGAAGTCGCGGCAGGCAGACCAGAGATGAAGCTCGTGATATCCGGCGCGTCGCGCGTAGCCGATAACATGCCGCTGAAGTTTTCCCGCCAGCCCGTTTCCCCGGGCGGCTTCATCGACATACAGCGCAGCCAGCCAGGGGTGGAGATCCTGTCGGGAAATTAAATCGCAACGCCACAACCCAACGGTGCCCAGCAGGTGGTCATCCTCAACGGCAATAAAGGTGAACGGTAACTCGCCCGGCGTCAGGCTGTGCTCAACAATGCTCTGGAAAAAGGCACGCGGCATACCTTCACCAAACGCGTTCCAGATCCAGTCGATCACCCGCTGTGTAAACTGCGGCGCAGCGTGAAGCGGCAGTATATTCACACCAGTTTCCCCTGGAAAAGGGGGACCGATTCAAAGAGATAGCCGTCAAAATCGGGCGCGTCTTCGTCTGACAGCTCAAGCAGGCTCTTTTTGACGTTTTCAAGATGCTGGAACATCGCCTGCCACGCCCCCATCACGTCGCGGCGGCGGAGCGCACCGAGAATGGTTTGCCTGTCGCCGAGCCATTTCAGCCGCCATGCGCGGCTGGCGATGTGGCCATTAAACTGCTGCCACAGCGGGCTGCTGTCCATGTGATGCCAGACGCTTTCAACGGTCGCCAGCAGCATCTGGTTTTGTGTGGCTCCCGCCAGCACCAGGTGGAACATTTTGTTGTTGTCCTGGCTGCGATCGTCGGCGGCAATAGCCCGTTGCTCCTGCTCGATGATGCGGCGCAGGTTGTCGATATCCGCCCGCGTCGCCATTTTTGCGGCAAAGGCGGCAATGTTGCTTTCAAGCAGCTGACGCGCCTGGAGAATTTCAAACGGACCCACGTCACTGTTCAGAAAACGCTCTTCCTCATTTTCATGCTCCTCCGGAATGCGCATCACGTACACGCCAGACCCCTGGCGAATATCCACCGTCCCCTGTAGCTCAAGCATCAGCAGCGCCTCGCGCACGATAGTGCGGCTCACGCCATACGTCTCGGCAATGTTGCGCTCCGGCGGCAGACGCGATCCCACGGGATAATGCCCCTGGATAATCTGCGCCCGTAAATCCTCGCCAATCTCCTGGTACTGTTTTTTTTCCGGCAGGATGACAGCCTTATCCACGTTTTCACCTGTGTTTATCAGTTAATGCGCGGGCCGGACGTCCTCCCGGCCAGTTTTTGCGCTATTTTACCAGAAGGCTTACTTCCATTCATCGTCAACCCTGAGCGTCAGCACACGCTCATCTCGCAGCTGGCGGAACCAGGACGCTGATTTCTTTGCCCGCCGTGCGCGATGGTTTTCAAGGTCGATCTCAATAAGCCCGTAGCGGTTTTTAAACGCGTTCATCGGGGAGACGTTGTCGGTGAACGCCCACAGCATATAGCCGTGGCAGTTAGCCCCCGCCTCCCGCGCCAGCAGCGTGTAATAAAGATGTTCGCTGATAAACGCGATGCGGTACGCGTCATCGATAATCCCGTCGCGATTGCGAAACTGCGCTTCGTTCTCCACCCCCATCCCGCTTTCCGCTACAAACCAGTCAATGTTGTGATAGTCGTTTTTAATCCGCATCGCTATGTCATAAATAATGCGCGGGAAGATCTCCCAGCCGCGGGAGGTGTTCATCCTCCGCCCCGGCAGCTCGAACGGCTCGTAGTAGTACGCCGGATGGAACGGCGTCTCCGGGTGCCAGGCGCGGGATGGCGCTTTGACGCGGTGCGGGTAATAGAGGTTGATCCCTAGCTCGTCAACGGTGTTGTCGGCAATCAGCGCCAGCTCGTCAGCCGTGTAGTCCCACTGCACCTGATGCTGCGCCAGCAGGGTAAAAAGCGCCTGCGGATAGCGCCCGTGCACCAGCGGGTCGAGAAAGACGCGGTTATAGAACAGATCGTACATCTCTGCCGCCCGCACGTCATGCGGCGCGCGCGAGCGCGGATAGGTCACTTCCGGGTTAAGAATACAGCCCACCGAGCCGTCATACCCTTTCTCGCGAAACAGCTTCACCACTTTCGCCGTCGCCAGCAGCTTATGGTGGTTCCACTGCATCCAGGTGCTGGTGTTCTGCTCATAGGGCCAGCGCAGCGCGTCGAGGTAGACGCGCGTCTGGACCACAATCGGCTCGTTGAAGGTAAACCAGCGGGTGACTTTGCCGTGAAAGCGCTCAAACACCTTTTCCGCATAGCGAACGAACAGCTCGACGACGTGCTTCGACGCCCAGCCGCCGTAGGTCTCCAGCAGCACGCCCGGCAATTCGTAGTGTTCCAGGCAGATCATCGGCTCAATGCCCTGACGGTGCATTTCATCGAACAGCGCGTCGTAATAGGCGGCGTACTCTTCATCTACGGTGGCGTTTTCATAGTCGGTCAAAAAGCGCGACCAGTTGATCGAGGTGCGATAGTGCGTCAGTCCCGCCTGCTTCATCAGCGCCACGTCTTCGCGAAAGCGATTGATAAAGTCGGTTGCCACCGCCGGGCCGTAGCCGTTGTGCCAGACGTGACGATCGTTCTTGTACCAGAGATCGATCCACGAATCCTGCCCCGGCTTTTTGCCGCTCCAGCCCTCGGTCTGCCAGGCCGATGCCGCCGCGCCCAGCATAAAATCTGGCGGTATGGTTATCTGTTTTATGCTCATCCTGTCCTCATGCGTTATCGGTGGCTTGTTGCAGTGCGGCCTGATCTGCGCGGCGTGAGGCAATTTTCACAAACGGCAGATAGATAATCACCGCGGTCACGATGCAGATAAACTGGGTGATCACCGCCCCCATGGAGCCCGCGGTTGACAGCCAGGCGTTGATCAGCGGCGGCGTGGTCCAGGGCACCATCACCACGGCTTTCCCGGCAAATCCGGTCACGGTGGCAAAGTAGCCAATCGAGCCCGTCACCAGCGGCGTGATGATGAACGGGATAGCCAGGATCGGGTTGAGCATGACTGGCATCCCGAAGATCACCGGCTCGTTGATGTTAAAAATACCCGGGCCGATGGAGAGCTTGGCGATCTCCTTCATCTCTTTACGTTTGGTGGCAATCATGACGGCTATCAGCAGGCCGATGGTCAGGCCGGAGCCGCCGATGCTCATATAGACGTCCCAGAACGGCATGGTGATGATGTTTGGCACCTCTTTGCCCTGCTCGAACGCGCTCATGTTAACGGTGATTGCCCCCAGCAGCAGCGGCTCGCGGATCGGCTTGATCATCTGGTTGCCGTGAATACCAATCACCCAGAACAGCTGGGCGACAAACATCAGCAGCAGGATCCCCGGCAGGCTTTGCACCACGCGCTCCAGCGGCTGTTGCACCACCTGATAAACCGCGTCGTAGAGATACATACCGGTAATCTGATGAAACACGAAGCCAAAGGTGGCGATGGCGGTGGTGGTGATAATGGCCGGGAGCAACGCAGAGAACGACGCGGCGACGTTCGGCGGCACCGTGTCCGGCATCCTGATTTTCAGCCCCTTGCGGTTTTCCAGCCAGCAGTAAATCTCCACTGACAGGATGGCGATAAACATGCCGAGGAACAGGCTGCGGGTATCCGAGAACTGGCGCAGCAGCACGTCTTTCACCACGTGCATCTCGCCGTCCACCAGCATTTCCACCGTGGTCGGCGTTACGCAGATAAAGCAGATCACCGCCAGCAGGCCGGGGAACAGAGACTTAATGCCGTTAATACGCCCCAGTTCAATGCCGATTAAAAACACCGCGCCGATGTTAAGAAAGTTGAGCGTGGCATAGTTCAGCGCGCTGGTGATCGGCTTTAACGCCGCCAGAAACGACAGCGACTGAAAGCTCGCCAGGCCGTTTTTCGGATCCAGCACCATATTGGAGATCAGTACCGAGAACGCCCCCACAATGATGACCGGCATTAAGGTAATAAACGCAGACTTGATCGCCTGGATATAGCGATAGCTGTTGAAGGTGGTGGCAAAACTGCCCAGAGCGTCGATCAGTTTTTCCTGAAATGCCATAGGGTAATACCTCAGTAAAAGGGCTTTTATTGAATAAGATGGACAGCCGGATACTATTGGTATGCCAAAAATAGCGTCCACAGGCGCTTTGTTCTGTGATTAAGCTCTCAATGAGGTAAGAGGTATTCCAGATTGCGATTTATCACCATTTTGGCATGCCAATGACAGGCATTTATCCCGCGGGCGAGGATCGTTACCGAAAAGCGTGATCGTTATGGGGTTTTGCCCTTCCCACGTCGCTTATGCGCCGGATGGTCTGTGTTAAACTGCAAACCATTACGTGGAAACAGGAATTTCGAATGGCAACAATGCTGGATGTCTCACTGCGTGCGGGCGTGTCGAAGGCCACCGTTTCGCGCGTGCTGAACGGCACAGGTCAGGTTAAAGAGAGCACGCGTCAGCAGGTATTTCGCGCGATGGAGGAGCTGGGCTATCGTCCGAACTTTCTCGCGCGTTCGCTGGCTAACCAGACCAGCAACAGCATTGGTCTGGTCGTCTCGACGTTCGACGGTTTTTACTTTGGTCGTTTGCTACAGCAGGCGTCACGGCAGACCGAAAAGCACGGAAAACAGCTGATTGTTACCGACGGTCACGACGCCCCTGAGCAGGAAGAACAGGCGGTCCAGATGCTCGCCGATCGCAAGTGCGACGCCATCGTGCTGTATACGCGTTACATGAGCGAAAAGACGATCCTGAAGCTGATCAACAGCGTGCAGACGCCGCTGGTGATCATTAACCGTGAAGTGAGCCAGGCGGCGGATCGCTGCGTCTTCTTTGAACAGCAGGACGCAGCCTTCAAAGCGGTGGATTACCTGATAAGCCAGGGCCACCGGGAGATCGCCTGTATCACCGTCCCGATCCACACGCCAACGGGTAAAGCGCGACTGATGGGCTACCGTAAGGCGCTGGAGAAGCACGGTATTCGTCTCGACGAGCGGCGGATTAAATACGGCGATGCAGGCATGACGCGGGGTTACGAGCTGTGCAAGGAGCTGATTGCGGAAAAGACATCGTTCAGCGCCCTGTTTGCCTGTAACGATGATATGGCCCTGGGCGCCTCCAAAGCATTACACCAGGCAGGGCTGAAGATCCCGCAGGATATTTCGCTGTTTGGTTTTGACGATGCCCCCAGCGCAAAGTGGCTGGAGCCTGCCCTGTCGTCGGTGTATCTGCCGATCGACAACATGATCGTCACGGCGATCGACCAGGCGATCCGGCTGGCAAAAAACCAGCCGGTTGAAGCGATCCCGCCGTTCACCGGCACGCTGGTGTTACGCGATTCGGTGACGACGGGGCCCTGGTTTAATCAGACCAGCTCTAACGCCAGCAGCTCCTGAATGGTCTGGCGACGGCGAATCAGCCGCGCCACGCCGTTATCAAACAATACTTCCGGCAGCAGCGGGCGGCTATTGTAGTTGGAAGACATAGACGCCCCGTACGCACCGGTATCATGCAGCACCAGATAATCTCCCGGTTTTACCTCTGGCAGCGAACGGGTTTCGACTTTCCCGCCTTCCTGCTGAGTAAAGACGTCACCGGATTCACACAGCGGGCCGGCAACAACGGTCTCGATGCGCGGGGCGTTAACCAGATCGCGGCCATCGGCGGCAAGTGCGGTGATGTGATGATAGCTGCCGTACATGGACGGGCGCATCAGATCGTTGAAGCCAGCATCAATCAGCACAAAGTGACGGCTTCCCATCTCCTTCACGCTCCGCACCTGCGCCACCAGCACGCCGGCCTCGGCAACCAGGAAACGACCCGGCTCAATCTCCAGCTTCACCGCATGGCCCAGATGGGCGGCGATGCTGTCACGCGCGGCGCTCCACAGGCCGTAATAGTGATCCGTGTCGATCGCCTCTTCCCCTTCGCGGTAAGGAATCGAAAGCCCTCCCCCGGCGGAGATCGCCTCCAGATCCTGACCAAAATCGATAACCTGACGCACCATGGCGCCACAGACCTGCTCAAGATGGCCGTAATCCACGCCGGACCCGATATGCATGTGAATGCCCACCAGCTTGAGGTTGTAGCGTTGTAAAACCTCCAGCGCCGCAGGCATATCGGCATACCAGATCCCGTGCTTGCTGTTTTCGCCCCCGGTGTTGGTTTTCTGACTGTGACCGTGACCAAAGCCCGGGTTGATGCGCAGCCAGACGCGATGGCCAGGAGAGACCTGCCCAAGCTGTTCCAGCATATCCACCGAACCGGCATTGACCGGGATTTGCAGCTCGTGCACGCGCGCCAGCGTGGCGTCGTCAATCAGGTCAGCGGTGAAGACGATCGCGTCGCTGTCGGCTTTCGGATCAAAACCGGCCGCCAGCGCACGTTCGATCTCACCCAGCGATACGGAGTCAACCTTCACGCCCTGCTCGCGCATCAGGCGCAGAATATGAATATTGGAGCAGGCCTTCTGCGCAAAACGCACCACATCAAACTGATGCAGCGCGGCGATCTTCTCGCGGACAATCTGCGCATCGTAGACCCACACCGGGCAGCCGAATTCAGCAGGCAGGCGCAGCAGGTTATCGGCGTTTAAATCGGTCTCAGTCTGGTTGAGTGGGCGTGGCATGGTCGTCTCCGGAAATCTGTTTTTTATCATTACGCCATAGCCTGAAGAGAATAAAAAATATCGTTTTATCTTGAGTCTATGCAAAAATGATATGGACTACGCTCAGCCATCAGGTGCCCTATGCCCGCCGTTAACCTACGCCATATCGAGATTTTTCATGCGGTAATGACCACCGGCAATCTCACTGAAGCCGCGCACATGCTGCACACCTCGCAGCCGACGGTCAGCCGCGAGCTGGCGCGTTTTGAGAAAGTGCTGGGGCTGAAGCTGTTTGAACGCGCCCGCGGCAGGCTGCATCCAACGGTGCAGGGTTTACGCCTGTTTGAGGAGGTTCAGCGCTCCTGGTACGGGCTGGACAGGATCGTGAGCGCGGCAGAGAGCCTGAGGGAGTTCCGCCAGGGCGAGCTGTCCATCGTCTGCCTGCCGGTCTTTTCCCAGTCATTCCTGCCGGTACTGTTACAGCCGTTTCTGGCCCGCTATCCGGAGGTCAGTCTGACCATCGTGCCGCAGGAGTCGCCGCTGCTGGAGGAGTGGCTTTCGGCCCAGCGCCACGATCTGGGTCTGACCGAAACCCTCGTCACGCCAGCGGGAACGGAACGCACGGAGCTGCTGTCGCTGGATGAGGTCTGCGTGCTACCTGCCAGCCACCCGCTTGCCCACAAAGCGGAGCTGACGCCGGCGGATTTTCACGGTGAGAACTATATCAGCCTGTCGCAGACCGACAGCTACCGGCAGCTTCTGGATGGCCTGTTTGCCGAACATCAGGTGAAGCGGCGGATGGTGATGGAAACGCACAGTGCGGCGTCTATTTGCGCGATGGTGCGCGCGGGCGTGGGTATTTCGGTGGTGAACCCGCTCACGGCCATGGACTACGCCAGCAGCGGCGTGGTTCTGCGCCGTTTTAGCGTTTCCGTTCCCTTTACCGTGAGCCTGATCCGCCCGCTGCACCGGCCCGCCTCAGCGCTGGTTGATGCCTTTAGTGAACACCTGATTGCGCACGCGCGTCAGGTGGCGCTTCGCTTACCTGACCTGCAAAAACCACTATGACAGCATGAACTCCACCGCATCCGCGGCATGGATGGCGGCGGTATCGAAGACCGTTATCGGGCTTTGGTCTGCCGGCACCAGCAGGCCAATTTCGGTACAGCCGAAGATAACCCCTTCCGCCCCCTGCTGCGCCAGTTTCTCAATCACGCTGACGTACCATGCGCGCGACGTTTCGCTGAAGGTGCCCAGACACAGCTCATCAAAAATAATCTGGTTAATGCGCGCCCGGTCAGCCTCTTCAGGGATCAGGCTTTCAATCCCGAACTGGCTGTTCAGCCGCCCGCGGTAAAAATCCTGCTCCATGGTGTAGCGCGTCCCCAGCAGCGCCACGCGCGTCATGCCAGCGGCACGTATGGCACGCCCGGTGGCATCCGCGATATGTAAGAACGGCAGCGAACAGCGGTCTTCAATGTGCGACGCCACCTTATGCATGGTATTGGTACACAGCAGAATACCCTGCGCGCCCGCACGCTCCAGCCCAAGCGCGGCGTCCGCCAGCATCTGCCCCGCTTTGTCCCACTCCCCGCTCGACTGGCAGGCTTCTATTTCATGGAAATCCACGCTGTGCAGCAGCAGGCTGGCCGAATGCAGACCGCCCAGACGCTGTTTGACGCCTTCATTAATCAGGCGGTAGTACGGGATTGTTGATTCCCAGCTCATGCCCCCTAACAGACCGATCGTTTTCATCTTTCCTCCTGTGCGTTTCACCCAGTGAAGCAAACTTGTGATCGCCTTTCCAGTTATTTGGCTAAACGTTTCCTTTTCGCCGCGGGTGAGATAAATTAATTGAAACAATGTTTCATTACATAACAGGGCGAAAATATGTTTATTTTCCATAAAGAGACCACGCTTGAGGATCTGGGCAACGGCGTGACGCGTCGTATTCTGGCGCACGACGGCAGGATGATGGCGGTGGAAGTGAATTTCGAGCAAGGCGCGATTGGCCCGATGCATAACCATCCGCATGAGCAGCTCACCTACGTTCTCTCGGGGGAATTTGAGTTCACCATTGGCGAGGAGAAGCATGTGGTGATGGCGGGCGACACCCTCTATAAAGCGCCGCACGTGATGCACGGCTGCGTTTGCCTGAAACCCGGCACCCTGCTGGATACCTTTACGCCGGTTCGCGAAGATTTCCTGAAATAAAAAAAGGCGCTCAGTTGAGCGCCTTTTTTGATGTTATTCCGTAACCGGCTCAGGAAGTTGTTCCGGCAGCGGGTTGCGGGTGCTCATTGCCTCGCGCAGCAGCACGCTGCCACAGGCGAACAGTCCACCCAGAATACACGCCAGCAGCACGATCAGGGCTTTGCCCGGGCCATCTTTTTTCACCGGCATAGAAGGTGAAAGCTGGTATTTGAACGGCTCCAGGCTCACATCTTCGAAGGAAAGTTTTTGCAGCTGTGCCAGATAGTATTCGCGGTTCTGGAAATCGGCGTTCAGCTCAGAAACGTCCTTCAGATTTTTTTCAATCTGCAATTTCTGCGCAATCCCGTCCGCACCGAGGGCGACGGAATAATCCGGATCGTCTTTCACCGCCTGTCCATTGCTGTAGACCGGCTTTTTGATCCCTGCCGCGTTCGCCACTTCCAGCGAGTAGTTCAGGCGTTGCAGGTTGGTATTATGGATATTTGTCAGACGGACCCGATCCAGCTCCAGCTGCTGCTGAACCGTTTTGGTTCTCAGGATCAGCTGATCGCGAATGTTTTGCATGGTCTCCTGCTCGACGATGCGGGAGATGTACTGAATGTAACCATTCAACACTTTCTGCGCGTCCTCTGCCGTTGGGGCAGTGAAGCTTAACGTCCAGGAGAGGTACGGTGCTTTATCGGCATTTTTTTCCTGCGTGTTATCAACGGCTTTCATCTTTTCGGCAATATTGACCACCGCGCGGTGCAGCTCCAGCGGGTCAACCTGAGCGCCATCGAGCTGAGCCATCACGTAAGGTGAGCTCTTCATGTACTCTTCAAGCAGAGACTGGGACTGAAACTTTTTAACAAACAGATTAAACACATCCGCACGGGTAATTTTCACGTCGACATCAAGCACCTGGAGCGCCACCATCATCTGGCGTAGCGAACTCCACTGCGTCTGTTCCGCGGGCGTAATGACCGCTTTACTGGTCCATTTTTGCGGTATCAGAAAGGCGATTGCCAGGCCGACCAGTGCAAATGCAAAGACAATGGTGATGATGCGTTTTTTTGCTGCCAGCAGGACGTCCAGCAGACCCAGAAGATCTATTTCTTTAGCGCTGACCGCCGGGGGAGCATAGTGACGAAAGTTGAGATCCGTATGTTTTTTGAAATCCATCGCTGACATAACTGTTCTTCTTTTAAGGATGCAGTGAAATTCTGCCTGACTGGTTCCGGTGTAACAAATCATACAAGAATGTAAGAATTATCTGAATGACGAATTGGTACATCTGTAGACCTGCTATCAGATCTGGTAGTTAGCCACGCTGCGTGACTATTCTTATTCCCGCTCCCTTTTTGCTTCGTTATCTCTTCCTCATGGCCGGCGGCAAAGCTTCGTGAAAAGTCAAAAATGCCACCTCCCTCACTATATTGAAACAGCGTTTCGACGCCGATCACATTTCCACCATTAAGCGAATGACGCAGAAATAAATCGCAATAATATAAAATAAAACGATGTTTTAGTATCCAAGAACGCCGGTTCATCTCTTTTGAAACCAGAAGCGCTTACAGCACAAAGAAAGACAAAAAAGCGTTAAAAAACAAACATAGATTTCGCCGTTGCCAGACGTTGCACCCTGAATTTGAGCTCTCATGCCGCGCATCGCAGGCCTGGGAAAATGTAACAAAGCAGATTTCGTATTAAACCATTGATTGCCAGGTAGGTATGTATGAATGAAAACAAGCTGCTGGGGCTCGCATGGATATCACCCTACATCATCGGGCTGATACTCTTTACGGCATTCCCCTTCGTCTCATCGTTTTTCCTCAGCTTTACGGATTACGATTTGATGAGTCCGCCGGTGTTTAACGGCATTGAAAACTATCGCTACATGTTTACCGAAGACACGCTCTTCTGGAAATCCATGGGCGTGACCTTTGCCTATGTATTTTTAACCATCCCGTTAAAGCTCGCCTTTGCATTAGGCATTGCCTTTGTCCTGAACTTTAAATTACGCGGCATCGGCTTTTTCCGAACGGCCTACTATATTCCGTCGATCCTCGGCAGTTCCGTCGCCATTGCCGTATTGTGGCGCGCCTTATTTGCCATTGATGGTCTGCTGAACAGCTTTATCGGTGTATTTGGCTTTGATCCGGTGAACTGGCTGGGCGAGCCGTCGCTGGCGCTGATGTCCGTTACCCTGCTACGTGTCTGGCAGTTCGGTTCCGCGATGGTCATCTTCCTGGCCGCGCTGCAAAACGTCCCGCAGTCCCAGTATGAAGCGGCGATGATCGATGGCGCATCGAAATGGCAGATGTTCATGAAGGTGACCGTGCCGCTGATTACGCCGGTGATCTTCTTCAACTTCATCATGCAGACCACGCAGGCGTTCCAGGAATTTACCGGGCCGTACGTGATTACCGGCGGCGGGCCAACCTATTCGACCTATCTGTTCTCGCTCTACATCTACGACACCGCGTTTAAGTATTTCGATATGGGCTATGGCGCGGCGCTGGCGTGGGTCCTGTTCCTGGTGGTGGCTGTCTTCGCCGGTATCGCCTTTAAGTCGTCGAAATACTGGGTGTTCTACTCCGCCGATAAAGGAGGCAAAAATGGCTGATATTCAACAACTCTCCACGGCAAGAAGCGTCGCCGAACGCGAAGTGGCCCGCACGCTGCGCAGAGAGAAAATCAACGCCACCGTTCGCTATGTGATCCTGCTGGCTGTCGGCCTGCTGATGCTTTACCCGCTGGTGTGGATGTTCTCCGCGTCGTTCAAACCGAACCACGAGATCTTCACCACCCTGAGCCTGTGGCCAGCCCACGCCACCTGGGATGGTTTCGTAAACGGCTGGAAAACCGGCACCGAGTACAACTTCGGCCATTACATGCTGAATACCTTTAAGTATGTGATCCCGAAAGTGATCCTGACCATTATCTCCTCCACCATCGTGGCGTACGGCTTTGCCCGCTTCGAGATCCCGTGGAAGAAGTTCTGGTTCGCTACGCTCATCACCACCATGCTGCTGCCCAGCACCGTGCTGCTGATCCCGCAGTACCTGATGTTCCGTGAAATGGGCATGCTCAACAGCTATATGCCGCTGTACCTGCCGCTGGCCTTCGCCACTCAGGGGTTCTTCGTCTTCATGCTGATCCAGTTCCTGCGCGGCGTCCCGCGTGACATGGAAGAGGCGGCGCAGATAGACGGCTGTAACTCCATTCAGGTGCTGTGGTACGTGGTGGTGCCGATCCTGAAACCGGCCATTATCTCCGTCGCCCTGTTCCAGTTCATGTGGTCCATGAACGACTTTATCGGGCCGCTGATTTACGTCTACAGCGTGGATAAATACCCCATCGCACTGGCGCTGAAAATGTCCATCGACGTCACCGAAGGCGCGCCGTGGAACGAAATTCTGGCAATGGCGAGCATCTCCATTCTGCCATCCATCATTGTCTTCTTCCTGGCACAGCGCTACTTCGTACAGGGCGTCACCAGCAGCGGAATTAAAGGTTAAGAGGGAAATACCATGGCTGAAGTTATTTTCAACAAGCTGGAAAAGGTCTACTCCAACGGCTTTAAAGCGGTACACGCTATCGATCTTAAAATTGCTGAAGGGGAATTCATGGTGATCGTCGGCCCATCCGGCTGCGCCAAATCCACGACCCTGCGCATGCTGGCGGGGCTGGAAACCATCAGCGGCGGCGAGGTGCGCATCGGCGACAAGATCGTGAACAACCTCGCGCCGAAAGAGCGCGGTATTGCAATGGTGTTCCAGAACTACGCCCTCTATCCGCACATGACGGTGCGCGAGAATCTGGCCTTTGGTCTCAAGCTGAGCAAACTGCCGAAAGATCAGATTGAGTCTCAGGTGAATGAAGCCGCCAAAATTCTTGAGCTGGAAGAGCTGCTCGACCGCCTGCCGCGCCAGCTTTCCGGCGGCCAGGCGCAGCGCGTGGCGGTAGGCCGTGCGATTGTGAAAAAACCGGATGTGTTCCTGTTCGATGAGCCGCTTTCAAACCTCGACGCCAAACTGCGCGCTTCGATGCGTATCCGTATTTCTGACCTGCACAAGCAGCTGAAGAAGTCAGGAAAACCGGCGACCACCGTTTACGTGACCCACGACCAGACCGAAGCGATGACCATGGGCGACCGCATCTGCGTGATGAAGCTCGGCCATATCATGCAGGTGGACACGCCGGACAACCTCTACCACAAGCCGAAGAACATGTTCGTGGCGGGCTTTATCGGCGCGCCGGAGATGAATATACGCAAAAGCGTGCTGGTCGAAAAAGCGGGCCAGCTGCACATCGCCATTGGCGATGAAACCATGCCGCTGAACGCGGAGAAGCAGGAGAAAGTCGCGGCTTACGCGGGTCAGGAGATCTTCTACGGCGTGCGCCCGGAATTTGTGTCGCTCTCTGATGAGCCCTTCCCGAATGGCGGCTGTAGCGGGGAGATGGTGCGCGTGGAGAACATGGGCCACGAATTCTTTGTGTACCTGAAGGTCGCGGACTACGAACTGACCGCCCGAATCCCGTCCGATGAAGCTAAGCCAATGATTGATAAAGGGCTTCATCGTAAGGTGTATTTCACGTTTGAGATGAACAAGTGTCATATTTTTGACGCAAAAACTGAACAGAACCTCTCTCTCTGATGGAGTGATAAAAATGAAAAAAGTGCTTTTAAGCGCAGCAATCTCCGCGACCCTGGGCCTTACCGCTTTGCCATCGATGGCGCAGAATGTGGATTTACGGATGTCCTGGTGGGGCGGCAATGGCCGTCACCAGGTCACTCTGAAAGCGCTGGAAGAGTTCCATAAGCAGAACCCGGACATCAACGTAAAAGCGGAATACACCGGCTGGGACGGTCACCTCTCCCGTCTGACCACCCAGATTGCGGGCGGCACCGAGCCGGACGTGATGCAGACCAACTGGAACTGGCTGCCGATCTTCTCCAAAACCGGTGACGGCTTCTACGATCTGAACAAGATGAAGGACGTGATCGACCTGTCGCAGTTCGATCCCAAAGAGCTGCAAACCACCACCGTGGACGGCAAGCTGAACGGCATTCCGATCTCGGTGACGGCGCGCGTGTTCTACTTCAATGACGAAACCTGGAAAAAAGCGGGTATTGCGTACCCGAAAACCTGGGACGAGCTGATGGCGGCCGGTAAAACCTTCGAGAGCAAGCTCGGCAAGCAATACTATCCGGTGATCCTGGAGCACCAGGATACGCTGGCGCTGCTGAATTCGTACATGATCCAGAAGTACAACATTCCTGCGGTGGATGAGAAAACCAAAAAGTTCAGCTACACAAAGGAACAGTGGGTGGAGTTTTTCCAGACCTACAAAAAGCTGATCGACAGCCACGTCATGCCGGACACCAAATACTATGCCTCGTTCGGTAAGAGCAACATGTATGAGATGAAGCCGTGGATCCAGGGTGAATGGGGCGGCACCTACATGTGGAACTCCACCATCAACAAATATTCCGACAACCTGAAGCCACCGGCGAAACTGGAGCTGGGCAGCTACCCAATGCTGCCGGGCGCCACCGACGCGGGTCTGTTCTTCAAACCGGCGCAGATGCTGTCGATTGGTAAGACGACCAAAAACCCGGAAGCGGCAGCGAAGCTGATTAACTTCCTGCTCAACAGCAAAGAAGGGGTTGATACGCTGGGTCTTGAGCGCGGCGTGCCGTTGAGCAAAGTGGCGGTGCAGTATCTGACCGAAGACGGCACCATTAAAGAGGACGATCCATCCGTGGCGGGCCTGCGCCTGGCGCAGTCGCTGCCGGCGAAACTCACCGTCTCGCCATACTTTGACGACCCACAGATTGTGGCGCAGTTCGGTACCTCTTTGCAGTATATCGACTACGGGCAGAAAACCGTGGAAGAGACGGCCGCTGACTTCCAGCGTCAGGCGGAGCGTATTTTGAGACGTGCGATGCGGTAAACACAAAGCCGGGTGGCGCTTCGCTTACCCGGCCTACAGGCTGTCGTAGGCCCGGTAAGCGAAGCGCCACCGGGCAATGACATTACACGCCGATATTACGTAGTTTCTCCCCTCTCATCAGCTTGCGTTCAATATGCTCCAGGGTCACGCCTTTGGTTTCCGGAATCAGCCAGAAGGTCACGCCGATAAACGCCACGTTCAGCACCGTATAGAGCCAGAAGGTGCCTGCCGCGCCAATCGCATCCAGCAGCGTCAGGAAGGTCGCGCCAATGATCATGTTCGACACCCAGTTGGTGGTGGTGGAACAGGTGATACCAAAGTCACGGCATTTCAGCGGCTGAATTTCAGAGCACAGGATCCACACCACCGGCGCGGCGCTCATCGCGTAACCGGCGATGCACATCATGGTCATGCCGACGGAGAGCCAGGAGAGGCCGCTGGACGCCGTGCCGTTATCGAACTGCATCAGGCAGTAGCCGAGTATTAAGGTGCCGAGCGCCATCACGCTAAAGCCAATTTTCAGGGCGGGTTTACGTCCGGCCTTATCAACGGTGAACACCGCGATAAAGGTGGCGAACATAAAGGTCAGCCCTACCACCAGCGTGGCGATCATCTGCTGTTCGGTGGTGGTAAAACCGGCCATTTTAAAGATGCGTGGGGCGTAATACATGATGATGTTCATCCCCGTGAACTGCTGCATCGCCTGTAACAGCATGCCGAGGAACACCGCGCGGCGCACGTTGCGGTTTGCCTTAAACAGCGACCAGCCGCCCTGCTTCAGCTTCAGGCTCTCGCGGATTTCGTTCAGCTCTTCACGCGCTTTTTCAGACGTGTCGCGCAGCATGCGCAGCACCTCTTCCGCCTCCACGTGACGCCCTTTTTGCGCCAGCCAGCGCGGGCTGTTCGGCAGGAAAATGACTAACACAATCAGCAGCACCGCAGGCAGCGCCAACACGCCAAGCATTGCCCGCCAGTTGCCGCTGTAGCTGAAGTATGTATCCGACAGGAACGCCAGCACGATACCGAGCGTCACCATCAGCTGGTACATGCTGATCATCTTCCCGCGCACGTTTTCACTCGCCATTTCGGAGAGGTAAAGCGGCGCGGTGTAGGACGCGATACCCACCGCCACGCCCAGCAGCACGCGGGAGAGCAGCAGCACTTCAACGTTGGTTGCAAACGCTGAACCAAGAGAGCCGGCAACAAACAGGATCGCCCCGACCATCAGGCTGTATTTGCGCCCGAGACGGAACGACAGCCAGCCGTTAAAGAGCGCGCCGATGGCCGCGCCGAGCATCATGCTGCTCACCACCCACTCTTGCAGGCGGTTGCTTAACGTAAAGTGGTCGGTAATAAAGGGCAGTGCGCCAGCGATAACGCCGATATCCAGACCAAACAGTAAACCGGCTACGGCGGCCGCAACAGAAACAAACTGGTTCATGCGTCGGGTATCGCGCAGCGCAGCGGGCATAAGGGTAGAGTCATTTACAGATGTCATAGTTTCCTGCCTCAACAGCGAAATTCGTTAAGTGAAATTACGAGATACCGGAAGAAAGTGTCAGGCCGGAACTGGTGAAGATATGGATTATTTCGCTACGACATACCGATCTGTGATGGACATTACAATTTCAAATCAGGGTGGTTTAACCTTATTTTTTATTAATTAGTTAATATTTAAGCAATAAATGTGTGACACCCGTCATTCATTCCTTTTCAGTATGGATTTTTCATCTTTAAGGATATGGATAAAGCCAATTTTGGCGCAAAAAAAACCTCCACCCGAGGGCAGAGGTTCTTTATTCGGGGTGAATTATCGTGCCAGCCAGCCGCCGTCAACGGCAACGGTGTAGCCGTTAATATAATCCGAAGCCGGGGACGCCAGGAACACAACCGGGCCCATCAGATCGCTCGGCAGACCCCAGCGACCCGCTGGAATACGCTCCAGGATTGCCGCGCTGCGCTCTTCATCCGCACGCAGCTGCTGGGTATTGTTGGTGGCCATGTAGCCCGGCGCAATCGCGTTGACGTTGATGTTGTGCTGCGCCCACTCGTTCGCCAGCAGACGGGTCACGCCCATCACGGCACTCTTCGATGCGGTGTAAGACGGCACGCGGATGCCGCCCTGGAAAGAGAGCATGGAGGCAATATTGATGATCTTGCCCCCTTTCCCCTGGGCGATGAAGTGCTTCGCAGCCGCCTGGGACATAAAGAACACGCTCTTGATGTTCAGATTCATCACGTCGTCCCAGTCCGTTTCGCTGAAGTTAATCGCGTCTTCACGACGGATCAGGCCGGCGTTGTTGACCAGAATATCGATATGCCCAAACTCCGCCACCGCGCGATCCAGCAGCTCAGGGATCGCATCGATTTTGCGCAGGTCCGCGGTCAGGCTCAGGAAACGGCGGCCCAGTGCGGTAACGCGCTCGATGGTTTCCGTTGGCTCAACGATGTTAATCCCGACGATATCGCAGCCCGCTTCAGCCAGACCTAACGCCATACCCTGCCCCAGCCCGGTGTCACAACCGGAAACCACAGCCACTTTACCTTGCAGAGAAAATGCATCCAGAATCATGTTTATTCCTTAATCGTTCAGCGCCTGTCAGCAACAGGCAGATATATACTTAACTGCCTGCGACTAGCGCAGATCCTTAACAGCGACGTGGTCCATGTCATCGAAGACCTGGTTTTCACCGACCATACCCCAGATAAAGGTATAGGCTTTCGTTCCCACGCCAGAGTGGATGGACCAGCTCGGCGAAATGACCGCCTGCTCGTTGTGCATAACGATATGGCGCGTCTCCTGCGGCTGTCCCATCATGTGGAACACGCAGGCGTCTTCATCCATGTTGAAATAGAAGTAGACCTCCATGCGGCGCTCGTGGGTATGGCACGGCATGGTGTTCCACAGGTTGCCCGGCGCAAGTTCGGTCAGCCCCATGCTGAGCTGACAGGTTTCCAGCACATCCGGAACAAAGTATTTGTTGATGGTGCGACGGTTGCTGGTGAGGTTATCGCCAAGGGTCACCGGGGCAACATCCGCTGGCGTGACTTTTTTGGTAGGGTAAGTCGTATGAGCCGGGGCGCAGTTGTAGTAAAACTTCGCCGGTTTGCTGCCATCAATGCTGGCGAACACCACTTCTTTCGCCCCTTTGCCGACGTACAGCGCGTCGCGGTGACCAATTTCGTAGCACTGGCCATCAACGGTAATGGTGCCCGGCCCGCCGATGTTAATCACGCCCAGTTCACGGCGTTCGAGGAAGTAGCTCACGCCCAGCTGTTTGCCCACTTCACCGCCCACGGAGACGGTTTTCGCCACCGGCATAATCCCGCCCACAATAATGCGGTCAATATGGCTGTAGAGCATGGTGTACTTGTCGGCTTCGAACACTTGCTCAACTAAAAACTCACTGCGCAGCCCCTGAGTATCCAGCGTTTTAGCGTGCGCACTGTGGATGCTTTGTCTGACGTCCACGTAAACCTCCAGAATTGATCGTGCCCGAAGGCAAAGATAATTAACGAAACAACGTTCCGTTTTCGTGATGAACACATATTATCCCCTGATCACGGGGTTTTCAATTGCATTTAAAACAACGTTTCATTTTTTCTGCTTGTTTATGCCAGAAATGGTGTTTCGATCACGATAAATCTTTAAGACCCTCAATCTGGTTAATGAAACTGAGAAAGTGCGCTGTCAGTCACACATAATGAAACAACGTTTTGATAATTTATCACCTAGTTTTCAACCTACATTACGCGTTCAAAGGAGTGCATTATGGCTAAAGGTATGCGGGTCAAGCTGAACTATGAGGTCAGCCGCGATCCGGATACAGGCGTGGAAGTCACCCGCCTGACCCCACCGGAAGTAACCTGTCATCGCAACTACTTTTACCAGAAGTGCTTCTTTAACGATGGCAGCCACCTGCTGTTCGCCGGGGAGTTCGACGGTCACTGGAACTATTACCTGTTGGATCTGAAAAAAGCCGAAGCGGTACAGTTGACCGAAGGCGCGGGCGATAACACCTTTGGCGGTTTCCTCTCTCCGGATGATAAATCCCTCTACTATGTGAAGAACGATCGCACCCTGCTGGAGGTGAATTTACAGACGCTGGCAGAGCGCGAAGTGTACCGCGTCCCGGAAGAGTGGGTCGGCTACGGCACCTGGGTCGCGAACAGCGACTGCACCAAACTGGTGGGTATTGAGATTGCCAGACGCGACTGGACGCCACTCAACGACTGGAAAATTTTCCACGACTTCTTCCACAAAGGGCCGCACTGCCGCCTGCTGCGCGTTGATCTGAAAACGGGTGAAAGCACCACCATTCATGACGAGAAGATCTGGCTGGGACATCCGATTTATCGCCCGTTCGATGACAATACCGTGGCCTTCTGTCATGAAGGGCCGCACGACCTGGTCGACGCCCGCATGTGGCTGGTGAACGAAGATGGCAGCAACGTGCGGAAAGTGAAAACGCACGCGGAAGGTGAAAGCTGTACACATGAATTTTGGGTGCCGGACGGGTCCGCGCTGATCTACGTTTCTTACCTGAAAGGTCAGCAAGGGCGCACCATCTCCCGCTTCAACCCGGACACCGGCGTGAATGAAGCGGTAATGAACATGCCCGCCTGTTCGCATCTGATGAGCAACGTCGACGGCACCCTGCTGGTTGGCGACGGCTCCGGTACGCCTGTCGATGTGAAAGACACCGGCGGCTACACCATTGATAACGATCCTTATCTGTATGCCTTTGACGTGGCGAAGAAAGCCTGTTACCGCATCGCCCGTCATGACACCTCATGGGCTACGGTGGCGAACAGCCGCCAGGTAACCCACCCGCATCCGTCCTTCACGCCGGACGAAAAAGCGGTGCTGTACAGTTCCGATAAAGACGGCAAACCGGCCCTCTATATCGCGAAACTCCCTGAGCAACCTGAAATGTTGCATGTCTGATTTGAGTTAGTGTTTCTGTAACTGGCCTTGCCCTCCGTTTCGGAGGGCTTTTTTTTGGGTGATTGCGCAGCGCTTTTTGCCGGGTGGCGCTTCGCTTACCCGGCCTACGAAACGACGGATTGGAAGGAAGGTGTAGGTCGGATAAGAAGGTGTAGGCCGGGTAAGCGTTAGCGCCACCCGGCGGTTTTAGCGAAGAAGATAAATTATCAGAAGGAGTACGCCACGCCTAAACGGAAACGGGTCTGGCGTTCGTCCGTGTCTTTAACCCCCACGTTACCCACCTCCACATACGGCGCCCAGTTTTTATCCCATTTGTAGGCCAGCTTGGCGTTATATTCGTTGGAATAATCTTTATTGTTATTTCGGGCCACGCCTTCAGAACTTTTCGCGTAAACATAGTTCAGCTCGGTACGCCAGTCACCTAATACCCAACCGACCCACGCATCGCCACGGTTAACTTTATCGTCGTCCTTATTTGAGCTTGACGGGTAGCGGGTATATTCGTAACGGTAACGCGCAGCCACGTAGAAGCCATTATCGAAGCTATATTGCACATGCAGATTCGGTTTATAAATGGTGCGACTGTCTGTGCTTTCAATCGTAAACGCAGGGGTCAGGGCGATATTGTCTGTCGCTTTCCAGCGCCAGCTAATCTGATCTTCGTGACCGTTCCCCACTACATCCGCGAATGGCTGATCTGCCTTGTCCCCGCCTGATTTCCACTTCGCCTCGACTGAAAAACCGAAGCCATTATCAAAGCGGTGCGAGACGGCAACACGGTCGGCATTCGAGCCGCTGTCAATATATTCGTGACGCAGATCGACGGTAACGGCGCTAGCCGCAAAAGAGGCACTAATAAGGGAAGCAAGGAGCAGAGATTTCTTAAACATGAAAAAACCCTCAATTAAAATAACGTTTCGTTTTTATGAAACTTGAGTTTATTTTTTATGCACCGTTATTTTAGTGACAAGGATCGAAATTATTTGTTTCATTTTTTTTGGCAAAGATCGACGTGACCCCCATCAACAAAAAAAGGGTATTAACCGTAAATTTCAGGCGTGAGATCACATTAAGCACTTCACAAAGCAAATAATTAACCGCGCAATAATTATTGCGGGCTTCAGAAAGAACGCATAAGTGTTAAAAAAGGATTCTGCGGACACAAAAAAACCTCCCGTGGGAGGTTTTCTGTGCGCAGAGGGAGAAATTACCGTTCGATCGCCAGGGCCACCCCCTGCCCTCCGCCAATGCAGAGCGTTGCGATCCCTTTTCGGGCGTTACGCTTTTTCATTTCGTGGACCAGCGACACCAGAATGCGGCAGCCGGAGGCGCCAATGGGATGGCCCAGCGCGATCGCACCGCCGTTGACGTTGACCCGCAGCGGATCCCATTCCAGCATTTTCCCGACCGAGATCGCCTGTGCAGCAAAAGCTTCGTTGACCTCAATCAGATCCACATCGTTCAGCTCCCAGCCCGCCCGCTCCAGGCAGCGGCGCGTGGCATAGACCGGGGCGATCCCCATTAACGCGGGATCAACGCCCACGCTGGCAAACGCTTTGATCCGCGCCAGCACCGGCAGCGCCAGCTCCTGGGCTTTGCTTTCACTCATCATCATCACCGCCGCCGCACCGTCGTTAATGGATGAGGCGTTGCCTGCCGTTACGGAACCGAGCGTTTCAAAGGCCGGATCGAGTTTTGCCAGCCCTTCTGCGCTGGCATCGGTGCGCGGCTGCTCGTCGGTATCGACGATGAGCGCTTCGCCGTTCTGGCGCTGGGTACTGACCGGGACAATTTCATCGCGAAAACGCCCGGAGTCGATCGCTGCACGCGCTTTTTGCTGTGAGCTGAGGGCATATGCATCCTGAAGCTCGCGGCTGATACCGTATTCCCGCGCCAGGTTTTCCGCCGTTACGCCCATATGGTAGTCGTTGAAGGCGTCCCACAGCCCGTCGTGAACCAGGCTGTCAAGCAGCTGACTGTTCCCGAGCTGCGCGCCGGTCCGGCTGTCGGTCAGGACATGCGGGGCACGGCTCATATTCTCCTGCCCGCCGGCAATGACCACGTCCGCTTCACCGCACTGGATGGCCTGCGTCGCAAGATGGAGCGCTTTCAAGCCTGAACCACAGACGTCGTTGATGGTAATTGCCGAAACGGTATTAGGCAGGCCGCCCTTCAGCGCCGCCTGGCGCGCAGGGTTTTGTCCCGCGCCAGCGGTCAGCACCTGGCCCAGGATCACCTCATCAATTTCATGTGCGGCAACCCCGCTGCGTTCCACCAGCGCTCTTACCACCACGCTGCCGAGATCAACCGCAGAGTGACGCGCAAGCGCTCCCTGAAAACAGCCGATAGCCGTACGTAACGCACCCACTATAACGACATCTTTCATCACGACCTCTGTGCAAAATGACATGACGATAGTAGAGGATTGTTATCAACAATTGACGCAAATGTTTAAAAATAGTGAGTTTAGTCACAGGATTATCGTGCGTCCTGCAAGTACTGGCGCAGCCAGCTTCCGGCGACGCCGGGCGGGGTTCGTTTGTTCCATACCAGATCGATGGCAATCGACCTCGGCCAGCCCGGCACGTTCAGCTGCACCAGCGATTTCGACGCGGCAAATTCGTCGACCAGCGCGCAGGGTAACGCGCACCAGCCAAAGCCCTGTACCGCCATGCTCAGCAGTAACAGGTAATTCGGCGCAGACCAGACCGGCCCGCGCGAAAGGGGCGCTTCCCGTTCAAGATAGGTGCTCAGCCGCAGCTCGCGCCAGCCATGCAGCTCGTCCGCCTGCGTCTCATGTTGCCCTGCCAGAGGATGTCCGGCAGAAACGTAGATGGCCATCCGCGTCTGCATAGGCAGACGGGTCGCGCCAATATCGGTCGGGTAGCTGTCGCGCGCTTCCGTCAGGCCAATTTGCGCCCGCTCCTTTTGCAGCAGATCGATCACGTCCTCCTCTTCTCCAATCAGGCACTCAAATTCCGTGTGCGGAAAACGCTGGTCGAACTGGCTCATCATCTCTTCCAGCACGGCCGGGTTAAGCGTATCGGAGAGAACAAAGGTAAAACGCGCCTCCGTTTGCGCGGTTAACGATACGGCCAGCTCATCCAGGCGCGCGCTGGCGGCGAGTATCGACTGGACATAGCCCAGCACCTGTTCACCCTGGGCGGTTAATACCGGGTGACGCGCCGAGCGATCGAACAGCTCAAAGCCAAGGTCAGCTTCAAGGTTGGCAATGGAGGTGCTGATGGTGGACTGGCTTTTACGCAGCCGCCGTGCCGCAGCAGAAAACGAACCTGCGGCGACAGTTTCAACAAACGCGGTCAGTGCTTCGGGAGAGTAACGCATGATGTATCTACTTTATCGATGGATACCATCTTTTATATATCACCTTAAACGATAAGAATAGGCGGCATCAACGCCCATACTGGCGTCTATATGAGGTAAATATGCAATATCAGGATGCACTCCAACGTAAATTGCCGGAGCGGATCTTCCATGCCGTCTGTTTTGAAGGCATTGCTACGGCGATCCTCGCCCCGACGGCCGCGTGGCTAATGCAGCGCTCGGTGGTTGAAATGGGGGGGCTCACCATTATTCTGGCGACCACGGCAATGCTCTGGAACATTATCTATAACTTTGGCTTCGACCGTTTCTGGCCCGTCCAGCGGGTGAAGCGCACGGCGAAAGTGCGCGCCCTGCATGCCCTGGGTTTTGAATGCGGCTTTATTGTGATTGGCGTAACCATCGTTGCCGCCGTGCTGGGCGTGACGCTGCTCCAGGCTTTTACCCTGGAAATTGGTTTCTTTCTGTTCTTCCTGCCGTACACCATGCTCTACAACTGGGCGTACGACACCCTGCGGGAGAAAATCATCAAGCGCCGCCAGCAACGACGCGCCCTGGCAAGCGAATAACCTTCCGGCCGGAGACCTGCTCCGGCCCACCCCCTGCGAAGCAACGGCGACCTCAACGCATAATTATGGTAAATTGCACTCCTTTTTGTTCGTTTTATAGTTGATACGTTGCTCTAATGTCGAAAATTTGGTCAAAAGAAGAGACTCTCTGGAGTTTCGCCCTCTACGGCACTGCCGTGGGCGCAGGAACCCTGTTCTTGCCCATTCAGCTCGGCTCTGCTGGCGCGATTGTCCTGCTGATCACCGCCCTTGTGGCGTATCCCTTAACCTACTGGCCGCATAAAGCGCTGGCGCAATTTATTCTGTCGTCGAAGACGAAAGGCAACGAAGGGATCACCGGTGCCGTTTCGCATTACTACGGCAAAAAGATCGGCAACCTGATCACCACACTCTATTTTGTGGCCTTCTTTGTGGTAGTTCTGATTTACGCGGTGGCGATAACCAACTCACTCACTGAACAGCTGGCGAAACGGATGACGGTGGATACCGGCATGCGGATGCTGGTGAGCTTTGGCGTAGTGCTGATTTTGAATCTGATCTTCCTGATGGGGCGGCACATCACCATTAAGGTGATGGGTTTCCTTGTCTTTCCGCTGATCGCCTATTTCCTGTTTGTCTCGCTGTATCTGACGGGCAGCTGGCAGCCGTCGCTGCTGACCAGCCAGATGGCCTTCGACCAGCATACGCTGCACCAGGTGTGGATTTCGATCCCGGTGATGGTTTTCGCTTTTAGCCATACTCCGATCATCTCGACCTTCGCCGTAGACCGTCGCGAGAAATACGGTGAAGAGGCGATGGGTAAATGCAAAAAAATCATGAAAGTGGCGTACCTGATCATCTGCCTCAGCGTGCTGTTCTTTGTGTTCAGCTGCCTGCTTTCGATTCCACCGTCGTATATCGTGGCGGCAAAAGAGGAAGGGGTGACGATCCTGTCCGCGCTGTCGATGATGCCATCGTCCCCGGCATGGCTGGGCATTTCCGGCATTATCGTGGCGATTATTGCGATGTCGAAATCGTTCCTCGGCACCTATTTTGGCGTGATTGAAGGGGCAACGGAAATTGTGAAATCGTCGCTGAATCAGGTGGGCGTGAAGAAAAGCCGCGCCTTTAACCGCGCGATTTCGATTCTCGGCGTGTCGCTGATTACCTTTGCGGTCTGCTGCATCAACCCGAATGCGATCTCAATGATTTATGCCATCAGCGGTCCGCTTATCGCCATGATCCTGTTCATCATGCCGACGCTGTCGACGTACCTGATCCCGTCATTAAAACCGTACCGCTCCATCGGTAACCTGCTGACGCTGATTGTGGGTGTGCTGTGTGTGTCGGTGATGTTTGTGGGTTGAGTATGCTGCCCGGCGCAATGCCGGGCATCTGTTTTACGCCCGAATATCGTCATACTCCCGCGTATTATCAAACTCATGCTTCGCAAATGGACACAGCGGGATAATTTTACGATTCTCACCGCGCATCTTCTCTACCACCTTCGCCACCAGCTGTTTACCCACACCCTGCCCTTTCAGGCTCGGATCCACATCGGTGTGCTCAATGATGCTCAGATGCTCGCCGGTCGGGACAAAGACGATCTCCGCTACCTGATTGCCTTCGGCGTCGTTGACGTAAAACTTGTTATGGCCTTCAAGAATTTCCATGGTTCCTCGCTTATTTTTGGCGGTACTTCAGCGCACCGCTCGGGCAGGTATCAATTACGCGCATAACCGTTTCTGCATCTACTTCATCCGGCGCGATCCATGGTTTACGCTTCAGATCGAACAGCTTCGCGCTGCCGCGCACGCAGTTGCCCGAGTGTTTGCAGATCCCGGTGTTGAAGTAGACATCGATTTTCTCACCGGTATAGGCCCGGTACCCCGCATCCAGTAGCTCCTGATCCATGACATTGCCTCTGTAATTATTGTGGTGACAAAAGAAGCATACCCTCACCCGATCCGCCTGACCACGTCAAAAACGAGGTTTAGCCACACTCTTTTCAGCGCATGACTTCTTCACGTTCATAGGATTATTCCGAATACAAGAACACCCGTTGCGAAGATATATTTTTGCGCTGTGTCAATTCTTGTAATAATTCACGCCACGTTCACATTAGGATTATTAGCTAAGCGCAATCTTAACCTCCGGATTTATTTTCATCTAACTGATGGATTTCCCATCCGTTTTTAAAACTCGTAACGAAGCGGTATTTCTTCACTCCCTGCAAAATTACCGCAAAACAACCCAGACAAGAAATTTGACTCTTCTCACATAACGACTAATGTTAATTTCTGAACGACAACTGATACGAATTACTTATCGTATCTCCTGACATAAACGCAACATGAGGGTTGATATATGGCAGAGCAACATCGTGGTGGTTCCGGTAATTTCGCTGAAGACCGTGAAAAGGCATCAGAAGCTGGACGTAAAGGCGGCCAGCACAGCGGCGGTAATTTCAAAAACGATCCGCAACGCGCATCTGAAGCGGGTAAGAAAGGGGGACAGAGCAGTCACGGCGGAGGCCGTAAATCTGATAACTCCTGATCTTATTTAAAGCTCTTATAAATATACCGAGAGCATGCTGCGGGCCCGTCGGCTCGCAGTACCTTCCCTTTATTTCACTGGAGCGAAAATATGAATATGAAAACTGTTGAAGATGTATTTATTCACCTGTTATCCGACACCTACAGCGCTGAGAAGCAGCTGACCCGCGCGCTAAGCAAATTAGCTCGCGCCGCATCCAGCGAGAAGCTGAGTGCCGCGTTCACGGCTCACCTCGAAGAGACGCAGGGACAGATCGAACGTATCGATCAGATTATTGAGCAGGAATCCGGTCTCAAACTGAAGCGCATGAAATGCGTTGCGATGGAAGGCTTAATTGAAGAAGCCAACGAAGTTATTGAGAGCACTGAGAAAAATGAAGTGCGTGACGCTGCATTAATTGCCGCAGCTCAGAAAGTTGAACATTACGAAATTGCCAGCTACGGCACCCTGGCCACCCTGGCTGAACAATTAGGCTATAAAAAAGCCGTTAAACTTCTTGCCGAAACGCTGGAAGAAGAAAAAGAAACCGATCTCAAATTAACCGATCTGGCTGTCGGTAATATTAATCAAAAAGCCCAGAAAGGATAATTAATATCTGATGAGCATCAGCACCAAAAATTAACCAAAAATAAATCACAGGAGTTAATTATGAATCATGTAGAACACTACCATGATTGGCTACGCGATGCCCATGCGATGGAAAAGCAAGCCGAATCCATGCTGGAATCAATGGCCAGCCGTATTGATAATTATCCCGACTTACGTGCACGAATTGAACAACACGTTAATGAAACTAAACGCCAAATTACCGTGCTGGAAGAAATTCTCGACCGCAATGATATTTCCCGTTCGGTCATAAAAGATTCCATGAGTAAAATGGCGGCGCTCGGCCAGTCCATTGGCGGCATGTTCCCTTCCGACGAAATTGTTAAAGGCTCTATCAGCGGCTACGTTTTTGAGCAGTTTGAAATTGCCTGCTACACCTCTCTGCTGGCTGCGGCCAAACAAGCGGGCGATACCGCCTCCATTCCAGCCCTTGAATCCATTCTGGAAGAAGAGCGCCAGATGGCAGACTGGCTGCTCCAGCATATTCCACAGACGACGGAACAGTTCCTGCTGCGCTCCGACGCGGATGGCGTTGAAGCTAAAAAATAACAAAAGAGGGAGAATGTATGTTTCGACACGTAAAACAGCTGCAATACACGGTACGCGTAGCCGAACCGAATCCGGGCCTGGCCAATCTTCTGCTTGAGCAGTTTGGCGGGCCACAGGGCGAACTTGCCGCGGCATGTCGTTACTTTACGCAAGGATTGAGCGACGACGATCCCGGTCGTAAAGATATGCTGATGGATATCGCGACCGAGGAGTTAAGTCACCTGGAAATTATCGGCACCCTGGTGGGTATGCTGAATAAGGGTGCGAAAGGCGAACTGGCGGAAGGCGTTGAAAATGAAGCGGAACTGTACCGCTCCATGACCGAGAACGGCAACGACAGTCATATAACCTCCCTGCTCTACGGCGGCGGTACTCCGCTTACTAACTCCGCAGGCGTACCGTGGACGGCGGCGTACGTGGATACCATTGGCGAACCGACCGCGGATCTGCGCTCTAACATAGCGGCCGAGGCGCGCGCCAAAATTATCTACGAACGGCTTATTAACGTAACGGACGATCCGGGTGTTAAAGATGCGCTGGCGTTTTTAATGACGCGTGAGGCAGCACACCAGCTCTCGTTTGAGAAGGCGCTCCAGTCGATCCGTAACAATTTCCCACCGGGTAAATTGCCGCCAATCGAAGAGTACACCAACAAGTACTACAATATGTCTGAGGGGGGAGAAGTTCGCGGCAGCTGGAACAGCGATAAGCACTTCGACTACGTGGAATCTCCTCAGCCAGCGGTCGATGGCGGTGACGGCGGCGCAAGCGTAACGCTCACTACAGAGCAGGAAACGCTGGTCAAAGCGATGTGCGCACGCACGAAATCCGACCCCAATGCCGATCCGCTTACCGGTGCCGAGCTTGGTGCAGGTAAGAAAAAACCGTAACCGGTTTTGCCAGGCAGCCTGAGGCTGTCTGGCAATGCCTTGTGCGCTATCAGTTCCAGAGGTACGGAGCATGTTCGAGCTTGATGCGTTTCATCTGGCCAGGATACAGTTCGCCTTTACCGTCTCTTTTCATATTCTCTTCCCGGCGATCACCATCGGGCTTGCGAGCTATCTGGTGGTTCTCGAAGGCATGTGGCTTCGCACCAAAAATGATGTCTGGCGCTCGCTATACCATTTCTGGCTGAAAATTTTCGCCGTCAACTTTGGTATGGGAGTGGTTTCCGGGCTGGTCATGGCTTACCAGTTTGGGACTAACTGGAGCGGCTTTTCCCAGTTCGCAGGCAGTATAACCGGCCCTCTGCTCACCTATGAAGTACTAACCGCCTTCTTCCTGGAAGCTGGTTTCTTAGGCGTGATGCTGTTCGGCTGGAACAAGGTCGGCCCCGGCCTGCACTTCTTTGCCACCTGCATGGTGGCGCTGGGCACGCTGATGTCCACTTTCTGGATCCTCGCCTCCAACAGCTGGATGCACACCCCGCAGGGCTTCAGTATTCAGAACGGTCAGGTCATTCCCGAAGACTGGCTGGCCATTATCTTTAACCCCTCATTCCCTTACCGCCTGATCCATATGTCCATCGCCGCCTTCCTGTGCAGCGCCTTGTTTGTGGGCGCATCCGGGGCATGGCATCTGCTGCGCGGTAACGATACGCCCGCTATTCGCACAATGTTCTCCATGGCCATGTGGATGGCGCTGCTGGTCGCGCCCATTCAGGCCGTGGTTGGGGATATGCACGGCCTGAATACGCTTGAGCACCAGCCTGCCAAAATCGCCGCGATTGAAGGCCACTGGGAAAACCCGCCCGGCGAGGCCACCCCGCTGCTGCTGTTTGGCGTACCGGATATGGAAGAGGAGCGCACCAAATACGGGCTTGAAATTCCCGCGCTCGGCAGCCTGATCCTGACGCACAGCCTGGATAAACAGGTCCCGGCGCTGAAGGATTTCCCGAAAGAGGACCGCCCTAACTCGCTCATCGTCTTCTGGTCCTTCCGCATTATGGTCGGCATGGGGCTGCTGATGATTACCCTTGGCGTGCTGAGTGTCTGGCTGCGCTATCGCCGTCGACTCTATCACTCGCGGCTATTCCACTGGTTTGCCCTCTGTATGGGGCCTGCCGGACTGCTCGCGCTGCTCGCCGGGTGGGTCACCACCGAAGTGGGCCGCCAGCCGTGGGTCGTTTACGGCTATCTGCGCACGATAGATGCGGTGTCTCTGCACAGCACGTTGCAGATGAGCATCAGCCTGCTGGCCTTTATCGTGGTCTACTGTTCGGTGTTTGGCGTGGGTTATGTGTATCTCGCCCGGTTGATTAAAAAAGGTCCGCAGCCTGTGGGCACGCTAACGTCTAATACGTCGGGCACTCCTGCCCGTCCGCTGTCCGCCGCCGAGTCCGTTCCGGAAGAGGAGAAGATCTGATGGGCGTCGATATCCCGGTCATCTGGTTTGCCATTATTGTCTTCGCCACGCTGATGTACATCATCATGGACGGTTTCGATCTCGGTATCGGCATGCTGTTCAGCTTTGTGGGCGATGCCAAAGAGCGCGACGTGATGGTGAACAGCGTCGCCCCGGTCTGGGACGGAAATGAAACCTGGCTGGTTCTCGGCGGTGCAGGGTTGTTCGGCGCGTTTCCGCTGGCCTACGCAGTGATTATCGATGCCCTGACCATCCCGCTGACGGCCATGCTGATCGGGCTTATTTTCCGCGGGGTGGCGTTTGAGTTTCGCTTTAAGGCGACCCCTTCACACCGCAAATTCTGGGACTACTCCTTTGCCGGCGGTTCCCTGCTGGCAACCTTCAGCCAGGGGATCGTGGTTGGCGCGATGATCAACGGCTTTGACGTGGAAGGGCGTCGCTTTGTGGGCTCCTCGCTGGACTGGTTCACCCCGTTTAATCTGTTCTGCGGGCTGGGCTTAATTGTCGCCTATACCCTGCTGGCTACCACGTGGCTGATCATGAAAAGCGAAGGCGCGCTGCAAAACCGGATGCGCGAGCTGACCCGCCATGTGCTGCTGGCGCTGATCGCCGTTATTGCGGTGGTAAGTATCTGGACCCCGCTCGGCTGGCAGTTTGTCGCCGAGCGCTGGTTTACTCTGCCTAACTTCTTCTGGTTCCTGCCAGTTCCGGTTCTGGTCGCGGTATTCAGCCTGTGGATCTGGCGGCTGACGCGCAATCCCGACAGCCATGCCCGTCCGTTCCTGTTAACGCTGGGCCTGATCTTCCTCGGCTTTAGCGGCCTGGGCATCAGCCTGTGGCCACACATTATTCCGCCACACATCACCCTGTGGGAAGCCGCCGCGCCGCCTGCCAGCCAGCTGTTTATGCTGATTGGTACGCTGTTAATCATCCCGGTGATCCTGGTTTATACCGCCTGGAGCTATTACGTCTTCCGGGGCAAAGTGTCTGATACCGAAGGTTATCATTAAGGATTGCTATGGCAGGCTGGCATACACGCGCCATTATTTACCAGATTGATACCGCCCTGTTTTACGATCTTAACGGCGATGGCTGTGGCGACATCGCCGGAATCACCGCGAAGCTGCGCTACATCCGCCGGATGGGCGCGACGGTTATCTGGATCACCCCGTTTTACCTCACGCCTTTTCTCGATGAAGGCTATGACGTGAGCGACCATTTGCAGGTCGATCCCCGCTTCGGCAAGCTCAACGATATCATCGCCTTTATTGAACAGGCGCGGGAGCTGGGGATGCAGGTCATTATTGAGCTGCTGATCCAGCATACCTCGGATGCGCATCCCTGGTTTCAACAGGCCCGCCGCAACCCCCAGTCACCCTACCGTGACTATTACCTGTGGTCCGACACGGACGACGACGATACGCCGCCGATGTTCCCCGGCGTGGAGAAGAGCATCTGGACATGGGACGACGAGGCGGGGCAATACTACCGGCATATGTTTTATCACCACGAGCCGGATCTCAATCTCGCCTCCCCTGCGGTGCTAAAGGAGATTGAGAACATCATCATCTTCTGGCTAAAGCTCGGGGTGTCGGGCTTTCGCCTGGATGCGGCATCGCACCTGACAAAACAGGCCGGACGTGGGGATGAAAAACGCGGCCTGTGGATCCTGGAGCATCTGCGCCGTCTTATCGGGCAGCGTAACCCGGACGCGATCCTGCTCGGCGAAGTCGACGTGGAGGTCGAGGCCTACAAAGATTATTTTGGTCAGAACGACCGGCTCAACCTGGTGCTGAATTTCTGGCTCAATAAGTACTTTTACGTCAGCCTGGCAGAGAAGAGCGCACGACCGCTGCGCAACGCGGTGAAGAAGATGATTGTGCCGCCGGACTCCTGCTGCTTCGCCAACTGGCTGCGCAATCATGATGAGCTGGATCTGGAAGGGATAGGAAAAAAAGCGAAGCAGACCGTCATCGATACCTTTGCCCCTGATAAAGAGATGAGTGTGTATCAGCGAGGTATCCGCCGCCGTCTGGCGCCGATGCTTAATGGCGATCGAAAGCGGCTGGCCTTTTGCCATGCGGTCTTGTTTTCGCTGCCGGGCGTACCGGTCATGCGCTACGGGGATGAGATTGGCATGGGGGATGATTTGGATCTGGAGGAGCGTTACGCCGTACGCACCCCGATGCAGTGGGCCGGATCGCAAGGCGGCGGTTTCTCAGATGCCGACCCGGAAACTTTTGTCGCCCCGATGATTGACCACGGCCCGTACCGCTATCAAAAAATCAACGTGGCGGATTCGCTGTTGCACCGCAACTCACTCCTGCACTGCATTATCGATATCGCCAATACGCGCTCGGAGTTCCCTGAGATCGGCGTCGCGCCGTTTCGTCTTATTAATATCGACAGCGATGCGGTACTGGGGATCTATTACGAAACCGACACGCGCAGCATTCTGACCTTCGTAAACTTCAGCGATAAGCCCGTTAATTTTACCGCCAGAGGGATCCGGCATGCGACCTGGACCGCCTGCCTGGCGGACAAACGCTACGACGACGCGCTGGTGTGCGGCAAAACCGTCGCGCTTAACCTCAGCGGCTATGGCTACCGCTGGTTCTGGACCGATCGTACCGCACTGCGCTGATTATCGTCTCCGCGAGAGCAGCAGACGGGCCACGATCGCGCCCGTGACGGCAAGGGAGCCGAGCAGCACTTTCCCCGGCATGCCGGAGGTGACGCTGATAGCGCGCTCTTTTGCTTCGTCGGTGAAGTGCCCGTGGATTTTATGCAGGTCGTTAACCGGCTGATCCAGATAGTCCTGACGGTCATCCGCATTTAACGTATCGGTCATCTGCCCTTCCCAGGCCTTTTTAACCATCAGCCGATCCAGAAAGCCGGGGAAAAGAAATTGCCCGACAATCGACTGGACGGTGCTGCTGCCCACCCACAGTTCCCGCACCGGTTTCTGCGCCACCTTAAAAATAGCGCTGGCAGCTACTTCCGGCTGAAAAACGGGAGGAACCGGGCGCATCGCCCAGGCAAATTTATTCCTCGCCCACTCGAACTGCGGCGTATTGAGGCCCGGCATCTGTACCATTGCGATCTGCACCCGGCTGTTTTCATGCATCAGTTCGGTGCGCACAGCATCGGTAAATCCGCGGATCGCGGCTTTCGCCCCGCAGTAGGCTGACTGCAAGGGAATGGAACGGTAGGCCAGCGCGGAGCCAACCTGAATAATCGTTCCACGATCGCGTGGGGTCATTAACTCCAGCGCGGCGCGGGTGCCGTTAACATAGCCCAGATAGGTCACCTCGGTGACGCGGCGAAACTCCTCAGGCGACATGGTGCGAAACGGCGCCAGCATCCCGCCCATGGCGTTATTCACCCACACATCGATGGCCCCAAGCCGGTATTCAATCTCGTTAGCAGCCTCGGTCACCGCCTTGCTGTCCGCCACGTCGGCCTGAACGGCGCAGGCGTTGATCCCGAAACGGCGCAACTCCTCTTCTGTGGAGCGCAGGCTCTGCTCGTCGCGGGCAATGATGCCCACATCGTAGCCCGCTTTGGCAAAGTGCAGCGCCGTGGCTTTCCCCACGCCCGCCGTACCGCCGGTAATAACGATGACAGCCATAGCCTTTCCCCTTATTTCAGACGTTATCCCAGCCGGAGAGTATTTCGATCAGTTCAGACAGGGAATAACGCACCGCTTTATCCACCACATCCTGACATTCACCGGAAAACAGCACGGTGCGGGTTTCCGTCTGCCCGCGAATATTCCAGCCGAAGCAGACCGTACCGGCTGCGGTGCCATCGTCGCCGCCTTCCGGTCCCGCATAGCCGCTGATGGCAAGGCCGATATCCGCCTCGGCAATTTCGCGAATTTTAGCGGCCATCTCGGTCACCGTTTGTTCACTGACGGCGGTGAAGCGCTCAATGGTTTCGTGCCGCACGCCGAGGATCCTCTCCTTCGCCGCATCGCTGAACACCACCATGCCAACGTCATAAAATTCCGCCGTGTTCTCTTCGGCACAAAGCGCAACCGCGAGATTGCCGCCGGTACAGGACTCTGCGGTGGTTAACCGCAAACCTCTGTCCGTAAGCTGAGTGGCGAGCTTTTTCGTCAGCTCGCTGATGGTGCTGTTACTGTCGTGAATAAGGTTGCTCATCGCGTTGCCCCTTAATTTTCGTCAGGAATAATAGAAATATGACCATTACGCTCAAGAATAGCGTATTTAATCTCCTTCAATTCTGTAATACCGTGATTCTGGCGGGCTGATACCAATATATCATCACAGGATACATCGACCTTTTTCAATTTATCGGCAAGGGGAACACCGTTCTCCACCAATATCACCGGCGTGCCATCAAGAATATTCTCAACAGTGGAAAAATATTTTTTCAGCAGGCCAAAAATAATATCCACCACCACCAGTGTTGTTATTGTAATCATCGCGCCGGTGACGGAGAAATCTTCACCAAGCAGCGCCTGTTGTGTCGCCTCACTGATAATTAAGAGCAAAATAAGGTCAAAACTGGTCATTTGTAGCAGAGCGCGTCGCCCGGCAACTTTAAACACAATGACCAGAAACAGGTAAATTGCCAGGGCACGAAAAACCATGTCCATATTCGACTCCTAGGGGTAAATAAACTGCCAGAAATGGATATCTGGCTCGTTGTTTACGCGGATACTGTTTGTCCACTTCCCTGCTTTTGACGGCGTGATAAATAACAAAACGGTAAATTTATCGGTCTGTTGTAAACGATCGTAGACGAGAAACAGGGTATTCCCCCGGCTGTACATGCTGTCCGGCTGTGGCCAGACGCTGCCTGGCTCATACGCGTCGCTGCTTTCGCTGGTCATGCTGAGGGTATATTTCCCCTCAGACGTCACCGGAAACGTCAGTGCCATCCGCGATTCGGTCTGGCGGCGACCGAAGCGCTCATAGCTCAGGGTCAGGGATTTTGCTTCGTTTGTTTTCTCCACGTCGCTGACCGCACCGCTGGAAAACAGGCCGGCTATCGCGGCCACGATAATAGCTAACAGCACAATAAAACCCACCTGGCGAAATGCATACTCAAACGTCAGTAAACGGCTACTCTCTTTTATCCCAGGCACTTTTTCATTTTTTGGTTCCATGGCTGTGGTCACCGTTTCGCTTAATTGCCGAAATTTATGATTTTCCTGTGCAAATGCTTTTAAGACTTATCACATTTGCCACATAAAGGAATAGCAACAATACTTAATAAGTCAAGACATCCAAAATGAAGGATATCAGATGAAATTATTAGTGATTTCAGCCTTGTTAATATTAATTATCCCTACTGCATGGGCAGATAATAACGGCGGGTTACAAAAGGGTGACGCGCCGCCACCGCCGCATGCGCTGGACAGCGGTTATCGTGGTACCGATGATGCGCGCATTATGACCATTACTCAGGCGAAAGAGATGCATGATGGTGCCTCTATTTCATTGCGCGGCAATCTTATTGATGGCAATGGCGATAAATACGTTTTCCAGGATAAAACCGGGAAAATCGACGTTATTATCCCGAAAGCCGTATTTGATGACAGAACCGTGGAACCTGACAACATGATCAGTATTAGCGGCTCGCTCGATAAAAAATCATCCCCACCCGTAGTGCGGGTCAGCCACTTGCAAAAATAATTCAGCGAAGCGTTAACGCTGTAACTATCCATCAAATCTCACCCCTAACAAGGAGTTAGCTATGAGTGATAATGAACAACGTACGAACGCTTACCCAACGCCACCTTTCCCGGAGCAGCCTCAGACGCCACCGGGCCTGGCCTCAGAGATGGAACCCGTACCCGACCACGGCGAGAAGAGCTACAAAGGGCATGGTCGTCTTGCCGGTAAGAAGGCGCTAATTACCGGGGGCGATTCCGGCATAGGACGCGCGGTAGCTATTGCCTATGCCCGCGAAGGGGCAGATGTCGCGATTAACTATTTGCCTGAAGAGGAAGAAGACGCAGCGGAAGTCATCGCCCTGATTAAAGCGGAAGGACGAAATGCCGTCGCGCTTCCGGGCGATGTGCGGGACGAAACTTTTTGTCAGAACCTGGTGGAGCAGGCCGTCTCAAAACTGGGCGGGCTGGATATCCTGGTGAATAACGCAGGCCGCCAGCAGTACCGTGAGTCGCTGGAAGAACTGACCACGGAAGATTTTGACGCGACCTTTAAGACCAACGTCTATGCGCCTTTCTGGATCACAAAGGCGGCGTTGCGCCACATGAAAGCCCCCGCCTCCATCATTAACACCTCATCTGTACAGGCGGTGAAACCGAGCGCCGTACTGCTTGACTATGCGCAGACCAAAGCCTGTCTCGCGGTGTTTACCAAAGCGCTGGCGAAACAGCTGGGACCGAAAGGGATACGCGTGAACGCGGTAGCGCCGGGACCTTACTGGACCGTGCTTCAGCCCAGCGGTGGGCAACCACAGGAAAAAGTGAAACATTTTGGCGAGAGTACCCCTCTGGGACGCCCGGGACAGCCCGTGGAGATCGCACCGCTGTATGTCACCCTGGCCTCGGATGAGTGTTCATACACCTCCGGGCAGGTGTGGTGTTCAGACGGCGGGGATGGCGTCATCTAGCGCTCAAGGCGCGCAGAGTGTAGGCCGGGTAAGGCGAAGCTGCCACCCGGCAAATTGTTGCAGGCGAAAGCTAAAGGGCTGCGAAAGCAGCCTTTTTTACGTTTAAGGGGTGACGACAGGAAACCAGAAGCTGAAGCTCTCCATGCAGCGCAGCATTTCGTTTACCTTCGCGGCATTGCCGACGATCGTCACCTCTCCTGCCTGTTGCGCCTTTTTCAACGTGGTCTCTTTGAGGATGATTTTATTCAGCGTTTCGCGGCTGAGCGTGATGGTTGCATCCGGATCTTGTGCCTGAGCGTTGGCGCTATGGTTCAGCACGCCATTCTCCAGCTCCAGCTTGTACCTGCCGCCCTCGCGGCCCAGATCAACGTTAAAAATCCCTCTGGCATTCGCGGCTCTGACGCCGTTAAGGTGAACGCCGAAGTAGTCAAAAATCATCTCAGTCGACATGGCACGGACCGCATCCGGGCTGGCGGTATTGGGCGTCGGCATCCTCTTCACGCCGTTACGCAACGCCTGCGCACCGGTGAGGTAGGCGTTACGCCAGGGTCCTGACTCAGCCTGGTATCCCAGCTGTTCAAACGCGTCCGCTTCCAGTTCGCGCGCCGCCTTATTATTGGGATCGGCAAAAACGACTTTATTCATCACCTGCGCCACCCAGCGGTAATTTCCCCGGGCATAATCAACCCGGGCTTTTTCAAGGATCGCGCGGGCTCCGCCCATGTAATCGACATATTTTTTCGCCGCCTCGACCGGAGGCAGTTCATTGAGCGTCGCCGGATTGCCGTCGAACCAGCCAAGATAGTAGACATAGGTGGCTTTGACATTGTTGCTTACCGAGCCGTAATAGCCACGGCCTGCCCAGGATTTCGCCAGCCCGTAAGGCAGGGCGAAATTAGCGGCTATCTCATCCCTCTTCAGCCCTTTATTCGCCAGCCTCAGCGTCTGGTCGTTGATATAGCGATAGATATCACGCTGGCTTTTCATCAGCTTCACCACTTTCTTATTACCCCATGTGGGCCAGTGGTGCTGCGCGATAATAATTTCCGCTTTATCCCCCCAACGATCGAGGGCGTTATTGATGTATTTTGACCATGCCAGCGGATCGTGTATTTTCGCCCCGCGCAGCGAGTAAGTATTGTGCAGAGTGTGAGTGACGTTCTCTGCTGCTTCAATCAGCTTTTTCTCTTCCACATACCAGAGCATTTCAGACGGCGCTTCGGACCCCGGCGCCAGCATAAAATCATAGGTGAGACCGTCGATGATCTCTTTCTGCCCGTCTTCGGTAATGGCGTGAGTGGGCGCGATAAGCGTGACCGTCCCGGCTGAGGTGGTCGTCCCCAGACCCGCCCCTACCTGACCTTTTACATTGGCCTTTAACAGGTTTCCGTAGATATAACTGGCACGGCGGCTCATGGCATTTCCGGCCATGATATTTTCCGATACCGCCTCTTCCATAAAACCTGCTGGAGCATAGACTTTCACTTTGCCGGTTATCACTCCCGCTTCATCGACTACACCACGCACGCCGCCATAATGATCGACATGACTATGGGTATAAATAACGGCAACAACCGGGCGTTTGCCACGATGTTGAACGTAAAGATCCATGCCCGCTTTGGCCGTTTCCGCAGACACCAGCGGATCGATAACCGTGATCCCCTCTTTGCCCTCTATAATCGTCATATTCGACAGATCGAGGTTACGGATCTGGTAGACGCCTTCCGTGACCTCAAACAGACCGCCAATAGTATTCAGCTGCGCCTGACGCCACAGGCTCGGGTTGACGGTATCCGGCGCTTTTTGCCCTTCTTTGATAAAAGCGTATTTCTGGGGGTTCCAGATAACGGCGCCTTTTTCGCCTTTAATCACCGCGGGTGGCAGCGGGGCAATAAAGCCTTTGTGCGCATTTCGGAAATCCGTCTTATCGAAGAAGGGCAGTTGACCATAAAGTGCATCATTCATCTCTTTCGTATGGACAGTGGCTCCCTTCCCTTCCTTTTGTGCCAGGACAGGCAATGAGGTCAACGACACTAATAGCAGACCAGCAACGGCTATTGCACTAACGAGAGTTTTAAATTTCATACTTCCTCTAGGAGTTATATTCACGCTGGCGGTACATGGGGGGAAAGGAGGCTATCACCAGGCTTATCTTTAACCTATGGAAATAACGTTTATAAATAAATTAGTTTATTCTTTCGTCGCTGCGTCCTTAAGGGATAATGCTGAGTCCAGTTATTTCCCCGGAGTGATTCGATGAAGAGCCTGCCGTTCTTTTTCGCTGTATTAACCATCAGCACATTATCAGCCTGTAGTTCTCCCCAACCAGACAATGTTGAAAAAATTAATCATCTGCAAATTCCACTGGTGTTGCCGGGGGAAAAACCGCCGCAGGCACAGATATCGCATATCGCGTCTCTTTATCAGGAAAATAAACAGCAGATCGAGACCTTAACGCGCAGCGTAAAATCACAGTATCTACAGGACACCACCGCAAAAGAAATTTTTGTTGCGGACAGTGACGTTCAACGCGTCTATGCCTCGCTGACCAAACTGGAACAGTTAGATATGGTTAATCAGCAATACCTGAAAGATAATAATGTCACGGGCCTGCAAAATATTCATATCATTCTTGAACCGTTATTCACCAGCTGAAAATAAAAAACCCGGCAACATAAGCAGCCGGGTTTTTATTAATGGGCATATCACGGGCATCAGTCGTACTGACCAAAGCGATAGCTAAGCCCTGCGGTGACGGAACTCAGGTCGCTGCTCACGCCGATCTGGTTAACATTGCCCACGTTGCTTACCCACTGATATTCCAGGCGGCCCGCCCAGTTTTTATTGAAAGCGTATTCAGTACCCACGGCTGCAAGCGGGCGCACACCGGTTTCAAAACGATTGTGACCACTTACATCGGATTCAGCGCGATAGCCCATTGCGCCGGCACGGCCGTAAATATCCCAGTCACTGGTCAGGGCATAACTGGCCTTCAGAGACATTTGCAGGCCCTGCGTCTTCATTTGCGCCCCGGCGCCATGCTGACCTTTAATCTGCATGTTACCTAAATAATCATAACCACCTTCTACCGCAAGCCATGGGGTAATCTGATAACCCGTATAAACACCCCCGCCGACATTATCATGGTTAAAATCGAAGTGATCGGAATACGTGTTCTCAAACGCTTTTGAACCCATATTGGTATCAAAATAGTGAGACCAGCCGAATTTAGCCCCGCTATACCAGGTGCCCGCATCAGCGGCGGCGAACGCGGAAGTGGCGGTAAATGCATTAGCCATAATCAATGCGATAACTGTCTTTTTCATAAATATACCGTTTACTTGATAATGTTAAATCTGAGAAAGCAAACGATATAGAAAATTAACGGTAGCGTTAATTGCATTTCTGTTTAATTTTAAACTTCCGCTAGAATGACTCGGGTAAATGTCTGACCTCAAGCAGATATCCACCGCGCTTAAAGGCGATATATTCCCCCTGCTTAAGGGCAGATAATACATTGAGTATACTGCTGCGAGAGAGCAGCGTACGATCCTGGATATATTCCAGAATCGTGGTACGCAAACGCGTCTCTTCCGGGAGCAAAATCATTTCCTGAAGGTGGTTACGAATAACGGAATAGGTACGCTGCTGGAGTACCTGAGCATCACGGAATATTAAATAGGCCGTATGGTATGAGAGCAGCGCGGCGACATCCTCCCAGACGCCCTCGACACGAAACAACTCAGCCGCCTTGTCCGCATCGAGACGTAAAATAGTCGACTCTCTTTCAGCACGGAGAAGGTGCCCCTGCGTAGGCTGGATCATCTCTGCAATACCAAACAAATGCGGCTCGTAAACGGTCACTACCACCAGTCCATCCGAAGCCCGCAGCAGGGACAGCTCTCCTTCCAGAAAGAGGTACATCTGCTGTTTCCCCTTCCGTAACCAGGTGAGTCGCTTACGCGGAACAACGTGCACTTTCTCCGCTATCGGCTCAAGGATGGCGGTCAGTCGTTCGATGGATCTTTCGGGTCGAACAGGCGGTAAAATATGCATGGTACAACCTTCTGACATTGAATATCTGCCATTATAGACCATATATTTTAAGCGGTTAGCCGATCAAAACTGATAGCTGTAGTTGACGCTGGCAAACCAAAGATAAGGATGATCGTAACTTCCGGCAAACGCCGTCGGGGATTTCACATGCGACGACTGCATATGAAGATACGACACGGCAATACCAATATTGCTGGCCGGGGTGATCTGATACTGGGCTCCCGTGCCAAATCGCCACTCATCCCCGGTGGGTAAAGTTAAGGCCACATCACTCTGACTCTCATACGGCGAGCTGTCGAACGCCACACCGATATTCAGTCGCCACTGAGGTGTTGGACGATACTGCACGCCCACCGCGCCGTGCCACGTATCCTTCAGGCGGCTGACGTTGTTCAGTTGCCGATCCCCAACGACGATTTGCGGGGCACCGAACTGGCTCCAGTCCTGCCAGCCGAGATCGCCCATAACCGACCACCGAGGGTTAATATCATGCACAAGACTGAGCATGATTTGCTGCGGCGCGCTGATTTGTGCCGACACCGGGAGGTCGTAGGCACCATTCTGTACTCGAGCTTTGCCGTTAACAGAGTAGCGATAGTTCGTCTCGCTGTTCCATGTAATACCGGCTCGCGTCTGGTCGGTCAGTTGCATGAGTAGCCCAAGCCGATAGCTCATGGCCCAGTCCTCATCATGCTGCCGATAGTCATTATCATTAACGTTGCGGGTCAGCGAGAAATAACCGTAATTAACGTTGGCGGACGCCCCTATTGAGAGTCGGTCGTTGAGCTTGTATGCCAGTGACGGACTGAGCGTCATTGCAACCAGGGTACTCTTTTTAATCAGCCTGTCGCCCGCCCAGCTACCGTAATCGATCCCCAGACCGTAATTACCGTAAAGCCCGATCCCGGCATAAAGATCATCGTTTATCTTCTGGCTATAAAAGGCGCTGGCATTCGGGATGGTTTTCATCACGTCGCCGGGGCTTTGATGGGCATGGTTATCCAGCTGGTTGTCGGTGGAGCCATCCATAACCTGTAACCCACCGGTGACCATATGATCCGGCAGGCGCGTCATGCCAGCAGGGTTGGTCATGATTGTCGAGGCGTCCTGCGCACGAGCCGCCTGCCCTGCTCCGGCAAGCGCGGTATCTTCGGTGCCGGCTTCATAAAAATAGAGGGCGCTGGCATGGGCACTGGAGGCGGCAAATAAGCCCGCGCACAGGAGGAGTCGTGTTTTCATCTGCGATCCGGGAAATAAAAAATTTGCCGACAGATATAACAGGGGCGCCTGATGACGTAAAAAGGAAGAGGGTTTAATTTTAAATTATGCGCGGTTCAGCCCCTCTTAATATCTCTGACAATTCAGCGACGTCCGGAATACGACGCCGCTACGTCCTGCACCTGTAATACGTTCAGGTACAGGACGATAAAATCCAGGAATTATGTTCAGGTTTATCCGGACTTACTTATAATGCTCCAGATTGGTTTCCGGGCCTGTTCTGGCAATTTCCTGAGCTTTGCCGAAACTTTCAATCAGGCACTTATATTCCGGACAGACATGCTCTGCCAGGATCTCAGCAAAGCGAGAACCTTCCGCGCGGTTCCAGGTTCTCATTAATTCAGCGACAATGGCAAACGTATCGGTAGGGATCGCTCCCGCCTGAGCCACGCGCGCGATGGTGGTATCGGTCGCGATTTTGGACCAGTTCCCCGAGGCATCCACAACACAGTAAACCTTATACCCCTCCTGGACAGCGCTAACCGCAGGGAACGCCATGCAGACGCTGGTGAGCGTGCCGGCAATAATCAGGGTCTTTCTGCCCGTCTTTTCCACTTCCTTCACAAACGCCGGATTATCCCAGGTATTAATCTGCCCGGTGCGTGGAACATACACGGCATGGGGTGCATATTTGTGAATTTCCGGGATGAGCGGGCCATTGGGACCGTCAGGAACAGAGGCCGTGGTGATCACCGGGATATTTAAAAGCGTGGCAACTTTGGCTATCGCTGTCACATAATTACGAAGGTCTGGTACAGGCACATCACGTACCGTGTTGAATAAGCCACTCTGATGGTCGATGAGTAAAATTACAGCGTCATCAGTATCAATCATACCGTTTGTAGCAGCCATATTTCTTTCCTCATGATTTCTTTTACATTGCCGTCAACTCTCCCGGCTCCGCGATTTTACATGCACATGGTCAGGGTATAATGCATTGATAAATCATAATGAATAGTAGTCCGATCCGGTCTGAATACCGCATCATTTCAGGACAATTTCTGGCACGGTACGCTGAGCCATCGACGCTGACGGAAGCCCTCGTGAGGAGAAGAAATCTTTACAATGCCGTTACGCGGCCATTCGTATTCGTTCGGCTGAAGGCAAGCGTTACTCACTACTGGGATCGCCCTTATCCTCCCGCATGGATTCGATAAACTCCCGTTGCTCCTCTGTGAGTTCAAGCTCATCCAGCAAGCGATCTAACTCTTCTTCAGGTGATTCCTTTTGGTTCTTTCTCTTCCCGGTAGCCATACTCACCCTTGAGTTATTAGGATTAATCTCAGGGTATCCAGGGTGCAGGAAATGTGCAACTTAGCGTGTTATGCCGACAACCGATCATAACAATGAACGAAAGGGGGAAGCAGGTACGCCAGTACAGGAAAGACTGATAGGGGTATTCCTGCTCCGGCGATGAAAGATAGCCAATTGAAAGCCTTGCCAGATTACATACGGGCTTTGCAATAATCGAGAGGGTGCAATGCCTACCTTCCCTTTAATTTAACTTAACTCAAATTTAATCACATTTAAATTAATGATTTTGTTAGATTTAATCGTTTATTGCTCTCTCACATATAGGTACACTTTCTCTATGGTTTTTTTTATAACAGCATGAGGAAAAAGTGAAAATGGCTATTCCAGCTTACCTATGGCTTAAAGATGACGGTGGCGCAGGATGGGCGCAAAGCCGCGCAGGAACAACGGATCCGGCTTTTGGTGATTGGTTTGGCTCAACGCCTTACGGTGATGATCCTAACGACCAGTACTGGATAAGAGCGGGTATCGACTATGCAAAACGCACAGGTTTTTAAGAAGCGGTATCTACTTCTGATCCTGTTGGCTGTTGTCGCCTATGGGATATACAACTTGCTGCACTTCTCACCACTTGAGCAAGTGATTATTAAGAAGGTGAAAGTTAACAATCTGGCTAATCTTTACATCACAGAAGCGAGTGCAGGAGCCACCACAGGCTTTTCCTACCGTTTCTATCTCTATGATGTAACCAAAGATGATAAAGCGTTTATGGCGAGTCTGGAGAACGATCACCAGCCTTTCATGATCACCACGGACAAAGATGCATTGAAGAAGGTCGAGAATAACGCGATCTACCTTTCCGTGAAGGGAACCATTTACACCTTTCACAGCCCTGCGGATTATCTGGCAGGTGGCTCGATCTACTCCGTCCCTGTCTATTTAACCGCATCACCATACTAAAAACATAGCCAGCTGCCACGCTGGCTCTTTCTCTTCTGGTTTTAGACAACAGAAACCATTAAGCCCCTTAGAGGTTAGAAGACAAGCGAAGCACAGCGATTTCATAAGACTGTCAGAGGGTTACCTGCATTTCGTGTGCAGGGAGGACGTCAATGCTCTACAGGACATAACGCCTAAACAAGTTAGTCAGCGCTACTGAGCAACCTACTGAAATAAAGAAAGTTTTTGAACGGTTCTACTTGGGGAAATTCTGGAGCGGGCGAAGGGAATCGAAACTCTGTTTCATAATTTCCGCAACGCGACGATCATCGAATCAACATAGTAACTATTATTGATACTTGATTGCGAGATTTTAGAGGATCAGTCTCATGACAATCAAGGGCCAGGAGTATCTTTATCTTTCACCGGACGGTGTATGGCAGTTTCAAATCTACATCCCGTCTTATATGCGTCACATGTTCGGCGGGAAGCGCCTGTATCGGAAAAGTACAGGGACAAGAGATATCTACAAGGCGCGTCACTTCCGTAACCACATGCTGGTAGAGTGGAACAACCTTAAAGAACAGTTCAAGCCTGATACTGAGGATAAGCGTATTCAGCTTGCGATCACTTCCCTGCACTCTCAAATCAGGAAGAACAAGAATAAACCATTGATTGAAGAGCGAGCCAGTTCGATTCCTCACCTGTGCTTCTTACGAGATGAATACGCTACTGCCTACCAGGATCGGAGATCATTCTCCACACTGAGCAAATCGGCGCGAGCCGTTGAGGTGTTTCTCCAGAGTATTGGGAAAGTTGATATCAGCCTGGATCAGATTGGACGCCGATTAGTTACAGACTTCATAGAAGAGCAGCAGAAACGCGATGTAGCGCCCCAGACCGTGCAAAACTGGCTTACATCGTTAGGTAGCCTCTACGAGTTCGCCAAACGCCGCTATGACGCTATAGCCCCCCTAAATCCGTTTCATGGTCACAACCTTGAAGCGCGGCGCACAATTGAAAGCTATCAGCCGTTTGAATGGCATCAGCTATCTACACTACTCAACGAAGCAGACGAAGAGCTACGAGCAGTTATTCTGATCGGTTTGTTCTCTGGTGCAAGGCTGGACGAAATAGCCAGCTTGAAGAAAGAAGAGATCGTTATGGTGGAAGGGATACGGACATTCTACATTAGCAAATCCAAGACGAAGGCAGGGATTAGACACATTCCTATCCATGCTTTTCTGATCGGCATGGTGGATTATTATCTGAGTTTGAACACTGGAGATTACCTGTTACCACAGGCTAACAAGATTGAACGCAAAGACGGTAAGAAAGGACCATTCTATTCCCAAGCATTCACCCGCTTACGGCGTCGCGTAGTGCCTATGGCTACAGACCGTCAATGCTTTCACAGTTTGAGGGGGCATTTTATCACGTGTCTCGACCGTGCCGGAGTACCCGAACAACGGATCGGCTACATCACGGGACACTCTTCCCAAGCCGCTGCCACAGAAGCATTCAAAACCTACAGCGCGGGGTGTTCCATGAAAGAGCTATCCGACTATGTGGAAATGGTGGCCTATCCAGAGATCACTTTCCCAGAATTAAACAAAGAGGAGCAAGCTCCCCACGCATAAATTTATAACTAATGTCAAATTATTTTTTTGATGCGCTGCTATTCACCTTGCTCATACCTGCGAGCTTAGCTCTCACAAAAAAAAACAACCAACCAATTGATAAATAATAAATAAAAGATAAAAAAGGATGACAGAATTTATTTACTCAAACAACTTTTAAAAAAATCAATCACCAAAAATTAATAGATTACAACGATCAAAAACAAATTATTGATCGCTTTTATTGATAAATGGTATTTTTTAGATGATAATCAGTACATAACTAAAATGGGCAATTAGTATGGAACACATTTATATTGCAGACCCAATAATGAATGTTGACGAGAGATTAATGGGCGTTGAACTTTTAACTCGTTTCATTTCCAATGATGGCCGTCCTTGTCATCCTGACTTTGTTATTTCATCTTGGGATTTAGATAGGAAGCGGCTCTTTCTATACGAACAATGCGGTATCATTTCCAGCAAACAAAAGTGGTTCGAACTAAATAAACTTTTTTGCACACTAAACATTGATCAACAAATGGCTTTTCTCGTTCGGCACGATCAAACATTGATAAAAGCATTTGAATCTATGCCATTCGTCAAACTTGAACTTTCTGAGCATTTCCCTGGTTTGGATAAGGGATTGAAAAGTCCCTTATTAAAATCGCTGAGCCAGGGTGTAAATGGGCTATGGCTCGATGACCTTGGCGCAGGAAACGCGAATGTAGTTAGTTTGATCGAAGGATACTTTGAGGTTGTAAAGGTAGATCGCTGCTTCTTTAATGAACAGGTGCAGAAACCAACCTTCAACCCGTTGATTGCATCAATCAAAAAACACTGCGACAAAATTATTATTGAAGGGATTGAGAATAGAGATCATATGGGGTTACTGCGTGAGGTGGGAATTTGGGGATTACAGGGCTATCTTTTTAAATCTGTCCCTTTTAAAAATGTGGATTCATTGCTTTAGTGTTGAAACCATCAAAAAAGGGGCATAAGCCCCTCATTTTTTAAACTCCGTCGTAACAGTGTCAGATTCAGTTTTCTTAGGTGCATTGTTCACTACCTTCTGTTTCACCGTACCGCCTACAGATTTATTTCCCTGCGTTTTAGTTGCAATCACATTAACTGTAGCTTTACTGACAAGCCTGATCTGTTCAAATTCAAGATCGAATTGCATCGCGTATTCAGATTTATAATCGTAGGAAATACCGTAGAGAATAACATTATCGTACACTTTGTGCTCTGTCACTAATGTGATGGGCTGGCGACTTTCAAACATCTTATCGAGGTATTCGATAGCTTGACTGATACGAGTGCCATTCACACCAGCGCTGTATAACAAATCCTTTTCCAGCCTCACCGGAGTTTCGGAAATAATCCCCGATAGCTTGAATGTATTATTCTTAATCTGAACGTGATCGCTCACCTCTGCCCCGCTCTCAACGGGATAGCTGGTAATATCAGCCTGTCTGCGTATTCCCGTATCCGTCACGGCATCAAACACTATCGCCTGATAGTTCTGAATATAGCTATCTGAGGACGAATTATATACAGATGCAAGGATGGTGAATCCGTTTTCACCTTTGGTGCGGGTAGCACTGCTATTATTACTATTCGAGGTTGAATTGATACGGGAGGCATCGCTGCCCCCGATTGTTAGACTTCCAGGTGTTGCCATTTAGCCTCCCGTCCCTTGTCCAGATGAAACAGCAAGCACCATACGCTGATTGTTATCATTGATACGCTGATCAACGGTAGCATTCAGCATGTTTCCGAATGTCGGATCAGGAGAAATAGTTAGATGGATAAGCCCTTCCGGTAGCTGATTCTGCAACACTACAGGCTGCATGATCGGTGCATTGGCTGGCTTAGCTGGCGCTGCTGCACTCTGTTTCAACATTGAAACAGGAGAGTAATCTCCGTTGGTGCTCTGCGCGTAGCTGCTCACGTCCTTAGCGTCGCTTGTCCCGTTCCACCATTCACGCATTGTGTCGAATACATTAGGCTCATGACCGTCTGCTTTAGGCTGGCTGGCTCCGTAAGTGTTAGCCACAGGGTTACTTCCTGGCTGTGCAGGTGCTGACGTAGTGCCGTAATGCTGGCTCACCGCTTCTTTAGAGGTGTTGTCACCGTTCAGAAGGTTTAGCTTGCCTGTGATCCAGTTAGTGAGTTTCAGCAATCCTACGGCAGCATCCCCCGCCGCCCGCCCGATCCCCTTGAAAAAGGGTAAAGCGTCTTGCATCGCTTCTTTAAACTCTCGCATGGTTTCAGGGTCAATCTCTGACATAAAACCTTCGAAGAATGCCAGCTTTTGGCTATCGGAGAGAATGCTAAGTTCCTGGTTAAACTTACGGTAGGCCACAAGCTGATCTTGCTGCTCCTGATTCAACCACTGACCGTTACGCTTGAGCACGTCCACTTGATCAGTGATCGCTTTTCCTTGATTAGAAAATGCCTTGTGATACAAGCCTAAATCGTCTGCAAGGTCTTCCAGGTTATGAAGGATTTGCTCTTGTGAATAGCCTTTCCCCTGCATGGTGTTGGTGTAAGCAGAGACGAAGCCAAACGGATTGGATTGGTAGGATTTCAGATCGTCTTTAGTGAATCCCATGTTCAGGGCTGTATCTACAGCAGCGTTCCCGCCTTTCCATTGTCCAGACTTCTTATCAAAGGTGCTGTTGGTGTAGCTGTCTGCCAGCTTTTCTGAGATATCTTTTCCCGAGTCCAGTAGCTTACGTTGTCCTTGCAGCCCCATACCGGAATCAATCCCGTTAGCCGTGGCATACTGGGAAAGTGCCTGGAGGACGTTATAATCTACACCGCCCAAGCGCGCCCTTGCGACGATTTCGCTACGCTCTTCCTGTGCTGTAACAGCCTCTTTCCCCCATGAATAAGCGCCATAAGCCGCCGCCCCGATACCAGCGCCAGCAAGCGCACCAGTGCCTAAGCCCATCAGAGAGCCAGAGATAGCCCCTGTAGCCTTACCACCGCCACCAAGAGCGTTAGCCCCTCCCGCCTTTGCTGCTGCCCTACGCTCTGCGTTAATGCGTCTGTAGCTCTGCTGGAGTCTTTTGATCTCGCTGTTTTGCCTGGCGAGGCTGATCGTTCCCTGAGAGTACGCCTTAGTTATGCGTGACGCTGCCAGTGCCGCCTGGGTCAATTCGACGTTGGTAAGGTGTTGCATACTTCTAAAGCTGCTGGCAGTGTCCAATAGCTTCAATTCAGCCCGTTCACGGCGCTGTGCGTTTCTTGCGGCCTCTTTCGCTGCCTGAGCCTCTACACGGGCTTGCGCCTTAGCTGCCCTTGCCTTTTCTCGTTCATCGCTATTACGAGGCTTTGACGCTTTCTTATTCAGCTTATTGAGTTCCCTTTCAGCAGATTTTAGCCCCTGGCTGAATCTTTTCATGTTCAACGTAGGGTCTTTAATGCCTTTGGCTTTCTTCTGAATTTGATCGAAAGCGTCCATAGCTTCCTTCATTGAATTACGATCCACCACGAATTCGACGGTATTACGGATCGTACTCGTATTAACGATTAGTCCACCTGACATTATTCACCGCCTTTCTGATCAAGGAAGTGATGAATTGCCGCTTCGACGGTATCACCACGGAAAATACGCGCTCTAACGCCCGTATACGAAATTTCTAATAGCTCGCAAAGCTGGCTCACCTTGAGCAGCCCTTCTGCATCGTCTGCACTCAGTCGGACGTGTAGGCCACGATTTGATTTAAGTATGAGTTCCACCTCTATTTTTCCTCTTGTTATGGGGGAAATAAAAAAAGGGATGCAACCAGAGCCACAATTGCGCTGTGGATTAGTGAGCATCCCTCATTAAAACGCCTGATTATTTCCAGCGGCAGGCTGCCGCTTGCTCATTAAGCAGTGATGGTGATTTTCACCTGCATACCTAACGCATGGTTCACACATAACGCCGAATTCTCGTGCATAACGTGGTAAGCATCTCCTCGTTCACTCAGGTAGCCCCAGGAGTAGTATTCAGCAGGTGCAGCATCGATCAGCGCGAAGTTGCCGCTGGCAGCGCCGTAGATGTTCTGATAAGCATTTGTGCCTTTGCTAAACACAGGCACCGCCACCATGTCGGCATCGTCCGGCATCTGTGCCAGGATCAGCGGATCTGTCACTTTAACAATGTCGATAGGCGCACCAGGCAAACTAAAGGTTGAAACACCAGGTAGAAGCTCGTGACGCTGATAGAACAGGTTACGTTCATCGTATGGCGCTACATACTGGAACACCTTAGACATACTGTCAGAGAAGCGAATCTGGCTAAATGCAGCAGGTTTAGCGAATACGATCACTCGTTCAATCTGACCAGCCAATCCACCTGCGGCAGCCTGAACTTTGTCTAAGATGGCATCAAAATCCTGTGCCGCTGTCGCTGCACTCACGCTGGCTGTCATTGGCACAACGCCAAACAATTCAGCATAAGAGATCAGCAGGTCATCAGTTGCAGGGGTGTACACTTCACCTTTGAACAGTGCTCGTGCAAGGTAAGATTCACGGGTACGAAGGTAAGCAATTTTATGTTTCCCAGTGTACTCGGTGTACAGGTCGGTAACGGTTTGTTCGTAATCAGTGCCTTGTACCCTTTTCCCTTGTACGTCTACTGGTTTGAAGGTGTCTTCCCTTGCAAACCAAGGAATCTCCACCAAATATTCTTTACCATTCTGACGCGCGGTAGTGTCGTGGTTTGATGAATAACGGCTCTGCGGAGTGTTAAACAGGCTGTAGTTATCATCCAGAAGCTGTGTTACCACCACTTTCGGATTCTGGACGCCTACCCCGTCGAATAGATCGAGGGCATTCATAAGGTAGTTACGTTCCGGCAGGGCCTGGAAGATTGGCGCTAAGTCCACCAGATCGCGCCCGATTGCGATTTTAGTCATTAATGATCATCCTTGATTAAGAGGTGAAGAATGGACGGCATACAAACCCTTTGGATTCGAGCGTGGTGATAGCTGCGGCGTGATTCGCTGCGTTCAGGTTGTCGGCTTTCAATGCTACGAAGCTGCCAACATTAGGCGCACGTAGGACATTTACCGTTTTACCGTCGCCAGCACTGACGGCATCGGACACCACCACAAAGGCATCATCGCCGGAGGTGTATAGAGCGCCATCAGCGCCGATAACATCGCCGCATTCAATATCTGCTGGCAGGTCGAAAACACGGCCTTCTACGGCTGCAAAAGAATCAGTGGCGTAGCTCACTACGTCAGTGAAACTCTTACGAATTGGGAAAAGTTCGGTTAGGTCTACAATCATTGTTGTTTGATTTCCTTGGATTTGATTGCGATCCGTTCCTGCATACTAAGTTGAGGTGTGTCCTCAGAAGGGAAATACTGTTCTACAGCTTTTTCTATTTCTTCAACGGTACATCCTGCCATTTCAGCCACTTTAGCTATTAACTCAGGATTAACTTGAATCACTTCGGATTTGTATTTTAGAATTCGGTCGCGATTGTTTAATAAGAACATTGTGTTGTTCCTTCGCGTTGTGTCTGCGTGCAGCATTTATGTTGTACGCAGGGTAAAGAGAAGGGCTACCGAAGTAGCCCTGGAGAGTATGCCCTTGTTAGAAAGCATTTTTTAACGTCATCGTTTCGGAGGATTATGATGTTAAAGAATGGTTTCTTGAATAAAATGAAGGGCGCAGCTGTTACGAATAACAGAAGAAGGTTTCGCCCGTCATTGCTCCTCATTTTTAAAAGCGTGTAGCAGCGCCCAGGAATAAAATGAGGCTTTCTTTATCTATCTACTACCAGACACTTTCGGGAGTGTATTAATAGAAGATTTGCCAGCCTGAACGTAACTACCGCTGACGGCGTTTATTCAGTATGACCGCTTATAATCCCTAACGGAGGTTATAAGGCTTAGAGCACGGAATATGCTCTCTGAAAGAGAATGTGCGCGGTGATTGTTCGTTATCACCCGACACAAGTGGGAACGCCCGCGCCACCCTTTGGAACTAAACACAACAAAGGAAAACAACCAGCTTTCAGAGAGAAAATTCAGATGGAAAGAGTGCCGCTATGGGAAACGGCATTCAGGAGGGTGAAGTGATTCGAATACTATCCCTACTTCTTATTCTATAACATTTCTGTTAATTTGTCAATACCCAAACCAACATTTTATTCACTTTTCTTGCATTTTTATTCAAATTCGCTTACTGCGTATTTCTCGGCAATGGCTCCTGCCAGTTCCGCAAGTTCGGCGGTGATGTATTGCAGGGAGCAAGCAAGCTCTTCAAGGTCATTGGCAATGCGCCACGCCTGATCCACGGTGACGGTATCCCCGTTCATCTGCACCAGGTGCTCTACAGCAGCGCTCCAGTGTTCAAGGGCGGTGATTGCCTGTTCTGTGTATTGTATCGCTTCCAGGAGCGCGGAGGGCGTTCTCTCACACCACGCCTTATTAACAAGCCGCAGGGCTGGTAAATGCCAGATATCGTGGAAAGAGTTAATAAGGGTGTTCACGATGTTCACGGTGTCCATAGTGTTAAGAGTCATAATGTTCCCTGGTATCAAATAGGGTGTCAAAGTCGCGGGTTAAATTGTTAAGGTGATTAACCGAAAGCCAGCCGCAATAATGTTCGTATGAGGAGAAATTAAGAATTTGCCATTTGTGGAGGTTTGAAGAATCCACATTGAAGATTTTCATCTTCCTGGGTTTCCAGAATGCACCAGGGCAGCTATTGAGAATATCCTGTAATGCGCCCATCTCGTCAGGAGACATTGCAGGGCTATTCTCTTCAATTATTGTTGTTTGCCATTCACCAGGAACAGAATTGTATTCCTTCGAAAGGCGAGATAGATTTTGAAAATCAGATGTTCGTAATAATGATTGTGCGTTTCGTTCAAATTTTGTAACTACGTTACGTTTTCTTTTTCCCATTCATTCCTCGTAGAGGGGGAAACTCCTTGTCTTGTCATAACGTATACGCCATAGAATATGGTGAACCACCATAAAGCAGTTATCATAAAAGTTTCCCTATTGTGTGTTTTAGAAATTAGAGTAGATAAATTCTACATTGTCTCGTTCGATGTGTTTCAGCGTGAATGATAGATAATGGCTTTCATCGTCGATATCAATCACACCAATGTTTCGCAGCGCACGAAGCCAGAACCTGATCCCGTTATCACTTACACCGGATTTATCAGATAGCTCGCCGTAGGAAATGCGTGTCCTACGTCCTCTCCAGAACCAAACCAAGGCATAGTAAACGCCCTTCCCGCTATCGTTGATCTGTATCTGGTTTGTGTTGTTTAGTTTTATATATTGTATCAATTAGGTCTCCGTTAAAATGGTGTTCCGAATCGTCCATAGAAGTGTGGATAACGATGTTCAAATCGCATTTCTAATTCCTCTTCGAATCTGGAAGGTAGTTTCATACTCTTGCGGTGCAATACGCGGCGAGCGTAGTTAATAAATGTGTCCCCCCTGTTTTGCTGCCGTAAACTTTCCGGTTTGGACAATAGATCGCACATTGCGTCTATTTTCATTTCATCGGTAATCGTTTCAGGCAGTCCTAAAGGCTCAGACTTTTCTGTCGCATCATCCTGCGTTTCCTCTGCCGTAGCTGGTTCAGGCACTAAGTTAGAAACGATAATGGGTGCTGCTGGTAATTGATCTGGTGGGATAACATGAGCATCAGTAAGTGGTAATGCAGTATAAAGCAGCGATGAAATATTGGGATCTGGGTGTTCGTCTGTTATCACCAGACCTAACTTCCTTAGGTCTTCAATACGTCTTTTTACCGTTGAAGATGATGTTTTATGTTTTCTCGCCAACGTAGCGTGGCTCTCGTAGCAATTACTATCGTTCGCTTGATAACTCAAAAAGCGGCAATACAAAGCGACGTGAAAACTGTCGATCACTTTACCATCGGGAAAATCGTTCGAATAAAGGCGTTCAATGTCTTCGAAGAAGGTAAATTCTTTAATAAAGGTATGCGATGTTACAGTTTTATCATCTTCATCTTGATAGTCTTGTTTATGTTTTGCCTGAATCTGGGCGAGGGTTTTTGCCATTGTTCTATGCTCCTATGTATGCTCAGTAAATTACGAATGCTCTTCATTTGGGTTTTCTCCGCTTCTCATTCGTGGGGGGATGTAAATGCTGTTTCGTAGTTGTTACGCGCCAGCTTTCGAATATTTAACCGCCAGGTTTTGACACTCTTCAAGAAGTAGTGCGCTTACGCTCATTTTTCGGCGCTTTGCTTCTTTGAATAGAATCTGAAATGTCGCATCAGGGATCATTAACGATGTGGACGGCGGTAGTTTGGTTTTCTTCTCGATCATTCTGGTTTCCTCCTTCTGGTTTATTCGTTGGTGGTCGAAGTGCGGATTTCATCCCAGCGCTTCAATACTTCTGTGAGAAAGGCTTCCCTCTCGTGGTATCCACGAGCGCGGCAAGCGTTGCGTAGTGCTCGGATGCGGTAACGGTTGGTGGTTCCGTCTTTCAATTGTTGAAGTGTGTCTTCAACGTCAAAGTATCTCAGTGTGGCCTCCTATGGTTGGCGTAAATAAAAAGACACCTTGCAGCCTGACGGCTCAAAGTGCATTAAGAGATTATGTGGATAAAGTTTTATGGTATATGGGTATTCTAACCTATTTCTAAACTTTTGTCAACCTCTCAACGGTGATTATTCGAAAATTTTTTGATCATTTTCAATGCGTTGTATTTCTGCTTTGCGATTTGTGCTCTTTATACATAAAATAAAAAGTGGATGTCAATCTGTTTTTGTGGTAGAACTTGCCACCAGAGAAGACAGCCACAAGAACAACGAAAAACAGCCTGTAACGCTCTCTGCGGCGTTCTGACGCTTTCAGGCTACCATTGCATTCCCTACCCTGTTTAAATCGCTCTACGGGCTTCCTGTGCGCCCTCTGGCACTTACCGAAACCAATAGCACAACTACAGAGGGATAACGGTAGTTATCAGGATAGTAGGTGTTGGTATTGGATTGAGGCTGGATGAACTGGAGCTATCAGCGACCAGTGAAGCCTTAGCCACTGACTTACTGAAACCTTGCATGGGTGAACGTTAGTTCATGAATGTATGGTTGAAGTTAGTCAGCTTATCAGATGGACAATCAACGGTAGTTGGTTGGTCAGATGGTAATTCCGCGCACAGCGCAATGGTATTCGCCCACGGCGAAATCATCGTGTGCAGCCGTTTTCACGGTGGCAACGCCATTGCACCATACAGAATGTATAGATAACGCTTTGCTGCGACGTGAGCGGAACGAGGCCAGCCAACGTAGCCCGAAAGGAAGCGAAGTAAGGCTGCTTGCCAGGAGTGACGGCGAAGAGCCTCCAGCAAATGATCTTTGCGACAAGCGCAAAAGGCACTGATCTAATAACTGATCTTATTATTAGTATTATAGTTAATCTTATTATGTGTCACCGTGACCTACCCCCCAGGTCAGCCTGGCCTACCCCGTATGTCACAGTGGACTAACCTACCGCCAAGATAGCAAAAAACGCCATTTCACCCAACGGTAGATCGTCGCCCTGCTCACTACGAATCGCACATGCAACAATCCTAAGAACAGCCAGAGGAAAATATTAGATTATCCCTATCAAATCCATACATTATTAACGTCAAAACCTATCTTAAATGTCAGGTAAAGATTGCCGTTGTTACAGGGATAAAGTTACCATAGCAATTAAGATAGTAACAATTGAAACTATCACTTACTTATACGAAAGCCTTGCGCCGTGAGGCTCACAGCGATCATTGTCCACAATGTACACTTTCATGGTAGGTGCAATGTGCTGAACGAGCTTTCTAAATTGAAACGATGTTTCTTTTTTCATGCCGAAACCCGCCAATTAATTAGCATTCTAATCATTTCTTGATGCAATCAACTCAGGTGAGAATTATTATCATCTATCGTGCGATATCGCCCCGCTTCGATACACATTAGTAAAGTGTATTATGTAACTTGTTGATTTAACTTATTCAGTACACTTTTACATCACTTCACCGTGCGAACAGGGGTAACACCCCACCATAGAAAATAAATTTCTTGACATAACCACAGTTTCATGAATCATTGATGAAATTTAATTTATTTTTATTTTTCAATTAGTTACAGATATTCGGTACTGACAGGCGGCAAAATTGGGGTGGCCTTGATCACGCCGTTAAGCAACTCAGGCAACCGCGCATACCTTTTGATCATTTCGTGCTATTCATAAACAAACGTATCGTGCAACATATTGAAAATGATCAATTTCTGATCAATTATGTTTTCAACGAAACGAACAAGAGGAAAAATAACGATGAAAGGAATTAGCCAGGCCCTAAAGAGTGCAGATGAAGTTAAGGCAGTGGCGGCATCGCTACAGCGCAACACCACCACCAACCTGTTTTATTGCCTGTGGGTGTTTATGTATGAAAGCGGTCTACGTATCTCTGACGTGCTCAAACTCCGGTACGAAGATGTAGAAGGGCAATCTCACCTCAAGGTGAAGCAGGAGAAAACCGGAAACGTGGTGAGGCCAAAGGTGACAGCCGCGATGCTGTCAGTGGTGGCGCAACGCAAGGCAGAGCAAGCCGATATGCCAGTGAAGACAGATTTCATCTTTAGCAAGGGCGATCTCCGTAGCAAAGGCAACGCCGTAACCCGTAACACGGTATTCACTGAATTTGGGAAGATGGGACGTAGAGCAGGATTCTCTAACGTGGGATGCCATACACCACGTAAAAGCCGTGGCCGAATTTTATTCGAAAATGGGGTGGCTATAGAGACAATCGCCCATTTCCTGGGGCAGACAGATCCGCGCTCAACCATGTATTACATCGGGTACGGTCAGGACGTGCAGGACGATTTAACAGAGGAGTTTTCTTTAGAATGGTGATCACCATGAAAAGTTTGAATGTGCTGACATTGGCAGTCTTGCCATCCTTGGCGAATGTCAGACGACTATAAACAAATGTTACATAACGTCAGTTTGTCTTTGGGAATATTTCTGAAAATGAATGGGTACAATTGCAGAATGATAAGGGGAGTGATTAACTGCAAGCCTAATTTATTATCGATACTCACAGTAAGCTGAACATGAACAGCAAAAATAGAATTCAAAAAAAACTGCTGAAATATCATCACATTGACCTTAAGAACCCTCGTCACCAGTCGGATCTGGCAGGTTCGGACCTGCGGTTTATGGATCTTAGGAGGTTTAACTTGCGTAATATTAATTTATCGGGTTGCGATCTTTCGTTCAGCGATCTTCGGGGAGCCGATTTCTCATATGCCTCTCTGAAAGGGGCAAATCTCAGCCACTGTAAAACGGAAGGGGCGATTTTCAGTCACGCGAACTGTACCGGAGTGGACTTTTCAGGAAGTGACATACAAAAAGCTACTTTTACTGGGACACTGACAGAGCGTGTGGATATTAGCAGCGACACGCTGTCATCCCGACCGCTCATCTCCGTCTATATGCCTACTTGGAACCGTGAAACACTGACGATCAGGGCTATACAATCAGTATTGAAACAGGATTATACACACTGGGAACTCATTATTATCGATGATTTCTCATCGTCATTTGATAAGCTTCAGACTTATATCGCCGATCTGAATGACCCGCGCATTACCTACATCCGCAATGAATTTAATTCCGGAGCCTGTGCCGTCCGGAATCAGGCGATACGAATGGCCAAGGGATATCTGATAACGGGTCTGGATGATGATGATGAATGGCTGCCGACACGCCTGTCCTCCTTTCTTGCCTGCCAACATAAACTTCAACAGCACAGCTTCTTATACGCTGATGATTACCTTTGCGACAGCACCGGATACAAGCACCTTAATGAATTACAGGTTTACCCTAAACCTCCCTATAAAAAGAACCTGTTTGATAAGCGGAATATTATTGGCAACCAGATGCTTACTTTAACCAGCCGGATGCAGCAGGTTCTGTTTGATGAACACCTGACCGCCGCTCAGGATTATGATGCATTCTACCGGTTGGCTGAAACCTATGGCGATCCTTTCAAACTGGACGTGATAACTCAGGTGCTATATGTCAATCACGGTGAGGTCCGCATCACCTGCTCAGGACGTAAGTTTTCAGGTTATCTGGATTTTTACCGGAAGCACAAAGCCAAATTAGACGTATCGAGTAAAAAATATCAGCTTTTCACCCTATACTACATTCGAAATAAAAGGATGCGTCCACAAACGCTAATAAAGCTGATGACACTACGCAATCTGAAACGCTATCTGATGATGTATTCCAGCTTTCGGAACAGGAAGTTCTAACACGTACAAATGATGAGAGGATAGTCTTTAACACTCCAAGGGCGCAACGCCCCCTTTACAGCTATACGTCCCACGCAAAAGTTTTCTTTTTCCATCTTGGTTATCCTTTGCTGTGGGTAATCAAAGGTAGCGTAGCGCAGATTTTGGACAATACAAGCCTTATTTCCCGTTGTTATTTTCCCCGTCCTCTTGTCGCATGGACTCGATAAACTCCCGTTGCTCCTGTGTGATTTCAAGTTCTTCCAGCAAGCGATCTAACTCTTCTTTGAGTGATTCCTCTTGAATCTGTCTGTTCCCGATAGCCATGTTCACCCTTGGGAGATTAGGATTAATCTCAGGTTAACCAGGGTGCAGAAAATGCGCAACTAACAGAATTTGGACAATAAAAGCCTAATGCCCGTTGGTGGTAAGACAACGCGCTGAGCCGTTAGGCGAGAACATCAGGGTGTGTCAGACAGTGAAGTTTATCAGGATGACCATGTACCCAAAGGGAGCGAGGCCGAACCGCTGGCAGAGCTTGCATATGGTCTGCAAGTACCTTGCTCCGCTGCACTTCGCAAGGAGCGTTACCACCATAAAACCTGTTTATTCCCTGCAACGTCATCACGACGTGTGGCATGTGGGAGCATCGGCAAAAATGCGCTTCACTGAAAGGTTATGAGAAGTGCGATCCGTCGCTGCCTGGTGTAGGCTTTGCGTTCATTGTTGGGCTATCGCGGTAAGAACTTGAAACCACCGCCGACGATTGGCTACACTCTCATTTCACCGAGTAACCATTCGTGACAAGTGTCAAAGTAGTGAACTATGGTAGAACGCCTAAGCATGTTAGTAAGCACTACTGCGTAACATGCTGAAAGAACCGGAGATTTTCGAACGGTTCCACCTGGGGAAATTCTGGAGCGGGCGAAGGGAATCGAACCCTCGTATAGAGCTTGGGAAGCTCTCGTTCTACCATTGAACTACGCCCGCTTTGAGGTGCGTAAGGCATTATAGACCTTACGCCTCTTCATACAAGCCTTTACCCCACTAAGTGGCGATTAAATAATCACTTAACACTTCGGCTTACTGCCCTGCGCCGGAAGATAACGCTGCGGATCGATGGCCGTGGCCTTATAGCGGATCTGGAAGTGCAGCTTCACCGTATCCGTCCCGGTACTGCCCATGGTCGCAATCTTCTGCCCCGCCTTCACGTTCTGGCCGTTATTGACCAGCATCGTGTCGTTATGCGCATACGCCGTAATGTAGTCCTCACCATGCTTAATCATGATCAGGTTACCGTATCCACGAAGCTGGTTACCGACATAGACCACCTTCCCGGCCCCTGAAGCGTAAACCGGTGTGCCGCGTGCGGCAGCGATATCAATACCTTTATTGCCACCTTCCGAGAGCGAGTACGGCGCAACCACTTTTCCGCTTGCAGGCCAGATCCAGCAGCGCTGACCGACCGGCGGCCAGGATGATTTAGGCACCTGATAGGATGGCGTGACTTTGGCTGTTTTACGCGTTGAGGACTTTTTCCCTGAGGAGGAACCGCCGTTAACCTTGAGCTTCTGCCCTACCTCAATAGTATACGGTGGAGAGATATTATTCAGGCGCGCCAGCTCCTTCACGCTGGTTCCCGTGGCGCGTGAGATGCGGTAGAGCGTGTCCCCGCGCTTAACGGTATAGACTGCACCGGAATAACTGCCCATATCCGAAGATTTACTCCCCGAGCATCCTGCTACAAGTAGCGTCAGCGTCAGGCAGAAAACGGCAATGATCGGGTTTCTCGTCAGGCTTCCTGCAAACAAAACAGCTCCTCGGTCAGCGTGAATGGCGCACTATGATAGCAGCCCAAACTGATGCGGGTCATGCCCTTTTCCGCTCTGTGGGCCAAACCGTTCGCATAAGAATGCAGTATAATAATTCCGCTGATGGTGCTGAACCATTAAGCATTTTGGCACTGGAGCATCAATGAGTATTCAAGAACACGTTATTTTGGTAAATGACCAGGGAAAGGTGATTGGCACTCAGGAGAAGTACGCCGCGCACACGTCACACACCCCGCTACACCTGGCCTTCTCTTCATGGCTGTTTAACGCTAACGGAGAATGTCTGATCACCCGGCGCGCCTTAAGTAAAAAAGCCTGGCCCGGCGTATGGACCAACTCCGTTTGCGGTCATCCACAGGCCGACGAAGCGACAGAGCAGGCGATTATCCGCCGCTGTCGCTTTGAAGTCGGCGCCGAAATCACAGACATCACCCCCATTGCCCCGGAGTTCCGCTACCGTGAAGCCGACCCGTCAGGGATCGTTGAAAACGAAATCTGCCCGGTCTATGCCGCCCGCGTAACGAATACCCTCGCAATCAATGACGATGAAGTGATGGAGTATCAGTGGGTGGAGCTGGACGCGCTATTCCGCGCGCTGGACGCCACACCGTGGGCATTTAGCCCGTGGATGGTGCAGGAAGCGAACACCGCGCGTGAAAAACTCAGCGCCTTCGCGGCGCAATAAAAAAGCCCCGGTGATAAACGCACGGGGCTTTTTTTACGTCTTAACGGCTTATTTCACCGGACGCATCGCCGGGAACAGGATCACGTCGCGGATGGTGTGGCTGTTAGTGAACAGCATCACCATACGGTCGATACCAATACCCAGGCCAGCCGTCGGCGGCAGGCCGTGCTCCAGCGCGGTCACGTAGTCTTCGTCGAAGAACATCGCTTCGTCGTCGCCTGCCGCTTTCGCGTTAACCTGATCCTGGAAGCGCTGCGCCTGATCTTCTGCATCGTTCAGCTCGCTAAAGCCGTTACCGATTTCGCGGCCACCGATGAAGAATTCGAAGCGATCGGTGATTTCCGGGTTCTCGTCATTACGACGCGCCAGGGGAGACACCTCCGCCGGGTATTCGGTGATGAAGGTCGGCTGAATCAGGTGCGCTTCGGCCACTTCTTCGAAGATTTCGGTCACGATACGACCCAAGCCCCAGCTCTTCTCAACCTTGATACCGATGCTTTCAGCGATCGCTTTCGCAGAGTCGAAGTTATCCAGATCCGCCATGTTGGTTTCCGGACGGTATTTCTTGATCGCTTCGCGCATGGTCAGTTTTTCGAACGGCTTGCCGAAGTCGAACACCTCTTCACCGTAAGGCACCTGGGTGGTGCCCAGAATGTCCTGCGCCAGGGTGCGGAACAGGGATTCGGTCAGCTCGATCAGATCTTTGTAATCCGCATACGCCATATAGAGTTCCATCATGGTGAACTCTGGGTTATGACGTACGGAGATACCTTCGTTACGGAAGTTACGGTTGATCTCAAACACGCGGTCGAAACCGCCGACCACCAGACGCTTCAGGTACAGTTCCGGCGCGATACGCAGGTACATGTCCAGGTCCAGGGCGTTGTGATGGGTGATGAACGGACGGGCAGAGGCACCGCCTGGGATCACCTGCATCATCGGGGTTTCTACTTCCATAAAGTCGCGGTTAACCATGAACTGGCGAATACCGGCCATGATCTGGGAGCGAATTTTGAAGGTCTTACGGGATTCATCGTTAGAGATGAGATCCAGGTAACGCTGACGATAGCGCGCTTCCTGATCCTGCAAACCGTGGAACTTGTCCGGCAGCGGGCGCAGGGCTTTGGTCAGCAAACGCAGTTCGGTGCAGTGGATAGACAGTTCACCGGTCTTGGTTTTGAACAGTTTACCTTTCGCGCCCAGGATATCGCCCAGGTCCCACTTTTTGAACTGCTCGTTGTAGATGCCTTCCGGCAGGTCGTCACGGGAGACGTACAGCTGAATGCGGCCGCCAACGTCCTGTAAGGTCACGAAGGACGCTTTACCCATGATACGACGGGTCATCATGCGGCCCGCCACGGACACTTCAACGTTCAGCGCTTCCAGCTCTTCGTTCTCTTTACCGTCGAAGTCTGCGTGCAGTTGGTCTGAGGTGTGGTCACGACGAAAATCGTTCGGGAACGGCACGCCCTGCTCACGCAGCGCTGCCAGCTTCTCGCGGCGGGTTTTCAGTTCGTTGTTAAGATCGACTACCGCGTCAGCGCCCTGTGCTTGTTGTTCAGACATGTTGGTTCCTCATAACCCTGCTTTCAAACTTGCTTCGATAAATTGGTCCAGGCTGCCGTCCAGCACCGCCTGCGTGTTACGGGTTTCAACCCCGGTACGCAGGTCTTTGATGCGGGAGTCATCAAGGACGTAAGAACGGATCTGGCTGCCCCAGCCGATATCGGACTTGTTGTCTTCCATCGCCTGCTTCTCAGCATTTTTCTTCTGCATCTCCAGCTCATAAAGCTTCGCTTTCATCTGCTTCATGGCCTGGTCTTTGTTCTTATGCTGGGAACGGTCGTTCTGGCACTGTGTTACCAGCCCGGTTGGAATGTGGGTAATACGCACCGCAGATTCCGTACGGTTAACGTGCTGACCACCCGCGCCGGATGCGCGGTAAACGTCGATACGCAGGTCCGCCGGGTTGATGTCGATATCAATATCTTCATCCACTTCCGGGTAGACAAACGCGGAGCTGAAGGAGGTGTGACGGCGGCCGCCGGAATCGAACGGGCTCTTACGCACCAGGCGGTGAACGCCGGTTTCAGTACGCAGCCAGCCGTAGGCGTAATCGCCAATAATCTTGATGGTGACGGATTTGATACCCGCCACTTCACCTTCGGACTCTTCGATAATCTCGGTTTTGAAACCGCGCGCTTCCGCCCAGCGCAGGTACATGCGCATCAGCATGCTCGCCCAGTCCTGCGCTTCGGTACCGCCAGAACCTGCCTGAATATCGAGATAGCAGTCAGCGCTATCGTATTCGCCGGAGAACATGCGACGGAATTCCAGCTGCGCCAGCTTCTCTTCCAGCACGTCGAGCTCTGCCACGGCTTCGTTAAAGGTTTCTTCGTCGTCGGCTTCGACAGCCAGCTCCAGCAGCCCAGAAACATCTTCCAGACCCTGCGCCATTTGATCCAGCGTATCTACGATGGCTTCGAGGGAGGAACGCTCTTTACCCAGCGCCTGAGCGCGCTCAGGTTCGTTCCAGACGTCCGGCTGTTCCAGCTCGGCGTTTACTTCTTCGAGACGCTCTTTCTTGGCATCGTAGTCAAAGATACCCCCTAAGAACGTCAGAGCGCTCCGTGAGGTCCTGAATGCGGTTTTTTACCGGATTAATTTCAAACATGGTCTGTTTTCTTTTATGAGCTTGTCAAAATGCGGTGATAAGAGCGGGATTGTACCGAATCCACGCCCTTTTTTATAGAGATTACTGACGCTAAATTGGCCAGATATTGTCGATGATGATCTGAAGGGAGCGGTTACCGCGGAACTCGTTAATATCCAGCTTATAGGCCAGCTCAACCTCGCGCACGCCGTTGTCCGGCCAGATGGAGGTATCAACGTTAAAGGCGATGCCGTCGAGCAGCGGTCCGCCGCCGACCGGTTCCACCATCACTTTGAGATGGCGTTCGCCCACGATGCGCTGTTGCAGCAAACGAAAACGTCCGTCGAAAAGCGGCTCCGGGAACATCTGCCCCCACGGGCCGGCATCGCGCAGCATCTGCGCCACCTCCATGGTCATTTCAGCCGGTGAAAGCTCACCGTCAGAAACCACTTCACCCTGCAACAGAGCCGGATCGATCCACTCGGTGACCAGTTCGCCAAACAGACGCTGGAATTCGTCGAACTTCGCCTCTTCCAGCGACAGGCCTGCCGCCATCGCGTGACCGCCGAACTTAATCATCAGGTTCGGATGCAGCGTATCCAGACGCTCCAGCGCATCGCGCATATGCAGACCCTGAATGGAACGACCGGAGCCTTTCAGCGTGCCGTCCCCGGCGGGGGCGAACGCGATCACCGGGCGGTGGAAACGCTCTTTAATGCGCGACGCCAGAATGCCCACCACGCCCTGGTGCCATTCGGGGTGATACATCGCCAGCCCGCCCGGCAGGGTATCGCCGCTGCGCTCCAGCTTTTCGCACAGGGTCAGCGCTTCGGCCTGCATGCCCTGCTCAATCTCTTTACGGGTCTGGTTGAGTGCGTCCAGCTCACTGGCCAGCACGCGCGCTTCGCCGATGTTGTCGCACAGCAGCAGCGCAACGCCAACCGACATATCATCCAGCCGCCCCGCCGCGTTCAGGCGCGGGCCGAGGGCAAAGCCTAAATCGCTTGCCGCAAGCTTCAGCGGATCGCGGTTGGCAATTTCCAGCAGCGCCTTAATCCCCGGACGGCATTTACCTGCCCGAATGCGGCTTAAGCCCTGCCAAGTGAGAATACGGTTATTGGTATCGAGTGGCACCACGTCCGCCACGGTTCCCAGCGCCACCAGATCGAGATACTCCGCGAGGTTCGGCACGGCAATCCCGCGCGATTCGAACCAGCCCTTATCTCGCAGCAACGTGCGTAACGCCAGCATCAGATAAAACGCCACCCCTACTCCGGCCAGCGATTTCGACGGGAAATCGCAGTCGCGCAGGTTCGGGTTAATGATGGCTTCGGCGGCAGGCAGAGTTTCGCCTGGCAGGTGGTGATCGGTGACCAGTACCGGGATCCCCAGCGCATGGGCATGATCGACCCCCGCATGAGAGGAGATCCCGTTATCCACGGTCATGATCATCTGTGCGCCACGGGCATGGGCCTGATCGACCACTTCCGGGCTGAGGCCGTAGCCGTCTTCAAACCGGTTCGGCACCAGGTAAGTCACGTTATCACAGCCCAGCGCACGCAGGCTGAGCACGCTCAGCGCGGTACTGGTTGCGCCGTCGGCATCGAAATCGCCCACCACGACAATCCGCGTGCCTTCCCGGAACGCGTCGTAGAGCATTTCAGTCGCTTTTTCGATGCCACTCAGCGCTTGCCAGGGCAGCATGCCTTTGACGCTGCGCTCAAGATCGCTTGCCGTACGCACGCCACGGCTGGCGTACAGCCGCTTTAACAGCAGCGGAAGCGTGTCTGGTAAATCCGCGGTTTCACCCGCATCGCGGCGGCGCAGTTTTATCGGGGCTTTCACGCGAATTATTTACCACCCATCTGTTTCTGGTGCTCGTCGAGGAACGCTTTCATCTCTTTTGGACCCTGGTAGCCCGGTACCACGTAGCCGTTACTCAGCACAATGGCTGGCGTACCGCTCACGCCAAACTGTACGCCCAGCGCGTAGTGGTTAGCGATGTCGATATCGCAGGACGCGGGCTTCACGCCTTTGCCGTTCATCGCATCATCAAAGGCCTTGTTGCGGTCTTTTGCACACCAGATCGCTTTCATATCCTGCTCAGGCTGGCTCTGCACGCCGGCGCGTGGGAAAGCCAGGTAACGCACGGTAATGCCCAGCGCGTTGTAGTCTTTCATCTCTTCATGCAGCTTGTGGCAGTAGCCGCAGGTGATGTCGGTGAAGACGGTAATAACGTGCTTTTCCTGCGCCGCTTTGTAGACAATCATCTCTTTTTCGAGCGCGTTCAGGTTTTTCATCAGCAGCTGGTTAGTGACGTTCACCGGCTGCGCGCCGCTCACGTCGTACATAGGCCCCTGAATGATGTGCTTGCCGTCTTCGGTCACGTACAGCACGCCGCTGTTGGTCAGCACCGTTTTCATGCCAGCCACTGGCGCTGGCTGGATCTCGCTGCTGGCGACGCCGAGTTTCGTCAGAGACTGTTTAATGGCGGCATCGTCCGCATGGGCAAAACCGGAAACCGAAGCTGCCAGCAGGGTGAACAGCGCTAAAGACTTTTTCATATTTGTTCCTGTAACAATTCGTCGGCACTCACGCGCGAGGGTGGTGCTGTTGGTGTAGCTGCCGCAGGCGTTCCGTCGCGACATGGGTGTATATTTGCGTCGTTGAAAGATCGCTGTGTCCAAGCAACATCTGCACCACGCGTAAATCAGCGCCGTGGTTTAACAGATGCGTCGCGAAGGCGTGACGCAAAACGTGCGGCGACAGCTTCTCACTGTCAATACCCGCCAGTGTGGCGTAATGTTTAATGCGATGCCAGAACGTTTGTCGCGTCATCTGCTGCGCGCGCTGGCTCGGGAACAATACATCGATGGAGACGCCGTTCAGCAGCCACGGACGCCCGTGTTCCAGATACGTCTCCAGCCAGTAGACCGCCTCTTCACCCAGCGGCACCAGCCGTTCTTTGTTCCCTTTACCGATAACGCGCACCACGCCCTGACGCAGGCTGATATCGCTCATCGTCAGGCCCACCAGCTCGGAAACGCGCAAGCCCGTGGCATACAATAGTTCAAGCATGGCTTTATCGCGTAACTCCAGCGGAAGGTCAACTGCGGGCGACTGTAATAATCTCTCAACTTGTGCTTCGCTGAGATCTTTTGGCAGCCGCTGAGGCAGTTTAGGCGATGCCAGCAGTGCGCTGGGGTCATCCGCGCGGATCTTCTCGCGGTACAGGTGCTGGAACAGGCGGCGCATGGCGCTCAGCAGACGTGCAGAGCTGGTGGCTTTGTACCCCCCTTCCATCCGCTCAGCCAGTAACCCTTGCAGGTCATCGCTTTGCGCGCTTTCAAGCGTCAGCCCACGATGTGCCAGCCACTCGACCAGCAGCGTGAGATCCCGACGATAGGCGCTGAGCGTATTTTCAGCGAGGTTTTTCTCCAGCCACAGCGCGTCGAGAAACTGTTCGATGAGTGCGAGATCCTTTTCCACATCAGCCCCTTTGGTTCTGCAATCTGGCCATTATGCCTGATTGCCATCGGTTTCTGGTACACTACGCGCAAAGTCATAGCAAGAATTGAGATAGTTACGCGATGAATATTGGTCTGTTCTATGGTTCCAGCACCTGCTACACCGAAATGGCGGCGGAGAAAATTCGTGACATCATTGGCCCGGAACTGGTGACGCTGCATAACCTGAAAGATGACGCGGTTGCCTTGATGGAGCAGTACGATGTGCTCATTCTGGGTATCCCTACCTGGGACTTTGGTGAGATTCAGGAAGACTGGGAAGCCATCTGGGATCAGCTCGATTCAGTCAATTTTGAAGGCAAAATCATTGCGATGTACGGCATGGGCGACCAGCTGGGCTACGGGGAGTGGTTCCTTGACGCACTCGGCATGCTGCACGACAAACTGGCGCCAAAGGGCGCGACCTTTATCGGCTACTGGCCTACGGAAGGCTATGAGTTCACCAGTCAAAAACCGATTATTGCCGACGGTCAGCTGTTTGTCGGGCTCGCGCTGGATGAAACCAACCAGTACGATCTTAGCGACGAGCGCCTCCAGAGCTGGTGCGAGCAGATTCTGGGTGAGATGGCCGAGCAATTCAGCTGATTTACTCCTGCGTCGGCTGTTGCACGATCAACCGGCGTAGATCTCGCCACTCCGCGGGATCCATACTGTCTGCGGCCAGCCACAGGTGCTGGCGACGGTTATCCTCGACCCGACGCAGCCGTAGCATCATCCCGGTGTTAAGCATCCACGGCGTCCCCATCATCTCCCACTCTTTTCCCTGCCAGCGCAGGCGAGAATCCATCAGCAGCTTAATTTCACCCTGACGGGCGTTGATTCGACGCTGGCTGCGCACGCTGTCAAACACCACAAACGACAGCAATAGCAACCACAGAGGGGTATAGCTAAGCGGCCACGGCACCAATAACACCAGTGCCGCCACCAGCCCGTGGAGCAGTAAGGACATCCACTGTGAGCGCCACGAGACGCGAAGATCAGATTGCCACAGGACCACGTTCCTGATTCCGTGTTTGAATTAATTGCACCATCCGTTGCAACTCGGTGTCGGCGGGCTTGCCGTGATTCATCAGCCAGTTGAATAAATCCGGATCGTCAGACTCAAGCAGACGGACAAACAGGCGCTTATCGTCATCGCTTAAGCTGTCGTACTCATACTCGAAGAAAGGCATGATGGAGATATCAAGTTCACGCATGCCGCGACGGCACGCCCAGTGAATACGGGCCTTGTTGTTAATATCCATGTTCTGTTTCCTGCATTACGTTTGGCACAGTCGGTATCCCGTTTGGTATTCATTATTGCTCTCCGGGAACACCTGCTAGTGTAACGTGTTTTTGACCGTTTCTTTACTGGAATATTGCGAACCTCGAGCAGGCTCCCTGAATAATCCTTATAAAGACAGCGGATTACACTATTTTGCGTAGCGCCACGCATAACCGCGTAATGGCACGAATGGCCTGCTGAAAGCGCTTGCATTGAATACAGTCTCTTTTACCATTAGGTATTATCAAAGCGTTAAGCAATTCAGGACATCACTATGGCATTTACACCATTTTCTCCTCGCCAGCCCGCCGCCTCTGCGCGTCTGCCGCTGACGCTGATTACTCTTGATGACTGGGCACTGGCGACACTGACTGGTGCGGACAGTGAAAAATACCTGCAAGGCCAGGTCACGGCGGACGTGGCGCAGTTGACTGAGCACCAGCATCTGCTGGCCGCGCATTGCGATCCAAAAGGCAAAATGTGGAGCAACCTGCGTCTGTTCCGCCGTCAGGACGGATTCGCCTTTATTGAGCGCCGCAGCCTGCGTGACGCCCAGCTTAAAGAGCTGAAAAAATACGCGGTCTTTTCTAAAGTCACCATCGCCCCGGACGATGAACACGTTCTGCTGGGGGTCGCGGGTTTCCAGGCGCGTGCAGCGCTGAAAAACCTGTTTGCCGAGCTGCCGGATGCTAAAAAACAGCTGGTCAGCGAGGGAGCGACCTCCATTCTGTGGTTCGAACACCCGGCGGAGCGCTTCCTGCTGGTAACCGACGAAGCAACGGCGGAACGCGTCACTGACGCCCTGCGCGGTGAAGCACAGCTCAACAACAGCCAGCAGTGGCTGGCGCTGAACATCGAAGCGGGCCTGCCGGTGATTGACGCGGCAAACAGCGCGCAGTTTATCCCGCAGGCGACAAACATCCAGGCGCTGGGTGGTATCAGCTTTAAGAAGGGCTGCTACACTGGTCAGGAAATGGTGGCGCGTGCGAAATTCCGCGGCGCGAACAAACGCGCCCTGTGGACACTGGCTGGTCACGCCAGCCGTGTGCCGGAAGCGGGTGAAGATCTTGAGATGAAGATGGGCGAAAACTGGCGCCGTACCGGCACCGTGTTAGCCGCCGTCCAGCTCGATGATGGCCGCCTGCTGGTGCAGGTTGTCATGAATAATGATATGGAGCCCGACAGCGTGTTCCGCGTGCGGGATGATGCAAACACGCTCAGCATTGAGCCGCTACCGTATTCTCTGGAAGATTGATGCTGTATCGCCCGGTGGCGCTGCGTTTACCGGGCCTACGGTGTTGATATTCTCCCTCTCCCTGTGGGAGAGGGTCGGGGTGAGGGCATCAGACCGCACCTTACAAAAAAACTACACCTGCCCAACATACAGATAAATTGCCAGGAAGTGGCACACGCTGCCGCCCAGCACAAAGCCGTGCCAGATGGCATGGTTGTACGGAATACGCTTGCAGACGTAGAAAATCACGCCCAGCGAGTAGACTACCCCGCCCACCGCCAGAAGCGTCACGCCCCCCACCGCCAGCTTAATGGCTAACTGATACACCACAATCAGCGACAGCCAGCCCATTGTCAGATAGGTAACCAGCGACAACACTTTAAACCGGTGCGCAATGGTCAGCTTAAACAGGATCCCCAGCAGCGCCAGGCTCCAGATCACAATCATCAGGCCACGCGACAGCGGTGAGTTGAGCCCCACCAGCAAAAACGGCGTATAGGTACCCGCAATAAGAAGATAGATAGCGCAGTGGTCAAATTTCTTGAGCCATATCTTCGCCCGTTGATGCGGAATAGCGTGATACAGCGTTGAGGCCAGGAAAAGCAGGATCATACTCCCGCCATACAGACTGTAGCTGGTAATGGCCATCGCGCTGGCGTTGGTATCCACTGCCTGTACCAGCAATAACACTAAGCCGACAATCCCAAAAACCAGGCCAATGCCGTGGCTTATACTGTTGGCTACTTCCTCAGCCAGCGAATATCCCTGTGCGATTAATGGTCTGCTCACCATACTTAACTCCGGGAAAACAAAAGATGATTATTCATCGCCAGTCTATGCTAACTGAGAATGATTCCAGTGAACACCTGTTAGCTAAAATAAATCCACATTCAAGATTTATCCTTATAAATCATCATAATATAAAAACAATCCACCGCACAGGTGTAAATGATTTCATTAACATCTAAGTAATCAAGGAGATAAATCCGTCTCCCACCCTTCGTCATCATGGTATGCTTCAGGAATAGTGTCCGACAGCGAGTTTAGCCATTGTGAGTATGTTCAGCCATTCCGCCATTGCCAGCCTCAACAATCTGGAAATGATGGTCTACAACTATGTCATTAAGAACCGCGATAAAGTGATGTACATGACCATCCGCGAGCTGGCGGATGCGGCGGGCGTTTCCACTACTACCATCCTGCGCTTCTGCCGCAAGCTTAACTGCGATGGCTACTCGGAATTTCGGGTGCGCTTTAAACTCTATCTGGAGCAGAACGAGCCGCAGCAGGCGAATTTTGGTGCCAGTGAAATCATCAGCTTCTTTAAAAGCGTAAATAACGAAGAGTTTGATGCGCTATTAGATAACGCGGTCGATATTATTTTATCATCTGAACGAATTATTTTTGTCGGTGCGGGCACCTCCGGATCGCTGGCAAAATATGGCGCACGTTTCTTTTCAAATATCGGGAAATTCAGCAACCATATCGACGATCCTTATTTCCCGGTCACTAACGACATGGCTAAAAATGCGCTGGCTATTGTACTCTCCGTCTCCGGCGAAACCGAGGAGATCCTGCGCTTCGCCAGCCAGTTCAGCCTACACCACTGCAAGGTGCTCTCAGTCACCAGCCACGAACATTCACGTCTCGCAAAGCTGGCGGACTTTAACCTCTCCTGGCACGTACCGCAAACGCGCATTGGCGGCGTTTACGATATCACCACGCAAATTCCCGTCATCTATATTCTGGAATCATTAGGCCGGAAACTGGCGAAGAAATTAACAGAATAAAACATCCTGTTTTTTTGATGTGACAAATTACAATTTCCGCAAAATGTTATATCGTGACATTTAATTCCGCTTTGCTAGACTCGAAATCAATAAGTCCTGAATTGAGAATAGCAAAGATGAAAAAACTCACCTTACCGAAAGATTTTTTATGGGGCGGCGCGGTAGCGGCGCACCAGGTTGAAGGCGGCTGGAACAAAGGCGGCAAAGGGCCAAGCATCTGCGACGTGCTCACCGGCGGCGCACACGGCGTTCCGCGAGAAATCACGCAGGAAGTGATTGAAGGCAAATATTACCCCAACCACGAAGCCGTCGACTTCTACGGCCATTACAAAGAAGACATCAGGCTGTTTGCCGAGATGGGCTTCAAATGTTTCCGTACCTCCATCGCCTGGACGCGCATCTTCCCGAAAGGCGACGAAACTCAGCCAAACGAAGAGGGGCTGAAGTTTTACGACGACATGTTCGATGAACTGCTGAAGTACAACATCGAGCCGGTGATCACCCTCTCCCACTTTGAAATGCCGCTGCACCTCGTTCAGGAATATGGCGGATGGACCAACCGTAAAGTGGTAGATTTCTTTGTGCGCTTCTCGGAAGTGGTATTTGAGCGCTACAAAAATAAGGTCAAATACTGGATGACCTTCAACGAAATCAACAACCAGCGCAACTGGCGTGCGCCGCTGTTCGGCTACTGCTGCTCTGGCGTGGTCTATACCGAGCACGACAACCCGGAAGAGACCATGTACCAGGTGCTGCACCACCAGTTCGTGGCCAGCGCGCTGGCGGTGAAAGCCGCACGCCGCATTAACCCGGAAATGAAAGTCGGCTGCATGCTGGCGATGGTGGCGCTCTATCCGTACTCCTGCAAGCCAGAAGATGTCATGTTCGCTCAGGAATCCATGCGCGAGCGCTACGTCTTTACCGACGTACAGCTGCGCGGCTACTACCCGTCTTACGTGCTGAACGAGTGGGAACGCCGTGGCTTCTCCATCAAAATGGAAGCGGGCGACGAGCAGATCCTGCGTGAAGGCACCTGCGATTACTTAGGTTTCAGCTACTACATGACCAACGCGGTCAAAGCGGAAGGCGGTACCGGTGACGCCATTTCCGGCTTCGAGGGCAGCGTGCCGAACCCACACGTCAAGGCGTCCGACTGGGGCTGGCAGATTGATCCGGTAGGCCTGCGCTATTCGCTGTGTGAACTGTACGAGCGTTATCAGAAGCCGCTGTTTATCGTGGAAAATGGTTTCGGCGCCTACGACACCGTGGAAGAGGACGGCAGCATCAACGATGACTATCGCATCGACTACCTGCGCGCCCACGTGGAAGAGATGATGAAGGCGGTGACCTGGGATGGCGTGGATCTGATGGGCTACACGCCGTGGGGCTGCATCGACTGCGTCTCCTTCACCACCGGCCAGTACAGTAAGCGCTACGGCTTTATATACGTCAACAAGCACGATGACGGTACCGGTGACATGTCCCGCTCCCGTAAGAAGAGCTTTGAGTGGTATAAAACCGTCATTGCCAGCAACGGCGAAACGCTGTAATGGCTCGCCCTCTCTGCAAGCGGAGAGGGCAAACCGCTTATCTTCCAGACACTTCTTTACAGCTTTTGCGTTGCCAAAATATGTTCGCCCGATAATATAGGCGTCCTGAATATTTGAGGCGAACATGATCAAGCGACAACGCAACGCTATCCTGCTTGTAGCCCTGGCCTGCCTGGTGGTGCTGATATGCACCGCCCAGCGGATGGCCGGGATGCACGCGCTTGTCATGAACGTCACCACCACGAGCCAGTCTGTCCAGCAGGGACAGGAGAGTGCCGACGCACCGGTAACCCCGTGTGAGCTTAGCGCCAAGTCGCTGATGTCGGTCCCGCCTGTTTTATTTGAAGGCGCCCTGATTGCCGTCACCCTGCTGCTGGCGTTGCTGGCAGCCAGTCCACCGCGCCGCGAACGGCAGTGGCCTCCCCGCGTTATCTCCCCGCCCCGGTTAAGGGTGCATCTGCGATTATGCGTCTTCCGTGAATGAGCCTTCGCCTGTTACTTCAGGTTAATTCATCATTTACGGAGAAAATTTATGTTTACTGTATTCAGGCGACTGCTGGTCTGCCTGCTTTGGCTATGGCTGCCCCTCAGCCAGGCTGCCGACAGCGGCTGGCTGCGCGCCGCCGATAATCAGCACGCCAGCGTCAGGCTGCGTGCGCAACCCGAAAGCACTGGCGAAACCCGCCTGCTGCTGGACGTCGCCCTGCAAAAAGGCTGGAAAACCTACTGGCGCTCGCCGGGCGAAGGCGGCGTCGCCCCCGCGATTAAATGGCATCAGCCCGTCGAGGCGATCTGGCGCTGGCCTGTGCCGCAGCGTTTCGACGTCGCGGGCATCACCACGCAGGGCTACCACGGCGATGTCAGCTTTCCCATCACTCTGCGGGGCGACGTCCCGAAGATCCTGAGCGGCGTACTGACGCTCTCCACCTGTAGCAACGTCTGTATTCTTACCGACTACCCGTTTTCGCTGAACATGACCGCATCCGCAGGCGCCGGTTTTGATTACGATTTCAGTCGGGCCATGGGCACCCTTCCGCTCAGCGGCGGGTTGACCTCAACGCTTAACGCCACCTATGCCCCCGGCAAGCTGACCGTAACGGCGCAGCGTGACGCAGGCTGGCAGGCGCCGTCCCTGTTTATCGACGGTATGGATGATGTTGATTTCGGCAAACCGGCCCTCACCGTGCGCGGTGACTCGCTGGTCGCCACCGTGCCCGTGACGGACAGCTGGGGCGAGGCCGCGCCCAACCTCAGCGGCAAAACCCTGTCGCTGGTTCTGGCCGATAGCGGGCAGGCACAGGAGTCCAGCCTGAGCATTCAGCCGGGGAACGCCGCGCCGACGCTCTCGTTAGGCTGGGTGCTGCTGATGGCGATGGCGGGCGGTCTGATCCTTAACGTCATGCCCTGCGTACTGCCCGTGCTGGCCATGAAGCTGGGCACGCTGATGCAAACCGAACGGCAGGCGCGGGGTCAGGTACGCCGACAGTTTCTTGCGTCGGTAGCCGGGATCGTGATCTCGTTCCTCGCGCTGGCGCTGATGATGACGGTTTTACGCTTAGGCAATCAGGCGCTCGGCTGGGGGATCCAGTTCCAGAATCCGTGGTTTATTGGCGCGATGGCGCTGGTGATGGTGCTTTTCAGCGCCAGCCTGCTGGGGTTGTTTGAAATCCGTCTCCCTTCCGGCGCCAGCACCTTCCTCGCCACGCGCGGCGGCAACGGGCTTGCGGGTCATTTCTGGCAAGGCGCGTTTGCCACGCTGCTGGCGACGCCCTGCACCGCGCCGTTCCTGGGTACGGCGGTCTCGGCCGCGCTGGCGGCGCCGCTCCCCCTGCTGTGGGGGATCTTCCTGGCGATGGGTATCGGCATGAGCCTGCCGTGGCTGCTGGTGGCGGCCTGGCCGGGGCTGGCCCAGCGGTTTCCGCGTCCGGGACGCTGGATGAACGTCGTACGCGTAGTGCTGGGGATGATGATGCTCGGCTCATCGCTGTGGCTGCTGAGCCTGCTGACGGTGCACATTGGCAGCCTGCCCGTCATCACGCTGGGCGTGCTCCTGATCCTTACGCTGCTGCTGGTCACCGCCTGGCGCTACCGCTGGCAAACGGCACTGCGCGCCGGGGTATTTGCTGTAGTGGTGGCCGGGGCGGTCGCGTTTGTATCCGGTTCCGGCGGCGAGGGTTCCCGCCGCGATCGTATTCACTGGCAGCCGCTCAGCGAGCAGGCCATTGCCCGCGCGCTGGCGGAGAACAAACGGGTGTTCGTCGACGTGACCGCCGACTGGTGCGTGACCTGTAAAGCCAATAAATACAACGTGCTGCTGCGCGACGACGTGCAGGATGCGCTCTCCGCCCCGGACGTTGTCGCCCTGCGCGGCGACTGGAGCCGCCCCTCAGATACCATCAGCCAGTTCTTAACCACGCGCGGCAGCGCCGCCGTACCGTTTAACCAGATCTACGGACCGGGATTACCGCAGGGCCACGTGCTGCCTGCGTTGTTAAGCCGCGAAGCGGTGCTGAGCACCCTGTCCGATGCAAAAGGAAAATAACATGAGAGCCTTCGTTGCCTTACTTCTGCTGTCGTTATCAACGTTCGGTTTCGCCGCACCTTCTGATGACGCTTCCAGCGACCAGCTGGCAAAACTGCTGTTTAACGACCCCAACAGCCCGCGAACCGGCGCGACATCGCCGAAGCTGACCATCGTCTCCTTCACTGACTACAACTGCCCGTATTGCAAGCAGTTCGACCCAATGCTTGAGAAAATCGTGCAGGAAAATCCCGACGTGCAGCTCATCGTCAAACTGCTGCCGTTCAAGGGACAAAGCTCGGTAAATGCCGCGAAAGCGGCACTCTCAACGTGGCAGCAGGCGCCGGATAAATTCTGGGCGCTCCACCAGCGGCTGATGATGAAAAAGGGCTATCACGATGACGCCAGCATCGCCGCCGCGAAGGTAAAGACCGGAACGGACAGCATTAAAAAGGATGATAAAACCATGGACAGCCTAAAGATGAACCTCATCCTGGCGCAGGTGCTGAATATTCAGGGTACCCCGGCGACCATTATCGGCGACCAGATGGTGGCGGGCGCAATTCCGTATGACGACCTGGAGGGGCTGGTCAAAGAACAGCTGGCAAACGCCCGTGGCAAGTAAGCTTCCGCGCCTGCTGCGCGAGCTGGGCGTATGGCTGCTGATTGGCGTAGCCGTGAGCCTGGCGGTGGACTATTTCCGCCAGCCCGCGCTGCCGCAGAATTTCTCCGCGACGGCACTGCACACCCTCGACGGCCAGCCCGTCGATCTTATCGCCATGAGTAAGGAGCGACCGCTGCTGGTCTACGTCTGGGCGACATGGTGCGGCGTCTGCCGCTACACCACGCCGTCGGTGGCGGCGCTTGCCGCGGACGGGGGTAACGTGATGTCGGTTGCGCTGCGCTCGGGCGATAACGCGACGCTCGAAACCTGGATGAGGAAGAAGAAGGCGACGATGCCCACGGTCAACGACGCCAGCGGAGAACTGGCGCGTGAGTGGGACGTTAAGGTTACGCCAACGCTGGTGGTGATCTCTCACGGTGAGGTGAAGTCGATCACCACCGGCTGGACCAGCGGCTGGGGAATGCGCCTGCGGCTGTGGCTGGCGTCGTAGCGTTACTTCCCGCCAGCCAGCTCCAGGAAGCTACCGGTGACATAGGAGGCTTTGTCGCTCAGCAGCCAGACAATGGCCTGGGCGACCTCCTCCGGCTGACCGCCACGCTGCATCGGTAACATCGACTTCACCCGATCCACACGCCCCGGCTCGCCGCCGGAGGCGTGAATATCGGTATAAATCAGGCCTGGCCGCACGCCGTTAACGCGAATGCCCTGCGCCGCCACCTCCAGCGCGAGGCCGGTGGTCAGGGAATCCACCGCCCCTTTTGAGGCGGCATAATCCACATATTCCCCCGGCGCGCCCAGCCGTGATGCCGCCGAGGAGACATTCACAATCGCGCCGCCCTTGCCGCCGTGTTTATGCGACATGCGCTTAACCGCTTCACGGCAGCAGAGAAAATAGCCGGTGACGTTGGTAGCCAGCACGCGGTTAATACGTTCAGCGGAGAGGTTTTCGATGGTGGATTGTTCAAACAAAATCCCGGCGTTGTTCACCAGCGCGGCGAGCGGCTCACCTTCGCGATCGATGCTGTCGAACATCGCCATCACCTGCGCTTCATCGCTGATGTCCGCGCGTACGGCAAAGGCTTTACCGCCCGCGTCCACGATCTGATTAATGACGTCCGTCGCGGCTTTGATGTTGTGATGAAAATTCACCGCAACTGTGTAGCCTTCGCTTGCCAGCTGTAGCGCGGTGGCTTTACCAATACCCCGGCTGGCGCCGGTGACCAGTGCAATTGCCATTCTTTTCTCCCAATAAAAAAGCCGGGTAGCGGCTTCGCCTTACCCGGCCTACGTTACTACAGGAACAACGTTACTGGTATTCGCTCATCGGCACGCAGGAGCAGAACAGGTTACGGTCGCCGTAAACATCATCAAGACGTTTCACGGTTGGCCAGTATTTGTTTGCCACACCTGCCGGGAAGACAGCCAGCTCGCGGGTATAACCGTGGTTCCACTCTGCCACCAGTTCGTTCTGTGTATGCGGCGCGTTCACCAGCGGGTTATCTTCCAGCGTCCACTCCCCGCCTTTCACGCGGTCGATTTCGCTGCGGATCGCCAGCATGGCGTCGATAAAGCGATCCAGCTCCACCTTGCTTTCAGATTCGGTCGGCTCAACCATCAGCGTACCCGCTACCGGGAACGACATGGTTGGCGCGTGGAAGCCGTAGTCGATCAGGCGCTTGGCAATATCCAGCTCGCTGATGCCCGTCTCTTCTTTCAGAGGACGAATATCGAGGATGCATTCGTGCGCCACGCGACCGTCGCGGCCGGTATAGAGCACCGGATAGGCGTCCTTCAGACGCGTTGCGATGTAGTTGGCGTTGAGGATCGCCACCTGGCTGGCCTGCTTCAGCCCTTCCGCGCCCATCATGCGGATGTACATCCAGCTGATTGGCAGGATAGAGGCGCTGCCGAACGGTGCCGCGGAGACCGCGCCCTGACGGGTCAGCATGCCTTCAATCTGCACCACGCTGTGGCCCGGCACAAACGGTGCCAGGTGCGCTTTCACGCCGATAGGACCCATCCCCGGGCCGCCACCGCCGTGCGGAATGCAGAACGTTTTATGCAGGTTCAGGTGCGACACATCCGCGCCAATAAAGCCCGGAGAGGTGATGCCCACCTGGGCGTTCATGTTTGCGCCGTCGAGGTAAACCTGGCCGCCGAACTGATGCACCACATCACACACTTCACGGATAGTTTCTTCGTACACGCCGTGGGTGGATGGGTAGGTCACCATGATGCAGGAGAGTTTGTCGCCCGCCTGCTCGGCTTTGGCGCGCAGGTCGGCCAGATCGATGTTGCCGTTTTTGTCGCACGCCACAACCACCACTTCCATTCCTGCCATCTGGGCAGAAGCCGGGTTGGTACCGTGGGCAGAGCTTGGGATCAGGCAGATATCACGGTGGCCTTCATTGCGGCTTTCGTGATAGTGACGGATCGCCAGCAGACCAGCGTATTCACCCTGCGCACCGGAGTTCGGCTGCATGCAGATCGCGTCGTACCCGGTCAGCTTCACCAGCCAGTCGGAGAGCTGGTTGATCATCATGTGATAACCTTCCGCCTGCTCAGCCGGGCAGAACGGGTGCAGCTCAGAGAATTCAGGCCAGGTAATTGGGATCATCTCAGCCGCGGCGTTCAGCTTCATGGTGCAGGAGCCCAGCGGGATCATCGCCTGGTTCAGCGCCAGATCTTTACGTTCCAGAGAGTGCATGTAACGCATCATCTCGGTTTCGCTGTGATAGCGGTTGAACACCGGGTGAGTCAGGATCGCGTCGTCGCGCAGCATGCTTTCCTGAATGGAGCGGCTGTCGAGCGCAACCTCTTTGTCGAGCGTATCAACGTCCAGACCGTGTGCGTCACCCAGCAATACGTTGAACAGGGTCAGGATATCGTCACGGGTGGTGCTTTCGTCCAGCGTAATGCCGACCGCATTGTGAATGTCGCTGCGCAGGTTGATTTGCGCTGCCTCGGCGCGCGCCAGCACGGCCGCTTTGTCTGCCACCTCGACGCACAGGGTATCGAAATAGTGTTCATGACGCAGTCTGAGACCTTTCTGTTGCAGACCGCAGGCCAGGATATCGGCCAGACGGTGGATGCGGCTGGCAATACGTTTCAGGCCAGCCGGACCGTGGAACACCGCGTACAGGCTGGCAATGTTAGCCAGCAGCACCTGCGAGGTACAGATGTTGGAGTTCGCTTTCTCGCGGCGGATATGCTGCTCGCGGGTCTGCATCGCCATGCGCAGCGCGGTGTTACCGGCGGCATCTTTCGATACGCCGATAATACGGCCTGGCATGGAACGTTTAAATTCATCTTTCGCGCCAAAGAACGCCGCGTGCGGGCCGCCGTAGCCCATCGGCACGCCGAAACGCTGAGCTGAGCCGAAGACAATATCCGCGCCCTGTTTGCCTGGCGCCGTCAGCAGCACCAGCGCCATAAAATCAGCGGCGACGCTAACAATAACCTTACGGGATTTCAGCTCGGCGATCAGTGCGCCGTAGTCGTGCACTTCCCCGGTGGTGCCCACCTGCTGCAACAGCACGCCGAAGACGTCCTGGTGATCCAGCACTTTTTCCGCGTCGTCGACAATCACCTCAAAGCCAAAGGTTTCCGCACGGGTGCGCACCACGTCCAGCGTCTGGGGATGCACGTCCGCCGCCACGAAGAAGCGGTTGGCGTTTTTCAGCTTGCTCACGCGCTTCGCCATCGCCATCGCTTCGGCGGCGGCGGTCGCTTCATCCAGCAGCGAGGCAGAGGCGATATCCATACCGGTCAGATCCAGCGTCACCTGCTGGAAGTTCAGCAGCGCTTCCAGACGGCCCTGGGAGACTTCTGGCTGATACGGGGTGTAAGCGGTGTACCAGCCCGGGTTTTCCAGCATGTTACGCAGGATCACCGGCGGTAACTGCACGTTGGTGTAGCCCATGCCAATGTAAGACTTATAGCGCTTGTTAAGGCCGGCGATGGCCTTCAGCTCCGCCAGCGCGGCGAACTCCGTCGTGGACTCGCCTACCTGCGGCGGCGTAGCAAGCTGGATGTCTTTTGGCACGATCTGGCCGATCAGTGCGTTTAATGAATCCGCGCCAACTGTCTTCAGCATCTCCTGCTGTTGCTGAGCATCCGGCCCAATGTGACGTTCAATGAAGGCGCCACGGTTTTCAAGCTGGCTTAAAGTCTGTGTCATGAGCGATGGTTCCTGAAACGTGCAGTGAATTTAAGTTCCCTCTCCCTTTGGGAGAGGGTTAGGGTGAGGGGAAGATTGGCACCCTCACCCCTGCCCTCTCCCAAAGGGAGAGGGGGATTACTGATTACTCGTCTTCTAACAGTGCTTCGTACGCGGTCGCATCCAGCAGCGCGGCAACCTGCGCTTCGTCGCTGGCTTTGATCTTGAAGATCCAGCCGCCTTCATACGGTTCGCTGTTGACCAGCTCCGGGGAGTCGCTCAGCGCGTCGTTCACGGCAACAATTTCACCGCTCACCGGGGCGTAGATGTCAGAGGCCGCTTTAACGGATTCCGCCACCGCACAGTCGTCGCCTGCGCTCACGGTTGCGCCCACTTCCGGCAGGTCAACAAACACCATGTCGCCCAGCAGCTCCTGCGCGTGCTCGGTGATCCCAACGGTGTAAGTGCCGTCCGCCTCTTTGCGCAGCCACTCGTGTTCTTTGCTGTATTTCAGTTCTGCTGGCACATTGCTCATTGAAGTTCTCCTGATAAAAATAGTTAGGCGACCGGCTTACCGGCGCGAACAAAAATCGGTTTGGTCACGTTGACCGGCATTTCGCGGTTGCGGATCTGCACCACCGCCGTTTCGCCAATCCCCGCCGGCACGCGTGCCAGGGCAATACTGTAGCCGAGCGTCGGGGAGAACGTTCCGCTGGTGATCACGCCTTCGCGATGATTGCCATCGGCATCGGTGAAGCGTACAGGCAGCTCGCCGCGCAGAACGCCTTTTTCTTTCATCACCAGGCCTACCAGCTGTTCAGTGCCCTTCTCGCGCTGCATCTCCAGCGCTTCACGACCAATAAAATCACGGTCAGCCGGTTCCCACGCGATGGTCCAGCCCATGTTGGCCGCCAGCGGAGAGACGCCTTCGTCCATCTCCTGACCGTAGAGGTTCATCCCCGCTTCCAGACGCAGCGTATCGCGCGCGCCCAGCCCCGCAGGCTTCACGCCCGCCTCCACCAGCGCACGCCAGAAATCAGCGGCCTTCTCGTTTGGCATGGCAATTTCGTAGCCCGCTTCACCGGTGTAGCCGGTGGTGGCGATAAACAGATCCCCCGCCTGCACGCCGAAGAATGGCTTCATGCCTTCGGTGGCTTTGCGCTGCTCGTCGCTGAACAGAGACGCGGCTTTCGCCTGGGCGTTTGGCCCCTGCACCGCAATCAGCGACAGATCGTCACGAACGGTGATGTCTATGGCGTAAGGTTCAGCGTGTTGGGAAATCCAGGAGAGGTCTTTTTCGCGGGTGGCGGAGTTTACAACGAGGCGGAAGAAATCTTCGGTGAAGTAGTAGACGATGAGGTCGTCAATCACGCCGCCCGAGGCATTCAGCATGCCGGTATAGAGCGCTTTGCCCGGCGTCTTCAGTTTGGCGACGTCATTTGCCAGCAGATAACGCAAAAACTCCCGGGTGCGGCTACCGCGCAGGTCGACAATCGTCATATGAGACACGTCGAACATACCGGCATCGGTGCGCACCGCGTGGTGCTCATCAATCTGCGAGCCGTAGTGCAGCGGCATCATCCAGCCGTGGAAGTCCACCATGCGGGCGCCGCACAACACGTGCTGTTCGTACAAAGGAGTCTGTTGAGCCATCTTTTCCTCGTTGAAAAATTCACCGTGAAACCCGGTGTCGGCCTCGCGATCGGGGGCCGACGCAAACGTTCTCTTTTACCTGAACTTACCACCGAAACCGGCGGTTAACCATAAGGTAAAACGGGTCATCACATTAGCTTATGACCAAAAATCGCTGAAAAGCCTACAGAGTTATTCACTGGGAAAATGCGATTAAACCCGCATAAAATTAACAATGATCTAACAGGATTTAGCAGATGGTGATATTTCATGCGGAAAAACGGGCCGAATTTCCGTAACATAAAAATAGTTAGATTAGATTTTCTAATGCGAAAAATGACGTGAAATTAGATTATTTCAAACGAGGAAATTTCCCCGGCGCGGAGGCCGGGAAAATAAAGTGTGACGGGGATCGAGATTAACGTAACCAGTCGGGAAGATCGTTGAGGCCCATTGCCTGACGAAGAAGCTGCGGTTTTACGCCGGGAAGGGTGTCGGCCAGCTTGAGGCCAATATCACGCAGCAGTTTTTTCGCCGGATTCGCTCCGGCAAACAGCTCGCGGAAGCCCTGCATTCCCGCCAGCATCATCGCCGCACTGTGTTTGCGGCTGCGCTCGTAGCGACGCAGATACAGATGCTGACCAATATCTTTGCCTTCCCGATGCAGGCGACGCAGCTCTTCAACCAGCTCAGCCGCGTCCATAAAGCCGAGGTTCACCCCCTGCCCGGCCAGCGGATGAATGGTATGCGCCGCATCCCCCACCAGCGCCAGACGGTGCGCGGCAAACTGACGCGCGTAGCGACCGGTTAACGGAAACGTCTGGCGTTCGCTTTCAAGCGTGCACAGGCCCAGACGGTTATCAAACGCCACGCATAGCGCCTGACTGAAGGCATCCGGCGTCGCCTCCTGCATCTGCTGCGCTTTCTCCGGCTCTAAAGACCAGACGATGGAGCAGAGATGCGGATCGGCAAGCGGCAGGAAGGCCAGAATGCCGTCATTATGGAAAATCTGGCGCGCCACGCCGCCGTGCGGCTCTTCGGTGCGGATTGTGGCCACCAACGCGTGATGGCGGTAATCCCAGAAGGTCAGCGGAATATCCGCTTTGTTACGCAGCCAGGAATTGGCGCCGTCGGCACCCACCACCAGACGCGCGGTCAGCATGTCGCCACTTTCAAGAGTGATAAACGCGTCGTTTTCGCCCCACGCCACCTGCTGAAGTTTCGCCGGTGCGATCAGCGTGACGTCGCTGCACTGCTGCGCTTTCTGCCACAGCGCGTGGTGGATCACCGCGTTTTCAACGATGTGTCCAAGGTGGCTGTAGCCCATGCTTTCATCGTCAAACGCGATACGGCCGAAGCTGTCTTTATCCCACACTTCCATGCCATGGTAACAGCTGGCACGCAGCGCCACGATTTCAGACCAGACGCCAAGGTGCGTCAGTAGCTTTTCGCTGGCGGCATTGATCGCCGAGACGCGCAGCTCCGGCGGTGCATCCTGCGCCACAGGCTGCGGCGCTTTTTGCTCAAGCACGGCCACGCGCAGGCCGCTGCCCTGTAAACCACAGGCCAGCGCCAGTCCTACCATTCCGCCGCCCACAATGGCGACATCAACATTTTGCACGGTCAATACTCCTTAACGCGCGACCCAACCCAGGGTCCGCTGCGCCAGCACGTCACGTGCCGGAATGAACATTTCCATCGCCATCAGCCCAAGGTTGCGACCCGCAACCAGCGGTGCCCAGCGATTGGCAAACAGGTGGACTAAACCGTCGGTGACACCAATGGTCGCCGCTTTGTCCGCCTGGCGTCGTTTCTGGTAATGGCTCAGCACCGAGTATGCGCCACAATCCTGTTGTTCGCTCCACGTCCGGGCCAGGAGCTCTGCCAGGCTTATCACGTCACGGAGGCCAAGGTTGAAGCCTTGCCCGGCGATGGGGTGCAGCGTCTGCGCGGCGTTGCCGACCAGGGCGACGCGATGGGAGACAGTCTGCGATGCGGTCGTCAGCGCGAGCGGATAGGCCACGCGTTTTCCGGCATGGGTGATGCGCCCAAGCCGCCAGCCGAAGGCTTTTTGCAGCTCGGAACAAAAACGTTCGTCGGACCAGGAGAGAACCTCATCGGCCCGATCCTGCGCATGGCACCATACCAGCGAGCAACGCCCGTTCGACATCGGCAGCATGGCCAGCGGGCCGTGTTCCGTGAAGCGCTCAAATGCCCTGCCGTTATGCGCGCCAGCCGTAGAGACGTTAGCGATGACCGCCGCCTGCCCATAGGGTTCAGAGCGCCATTCGACGCCGCACTGCGTGGCGATCGCGGAGCGTGAACCATCTGCCGCCACCAGCAGTTGCCCCTCCAGCGTGGTGCCGTTGTCCAGCGTCACGCTGACGGCCTCGTCACGACGGCTAAAGCTGGCGACGCGCGCCGGACAGTGCAGCGTGACGCCAGGCGCGTCCTGTAACAGACGGAACAGCCGCAGCCCTACATCATGCAGCTCGACAACCTGCCCCAACGCCTCGATCCGATAATCGTGGGCATCCAGCGTCACAAACCCGGCATGCCCGCGATCGCTGACGTGAACGGTGCCGATCGCCGTTGCGCAATTCGCTATCGCCTGCCAGATCCCAATACGCGCAAGCTGCTGACAGGTCCCCTGCGCCAGCGCGATAGCGCGGGCGTCGAAACCGGGATGATCGGCCGCCTGCGGCGCGACCGCCTCAACGAGATGCACCGGAAGCTGGCCCTGGGTTAACTGCGAAATAGCCAGCGCCAGAGTAGCGCCGGTCATGCCTCCGCCAACGATGATTACGCTCATTCGCGTGCCGCCGCCATCAGCGCCTCGATGTCGTCGGCTTTTTTCACCACGGTCGCGGTCAGGTTTTCGTTACCGGTTTTGGTGATGACGATGTCATCTTCAATACGAATGCCGATCCCGCGGTACTGTTCCGGCACGTCGGCATCCGGCGCGATGTACAGCCCCGGCTCAACGGTCAGCACCATGCCTGGCTCCAGCATGCGCGAACGTTCCGGACCGTATGCCCCGACGTCATGCACATCCAGCCCCAGCCAGTGGCTCAGGCCGTGCATAAAGTACGGACGATGGGCGTTTTCGGTTATAAGGGTGTCCACATCGCCTTTCAGAATGCCGAGCTTCACCAGCCCGGTAATCATGATGCGCACCACCTCGCCCGTAACCTCCTGTATGGAGGTGCCAGGGCGGAACAGCGTCAGCGCGGTCTCCAGAGACTCAAGCACGATGTCATAGATTTCACGCTGCGCGGTGGTGAATTTACCGTTCACCGGGAAGGTACGGGTGATGTCGCCCGCGTAACCCTGATATTCACAGCCAGCGTCAATCAGCACCAGATCGCCGTCGCGCAGTTCACTTTCGTTTTCGGTGTAGTGCAGAATGCAGCCATTTTCCCCGCCGCCTACGATGGTGTTATAGGACGGGAAGCGCGCGCCGTGACGGTTAAATTCATGGTGAATTTCCCCTTCAAGCTGGTACTCAAACATACCGGGACGGCACTTTTCCATGGCGCGGGTATGCGCCAGGGCGCTGATTTCGCCCGCGCGGCGCATCACGTTCAGCTCTTCTTCAGACTTGAACAGGCGCATCTCATGCACCATCGGTCGCCAGTCCGTCAGGGTGGCGGGTGCAGACAAATTCTGACGTGAGCCTTTACGCAGCTTATCCAGCGCGGTGAAAACAATGTCATCCGCATACGCGTATTCGCCCTGGGCGTGATAGAGCACGTCCAGACCGTTCAGCAGTTGGTAGAGCTGCTGGTTGATTTCGCTGTAGGCCAGCGCGCGGTCCACGCCCAGTTTTTCTGGCGCCGCCTCCTGCCCTAAGCGGCGACCAAACCAGATTTCCGCGGTCAGATCGCGCACGCGGTTAAAAATCACGCTGTGGTTGTGGGTGTCATTGCTTTTAATCAGCACCAGTACCGCTTCCGGCTCGTTAAACCCGGTGAAGTACCAGAAATCACTGCTCTGGCGATAGGGGTATTCGCTGTCGGCGCTGCGCGTCACTTCCGGCGCGGCGAAAATCAGGGCAGCGCTTCCCGGCTGCATTTTTGCCAGCAGCGCCTGACGACGGCGAGAATACTCTTGACTGGAGATAACCATGACACCCTCCTGTGCGTTATTTTTCTTAGTGTAATGTTGGCTTGCGAACTTCCGGCGCGGTCGGCTGCGAGCGCGTAAAATTGTCGTGGCACAGCAGAGACGCCACGCGCACGTACTCGATAATCTCTTCGAGAGACATCTCCAGCTCTTCCTGGTCTTCGTCTTCATCGTAGCCGAGCTGGGCGATGTTGCGCAGATCGTCGATCGCTTCACCCGCTTCGCCGGTCACTTTATCCAGTTTAGGCTGGGTTACGCCCAGGCCAAGAAGATAGTGGTTTACCCAACCCGCGAGCGCATCAGCGCGATCGAAGACGCTGACATCGTCGCCTTCAGGCAGATAAAGCTGAAAAAGAAAGCCATCGTCTTCCAGGGAATCGCTGGTTGCGGCGTGCATTTTACGCAGCGCTTCCGCCAGTTCGTGGCCAAACGCCAGCCCTTCGTTGGTGAGGTCGTGGATCAGCGGCTGCCATGAGCTGTCGCTGTTTCCGCCGCACAGTATGCCGCTGATCAGACCGTGCATTTCGGCAGGGGTCAGACCGACTCCCTGCTGGTTCAGTAACTGGTTTAAATCCTTGTAACCAGGCATTTCGTTCTGTATAGACATACGCATTCGTCATCAAAGGGAGGATATTCATGATATGCTACCACTTTGGACCCTGGTGATACCAGAAAAGGGCTTGTATCTTCACATCAGGGTAGCTATAGTGTCGCCCCTTCGCAGCCCCCGGGGCAGTATGCGAAGGCAGCGCAGTCAATCAGCAGGAAGGTGGCATGTCTGCACAACCCGTCGATCTCCAGATTTTTGGCCGTTCACTGCGAGTGAATTGTCCGCCTGAACAAAGGGATGCCTTGAATCAGGCTGCGGACGATTTGAATCAGCGGTTGCAAGATCTAAAAGAACGCACTAGAGTCACAAATACTGAGCAGCTGGTTTTCATCGCCGCGTTGAACATCAGCTATGAACTGACTCAGGAAAAAGCGAAGACCCGCGATTACGCGGCAAGCATGGAGCAGCGCATTAAAATGCTCCAGCAGACCATAGAACAGGCATTGCTTGATCAAGGTCGCAGTCCCGAAAGACCGGGACCAAAGTTTGAATAACACTTCTCAGTTGACTATGGTAGAGTAACTGTGAAGACAAAATTTCTCTGAGATGTTCGCAAGCGGGCCAGTCCCCTGAGCCGATATTTCATACCACAAGAATGTGGCGCTCCATGGTTGGTGAGCATGCTCGGTTCGTCCGAGAAGCCTTAAAACTATGACGACACATTCACCTTGAACCAAGGGTTCAAGGGTTACAGCCTGCGGCGGCATCTCGGAGATTCCCTCTCTTTTCTTCTACCGACTACCATGACTCAACTCCCTGAAGTTTCTGCTTCACGCCAGGACATCCGTCAGCTTATTCGCCAGCGTCGTCGCGCTCTAAGCGCCGAGCAACAGGCACAGTTTGCTCAGCAGGCCGCCGCCCGCATGATGGCCTATCCCCCTGTGGTGATGGCAAACACCGTCGCCCTGTTTCTCTCGTTTGATGGTGAGCTGGATACCCAACCGCTTATCGACCAGCTCTGGCGCGCCGGGAAAAAAGTTTACCTGCCGGTTCTGCATCCCTTTAGCCCGGGCAATCTGCTGTTTCTGCACTACCATCCGCACAGCGAGCTGGTGGTGAATCGTCTGAAAATCACCGAACCCAAACTCGACGTGCGCGACGTGCTCCCGCTTTCCGGGCTGGATGTGCTGATTACGCCGCTGGTGGCGTTTGACGAGCAGGGCCAGCGATTAGGCATGGGCGGGGGATTCTATGACAGGACGCTACAAAACTGGCAGCAGTACGGATTGCAGCCGGTGGGGTATGCGCATGATTGCCAGGGCGTGGAGGCATTACCCGTAGAGAAATGGGATGTGCCGTTGCCGGCGGTGGTGACGCCCAGTAAAACCTGGACCTGGTAGAACAAAGCCGGGTGGCGGCTACGCCTTACCCGGCCTACATAAATCCTCGAACATTGCAGGTCGGGTAAGCGTAAGCGCCACCCGACACACAGACCGCACGACAACTGTAGGTCGGGTAAGGCGTAGCCGCCACCCGACGCCACAGACCGCACCATCAGTACAACAGGCGCGCGCGAATCGTCCCCGGAATGGCCTTCATGCTCTGCAATGCTTTCTCGGCGATGTCTTCATCCGCTTCGATATCAATCACCACATAACCCATCTGCGAGTTAGTTTGCAGATACTGCGCGGCAATGTTAACACCCTGCTCAGCAAAGATCTGGTTGATGGCGGTCAGCACGCCAGGACGGTTTTCGTGGATGTGCAGCAGACGACGCCCACCGTGCAGCGGCAGAGACACCTCCGGGAAGTTCACCGCAGAGAGCGTTGAACCGTTGTCGGAATATTTGCTCAGTTTACCCGCCACTTCCAGGCCGATATTCTCCTGCGCTTCCTGAGTAGAACCGCCGATGTGCGGCGTCAGGATCACGTTGTCGAACTCGCACAACGGAGAAGTGAACGGATCGCTGTTGGTGGCCGGTTCCGTCGGGAATACGTCAATCGCCGCACCCGCCAGATGCTTACGCTTCAGCGCATCGCACAGCGCAGGAATGTCAACCACAGTGCCGCGCGCGGCGTTGATCAGCAGAGCGCCCGGCTTCATCAGCGCCAGCTCTTCCGCCCCCATCATGTTTTTGGTGGACGCATTTTCCGGCACGTGCAGACTGACCACGTCACTCATATTCAGCAGATCAGAGAGATGCTGCACCTGCGTCGCGTTACCCAGCGGCAGCTTGCTTTCGATATCGTAGAAAAACACGTGCATGCCGAGGGATTCCGCCAGAATACCGAGCTGCGTACCGATGTGGCCGTAACCGATAATCCCAAGCTTTTTACCACGCGCTTCGTAGGAGCCCGCAGCCAGCTTATTCCACACGCCGCGGTGCGCTTTAGCGTTAGCTTCCGGAATGCCGCGAAGGAGCAGCAGCAGCTCGCCAATCACCAGCTCCGCCACGGAACGGGTGTTAGAGAACGGCGCGTTAAAGACCGGGATACCACGTTTTGCGGCGGCATTCAGATCAACCTGATTGGTGCCGATGCAGAAACAGCCAATCGCCACCAGCTTTTCCGCCGCAGCAATAACGTCTTCAGTCAGTTGGGTACGGGATCGCAGGCCAATGAAATGGGCATCACGGATGGACGCTTTCAGCTCTTCAGTGTCCAGCGCGCCTTTGTGAAATTCGATGTTGGTGTAGCCTGCTGCGCGAAGGCTATCGAGCGCTTTCTGGTGCACGCCTTCAACCAGCAGGAATTTAATCTTGTCTTTCTCCAGTGATACCTTTGCCATTTACCCGACCCTGTTTTTATCTGAACTGATGTTGTGCTGGATATAAATCCCGTGCAGCCAACATATCAAAAAAAACTATTGCAGCAATATGAACGTTTGCGTCGGCACTCTGAAGAAAAGTCATACAGAGCAAAATGGCAGAGGAAAATGCTGCGGAAAATTACGAACGTGGCAGGATCGGCAAAAGAGGCGGAAAAACGTGACACAAGTCACCGAATTTAGCTTTTCAAATTTTTTTAGCGGGGGGAGCGCTCCCCCCGTCAGATCATTTTACGATGGTTTTTACACCGTCAGCCGTGCCGATCAGCGCCACATCCGCGCCACGGTTGGCAAATAACCCTACGGTAACGACGCCTGGAATGCCGTTGATCGCATTTTCCAGCGCAATGGCATCGAGGATCTCAAGGCCGTGAACGTCGAGGATCACGTTGCCGTTGTCGGTCACCACACCCTGACGGTATTCCGGACGACCACCCAGCTTCACCAGTTGACGTGCCACGGCGCTGCGCGCCATCGGGATCACTTCGACCGGCAGCGGGAAATTCCCCAGAATGTCGACCTGCTTGGAGGCGTCCGCGATGCAGATGAACTTATCCGCCACGGAAGCGATGATCTTCTCGCGGGTCAGCGCCGCGCCACCGCCTTTGATCATCTGCATATGGCCGTTGATTTCATCCGCGCCATCAACGTAAATGCCCAGACGGTCCACTTCGTTGAGGTCGAAAACGGTGATGCCGAGTCTTTTCAGCTTTTCCGTGGAAGCATCGGAGCTGGAAACCGCGCCCTCGATCTGCCCCTTCATCGTGCCCAGCGCATCGATAAAGTGCGCCGCCGTCGACCCCGTACCAACACCGACAATGGTACCCGGCTGTACGTACTGGAGAGCGGCCCATCCTACTGCTTTTTTCAGTTCATCCTGCGTCATGATCGTTTTGCCTGTGGTGTGAAAACTCAGGGCGCATTATAGAACACGTCGAATGGATTTCGTCTGCCACGAAGGGAAAATTGTGTCATAGTGCAGATTAAGCAAAATTAAGGAGTCAGCCAGAGCAATGAAACGTCCGGACTACAGAACACTACAGGCACTTGATGCAGTTATTCGTGAACGCGGTTTTGAGCGCGCGGCGCAAAAGCTGTGCATCACCCAGTCCGCCGTATCACAGCGTATCAAACAGCTTGAAAACATGTTCGGGCAGCCGCTGCTGGTGCGTACCGTACCGCCGCGTCCGACGGAGCAAGGACAAAAGCTCCTCGCCCTGCTGCGGCAGGTTGAACTGCTGGAAGATGAGTGGCTGGGCGATGAACAGACCGGCTCCACGCCGCTGCTGCTGTCGCTGGCGGTGAACGCCGACAGTCTGGCAACCTGGCTGCTGCCGGCCCTTGCGCCGGTGCTGGCCGACTCCCCTATCCGCCTGAATCTCCAGGTTGAAGACGAGACCCGCACTCAGGAACGCCTGCGCCGTGGCGAAGTGGTTGGGGCGGTCAGTATTCAGCCTCAGGCGCTGCCAAGCTGTCTGGTGGATCAGCTGGGCGCGCTGGATTACCTGTTTGTCGGTTCAAAAGCCTTTGCCGAGCGTTACTTCCCGAACGGTGTGACCCGCGCCGCGCTGCTGAAAGCGCCTGCCGTCGCTTTCGACCATCTGGACGATATGCATCAGGCCTTCCTGCAACAAAACTTCGATCTGCCGCCGGGCAGCGTGCCGTGTCATATCGTTAACTCGTCCGAAGCCTTCGTACAGCTCGCGCGTCAGGGAACCACCTGCTGCATGATCCCGCATTTGCAGATTGAGAAAGAGTTGAAAAGCGGTGAGCTGATTGATTTAACCCCGGGGCTGTATCAGCGCCGGATGCTGTACTGGCACCGTTTTGCGCCGGAAAGCCGCATGATGCGCAACGTCACTGACGCGCTGCTGGCGTTTGGGCACAAGGTGTTAAGACAGGATTGAAAAACTAGCCGGGTGGCGGCTTCGCCTTACCCGGCCTACGGGTTACTGAGCGGGCTTTTCAGTCGGCTCCAGCTGGAACACCACATCAACCTGATCGTCGAACTGAATGGTTGGCTGCTCGTAGGTTTCCTGAGCAGAAACCGGCGCGGCGTCCGCCTTCATCATCCGAACCATCGGGCTTGGCTGGTAGTTTGAAACGTGGTAGCGCACGCTGTAAACCGGACCGAGCTTGGTCTTGAAGCCGGATGCCAGCTGCTGCGCCTGATGAATGGCATCATCAATCGCCGCTTTACGCGCTTCGTCTTTATATTTCTCCGGTTGCGCAACGCCCAGCGAGACGGAACGAATTTCGTTCAGCCCAGCCTTCAGCGCACCATCCAGCAATCCGTTGAGCTTATCAAGCTGGCGTACAGTCACTTCCACAGTACGCACGGCGCGATAGCCTTTCAGGATGCTTTTGCCGTTCTGGTAGTCGTAATCCGGTTGGGTACGCAGGTTCGCAGAGCTGATGTCTTTTTTCGCGACACCGTTCTGTTCCAGGAAAGAGAGGTATTGCGCAACACGATCGTCTGCCTGTTTCTTGGCGGAAGCAGCATCTTTCGCCGCCACGTTCACTTCAATTGCCAGGGTTGCAACATCCGGTACCGCATCCACGCTTGCCGTGCCTGAAGTGACAATGTGCGGGCCGTTTGGCAGTTCATTCGCCTGCACCGACACCGCACCTAAACTTACTAATGCCGCCAGGGCCATCACCTTAAACTTCACTGTCATTCCTCCATGTTGCGAAGAGTGCCCCATCAACAGGGCTCATGCCAGCAAGCTTAGCGGGTCTTATTCAGATGTCCATAAGACAACGCTTAGTTGAACAATCCCTGTACGTGATGAATGCCCTCTTTCGCCAGCTGGAAGGCAATAAACCACATCACCAGCCCAACCAGGGTATTGATAGTGCGCTGCGCTTTAGCGGTGCGAAGACGTGGCGCCAGCCATGCCGCCAGGATCGCAAGACCAAAGAACCAGAGGAAGGAGGCGCTGACCGTACCGAGCGCAAACCAGCGCTTGGGCTCAACGTCCAGCTGTCCACCCAGGCTGCCGAGCACCACAAAGGTATCAAGGTAGACGTGCGGGTTAAGCCACGTCACGGCGAGCATGGTGACGATAATCTTCCAGCGCCCTTGCTTCATCACTTCGGCGCTCGCCAGCTCAAGATTGCTGCTCATGGCCGTTTTCAGGGCGCCAAACCCGTACCACAGCAGAAACGCTACGCCGCCCCAGGTAACCAGCGCCAGCAGCCACGGCGACTGCATCAGCAAGGCGCTGCCGCCAAAAATCCCGGCGCAAATCAGTAGCAAATCGCTCACCGCGCACAGCAGGGCAATCATCAGATGATACTGGCGGCGAATGCCCTGGTTCATCACAAACGCATTTTGTGGACCAAGGGGAAGGATCATGGCCGCGCCTAACGCAAGCCCCTGAAAATAATAAGATAACATGACGTAATTCTCGCAGAGTTGTCCTGGAGGCAGACTATACTGCGGGAACGACATTAGAGGAAATTGATAATATTAATTGGAGATTAGCCGGGCTAATATAAGAAAAGCCCGGTGTCGCTGACGCTTACCGGGCCTACGTTAAAGCAAATTATTCGGCTGCTTTCTCGCGTTTGAGATTTACGTCCATCTGCGGATAAGGGAAGCTGATACCGTTGGCATCGAAATCACGCTTGATGCGCTCCAGCACGTCCCAGTAAACGTTTTGCAGATCGCCGCTTTTACTCCAGATGCGCACCACAAAATTAATGGATGACGCGCCCAGCTCGTTCAGGCGAACGGTCATTTCGCGATCTTTAAGAATGCGGTCATCTGATTCGATGATATCGGTAATCAGCTTTTTCACCAGCTCAGTATCTGAATCATAGCCAACCCCGATAATGAGTTCATTACGGCGAACCGGCTCACGAGAGAAGTTAGTAATGTTGCCATCAATCACTTTCTTGTTTGGCACAATGACGATTTTGCCGTCTGCCGAACGCAGCGTGGTAGAAAAAATCTGCACGTTCAGCACGGTGCCCGCAGTGCCACCGAGATCAACATACTCTCCGGCACGGAAAGGACGGAACGTCACTAACAGTACGCCAGCTGCAAGGTTAGCCAGCGAGCCCTGAAGAGCGAGACCTACGGCCAGACCAGCGGCACCAAGTACGGCAATGACCGAAGCGGTCTGTACACCGACCCGCCCCATTGCCGCAATGAGGGTAAACGCAATAATCCCGTAACGCACCAGCGCAGATAGGAAATCAGCAACGGTTGCATCGATATGACGGGATAGCATTACGCGATTAACGCCCCGGGAAACCGTGCGGGCAACGATCATCCCCACAATAATAATGGCGATTGCCGCCGCAATATTCACAGCGTAACTAATCAGGAGCGCCTGGTTGCGCACCAGCCAGGAGCCAGCGTTATTGATGCTATCTACAACACCGAGATCTTCCATTTATCTTTCCTTATGCTCATAAAAACCACAAAATCTATCCCACACGGAGACAGGCAGGTCAGTAAAGGGTAAACAAAAAGCCATGATATTGCCAAACAGATCACAAAAACAGAGGCATCAGGCTATTGAAAAGGCATAAAAAAAGGCCCGCATATGCGGACCTTCTTGACGCTATGAACAGCTCAAATTACAGAACGTCAACCGCGTTCAGTTCTTTGAATGCCTGCTCCAGACGAGTAATCATAGAAGTCTGGGCAGCGCGCAGCCATACGCGTGGATCGTAGTATTTCTTGTTCGGCTGGTCTTCGCCTTTCGGGTTGCCCAGCTGACCTTGCAGGTAAGCTTCGTTGGTTTTGTAGTATTGCAGGATACCGTCCCAGGTTGCCCATTGGGTGTCGGTATCGATGTTCATTTTCACTACGCCGTAGCTTACGGAATCTTTGATTTCCTGAGCAGAAGAACCGGAACCGCCGTGGAAGACGAAGTTCAGGCTGTTGTGCGGCAGGTTGTGTTTCTTAGACACGTATTCCTGAGAATCACGCAGGATGGTCGGGGTCAGAACCACGTTACCTGGTTTGTATACGCCGTGTACGTTACCGAAGGACGCTGCGATGGTGAAGCGTGGGCTGATTTTGCTCAGCTCGGTGTAAGCGTAATCAACGTCTTCTGGCTGAGTGTACAGAGCAGAAGCGTCCATGTGGCTGTTGTCCACACCGTCTTCTTCACCGCCGGTGCAACCCAGTTCGATTTCCAGGGTCATGCCCATTTTGGACATACGCGCCAGGTACTTAGAGCAGATCTCGATGTTTTCTTCCAGAGACTCTTCGGACAGGTCGATCATGTGAGAAGAGAACAGTGGCTTACCGGTTGCTGCGAAGTGTTTTTCACCTGCGTCCAGCAGACCGTCGATCCATGGCAGCAGTTTTTTCGCGCAGTGGTCAGTGTGCAGGATAACCGGAACACCGTAGTGCTCAGCCATCTGGTGAACGTGATGTGCGCCAGAGATAGCACCCAGGATAGCAGCGCCCTGAGGAACGTCAGTTTTCACGCCTTTACCTGCGATGAACGCAGCGCCGCCGTTAGAGAACTGAACGATAACCGGTGCTTTAACTTTTGCAGCGGTTTCCAGTACGGCGTTGATGGAGTCGGTACCTACGCAGTTAACTGCTGGCAGAGCGAAGTTGTTTTCTTTAGCTACCTGGAACACTTTCTGTACGTCATCACCAGTGATAACGCCAGGTTTTACGAAATCAAAAATTTTAGACATGTTGCTTAGTCCTGTATCTTCGGCCGTTAGAAAAGGTGCGAGCTCTGATAAGCGCGCTGAAAATTGGGCAGGTTTCCCTGCCCCTGAATGGCTTACTTCTTAGCGCGCTCTTCGAGCATTGCTACTGCTGGCAGGACTTTACCTTCCACGAATTCGAGGAATGCGCCGCCACCAGTGGAGATGTAGGAGATCTTGTCAGCGATACCGAACAGATCGATAGCTGCCAGGGTGTCACCACCGCCTGCGATAGAGAACGCTTCGCTGTCTGCGATAGCGTTAGCCACGATCTCAGTCCCTTTGCGGAAGTTCGGGAATTCGAACACGCCGACAGGACCGTTCCACAGGATAGTTTTTGCGTTTTTCAGGATTTCAGCCAGTTTCTGTGCAGAAACGTCGCCCAGGTCCAGAATCTGCTCTTCATCTTTGATGTCGTTAACAGATTTCAGGGTTGCGGTAGCGGTTTCGGAGAACTCGGTAGCTACACGAACGTCAGTTGGAACCGGGATATCACAGGTGCTCAGCAGACGTTTGGCTTCGTCAACCAGATCCGCTTCGTACAGGGATTTACCCACGTTGTGGCCTTGCGCAGCAACGAAGGTATTCGCGATACCACCACCAACGATCAGCTGGTCAGCGATTTTGGACAGGGAATCCAGTACGGTCAGTTTGGTAGAAACTTTAGAACCACCAACGATAGCGACCATTGGACGAGCAGGTTCTTTCAGAGCTTTACCCAGCGCTTCCAGTTCGTCAGCCAGCAGCGGACCTGCACAGGCGACGTCTGCGAATTTACCGATACCGTGGGTAGATGCCTGCGCACGGTGAGCCGTACCGAATGCATCCATCACGAATACGTCGCACAGCGCAGCGTATTTTTTGGACAGGGTTTCGTCGTCTTTCTTTTCGCCTTTGTTGAAGCGAACGTTTTCCAGAACAACCAGCTCACCTTCGGCAACTTCCACGCCGTCCAGGTAATCTTTCACCAGGCGAACCGGGCTGGACAGTTTGTCTTTCAGGTAATTAACAACCGGCAGCAGAGAGAACTCTTCGTTGTACTCGCCTTCAGTTGGACGGCCCAGGTGGGAGGTGACCATCACTTTAGCGCCCTGCTTCAGAGCCAGTTCAATGGTTGGCAGAGATGCACGGATACGCGCGTCGCTGGTCACTTTGCCATCTTTAACCGGTACGTTCAGATCGGCACGGATGAAAACGCGTTTACCTGCCAGATCCAGATCGGTCATCTTAATTACAGACATGGTGAATCCTCTCGTTGATTCTTAAAGTTTTGCAAGCGCAAGGTGCGCTCTACCTGAAACCTTTTGCGGCCATGGCTAACGTGGTGTCGAGCATTCGGTTAGCAAAGCCCCATTCGTTATCACACCAGACCAGCGTCTTGATAAGGTGCGCACCACTGACTCGCGTCTGCGTGCCATCCACGATGGCGCTGTGCGGGTCGTGGTTAAAATCTACTGAGACCAACGGTAATTCCGTATAGTCAACTATACCATGAAATGCTCCCTGTGCCGCTTTTTGCAGCAACAGGTTGACTTCACAGGCTTTTACCGGTTTTTTCACCGTCACGCTAAGATCGATTGCGGTGACGTTTATCGTCGGCACGCGCACGGCAATCGCTTCGAAACGGTCGTTAAACTGCGGGAAAATACGGGTGATCCCGGCAGCCAGTTTCGTATCCACCGGAATGATGGACTGGCTCGCCGCGCGAGTGCGCCGTAAATCCGGATGGTAGGCGTCGATGACCTGCTGATCGTGCATGGCGGAGTGAATCGTGGTCACGGTGCCGGATTCAATGCCATACGCATCGTCTAACAGTTTAATGACCGGAATAATGCAGTTGGTGGTGCAGGAGGCGTTGGAGACAATGCGGTGTTCAGCTTGCAGCTCGTGCTGGTTGACGCCAAACACGACGGTGGCGTCGAGGTCGTTACTGCCGGGATGGGAGAACAGCACTTTTTTCGCGCCAGCATTCAGATGCGCTTCGCCATGTTCACGGTTACCGTACACGCCGGTACAGTCCAGCACCACATCCACACCCAGTTCGCGCCAGGGCAGCCCTTCAATACTGTTCTCATGCAGCACGCGGATGGCATCGTCACCGACGAACAGCTGTTCCCTTTCCTGGCGAACGTCCCAGGCAAAGCGACCGTGGCTGGTGTCATATTTCAACAAATGCGCCATGCCCGCAGCATCCGCCAGTTCATTGATTGCCACCACGGTGATTTCCGCACGACGCCCGGATTCATATAAAGCACGAACCACGTTGCGCCCGATGCGACCGAAGCCATTAATCGCTACGCGTACGGTCATAGATCTCCTGCAAAGCTATCCCTGAGTTTGAGGTGGCTGAAAGAGTAATCCAGCGACGCCCGAAGGGGAATCCTTGCTGTCACAAACTGCGATTGATTGGTCAATTGTCGAACATTTAATCGACTGAAACGCTTCAGCAAGAATAAGCGAATCGGGGAATAAAAGGAATCTCTGTCTAGATTAAGAGCGATTTTATCTGATCTCCATCACATTTTTCCGGAATAATCCCTTTTCCTCCCGCCACGTAAAAACGCGGCGGGTCGACCGGAGCCCCTACTGAAAGCCGCTGAGGATCAGACGAGTCGGTATTCGCCATTTGCCGACATCATCAGTTCAACATTGGCAGGACGGCTGTGACGCAAAACACGCTCCACGTTTGGCCCGTCGGTGCGCGCATAAAACGCGTCGGCGTCGGCCTGAGAGAGTCCGCCGGCCAGCTTACGTCCAACCAGGCGCGTACGTAAGGCTTCGGCGGGGGCGCGAATAAACAATGAAAAATCACAGTATTCCATCAGCGTTCGCCATCGTTCGTCATCAAGCAGCAGCCAGTTACCCTCAACAATCACGACAGGGGCCGTTACCACGATTGCATCTTCGACAGGGTCGTGCGTTTGCCGGTCATACTGCGGCCAGGTACCGTCGCCCTCTTTTATCTGCCGCAGATGTTGCGCCAGCCTGTCGACATCAAAGGTCTCCGGGGCGCCTTTGTACGCGCGCAGGTTATGCGCTTCCAGCCAGACGTTGTAGTGATGAAATCCATCCATCGGCAACGTCTGAATCGGAGCGAGCCCCTCCATCTGACGAGAGAGGAATTCCCAGAAGGCGGTCAGCGTGGACTTGCCCGTACCGGGCGGGGCGCTGAGAAAAACAATCGTACGTCTGCTGGCGCTGGCGAAATGCCGTTTCGCCAGTTGCCGCAGCAAAGGCTTATGAACATTTTCAATTTCGTCGTCAGGATAATGTGCTTCTACATATAGCCCATTGACCGTTAGCCCAATTTTCACGGCGTAAGTTCCTTTAAAATTGTCGTTACCGCCAGGGTGAGCGCCGTCTTGATCATTGCGGTAAAGCGCACCTCAGACCATGCGGCAAAGTCAGCAAATTTCATCGACTCCAGCGCGCTAAATAACGTCGCGTTACGGGTGATGCAATTAACGTTGCTGATAAAATCCCAGGTGATGTCATCGGCGAAGCCAGGGATCGTATCCTGCTCGTTCAGATACTGATAAAACTGCGAAAAATGCGTTATGTCGGCGTAGAGCCATTTTTCCATTTTCCCCAGCGCATAGATCAGGCGTAACGCCACATCGATGTCATCAAGCGGCCCACTCCGGGCGAGTAACGGCTTCACTGCATATTCCACGATCTCTTCATCGTTATCGACAAACAGCGACGGCAGAAAACATTTAATGCCCTGGAGTAAAAAAGACTGTGCCGTCGTCATAAATGCGAGGAGGTTATTCTGAGCATCCAGTTGCTCAAGCACATCGTCTTCTGTCAGTGTCGTCATTTGTATCTCGATAAATCACCGTGAATGCAGAGAGTCTATTATATTACACGTTCGATCTGCGCCGCCGATCAGTAAAGTTTGCGTGCGCACACCCTTCGCAACCTGTTGAATACCTTTAACCAGTTCGCCGCCCGTCACGCCCGTCGCGCTGAACAGAATGTCATTGCCCTTTACCAGTTCGCTAAGGGTATAGATACGATTGACTTCCACCTTCATCTCCGCACAGCGACGGTGCTCCTGCACGGCGACCCTACGGTTCTCAGGACTCTCCCCTTTCGCTTCACAAAAATCGATCAGCTCCGCCTGCATATCGCCACCCAGCGCTTTCACCGCGCAGGCGGAGATCACCCCTTCCGGCGCGCCGCCTGTGGTGTACATCAGATCATAGGGATTATCCTGTAAGCAGGTCAGAACGCTGGCGGCGACGTCGCCATCGGGCAGCGCAAACACTTTCACGCCCAGTTGCGTCGCCTCGGCAATTGCATTTTGCAGGCGCGGTTTGTCCAGCGTCACCATCCGCAGATGCTCCAGCGGCTTGCCCAGCGCCCGGGCAACGTTGCGAAGGTTTTCTGCCAGCGGGAGATCGAGGCTGATTGCCCCGGCTGCCGCTGCGTTAACCACCAGTTTTTTCATGTACATATCAGGGGCATGAAACAGGCGGCCCTCAGGCGCAAACGCCATCACAGCCAGCGCATTGCTTTGCCCCATCGCCACCATGCGGGTGCCCTCGATGGGATCGACGGCAATATCCACCGCCGGGCCGATGCCGCTTCCGACCTCCTCGCCAATCCACAGCATTGGCGCATGGTCGATCTCACCTTCGCCGATAACGATACGCCCGCGCATCGCTATCGCGTTTAGCGCCTCGCGCATGGCGGTTACCGCCAGCCCGTCGATTCGGTTTTTATCGCCGCACCCGGTTTGCGGCCAGGCGGCCAACGCCGCCTGTTCCGTAACGCGAAAGAGCGGCCATGCCAGAGACATCATGCCGCCGCCTCCCCAATATCCACACCAAACTGCGCCAGCAGATAGCGCTCTGCTTTTTCATTCCAGATGCCGTGCGTCTCTTCCACAAGCCTTGCCAGCTCCCGGAAAAGCGGATCGGTTTTGCCCTTTTCGGCAAAATCGGCAATGGCCGTTAACGGCATGGTGACACCGTTATAGATAAGCTTCTTGCCTCCAGAAATGTCCGGAAGATTGAGTACCGTATGCGGCACCGCATCAAGGCCGCCGATGTGGGTCACCATAAACGACGGCTGGAGCTGGCCCGTCGCACTCAGCGCAATCGCCTCTTTCATGTCCTCCGTCGAGCCGCCGGAGGTGCCCACCACGTGGGTACTGTTGTAATGGACGTTGTAAAAATTAAACGGCACCTTGAAATTGCTGTCCGTTGGTCCGGCGAAGAAATTCAGGCACCCGTCCTCGGCGAGAAGATCGTCTGCCAGTTCAATGACCGCCGGAACCGCGGCATAGACAAACACGTCGTCAAAGCCTGCATTGTCAGTTAATGCGCGTAACGTAGCGGCAGGGTTCTCCAGTTCGGAGGTATTGACATAGATAAGCTCAATACCCTTTTGTGCCGCCAGCTCAACCGGCAGGAGTTTTTCCGCCTGCGCAAGACGAGCCTCATCGATATCCACCACCACAACGCGCGACGGCTGAATCCCGCCGTTAATCGCATAATCAATAGCGCCAATTCCCATCGGCCCGGCGCAGGCCAGAAGCGCAATATTACCTCCCGGTTTCACACCCATCCGGTGCTCATAGACATATTGCGTCGTATGATAATTGGCGTTATACGCGCCGATAATGCAGCACATGGGTTCCGCCAGCGAAGCCGCCGCAAAATAGGAGCCGTGATAAGGTAAAACGCAGCCCAGATTAATCGCAACTTCTGGAATAATCATATACGTCGCATTGCCGCCAAAATATTCATAGCTGTAGCCAGCAGAATAACCGGTCGGTAATCCCATTGCCGGTTGTAAAACAAAGCGCTGACCTTTTTTATATTTTTCGGTCAGATTTTTCCCGACCTCAACAATCACCCCGGCGCATTCATGTCCGGTGATGACCGGATGATTTTCCAGATCGTCCGGCACACGTTTATGTTCACTGCCTAATTTCGCTGCCTTCCAGGTTGATAAACAAACGCTGTCAGAAATTACGCTCACCAGCAGTTCATTGTCGCTTATTTCGGGCAGTTCAAATTCACGGATACGAACATCCTGCTTGCCATAAATGGCAGCCACTTTCGTTTTCATAATGACTCCAGAAACCAGATAGATTAATTCGCCGTTAAATGCTTAAAGAGATCGTCAAGCTGCGGATCGCCGAGATAGTTTTTTATCAGCACTAACGGTTTGTCACTGACCCGTTTAGCACGCCCCTCCAGGCTGGCATGGGTAACAATAATGTCCGCATCGTCAGGCACATTTTCGATGGCGTAATGTTTTACGTCGATATCTCGCCCGGCCTTTTCCAGACGCTTGCGGAATGTCGTCGCGCCCATAGCGCTGGAGCCCATTCCGGCATCGCAGACAAAAGCGATATGCTTAATATCCTGGTAAGAAAACTTGCCTTCCTGCTTCATGGCTTTTACGGCGTTGGCAGAATCATTGAAAGTATCTTCCGTTTCAGCTTCGCTATTTTTATTCATATTCAGGATAAAAGAGGCGACTGCAAAGGTGACCAGCGTGCCTGCCGTTACGCCAGCAATCGTTGCGAGAAAAGCACCCTTAGGTGTTAACGCGAGATAGGCGAAAATCGAACCCGGACTTGGGCCAGCTACCAGACCACCGCCCAACATATTAAATATCCACGTTCCGCTCATGCCGCCAGCAATCATCGCAATCAGCGTCAGCGGTTTCATCAGTACGTAAGGGAAATAGAGCTCATGAATGCCGCCCAGGAAGTGAATAATCATCGCGCCAGGGGCTGATTTCTTTGCCATCCCTTTGCCAAAAAAAGTAAAAGCCAGCAGCAGACCTAATCCCGGCCCGGGGTTGGAGGCCACCATAAAGAAGATGGATTTACCCGTTTCGGAAGCCTGCTGCATTCCCAGCGGATAATAAACACCCTGATCGATAGCGTTATTTAAAAACAGGATTTTTGCCGGTTCGTTAATCAGCGACAGCAGCGGCAAATAGCCCGCATGCACCAGTGCTTCAATACATTCTTTGATAAAGTTATTGGCAATTAACACCGCAGGGCCGATCACTTCAAATCCCAGCAGGCAGAGGAGCATGCCCGCAATACCCAGCGAGAAGTTGTTGATGACCATCTCAAAACCAGCGGGAATGCGTTTATCCAGCAGCCGATCGATGTGCTTAATCACCAGACCGCCAAGTGGCCCCATGATCATTGAGCCGAGGAACATAGGAATATCCGCGCCGATAATCACGCCGATAGTGCCGATCCCCCCCATCACCGCCCCACGTTTGCCGCCAACCAGGTGTCCACCGGTAGAGCCAATCATCACCGGCAATAAATAGGTGATCATCGGACCGACAATTTTGGCAAAATGCTCATTTGGCATCCAGCCGGTTGGAATAAATAATGCGGTAATAAATCCCCAGGCAATAAAAGCGCCAATATTCGGGATGACCATTGCAGTCAAAAAGCCCCCAAAAGCCTGGACCTTTGCACGAGCAGACTTGTGTTCCATAATAATGTCCTGTAAAGGAGAGAATAATTATGCGCGAGCGATAATATCCGCCAACTGCTTTTCTGACTTAGCGGTTAACAACGCCGACAGTTTATCTTCTTCACATAATAATTCGCTTAATGCCTGGATAGCGCCGATATGTGAATCCGCATCCGCCGCCGATAAACCAATGAGTAATTTCACGGGCTCATCGTCGTCGGCAAACTGCACTTCCTGTTTAAGAAGCGTTAATGACATACCTGTTTTTAAGGCACCGCACTCCGGACGGGCATGAGGCATCGCTACACCCGGAGCGAGAATGTAATAAGGACCATTAGTGAGCGTCGAGGTTTTAATTGCTTCAATATAACCAGCGTTAATATAATGATTTTGCAGCAAAGACGACATGGACAAATCAATGGCTTCCTGCCAGTCCTTTGCTGCGGATTTTATTGATATTGAGGATTCAGGGAAATAATCAATTAACCGCATATATCATCCTTATTTTATTTTTAGGGTACAACGTATCGCTAAAAACAAAATACGCCTGCGGTAAAATGAAATCAAACGGGGAGAAAATGGCGAGCGTGTCAGAACGCATTTTAATAAAACGAATGAAAACATATCGTTAAAAACAAGAAATAAAAAAGCAAGTCTATATATGTGATATCCATTGCAAATTACACATATTATGACTTTACGCATTTGTGACGGGAATCACCAAATATATGTTGTTAACACAAAAAAAATACCATCGAAATAAAAACGGGCCGCCTTAGCGACCCGTTTTGCCTCACTGGGAGAGTTACAGCAGTTCTTTCGCCTTAGCGACAACGTTCTCAACGGTGAAGCCAAACTCTTCAAACAGCTGTTCAGCCGGCGCAGACTCTCCAAACGTGGTCATACCGACGATAGCACCGTTCAGGCCCACGTATTTGTACCAGTAGTCAGCAATACCCGCCTCCACCGCCACGCGAGCGGAGACCGCTTTAGGCAGTACGGATTCGCGGTACGCGGCATCCTGCTTGTCGAACGCATCGGTAGACGGCATGGAGACTACGCGCGCTTTCACGCCTTCAGCAGTCAGTTTTTCCCATGCGGCAACGGCCAGTTCAACTTCAGAACCGGTCGCGATGAAGATCAGCTCAGGCTGGCCTGCGCAATCTTTCAGCACGTAACCACCGCGCGCGATGTTTGCCAGCTGCTCTGGGGTACGCTCCTGCTGCGCCAGGTTCTGACGGGAGAGGATCAGTGCGGTCGGGCCATCATGACGCTCAACGCCGTATTTCCACGCCACCGCAGATTCAACCTGGTCACATGGACGCCATGTGCTCATGTTCGGGGTCACGCGCAGAGAAGCCACCTGCTCTACTGGCTGGTGGGTAGGACCGTCTTCGCCCAGACCGATGGAGTCGTGGGTGTAGACCATCACCTGACGCTGTTTCATCAGCGCAGCCATACGCACGGCGTTACGTGCATATTCCACAAACATCAGGAAGGTAGAGGTGTACGGCAGGAAACCACCGTGCAGAGCGATACCGTTGGCAATCGCGGTCATCCCGAATTCACGTACACCGTAATGGATGTAGTTACCGGCAGTATCTTCGTTGATTGGCTTAGATCCGGACCACAGGGTCAGGTTTGATGGCGCCAGGTCAGCGGAACCGCCGAGGAATTCTGGAAGCAGAGGGCCAAACGCTTCGATCGCATTCTGAGATGCTTTACGGCTGGCGATCTTGGCTGGGTTCGCCTGCAACTTCGCGATGAACTCGTTCGCTTTCGCGTCGAAGTCAGACGGCATGTCGCCTTTCATACGACGGGTGAATTCAGCCGCTTCCTGAGGGAAGGCTTTCGCGTATGCCGCGAACTTCTCGTTCCAGGCCGCTTCTTTCGCCTGGCCCACTTCTTTCGCATCCCACTGAGCGTAGATTTCAGACGGGATTTCGAAGGCAGGGTGTTTCCAGCCAAGCGCTTCACGGGTCAGTGCAATTTCCGCGTCGCCCAGCGGTGCGCCGTGGGAGTCGTGAGTGCCCGCTTTGTTCGGAGAACCGAAGCCGATGATGGTTTTGCACATCAGCAGGGACGGTTTGTCGGTCACGGCGCGCGCTTCTTCTACGGCACGTTTAATCGAGTCAGCATCGTGGCCATCAACGCCGCGCACAACGTGCCAGCCGTAAGCTTCGAAACGTGCGGCGGTGTCGTCAGTGAACCAGCCTTCAACATGACCGTCGATGGAGATGCCGTTGTCGTCGTAGAACGCAACCAGTTTACCCAGCTTCAGGGTGCCTGCCAGGGAGCACACTTCGTGAGAAATGCCTTCCATCATGCAGCCGTCGCCCAGGAAGGCGTAGGTGAAGTGGTCAACGATGTCGTGGCCAGGACGGTTAAACTGCGCCGCCAGGGTCTTCTCTGCAATCGCCATCCCTACGGCGTTAGCGATGCCCTGACCTAGCGGACCGGTAGTGGTTTCAACGCCAGCGGTGTAGCCCACTTCCGGGTGACCTGGAGTTTTGGAGTGCAGCTGACGGAAGTTTTTCAGCTCTTCGATTGGCAGATCGTAGCCAGTGAGGTGCAGCAGGCTGTAGATCAGCATAGAGCCGTGGCCGTTAGACAGCACGAAACGGTCGCGGTCTGCCCATGCCGGGTTCTGCGGGTTGTGGTTAAGGAAATCACGCCACAGGACTTCGGCGATGTCAGCCATGCCCATAGGGGCGCCCGGGTGGCCGGATTTGGCTTTCTGTACTGCGTCCATGCTCAGCGCACGAATAGCATTAGCAAGCTCTTTACGTGAGGACATTTTAACTCCAGATCGGACTGTTAAAGGCCATGCCCTTGACGACAGCGCGTTTTGGGCTACGCCGGAAAAAAGTGCCAACAATGTAACCCAAGCCGCAGGGCATGTACATGGACCATTCTTTTGCAGCTTAAGAAATCTCTGGATCATGCTCGCATGTTGCGCAATCTGCTCGCCCGCCTCTGTCGATATTCCTTATACTTAGCCCGACACCGGCTTCGTTGACGGTGCATTTTTCGGAATTAATTCAGATTAACGAGTACGGAAGCAACATCATGAAAATGCGTGCAATCGGGCTGGCTGTGGGAACAACGCTCCTGCTAAGCGGCTGTCAGAATATGGATTCTAACGGCCTGATGACCTCAGGCGCAGAAGCTTTTCAGGCCTACTCATTGAGCGATGCGCAGGTGAAAGCGTTGAGCGACGAGGCCTGTAAGGATATGGATGGAAAAGCTACGCTTGCCCCGGCAAACAGCACCTACACGCAGCGTCTGAACAAGATTGCTTCCGCGCTGGGCGACAACATTAACGGTCAGCCGGTGAACTACAAGGTGTATATGGCGAAAGACGTCAACGCCTTTGCGATGGCGAACGGCTGTATCCGCGTTTACAGCGGCCTGATGGACATGATGACCGACAACGAAGTGGAAGCGGTGATCGGCCATGAAATGGGTCACGTTGCACTGGGTCACGTGAAGAAAGGGATGCAGGTTGCGCTGGGCACCAATGCCGTGCGCGCAGCGGCGGCCTCTGCGGGCGGCATCGTCGGCAGCCTGTCCCAGTCGCAGCTGGGCGACGTGGGCGAAAAACTGGTGAACTCGCAGTTCTCCCAGCGTCAGGAGTCGGAAGCGGATGACTACTCTTACGATCTGTTGCGCAAACGCGGCATCAATCCATCGGGTTTAGCTACCAGCTTCGAAAAACTGGCGAAACTGGAGGAGGGCCGTCAAAGCTCCATGTTTGACGATCACCCGGCTTCGGAAGAGCGTGCGCAGCATATTCGCGACCGTATGGCGGCAGACGGAATTAAATAATTTCAGAAGGAGGCAGTTTTGCCTCCTTTTTATTTCGCATGAATTGTTAACTTAAAAGCACGTATCGATAACACCCCTGAAAGCCCCGCCAAATCTACCCTGCCACTCTGAAATGTCTGGTCACATAATTATTGCAAAGGTTACTTTTTCCGGTAATTATCTCTTCCGCAGTTATTCAAATTAATATATCCAGACAGAGACGTTCCCTCCGTGAAAAAAGAATTATCATTAATTGCTTTAAGTTTATTTGCCGCATTACCTGCCGCCGCAAGCCAGCAATCCGACAGCAAGGGTTTTATTGACGACAGCCATCTGGATCTGTTTTTACGCAATGCGTATATCAGCCGCGACTACCATCAGGGCCAGCAGGACAAAGCCGAATGGGGTCAGGGGATCATCGCCACGTTTGCATCCGGCTATACCGAAGGGCTGGTGGGCTTCGGCGTGGACGGTATCGCGCAGTATGGCGTGCGTCTGGACGGTGGCCGCGGCAAGAGCGGCGCGGGCGGCATCGACTTCTTTAAGCAGGAAGACGACGGCCGGGCAAAATCCGATCTGGCAAAGTTTGGCGCGACGGCCAAAATGCGCATCTCCAATACCGTGCTGAGCTACGGGAACCAGCGTCCTGAACTGCCAATCATTACATCCGACAGCTCCCGCCTGCTGTTTGAAAGCTACACCGGCACCCTGCTGACCTCGAAAGAGATCGACGGTCTGGAAGTCAACGCCGGTTACTTCACCGACGAGCAGCGTAAAAGCGATGACCGCCACGACAGCGGACTGAAGAGCCTCTCCTTCGGCGGTGCGAGCTATCAGTTTAACGACCAGTTCAGCGGCGCGCTGTACGCCTCTCATAACGAAGAGGTGATGAACAAGCAGTACCTGGGCATGAACTTCAAACAGCCTTTCAGTACCGGGCAGCAGCTGGTGCTCGACTTCAACGGCTATAACTCCCGTCTCGACCAGCATTACGCGGACAGCCTCAACACGGGCCTCAGCAACACCATCTGGAGCCTGGCAGCGAGCTATATCTGGGACATTCACACGTTCAAAGTGGCGTACCAGCAGAGCAGCGGCAGTACCGGCTACAACTACGGCGGCTATCGCGACAAAGGCGGCGTGGGTGACGGCGGTAACACCATCTGGCTGGCGAACTCCTACTGGTCTGATTTCAACGGCGAAGATGAACGTTCCTGGCAGGCATCCTACGGTCTGGACTTTGGCGGCCTTGGTTTACCGGGCCTGAGCTGGACCACCGCCTACGTGCGCGGCGATAACATCAAAACCTCTGAAACCAGCAATGGCAAAGAGCACGAGTGGTTTAACCAGATCCAGTACCAGGTGCAGGATGGCCCGGCGAAAGATCTGAAGCTGAAGCTGCGCTACTCCGTACTGCGCGTCTCCAGCAACGCCAGCGAGTACAACGTGGGCGGGGACGAGATCCGCGCTTACGTGGAATACCCGTTTAACGTGTTCTGATGAAAAAAGCCGGGTGGCGGCTTCGCCTTACCCGGCCTACCGTTTTCTCCCTGTGGAAGAGGGTTAGGATGAGGGGGAAACAGCTAGTAAAGCGTCTTCTGCGGCGGCCCCGCAAACTTAAGGGCGCCAATCTGCCCCATCCGCACTTCCACTACCGACGGCCCCGGCATCGCCAGCGCCTCCGTCATCACCGCATCAAAATCCTCTGCCCGCTCAACGCTCCACGCCTGAAGGCCAATCGCCTGCGCCAGCAGGGTAAAGTCCGGCGTATGCAGTTCGTTATAGTACTGACGCCCGCCAAAATATTTATCCTGAATACCACGCATTACGCCGTAGCCCCCGTCGTTCATGACAAGCAGCGTCACGTTAGCTTTCTCCTGCGCCAGCGTCGCCAGCTCGCCTAAATTGAGGCTCAGGCCGCCGTCGCCCACCAGCCCCACCACCTTGCGCTGCGGGTTGGCAATCGCGGTGCCGATGGCCATCGGCAGCCCCATACCAATCGCCCCGGCGAGGGAGTGAATGTTCATCATCGGACCGTTAGCCCTGAACAGGCGGCTACCCCACAGGCTGCCGGACACGGTGATATCGCGCACCAGCAGGCCGTCTGTCGGCAGGGCTTTTGCTATGGCGTCGTTAAGCTTCGCATAGGCGCCGCACTGCTCGCGCAGCCCCTGTTCGGCTTGCCCGACCGCCTGCTGCACCTGCATATCCCACTGGGGACTGCCCCACTCGCGGCCCTGCACTTTTTCAGCCAGCGCGCCAAGCACCGCTGAACAATCGGCTATCAACGTGCTATCCATCAGGTAGTTACGGCTTGCCGCCGCCGGGTCGATATCGATCTGCACCCGCGGGGAAGGCAGCTCAAGCGTCCAGGAACGGGTTTCGTTGCTGCGCAGGCGTGAACCGGCGACCAGCGTAAAATCGCACTGCGCGATCAGCGCCTCAACCGACGGCGAGTTGTGGAACGCGCGAAGGCTGGCGCGGTGGCTGTCCGGCAGCACGCCGCGCGCATGGGTGCTGGAAATCACGGTGATGCCCGCATCCGCCAGCGTTTTAACCGCGTCTGCGCTGCCCAGCGCCCCGCCCCCCAGCCACAGCAGCGGCTGTTTCGCCTGTTTGAGCTGCGCCCACAGCGCGTCAACCATTTCGGTATCCACGGCTGGAACCGATGCCGGTTTAACCGGTTTAGTCACCAGCGACAGCGGAATTTTGGCGCCCTGAATATCAATCGGGATTTCCACCGAGACCGGTCCGCACGGCGGGGTCTGCGCGTCCTGGATAGCTTTATGCAGAATCGCTATCGCCTGATTCGCATTGCTGATGCGGTACGCCCGTTTTGAGCTGGCCTTCAGGAAGGTCAGCTGGTCACGGGTTTCATGGATAAACCCGGTGTCGGCGTCCAGCCAGGCTTTCTCTACCTGCCCGGTTAAATGCAGCAGCGGCGTGCAGGCATTCATGGCTTCCACCAGCGCGCCTACCGCGTTCCCGGCCCCCGCGCCGGTGCTGGTCAGCGCCACGCCGAGACCGGAAAAGCGCCCGTGGGCATCGGCCATGGTGACGGAACCGGCTTCACCGCGCGCAGGCACAAAGCGGATATGGCCCCGCTGCCCAACCGCATCCGCGATCGGCAGGTTGTGAATGGAGATGACGCCGTAGATGGCCTCAACCTGATACTGCTCCAGCGTTCTGGCGATGGCGTCGCCGACGGTTATCATTTCGCTCATTGCTCACCCTTTCTCAGTCGCACCAGTGGTTGACGCTGTTACCCGTCGCCAGATAAATGCTCTTTTGTTGCATCCAGGCTTTCAGCCCCTGAATACCCTTCTCGCGGCCCAGACCGCTCTCTTTAAAGCCCCCGAACGGGGTCGAAATCGCAAAAACCTTGTAGGTGTTGATCCACACCGTGCCTGCCTCCAGCTGCTCGCTGAGACGCAGGGCGCGTCCGGTATCGCGCGTCCAGATCCCCGCCGCCAGGCCGTAAACCGAGTCGTTCGCCTCGCGGATAAGCGTGGCTTCATCGCCAAACGGCATCGCCACCAGCACCGGGCCGAAGATCTCTTCCTGACAGGCGCGGGCGCTGTTGCTCAGCCCTTCGATAATCGTGGGCAGGAAAAAGCTGCCGTTTGCCAGAGCGGGATCGGCGGGTATCTCACCGCCGCACAGCACGCGGCCCCCTTCACGCTTCGCCAGTTCGACGTACTCGATCACGCTCTGGCGATGTTTTTCGCCGATCAGCGGTCCGACATGCACGCCGTCGGTAAACGGGTGTCCGACGCGCAGCCCGCGAGTTAATTCCAGCAGCCCCGCCATCAGCGGGGCGTAAATGCTCTCGTGGATAAACAGCCGCGACCCGGCGATACACGCCTGCCCCGCCGAGCTGAAAATGCCATAGCAGATCCCGCGCGCGGCCTGTTCGATATCAGCATCCTCCAGCACGATGGTCGGCGATTTGCCGCCCAGCTCCAGCGAGGCCGGGATCAGTTTTTCCGCCGCCACGTGCGCCAGATGACGGCCCGTGGTGGTACCGCCGGTAAAGGAAATTTTGCGCACGCGAGGATGACGCGCCAGCGCATCGCCAATCACCGAGCCTTTGCCCGGCAACACGCTCAGCAGCCCGGCGGGCAGCCCGGCCTGTTCAAAAATCCGCGCCAGCTCCAGCGCCATCAGCGGCGTGGCTTCAGCGGGCTTGAGGATCACCGCGTTCCCGGCGGCAATCGCCGGTGCGACCTTCTGCATTTCGCTGGCAATCGGCGAGTTCCACGGCGTGATGGCCGCCACCACGCCGAGCGGCTCATAGCGGCTCAGCGTCAGCAGATCCGGCTGGCGCGGCGTGGGCAGTTCCCCTTCCAGCAGCTCGCAGGCGGCGGCAAAGTAGCGCGCCGTTCCCGCCGCGCTCATCACCAGCCCGCGCGCTTCCGCCAGCGGCTTGCCGTTATCACGGCTCTGCATCTGCGCCAGCGCGTCGACGCGGGATTCAATGAGATCGGCAACCTTATACAGGATCTTCGCGCGCATATGCGGCAGGCTGTTACGCCATGCGGGATCGCGCCAGGCGCGCTCTCCGGCGTCTACCGCCTCCTCCAGGTCATCCAGACTGGCGGCGTTCAGCGTCGCGTTGATCGACCCGTCTGCCGGGAAGTGGCTCTGCATCGGGTTGCCGCCGCCGTGTCGCCACTGGCCGCCGATAAAAATCTTCAGATCGTCCATCGTCTCTCCTCAGCTCAGGGCCAGCTCGCGGCAGGCGCGCACCGCGCTCAGTGCCGCCAGGGTGGAGGTTTTAGGATTAGAAGCCAGCGGCAGTCCGCTCAGCTCCAGATGAAACTCGCCGAACAATCCTTCCACGTGGAGCGTGTGGGTGTTACGTTTCGTTGCCGGGTCAACCATCAGCTGCACGCGGGTGTCGTCCATCCCGACGCCGCCGAGCGCCACGGTCGCCGCCACGTTGGCGTTCGCCGGGAACAGGCGCGCCGCCTCGCGGGCGCTGCCCTCGAAGAAAACCTTTGCCTCTGACACCGCATTCAGATCGATAAGCTGCTCGGCATAGCTGCCGCGCCAGCTGGCCGGGCTTTTGCGCGACTGATAGGTAACGCGCTCAAGGCCGCCCTCTTTCGCCGCCGCCAGCCCGTCGATACCGGCCACCGCACCGGAAAGCAGGGTCAGTTTTCCGCCCGCAGCGAGCAGACGCTGCTCCAGCGCGCTGTCCGCCAGCGCGCCGGTGGAAATGACGGCCAGATGCCAGCCGCGACGCAGGATCTCTTCCCCGTACTGGGCCACCGCCTGCTGGCTGGCGCATTCCAGCACCAGATCCGGCGTTTGTGCGCACGCCATCGGCGACGTCAGCGCCTCGACCGCATTGCCAAACTGGTCGTGAATGGCGGCATGGTGAGACGCGCGCGCCACGATCCAGCCGATAGCCACGCCGGCGGGCAGGCGCTCAATCACCGCCTGCGCCATGGCGCCAAAACCAATCAACATTACCTTTTTCATGATGTGTCCTTACAGATGGCGGCAGAAGCCGCCGGAAACGTCCAGCGCCGCGCCGGTGGTAAACGAGGCCAGCGGCGAAGCGAGGAACAGCAGCGCCTGCGCGGGCTCCTGCGGCTTGCCGAGGCGCGCCATCGGAATGCCGCGCTTGCGCGCGATATCCGCCGTCCATTCCGGCCAGCTCTGGCTTTTGTCCGCCCGGTTTTCAAAGCGGCGCTGCCACTGGCCGGATTCCACCATGCCGAGCAGAATGGAATTGACGCGAATACCTTTGCCCACCAGCTCTTTCGACAGTGTCAGCGTCATGTTCAGCAGCGCGGCACGAGCGGCGGAGGTGGCGATCATGTGCTCCTCCGGCTGTAGCGCCAGCAGGGAGTTCACGCAGGTAACAGAGGCAATGTCGGACTGCTCCAGCAGAGGCTGAAACGCCTGCACCGGGTTAATCACCCCGAACAGTTTGAGTTCGGCTTCGTGCAGCCACGCCTCGCGCGGGGTGTCATGGAAGTGCGCCACGTAGCCCTGCCCGGCGTTGTTGATCAGCATATCCGCCGCGCCAAAACGCGCCTGCACCGCATCCGCGAAGGCCTGAACTTCGTCGGCGTTCAGCACGTCGCAGCGGTAAGCAAAAATCTCCCCGTGGGGAAATTCGTTTTGCAGCGTCGCATGGGCGCTGGCGAGCCGGTCCGGGTCACGGCCGCAGAAGGCGACTTTCGCCCCTTCACCCAGCAGCAGGCGCAGCGTTTCAAAGCCAATGCCGGAAGAACCGCCGGTAACGACCGCTACGCGCCCGTCAATTTGTGCATTCATCGCGCACCTCTTCGTTAATGCGTAAAAGCTGTTGGTTGAAAAACGCGTCGTTATCGAGATAGCTGGCGTGCCCGGCCTGCGGAATGGCGATAAACGGCATGCCGTAGCGCAGCGCCAGACCCTGAACAAGTTCCGGCTGGGTGATGGCATCCTGCTCGCCGCACCAGACTTCAAACGTGCCGGAGTAGCGTTTAAGCCAGCCGTGAATGTCGTCATGTGCCAGCATCCATGCGGCAGCGAGGTAGCCTTCCGGGCGCAGCGCCCGCATGCCCGCCGCGACGGTGGCGATATCTTCCGCGCGCGCGCCGGGGCGCAGCAGCTTCGCGGCGCGGGTCTGGGCGAGGATGTCGCCCCCCAGCGCCATCTGCTGCTCGCGGTTGCGCCAGACCTGCTCCCGCTGCTCCGGCGCGGCATTGCCGTACCCCTGCGCGGCGTCGGCCAGCACCAGATGGATGACGCGCTCAGGGAACTTCGCGGCAAAGGCGCTGGCCACCAGCGCCCCCAGGGAATGGCCGACCAGCACTGTCTGCCAGACACCGGCGCGATCCAGCATGGCCGCCAGCGCGTCGGCGTAATCCCCCGCGTTCGCCCGCGCTACGGCCAGCATCGGGCTTTCGCCGTAACCGGGCATGTCCCACGCCAGTACGCGAAAACCGTTCAGCGCCATCTGCTTGTGCCAGGAGGCGGCGCCGGAGCTGATCCCGTGCAGCAGCACCAGCGGTATGCCGCTTCCCTGTTCACGAAAACCCGTCATCATGCCCCCCTTAGTTCCGCTTCACTTTGGAAAGCGGATGGTCGGACGGATAGGTTGGGATTTCCGGCTTGTTGGTCCCCAGCATGACGCACATCAGCGCTTCTTCTTCGCCGTGGTTAAACAGCCCGCGATAGATACCCGGCGGAACGGAGATCAGATCACGCTCACGCAGCACGGTTTCGGTGTAGTTGTCGCCGTCCTGGATCATCAGCGTGATCTGCCCCTTGAGCATGAAGAACACCTCTTCCACGTCGTCGTGCAGGTGCAGCGGTCCTTCGCACTTCGACGGCAGCACCATGGTGGAGAAGGTAAAATGGTCCGCCTGCACGGTGTTGGTGTCGTTCGCGACGCCCGTTGCGCCGGTGCCGATGTAGCGCATCTGCGCCCGGCGGTATTTCGGGTCAAAATCGGCCTGGAACTTCAGCGCGTTCCAGTCGTATTTACGCCCTTCGAAGCGCGCGATGCGCGACTCGACCCACTCTTCCATCGTCAGGTGGTCAGGTTTGATGCCTGTTGTGTTGGTTACGGTTGAATCAGTCATGACACTCTCCTCAGTAACGTCTCAGCAGCGGCAGTAACAGGACGCAGCCCACCGCCGCCATCACCGCCAGAAAAATCAGCCCGGAATCCATGCTGTGGGTGAAGGCGATAAGCGCACCCATCACCGCCGGCGACAGCGCGCCCGCAAAGTTTCCCAGCCCGTTGAAGATACCGCCCGCCGTGGCGCTCACCCGGGGATGGGTGGCCTTCGCCAGCAGGGCGAAAATGTTGGGTGCGCCGGTGCCCCACATAAAGGTGCTGAAGCTCATCGCCGCGATGACGGCCAGCGGGGTATCAAGGTGCATCACCGCCGCCAGCCCGACGGCCGCCCCCGCCATGGAGATAAAGCATGCCGCCGCGCGCTTATCGACCCTGTCCGAGAGCCACGCGCCAATCACTTCCCCTGCCAGCATGGCGATGAACGGCATCGACGACAGCCAGCCCGCGTGCTCCAGATGAATGCCTTTGCCTTTGATCAGGTAGCCCGGCAGCCAGCCGTTGATGCCCCACAGATAGGTCAGGAAAGCGATGTTAAAGATGCAGATGATCCAGAAGTGCGGGCTGACGAACAGCTCACGCCGCGCCGCGCGCCGCTCGTCCCGGGACGCCTGCGAGGTGCCGGGTTTTGCCTCCAGGCGGATCCCGCGCAGACCAATGCGCACAAAGATAAGCACCGGCACGGTAAGCATGGCCATCACAAAGAAAGTGCTCTGCCAGCCAAAGGTGTTCAGCAGCCAGAGGGAAAGCGGGAAACCAATCGCCGCGCCCACCGGGGTCCCCAGCAGCCACAGCATGGTGGCGCGTGCCTGTAAATGCTGCGGGAAGTTGTGACGTACGATGGCGAAGGCCAGCGGGAACAGCGGTCCTTCCGCCACGCCCAGCAGAATACGCAGGACGATCATCAGCGTGTAGTTATGGGTAAAGCCCATCGCCACCATCAGCACGCACCACACCGCCATCATCCCGGTGAGCAGGCGCAGCGGCGCGATTTTGTCGCCTAAACCGCTTAAAAACACCGATGAGAAGCCATAGCTCAGCAGGAAAGCGCTCATCAAAATGCCGAGACGCGTGGTGTCGAAATCAATGCCCATCGCCTGCTGGAAATGGGTATCCGAAAAGAGCGCCGCGATGCTGATTTTGTCGAAAAACGCCAGCAGCACGCAGGCCAGCAGCGACAGCGGGATGGCCCAGCGCACCGCTTTTTCGGGCGTGCGGGTCCCCTCACCGCTCGCCTCAACCGGTGCGGTGTTAGTCTCGAGTGTGGTCATCTCTCCCCCTACGGGTGCGGGTTAGCTATCGCAGTGACATCAGTGAAAAGGTCGGGTCGGCGAGCGGCACGTCGGACAGATCCCGCCCCGCCGCCATCCAGCGCTTCGCCAGCTTGACGGTACGCGCATCGTCGAACGCCACCAGCTGCGTCAGCCTCCCGTTGTCGTCCAGCGAGAAGTACAGCGCCTCTTTACGCACGACCGTTCTGCTGCCTGGCTGCGGAATACCGAGGATCTGAATATTGTGCTGGTATTGATCCGACCACAGCCACGGCGCGTCGTCGTAGCCTGGCGCATCCGGGTTGAGCATCGCTTTCGCCGTCGCCACCGCCTGATTCTGGGCGAAGGCCCAGGACTGGATGCACAAGCCGTAGTGATGGTGCTGGGCGACATCTCCTGCGGCAAAGATGAATGGATCCGAGGTGCGTCCCTGGGCATCCACCACGATCCCGCGCCCGGTTTTCAGCCCCGCATCGCGCGCCAGCTCCAGATTGAGATCGACGCCGATCCCAACCACGACCGCATCAAAGGTTTCACGCTGGCCGTCGCAGTGGATGACCGGCAGGCCGCCGTCGTCCTCCAGCTCCAGCGCACCGCAGCCGGTACGGATCTCCACCCCCTGCTCGCGGTGGATGGCCTCCAGGCGCTGCGACACCTCGCCGCTCACCGAGCGCATGCACAGCGCGGGCTGCTGCTCGAACAGGGTGACCGCCACGCCGCTTTTCCGCGCCGAGGCAGCAATCTCCAGTCCGATCCAGCCGCCGCCGACGATCGCCAGTTTTTTACTTTCCGCCAGACGACTTTTCAGGCGCTGCGCGTCCTGCCAGTGGCGCAGGGTATAGACCTGCGGATGGCTGGCCCACGCCTGCGAAGGCAGGCGCGCCCGACCGCCGGTAGCGATTAAAAGGATGTTGTAACTAAGCCGCTCGCCGTTGCTAAGAACAACTTTTTTCTCATCGCGATCGACAGATTCAGCGCGCAGCGGCCGGTACCAGGCCAGGTTCAGCGCCTGCTGCACCTCGTCGGTAAACAGCCTTGGGAGCGCCGCGTTCGGCTCCAGCAAAGACGCTTTCGACAGCGGCGGGCGCTCGTAGAAATCCCATTCTTCTTCCGCTACCACGCAAATCTCGCCGTCGAAACCCTCATCGCGCAGGGTTTTCGCCGCCCAGCCGCCCGCCTGACCGCCGCCGATAATGACAATGCGCGATGTCATACCGCCTCCGGCTTTTTCTGCTGACGGCGCGTGTCGTGGTCAATCCCGCCTTCCACCGCCCACTCGGTAAAGGAGACCAGCGAATGCTCCAGCTCACGCGGCTGCCAGTTTTCCGTCAGATAATCATCGTTGGTGTAATACTCAAACGCCCCGCCGGTCGGGCTGTTGACGTACCAGAAGTACGCCGACGACACCGGATGACGGCCCGGCCCGATAAAGGTGCTCCAGTCATGTTTATTCATCGCGATACCGCCGCCGATCACCTCGTGGATGTCGCGCACGGTGAAGGCCACGTGGTTGAGGCCGCGCTTGCGGTTCGGCAGTTGCAGCAGGAACAGGTTGTGATGGCCGCCGCGCACGCCGCAGCGCAGGAACACGGCGCGGTTGATATAGCGGTCCGAGACCTGGAAGCCGAGCACCTCGCGGTAGAATTTCTCCACTGCCGCCAGCTCTTCCACGAAGAACACCACATGCCCCACGTTGATCGGCTGGGCGCGATCGTAAACCGGGCTGGGGGTGTCGATACGGCGGGCATCGCCCCACTGGTTAATCGGCTCGACGTTCAGCTCCACGTCAGTTTGCTGGGTCACCTGCACGCGCAGCGTCATGCCGTTCGGGTCCAGGCACTCCAGCGCGTCGCCCACTTCACGAAAACCTGGCTGTTGCGCCAGCTTCGGGCGCAGCGCGTCCAGATCAGACTGGCTGGCAACCGCCCAGGTCATGCGGCGCAGGGTGTTGCCCGCTTCAAACGCGGGCGGCAGGTCGGGGCTGTCGATCGGGTTAAGCTCCACGCGCGCGCCGCTCAGGGTGGTGAAACGCTGGCCGCTGGCATCGCCCGTCAGGCCAAAATCACGCATAAATTTGGCGCAGTGCGTCAGGTCTTCCACACCAAATTCCAGCTTTTCAATTCCGGTTACACTCATCGTTCGTTGCCTCATCTGGCCCAGATTGGGCGTAAAACATGCCCGACGCAGTCAAGCGCCTGACGTTAACTCACTGATTTAACTGGCCTGTGACAAATACCCTAAGAAGCCAGAAATTTTATCCGCCGCGAGGCGAACCTCGTTTTGCAGGCGCTCGCGGTCGCTCTGCGGGATCTCCTCCGACGGCACCAGAATGCTGACCACCGCCGCCACGCGGCCGCTTCGGTCATACACCGGGTAGACGATGGAAGAGATGCCGTGGCGGAAGAAGGATTCGCCGATGACATACCCGCGGGCTTTGTCCTGCTGCACCATCTGCCACAGGGCTTCACGGTCGTGAAGCTGCCCCGGCGTGTTGCCCGGCAGACGCTCATGCGGGAACAGCTGTTCGAAATCAGCGCGGGAAATATCGGTCAACAGCATGCGGCCCAGCGAGGTGCAGTGCACCGGCAGGCGGGTACCAATGCTGACCTGGTTGATGCGCGACCCGGCGGCGCTGACGCGGGCGATGTAGATAATGTCGCGCCCGTCGCGGATCGCCAGATGGCTACTGCACTGGCTCACGTCGCGCAGTTGCTCGATCACCGGCTGGCCGACCTGCGCCACGTCCAACGAGGCGATGTACTCAAAGCCAAGACGCAGCACGTTCATGCCCAGCGAAAAGGTATTGGTGCGCGTGTTACGCTCCAGAAATCCCATGTACTCCAGCGTCTGTACCACGCGATAGGCGGTGGCCTTCGGCATATCCACCAGCCGGTGCAGTTCGGCAAAGGTCAGATCGCTATGCTGCTCACCAAAGGCCAACAGCAGCTGTAAACCGCGCTCCAGCCCCGGCACCAGATACTTCACTTCCTGATCGTTTGCCATCATCGCCCTACCTTAGTTAAAGACAAAACCGCCGTTGACCGGGATCAGCTGTCCGGTGATAAACCTCGACAGATCGCTAAGCAGCCAGACCACGCTGCCGGTGACATCTTCCGGCTGCTGCGCGCCGGTTAACGCGCGTCCGTTTTCGTAGAGCTGATGCCGTTCGGCGGGGACATATTCCGTCGCCTCGACGCGGGTTAGCCCCGGTGCGATGGCGTTGATCCGGATACGTTTTTCCCCCAGTTCGCGCGCCATTGAACGGGTCATGGCAATCACGGCCCCCTTGCTGGCAACGTAGGCCATCAGGCGCGGCGCGCCCCACAGCGCGGTGTCGGACGCCACGTTCACAATGCCTGCCCCTTCGCGCAGCAGCGGCACGGCGGCGCGCGTCACCAGCCAGGTGCCTTTGACGTTGACGCTCATCACCCGATCCCAGAGATCCGGATCGTAATCAAGCATGTTTTTGCCGCCCACGCCCGTCGCCATCGCCGCGTTGTTCACCAGGCCGTCAATCTGCCCTTGCTCGCCAATGGCGCTGAACACCTGGTCGATAGAGTGCTGATCGGCCAGATCGATAACGTGCGATTCGATCGCATAGCCCTGCTCGCGCAGCCGGTGGGCACTCTCGGCCAGCTCGCCTTTGAGGATGTCGCACATCACCACCGCCGCGCCCTGCTCCGCGCAGGCCTGGGCAAAGTGGTAGCCCAGCCCGCGCGCGGCGCCGGTCACCACGATGCGCTTGCCGCTCAGCAGCCCATTCATCAGGCGGCTCCCTGCTGTGCTTCACGCATCGCCAACTGCTCTTTGGCGGCCTTTTGCATCATGCGGCGCAGGCGCGAGAGGCCAACGTCATGCTGATACAGGTATTCATGATCGCGCGCGTTTGGCGCCAGGCTCTCCAGCACCACGCGGTCCTGCTCCAGCACTTCCCAGTGCAGTTTTTCCAGACGGTTGCGGTACATGAAGCGCCACATATCGCGCTGCCAGCCCTGCACGCGGCGGATGCGCCAGAAGAAGACGCGGCAGTTGTCGTTATCTTCCGGCACCACCATGCCGACGATAAAGAAGTGGCCGCCCGGTCCGAAGCGCTTCTTGTACGGAATGGAGAGGCGCATCCAGCAGGTGCCGCTGTTGCCCAGCTCCACCCAGTCAAAATTGACGCCGCTCTGCCCTTTCTTCTCGAAAATAAAACCGGTTTTGGTCGGCTGGAGCACCATGTCGGCCTTGCGATCCCCTTCCGCCATCGAGTGCGACGAGGAGTGCAGATAGGTGCCGTGCATCGGGTCCATCACGTTTTCCAGCGCGTACTGGTAATTGCATTTCCACGCGGCGGTGCAGAGGAAGTTGCTGAAGTTTTCCGTGTCGGCGAGTTCATCCGGGAAGGTCAGTTCGTCCGGCTGCTGGTCCGCGGTGACGCCAAACCACAGGAAGATAGCGCCGTGCGCCTCCTGCACGTTATAGCTGCGCACGCACTGCTGGCCGACCAGCGGACATTTATCCACGGCGGGCACGTCTTTCACCTCGCCGTTGCCCGCCACCTCTACGCCGTGATACCAGCAGGCAATGCGGTCCCCGAGGTTCCAGCCCATCGACAGGCGCGCGCCGCGGTGCGGGCAGCGGTCCTCCAGCGCCTGCACCTGGCCATCTTTATTGCGCCAGACCACAATCTGCTCGCCCAGGCGGGTGATGCCCACCGGCGCAGACTGCACTTCCCAGCTCGCCAGCACCGGATACCAGAGGCCGCGCAGACCTTTATCCAGATAATGTTGTACGGTCGTCGTCATCACGTTGCCCTCAGTAGCCGTTAACCTGTAAGAATGCCTGGAAACTGGCGTCGCTCCACGGCTCGCCCTGCTGGTCGTGCATACGCACCGCGTTCAGCCCGCTTACCAGCTCCGGCAAGGTTTCAACGCCCTGCTCGAAGAGATCTTCCAGCGTCGCAATCAGCTTCACTTCCCAGCTTTCCGGCTCGCGGCTGCGGGTCTGCCAGATCAGGTTGGTGTAATCACCCGGCTTATGAATGGCGCCATTACCGCCCTCTGCCGGCGGGGTAAACTGGCGGCTTTCCGGCAACGCCGGGTTGTAGTTCAGGGTGTCGCTCATGCCACGGTCTCCTCGACGAAGGTAATCTGGATTTGATTTTCAAAGACCCGAACCGGGTAGCGGTTGAGGTTGCGACCACCGGGGCCGTGCAGGCACTGGCCAGTTTTGACGTCGAACACCGCCTCGTGCAGCGGGCATTCCACCTTGCCGTCTTCCACGAAGCCCTGACTCAGCAGGGCATAGGCGTGCGGGCATACGTCCTCCAGCGCGTAATATTCACCGTCGATCAGGTAAACGCCGATCTCTTTACCGTCGACGTTGCCGCTAAAAGGGAAATCTTCCTGTACTTGTTCTGCGTCACATACGCCTATCCAGCTCATCACGATCCTCCAGGCTTTTGTTTCATATATGAAACTCTGTTTCTTATTTAATACGGTCAATATAAAAGCGATGAATGTTTCGTCAAGCGACAATGTGACGAATTTGTTAATCGATCGGCAATTAATTAACTAAGTGTGCAAGGGATCACGAAAAAATGCAGCGATATGAAATTTTCATTATTGCAGCGTGAGAAATACGTTTTTTTAATGGTCTCTTATTTTCATTAAAAGATATTGACTTCTTTTCTTTTTACTCTCTAAAAATAAATGAACGTCACCTCTTTCGCGTTTCACCTGTGAAACGAAACTTTAATTTATCTTTAATAAACAAAGAGTTTCACAGGTGAACCATTTTAGCTCCGTGACAATCACATTGATGAAAAATATAAGTTACAAAAAACGTAAGGCGGACATGATGACGGCAAGATGGCAAGGCACGATAGCGCTTTTATTACTCATTATTATTTCCTACGTCGATCGGGTAAATATCTCGGTAATGATTTTAAACCCGGAATTTGCCGAACATTTTCAGTTAAATGAAAACAGAATGTTACAGGGCCTGCTCATGACCTGCTTTCTTCTGGGTTATGGGTTTTCCGCTTTATTATTAACGCCAGTTATTGAAAGCAAACTTCATTATCGGCAAGGATTATTAAGCAGCATTGCGATTTGGGCCGCGGTCTGCGCGGCTTCACCTTTGCTCGGCTCGCTGACGGGAATGCTCATCGCCCGCGTGATTCTGGGGATCGCGGAGGGACCGCTTTTTTCACTGAAAACGCGCTTTATCAGCGATAACTTTAGCGCGCAAGAGATCGGCAAACCCAACGCCGTGACCGCGCTGGGCGTCTCGCTCGGGCTGGCCGTGGGCTTTCCGCTGGTGACCTGGCTGATGTCGCATCTGGGCTGGGCCGGGTCGTTTTACGCCCTGGCGGTGATGAATCTGGTGTTGGGCGGCGGGCTCATCTGGCGTTTTCTGCCCGCGCCACACAGCCCGGTGAAGATGAAAAAACCGGGGTTTGTTCACACCTTCACGCTGGCCTGGCAGACGCCGCTGCTGGGCTGGATCCTGCTGGTTGAAATCGCCACGCTGAGCTATCTGTGGGGCAGCAGCGCGTGGCTGCCCGCATGGCTGCGTGACGAGCACCACTTCTCGCTGCACGCGACGGGCATGCTTGCGGCGGTCCCCTTCCTGCTGAGCCTGGGGTCAAAGTTTCTGGGCGGCGTGCTGCTCGACAAAATGCGGCCGGAACAGGCGCCGGTACTGTTTGTGGTGGGCGGTACGTTGACGGCACTCTCCGTGATCGCACTGATGCTCAGCCATCAACCCGCATGGCTGGCGCTCTTTATGCTTTCGGCTAACGTCTTCTGGGGGCTACAGGGAGCGGCTATTCCGGCGGTGATCCAGCATCACGCCGCGCGGGAAGCGGTGGGCAGCGCTTACGGCATAATCAATGGGATCGGCAATATCTGCGCGGCGTTTATTCCGCTGCTGATGGGGATGGTGATGAGATCGGTGGGGTCGGTCAGTTCAGGCTTTTCGGTGCTGGTCGTCTCGCAGGTTGTCACCCTGCTTGCCGGGGGAATGTTGCTGCTGCGCATGCGGCGCGCAGCAGCAATCAGCGCGTAAGGCTTATTCGCCTTTTTTCGCCGCCTGGATGTAGAGCATTTCCAGCGCCAGGGTCGCCGCGGCCAGCGCGGTGATCTCGGACTGGTCATAGGCCGGAGCTACTTCCACCACGTCCATCCCGACGATGTTCAGATCCTTCAGGCCGCGCACCAGCTTGATGGCGCGGTCTGATGTCAGGCCGCCGATCACCGGCGTACCGGTACCCGGTGCGAATGCCGGATCAAGGCAGTCGATGTCGAAGGTCAGGTAGACAGGCATATCGCCGACGATCTGCTTAACCTGAGACAGAATATCGTCCACGCCGCGATCGTTCACCTGGCCCGCGTCGAGTACGGTGAAGCCGTTGTCTTTGTCGAACTCGGTGCGGATGCCGATCTGCACGGAGTGGTTTGGATCGATCAGGCCTTCTTTCGGCGCGGTATAGAACATGGTGCCGTGGTCGAATTCACAGCCGTTCGCGTAGGTGTCGGTGTGCGCATCGAAGTGCACCAGCGCCATTTTGCCGAAGTGCTTCGCGTGGGCGCGCAGCAGCGGCAGGGTCACGAAGTGGTCACCGCCGAAGGAGAGCATGCGTTTACCGGCCGCCAGCAGCTTCTCGGCGTGCGCCTGCAATTTTTCGCTCATTTCACGCGCGTCACCGAAGGCGTACACCAGATCGCCGCAGTCCACCACGTTCAGGCGCTCGCGCATGTCGAAGTTCCACGGGAAGCGGTTGTGCTCCCAGGCCAGGTTGGTGGAAACCTGACGGATCGCCGCCGGGCCATGACGTCCACCCGCGCGACCGGACGTTGCCATGTCGAACGGTACGCCGGTGATCACCCAGTCCGCATCGCTGTCGTACGGCTGGAAGTTCATCGGAAGGCGTAAAAAACCAAACGCGTTAGATACCAGAGAGTTATCGTACTGATGACCTAAAGTGCTCATGTCCTGACCTCTTATAAAGTCGATACATTAAAAACAGATGAAAAAAAATCCCCTCCGCGTCGTTAAACCCGACGAGGAAGGGATTGATTCGTAAATCGCATATTGGGGCGAATTATCGCCGTTAATCCATATGGGTTCAAGTGAGTATAGCATTCTGCCGGATGGCGGCTTCGCCTTCTCCGGCCTACATTCGTAGGCCCGGTAAGCGCAGCGCCACCGGGCATCGGCGGCACAGCGGCCTGATGCCCTCACCCCGCCCCTCTCCCACAGGGAGAGGGGGGTTTTCTTACTCGTCTTCCAGATACGTATACCCGTACAGACCCGCTTCAAACTCTTCCAGGAACTGCTGCTGCAAGGCATCGTCCAGACCGGTGTTTTTCACCTGATCGCGGAACTGGGTGAGCAGTTTTTTCGGATCCAGCTGAACGTATTCGAGCATGTCCGCCACGGTGTCCCCTTCGTCGGACAGCTCAACCTCCACGCTGCCGTCAGGGAAGACAAACACGTCAACCGCTTCGGTATCACCGAACAGGTTGTGCATGTTACCGAGGATCTCCTGATACGCCCCCACCATAAAGAAGCCCAGCATTGGCGGGTTCTCCGGATCGTACTCCGGCATTGGCATCGTCGTTGCGATACCGTCGCCATCGACGTAGTGGTCAATTGCGCCATCGGAGTCACAGGTGATGTCCAGCAGCACGGCGCGGCGTTCCGGGGCGTGGTTCAGCCCTTCCAGCGGCAGAACCGGGAACAGCTGGTCGATACCCCAGGCATCCGGCATCGACTGGAACAGGGAGAAGTTGACGTACATTTTGTCCGCCATACGCTCCTGCAACTCGTCGATAATTGGACGGTGCGCGCGGTTGCTCGGATCGAGCTGTTTCTGCACTTCGTGGCACATATTCAGATAGAGCTGCTCCGCCCACGCGCGCTCTTGCAGGCTGAAGGTGCCTGACGAGTAGCCGACGTGAATATCGTGCAGGTCCATCTGGCTGTCGTGCAGCCATTCGCGCAGGGAACGACGCGTGCCCGGCTCGTGCATCTCCTGCCAGGTTTCCCACATGCTTTGCAGGGAACGTGGGGCATCGTCTGCCGGAGGCGTGGCTTCGGTGATTTCGCTACGCTCAACGCCAATGATGTTAGAGACCAGCACCGTATGGTGCGCGGTGACCGCGCGGCCGGATTCGGTGATCACCGTCGGGTGCGGCAGGCCGTGCTCTTCGCAGGCATCGCCAATCGCCCAGATGATGTTGTTGGCATATTCGTTCAGGCCATAGTTTACCGAGCAGTCAGACTGCGAGCGGGTCCCTTCGTAGTCCACGCCCAGGCCGCCGCCCACGTCAAAGCACTGAATATTCACGCCGAGCTTATGCAGCTCAACGTAGAAACGCGCGGATTCACGCACCCCAGTGGCGATGTCGCGAATATTGGCCATCTGCGAACCGAGGTGGAAGTGCAGCAGCTGAATGCTGTCCAGACGACCGCGCTCGCGCAGAATTTCCACCAGCTGAAGCACCTGGTTCGCCGCGAGGCCGAACTTGGATTTTTCACCGCCGGAAGACTGCCATTTACCGGAACCCTGCGACGCCAGTCGCGCACGCACGCCAAGGCGTGGGATCACGTTCAGACGCTCGGCCTCTTCCAGCACGATCGCGATTTCGGTCATCTTCTCGATCACCAGATAGACCTTGTGGCCCATCTTCTCGCCAATCAGCGCCAGACGAATGTATTCGCGGTCTTTATAGCCGTTACAGACGATCACCGACCGGGTCATGCCCGCGTGCGCCAGAACCGCCATCAGCTCCGCTTTAGAGCCTGCTTCCAGGCCCAGCGGCTCGCCGGAGTGGATCAGGGACTCAATCACGCGACGGTGCTGATTGACCTTGATCGGGTAAACGAGGAAATAGTCGCCGTTATAACCATACGATTCCCGCGCGCGTTTGAACGCGGCATTAATAGAACGCAGGCGATGTTGCAGGATCTGCGGGAAGCAGAACAGTGCAGGCAAGCGCTGACCCTGCGCTTCACGGGTTTTCACCAGTTTAGCGAGATCCACGCGCGCTTCCGGGACGTCCGGATCCGGGCAGACACTGATGTGGCCCAGCTCGTTAACGTCGTAGTAGTTATTGCCCCACCAGGCAATATTGTAAGTGCGCAGCATCTTGCTGGCTTCCTGGGAGCTCATCGCAACCTCCTGCATAGAACGTAGTACACCCTGTTCGCCTGCTGACGAAGGCGAAAGCGAAGACATGTCGTCAGACATAGCGAACCTCAACTCTTTGTATTAAGTGTAAAACAGTTGACTACTATCGCAGCGTTATACGGCGATAACAACCCATTAACGGCTCCATTTCCCAGCAGAGTATGCTGAAATCCAGACCGTGCGACCGGTTTCTTATTCATATCATTGTAAAACACGTATCCGAACTCTGTATGACAAGGTTCGGCGAAACCACGAGAAAACTCCTGTATTAACAAGAGCGCCCTTGTTCAGTTTTCACAAAGCGTGACCGGCTCTGGAATCCTGAGAAGCACCGAGATGGGTATAACATCGGCAGGTGTTTAGACCAGAAGTGCGGGTGGGAATCAAATGCGCGCCAGAACGGCTGCGCTGAATGAGCGGAAAACGATGGTTCATTATCTCGTATCACCTCCACGGCCGCCTCTGCTGAAACGGACCACAAGCCAAAGCTAACAGTTCACTGCTTAACCCGGCTGGAAGTGGCGACACGATGTGTTCATCGAGCGCTTATTTTATATGAGCCGCGCGCCGCGTTTTATACCGAGAAGGTCGCTAAAAAGCAAAACAAAAATGCGCAGGTTGCCAGCGTCGTCAGGAAAAATTTCCAGCCGTGTTTTCAACGCAGTGAGAGGTGAGTCAAAAAAAACTGGAAATCGGGTGAAGAAGTGACCTAAAATAGACGTCCAGATGTTAATCCATCCATACCGATTAACACTCAGACTGCCAGTGTCAAAATCCTGTAGGCCTTGGTAGAATTATCTCCTATGGCTATTCCACACAGCAGCTTGAGCTAACCAAATTCCTCTTAGGTGAAATAAAACATGGCAAAACACCTGTTTACGTCCGAGTCCGTATCAGAAGGACATCCTGATAAAATTGCTGACCAAATCTCCGATGCGGTGCTGGATGCGATCCTGGCGCAGGATCCAAAGGCGCGCGTAGCGTGTGAAACCTATGTCAAAACCGGCATGGTTCTGGTTGGCGGTGAGATCACCACCAGCGCATGGGTTGATATCGAAGAGATCACCCGTAACACGGTGCGTGAGATTGGCTATGTACATTCTGATATGGGCTTTGATGCCAACTCCTGCGCCGTACTGAGCGCGATTGGCAAACAGTCTCCGGATATCAACCAGGGCGTTGACCGTGCCGATCCGCTGGAACAGGGCGCGGGTGACCAGGGCCTGATGTTCGGCTACGCAACCAACGAAACCGACGTGCTGATGCCAGCGCCGGTAACCTACGCCCATCGTCTGGTGCAGCGTCAGGCTGAAGTGCGTAAAAACGGCACCCTGCCGTGGCTGCGTCCGGATGCGAAAAGCCAGGTGACCTTCCAGTATGACGACGGGAAAATCGTTGGTATCGATGCAGTGGTTCTTTCCACGCAGCATGCTGAAGAGATTGACCAGAAATCCCTGCAAGAAGCGGTGATGGAAGAGATCATCAAGCCGGTTCTGCCAACTGAATGGCTGAGCTCTGCGACCAAATTCTTCATCAACCCAACCGGACGCTTTGTTATCGGCGGCCCAATGGGTGACTGCGGTCTGACCGGTCGTAAAATCATCGTAGATACCTACGGCGGCATGGCACGTCACGGCGGCGGCGCATTCTCCGGTAAAGATCCGTCTAAAGTTGACCGTTCTGCGGCGTACGCTGCACGTTATGTGGCGAAAAACATCGTTGCTGCCGGTCTGGCTGACCGCTGTGAGATCCAGGTTTCCTACGCTATCGGCGTGGCTGAGCCAACCTCCATCATGGTGGAAACCTTCGGTACTGAAAAAGTGCCTTCTGAACAGCTGACCCTGCTGGTGCGTGAGTTCTTCGACCTGCGTCCATACGGTCTGATTCAGATGCTGGATCTGCTGCACCCAATCTACCAGGAAACCGCAGCGTACGGTCACTTTGGCCGCGAACATTTCCCATGGGAAAAAACCGACAAAGCCGCCCTGCTGCGTGATGCTGCCGGTCTGAAGTAATCGACTGCCAGTAGCTTAAACAGGCCAGCCGTTGTGCTGGCCTTTTTTATGTCGGGTGGCGGCTATGCCTTACCCGACCTACGAGTAGTGAGTTTTTGTAGGCCGGGTAAGGCGCAGCCGCCACCCGGCAATGTTTGGAACCGTTTACACCTCACTCTCTATACCCCGCTTTCAGAATATTCTCTTTGCATGATCGCATTTCTTCTGCTGTTACATTCCCTTTCAGTTAAGTCTGAAATTTGTGCAAACGCGATGCACATCAATTAATTTACCTCTATATTTTCAAAGCTTTAATTATTTTTACGGTTACAAACTAGTGTAACCGATTACACCGCTGTGATTTGACTCACATATTTTTATGAGCCGCTCACCTACTCTTAATATCGTAAAAACTGATAACCCAACTGGAGGGCATAATGCCTGACAATAATAAACAGGGGCGTACGTCCAATAAGGCAATGACGTTCTTCGTCTGCTTCCTCGCCGCTCTGGCAGGATTACTCTTTGGCCTGGATATTGGCGTAATTGCCGGTGCATTACCTTTCATCACCGATGAGTTCCAGATTAGCGCACACACTCAGGAATGGGTGGTTAGCTCCATGATGTTCGGTGCCGCCGTCGGCGCGGTCGGCAGCGGCTGGCTCTCCTTTAAGCTCGGGCGTAAAAAGAGCCTGATGATCGGCGCGATCCTGTTCGTTGCCGGCTCACTGTTCTCTGCCGCTGCACCTAACGTTGAAGTGCTGATCATCTCCCGCGTGCTGCTCGGTCTGGCAGTGGGCGTGGCGTCTTATACTGCCCCGCTGTACCTGTCTGAAATCGCTCCGGAAAAAATCCGCGGCAGCATGATTTCCATGTATCAGCTGATGATCACCATCGGTATTCTGGGGGCTTATCTCTCGGATACCGCATTCAGCTACAGCGGCGCATGGCGCTGGATGCTGGGCGTAATCATCATTCCAGCCATCCTGCTGCTGATTGGCGTCTTCTTCCTGCCGGACAGTCCGCGCTGGTTCGCCGCCAAACGCCGCTTCCATGATGCCGAACGCGTGCTCTTACGCCTGCGTGATACCAGCGCCGAAGCCAAAAACGAGCTGGAAGAGATCCGCGAAAGCCTGAAGGTCAAACAGTCCGGCTGGGCGCTGTTCAAAGAGAACAGCAACTTCCGCCGTGCGGTGTTCCTCGGTGTGCTGTTACAGATCATGCAACAGTTCACCGGGATGAACGTCATCATGTATTACGCGCCGAAAATCTTCGAACTGGCGGGCTACACCAACACCACCGAACAGATGTGGGGCACCGTGATCGTCGGCCTGACCAACGTGCTGGCGACCTTTATCGCTATCGGTCTGGTGGACCGCTGGGGACGTAAGCCAACCCTGACGCTGGGCTTCCTGGTGATGGCCGTCGGGATGGGCGTGCTGGGTACCATGATGCACATGGGCATTCATTCCCCAACGGCACAGTACTTCGCCGTGGCGATGCTGCTGATGTTTATCATTGGGTTTGCGATGAGCGCCGGTCCGCTGATTTGGGTGCTGTGCTCTGAGATCCAGCCGCTGAAAGGGCGTGATTTTGGTATCACCTGTTCTACCGCAACCAACTGGATTGCCAACATGATCGTCGGCGCAACGTTCCTGACCATGCTCAATACCCTGGGTAACGCCAATACCTTCTGGGTCTACGCCGGTCTGAACCTGTTCTTTATCGTTCTCACTATCTGGCTGGTTCCTGAAACCAAACATGTTTCACTGGAACACATTGAACGTAACCTGATGAAAGGTCGTCCTCTGCGCGAAATCGGCGCACACGACTGATCCTCCTGCGGGAGGCGCCTCTTGCGCCTCCCCGCTTCCCGCTTTATGCTCTGCCCCTATGAAAGCTCCCCGTCTCCCCATCGCCATTCAGCAAGCCGTCATGCGCAGCCTGCGGGAAAAACTCGCCCAGGCCAACCTGAAGCTCGGCCGCAATTATCCTGAACCGAAGCTGGTCTATCAGCAGCGTGGCACCGCGGCAGGCACAGCCTGGCTGGAGTCGTATGAGATCCGCCTGAATCCGGTGCTGATGATGGAAAACCAGCAGGCGTTTATCGACGAAGTGGTGCCGCACGAGCTGGCCCACCTTCTGGTGTGGAAGCACTTTGGCCGCGTCGCACCGCACGGCAAAGAGTGGAAATGGATGATGGAGGCGGTGCTCGGGGTTCCGGCCCGCCGCACCCATCAGTTCGAGCTGGAATCGGTACGCCGCAATACCTTCCCCTACCGCTGCCAGTGTCAGCAGCACCAGCTTACCGTCCGCCGCCATAACCGCGTGGTGCGCGGCGAAGCGACCTATCGCTGCGTTAAATGCGGCGAACCGCTGGTTGCGGAATAATCACTCGAACTTTCAGGAACTTTCCTGATCTGACTGATTGCATACGGGAACAACATTCGTTACGTTGCGGGCTCGTTTTGACACGGAGTGTAAGATGTCCCGTAATGTTTCTCTCGCGGTCGCTTTTCTGGCGACAGCGCTATCCGGCCATGCTCTGGCCGACGGTATTCACAGTTTCTCTCAGGCAAAAACCGCAGGCGTAAAGATTAACGCCGACGTACCGGGTGATTTCTACTGCGGCTGTAAAATTAACTGGCAGGGTAAGAAAGGGGTCGTGGATCTGGGATCCTGCGGCTATAAGGTGCGCAAGAACGAGAACCGCGCCAGCCGAATCGAATGGGAACACGTTGTTCCGGCCTGGCAGTTTGGCCACCAGCGCCAGTGCTGGCAGGACGGTGGACGTAAAAATTGCGCAAAAGATCCGGTCTACCGCCAGATGGAAAGCGATATGCACAACCTGCAACCCGCCGTGGGTGAGGTCAATGGCGACCGCGGAAACTTCATGTACAGCCAGTGGAACGGTGGCGAAGGCCAGTACGGTCAGTGCGCCATGAAGGTCGATTTCAAAGAGAAAGTCGCCGAACCGCCTGCCCGCGCACGCGGCAGCATCGCCCGCACTTACTTCTATATGCGCGACCGCTACGATCTCAATCTTTCCCGCCAGCAGACGCAGCTCTTCAATGCCTGGGACAAGCTCTACCCGGTGACGGACTGGGAATGCCAGCGCGACGAACGTATCGCCAAAGTCCAGGGGAATCACAACCCTTACGTCCAGCGGGCTTGCCAGGCGCAAAAGAGCTAACCTACACTACGGCAATTCGCTTATATCGCATGACACATGGAATTTCTGACTATGCGCATCCCTCGCATCTATCACCCTGAACTGATTACCCCAGGCGGCGAAATCGCCCTGTCTGATGATGCCGCAAACCATGTAGGCCGCGTGCTGCGCATGGGTGCAGGCCAGGCGATTCAGCTCTTTGACGGCTCTAATCAGGTTTTCGACGCTGAAATTACGCGCGCCGATAAAAAAAGCGTGCACGTGAAGGTGCTGCGTGGCGAGGTGGATGACCGGGAATCCCCGCTGCACATTCACCTGGGCCAGGTGATGTCGCGTGGGGAAAAGATGGAGTTCACCATTCAGAAATCCATTGAACTGGGTGTAAGCCTCATTACGCCACTTTTTTCTGAGCGCTGCGGCGTTAAACTGGATGCGGAACGTCTGAACAAAAAGATCCAGCAGTGGCAAAAAATTGCCATTGCGGCCTGCGAACAGAGCGGCCGCAACCGTATCCCGGAGATCCGCCCGGCGATGGATCTGGAGGACTGGTGTGCAGAAGAGGAGAGCGGGCTTAAGCTCAATCTTCATCCGCGCGCCAGCGCCAGCATCAATACGCTGCCGCTGCCCGTTGAGCGTGTACGCCTGCTGATTGGCCCGGAAGGCGGCCTGTCGGCTGACGAAATTGCCATGACGGCGCGTTACCAGTTTACTGATATTCTGTTGGGACCTCGCGTTCTGCGCACTGAGACAACGGCACTCACCGCCATTACCGCGCTACAGGTGCGATTTGGCGATCTGGGTTGAAGCAAAGCCTGACCCATAACCGGAGAAGAAGATGATTAAGCTCGGCATCGTGATGGACCCCATCGCAAACATTAACATCAAGAAAGACTCCAGCTTCGCTATGCTGCTGGAAGCGCAGCGTCGCGGCTATGAACTCCACTATATGGAGATGAACGATCTTTACCTGATCAACGGTGAAGCCCGCGCACGCACCCGCATCGTTAACGTCGAGCAGAACTACGAAAAATGGTACGAATTCGGTACCGAGCAGGATATTGCCCTGGCCGACCTTAACGTGATCCTGATGCGTAAAGATCCGCCGTTCGACACCGAATACATTTACGCCACCTATATCCTTGAGCGTGCCGAAGAGAAAGGAACGCTGATCGTCAACAAGCCGCAGAGCCTGCGCGACTGCAACGAGAAGCTCTATACCGCATGGTTCTCTGACCTGACGCCGGAAACGCTCGTCACCCGCAGCAAAACGCAGCTGAAAGAATTCTGGCAGAAGCACGGCGACATCATCATGAAGCCGCTGGACGGCATGGGCGGCGCGTCGATCTTCCGCGTGAAAGAGGGCGATCCGAACATTGGCGTGATTGCCGAAACGCTGACCGAGCTGGGAACCCGCTACTGCATGGCGCAGAACTATCTGCCAGCCATTAAAGACGGCGACAAGCGTGTGCTGGTCGTAGACGGCGAGCCGGTGCCTTACTGCCTGGCGCGTATCCCGCAGGGAGGGGAAACCCGTGGCAACCTGGCGGCTGGCGGCCGTGGCGAACCGCGTCCGTTAAGCGAAAGCGACTGGGAAATTGCCCGCCGCGTCGGCCCTACGCTGAAAGCCAAAGGCCTGATCTTCGTCGGCCTCGATATCATCGGCGATCGTCTGACCGAAGTGAACGTCACCAGCCCGACCTGCATTCGTGAAATCGAAGCGGAATTCCCGATCTCGATCACCGGAATGCTGATGGACGCTATCGAAAAACGTTTACAGAAATAACCTGTGACAGCGCCTGTGTTTATCCCCATACTGGGCGCTGTCGCTTTTTAAACCAGGAAACAGTACCTCTGACAATGAATTTACAGCATCACTTTCTTATTGCCATGCCTGCTCTCCAGGATCCGATTTTCCGCCGCTCCGTGGTCTATATTTGCGAATACAACGAAGACGGCGCGATGGGGATTATCATCAATAAGCCGCTGGAAAACCTCCAGGTGGAAGGCATTCTGGACAAGCTGAAAATCCCTGCTGAAGCGCGGCTGCCGGAAATCCGTCTCGATAAACCGGTGATGCTCGGTGGCCCGCTTGCAGAAGATCGTGGCTTTATCCTGCATACCCCGCCGGTTTTCTCGTCCAGCATTCGTATCTCCGATAACACCGTCGTCACCACCTCTCGCGACGTGCTTGAAACGCTGGGCACTGCCAGTCAGCCTTCTGAGGTGCTGGTTGCGCTCGGCTACGCCTCCTGGGAAAAAGGGCAGCTGGAACAAGAAATTCTGGACAACGCCTGGCTGACAGCCCCTGCGGATATGAATATCCTGTTTAAAACCCCTATCGCCGATCGCTGGCGTGACGCGGCAAAACTGATTGGCATTGATATTCTGACCATGCCTGGCGTTGCGGGGCACGCGTAATGAGCGGCACCCTTCTCGCCTTCGACTTCGGCACCAAAAGCATCGGCGTCGCTGTGGGTCAACGAATCACCGGCACCGCTCGCCCGCTCACGGCGCTGAAAGCTAACGACGGCACGCCGGACTGGAACCTTATTGAGCGCTTGCTCAAAGAGTGGCAGCCGGACGACGTGATTGTCGGCCTGCCGCTAAACATGGACGGCACCGAGCAACCGCTTACCGCCCGCGCGCGCAAGTTCGCGAACAAAATCCATGGCCGCTTTGGCGTCTCCGTTAAGCTGCACGATGAACGTTTGAGCACCGTCGAGGCACGCGCTGGCCTGTTCGAGCACGGTGGCTTCCGGGCGCTGAACAAAGGCAGCGTGGATTCAGCTTCAGCCGTCATTATCCTCGAAAGCTATTTCGAACAGGGTTACTGAGCGCCGGGGCTACAGCCGCCCCTGCGCCCGTCGCTCCGCCAGACTCTGCTCAAAGTTCTGCATTCCCGCCTGCTGCCCCGTTTGAATAATGCCCGGCAGTTGCCAGGTTTTGCCTTCGCGGATCAGGTTTGCCGCCGCCGAGGTATTCACCAGTAGCTCATACAGCGCCACGCGCCCGCCCTGGACATCCTGACGTAGCTTCTGCGCCAGGACCGCACGCAGGCTTCCCGCCAGCTGATTACGCACCGGATCTTTCTCCTGAGCCGGAAAGGTGTCGACCAGGCGCTCGATCGCCTGCGCCGCACCGCGCGTGTGCAGCGTGGCCAACACCAGATGGCCGGTTTCCGCCGCCGTCAGCGCCAGGCGTATCGTCTCGCTGTCGCGCAGCTCACCAAGCAGAATCACATCCGGATCTTCACGCAGCGCGCTGCGCAGCGCCTCGGCAAAGGACGGGCTGTGCTGGCCTATCTCCCGCTGCTGGATCAGGCAACGTTCGCTCTGGAACATAAACTCCACCGGATCTTCCAGGGTCAGAATATGCCCGTCCGTCTGGTGATTGAGGAAATCGACCATCGCGGCCAGGGTGGTCGATTTTCCGCTGCCGGTGGCGCCGGTGACCAGAATCAGGCCATTGTCATTGGACAGCAGCTCCGGGATCGCTCGCGGTACACCTAGCGCAGAGAGCTGCGGGCACGTCAGCGGCAACAGCCGCAGCGCAATCGAAACGCCGTGCATATGCTTAAACGCACTGCCGCGCAGCCGCTGACGGCCTGCGAGGGTAACGGCAAAATCCACCTGCCCGTTTGCCCACCATGCGCCCTGCTGTTCGTCGTTGAGCCACGCTTTTAATAACGCCTCCACATCCGGGGGCGGAAACGGCGCAGGTTCAAGACGGCCTGACCTGCGCCAGCGCGGTGGCGAATCACTGCACAGGTGTAGATCGGAGACGTTATGCTTTACACTAAGGGCCACAATTTCTTCCACATCCATAGACTACTCCTCGGAAAATGAACGACATTGCGCATAACCTGGCACAGGTCCGGGACAAAATCTCAGCCGCGGCAACGCGTTGCGGCCGTGCTCCAGAAGAAATTACGTTGCTTGCAGTCAGCAAAACTAAGCCTGCGAGCGCCATCGCAGAAGCGATAGCCGCCGGTCATCGTGCCTTTGGCGAAAACTATGTGCAGGAAGGCGTGGATAAAATTCGCGCTTTCCGGGAACGGGGAAATACAGACCTGCAATGGCACTTTATCGGTCCGCTACAGTCGAACAAAAGCCGTCTGGTAGCAGAGCACTTTGACTGGTGCCACACGATCGATCGTCTGCGCATCGCTACCCGTCTGAGCGACCAGCGCCCGGCGGAGATGCCAGCGCTTAACGTACTGATTCAAATCAACATCAGCGATGAAAACAGCAAGTCCGGCATTACGCTGGGCGAACTGGATGCGCTGGCGGCGGACGTGGCGGCGCTGCCGCGCTTAACCCTGCGCGGGCTGATGGCTATCCCGGCGCCAGAGTCAAGTTATGAAAGGCAGTTTGCCGTGGCACAGCAAATGGCTGTAGCATTTGAGGCGCTTAAGGCGCGCTATGACACGGTAGACACGCTTTCTCTGGGCATGTCGGACGATATGGAAGCCGCCATCGCGGCAGGCAGCACCATGGTGCGCATCGGCACGGCAATTTTCGGTGCGCGCGATTACCCCCAATAATAAGGAAACCTGAGGAACGCCATGAAGACGTTGACTTTCCTGCTTTCAACGGTCATTGAACTGTATACGATGGCGCTGCTGTTGCGCGTCTGGATGCAGTGGGCCCGTTGTGATTTTTACAATCCATTCTCACAATTTATCGTGAAAATCACGCAGCCCGTTGTGGGGCCGCTTCGCCGCGTCATTCCGGCAATGGGGCCAATTGACAGTTCATCTCTGCTGATGGCGTTTATTCTGAGCGTTATCAAAGCGATCGTGCTGTTTATGGTCATCACTTTCCAGCCGATTATCTGGATTTCAGCCGTTCTGATCCTGGTTAAAACCGTCGGCTCGCTGATCTTCTGGGTCCTGCTGGTGATGGCGATCATGAGCTGGGTAAGCCGGGGCCGTAGCCCGGTGGAGTACGCGTTGATTCAGCTGACTGAACCGTTGCTGCGCCCGATTCGTAGCCTGCTGCCTGCAATGGGCGGAATCGACTTCTCCCCGATGCTTCTCGTTCTGCTGCTGTACGTGCTGAATATGGGTATCGCGGAACTGTTACAGGCGACGGGTAATATGCTGCTGCCGGGGCTGTGGATGGCGTTATGAGTGCAGTTAGCCCCTGCGCCGACGGGCTGGTTTTACGGCTGTACATTCAGCCGAAAGCCAGCCGCGACAGTATTGTTGGGCTGCATGGCGACGAGCTAAAAGTCGCCATCACTGCCCCGCCGGTTGACGGCCAGGCGAATGCGCATCTGACCAAATATCTGGCTAAACAGTTTCGCGTCGCTAAAAGCCAGGTCATCATTGAGAAAGGTGAACTTGGCCGGCATAAACAGGTAAAAATCCTTAACCCGCAATCTATCCCGACGGAAGTCGCGGCTCTGACAGAACAGGACTAAACCATGCAGAAAGTTGTTCTCGCCACCGGTAACGCCGGTAAAGTGCGCGAGCTGGCCTCGCTATTAAATGATTTTGGGCTGGACGTGGTGGCTCAGACCGAGCTGGGCGTGGACTCCGCCGAAGAGACCGGCCTGACGTTTATCGAAAACGCCATTCTGAAAGCGCGCCATGCGGCGCAGATCACCGGACTGCCCGCGATAGCCGATGACTCCGGTCTGGCCGTGGATTTTCTGGGCGGTGCGCCGGGGATTTACTCCGCCCGCTATTCCGGGGTGGACGCCACCGACCAGCAGAATCTGGAAAAGCTGCTTGTGGCCCTGAAAGACGTCCCTGACGAACAGCGTACCGCGCAGTTCCACTGCGTGCTGGTCTACATGCGTCACGCGGAAGATCCCACGCCGATTGTCTGTCACGGCAGCTGGCCGGGCGTGATCACCCGTGAAGCGGCGGGCAACGGCGGCTTTGGTTACGACCCGATTTTCTTTGTCCCGACCGAGGGAAAAACCGCTGCGGAACTCACCCGCGAAGAGAAAAGCGCGATCTCCCACCGTGGACGCGCCCTGAAACTGTTACTGGAAGCACTGCGTAATGGCTAATTTGCCGCCTCTGAGTCTTTATATTCACATCCCATGGTGCGTGCAGAAATGCCCGTACTGCGATTTCAACTCGCACGCGCTGAAGGGCGAAGTGCCGCACGATGATTACGTCGCGCATCTGCTGGCCGATCTGGATGCTGATGTATCGTACGCACAGGGACGTGAAGTGAAGACCATTTTTATTGGTGGCGGTACACCGAGCCTTCTTTCAGGCCCGGCGATGCAGACGCTGCTGGATGGAGTGCGCGCACGCCTGAACCTGGCAGTGGATGCTGAAATTACGATGGAAGCCAACCCCGGTACCGTTGAGGCCGATCGTTTTGTCGAGTATCAACGCGCGGGCGTGAACCGTATCTCTATCGGCGTGCAGAGCTTTAGCGAGCCAAAGCTGAAGCGTCTGGGGCGTATCCACGGTCCGGAAGAGGCAAAGCGCGCGGCAAACCTGGCAACAGGGCTTGGGCTGCGCAGCTTTAACCTCGACCTGATGCACGGCCTGCCGGATCAGTCTCTCGAAGAAGCGCTGGACGACCTGCGTCAGGCGATTGAACTGAATCCGCCGCATCTGTCGTGGTATCAGCTGACCATTGAGCCGAACACCCTGTTTGGTTCCCGTCCTCCGGTGCTGCCGGACGACGACGCGCTGTGGGATATCTTCGAGCAGGGCCACCAGCTTTTGACCGCGGCGGGGTATCAGCAATACGAAACGTCGGCGTATGCGAAGCCGGGCTATCAGTGTCAGCACAATCTGAACTACTGGCGTTTTGGTGATTATCTGGGAATTGGCTGCGGCGCACATGGCAAAGTGACCTTCCCGGACGGACGCATTCTGCGTACCGCTAAAACCCGTCATCCGCGCGGGTATATGGAAGGCCGCTACCTGGAGCGTCAGCACGACGTCGAGGCGGCGGATAAACCGTTTGAGTTCTTTATGAACCGCTTCCGTCTGCTGGAAGCCGCACCGCGCGCGGAGTTTGCGCTCTACACCGGGCTGCCGGAGTCGGTGATTCGTCCGCAGATTGACGAGGCGCTGGCGCAGGGGTATCTGACCGAGTGTGATGAGTCCTGGCAGATCACCGAGCACGGCAAGCTGTTCTTAAACTCCCTTCTTGAGCTGTTCCTCGCTGAAAATCCTGAAGGCTGATTCAGGATTTTACATCCCGTTCTGCTGGCTGAGGGAAAGGCTGGCAGAGTGTGGGGATGGAAAAATCAAAACAACTCTGCAAACAAATGACACCCGAAGAATTACGCCTCTGGTATTTGCTCAGAGGTCGTCGTTTCTTCGGGTATAAGTTTCGTCGTCAGATGCCGGTTGGGCCGTATATCGTGGATTTTGCCTGCTTTAAGGCGAAGCTGATTATTGAGCTGGACGGTGGGCAGCATCAGAACAAAGAGAAGTATGATTCTCACCGTACCGAGTTTTTGAATGCGAACGGCTGGGAAGTCGTACGGTTCTGGAATAATGAATTCAGGACTAATGAGGAGCAGGTGCTGATGGCTATTTTGCAACGATTGCAATGCCTGATGCCCTCACCCTAACCCTCTCCCACAGGGAGAGGGAACTGGTTACTCCCTCTCCCTGTGGGAGAGGGCCGGGGTGAGGGGTCCTGCGCGCAGAGGCGTTACTTCAGCGTCCCCACCAGCGCCTTCCGGCTGTCTTCCAGCGACACCACGCGTTTACACACGTCTTTGCCGAACTGCTGGAAATCGGCTTCCTGATTCTTCCACTCGTTCTGAATCGAGGTTTGCAGTCCGCCCAGGCTACCCAGTACACCCTGCAACGGATTACCGCCACCCTTCAGCACCGCTTTGGCGCCCATCTCGTTGATGCTGTCCTGGAGAATGCCGCCCATCGCCTGGTTCACCAGCTGCTGACCGTCGGCACGCACCTGATCGATCGCCTTATAATGGAACGTCAGGCCATCAGAGCGCGTCTCGATAATACGGTTCATCTGCTCTTTCAGCTGTTTATCCAGCTTCGTCAGGCGGGTGCGCATATTGCTGCTCTCCCCCACCTCTTTGGTGATGATTTTATCCAGCGCCACGCGGCTCTTTTCAACGCGGGTCAGCGCGCCATCGTTGATCCAGGGCAGCGCGGTACGCAACTCGGCCTGGTAGTCCATCGCCTGCTCGCGCTGGGCGGCCGTCAGGTTTTGCGGTTTGCCGTTAAAGGTCACGTTGCCATCCGGCGTAATCACCAGATTGCCATTCTCGCCCTTAACCTGCACGGTTTGCGGACTCAGCACCACGTCATCACGCGGGGTGACGCTACATTTATACTCCGCATGGGCGGTGGTTCCGATTGCCAGTAAAGCAACAGCCAGCAACGTTTTGCGCATCTTTAACACTCCCTCAGACAAAATGGGCCAGCTAATGCTGGCCCGTTCTTGCTTTATTAGTCCCACCAAACGTCGAAAAGTTCGCTAACGCGGACATCTTCCAGTTTGTGGTCTTCAAGCCATTTGCGTACCAGCGCCTGATGCTCTTCGGTGCATTTCCCCACTTCCTGGGTGCAAATCAGACCTTCCCACGCCAGATAGCCGCTACCGTCGAAGGCCAGCTTGTTTGGCTCGATCACCTCGTTGATGAACGCATCAACGTCCTGATCGATCTGCTCAACGCTGGTGCCTTCCGGGAAACGCCAGGCAACGGAGAAACCCACTTCCTGGAATTCTTCGATGTGCATCTTTTTACGCAGACGACGGCTACGATTCTTTGCCATTATTTCACCCTCTCGAACATTAAGTCCCATACGCCGTGACCAAGACGATGGCCACGCTGTTCAAATTTTGTCACCGGACGTGAATCCGGACGCGGTACGTAGTCGTTGCTTTCAGACTGATTTTTATACCCGTCCAGGGACGACATCACTTCCAGCATATGTTCCGCATAAGGTTCCCAGTCGGTTGCCATGTGGAAAACGCCGCCCAACTTGAGCTTACTTTTCACCAGCTCGGCAAACGGCGCCTGAACGATACGGCGTTTATTATGACGCGCTTTGTGCCATGGGTCAGGGAAAAAGAGCTGAACCATGTTCAAAGAATTGTCAGGAATCATTTTGTGCAGCACTTCCACCGCGTCGTGACACATGACGCGCAGGTTCTCAACGCCCTCTTCGTGGGCCGTTGCCAGGCACGCACCGACGCCCGGCGAGTGTACTTCGATACCGAGGAAGTTCTGCTCCGGGCGCGCTTTTGCCATGGTCACCAGCGAGGTGCCCATGCCAAAACCAATCTCCAGCGTCACTGGCGCGTCGCGGCCAAACAGGTCGGTGAAGTCGAGCGGTTGCTCGCTGAACTCAACGCCCATCACCGGCCAGTAGTTGTCCAGCGCGTGTTGCTGCCCTTTTGTCAGGCGCCCCTGACGGCGGACAAAGCTGCGAATACGGCGCAGCGGGCGACCGTTTTCATCAAATTCCGGTGAAATGACGTCGTTTTTCATAAAAGAGTTGTCTGCTTGTGAGAATGTTCGGGAAACGGGCATTATCCAAAGTTAAGGCTTCTATGCAAGCATGGGAAAGATCCGGTTTACAGCAGATTGACGCTGTGCTGCAATCTGCGTCCCTGATTAAGCGAATCGATGACCATGCAAGCCTCTCAATTTTCAGCCCAGGTGCTGGACTGGTACGACAAATACGGGCGTAAAACCCTGCCCTGGCAAATTGAAAAAACGCCTTACAAAGTATGGCTCTCCGAGGTGATGTTGCAACAAACGCAGGTCGCGACGGTCATTCCTTACTTCGAGCGTTTTATGGCGCGCTTCCCGACAATCACCGATCTGGCCAACGCGCCGCTGGACGAGGTACTGCACCTGTGGACAGGCCTCGGCTATTACGCCCGCGCGCGCAACCTGCACAAAGCCGCACAGCAGGTCGCCACCCGCCACAACGGTAAATTTCCGGAGACCTTTGACGAGGTGGCGGATTTGCCCGGCGTCGGGCGTTCAACCGCAGGCGCAATCCTCTCCCTCTCTTTAGGCAAACATTTCCCTATTCTCGACGGCAACGTCAAGCGCGTGCTCGCACGCTGCTACGCCATAGATGGATGGCCGGGCAAGAAAGAGGTTGAGAAACGCCTGTGGGAGATCAGTGAAGCGGTCACTCCGGCGAAAGGGGTGGCGCGTTTTAACCAGGCGATGATGGATCTGGGCGCGATGGTCTGCACCCGTTCAAAACCGAAGTGCGAACTTTGCCCGGTAAACAACCTCTGCATGGCCTATGCGAACCACACCTGGGCGCAGTATCCGGGGAAAAAACCGAAGCAGACGCTGCCTGAACGCACCGGGTACATGCTGCTGATGCAGCATGGCGACGAGGTGTTTCTCGCTCAGCGCCCGCCGAGTGGCCTGTGGGGTGGTCTATACTGCTTCCCACAGTTTGAGGATGAAGCCTCACTTCGGGCATGGCTTGAACAGCGCGGCATTGCGGCCGATACCCTGACGCAACTCAACGCGTTCCGTCATACCTTCAGCCATTTCCATCTGGATATTGTGCCGATGTGGCTTCCCGTGTCCTCATTCACGTCGTGCATGGATGAAGGCAACGCTCTCTGGTATAACTTAGCGCAACCGCCATCAGTCGGGCTGGCGGCTCCCGTGGAGCGCCTGTTACAGCAATTACGTGTCGGTGCAATGGTTTAGCATCGGCAAGACAAAGAGGAATGAGTATGGCCAGAACCATTTTTTGTACTTTCCTACAGCGCGACGCTGAAGGCCAGGATTTCCAGCTCTACCCGGGCGACCTGGGTAAGCGCATTTACAACGAGATCTCCAAAGAAGCCTGGGGACAGTGGCAGAAGAAGCAGACCATGCTGATCAACGAGAAAAAGCTCAGCATGATGAACCCGGAACACCGCAAACTGCTGGAGCAGGAGATGGTGAACTTCCTGTTCGAGGGTAAAGACGTCCATATCGAAGGCTATACGCCACCGGAAAAATAATACTCTGCGGCTGCTGCCCGGCGGCGCTGCGCTTGCACGGGCCTACGGTTTTGTAGGCCGGGTAAGCGCAGCGCCACCCGGCAACAGCAACCCCAAAGCAAACACAACACGCACTCCCGGAATGATGAAAAAACTTTTAGCGCTAGCCCTTGTTGCGCCGTTGCTTGTGTCTTGTTCTTCCAAAAAAGGCGATGAATACAACGAAGCCTGGGTAAAGGACACCAACGGTTTTGACATTTTGATGGGGCAGTTTGCCCACAACATCGAGAACATATGGGGATTTAACGAAGTTCTTATTGCCGGACCGAAGGACTACGTTAAGTACACTGACGCCTATCAGACCCGTAGCCACATCAACTTCGATGACGGTACGATTACGGTTGAAACCATCGCAGGGACTGAACCTGCGGCGCATTTACGTCAGGCCATCATCAAAACCCTGCTGATGGGCGACGATCCGGGGTCTATCGACCTCTACTCTGATGCCGATGACATCACCATCTCCAAAGAGCCGTTTCTGTATGGCCAGGTCGTTGACCAGACCGGTCAGCCGATCCGCTGGGAAGGCCGCGCCACGAAATTTGCCGACTACCTGCTGCAAACGCGCCTGAAAAGCCGCACCAACGGCCTGAAAGTGATCTACAGCGTCACGATCAACCTGGTGCCGAACCACCTCGACAAGCGTGCGCATAAGTATCTGGGCATGGTGCGTCAGGCGTCGCGTAAGTATGGCGTGGATGAGTCGCTGATCCTGGCGATTATGCAGACCGAGTCCTCGTTCAACCCCTACGCGGTAAGCCGTTCCGACGCGCTGGGGCTGATGCAGGTTGTACAGCACAGCGCCGGTAAAGACGTGTTCCGCGCACAGGGGAAATCCGGCACGCCGAGCCGCAGCTACCTGTTCGATCCGCAAAGCAACATTGATACCGGTACGGCCTACCTGGCGATGCTGAACAATGTCTACCTGGGCGGGATTGATAACCCAACCTCACGCCGCTATGCGGTGATCACCGCCTATAACGGCGGGGCGGGCAGCGTGCTGCGCGTCTTCTCAAATGACAAAGTGCAGGCCGCGAACATCATCAACAGCATGGCGCCGGGGGATGTCTACTCAACCCTCACCACCCGCCACCCGTCTGCGGAATCACGCCGCTATCTGTATAAGGTGAATACGGCGCAGAAGAACTACCGTCGCCGCTAGTCAACACACCTTCTCCTGCAATGAGAAGGTGTTCTGCTTCCCCTCTCCCTGTGGGAGAGGGCCAGGGTGAGGGCATCAGACCGCACCCATCTCATCCCACCCATACGAAAATGCTATTTGCATCACAATCCAGACTGCAAATTAATGTGGATTGCATTTTTTTGCGGGAGGTAACAAAACATATCGTTGCCAACTGATAGAATTGCATCAAATAACAACCCTGAATGTTCCCAAAACAACATATCTCCCGCTCACTTGTGAGGAAAGTAACATGAACCTTAAGCTGCAGCTTAAAATCTTGTCGTTTCTGCAGTTCTGCCTGTGGGGTAGCTGGCTGACTACACTCGGCTCCTATATGTTTGTGACGCTCAAGTTCGATGGTGCGTCGATCGGTGCCGTTTACAGCTCGCTGGGTATTGCGGCTGTCTTCATGCCAACGCTGCTCGGTATCGTGGCGGATAAATGGCTAAGCGCGAAATGGCTGTATATGCTTTGCCACCTGGTGGGTGCGGGGACGCTGTTTATGGCGGCCGAAGTGACCACGCCGGGGGCGATGTTCATGGTGATCCTGCTTAACTCGCTGGCCTATATGCCAACGCTTGGCCTGATCAACACCATCTCCTACTATCGCCTGAAATCTGCCGGTCTGGATATCGTCACCGACTTCCCGCCAATCCGTATCTGGGGCACCATCGGCTTTATCATGGCGATGTGGGGCGTGAGCTTCGCGGGCTTCGAGCTGAGCCATATGCAGCTCTACATCGGCGCGGCGCTCTCCGTACTGCTGGCGCTGTTCACCCTGACACTGCCCACCATTCCGGTATCTAATCAGCAGAAAAACCAGAGCTGGAGCACCATGCTTGGCCTGGACGCCTTCGCACTGTTTAAAAACAAGCGCATGGCGATCTTCTTTATCTTCTCCATGCTGCTGGGCGCGGAACTGCAAATCACCAACATGTTCGGTAATACCTTCCTGCACAGCTTCGATAACGATCCGCTGTTTGCCGGGAGCTTTATCGTCGAACACGCGTCGGTGATGATGTCCATCTCGCAGATCTCCGAGACGCTGTTCATCCTGACCATCCCGTTCTTCCTGAGCCGCTACGGTATCAAGAACGTCATGCTGATCAGTATCGCCGCCTGGATGTTGCGCTTCGGTCTGTTCGCCTATGGCGACCCGAGCGCGTTCGGCACCGTGCTGCTGGTTCTGTCGATGATTGTTTACGGCTGTGCCTTCGACTTCTTCAACATCTCCGGCTCGGTGTTTGTGGAAAAAGAGGTGAAGCCTGAAATCCGCGCCAGTGCGCAGGGCATGTTCCTGATGATGACCAACGGCTTCGGCTGTATTCTGGGCGGCGTGGTGAGCGGCAAAGTGGTTGAGATGTATACCACTAACGGCATCACCAACTGGCAACCAGTGTGGCTGATCTTCGCCGGGTACTCGCTGGTGCTGTTCTTCGCGTTCATCGCGCTGTTCAAGTACAAGCACGTGCGCGAGCCGCACGGTGCGCAGCCGATCGCGCATTGATTGTTGTGCCCGGTGGCGCTGCGCTTACCGGGCCTGGAAAACCAGACCGTAGGCCGGGTAAGGCGTAGCCGCCACCCGGCTATTTTATTCCAGAAAGCACCCACCCCACCGACAGCAAATCCGCGCTGCCGCCCGGGCTCAGGTTGCGTTCAATCAATGCCTTATCCATCTTCAGCAACGCCTCGCAGTCCCAGCCGTTAGCCAGCAGTTCCCGCGCGTAGCCCTGAACGTAGCGCAGCCCCTCAATGCCGCCGCGCGAAACGAGATTGCTGTCCTGATTTACCGCCATCAGGCGCAACAGCAGGCCGTGAAGCGACTGACCGTTCCACGCATCCAAAGCCTTACGCACCGTGGCAAAGCCGCTCTCCGCCTCGCCACGCGCGCCGGTTAAACCGTACAGCTGAAACTGCCGCTCCCCCGCCGTTGCCTGCCCGCTGCGCCTGGCCAGCTCCCGCGCCACCAGCCCACGACAGATGTTACTTACCTCACAACAGAGGCTATCCGCAGAGATATTTTTCACACGCCCGGCGGCGAAGCAGAGCAAACCGAGGGCAAAAATACCGCCCTTGTGGGTATTTACCCCGCCCGTGGCGGCGTACATTGCCTGCTCGCAGGCCATTCCCATTGGGCGGAGAATCCGCAACTGCCGATCGGCAGGTTTGGCCGCATGTGCTTCCCCCAGTTCCGCAAACCGGGCAAACCACGGCGTAATCGCCATAATGCTGCGGACAAACAAGGCATGGTCCATATCGCGATGGGAGCCGTTATTGAGCCTGTCCACCAGCCCCGGTTTTGGCGTCAGCTCCAGCTCCTGCCACAGCGCCTCTGCGGCAAGCGCAGGGAGATCAACCGGGCGCGGTTCAGTCGCGAGCAAACCAGTCATCGATCATCTTCTCCACGCGGGAAACCACCTGCTCAGCGGGGTGATTGCGCGAACGGGAACAGGCATGAGCGGGCTCGTCACAGATAAGGCAGCGTCTGAGATTCGCCCCCAGCGACTGACGCCCGACGTGGCCGTTTTCAGGGCAGATCACATCCAGATCCCACAGCCTGCCGAGTGGGTGCGTCTGCTCCAGTTCTGCACAGTGCGCCTTAATTTCCGCCGCCGGATGCGCGATGCACCACAAGGCTTCAGGTCCGGTGGGTAGCCACAGCACCTTACGGTCCAGCACCTGCCAGCGGTTTTCCCACAGCAGCTGGTCGCACATTTGCAGCGCCACGCCCATGGTGTTGCGATAGCGAAGGCTGTCTTTGATTTCCCCGGGCGTAACCAGCGTGAGGGAGATCACCGGTTGTTGATAGTGCGCAAGCATGTCAGCCTGGCGCGCTGCGCGGCGCTCTTTCGCCGCCAGCAGTTCGTCCAGGCTGACACCCGTCCGCACGGGTGTCGCAATCGTCACACTTCCTCCTTTACCTGTCGCACGGTGTCGATCACGCTGCCGTCGCGGTAGCGGATCACCCCGACGATTTTGTCGGTGAACTCAATCGGTTTCGGTACGCCTGTCAACGAAATCGCTCGTTCATACAGCGCGTTGATATCTACAACCTTCAGCCCTGCTTCCATGAGTCGTTCGCGGATCTCCGGGCGCGCCGGGTTGACCGCAATACCGTGGTCGGTGACCAGCACGTCAATGCTCTCCCCCGGCGTGAGGCGGGTGGTAACGCGCTTCACGACGGTCGGGATGCGGCTTCGCAGCAGCGGCGCGACCACAATGGTCAGGTTGGCTGCCGCCGCCACGTCGCAGTGTCCGCCGGATGCGCCGCGCATCACGCCATCGGAGCCGGTGATGACATTGACGTTAAAGTCGACGTCGATTTCCAGGGCGCTGAGGATCACCACGTCGAGCTGGTCGCAGCTTGCCGCCTTGCTGCCGGGGTTGGCGTAGACGTTGGTGGAGATCTCCACGTGGTTCGGGTTGCGCGCCAGCGAGGCCGCTGCCTGGCCGTCAAAGCACTGGGTGTCGAGCAGCGTTTCGATGAGTCCCTTCTCGTGCAGATCCACCAGGCTGCCGGTGATGCCGCCAAGGGCGAAGCGCGCCTTCACGCCGCTGCGCTCCATCTTCTCTTCCATAAAACGGGTGCAGGCGGTGGCCGCTGCGCCGGAACCGGTCTGCATCGAGAAGCCTGGTTTGAAATAGCCAGAGTGTTCAATCACGTCCGCCGCATAGCGGGCGATCATCAGCTCGCGCGGGTTGCTGGTGACGCGCGCCGCGCCGACGCTGATTTTCGCCGGGTCGCCCACGCTCTCCACCTGCACGATGTAGTCCACCTGGTCCTGCACCAGGCTGGCGGGCATATTGGGGAATGGCACCAGTTCTTCCGTCAGCAGCACCACCTTACGGGCAAAGTGCGCGTCCACCATGGCGTAGCCCAGCGAACCGCAGCACGATTTGCCGTGCGTCCCGTTGGCGTTGCCAAACTCATCGCTGCACGGCACGCCGAGAAACGCCACGTCGATATTCAGCTCGCCGTCCTGGAGCAGCTTCACGCGCCCGCCGTGGGAGTGAATTTGTACCGGCTCGTCCATTAGCCCGTGGGAGATGGCATCCGCCAGCCTGCCGCGCATGCCGGAGGTGTAAATCCGGGTGATGACGCCACTCTCGATATGCTCGATCAGCGCGTCATTGCAGGTCATCAGCGAGCTGGAAGCCAGGGTCAGATTTTTGAAGCCCATCCGCGCCAGCAGCGCCACGACGGTGTTGATCACCCGGTCGCCTTCGCGAAAGGCATGGTGGAAGGAGATGGTCATCCCGTCCTGCAAGCCGCTGCGCTTAACCGCCTCTTCAATTGAGGCGCAGAGCTTGCGGCTGTGCTTCGCCTCGCTGTCCGCCAGCCACGGCGTCGCGCTGTGGGCGGTATCAAAGGGTTTCAGATCCCGCAGATGGGGGAAATTTACATGGAGAAGTTCTGTCTGATTCATTATGTCATCCTTACCGACGCACGCCAGAGGCCGCCGCGCGCTCCAGCACCACCTGCGCGTGGTTAATAATCGGTGCATCCACCATTTTGCCGTTGAGCGACACCACGCCCAGGCCGTTACGCTCGCCCTCTTCTGCCGCCTCAATCACCCTTTTGGCGTGATCCACCTCTTCCTGAGTCGGGGCGTAGGCGTTGTGCAGCAGGTCTATCTGGCGCGGGTTAATCAGCGATTTGCCGTTGAAGCCCATCTTGCGGATCAGGTCGACCTCGCGCAGGAACCCGGCTTCGTCGTTAACGTCGGACCACACCACGTCGAAGGCGTCGATACCGGCGGCGCGTGCGGCGTGCAGCACGGCGCAGCGGGCATAGAACAGCTCGGTGCCGTCGCCGCGCTCGGTCTGCATGTCCATCACGTAGTCAAAGGCGGCCAGCGCGATGCCGATCAGGCGCGGGGAGCTGCGGGCAATCGCCACGGCGTTGATGACGCCAATGGCCGATTCAATCGCCGCCATCACGCGGGTGGAACCCACATCACGCCCGCACTCCTTCTCGATACGCTCGAGGTGGCCTTCCAGCTCGTAAATATCGTCCGGGGTGTCGGTTTTCGGCAGGCGAATCACGTCCACGCCCGCGCGCACGGCGGCCTCCAGATCCAGCAGGCCAAACGGCGTGCTCAGCGGGTTAATGCGCACCACGGTTTCGATATCCTGATACATTGGGTGCTGCAACGCGTGGAACACCAGCATGCGTGCGGTGTCTTTCTCGCGCAGGGCCACGGCGTCCTCAAGGTCAAACATGATGGAGTCGGGGCGGTAGATAAAGGCGGTAGAGAGCATGGCGGCATTGGCGCCTGGCAGGAACAGCATACTGCGGCGGAGTTTGCTCATTTCAGCGCCCCCCAGTTGATGGCCTGTTCATCGGCGGCACGCAGAAGCGCGCTTTGCAGGCGAGCGCGGATCACACAGTCCAGCGCCCCTTTGTCTTCAATAATGATTAATCCCTGGTGCACGTTCATGGCGCGCAATGTGTCGTTGACCACCTGGCGTATTTGCTCGCCAAACTGCTTAATCACTTCACTGTGGATGACAATCTCCAGCTCACCGTGAGCGGGGGCGATTTTCACCATCAGGTCGCTGGACTCCTGCGTTCCGGCCAGCGCCTCCCTTACAATATTCATGATAAATTCCTGATAGTTATGCGACTTCCGCACTCGCACGATAATGTGCTTCGAGGTGCGCGAAGGTGGAGTCCGGGACAATCTCCCGGATCCGGGAAAACTGCTGTGTCTTGAGTAAACGGCGCACTTCCGAGGCCGAAATGGCGTTGCCGGTGGCCTTGATGCGCGGCATCTCCACCACCTCAATATGCGAGGCCAGAAGGTCGTGCAGCGTCTGGTTGTACTGGCGGGTGATGTCGCAGAACGGCTCCGAGCCGATGAAGCGGTGCGTGATGCCCAGCGCCGGGGCGATATAGTCCCGGAAGATCAGCACGTCGATCTCGCTCCACGCCTGCTGCACTTTGCCAGTCTCCTTCAGGAAGTAGGCCGGAAACGTGGCGCGGGAGATGATGTACTGCGAGCCTTCATGCACCACCACGTTCGGCAGATGCGCCACGCCCGCACGCACCATCTCAAGGCGCGCGCTGAACGGGAAGAACGAGGCGTCTTCACGCACCACAAACAGATGCAGGGCATCGCACTGCGCCGCTGCCTGCTCCACCAGATGACGATGGCCGAGGGTGAAGGGATTGGCGTTCATCACGATCGCGCCCGTTTTTTCCCCACACCGGCGCTTAGCGCGCAGGGATCGGCAGTAGCGCGCGATCCCCTGCGGAGTGTTCTCCATTAGCACCGCGTTGTTCCCGCTCTGGGCAATCGGCCAGAAACCGCTGCGGCCAAAGCGCTCCTTATTGCACGGACGGGTGCAGAGGAAGAGGTGAAAATGGCCGCGCTCCAGCGCCGCGTTTTCCACCTCTGCAAGCAGACGCGCGCTGAGGTTTTCCCCACGAAGATGCTCGTTGACCGCCACGCATTTGATGACGTTGGCAGCCAGCCCGGCGCAACCCACCAGCTGCGCGCCGGACCAGGCTTCGACAAACAGCGTGATGTCGTTGTCCAGGCCAAGGCCGCTGTCTGCCAGCAGGTAGCGGATCTGGCTTAAGCGTTCCGGGTGTTTCGCCACAACGGTGTGCCGAAAATCAATGGGTTGCGATTGCATGCTGCCGCCTTACTCAGTGCGCTGCCGCGAGCCCGACGGCTGGCGCTTCCACGATCACGTTGCTCAGATGACCGATATGCTCGATCTCCACCTCAATGCGATCCCCCTCCTTCATAAACAGCGGCGGGTTGCGCTTTTTACCCACGCCACCAGGCGAGCCGGTGATGATCACGTCGCCCGGGCTGAGACGGGTGAAGGTGCTGATATACTCGATCAGTTCCGCCACCTTGTGGATCATGCTGCTGGTGTTGTCCTCCTGCACCATGCGGCCGTTCAGCCAAGTGCGGATCGCCAGGCTGTGCGGGTCCGGGATCTCATCCGCCGTCGCCATCCACGGGCCGAACGCCCCGGTCTGGCGCCAGTTTTTCCCGGCGGTGAACCAGGTGTGCTGCCAGTCGCGGGCGGAGCCGTCCATGTAACAGCTGTAGCCCGCCACGTGGCGCAGGGCGTCGTCGCGGCTGATGTTCTCCCCGCCTTTGCCGATGATCACCGCCAGCTCGCCTTCGTAGTCGAACTCGCTGGAGTGGCGCGGCTTCAGCACCGGCTCGTTGTGGCCGGTCTGTGAATCCGGGAAGCGGACAAACAGCGTCGGGGCCGGGTTGTGCTGGTCAAACTCCTTGCGCTTGTCGGCATAGTTCATGCCCACGCAGAGGATTTTTTCCGGCTGGACAATCACCGGTAAGAAGGTGATTGCGTTCAGCGGTACATCCACCGCGTCGTTCAGAAAACGGGTGGCCTGCGCCAGCCCGTTCCCCTGCAACAGCGCTTTAAGGTCGCCATAGCGGTCGCCCAGGCGGCGGCCCAAATCAATCACGCCTTCGGCCTGTACGATGCCGTAGCTGCGTTTTCCCTGGTATAAAAAGCTTGCGAGTTTCATTGTTCTTTCCTGAAAACTTAAACGAGGAAGTTGCCCAGAATCAGCAGTGAGACAGAGACGTTAATCGCGCCGCCGATACGGGTAGCAATCTGGGCGAATGGCATCAGGCTCATGCGGTTGCCTGCGGTCAGGATCGCCACGTCACCGGTGCCGCCCTGCCCGCTCTGACAGCAGGAGACGATGGCGACATCAATCGGGTGCATACCAATCTTTTTGCCAACGAAGAATCCGGTCGCCACCAGCGCGGAAACGGTGCTGACAATCACCAGCAGGTTGCTGACGGTGAACGCCGCCACCAGTTCATGCCATGGGGTGATCGCCACGCCGACAGCGAAGAGGATTGGGTAGGTCACGGAGGTCTGGAAGAATTTGTACACCACCTGGGAACCCTCCAGCAGACGCGGAGAGGCGCCGTTGCAGAGCTTCACCAGCACCGCCATAAACAACATGCCCACCGGCGCTGGCAGACCAATCAGCTTGTGACCGAGCATGCCCAGCATGTACAGCAGCACCGCCAGCAGCGCGCCCGAGGCGATTGTCGTCACGTCCGCTTTGCCGGAGAACGCAGGTTGGGAAACAGTGGCATCAGCGTTGGCGCGATTCGGCATCAGCTGGCCTTCACCGGTCAGGTGCGGGTAGCGTTTACCGAGCTGGTTGAGGCAGCCGGAGATAATGATCGCCGTCAGGCCGCCGAGCATCACCATCGGCAGCACGCGGCCGAGCGCCACGCCCTGATCCATATGCAGCAGGGTGGCATAGCCGATAGAGAGCGGGATCGCCCCTTCCCCGACGCCGCCCGCCATGATCGGCAGAATGATAAAGAAGAAGATCTGGAACGGCTCGAGGCCCAGCGCCAGCCCAACACCCATGCCGACAATCATGCCGACGATTTCACCGCACAGCATCGGGAAGAAGATGCGCAGGAAGCCCTGGATCAGCACGGTGCGGTTCATACTCATGATGCTGCCGACGATAATGCAGCAGATATAGAGGTAGAGAATATTGGTGGATTTATAGAATTTGGTCGTGGATTCAACCACCACGTCCGGCAGCAGGCCGTAATAGACCAGCGCGGAAGGGATAAAGGTGGCGCAAATTGCCGCCGCACCGAGCTTGCCGACAATCGGCAGGCGTTTGCCGAATTCACCGCAGGCAAAGCCGAAGAAGGCCAGCGTGGCCACCATGACCACAATGTCGCTCGGCAGTTTTCCGCCCAGGCAATCAATCGCAATCAGCGCGCCCGCCAGAACGAACAGCGGCAGAGGAATAATGCCGATTTTCCAGGTATCCATAATATGCCACCAGCGCTCTTTGAGCGATGGCCGCTGAATATCAATCGGGTCGTGGGTAACAGAGAATGAATCGTCAGTTGTGCTCATAATAAGCCCCTTAGTTATTTTGTGCGTTCAGCTTAGAGTCACAAAGGCTTACTTTATGTGAGGGAAGGCATATTAAAAGCGAAGTTTTAATGGCCGCTATGGTTTTAATGGTTTCTTTTATTTAATGTGATTTATGCCTTATTTATTACCGTGGTTTTTATGGTTTCTTTTCTTAACTGAACAAAGAAATAACATTTATTCATTTAACCTTAAGAGGATGAGACTTTCGGAAAAATCTTTTACAGGCTGCGCTGTGCAAGGGATCACAAGTTTTCGGCAAAGCGGGCATCCTGGCCTTAAAAGATGATATATTCAGCCGACCTGTTGATATCTCGCGTGATAGTTATGAAAGTATCGTTTCAGATCAAGCTGTTTATTTCGCTGGTCGCCTTTTTCTCAGTGCTGTTCGCATTACTGGGCGGATATTATTATGTCGATGTCGGCAGGCAGCTTTATCAGGAAATGAGCGCACGCGCAAAAATACAGGCCGAAGAAATTGCGCTTATTCCTACCCTGCGAAAAGAAGTCGAACAAAAGGATATCCTGGGTATCCATGACTTTATGCAGAAAATAGCCGCCCGCAGCGACGCCAGTTTTATTGTGATTGGTGACAATAAGGGGCTGCATCTTTTCCACTCCGTGTTTGCCGACCGGGTAGGCAAAACGCTGGTTGGCGGAGATAACGACGAGGTATTACACGGCAAAAGCACCATCACCATCCGCAAGGGCGGGTTAGGCATTTCGCTGCGCAGCAAAGCGCCCATTTTTAATGATGCCGGGCAGGTGGTGGGGATTGTTTCGGTAGGCTATCTCACGAGCTATCTGGACACCATCACCGTCAACAAGGTGGTTAATATCCTGATTGCCGCCGTGCTGCTGCTTATCGCCCTGTTTATTTTCTCCTGGTTCTTCACCCGCAGCATCAAGAAGCAGATATTCTCTCTGGAGCCGCGCGAAATCGGCCTGCTGGTGCGCCAGCAAAAGGCGATGATGGAATCCATTTATGAAGGGGTGATTGCCATCGACGACGATCTTCGCATTGAGGTGATTAACCAGGCGGCGCGTAAATTATTAGGCTTACGCCAGCCCGCCCGCGAACTGCGGGGTCAGCTCATCAGCCAGGTGATCGCGCCCGTTCCGTTCTTCAACGCGCAAACCATGCTTGCGAAAGACACCCACGATGAGATCTGTCGCTTTAACGATCTCACAGTTATTGCCAGCCGGGTGCGGATCATGCTGGAAGATGCGTTGCAGGGCTGGGTGATCACCTTTCGCGATCGCAACGAGATCGACTCGCTCAGCGCCCAGCTCAGCCAGGTGAAGCGCTACGTTGATAACCTGCGCATCATGCGCCATGAACAGCTGAACCGCATGACTACGCTGTCCGGCCTGCTGCATATGGGCCGTTATGACGAAGCGATTCGCTACATACAGGCGCAGTCGGAACACGCTCAGGAGCTGCTGGACTTTATCTCGTCCCGCTTTAGCTCTCCGACGCTGTGTGGTTTGCTGCTTGGAAAGGCCGCCCGCGCGCGTGAAAAAGGCGTTGAGCTGAGTTTCGACCCGGCCTGCCGGGTGGATAAACCGTTCCTGCCGCTGCTCGAATCGGAACTTATCTCGATCATCGGGAACTTGCTGGATAACGCCATTGAAGCGACCCAGCGTGCACCGCTCCCGCATGCCCCGGTGGACGTGCTGATAAAGCTGAACGAGCAGGAACTGATTATTGAAGTCGCCGACCAGGGCGTCGGCATCACACCGGAGATCCGCGACCGGATCTTTGAGCGCGGCATCACCACCAAAACGCGCGGCGATCATGGTATTGGCCTGTATCTGATTGAAAGCTATGTCACACAGGCTGGCGGTGCAATTGAAGTTGCCGATAACACCCCACGCGGTGCCATTTTCTCACTGTTTATTCCCGCCACGGGAACGGCCCGGCACCCCGTACAGGAACTGGAAGATACCGACTATGCAACATGAACTTATCGACGTACTGATTGTTGAAGACGAGAACGAACTGGCGCAACTGCACGCGGAGCTTATCGGTAAACATCCGCGCCTGAGGCTGGTGGGGATTGCCGCGTCGCTGGCCGACGCGCAGGTACAACTGGAGAGCAAACAGCCGAAGCTGATGCTGCTGGATAACTACCTGCCGGACGGCAAAGGCATCACCCTTATCAGCAACCCGATGCTCACCCGCGCCAACTGCTCGGTGATTTTCATCACCGCCGCCAGCGATATGGACACCTGTAGCCAGGCAATTCGTAACGGCGCGTTCGACTACATCCTCAAGCCGGTTTCCTGGAAGCGCCTGAGCCAGTCGCTGGAACGTTTTGTGCAGTTTGCCGAACAGCAGCGCGTCTGGAAGATCGTCGACCAGCAGAACGTAGATTCACTCTATCAATTGCAGGCGAAAAACTATCGCCTGGACAACGGCAGCAAAGGGATAGAGGAGAACACGCTGGCGCGGGTGCAAATGCTGTTTAACAACAAGGCGGCGCACTGTTTTACGGTGGATGAGGTGGTGAGCGAGACGGGCCTGAGTAAAACCACCACCCGGCGCTATCTGGAACACTGCGTGGAGGTGGGTTTTCTGACGGTGGAGATGCTGTACGGGAAGATTGGGCATCCGAGAAGGATGTACCGCCGCGCAGAAGCCTGACGCAGTATTGTAGGCCCGGTAAGCTTGCGCCGCCGGGCACTCGCCGGGTGGCGCTAACGCTTACCCGGCCTACGTTCAGACATTCAATACGTATCCATACAGCCGCTTAATCCCGTCCGCATCTTTCTCGCTGTAAACGCCCTGCAACTCTGGCGAGAAACCCGGCAGCATATTAATGCCCTCTTCCAGCGCCAGGAAATAGCGCTGTACTGCTCCACCCCAGACTTCCCCGGGCACCACACACAGCACGCCCGGCGGGTATGGCAGCGCACCTTCGGCGGCAATGCGTCCTTCGGCGTCACGAATACGCACCAGTTCGACGTTCCCGCGAATATACTCCTGGTTGGCATCCTGCGGGTTCATCACCACGGCCGGCAGGCTCTCCTGACGGAACATCGCCTTCTGTAAATCCTTCACGTTAAAGCTGAAGTAAAGATCGTGCATCTCCTGGCACAGCTGACGGATCGTGTAGTCGCGGTAACGCACCGGGTATTTCTGATAGATAGTCGGAAGCACATCCGCGAGCGGTGTGTCGTCTTCAATATGCTGTTCAAACTGCCCCAGCATTGCCACCAGCTGCATTAGCTTCTCCGCGCTCTCGGCTGGCGTCAGCAGGAACAGGATGGAGTTGAGATCGCACTTCTCCGGCACAATGCCGTTCTCGCGCAGGTAGTGGGCGAGAATGGTCGCCGGAATGCCGAAATCGGTATAGTGCCCTGTTTCAGCATCAATGCCCGGCGTGGTCAGCAGCAGCTTGCACGGATCGACGAAATACTGCTCGCGGGCATAGCCTTCAAAACCGTGCCATTTTGCACCCGGTTCAAAACTAAAGAAGCGACGCTCGCTGGCGATAGCCTTCGTGGGGTGATCCTGCCATGGCCGCCCCGCCACCACCGGCGGGATAAACGGTTTGATCATATTGCAGTTGGCGATGATGGCCTTGCGCGCTTCAATGCCCAGCTCGACGCACTCCGCCCACAGCCTGCGTCCGCTCTCGCCCTCGTGGATCTTGGCGTTCACGTCCAGCGCAGCAAACAGCGGGTAAAACGGGCTGGTGGAGGCATGCAGCATGAACGCATTGTTCAACCGCTTGTGCGGGCAGAAGCGCGACTGACCGCGAATATGGTTATCCTTTTTATGGATCTGCGACGTTTGCGAGAACCCGGCCTGCTGCTTGTGGACCGACTGGGTCACGAAAATTCCCGGATCGTTCTCGTTCAGTTCCAGCAGAAGCGGAGACGTTTCCGCCATCATCGGGATAAATTGCTCGTAGCCGACCCAGGCGGAGTCAAAGAGGATGTAGTCGCAAAGGTGACCGATCTTGTCGATCACCTGACGGGCGTTGTAGATCGTGCCATCGTAGGTGCCGAGCTGAATGATCGCCAGACGGAACGGGCGCGCCTCGGCGGCTTTCTGCGGCGCGACGTCACGGATCAGTTCCCGCAGCCAGGCCTCATCAAAGCAGTGCTCATCAATCCCGCCGATAAAACCAAACGGATTACGGGCTGCCTCAAGATAGACAGGCGTTGCCCCGGCCTGGATCAGCGCCCCATGATGGTTGGACTTATGGTTGTTACGATCGAACAGCACCAGATCGCCACGGGTCAGCAGCGCATTGGTCACCACTTTATTGGCCGCCGACGTGCCGTTCAGCACGAAGTAGGTTTTATCCGCGTTGAACACTTTCGCCGCGAACTTTTGCGCGTGCTTGGCGGAGCCTTCGTGGATCAGCAGATCGCCCAGCTTAACGTCGGCGTTGCACATGTCGGCGCGAAAAACGTTCTCACCGAAGAAATCATAGAACTGCCGCCCCGCCGGGTGTTTTTTGAAAAAGGCACCGTGCTGGTGACCCGGACAGGCAAAGGTGCTGTTTCCCATCGCCACATACTGGCTCAGGGTGTCAAAAAAGGGTGGCAGCAGGTTCTCTTCATACCGGCAGGCGGCAGATTCCAGTTCCAGCAATTCCTGTGCTTTACCTGAGATGATCGCCGTGACACCCTCTGGCATCTCTCCTGGCTCTGTTGAGAACATAAATACCGGTAGCTGAAAGCCCGTACGCTTCAGCAATGCGAGAATGCCGCTGTAGCTTTCAACAACCGTAATGACGACTGCCGCCACATCGGTGAAATCAGTGTTATCCAGCATAACTTTTTCGCGATGCGTAGAAACTTTGGATACCAGCTCACGGCTGACGGCAATTTTCATGGTTTTCATAAGCGCAAACACCCTCACCGAACGGTGAGACAGGAAGGAGAAAATTCGCGCAATCATGTCACCTTTTATTTTCAGGTGCAAGAAGGAATCAGTATGCGTTACGCCTCCCAAAGCTAAGCGTAATCAGGGACGAACGTGCCATAATCATGCAATGCCAGTGCTTAAATAACAGGAGTTAAACGTGGTAATTGGACCCTTTATCAATGCGGGAGCCGTATTGCTGGGCGGTGTACTTGGGGCAGTATTAAGTCAGCGCCTGCCGGAGCGTATTCGCGTCTCCATGCCTTCTATTTTTGGCCTGGCGTCGTTAGGGATTGGTATCCTTTTAGTGGTGAAATGCGCCAACCTGCCGGTGATGGTACTGGCGACGCTGCTCGGCGCGCTCATCGGCGAGTTTTGCTATCTGGAAAAAGGTATTAATCACGCGGTAGGCAAAGCCAAAAATCTGATTGCCCGACCGGGCAAGGCAAAGCACGGCACGCACGAGTCGTTTATTCAGAACTACGTTGCGATCATTATTCTGTTCTGCGCCAGCGGCACGGGGATATTCGGTTCGATGCAGGAAGGGATGACCGGCGATCCCAGCATATTGATTGCGAAAGCGTTTCTGGATTTCTTTACTGCCACCATTTTTGCCACCACCCTCGGCATCGCCGTCGCCGCGATTTGTGTGCCTATGTTGCTTATTCAGCTGGCGCTGGCCACCTGCGCCACGCTGATCCTGCCGCTGACAACGCCAGCGATGATGGCAGACTTTACCGCCGTCGGCGGCCTGTTGCTGCTGGCGACAGGGCTGCGCATCTGTGGCATTAAGATGTTTGCAGTGGTGAACATGCTCCCTGCCCTGCTGCTCGCGATGCCGCTTTCCGCGCTCTGGACGCACTTTTTCGCTTAAGTTTGCGACGAAATGGTGAGAGAGTGTGCAGTCTGCTCCGAAAGCAACAAATTTCGTTGACGCCGGAGGGAGGATCGGGTTTAATGCGCCCCGTTGCCCGGATAGCTCAGTCGGTAGAGCAGGGGATTGAAAATCCCCGTGTCCTTGGTTCGATTCCGAGTCCGGGCACCAAAATTTATATTAACGGACCTCCACGGAGGTCCGTTTTTGCATTCTGAACCCGCCAGAATCGACACTTCTGCATTCCCTTAATGACACCCCGACCACTGCGTCAGCAGCGCATGCAGTTTAGCCGGCTCAAGAGGCTTGCGAAGCACCAGGTAACCCTCCTGCTCCGCCTCCAGCAGAACCGGTGAATTAAATTCGCCGCTGACTATCGCGCCGCTCATATCCGGCAGACGGTCAAAAAGCGCTTTCAGGATGTCGAAGCCGCTTTCGCCCGATCGCAGGCGCTGGTCGCACAGCACGGCGAACGGCGTAAAGCCGTCGTCGATGATGGCAAACGCTTCTTCAGCGGAGGCCGCACAGCGTACGTCGATTCCCCAGACGCTCATCAGGCTCTCCCAGGCAGACGTCACCAGCGGGTCGTCATCGACGACCAGGCAGGAACCGTGCAGCGGCGCATAGCGTACCGGCGTGGCGGTGTTGTCAGCGGCGGGCGGGGTGTCCAGCACGCTATCTTCGCCTGCATATTGGATAAAGCGCATCCAGAAGCGTGAGCCTTTACCTTCAATGGATTGCATCCCGTATTTTACCTTCATGAGCTTGGCACAACGGGCAACGACGGCCAGCCCCAGCCCGTGTCCGGCGCTGTCGATCTTCCATGCCAGCTCGGGGCGGTAGTAAGGTGAGAAGATTTTGCCCTTCTCTTCATCGGCGATACCGACTCCCGTGTCCCACACCTCCACCATACACTCGTCACCGCGCGGTCGGATGGCGACCAGCACCCCGCCCTGGAGCGTGTAGCGAAGGGCGTTTTGAATCAGGTTAATCAGGGACTGTCGCACCAGCAGCGGATCGCCCATCACGTCGATACGGCGTTTAGGCCGCCGGATACACAGCCTAAGCGCGCGGCTGTTGGCCTCTTCACGAAACAGCGTGATGACCGAGTCGAGCAGAGCACCGATATCCACTTTGGTCGGGGCAGAGAGGACATTCCCGGATTCTATTTTGCTCAGATCGAGCAGAGAATTGAGCATTAAATGCACCGAGCGAACGCTCTGCTGAAGGTCAAGGAGTTGCGGCGTCAGGCTGTCGTCCCGGTTTCGGTGGAGGATGGCTTCGATCAGAAAGCCCATTGCGTGTACGGGCTGGCGCAGATCGTGACTGGCGGTGGTCAGAAACTGATTTTTATCCAGCAGTGCCTGCTCCGCGTCCTCTTTGGCCTGACGAAACTGTTCCGCAAGGCGTGAGCTTTTTTCCTCAAGCAGCGCTTGCTGAATAAAGAACGCATGGGAAGTTAACGCATGGCGGTAAATCGCGAAGCCGTAAAGCAGATTCAGCATGAGCACGATGAACATCAACTCATCCAGCCGCCAGATAATACCGAGGTTCAGCACCCCCCAGGAGGCGAAGAAAAAACGCGTAAAGGTACTGATGACAGGCGTCAGATGCGTCGCATTGGCGGCGACGATGGCGGCAATGCTGATATTAAGTAACAGGAAAAAGTCAAAATTCTGCGTCTGTGGCGTAATTAAATAGAGTGATGAAATTCCCAGCCCGTGAATAAAGGCAATATTATTAATACGCGGAAGCCAGCGTCGCAGAACGTCCCTTTCACCGTTTTCTTTCGCTTCACGCTGATAGCGTCGGTGCAATATTCGTATCGCCACGGCACATAGCAGATAAATAATTATCCAGATAATCGTTGGGCCGAGGTCGTCCCCAAGCATATAAATCCAGATGGCGAAAGGAATACCAACAAAGGGCACTGCACTAAAGCTAAATACCAGCCGCAGAAAGGTGTTGTTTAGCAAACGGATCTGCGCCGGAGGAGAGATACCATCATTTTGTAAGCTCTGAAAAAACCTCATTCCGACGGTTCCTGCTTGCCATGCAGAAGCGTGATGGCTTCGACCCGGCTGTTAACGCCTATCTTTTTCAATATATTGCTGATGTGTTCTTTGACCGTGGGCTCAGAAATTGAAAGCTGGGCGGCGATGCGTTTATTTGGCAGGCCGCGCATAATCATATTTAACACGTCTATTTGTCGCGGCGTTAAGTTAAATTTACTTAACTTCTCATTATTCGTCTTAACGGAAATTTCGTTTCCCTCAGGAAACCATGTCTGATTATCAGTGAGTGCGAAAACGGCCCGCGAGAACATCTCAGGTGGCTCGCTTTTCAATACAAAACCGTGTCCCCCGGCGGCATTAACTTTGCGCCAGATATCATTATTGTCATCCCCGCTGACCACCAGGAGTCGTACCTGTGGGTAAAGTTGCTTTACTTCTTTGAGTAATTTCAGGGCCGTTCCGGAAGAGAGCCAAAAATCGATTACGAGCAAACGTGGCGGGCCATGATCCCTAATTTGGCGGTAGCAATCATCCTCATTCGTCACCACACACGCCTGCTTAAACTGGCAATGTGTAATCAGAAAATTGGCGATGCCGCTTGCTACCAATGGATGGTCATCAACGACTAACGCATAATTCTGTCCCAAAGGAGCCTCCTTTTACCTTCGCATATCTTAGAGTACAGATGAATTATTATCTACCCACCCTACTTTAGGAGGGTTTTTTCGATTAGGAAAGAGAAATATATTATTCGCTGATTTGGGTAAAAGAAAACATAAATACAATCAGTGAAATTAACTGGTTGGATATCAAGGATAATTTATGAAAAAACCACTAATCGTTTTAACCGTTACGTTGATGCTAGCCGGTTGTTCCACGTTGAAAACCGATCAGGCTATTCCACTCCTACAGGCGGAGACCGCTAAAATGCTGGGACTGGGCTCATCGGATGAAATAACCGTATCCAACGTTAATGGCGCCCAGCCGGACGCACTGGGAGGACAAAAACTCTCTTATCGCGCCACGACAGAAAAAGGGCGTATTTTCGATTGTTCATCGATGATGATGCCGGGAATTTTAGGATCTGCACCGACGCTGAGCGCGCCAACCTGTACACCAGTTGTCACACATAAATAATTAGCACCGCATTAAAAGGCGTACTGAAATAACGCCTTTTACGTTATCTGACGTATCTGAGTTTTCATATAAAAACGATGTTCCTGACATCATGCTAATGAGTACGGAGATAGCCCGTGAATAACTCTACATCACATTCTTTAGCGGTTAAGACACCGCTTTCCAGACTTTACCTCGCTCTATTTTCCGCGCCGCTGTTACTTTTTTTACCTGCCGATGTCGCGCGTGCAGCCGATGCCTTTTTTGATGGCGAGTCGCGTATTACCGAAACGCTGGGTTACACCGGAGATGTTTATGTTGGACGTAACCAACGCGGAAACCTGCTGATCGATAATGGCAAAATCACCGCCTATAACATCAATATCGGTCGGCTGTTCGACGGCAAAATTTATGAAAGCGTGGTCACGGTCCGTGGGCCAGACGCTGAGCTTAACGCGGTGAACGATCGGTACGTCCTGCGCGGCGACCTGAATCTTGGCCTCGGCACCCTGCGAGTCGAAGAGGGCGCGCTGGCGAGCGCAAAGGAGATCGTTGTCGGCACCACCCGCGGCTACGACAGCCACCTAATCGCCACGGGTGCCGGCTCTCGTGTGACCAGTAATTTTCTCAGTGTAGGCACCGATCTGGGCGCACGCTCCACGCTTGCGATTGAAGACGGCGCGTCGCTCAGCACCGCTTACGATGCGCGCATCGGCAACGGTACCGGGCCGGGTGAAACCGACACGCTGAGCCCAAAAGCCATCGTCACGGGGAGCGGGTCACAGTGGAACGTTGGCCGTACGTTGACGCTTTATGGCGACCTGGACGTGCTGAACGGCGGGGTGGTTAACGTTGGCGGCGTGCAGGTGGCGGGCGTCTCCGGCGCAGGGAAAACTGCCGAACTGGTTATTGCGGGCAAGGACTCGCGCTTTACCAGCGGCAGCAGCGTGAGCGTGGGCGATTACGGCAATGGCGTGCTGTCTGTGATTGACGGCGGTTCATTTTCCGCTGGCAGCAATGCGCTGATCGTGGGGACATCGGGTTCCGGCTCGAACCGGGGTGCGCTCATCATCGGCAGCCGCGGCAATATGGACACCGGCACGGGTTTAACTGAGCCAACGCTTGGCACGGCGGGCGGCGCAGGTACCCTCGATGCGAAGACGGCAATCAGCCTGCGTGGCGGACTGTTCGGCAGCTATGTCTACTTCAACCATACCGACGGAAATTACCTCTTCAGCAACACGATGAGCGGTGAAGGTGATGTGATCAATACCTCCGGGCAGACGACGCTGAACGGCGATCTTTCCGCACTCAAGGCGAACGTAACCGCGCGGGGCGGTAAAGTCATCATTGCCAGCAATATTAATACCCAGCCAGAAGACGATATCTTTGACGTCCAGACCCTTAGCGCGGAGAACGGCGGTACGCTGATCCTCAACGCGACGGCGGGTTCAGACGTCAGCAACGGGGTGGGTTACAGCAGTGCCGCGTCAATCAAGTCCGGCGGAACGCTGGGCGGCAACGGGACGCTGGGCCAGACCGAGATCCTGTCCGGCGGACATATCTCGCCCGGCGACGGCAATATCGGTACGTTGACGCTGAAACGCTATCTGAACTTTATCGGCGAATCCTTCTATGACGTCGATATCGCAGCAGATGGCCGCAGCGACCAGCTACTGGTATCGGGCAAAACCACCATCAGCAATCAGGCTAAGGTACAGGTCACCGCGCTGGATCCGCAAACCAGCTATAAAACGGGCCAAAGCTACCGCATTTTGACCTCCGACGGGGGAATCGACGGTGAGTTCGCCGGAGCGATCTCCAAATCCGCATTCCTCGACGTGGCGCTTAAGCAAAGCACCAACGCCGTCGATCTGACCATCGCGCAGAAAGAGACCGGTGGCGAGAATCCTGGAGGAGAAAACCCCGGAGGAGAAAACCCCGGAGGCGAAAACCCTGGCGGTGAGAATCCTGGCGGTGAAAACCCCGGAGGCGAAAATCCTGGTGGTGAAAACCCGGGCGGTGAGAATCCTGGCGGTGAAAACCCGGGCAGCGGCAAGCCGGGCATTTTCCAGACCGTGGCCCAAAGCAGCAACCAGTGGAATACCGCAGGCGCGCTCTCCACGCTGACGCAAAGCGGCCCGTCGCTGGCGCTGTATAACTCGCTGCTTCTGCTGAGCGCACCGGAAGCGCGCGAGGCGTTCAACCAGCTTTCTGGTGAAGTTTATCCGTCAATGCAGTCCAACCTGATCGCTGGCAGCACGCAGGTGTTTAACGTGTTAAACCAGCGGATGCAGCGCGCGTTTGATAACGACAGCCTGCCGATACCACCGTTAGCCATGTCGCTGGTGCAGCAGCCGGAGCCGCAAAACAATGGCGTCTGGGGCCAGACCTTCAGCTCCTGGAGCCGAAACAGCGGCGACGGTAACGTGGGCAAGCTGGACGGCAACACCACCGGCTTCCTGCTGGGGGCAGATCGCAAACTGGCGGACCATAACGTGCGTGTCGGCGGCTACTTCGGCTACAGCCGGGGTGATTATGACGTCGACAGCCGTCGCTCCTCAACGGATACCGACAACTATCACCTTGGTCTGTATGCGGCGGGTCAACAGGATGCGTTCTCCCTTCGCGGCGCGCTGGGTTACACCTGGCACAAGATCGAAGGCGAGCGCAATGTTGATTTCAGCGGCTTCTCGGATCGGCTGAAGTCAGATTACGACGCGAACTCCCTGCTGGCGTTCACCGAAGCGGGCTACCGTTTCGGCCAGCCAGACAGGAATATTGAGCCGTTCGTCAATTTATCGTACATCCGGCTGCATACCGACAGCTTCAGGGAAGACGGCGGTGCCGCTGCGCTGAGCGTCCGTAACGAAACGATGAACACCTTCTATACGACACTCGGGTTGCGCGGTGTGACCGAGTTGCCGAAGCACGTTAACCTCTACGGTTCGTTGGGCTGGCAGCACGCCTATGGCGATAAGAATACCTCTTCGCGCATGGCGTTTGCGGGCAGCGACGCGTTCATTACTCAGGGACAGGCCGTGGATGAGGATGTGATGGTCGGTGATATCGGCGTGAGCGTAAAGCTGTCGCGTGCTGCGACGCTGGATGTGGGTTACCAGGGACAATATGGTGCGGATACCCGCGTCAACTCGGTTAACGCCAATCTGCGCTGGTCGTTCTGAATTATTTCCATTAAAAGAACCCGCCCTCGTGGCGGGTTTCTGCTTTTGGCTTCTGACGAAGCTAGGGATCGTTCCCAACCGCGTCCAGCAGTTTGTTTTTAAAGATAAACAAACACGCCTCGTTGAAGTTACCTGCTCCTAACCGCTCCGACAGCACAGTTCGCTTGCGATAGAGGCTTTTAACCGACATATCCAGCTTATCTGCAATCTCTTCCATTGACCTCCCTGCCTTCAGCAACCTGATCATTATCGCTTCGTGTCGACTCAGCCGTAAGTTAAGCAGCCATTTGGTTGTCAGACGCCTGCCTTTCATATCAAGCACCAGATTGAATAACGACGCCATATCCGGAGCCGTAAGCGACGTGTTCATAAACAGCTTCATACTGAGAAGATCCTCCTCTCGAGGACGCATATCCAGCATAACGCAGCAGATCGTTTTTCTCGTTCTGGCCGGATGGCGTATCAGGTAATCATATAAACGGAGCGGCGTACGGCTATCAATCAGTACAGTATATTCATTTGCGTCGGTATCAAATATGTTTCTGTCTATCGAACTGAGGCAAATTATATCCGGGAAAAATAGCCGCATCCCCCTGACAAGGAAACAATCCTGAGTCACTAACACTATTGAAGTCGCCACTAACCATCCCTTTTAGATTAAAGCAAGCCCGCCTCTTAAGAAACAAGAACGCTTTCGTTTATAGCGCTTTACATTAACGGAAAATGTTTTCTGGCTTTGATCATCCCTCAATATGACATTGGTGAGCTAGACTTTTTGTAGACTATCACTCAATGCCTGGCGTTAATTATAAATAAAAAAGAATTTCAGAAAAGTCACTTCTCTGAACATTAAGAATTTTTGTCATGAAACTTCCCAAACATGCACCAGAAAGTACTTTAATTAACTCAGCAGAACTTCATTTCTAATATAAAAAAACAGGAAGCAGCAAAAGAAAAAACATTTAACATCAATCAGTTAAAAAGAACAATCCTGCGCTGAATTATCTAAAAAACTTACTTCTTCCAGAATTATCTCAAAACCTCCCAGCCGCTTTTCAACTTATTTATCCCCCAACATATCGGGTGTACATTAAGCCCAATCAGACCACTGAGATGAGGGCTCATAATTACCTTTAAGTAAGTACCCCATAACGTAGCATCATTCAGATTTAATGTTCTCCTTTATGCCCTTTAACACAGAGTTAAAAGGCGGCCGTGTTATGCAATGGATTCACGATAAATAAATGGCAAATAGATATGGAAAGATCGCTTAGCTTCACTACGTTATTCTTTTATCGCACCACAATATTATTGCTCCTGCTTTTACTCTTTCCTGTTCTGGTTCAGGCTGATGAATCCGTTTATGAGCATCAGATACAACAGGCACGTAACGGTAATTACGCGCTGTTTCTTGATTACCTACAGCGCTATGAGCAACAGCATGCTTTAACACCCGGACAGGTTGCGGACTGGTTACAGGTAGCCTCCTGGGCAGGACGCGATGATGAGGTTATCCGGGTCTGGCAGCGTTATGGTATTTATATGCCGCTGCCCGCTCGCGCCATCGCTGCTGTCGCCCAGTCCAGAAGAAACCAAAAAGCCTGGCCATCCGCCTTATCGCTGTGGAAAGAGGCGCTCAGCCTTGCGCCAGATAACGACGATTACCGCATCGGCTATGTTAAGACCCTGGCCGATGCCCGCAGAGATCGCCTCGCGCTTTCGGAAGCCCGGCGGCTGGTTAAGGACAATCCTTCTCCCGCGCACCTTGAGACGCTCTCCTATGTCTGGATGCGCCAGGGAAAAAACGGGGACCGGCTGCTGGCGGACATGCGTGCACTGAACGCCGCTCCCGGGAATAATGCCCTTCTTCGCGAGACGATCGATGCGTTAACGGAAAATCGGGTAAGCACGCCTGCACTCTGGCTGTCGCAAAGCGCGGCGATGTCTCCCGCGGAGCGCCGCCGCCTTGAGCGTAACGCCGCGGCTGAAAGGGTACGCCTGGCGGATGTGCCTGGCAGAACGGAGAAAGAGCGCCTGCGGCTGGCACAAAACGCGTTAGATCGCTATCACGCCCTGCTTTCCCGCTGGCAAAACGAACCGCAGGCGGCTGAAGACGTCGTCCTTGCACGTATCGATCGGCTTGGCGCCCTGTATGCGCAGGGTAATTACCGGCAGGTCATTAGCGAATATGAGGCGCTGACGGCCGCACAGCATCCGGTACCGGACTGGGCCATCGGCTGGGTGATCTCGGCATATTTGCAGGAGAAAAACACCGTCGCCGCCTTCTCGCTTGTGCAACGCTATCCACACTACGCCTCCGATCCGCAGGATGAGGAGCATGCGCTTTTCTACGCCTGGCTGGATACGGGGCAGTATCAGACCGCCCGCCACTACGTTGAGCGCGAGACCCGCAGCGTTCCCTGGACCCGCTACGATTTCGGATCCCCGACCGCTCAGCCGAACGATCGGTGGCTCACCGGACAGTCTCTCAAACTTAACTATTTGCTGGCGACCAACGCCCTGCCGGAGGCCGAAAAGCTGTCGTATCGTCTGGCATCAACGGCGCCGGGAAATCAGGGGTTACAGATTGATTATGCCGCCCTGCTTCAGGCCAGAGGCCTGCCGCGCGCGGCCGAGCAAAAGCTTAAACGAGCAGAGGCGCTTGAACCCGCGAATCTGGAGCTTGAAAAACAGCAGGCTTACGTCGCAATGGACCTTCAGGAGTGGCGCCAGATGGATTTACTGGCTGCTGACGTAATTGCTCGCGCCCCCGCCGATCGCAGCGCCCGTCGCCTGGACAGACTCAGAGCGGTCCACCATATGTCTGAGCTGCGTCTGAACGCGGGTAAAGGATTGCACTCAGATAACCCCGTCAGCGGTAGCCACGACATGAACTGGGACGCCACGCTCTATGGCCCGCCCGTGGCGGATAACTGGCGGCTGTTTGCCGGCGCCCGCTATGCTCAGGGGAATTTCGACGAAGGTAAAGGCATCAGCCGCCACCTGCTGGGCGGCGTTGAGTGGCGCCCCCGTGACCTCACGCTCGAAGCCGAGCTCTCCAGCAACCGCTATCACGGTACAAACAGGCCGGGCGCACGGCTCTCAACAACCTACAGCCTGAGTGATAACTGGCAGGTCAGCGGTAACCTCGAACGCTTGTCACGCGCCACACCCTTACGGGCATTACGCAATGGGATCAGCGCCAACCGGGGTGAAGGTGGGGTGCGCTGGTATCAAAACGAGCGACGTGAATACCAGTTCAACGCCGCCGTCAGCCGCTTCTCAGACCACAACCGCCGTCAGGAATACACCCTCTCTGGGAAAGAGCGTCTCTGGCAGACCCCGACCCTGACGCTGGATCTCGAACCGGGGATCGCCGCCAGTAAAAACAGCCTGCGGAATACGCTCTATTACAACCCGGCACGGGATCTGTCCGTGACGGCTGCCCTGTCCGTTGACCATGAGATGTACCGCCACTACGACACCCTCTGGAGCCAGCAGTTCGTGGCAGGCGGCGGCAGCTACTGGCAGAAAAATCAGTCACCTGGCGCCATTACCCTGATGGGTTACGGGCAACGCATCCAGTGGAACAACGTTGTCGATACTGGCGTGATGCTGAACTGGGATAAGCGCCCTTACGACGGCAAACGCGAGAGCAATCTCTCCGTCACGTTAGATGCGACTTTACGCTTTTAAGGATGAATATGCTGAACACACGTTTTTCTGTAAGCCTGATCGTCATCGGCTGGCTCTGCCTCAGCGCGAGCCTCTGCGCGCAGCCGCTCTCCTTTATGGCCCCTGAAAAGAGGCCGCAGCTGGAGGCCAGCAAACCCTGGCCGGAGAATCAGTTTCTGGTCCTGGCCTACCACGACGTTGAAGATGATGCCGCCGATCAGCGCTACCTCTCCGTTCGCACCAGCGCGTTAAACGAGCAGATAAGCTGGCTTTTGCACAACGGCTATCACGCCATCAGCGTGCAGGACATTCTGGATGCGCATGAAGGGAAAAAAGCGCTGCCGCCGAAAGCCGTTTTGCTCAGCTTTGACGACGGCTACAGCAGCTTTTACACCCGGGTCTGGCCTCTGCTTCAGGCCTGGAACGTTCCTGCGCTGTGGGCGCCGGTGGGCAGTTGGGTGGATACGCCGGCAAATCAAAAAGTTAACTTCGGCGGTCTGATGACGCCCCGCGATCGCTTTGCCACTTGGGATATGGTTCGCGAGCTCAGCCAGTCCCCGCTGATTGAGATTGGCTCGCATACCTGGGCCTCGCATTACGGCATTCCGGCCAACCCGCAGGGAAGCCGTGAACCCGCCATCGCCAACCGTTTTTTCGATAACGCGACGGGGCATTACGAAACCGATGAACACTTCAACCAGCGGATCGCCGCAGACGTACGGAAAGTCACCGATAAAATAACCCAGGTGACGGGAAAAGCGCCGCGTGCCTGGGTGTGGCCCTATGGGGCTGCCAACGGTACGTCGCTCACTATCGCCCAGAAACAGGGCTATCAGTTGGCCTTTACCCTGGAGGACGGGCTGGGAAACGTGCGCGACCTCGGCAACATCCCGCGCCTGCTGATCGCCGGAAATCCGTCGATAAAAACCTTTGCCAACACGGTTAGCCGCGTTCAGGAGTTTGACCCGGTGCGCGTCATGCATGTCGATCTCGATTACGTCTACGATCACGATCCGGCCCAGCAGACGAAAAACATCAACAAACTGGTCCAGCGGGTCTACGACATGAAAATCAGCCATGTGTTTCTCCAGGCGTTTTCGGATCCGCGGGGCGACGGCAGGATCGATGCGCTCTATTTCCCCAACCGTCGGCTCCCGGTCCGGGCCGATCTCTTTAATTTTGTCGCCTGGCAGCTACAAACCCGCGCGGGAGTGAAAGTCTTCGCGTGGATGCCGGTTCTCTCTTTCGATCTCAGTCCAGCCTTGCCGCGCGTGCAGCGCCGGGATCGTCAAACGGGAGCGTTGACCGTGGCCGCCGAGCCCTATATCAGGCTCTCCCCCTGGAGTCCGCAGGTTCGCCAGCAGGTGACGGAGATCTATGAAGATCTGGCCCGCTATGCCAGCTTCAATGGCATCTTATTTCATGACGACGCGGTGCTGACGGACGTTGACGATGCCGGACAGGACACGACCCGACAGAAGAGTCAGCGACTTATCGGCTTTACCCGCACCCTGAGCCAGGCGGTGAAAAACATCCGTGGCCCGCAGATCAAAACCGCGCGGAACATGTTCGCGTTGCCCATTCTCGAGCCGGAAAGCGAGGCATGGTTTGCGCAAAATCTCGATGATTTTCTGGCGGCCTACGACTGGACGGTGCCGATGGCAATGCCGCTGATGGAGTCCGTCCCGGCAGAAGAGAGCAATGCCTGGCTGACGCGTTTAGTCAAAGCCGTCGCCGCACGCCCCGGCGCGCTGAATAAAACGATTTTTGAGCTACAGGCCAGGGACTGGGCACAGAAACCGCAGCGTGCCGTAGCCGATGAACGTCTGATGGAGTGGATGCGGGTGCTCCAGCTGAATGGCATCAAAAATTACGGTTATTACCCCGACGACTTCCTCAACAACCAACCTGATATTTCACGTATCAGACCTGAATTTTCTTCGTACTGGTATCCTGACAATGACTGATCGCATTATCGCCTTCTCTATTTTGTGTCTGGTATTCGGGTTGCCGTTAGGCGTAGCCGCGCTATTTACCGGCGAACTGATTCTGGACTTTGTCTTTTTCTGGCCGCTTTTTATGTCCGTGCTCTGGGTAACCGGCGGCCTCTATTTCTGGTTTCAGCTTGAACGGCACTGGTCGTGGGATAACGCAACACCCGCCCCCGCCTTAGCCGGTGAGCCGTTAATCTCGATTCTTATTCCCTGCTTCAATGAGGAACGCAACGCACGGGAGACCATTAGCGCCGCGCTGGGTCAGCGGTACTGGAATGTGGAAGTTATCGCCATCAATGACGGTTCTTCTGATAACACGGCGGAGGTACTGCAACAGCTGGCGCGAGAGCAACCGCGCCTGCGGGTGATTAATCTCGCGGAGAACCAGGGGAAAGCCGTGGCGCTCAAGGCCGGCGCTGCGGCGGCCCGGGGCGATTTGCTGGTCTGCATTGACGGCGACGCCCTGCTCGACCGCGACACCGCGGCGTATCTGGTGGCACCGCTGATTCAGTATCCCCACGTTGGGGCCGTCACCGGGAATCCGCGTATTCGCACGCGCTCAACGCTGATTGGCCGCATTCAGGTGGGCGAGTTTTCTTCCATTATTGGCCTTATCAAGCGAACGCAGCGGATCTATGGCCGGGTCTTTACCGTCTCCGGCGTCATCGCCGCCTTTCGCCGACAGGCGCTGGCGGATGTCGGGTACTGGAGCCCGGACATGATCACAGAGGATATCGACATAAGCTGGAAGCTTCAGCTTCGCCACTGGGATATCTTTTTCGAGCCGCGGGCACTGTGCTGGATCCTGATGCCGGAGACGCTAAAGGGGCTGTGGAAACAGCGTCTGCGCTGGGCGCAGGGGGGGGCAGAGGTGTTTCTGGTTAACCTGCGCAAGATGGCCCGCTGGGAGCATCATCGCATGTGGCCCCTGTTTCTTGAGTACGCGCTATCAACGCTGTGGGCGTTTGCCTATGGGGCGACCGTGGTGTTGTTCATTCTCAGCCATATTATCCCTCTTCCCGCGAACCTGGCCGTTGCGAGCCTGTTTCCACCGGCGTTTACCGGGCTGCTGCTGGGCGTGATGTGCCTGCTGCAATTCCTCGTCAGTTTGTATATCGAGCGGCGCTACGAGCGGAAAGTGGCAGGCTCGCTGTTCTGGGTAATCTGGTTCCCGATGGTGTACTGGATGATTGGCCTGTTTACCACCCTTGTGGCATTTCCGAAAGTCATGCTTAAACGTAAACGCGCCCGCGCGCGCTGGATCAGTCCGGACCGGGGTAAAGGGAGCATTCAATGAACGAGAATACGTTAATTTTGACTGAACATCGGCTGGCACCGCGTCTTTTCGATGCCGCATTAACGCTGATAGCCTGGGGAGGATTCCTGTTTTTCCTTTACGCCAGGCTGTGGATGCAGTTAACCGAGGAGGGCGATCACCGCTGGAGCGTGATTATCGCCTCTTTTAATACGGTGCTGGTCTATCTGCTGATTGCCGCGTTCAACGGCTGGCTGCTGATCCTGTGGTATCAGTACAATCGCCGCCGCGCGCATGTGAGGCGGCGTCATCCGGAAATGTTGCGCCATGACGAGCTTGCCCAAAGTTTTAACGTCACGCCGCAAATTATGTCCGAGATGAGCCAGTACAACTTGCTGACGGTTTACCATGACCAGATTGGCCGGATCATTGATTTGAAGATCAGCGAGCAGCAGGAAGAGGAAGAGCAGTAATGAAACGCCCCCGCAACATGCCCTGCGGGGGCGTTTTTATAACAGGGAGACGTTATTTATCTTTCACCACAATCAGCGGTTCAATATCGCTCTCTTTCTTCACCACCAGCGAGTCATCCCCGCGCAGACAGGTTCCGCCATAGTTCCCGCCCACGGTAAAAGTGCAGACCTGAATGTATCTGCCGTCAACTTTCGGCAGGCACCATAGCTGCTGGTAGATATTTTTACGGTCGACAAACTTGCCGCTGGACTGGTCCAGCAGTTCGTCCTGGGCGCCGATCAGATCGATATTGCTCCCGCAGCGTCCGGCGATCGGTTTAACGGCATAACCGGTCCGTTTGAGCAGATCGTTGACCTCAAAATCGGTATCCAGCAGGTAACGGTGGTTCGGGAACAGCTGCCACAGCACCGGCAGGATCGCCTTGTTACCTGGGATCACCGTCCACAGCGGTTCAAAGACCAGCACTTCCGGGCGCAGCAGGACGTCAATCAGGCGCACTTCACCTTGCGGGTGACCGGTGCGGATAGGCACGGCGGCGTACTCGGTTTCGCTCACCTCGCGGATCTGCTCAATCGCCGTTTCCCACGCCCAGGTTTTCCATACGCAGTTGACGTGACGGCCTTCATCATCAATCAGTTGCCCGGCGGCATCCCAGCTCAGCGCCCCCAGTCCATGCAGGATTTTGGTTTCAAACCCGGCCTGGATCAGCGAGCGCTGAATAAAGAGCGCGTGGTAATCCTCTTCGATATCGTTGTCCTGCATGATATGGACGAACGGCCGCGCGTGGCTGTGCTTCCATGCGCCGGTCAGCTCCTCCAGCAAGCCTTCCGCCGGATTGTGGCCGGTGCCGCGATAGCCGTTTTTCACCCACTCTTCAAGAATGAGCCCGCCCTCGGTATGGCAGGAGGCGGAATCCGCGTTGTACTCGTAAACCTTGATGCCGCGTTCATCCATGCAGAAATCCATACGACCGGTGATCATATGGTGACGACGCCACTGCCAGGAAAGGCGCAGACGCGGCCAGAGAATTTTCGGGATGTCGAAAAGCGCGAGTAAGCTGTCGTCTTTCAGCACCTTGTCGGTGGCATGAAGGTACATCAGATGCAGTTCGTTGGTGGCTTTGATCAGCTCCTGCTCGGCGCTTTCGGTAATGGTGAAGTACTGGCAGGGATCGTTGTTGATAACGTGGCCGTTGGCGCGAACGTACGCCTGTTGCAGGGCGTCGTTTTCATTGAGCCATTTTCCGTCGAACTGACGGTTGTTCTTCAATCGCGCGCCGCTGATTTTCAGCAGTTCACCGTCGATCTCCGGCTGAGGAATACTGTGTTCCGTCTCCTCCGTCTGGATCATCCAGCCGAGGATCTCGGTATCGTTGAACGTGTCATGAAGCGTATAGCAACCGTCCTCCACGCTCAGACGCAGCTCGCGCGTCCACTGCTGCCCCATCGGCAGCGGGGAGTGAATAACGTTCTGCTCGGCAATGCGCACTCTGTCATCCAGCAGCTGGGTAATGACGGCGACGTGGCCGGTTTCATGAAACTCACCGCCCTTTTGCCAGATGAGCAGCGCACCGGCCTGCGGCGCGCGTTTTGAGCCATTAGCAAAGGCCTGTAGCGGCAAAATATTGTCGTTTACCACCTGGCGCAAAAAACGCAGGGAGAAGATCTCCCACGCCATCCCGACGTCGGTAAAAACAAACCCGTGATTGAGAAACAGGAAACGGCGCGCAAACTCAACGCACTGCCATTTATGGCCCATGTATTCGTTGCCGATATAGCTGCGGAATTCCGCGTCTTCCGGGTAGTGACGCGGATCGAGACTGCCGTAATTTGAAGAGTAAATCGCCACGCCACCCGGCGCATAACCTAATAACGTCCCGAAGGGTGCGTCACTGCTTAACGTTCCTTTACGCATGTGTCCAACCTAAAACAGGCAGGCGGCAATTTTTTTGTTGGGTTGTCGTCGTCTGCACGTTGTAATTAACTGACAGAGGTGGCGTTATCATACACCCGCCCTGCCCATTACGCTCGCATCGTTAAACGGTTCCTGCATCTCCTGCTACACTGCCTCAACACAACACCAAAAAGGCAGGCCAACATGTCAGATAACACCTATCAGCCACCGAAAGTGTGGGAATGGAAACAGAATAACGGCGGCGCGTTCGCCAATATCAACCGTCCCGTCTCGGGCGCGACGCACGAGAAAGAGCTACCTGTGGGCGCGCACCCGCTCCAGCTGTACTCTCTCGGTACGCCGAATGGACAGAAAGTTACCATCATGCTGGAAGAGCTGCTGGCGCTGGGCGTGACGGGCGCGGAATACGACGCATGGTTGATCCGCATTGGTGAGGGCGATCAGTTCTCCAGCGGTTTTGTCGACGTGAACCCGAACTCGAAGATCCCGGCCCTGCGTGACCACTCCACCACCCCGCCGACGCGCGTCTTTGAATCCGGCAATATCCTGCTCTACCTGGCCGAGAAATTTGGTCACTTCCTGCCAAAAGATCCGGCAGGACGAACGGAAACCCTGAACTGGCTGTTCTGGTTACAGGGCGCGGCCCCGTTCCTCGGCGGCGGTTTTGGCCACTTCTATAACTACGCACCAGTGAAGATTGAGTACGCTATCGATCGCTTCACCATGGAAGCTAAACGCCTGTTCGACGTGCTGGACAAACAGCTGGCGCGCGGTCGTTACGTAGCGGGTGAGGAATATACCATTGCGGATATGGCAGTCTGGCCATGGTTTGGCTGCGTGGCGCTGGGCAGCGTGTATAACGCCGCCGAGTTCCTGGATGCCGGGAAGTACACCAACGTGCAGCGCTGGGCAAAAGATGTGGCGAATCGTCCGGCCGTTAAACGCGGGCGCATTGTTAACCGTACCAACGGCGAGCTGAACGAGCAGTTACATGAGCGTCATTCAGCAAGCGACTTCGATACCCAGACGGAAGATAAACGTCAGGGTTGATCCATGACCGGGCGGTTCGCCGCCCTTCTTCCGCGATGAGAAAAATGCGTCAGCACGCGTGCGCAAGGAGCCTCGTATGTCAGACCAGACGCTAAAAGCGACCCGACAGCAGAGTCTTATCACCTTGCTGAGTAAAAGCGACTGGCTGACTACCGATGTGCTGGCTGAAAAGCTCTCCGTCAGCAAAGAGACCATCCGCCGGGATCTGAAGTCGTTGCAGCAGCAGGGGAAGCTTCTGCGCCAGCACGGGCGCGCGCGTCTGATTCATCCGGACAGCCGCGACAGCGGTGAACCCTTTGGCGCACGCCTGAAAAGCCATTATGCCGACAAAGCCGATATTGCCCGCCACGCGCTGGGCTGGATAAGCGAAGGGATGACCATCGCCCTCGACGCCAGCTCAACCTGCTTTCATCTGGCGCGCCAGTTGCCGGACATCGACCTCACCGTATTTACCAACAGTCTGCCTATCTGCCACGAGATGGCAAAGCGCGAGCGGATCACGCTTATCTGCTCCGGCGGAACGCTTGAGCGTAAGTATCGCTGCTATGTTAACCCGGCGCTGGTGACGCAGCTAAAAGGGCTGGAGATCGATCTGTTCATCTTCTCGTGTGAAGGGGTCGATGAGCATGGCGTCCTTTGGGATCCGTCCGAGCACAACGCGGGCTTTAAGGCGCTGCTGTTAAACCGCGCCAGCCAGTCGCTGCTGCTGATCGACAAAAGTAAATTTATGCGGGCAAGTGAAGTGAAAATTGGTCAGCTGTCGCAGGTGACACAGATTATTCAGAGCGATAAACGTCAGGCCGCCAGAGACGGCCTGACACGAGAGGTTACGCGGTGAGACGGAATTTCTGCACTGAGCGCTGGAGTTCTTCGGTCTGCCGTTCAAGTGCGGCGGCGGCGGCGGAAACCTGCTCCACCAGCGAGGCGTTCTGCTGGGTCACGCCGTCCATCTGCGTGATGGCAACGCCGACCTGAGAAATACCTTTGCTCTGCTCCTCTGACGCGGTGGCGATCTGCTTCATAATGACGGTCACTTCCGTCACGTCGCGCAGGATCGCTTCCATCGTGGTGCCGGTATCGTTCACCAGCTGCGCCCCCTGCTCCACGCGGGCAACGGAATCTGCAATCAGCCCTTCGATCTCTTTTGCCGCATTCGCGCTGCGGCTGGCCAGATTACGCACCTCACCCGCCACGACCGCAAAGCCCCGCCCCTGCTCCCCGGCCCGGGCCGCTTCCACCGCGGCGTTCAGCGCCAGAATATTGGTCTGGAAGGCGATGCTGTTGATGACGGTAGTGATTTCAGCGATTTTTTTCGAGCTGTCCGAAATGCCGCTCATGGTTGTGACCACATCTTCCACCAGCGAGCCGCCGCGGCTGGCCGTACTGGAGGCGACATCCGCAAGCTGGCTGGCCTGGCGCGCGCTTTCGGCGTTCAGCTTCACCGTTGCGGTTAGCTGCTCCATGCTGGCCGCGGTCTCTTCCAGCGCGGCGGCCTGCTCTTCGGTACGCGAAGAGAGATCGTTATTCCCGCTGGAGATCTCCGTTGCCCCGCGCCAGATATTCTCGCTGCCGGAACGAATCGTGCTGACCGCTTCCCGCAGGCTGTCCTGCATGGCGCTCAGCAGCGGCACCAGTTGCCCCACGCAGTTGCGGCCAAAGGATTCAATCGGCTGGCTGAGATCGCCCTGCGCAATCTGGCGGAACTGCTGACGGATACGATCCAGCGGTTTTACCAGTATCGCCACCAGGTAGCGGTCGGTGAACAGCAGGATCAACAGACCCACGATCGTGGCGGTGATAATCACCGTCCGGGTCATGCTGGTGAGGCCGTCGACCACCACGCGCGTGCTGTCGAGCGCCTTCGCCGCGGTGTTGTTAAAGTTCTCAGCCGCTGACCCGAATGCACGGCTTAGCGGCGGCGTGACGTTGTTGGCATGCTGACGATAGCCTTCGAGCGTCGCCTGCTTCGCCTGCGCCATCTGCGGCGTCACGCCACGATCGAGCAGCGCCTGCCAGGTGGAAATCACCTGCGCAGACACCTTTTCATCCATCGGGCCCGGGGAGATAGCTTTCATCTCTGCCAGCTTTTTACTCATGTTATCCAGCGCCTGCTGAGCAGGAGCCAGGTCCGGCGTGCCGCCCGCCGCTTTGACTTCCATCGCCCGGCTCAGGCGGGTGACGAAACGGAAATACTGATCGTTGCCCTGGCTCAGCACCGTCATTTGCCGGACCAGCTGGCGGTCAACATCATTACCATCAGAAACACGAGACAGAGACCAGGTGCTGTAAAGCCCCACGCCTGCCCACATGACACAAAAGATCCCCAGTATCGTCAGCATGACGAAACGGATGGTGAAATTACGAAGCATCTTCATTGAGTATTCCTTGCCGTGAGGGTGAATTCGCCCAGAGGCGAGTACTACCCTCTTTATCGGCAGATACCGCAGAAAATATACTTTTTTGTTATCGAGTCGGCATAGAATGAAAACGTTGTTTCGAAAATTCACCGACAAGAAAGGAGACATCATGTCCTGGCACCCTTACACTGGCCGATACGAAAACATGCAGTACCGATACTGCGGCAAAAGCGGCCTGCGCTTACCGGCACTGTCGCTAGGCCTGTGGCACAGCTTCGGTCACGTTCAGCCGCTCGATTCCCAGCGCGCGCTGCTGCGTAAGGCCTTCGATCTCGGTATTACCCACTTTGACCTTGCCAACAACTACGGCCCCCCACCAGGCAGCGCTGAAGAGAATTTTGGCCGTCTGCTGCGGGAGGATTTTGCCGGGTATCGTGACGAGCTGATCATCTCCACCAAAGCGGGCTACGACATGTGGCCAGGGCCGTATGGTTCGGGCGGTTCACGTAAATACCTGCTCGCCAGCCTCGACCAGAGCCTGAAACGCATGGGTGTGGAGTATGTGGATATTTTCTATTCTCACCGCGTAGACGAAAACACGCCGATGGAAGAGACCGCCTCCGCGCTGGCGCACGCGGTGCAGAGCGGAAAAGCGCTGTACGTCGGCATTTCGTCCTACTCCACGGAACGCACGGCGGTAATGGCCGAATTGCTGCGCGAGTGGAAGATCCCGCTTTTGATCCACCAGCCGTCTTACAACCTGCTTAACCGCTGGGTCGACAAGACCGGCCTGCTGGACGCGCTGGAGAAAAACGGAACGGGCTGTATCGCCTTTACCCCGCTGGCACAGGGCCTGCTCACCGGAAAATACCTGAACGGTATTCCGGACGGTTCACGTATGCAACGCGAAGGGAAAAAAGTGCGCGGCCTGACGGAGAAAATGCTGACGGAAGCCAACCTGAGCAGCCTTCGTTTGCTGAACGAGATGGCGCACGCGCGCGGGCAGACGATGGCGCAGATGGCGCTAAGCTGGCTGTTGAAAGATGAGCGTGTAACCTCAGTGCTGATTGGCGCGAGCCGCCCGGAGCAGCTGGAAGAGAACGTTCAGGCGCTGAATAACCTGCGCTTTAGCGAAGATGAACTGACGCGGATTGACCAGCACGTTGCGGATGGTGAGCTGAATTTGTGGCAGGCGTCGTCGGATAAATAAATAGTGCGGCCTGCTGCCCTCACCATGTCCCTCTCCCCTCCGGGGAGGGGGTTAGGGTGAGGGGCGTGGTGGATTTATTTCTTACTGATCTTATCCAGATACCCCATCACAAACGCCGACAGCACAAACGTCAGGTGGATAATCACATACCACATCAGCTTATTATCCGGGACGTTTTTCGCGTCCATAAAGACGCGTAACAGGTGTATAGACGAAATCGCCACAATCGACGCCGCGACTTTATTCTTCAGCGATGAGGCATCCATTTTCCCCAGCCAGTTGAGCTTTTCTTTGTGCTCGGCGATATCAAGCTGAGAGACGAAATTCTCATAACCGGAGAACATCACCATCACCAGTAACCCCCCCACCAGCGTCATATCCACCAGCGACAGCAGAACCAGAATCAAATCGGCTTCTGCCACGGAGAAAATGTTTGGCAGGACGTGAAATATCTCCTGGAAGAACTTGATCGTCAGGGCGACCAGCGCCAGGGAGAGACCAAAATAGACGGGTGCGAGCAGCCAGCGAGAGGCATACATTGCGTTTTCAAAGAAGCGTTCCATAAAATCCTGTCTGCAAACGAAACCAGCGCTCAGTATATCTCAACTATACCTCGTTGGGATCCACATCCGGACGCGCATACTCCGGCCAGACCAGCGCGACCAGTTCCGGGTAGGCTTCCAGGCTAAACTCGCGAAAACACTGGCGCAGATTTAATACGTCTAAATCGGAGTACGACACCTTCTCGCCATTCAGACAGCGCTTTTTGATATTGTCGTAATATTTATAAACCGCCGAATTAAGGTCGCTACAACGGCGCTGCGCGTCGAACAGGCCGGGCGTATCATTAATTTCAGCCATTTTCATTCGCTTAATTGTCGCATGGAGAAAATCGATATATTCGTGATTTACCCGCCAGTACCAGACCGGCGTCACGGCGTTCATCAATACGGAGAAATGATCTTCCCCCTCCTCTTTCGACATCAATTCAGGCTGCGGCGGTTCACTGACGTCTTTTGACGCTTTCGTTTTATTTAACTCTTGCATCAATAAAAGCACGCCAGCGGTCAGTAATAGTAACGTTATGACCGTAAAGAAAATGCTGTTCATGGGTAGGCTCCATTTTTTTTGATTTTAAAATTGCCTCATGTTATTGTCAACGAATCTCACCCTTTTTCCACCCCCACCTTTTTTGAAATTAAAGGAAATTAAAATGCTGCCCGACAATCTTGTCCCGGCAAAGTACCACATTACGCCTGTGGAACAGCCTTCGACGGAAGCAGATAAAGAGGCGAATTTCACTCAAGGAAAAAGAAAACTCTCCGACTATGAAGCCGATATATTAATTGGTGTTTCACGCACCGGCAAATCCCGTAATATGGTGCTGGAAGAGCACGATCGCCATTTAAAAGAGCGTTTATTTCGCGCCATCAAGATTGAAGCCTTAGTTCATCTACTAAATGATTTACAGGCCGAAGGGGAAATAGATGCCCAGACGCTAAGTCAAATAATGACCGAGAAAACGCAGCAAATAAATGAGGCCGGCAATGAAATTTGGCTTAATTTAATTACGCGTGAAAAAAACAATCCCATTTTTTATGACCTGGGGGAAGATTAACGTGAATGATGACAGCGGTAATAACGTTTATTTGACTTTAGATGATAAGAAAAGCGATGAATTTATCTTAAAGCAGAATCTCGACGCCCTGAAAAAGATAAAAAATGACGAGATGACGCGAATTACGCAGGATTTGGTTTCGATTCCGGCCACGCTGGTGCGCCTGAAATGGCAGAATCGTCGGGAGATTTACGCCTTGCAGGCCAAGGAGGAGATTTACGGCGCGGTGATGAACGCCATTATTGAACAGCGCCCTGAGCTTAAAGAGAAGATCCTCGGGCGACTGGAGGCGAACTATCAGTACCTGCTGGCACGCGAGACAGCCACCCTGCGCCTGACCCGTAAACTCTCGGAAGGTCATTACCGAACTTCAAACGTGACCTGTGTAGCGCTTGATGAAGAGGCGCCGACGGCGCCTTCAGTGTGAGTCAACAATGATTGTTGCGGAATGCAGGCCGGGTAAGGCGACGCCGCCACCCGGCAGGGAAGGCTGCAAAAGCTTTCGTTTTACTTCGCGGCCGCTTTCTCTTCGCCGACCAGACCAATCTTCAGGTATCCCGCCTGATGCAGCGTGTCCATTACCTTCATCATGGTTTCATAATCGACGGTTTTATCCGCGCGGAAGAAGACGGTGGTGTCTTTCTTGCCGCCGGTCAGCTGGTCCAGCGCCGGAATAACCGAGGCATCCGTTACCGGATCGTTGCCCAGGAACATGGACTTATCGGCCTTCACGGACAGGTAAATAGGCTTTTCCGGACGCGGCTGCGGCTGGCTGGAGGACGCAGGCAGATTCACCTTCACGTCCACCGTCGCCAGCGGTGCGGCAACCATAAAGATAATCAGCAGAACCAGCATGACGTCGATAAACGGCGTCACGTTGATCTCATGCATTTCACCGTTATCGTCCAGATTTTCATTAAGACGCATTGCCATACAATCAACCTACGCGCAGTTTGGACGCCGCATGTACCGGTTTAACGGCGCTGGCGTTCAGGTCCAGATCGCGGCTTTGCAGCAGCAGAACCTGCGCGGCAACGTCACCCAGTGTGGCTTTGTAACTGCCAATCATGCGCGCGAAGATGTTATAGATAACAACCGCCGGGATAGCGGCAACCAGACCGATAGCCGTGGCCAGCAGCGCTTCTGCGATACCCGGCGCGACGACCGCAAGGTTAGTGGTCTGCGTCTGGGCGATACCGATAAAGCTGTTCATGATGCCCCAGACGGTACCGAACAGGCCAACGAACGGGGAGATGGCGCCGATAGTCGCCAGGTAGCCGTTACCGCGGCCCATATGACGACCCACGGCCGCAACGCGACGCTCCAGACGGAAGCCGGTACGCTCTTTAATGCCTTCGTTATCTTCACTGCCTGCGGAGAGTTCCAGCTCGTTCTGCGCTTCGTTCACTAACAGGGTAGTCAGGCTTTTCGCATGGAAGGATGAGGTGATATCAGAAGCCTGATCCAGAGAGCGGGCTTCCGCCAGCTGCTTCTGCTCACGCTTGAGGCGGCGTTTTTGTGAAAGAAGTTCGGCGCTCTTGCTGAAGAAGATAGCCCAGGTGATCACGGACGCCAGAATCAGGCCGATCATCACAATCTTAACTACGATGTCAGCATGTTGATACATGCCCCAAACGGAGAGATCCGTCTGCATCAAATTATTACCCACTCTGTATCTCCAGGACGCAAATCACAAAATCTGAACGTAATAATATCAAAACGTCGTCGAATTGATAGTAGTTCTCATTAGTATTTACATAGTGCCGTAATTTTCGCTCACTTTCCTTGCGCTTACGCAGTAAAAATTTCTTATGCGAATTTTTGATAATATTTTCTGCTTATTCGATAAGCATCCGGATGCACATTCTGACAATCGTGGTAGTCTGGACGTCCAGACGTATAAAAATAGGGTTAGCGAACATGACTAAAAAGCAGCTTGAGACCACGCTGGTGCAGGCAGGACGCAGTAAGAAATACACGCAGGGCTCGGTCAACAGCGTGATCCAGCGCGCCTCCTCGCTGGTGTTTGATACCGTTGAAGATAAAAAAATCGCTACGCGTAATCGCGCGAAGGGCGGGCTGTTTTACGGTCGTCGTGGCACGTTAACCCATTTCTCGTTGCAGGAAGCCATGTGTGAACTGGAGGGCGGCGCGGGCTGCGCGCTGTTCCCGTGCGGCGCGGCGGCGGTCGCCAATACCATTCTGGCGTTTGTGGAACAGGGTGACCACGTCCTGATGACCAATACCGCCTACGAGCCAAGCCAGGACTTCTGCACCAAAATACTCAGCAAGCTCGGCGTCACCACCAGCTGGTTCGATCCGCTGATTGGGGCCGGTATTGCCGCGCTTATTCAGCCCAACACGCGCGTTGTGTTCCTGGAATCTCCCGGCTCCATCACCATGGAAGTGCATGACGTCCCGGCCATCGTGAAGGCGGTGCGCAGCATAGCGCCGGAAGCGATCATCATGATCGACAACACCTGGGCGGCAGGTGTGCTGTTTAAAGCCCTGGAATTTGACATCGATATCTCCATTCAGGCGGCGACCAAATACCTGATTGGCCATTCCGACGGCATGATCGGTACGGCGGTGTCTAACGCCCGCTGCTGGGATCAATTGCGTGAAAACGCCTACCTGATGGGCCAGATGGTGGATGCCGATACCGCCTACATGACCAGCCGGGGCATCCGTACGCTCGGTGTGCGTTTGCGTCAGCATCACGAAAGTAGCCTGCAAATTGCACAGTGGCTGGCGCTGCATCCGCAGGTGGAGCGCGTTAACCATCCGGCGCTGCCGGGCAGCAAGGGCCACGAATACTGGCAACGTGACTTTACGGGCAGCAGCGGGTTGTTCTCATTTGTTCTTAAAAAGCGCCTGAATGACGCCGAACTGGCAAGCTATCTGGATAACTTTACCCTCTTCAGCATGGCCTATTCATGGGGTGGGTTTGAATCGCTGATCCTGCCCAACCAGCCGGAGCAGATTGCGGCCCTGCGCCCGGGCGGCGAGGTGGACTTCGAGGGGACCTTAATCCGCCTGCATATTGGGCTGGAAAATGTGGACGATTTAATTGCGGATTTATCGGCAGGATTTGAGCGCATCGTGTAAAGTGCTGGCTGAAATGTACTCCCCGGACGCTATTCTGAACACCGCAAGCAGAAAAGTCTGTATGAGATGCGCCTGCGATCAACCCCGACAGGCAAAATTGGGAGTACAATAGCGTTATATCTGCTGTTCCACAGGAAAGTCCATGGAAGTTATTCAAAATATCATCACGGCGCTCTGGCAACACGATTTTGCCGCGCTGGCGGACCCGCATGTCGTCGGGATTGTCTATTTCGTGATGTTCGCGACGCTGTTTCTGGAAAATGGATTACTGCCAGCCTCATTTTTACCCGGTGACAGCCTGCTCCTGCTCGCAGGGGCGTTAATCGGCAAGGGCGTGATGGACTTCGCACCGACAATGGTGATCCTCACCTCTGCGGCCAGTCTCGGCTGTTGGCTGAGCTACCTGCAAGGGCGCTGGCTTGGAAACACTCGCGTGGTGAAAGGCTGGCTGGCGCAGCTGCCGCATAAATATCACCAGCGCGCGACCTGCATGTTTGACCGTCACGGCCTGCTGGCGTTACTTGCCGGGCGTTTTCTGGCGTTTGTTCGTACCCTGTTGCCTACCATGGCGGGTATTTCAGGCCTCTCTAACCGCCGCTTCCAGTTCTTCAACTGGCTGAGCGCCCTGCTCTGGGTAGGCGTGGTCACCACGCTCGGCTACGCGCTGAATATGATCCCCTTTGTTAAGCGCCATGAAGACCAGGTGATGACCTTCCTGATGATCCTGCCGATTTTCCTGCTGGTTGCAGGGCTGGTGGGTACCATTGCGGTGGTGATTAAGAAAAAGTATTGCAGCGCATAAATAAAAGCCGGGTGGCGCTACCGCTTACCCGGCCTCCGTTTCCCCTCAGGCTCCCTGCATGGTTCTTATACGTGACGCATCTTCCCCCGGCGTGACGCCGAAGTAGCGCTTAAACTCCCGACTAAACTGCGACGCGCTTTCATACCCGACCCGCATCGCCGCGGCGCTGGCCTTCATGCCATCGTGGATCATCAGCATCCGCGCCTTATGCAGACGGTAGGTTTTGAGGTACTGCAACGGTGACGTGCTGGTGACAGATTTAAAGTTATGGTGAAACGCCGAGACGCTCATATTGGCTTCCGCCGCCAGCTGGTCAACGCTGAGGTTTTCCGTGTACTGGCTCTCGATGCGCTTCAGCACGCGGCTAATCAGGCTGAAGTGCGTTTGCCGGCTTACCAGCGCCAGCAGCGCCCCGCCGCCCGGTCCCAGCAGCACATGGTAAAGAATTTCGCGGATAATCTGCTTTCCGAGAATACGCGCATCCAGCGGCCTTTCCATCACGTCTAACAGGCGTTCAATCGCGCAGAGAATTTCCTCCGACAGGGTCGCGGAGTTGATACCGCTTGCCGCCATTGACGGCCGGAAAAGTTCGTCCTCCCCAATCTCCATCAGCAGCTCCTGCAACTGGAGGATGTCGACGTTGACGCGGATCCCGGCCAGCGGTACCTCCTCTGTCGCGAAAGTTTCACATTCGAAGGGTAAAGGTACTGTCAGAAGCAGATATTCATTGGTGTCGTAACGGAACACGCGCTCATTGATATAGCCAATCTTATGGCCAGAAAAGAGAAACACGATGCCGGGCTGATACATCACCGGGGTGCGCGTCCCGGGCTGGGTACCGTACAGCAATCGAATATCCGGCAACAGCTCAGCCGAATCATTTCCGTTATCTATCAGTCTCTTAATCTGCGACGTTAGCTGGCGGCAGATGGCATCACGGTTCATTTTCAGTTACTCCGGGTACGGTTTCCGACGCTGACAGTGTGCGCATTTTCTTACCGTTTCTCCAGCGCGCTGTAGAAATGGGCAAGACATCGGCAGGAATGTGCATTGAGAGGATAGCGCCTGCCCGCCACAATGAGCAGCATCAGGTTGCCTTCTGCGCCACCACGATTTTTTACCCACTACAGGGAACAAGCCATGAACAACTTTAATCTTCATACCCCAACCCGCATTCTGTTTGGTAAAGACGCCATCGCCGACCTGCGCGCGCAAATCCCGACGGACGCCCGCGTCCTGATTACCTACGGCGGCGGCAGCGTGAAAAAAACCGGCGTACTGGATCAGGTGTACAGCGCTCTGGAAGGTCTGGACGTGCGCGAGTTCGGCGGTATCGAGCCTAACCCGTCTTATGAAACGCTGATGAACGCGGTGAAAATCGCCCGTGATGAGCAAATCACCTTCCTGCTGGCGGTGGGCGGCGGCTCCGTGCTGGACGGCACCAAATTCATCGCGGCGGCGGCCCATTACGCTGACGACATCGACCCGTGGCATATTCTGGAAACGGGCGGCAGCGACATCAGCAGTGCGATCCCGATGGGCTCCGTGCTGACGCTGCCGGCCACCGGATCAGAGTCCAACAAAGGCGCGGTCATCTCTCGTAAAACCACCGGTGACAAGCAGGCCTTTATGAACGAACACGTTCAGCCCGTGTTCGCGATCCTCGATCCGGTTTACACCTATACCCTGCCTGCGCGTCAGGTGGCGAACGGCGTGGTCGACGCCTTTGTTCACACCGTTGAGCAGTACGTTACTTACCCGGTAAACGCCAAAATTCAGGATCGTTTCGCGGAAGGCATTCTGCTGACGCTGATTGAAGAAGGTCCAAAAGCGCTGAAAGAGCCTGAAAATTACGACGTGCGTGCCAACGTGATGTGGGCTGCCACCCAGGCGCTGAACGGCCTGATCGGCGCAGGCGTGCCGCAGGACTGGGCTACCCACATGCTCGGCCACGAGCTGACGGCGATGCACGGTCTGGATCACGCCCAGACGCTGGCGGTGGTTCTGCCTGCGCTGTGGAACGAAAAACGTGACGCTAAACGCGCCAAACTGCTCCAGTACGCCGAACGCGTGTGGAACATCACCGACGGTTCCGACGATGCGCGTATCGATGCCGCGATTGAAGCCACCCGTCACTTCTTTGAAAGCCTGGGCGTGCCAACGCGTCTCTCTGGCTACGGGCTGGACGGCAGCTCCATCCCTGCCCTGCTGGCGAAACTGGAAGCACACGGCATGACGCAGATCGGCGAGCATGGCGACATCACCCTGGACGTCAGCCGTCGTATTTACGAAGCGGCACGCTAAGCGTTTTTAGGATCCTGACTTTCGTTTTTTGACATTTCGTCCAGACTTAATGCACATCACATCGTCGGAGGTTCCCTCCGGCGATGAGCACCTGAAGGAGGAAAAATGGCAAACCAAACCGTAATCAAGCTACAGGACGGCAACGTGATGCCCCAGCTGGGGCTAGGTGTATGGAAAGCCGGTAACGACGAGGTCGTCTCCGCCATTCATAAAGCTCTGGAAGTCGGTTATCGGTCCATCGATACCGCCGCCGCCTATAAAAACGAGGACGGCGTGGGAAAAGCGCTTGCCAGCGCTGGCGTACCCCGGGATGAGCTGTTCATCACCACCAAGCTGTGGAACGACGATCAAAAGCGTCCCCGCGAAGCGTTGCAGGAGAGTCTGGAGAAACTCCAGCTCGATTTCGTCGATCTTTATCTCATGCACTGGCCGGTACCGGCTATCGACCATTACGTTGATGCCTGGAAGGGGATGATTGAACTGCAAAAAGAGGGGCTGATAAAAAGCATCGGCGTCTGTAATTTCCAGGTTCATCATCTGCAACGCCTGATTGATGAAACGGGCGTCGCGCCGGTGATTAACCAGATTGAGCTGCATCCGCTGATGCAGCAGCGCCAGCTTCATTCATGGAACGCCACGCACAAGATCCAGACCGAATCCTGGAGCCCGTTGGCCCAGGGCGGCGAAGGGGTGTTTGACCAGAAAATCATCCGTGAACTGGCGGATAAGTACGGTAAAACCCCGGCGCAGATCGTCATTCGCTGGCATCTGGATAGCGGTCTGGTGGTGATCCCGAAATCGGTCACGCCATCGCGTATCGCCGAGAACTTCGACGTCTGGGATTTCCGCCTGGATAAAGACGAGCTGGGTGAAATTGCGAAGCTGGATCAGGGCAAACGGCTTGGGCCGGACCCGGATCAGTTTGGCGGGTGATCCCCTCACCCTGCCCTCTCCCCGGTGGGGAGAGGGTTAGACCTGTAGGCCCGGTAAGCGCAGCGCCACCGGGCATTGTTACAGGTTTAACCGATCTTACGTTTTACGTTCTTCTTCGTTCCCGCAACACCGTTCGAACGCTGATGCGCAATCGGCGTGTGCTTGGTCAGCGCCGGGCGCGTGTTGCGGTTCTGGCGGCGCGCTTCGCGCATCTCTTCCAGCGTTGGCGCTGGCACCAGGCAATCACGACGCGAGCCGATCAGGTGCTTTTTCCCCATCTCTTCCAGCGCCTGACGGATCAGCGGCCAGTTTTTCGGATCGTGATAGCGCAGCAGTGCTTTATGCAGACGGCGCTGTTTATCCCCTTTCGGCACCACCACATCTTCGCTCTTATAACCAATCTTACTCAGCGGGTTTTTGCCGGTGTAATACATGGTCGTCGAGTTGGCGAGCGGCGACGGGTAGAAGTTCTGCACCTGATCCAGACGGAATCGACGCTGCTTCAGCCACAGCGCCAGGTTCACCATGTCTTCATCCCGGGTGCCGGGGTGTGCGGAGATGAAGTATGGGATCAGATACTGCTCTTTCCCCGCCTGTTTTGAATAGGTATCAAACAGCTGTTTAAAGCGGTCATAGCTGCCCATGCCTGGCTTCATCATTTTGGACAGCGGGCCTTCTTCGGTGTGCTCCGGGGCGATCTTCAGATAACCGCCAACGTGGTGCGTCGCCAGCTCTTTGATGTAGCGCGGATCTTCCACCGCAATGTCGTAACGCACGCCGGAGGCGATCAGGATCTTCTTGATGCCTTTCAGGTCACGGGCGCGACGGTAAAGATTGATAGTCGGCTCGTGGTTGGTGTCCATATGCTCGCAAATGCTCGGATAGACGCAGGAGAGACGACGGCAGGTCTGCTCGGCGCGCGGCGATTTACAGCGCAGCATGTACATGTTGGCCGTTGGACCACCCAGATCGGAGATCACGCCGGTAAAGCCCGGCACCGTGTCGCGAATCGCTTCGATCTCGTTAACAATCGACTCTTCGGAACGGCTCTGAATAATACGGCCTTCATGTTCGGTGATCGAACAGAATGAGCACCCGCCGAAGCAGCCGCGCATGATGTTGACCGAGAAACGAATCATCTCGTACGCCGGAATACGGCTGTTGCCATATGACGGATGCGGCACACGCTTGTACGGCAGAGCAAAGACGCTGTCCATCTCTTCGGTAGAGAGCGGGATCGCCGGTGGGTTAACCCAGATATAGCGCTCGCCGTGCTTTTGCATCAGAGCGCGCGCGCAGCCGGGGTTGGTTTCATGGTGTAAGATGCGCGATGCGTGGGCGTAGAGTACTTTATCGCTTTTTACTTTTTCGTAAGACGGCAGCAGCACATAGGTTTTTTCCCACGGCTTCGGACGCGGCGGCTGCACCACCACGGCCTTTGCTTCCGCTTTCTTCGGCTCAACCGGTTTGTTATCCGCGCACGGCAGATCGTCACCGTACGGATGTGGGATAGGGTCGATTTTGCCCGGCATATCGATAATGCGGGAATCCACCCCGCTCCAGCCCGGCAGCGCCTCTTTCACCATGATCGCGGTGTTGCGTACGTCGCGGATCTCGCTGACCGGTTCACCCTGCGCCAGGCGATGCGCCACCTCCACCAGCGGACGCTCGCCGTTGCCGAAGATCAGCATGTCGGCTTTCGAATCCACCAGCACCGAACGGCGCACGGTATCAGACCAGTAGTCGTAGTGTGCGGTGCGGCGCAGGCTCGCCTCGATGCCGCCCAGGATCACCGGCACGTCTTTCCATGCTTCTTTGCATCGCTGGGTGTAGACGAGGGTCGCGCGATCGGGACGTTTACCCGCCACGTTGTCAGCCGTATAAGCGTCGTCATGGCGCAGCTTACGGTCGGCGGTATAGCGGTTGATCATCGAGTCCATGTTGCCCGCGGTCACGCCGAAGAACAGGTTAGGCTTACCCAGACGCATAAAGTCGTCTTTGCTGTTCCAGTCAGGCTGGGAGATGATCCCCACGCGGAAGCCCTGGGCTTCAAGCATACGGCCACAGATCGCCATGCCAAAGCTCGGGTGATCGACATACGCATCGCCCGTCACCAGAATGATATCGCAGCTGTCCCAGCCCAGTTGATCCATCTCTTCCCGGGACATCGGCAGGAACGGCGCCGGTCCAAAGCAGGCTGCCCAGTACTGGGGCCAGGAGAAGAGGTCGCGATCCGGCTGGATCAGGGAAATAGCGCTCATAATGCTTCCGAAGAAAAAATAGACAAAAGGAGCGGGATTATACGCTGGTTTACCGGGGGAAATGAAGGGGTATTTATTGCCCGGTGACGCTACGCTTACCGGGCCTACGGGCCTGTAGGTCGGGTAAGGCGAAGCCGCCACCCGACTCGTTTTACGGTGCCGGATTCACCAGCATCTGCCCTACCGATCCCCTGTCCATCATCTCCAGCGTCTGGCTGTGGAACAGGAACGGGAAGTGCGGCCAGGAAGGCTGGCCGTAGTAGACGAGCAGTTCGACCTGGCCATCCACCCAGACGGTATCTTTCCAGCCCCTGTCTTCCGGGAACGGCATCGCCCCGTTGACGTTGCGGATCAGGAATGACACCCCTTCAATATGGAACGACTGCGGCATCTCCGAGCGGACGGTCCAGCGCTCCCAGGTTCCCTGCTGGGCGGTGATATCAATGCGGTTTACGTCCCACAGCGCACCGTTGATGCCCGGATCGTCGCCAAGGCTGATATCGCGACTGCGTACTGCCGGGCCGGTCACAATCTCCTGCGGCAGCAGGCGCATCGGCAGGCTGTCGGTCACCAGCGGCAACAGGCCGGTCGGGCGCAGCGTCAGCACCAGCGTGGAGACCAGAACGCTCGACGGTTCAAAGAAGCCACGAATACGGTCAACAATGCTTGCCGCTTCGCCGCAGGTCACGGACACTTCATCCCCGTTGGTCATATCCACGAGGATCTCACGACGTTCGCCCGGTGCCAGCGCCAGCTGTTTTACCGATACCGGCGCAGGTAATAACCCCTGATCGCCTGAAATCACGTGCAGCGCGCGGCCGTCGCTCATCTGCAACTGATAGCGACGCGAGTTAGAAGCATTCAGCAGACGCAGGCGCACCCAGCCACGAGACACTTCGACATACGGGCTTTGCGCGCCGTTAACCAGCAGCGTATCGCCCACAAAACCACCGCTGCCCGGCTCGCTGTACTCCGGCGTGCCGAAGTTATCCAGCCGCTTGTCCTGAATAATGATCGGGAAATCATCGACGCCGTAGTGATTCGGGATCGGCAGCGTTTTGCTGACCTCATCTTCAATCAGCCACATTCCGGCCAGGCCGTTGTAGACCTGCTGGGCGGTGCGGTTCGGGGTGTTGGCGTGATACCACAATGTCGCCGCGCTCTGACGAATCGGGAGGACGGGCGCCCAGTCGGCATTCGGCGACATCATGCGTGCCGCGCCGCCAATCAGCGGCCCCGGCACCTGCAAACCACTGACGGTCATCGCGACATTTTCCGTCGTACGGTTACTGTAGATGAGCTTAACGTCATCGCCATTCCACACGCGAATGGTCGGCCCGAGGTAGCGTCCGTTAATGCCCCATACCTGCGCGCGCGTTCCCTGGGTAAAGGACCAGTGGCTACGCTGAAGCGTGAGGAATAGCGGCTGCCCGCGACGGGATTCAATCAACGGCGGAATAGGCAGCGGCTGTTGCTGCCCGGCGGCGCTGGCTGTCCGCGGCATCGCACCCGCACAAAGGGCGATACCCGAAGCCTGAATAAACTGACGCCGACTGAGTGACATATAAGCTCCATCTGAAACGACTAACAACGCGGGAATTCGTTTTCCCTTACACGACACCGGGTCAAATCTTACCGGCGGCTTCTCGCTCTGCAACTTCTTTATCGAGCTGCGCAATATGCTGAGCCATCAGCTCGCGGCAGTGCGTGGCCAGCTCGCGCACCTGGTCTTTACCGTATTTTGAGGTATCTACCGGCGGCAGCATTTCGACAATGACCAGTCCGTTATTCAGACGGTTAAGATTAATCTTATTCGATGTATTGGAAACACACACGGGAATAATTGGAACGCCTGCCGCAATTGCAGCATGAAACGCGCCGGTCTTGAACGGCAGCAGGCCGCGACCACGGCTGCGCGTCCCTTCCGGGAACATCCAGATGGAAATCCGGCGTTTTTTAAACTGATCCACCACTTCCGCAATGGTGCCATGCGCTTTGGCGCGGTTGTTACGGTCAATCAGTAAGTTACCGGTGAGCCAGTACAGCTGACCGAAAAACGGGATCCACAGCAGGCTTTTTTTACCCACGGTTACGGTCGGCGGAAGAACAATATTTGAGGCCGTCACCATATCGTAGTTGTTCTGATGGTTAGCGATATAGATGGCGTTACCGAAATTCTCCGCCCCTTCAGGCAGACGCTTTTCAACCTTCAGGCCAAACAGCGGCGCAAGACGACCAAACATGTGGCCAAACGTCGCGACATGCTTTGGGTTACGCGGGCTGAACAGGCAATAAATCGATCCGAAAATACAGACCAGAATGCAATAAATAACGGTAAGAATGAGACGAACAATGTATAGCATAGCGACCTCTGAAGCCCTGACAGCTGACAATTATACTTCACCTGTGGCCAGGTAAGGACTTTATTACGAGCGCGTATTGTTAATCGCAACGCACGAATTAACAACGTTTTTACGGGAAATTTTATGGTAATTCCCCCTCCGGAAAGAGGGGGGATGAAACAGGTTACTCTTCGCTGTCGTCCGCTTTGCTGCGCGCCGGCGAGTCGATCTCCACGCGGTCAATTCGCTGGAGGCCGCGCATCAGTGAGCCGCGACGTCCACGCTCACCCACCACCTTCTGCAACTCTTCCGGACGCAGTTTGATTTTACGCTTGCCGACATGAATGGTCAGGGTGCTCTGCGGCGGCAGCAGGAAGAGATGCGCGAGGCCATCGACGCCTTTTGCCGCTTCCGCTGACGGGATACTGATGATCTTGTTGCCCTTCCCTTTCGACAGCTCCGGCAGATCGCTGACCGGGAACATCAGCATGCGTCCGGCAGCGGTGATCGCCAGCAGCATGTCGCTTTCGTTCTCGATGATCAGCGGCGGCATGACGTGTGCGTTATCCGGCAGGCTAATCAGCGCCTTACCAGCACGGTTACGCGACACCAGATCGTTGAAGGTACAGATAAAGCCGTAGCCCGCATCAGACGCCATCAGCAGTTTTTGATCGTCGGCCTCCATCAGCATATGGTCCACCGTGGCGCCCGGCGGCAGCGTCAGCTTGCCAGTTAGCGGTTCGCCCTGGCCGCGCGCAGACGGCAGCGTGATCGGGTCGATGGCGTAGCTGCGGCCCGTGGAGTCGATGAATGCCACCGGCTGGTTACTCTTGCCCTTCACCGCCGCCTTGAAGCTGTCACCGGATTTGTAGCTCAGACCCGGCGCGTCGATATCGTGGCCTTTGGCGCTACGTACCCAGCCACTCTGGGAAAGCACGATGGTCACCGGCTCGGACGGCAGCATGTCGTGCTCGTTCATCGCCTTCGCCTCTTCGCGCTCGTGCAGCGGAGAACGACGGTCGTCGCCAAAGGCGTCGGCATCGGCCTGCAACTCTTTCTTCAGCAGGGTGTTCATCTTGCGCTCGGACGCCAGAATCGCCTGAAGCTGATCGCGCTCTTTTTCCAGCTCATTCTGCTCGCCGCGGATCTTCATCTCTTCCAGTCTGGCGAGATGGCGCAATTTCAGTTCGAGGATCGCTTCGGCCTGGGTTTCGCTGATGCCAAAGCGCGACATCAGGGCAGGCTTAGGTTCATCCTCGGTACGAATGATCTCGATCACTTCGTCAATGTTGAGGAACGCCACCAGCAAACCTTCGAGGATATGCAGGCGCTTAAGCACTTTTTCCAGACGATGGTTCAGACGACGGCGCACCGTATCGCGGCGGAAGGCCAGCCATTCGGTGAGGATCTCCAGCAGGTTTTTCACCGCCGGACGACCGTCCAGACCAATCATGTTCAGGTTGATGCGGTAGCTTTTTTCCAGATCGGTAGTGGCGAACAGGTGGTTCATCACCTGCTCCATGTCCACGCGGTTAGAGCGCGGCACGATCACCAGACGGGTCGGGTTTTCGTGGTCCGATTCGTCGCGCAGGTCGTCCACCATCGGCAGCTTTTTATTGCGCATCTGGGAGGCGATCTGCTCCAGCACCTTCGCACCGGACACCTGGTGCGGCAGCGCGGTGATCACCACGGCCCCGTCTTCTTTGGTCCACACCGCGCGCATGCGCACGGAGCCGCGACCGTTCTGGTAGATTTTGCGGATTTCCGCGCGCGAGGTGATGATCTCGGCTTCGGTCGGATAGTCCGGCCCCTGCACAATATCCAGCAGATCGTCCAGCGAGGTTTTCGGCTGCTCAATCAGGGTGATGGCGGCTTTTGCCACTTCACGCAGGTTGTGCGGCGGAATGTCCGTCGCCATGCCCACGGCGATACCGGTCGTGCCGTTCAGCAGGATGTTCGGCAGACGCGCAGGCAGCATCTTCGGCTCCTGCATCGTACCGTCGAAGTTTGGCACCCAGTCGACCGTCCCCTGCCCCAGCTCGCCCAACAGCACTTCGGCATATTTAGACAGGCGGGATTCGGTATAACGCATTGCCGCGAAGGATTTCGGATCGTCCGGCGCCCCCCAGTTCCCCTGGCCATCCACCAGCGGATAGCGATAAGAGAACGGCTGGGCCATCAGCACCATCGCTTCATAGCAGGCGCTGTCGCCGTGCGGATGGTATTTACCCAGCACGTCGCCGACGGTACGGGCGGATTTCTTAAACTTGGCGGTAGCATTCAGTCCCAGTTCGGACATCGCATAGACGATGCGGCGCTGAACGGGCTTCAGGCCATCCCCGATAAACGGCAACGCCCTGTCCATGATGACGTACATGGAGTAGTTCAGGTAGGCGTTTTCCGTGAATTCATGTAGCGCGAGGCGCTCTGCCATATCGCTCATTACGTGTGATTCCTCAACTCAGAAACCGATGGGTTTCAGGCAATATTGCCGCAGATACTACCTCATCTGGCGAGTTGAGTCACAAAGAAAAAGGGCCGCATAAGCGGCCCTTTCCGGGTTATTTGTTCAGCTTGATAACCTGCTTCACGTCGATTTCAAACTCGTTCCAGTCTTTATCGATTTTACCCTGGAGTTCGACTTTATCCTGGGGGCTGACGGTCACGCCGTTCCAGCGCTTGTGGTCGATCTCCACCACCACCGTGCCGCTCTCATCGCGGAAGGTGTAACGGTCATCGGACAGGCGCTCGGTAATGTTCCCGCGCAGCTTCACCCAGGCATCGTCCTTCAGGTCTTTCACTTTAGCCGCGGTGGTGAGGTTGGCGTTGTTATCGACAAAGCCACCCTGCTGGGTTTGCGTCTGGTTCTGTGTCACAGATGGGCCAGAGAAGCCACCCTGTGCAGCAAAGACAGGGGCCGTGGTCATCATCATGATGGCAGCAATTGCAGCGAATTTTTTCATCTTTATCTCTCCCTTTAATGTCGTTTCACAATCCATTAAACAGGGTAAACCTTAACAACTTCTTAAGGGGAAAATTTATTTATTTTTACTGTACAGCAGGCGCTTGCAGAAGGTTTACTGACGGCATCAAGGAGGAAATATGCGCATTTTACTGGTAGAAGACGACAGGCTCATCGGCGACGGCATCAAAGCGGGCTTAAGCAAAATGGGCTTTAACGTGGACTGGTTTACCGACGGTAAAACCGGGCAGGCGGCCCTGTACACCGCGCCGTATGATGCCGTGGTGCTGGACCTGACGCTGCCAGAAATCGACGGGCTTGAGATCCTGCGCGCCTGGCGCGAAAGCGGTAAGAGCGAACCGGTGCTGATCCTGACCGCGCGGGATGCGCTGAATCAGCGCGTCGAAGGGTTACGCCTGGGGGCGGATGATTACCTGTGTAAGCCGTTCGCGCTGATTGAAGTGGCGGCCCGCCTTGAAGCGCTGGTGCGCCGCAGTCACGGGCAGGCGCGCAGCGAGCTGCGTCACGGCAAGGTCACGCTCGATCCGGCAAGCCTTGTCGCCACGCTGGAGGGCGAAACGCTGGTGCTCAAACCCAAAGAGTTCGCCCTGCTGGAGCTGCTGATGCGCAACGCGGGCCGCGTGCTGCCGCGCAAGACCATCGAGGAGAAACTCTACAACTGGGATGATGACGTCTCCAGCAACGCCGTCGAAGTCCACGTTCATCATTTACGCCGCAAGCTCGGCAGCGAATTTATCCGCACCGTGCACGGCATCGGTTATACCCTGGGTGACGCATGAAACTGACCCAACGCCTGAGCCTGAAGCTGCGCCTGACGCTCCTCTTTTTGTTGCTGTCCCTGGCGGCCTGGTTTGCCGCAAGCGTGGTGGCCTGGCACCAGACGACCGACAAGCTCGATAAGCTGTTCGATACCCAGCAGATGCTGTTTGCCAAACGGCTGCTGACGATGGACGTGGACGAACTCCGCGCCCCGGAACGCATGCGCGAGGTACCGAAAAAAGCCAAACACGGCCATCTGGACGACGATGCGCTGGCCTTCGCAATCTTCACCGCCGACGGCAGCATGGTGCTTAACGACGGCGAAAACGGGCGCGACATACCTTACCTCTACCGCCGGGACGGGTTTGATGACGGTCGCTTGCAGGATGACAACGACGAATGGCGTTTCCTGTGGCTGACTTCTCCGGACGGGAAATACCGCGTGGTGGTTGGCCAGGAGTGGGAGTACCGACAGGATATGGCGCTGGACGTGGTCAGCTCGCAGCTGACGCCGTGGCTGGTGGCGCTGCCCGTAATGCTACTGTTGCTGATTGTTCTGCTGAGCCGGGAACTGAAACCGCTGAAAAAACTGGCGCAGACCCTGCGCTCGCGCTCGCCGGATGCGACCGATACGCTGCCCACCCACGGCGTGCCGACGGAGGTTCGCCCGCTGCTTGATGCGCTTAACCATCTTTTCGCCCGTACGCAGGAGATGATGGCCCGCGAGCGCCGCTTCACCTCGGATGCCGCCCATGAGTTGCGCAGCCCGCTGGCCGCGCTGAAGGTGCAAACCGACGTGGCGCAGCTTTCCCTTGACGATCCCGGGGCGCAGTCTAAAGCGCTGGGGCAGCTGCATGCGGGCATCGACCGCGCCTCCCGGCTGGTGGACCAGCTTCTCACCCTGTCGCGCCTGGATTCACTGGATAATCTTGATGACGTCGAACCCGTGATGATGGCCGATTTGCTGCAATCCGCGGTGCTGGATATCTGGCATCCGGCGCAGCAGGCGGGCATTGATATTCGGCTCAACGTCAACGCGCCCGAGGTGATGCGTCACGGACAGCCGCTACTGCTGAGCCTTCTGGCGCGTAACCTGCTGGACAACGCCGTTCGTTACAGCCCGCGCGGCAGCGTGGTGGACGTGACGCTGCATACCCAAAGCTTTACCGTGCGCGACAACGGCCCGGGCATTTCTTCCGATGCGCTGGCGCGTCTCGGCGAGCGCTTTTATCGTCCACCGGGCCAGGACGCCACCGGCAGCGGTCTGGGGTTGTCTATCGTCAAGCGTATCGCGGCGTTGCACGGGATGCGCGTCTCGCTGGGCAATGCGCCGGAAGGGGGCTTTGAGGTGACCGTCAGCTGGTAGCCATTATTGCGCTCTGCGCAAAAGACTTTGCACATTTTGCTTATTTTTCCGCTCCGTCCTCGCGCGTAGAATACCCGGCATACTCTCATCATCGAGGACAAATAATGAGCAACATTCTGATTATCAACGGCGCGAAAGAATTTGCGCACTCTAAAGGCCAGCTGAATGACACCCTGACCGAGGTCGCGGATGGTTTCCTGCGCGACGCCGGACATGATGTTAAGGTCGTGCGCGCGGACAGCGATTACGACGTGAAGGCCGAAGTGCAGAACTTCCTGTGGGCCGACGTGGTTATCTGGCAGATGCCGGGCTGGTGGATGGGCGCACCGTGGACCGTGAAAAAATACATGGACGATGTGTTTACCGAAGGTCACGGTTCGCTGTATGCCAGCGACGGTCGCACCCGCTCAGACGCGTCTAAAAAATACGGTTCCGGCGGCCTGATTCAGGGCAAGAAATACATGCTCTCCCTGACCTGGAATGCCCCGCTAGAAGCCTTCACTGAGCAAGATCAGTTCTTCGAAGGCGTGGGCGTAGACGGCGCGTATCTGCCGTTCCACAAGGCGAATCAGTTCCTGGGGATGGAGCCGCTGCCGACCTTTATCGTCAACGACGTGATTAAAATGCCGGACGTCCCGCGCTATATCGCAGAATATCGCAAGCATCTCGCGGAAATTTTTGCTTAACTGGTAGCCTGGAATTAGAAGGAGTTAATTATGCTTACCGTTATTGCTGAAATCCGTACGCGTCCTGGCCAACATCACCGCCAGGCGGTACTGGATGAGTTCGCGAAGATCATCCCGACCGTACTGAAAGAAGAAGGCTGCCACGGCTACGCGCCGATGGTGGACGCCGCCACCAGCGCAAGCTTCCAGGCGACCGCGCCAGACTCAATCATCATGGTTGAGCAGTGGGAAACCGTCGCGCACCTTGAAGCGCATTTGCAGACCGCGCATATGAAAGCGTGGAGCGACGCGGTGAAAGGGGACGTTCTGGAAACCCACATCCGTATTCTGGAGCAAGGGGTTTAAGTTCCGTGAAATTTGCCGGGTGGCACTGCGTTTACCCGGCCTTCAACTTCCCTCCCAGGCCCGGTAAGCGTTAACGCCGCCGGGCTTTTTTTATCACCTTAACATTCAACTGCTATGCTTATTCTGACTTCATGTTTAACAGGAGGATGGAATGGGACTTTTTAACTTCGTAAAAGAAGCAGGCGAAAAGCTGTGGGATAACCTGACCGATCATAAAGGTCAGGGCGACAAAATCACCGAGCACCTCAAGAAACTCAACATTCCCGGTTCCGATAAGGTTCAGGTTAACGTCACTGACGGCAAGGCCAGCGTGACGGGCGACGGGCTGACGCAGGAGCAGAAAGAAAAAATCCAGGTCGCCGTCGGCAACATCGCGGGCGTCAGCGAAGTGGAGAACAATATCACCGCGACAGATGCCAAAGATGAAGCCACCTACTATACGGTGAAATCCGGCGATACCCTGAGCGCAATCTCTAAAACCGTGTACGGCGATGCCAACCAGTATAATAAGATTTTTGAGGCTAACCGCCCAATGCTCTCCAGCCCGGATAAGATCTATCCCGGTCAGACGCTGCGTATTCCGAAAGCGTGATCCCTCTGTCGGGGGTTACCCCCCGACTGTTTTTACCAGTACAGTTTCCAGCTCTGCGTAAAACGCACCAGTGCCTCAACGTAGAAGTAATCGCCCCAGCTCGCGCACTCATCCACGCCTTTATTGCTCGCCAGGTGATACACCGAGTGCTTAAGCAGCCCGTTGCCCTTCTCTTCTTTGCCCATCAGATAGTGCTTTGTCAGCGAGGACATAATCCCTTTCGCCCATTCGAGGTAACGTTCGCGATCCGGATCTGTGACCGGCAGATGTTTCACCAGCTCCAGCAGTCCACACACCGCAATTGCCGCCGAGGAAGAGTCACGCAGTGCGTCGGTGCCCACCAGCGCCAGATCCCAGTGGCAGACGTAGTCTTCCGGCAGGCGATTGAGGAAGTAGTTCGCCAGCCGTTTTGACAGGGCGATCATCGTTTCGTCGCCGGTATAGATATAGCTCAGCAGGAAACCGTAAATGCCCCAAGCCTGCCCGCGCGACCAGCAGGAGTCGTCGGCGTAGCCCTGCTGGGTGTTGCCGTAGCGCGGTGCGCCGGTTGCCACATCCATATAGTAGGTGTGGAAGGTGGAGGCATCGTCACGAATGAGGTATGTCGAGGCCTGCATGACGTGCGCTTTTGCGGCGTCGGCAAAGCGCGGATCGCCCGTCTGCTCCGTTGCCCAGTAGAGCAGCGGCAGGTTCATGTTGCAGTCGATGATCATCCGCCCGGCCTGCTCCGGATCGGAGAGATCGCCCCACGCCTGGATGATTTTCGCCTTCTCGTGGAAGCGTTCCAGCAGGGCTTCCGCCGCCAGCAGCGAGAAGCCGCGCGCCTCGCGGCTTCCGGTCAGCCGCCACGCGGCTACGCAGGAGAGCGTGTAGAGGAAGCCTAAATCGTGGGTGTTGGTGTCGTTGCGCCCGGCGATGCGCAGGCCAAACGAGCGCACGTGTTTTTCCGCCATCGCGCGGAATTTTTCCTCGCCGCTCATCTCCCATGCCAGCCACAGCTGCCCGGTCCAGAAGCTGGTGGTCCACTCCACGTTGTCAGTCAGCGGATAAAAACCGTTCTGGCAGGTTTCCGCCGGGAATTTGTCGCCGAACTCCGTTAAATGACGGCTAATCAGGTCGAGAACGTGGCTGCGCGCCGAATTCAGTTCATCGCTGAATGCGCGGGAGTCAACGGGCGCAGCGATAACAGGCAGACGTTCTTCTTTGATACGACTTAACATATTTCGGTTCCTTCTTTGACGGCGTAATTTATCGTGTTGACGTTTCTGCTACGTTCAGCGCACGAGCCCCGCGCCATTTGCTCTGACAGGCGGATAACGTAAAAGCAGAAATAAGGGTAAAGGTCAGCGCCGTTGCGCCCATGATGATATAGGTGTGCTCAAAGCCAATACGGTCATACATATAGCCGGCAGGGGAAGAGACCACCACGTTGCCAACGTAGAGCATCGCCTGATAGCCGAGTAAATACATGGTGGCATTGACGCGCTTGTCGAAATGCTCGGCGATATATTTAAATACCGACACCAGCAGGAGACAAATTTCCAGACCGTACAGCGGCTTAAGTACTGAAATTAACAGGTGTGAATCACACATGCCGGAAATAATCAGACGCGCCCCAACCACCAGCCCGACAATTAACAGCCCGCGTTTGGCGCCAATAAAGTTCACAAACAGCGGGACCACCATATACATGACAAATTCCATGCCCGACTGTACGGTCCCGAGATAGCCGAATACGGCGTTGCCCTCATGAATATCATCGAAGAAGGTGACGAAATAGCGCGAGAATTGCTGCTCGGCGATAAACATCATCCATGCCACGCCCGCCACGTACAGGCAGAAGGCCCAGAATTTGCGGTTACGCAGCAGGGCGTAAACGTCGGACGGGGCAATTTTCTCTTTCGTCAGCACCTCGCCTGCGTGAGCGGAGTTAGTGTTCACTTTCAGGCTCAGCAGGACAATCAGCATCACCACCGACGCCACGCTGCCGAGAATAAAGTTATACGCCGGTGAGAGGTTGAACAGCAGGCCGGAGAAAGATGACGCCACCGCCCAGCCGAGCGATCCCCACATACGGATCTGCCCGAACTCCATGCCATTCAAACGGCTAAAGCGGTCGGAATAGGATTCACACGCCGCCACGCCCGCGTACCAGGCAAAGCTTAAATAGAGCGCGCCGATAATAATCCCCAGCAGGGTATTAGACATTAACAGCGGCTGGTAAACATAAATAAAGAATGGCGCCATCAGGGCCGACATGATCACCACAAAATAGAGCAGATATTTGCTCATGCCGATCTTATCGAGAATATAGCCGTAGATCGGCTTGAGAATAACGGAGAATATCCCGTTCACCGCAAAGACGGTTCCAATCACCGATCCGCTCAGGTTGGCTTTCTGACCGAGCCAGATCGCCAGCAGACCAATACTGGCAGACCAGGTAAAGAAATAGAGAAAGATAAAGCTGCTGATTTTGTAATATTCAGTTCTGTTGGTTGTCGATGTGCTTTTCATATCATCCTCGCCGGGGTGTAGGGCCAGATTTTTATAATGTGAACGACAGCTTACGTTCGCTTCCGGGTTCGCTAATCACGACCTGGTTATGGGTTATATTCAGCTGCGGCGTCGCCGCAGCGGGCTGTTTTCCGCCAGCCAGAACGGCGCAACAGAGCCAGCTTTCCCCTTGCGGGAGGTCAGCTTTTAACAGCGGAATGGAGGCACACTCCGCAAACATAATGCTGCTGTTCGGCGGCGTGACGATGCTGTCTGGCTGGCGATGAATGATCGGCGAAAGATCGACAATGACGCTGCTGCCGTTTTCAGCCAACAGATAACAACCGCGTTCGCGCACCTGGTGGGCGGTTTTCATCACCGCAAAGCCGCCCTCGACGGTTTGCAGAGTGCGCGCGCTGTTGATACGGTGCAGGCGCAGGTGCCACTCCCCGAACGGGATCTGCCAGGTCGCAATCTGCACGTCGCGCCACGGCGACCAGCGCGAGAAAATGTAATTTTCATCCACCCGAACCTCTTCGCACTCGCGACGACCGCGGAAATAGTCATCTCCGTCCGCCAGCAGCAGCATGGAATCGCAGGCGGCATGCTTCAGGCCAAAACGCCCGCGCTCAAGGGTGAATCCGAAGCGGCTGGAGTAGGCAAATTTGGTGTATTTCGCTTCGGTGTTGACGTAGTTGTTCAGCTCCAGCTGACCGGCGGTGAGCATGACGACGTGCTGCGAATCTTTCGAATGCATCAGGATCTGCTGCGCATGCGGAATCACATGTTTTTCAGCAAGCGCGGGCAGCGGTTGTTCTTCCGCCTGCCAGAACGGGTGTGCTTCCGGCAGCGCCAGGATCAGATAGGTTTTCAGCGCCCAGTACGGTGAACCGGGGGAGTTGTAATCCTCGCACATCGCCAGGTTCGGATACGCAAACCCCAGGGTGAGAATACCGTCGCGATCGACAATCGACTGCTGCTGCCACCAGCGCAGATGCCGCAGCACAATGCCCTTCACGATGCCCGGGGTGAAGACGTCCAGTTGAGAAAAGGCCACCGCACTCCAGAAGGCAACCATGGCAAAGCGGTAGGTCAGGCTGCGGCCAAACGGCACCGAGGCGCCATCGGCGGCGGACCAGTAGATAAAGTCTTCCGCGAACAGACGCGAGCGCTCGCGCAGCACCTTCGCCCTCGCCTCGTCGTCACTCAGCGTGGCGTAAATCAGGCCGTAGAAATGGAAAGCCATGGAGATGTAGTAATCTTTCGGGCGACCGGGACCGTCGGAATACCAGCCGTCGCCGAGGTAGTAGGCGTCCATCAGCGCAAAGCGGTGGTCAATGGCGGCCCGATCGTACGGCAGGCCGGCGCGCTTAAAGCCGAGCTGGACCATAATGGCAAAATAGTTCCAGTTGCTGTCCGGCATCTGCGCGTCGGTGATTTGGTTGAGCCACGCGTGCAGGTTCATCACCTCGCGCCCGGTAAAGTGCGCGGTGAGTTTATCCCCCAGCAGAGCGAGCCCCAGACCGTAGGCCGCCATCTCCACCAGACGCTGATCGTACGGGCCGGTTTCACCCCAGTAGCCGCTGCTTTGCGGGTCGGTACCAAGCTTAATGGCAGTAAGGTACTTCTCGCTGAACGGCGTGCTTTCGCCAGATGCCATCAGCGGAAACAGCCCCCACAGCGCGCGAGAAAGTCCCTCCATCTGCGCAATATCCGCTGTGTAATGGGCGCAGGTGTCGCCCAGCGGGAATCGTGAACGGTTCACCGGAAATTGCGTGTCCAGCGCCTGTAAAAGTGCATTCAACGACGCCACTACCTCCTGGCGTGAAGACAACGGATTTGATTTTTCTTTGTTTGCCGCCCACATCGGTTCGCCCTCGTAATCAACTGCGGCAAAGCATAGTGAATCCGCAAGGGGCAGAAATGTTAGCCATGTCACAGGCATGAACGATGAATAAACCTCCAGTTGAGAAAATTTAAAAAGGTGGTTTATAAAGACGATCAGACGGGAAAAAGTTGAGTTTTATTGCACTATGCGCGACACGCCGACATCCGACCTTCTGGAACTGATCGCCCTGAACGATACCGTGGCCTCGTTCAGCCGCCTGTTTGCCAATACGGTGCGCTACCATCACTGGCATCAGTGTCTGGAGATCCTCTATGTGGAAGAGGGCTTTGGCGTGGCGATTGTCGATAATCGTCACTACACCATGCGCCCCGGACGACTGTTTTTCTTCCCGCCTTTTACGCTGCACAAGGTCATGGTGGACGAACAGGCGGAGGCAATTTACCGCCGCACCATTATTCATCTCGACCAGCACGCGGTGCTGAAGATCCTGCGGGATTTTCCCCAGACCCGGCAGCGCCTGGAGCGGCTGTCACGCCGTGGCGGCGAAGCGTGGGTCGCCGATTTAGCCCACTGTCACCACCATATCGACCATCTGTTTAGCTGCTATAAACCGCCGATGAACGGCGAGAGCATCGCCAGCCTGCTGATCGGCCTGTTCGCGATGCTCCCCGACGATCGCGACGGTGAGCCGGGCAACAGCCAGGGGATCGCCAGCCAGGTAATGTTCTGGCTCGACGAGCATTATCAGGAGAAATTTCGTCTGGATGCCCTGGCCGAAGAGCTGGGTAAATCACGCAGTTACGTATCGCGAAGATTCCATGCGGAAACGGGCGAAAAAATTCACGACTACCTGAACACGCTAAGGTTGCGTAAGGCGTGCGAGTGTTTACTCCACACGGATTCGAGCGTGCGTGACATTGCCGCACAGGCGGGATTTTCCGACGTGACGTGGTTTATCAGCGCGTTTAAAAAGGGGATTGGCGAGACGCCGTTGCAGTACAGGAAGAACCATCGTGCGGTTTGACGCCCTCACCCCAGCCCTCTCCCACGGAGAGAGGGGGAAGATCATCCGCTCTTCTTCCCCGGCTTTAATCCACGGTGTAACTCGTTGATGCGCTTCATCGACTTGATGGTGCGCTGCGGCTCGGTGGAGGCGGCGGACAGAATAATCATCTCCAGGCACAGCAGCACCGTGCCGTGCAGCGGGATTTTGCCTTTCTCGCCGCCGCGCGGGACGTGGATCACTACGCTTGCCTCTTTGCTAAAGCGCGAGTCCGTGGCGTTGGTCAGCAAAATGGTGGGAATACCCAGGCGCTTCGCTTCGCGCAGCGTGGTCTGCCCCTCCCGGTGCGCGGATTTTTGCGCCATCATTACCAGCACGTCACCGCGCTGTAGGGCAATCAGCTGTTCGGCGAGGCCAATACCGGTGCGGTTGAGCGGGATCGCAGGCAGGCCTATACGGCTAAACAGTCGCGAGGTGTACTCGGCCAGAATGCCGGATGCGCCAATGCCAAAAATAGCGACCTGTCTCGCCTGCGCCAGCAGCGACACGGCCTGCGCCATCGCGTAGCGGTTGCCCGGTTCGGACAACACCGCGCAGGTGTGCTGATGGCCTTCCAGCACAAAATCGATGCTCGCGTCGACGTCGCTGGTAAGCGTGTTTACCGTGGTGGACATCTTCTCGCTGGAGGTGACCACCGGGCCAAACCACTGCTCCAGGGTCTGCTTGAGATCCCGCAGCCCGCCAAACCCAAGCGCCTGAATGGCACGCACCACGGTGGCGTCCGAGGTGTGTAGCACAGCGGCAATCTCCATTGCCGTCTGCTCAATAACCGCTTCACGATTTTCATTGATATAGCTCGCCACCTGCAGCAGACGCGGCGTCAGCTGGTGCGCCCGCGAGCGGAGGCGGTCGCCGTAGACATCAATTTTTCGGATCATCGTGCGGCCTCCGGCAGCGGACGGCCCACTATCTGCGACTGCACCTGCGCGGCCATCAGCCCCAGCGAGGCAAATGAATTTGAGATCGCTTCCTCGCGGGAGATGAGCACGTAATGCCCGGTTCGGCAGGAGTTGAGAAACTGACACCAGCCCGGCATCACCGCATCCATCGCCGCCAGCTCGTCCTGCGGTTTTCCGCCGGTGTCCCCGCGCCAGGTGGCAAAGACAAAATCAGCATCCAGCTCCGGCAGGCGCTCGGCGCTGACGTCGATGCGCCCGCCCTCCGGGATGCTCTCAATCAGCGGCGGGAACCTGAACCCTGCGTCGCGCAGCACGCGCCCAAGCGAGTGGTAGCTGTGCATGGCGTTGATTTTGCCCTGATTGGCCTGAATCACCGAGACGGTCAGTTTGCTCGTATCGATGGTCGCCTTTAGCGCCTCGATCTGCTCCTGATAGCGACGCTCCAGAATCTTCAGCCGCGCCTCTGTCCCGGTAAGCTGCGCCAGCTTGCGGTAGATCTCCGGCGCACCGCCGTCGAGGTGATCGATACTCACCGTCGGGGCAATTTTTTCCAGCTGTTCGACCGGCGTGTTGCGGGTCGGCTCGGTGATGATAAGATCCGGCTTCGCCGCGGCGATGGCTTCAATATCGATATCCGCGGTGCCGATGAATGTGATGTCGGAATTATCAAAATCGATGCCCGTCAGCATACCGCTGGAACGCAGAAAATGGCTGCCGTCCGGTCGGGTGCGGCCATGGCTGGCAACCGGCGGTACGCCAAGCTCGATCAGCGGAATGGTGATATCCAGGTCGTGCAGGGACACAATCCGCTTCGGGTTAACCGGCACCACCACGTTGCGGTTCAGGTCGTCAGTAAACGTCTGCGTTGGCTCTGCGGCTCCTACAGCAAAACCCACCAGCACCAGCATTGCAAAAAATACGCGCATTTTTATCCCCTAAAATCGATCCCGACGCTGCCAGAGCAGCAGCAGGAAAAACGGTCCGCCAATCAGTGAAATGACAATTCCCGCCGGCAGCTGCAACGGGAGAAATGCCAGCCGCCCGACGTTATCCGCCAGCAGCACCAGCAGCGCGCCCAGTACGGCACTTCCCGTCAGCAGTGCCGTTTGCCCTCCGCGCAGCAGCAGGCGCGCCATGTGCGGGGCAATCAGCCCGACAAAGCCGATACTCCCCACGCAGGAGACGCAGGCCGCGGTGAGCACCACGGGGGCAAACACGCGCAGCAGAGCGAGGCGTGAAGTCCGCACGCCCAGCCCCGTCGCAGTGTGGTTGCCGAGCAAGGCTACGTCTGCGGCGCGTGCGGTAAAGAGCAGCAGCGCAAACGCTGGCACTGTCCAGGCAGCAGCGATGCTGACCAGCGTCCAGCTTGCCGCATGCAGGCTCCCCGCCAGCCACAGCATCGCCGTCTGGACGTCGCGCACGTCGGCGGTCGTCATAAAGACCCCCATCGCGGCGGCAAACGCCCATGACACGCCGATGCCAATCAGGATGAATCGCGGGCGCGAGATATCACGCGCCAGCGCCACTACCAGCAGCGCGGTCAGCAGCCCACCGGCCATGCCGATAAGTGGACGCCAGTACGGCCCCAATCCCGGAAACTGAAAAATCAGCAGCAGCACCGCCGCGCTACAGCCCTCTTTCACGCCGATAAGACCGGGGTCAGCAAGGCCGTTGCGGGTAATGGACTGCATGGCCGCCCCCGCCATGCCGAGCATCGCGCCGCACAGCACCGCCATCAGCAGGCGCGGCAGGCGGATATCCATCACAATGTAATGCGCATCCGCCGTCAGACGTTCAGGATAAAACAGCGCACGTCCGATGGCGGAAGCAGGAATGGGCAGCGAACCGTGCGTCAGGCCAAAACTTAGCAGCAGGAGAGCGGCAAGCGATAATACGGCCAGATACAGCAGCGCCCTCGGGCGAACCAGCGCCGAGAAGGAGAAAAATCGTACTGCCCTCAATCCAGCCCGGTTCATTTGAACATCCTTGACGCCATAAGGATAAAGACCGGCGCGCCGACCAGTGCAGTCATCACGCCGGTTGCCAGCTCATACGGCGTTAACAGCGTACGGGCGGCGATATCCGCCATCAGCAGAACCAGCGCCCCGCAGAGGGCTGAAAGCGGCACCATCACGCGCAGGTCCACCGATACCAGACGGCGAATCAGCTGCGGCACCACGAGTCCGATAAACCCGATCGGTCCGGCAACTGAAACCGCCGCGCCGCACAGCAGGGCGATGGCCAGCAGCGCGAGCAGGCGCGTTTTCAGCAGCGACACGCCAAGCCCCTGCGCCATTCTCTCGCCCAGCGCCAGCATGTTCAGCGACGGCGACAGCCAGAGCGCCAGCGCAAAACCCACGGCAGCGGCCCCCGCGGCGCTAGCGATCGTCTCGCCGATGACTCCCGCCACATCCCCCGCAAGCCAGGTCCGCACGGCCAGCAGCGTCTGTTCATCCAGAATCAACACCGTGGCGGTTATCGATGAGGCAAATGCCGACATTGCCACGCCGCACAGCGTGACCTTCATCGGCGTGAGACCGGTACGCCCGGATGAGGAGAACGTTAGCACCAGCAAAAAGAGCGCGGCGGCGCCAGCTGCGGCTATCAGAGGGCGGCCAAACGGCAGCGACAGCCCGAGGGCACTCGTCAGCACCACCGCCAGCGCCGCCCCTGCATTCAGCCCCAGGATATGCGGCTCGCCGAGCGGGTTGCGGATCACTGATTGCAGCAGCACGCCCGCGACGCCGAGCGCCGCGCCCGCCACCAGGGCGGCGCACAGCCGCATCAAGCGCAGCCTGACGATCACGCTATGCTCAAAATTGCGCGGGTCGAAGTGGAAAAATGCGTCTACTACCGTCCGGGGGGCGATAACGCGCGCCCCGATGCTCAGGTGCGCAATCGCGCCTGCCAGAAGCAGCAGCGTAAAGAGAATAAAGGCCACAGATGTGCGCATCATGGTTTGTCGTCAGCCTGACGGAACGGCATAAAGAACGGCTTGCCGGTCAGCGGGTTAACCGACATATGCACGTCGACGTCAAACACCGCTTTGATCAGCTCCGGCGTGCAGGCGTCGCCCTCATGCAGTACCCCCTCAACCTTTCCCTGACGTAAAAAGACCAGCGAATCACCGTAATTCACGGCGAAGTTGAGATCGTGCAGAACCACCACCACGGTGCGCCCGTGCCGGCGCGTCAGCGTGTGCAGTAGTTCGAGGATCTCCACCTGGTAGCGAAGATCGAGGTACGTCGTGGGTTCATCCAGCAGGATATAGGGCGTTTGCTGCGCCAGCACCATAGCGATCCAGCAGCGCTGGCGCTGGCCGCCGGACAGGCTTTCAACCAGATGATGGGCAAACTCTGCCGTTCCGGTCAGGCGTAACGCCTCTTCCACGGCCCGCTCGTCTTCCTCGCTCCACTGGCGCATCACGTTCTGCCAGGGGAAACGTCCGCGCGAGACCAGCTCAAATACGGTTAACCCTTCTGGAAGCAGCGGAGACTGCGGCAGGATCCCGAGCTGGCGGGCGACCGCTTTGGTTGGCTGCGAGTGGATGGCTTTGCCGTCCAGCACCGCGCTGCCGCCGAGCGGCTGAAGCAGCCGTGCGAGGGTACTTAACAGCGTCGATTTTCCGCAGCCGTTTGCGCCCACCAGAACAGTCATTTTCTGCTGGGGGATCGCAAGGGAGATATCATCAACGATGATTTTTTTCTGGTAACCCGCGGAGAGGTTCTCAAGAACCAGTCCCGGCTTTTTGATGTAGTGAGCCACGTGAACGCCAACGTAAGAAAAAAAACCAACAAATAAAAATAAAACTCATTCTCTTTTGTGAGTTTGCCGCCGCTCCATGTAGTAGTCAAGCGAAGATACACCCTGTAAAACCCAGGGATAATTGAGCATCACCGCACAAATTAAAATTCATTTTTATTGATTATTTTCAATACCTTAAACAATAAATCGAAGCGTGTTAGCCAGAGAGAAACCTCTGTAGCGAAATTTTTATTTATTCCATTTACTACTACATGCCCTCATGCTTGAATGATTCTCAATTACAAGTCCGATGCCGTAGAGGCTAACGGACAGACCGTAAGGGCAATGACTCACACATTCTTCCGCGAGCATTTCATCGCAGGATATTTTGGGAAAACAGATGTAATGGCTAAGTTCACACCTTCATTCGCCGGGGTAAAAGGGCGCGCGCTCTTTTCACTCCTGTTCATGGCGCCTCTGGTGCACGCAGCAGCAAAAGACGGTGAGACGCTTACCGTCACTGCCGATCCTTACGCTTCCACCGACGCCACCAGCGGCTATCAGCCCCTGAACACCTCCACCGCCACGCTGACCAACATGCCGATGCTGGACATCCCGCAGGTGGTCAATACCGTCAGCGATAAAGTGCTGGAAGACCAAAACGCGACCACGCTAGACGAGGCGCTGTATAACGTCAGCAACGTGGTGCAGACCAACACCCTGGGCGGCACGCAGGATGCCTTCGTGCGCCGTGGCTTCGGCGCAAACCGCGATGGCTCGATCATGACCAACGGCCTGCGCACCGTGCTGCCGCGCAGCTTCAATGCCGCAACCGAGCGCGTGGAGGTGCTAAAAGGCCCGGCCTCGACCCTTTACGGTATTCTCGACCCCGGCGGCCTGATTAACGTGGTGACCAAACGCCCGGAGAAAACCTTCGGCGGCTCGATTTCTGCCACATCAACCAGCTTTGGCGGCGGTAGCGGACAGTTTGACGTCACCGGTCCAATTGAAGGTACGCGTCTGGCCTATCGCCTGACGGGGGAGTATCAGGACGAGGATTACTGGCGTAATTTCGGCACCGAACGCAGCACCTTTATCGCCCCGTCTTTGACCTGGTTCGGCGATGATGCCACCGTGACCGTGCTCTATTCGCATCGCGACTATAAAACGCCGTTCGATCGCGGAACGATCTTCGATCTCAACACCAAAAAGGCCGTCGACGTCGATCGCAAAACCCGCTTTGATGAGCCATTTAACGTGACCGACGGTCAGTCCGACCTCGCTCAGCTTAACGCGGAGTATCGGCTCAACAGCCAGTGGACCGCGAAGTTCGACTACAGCTACAGCCAGGATAAGTACAGCGATAACCAGGCTCGCGTGATGGCCTACGATTCAAAAACCGGCAACCTGACCCGCCGCGTGGATGCGACCCAGGGTTCGACCCAGCGTATGCACACAACGCGGGCAGATTTGCAGGGGAACGTGGACATCGCGGGCTTTTACAATGAGATCCTGACCGGCGTGTCGTATGAGAATTACGATCTGCTGCGCACGGACATGATCCGTTGTAAGAACGTTAAGGATTTCAATATTTACAACCCGAGCTACGGCAGCCTCGGCAAGTGCACCACCGTCTCGGCAGCCGACAGCGATCAAACCATCAAGCAGGAGAGCTACTCCGCCTACGCGCAGGACGCGCTGTACCTGACCGATAAATGGATCGCCGTTGCCGGACTGCGCTACCAGTATTACACCCAGTACGCGGGCAAAGGCCGTCCGTTTAACGTCAACACCGACAGCCGCGACGACCAGTGGACGCCGAAGCTGGGCCTGGTATACAAGCTCACGCCGGCAGTCTCCCTGTTTGCCAACTATTCCCAGACGTTTATGCCGCAGTCGTCCATTGCGAGCTACATCGGCGACCTGCCGCCGGAAACGTCGAACGCGTATGAAATAGGCGCTAAATTCGACCTGTTCGACGGCATTACCGCCAACATCGCGCTGTTTGATATCCACAAGCGCAACGTGCTGTACACCGAGAGCGTCGGTGATGAAACCGTCGCCAAAACCGCGGGCCGCGTGCGCTCGCAGGGTGTCGAAGTGGATCTCGCCGGATCGCTGACCGAGAACACCAACATTATCGCCAGCTACGGCTATACCGATGCGAAGGTGCTGGAAGACCCGGACTACGCGGGCAAACCGCTGTCGAACGTACCGCGCCATACCGGCTCCCTGTTCCTGACGTACGATATTCACAATGCGTTTGCCGGGAATACGCTGACAATTGGCGGCGGCGGGCACGGCGTAAGCCGCCGCTCAGCGACTAACGGTGCGGATTATTATCTGCCGGGCTATTTCGTGGCGGATGCATTTGCGGCGTACAAAATGAAGCTGCAATATCCGGTGACGCTACAGGTGAACGTGAAGAATCTGTTCGATAAGACCTACTACACGTCGTCGATTGCGACCAACAACCTGGGCAACCAGATTGGCGACCCGCGTGAAGTGCAGTTTACGGTGAAGATGGAGTTTTGACGTAAAAAAGCCCGGTGGCGCTAACGCTTACCGGGCCTACGATCCTAACCCTCTCCCTGTGGGAGAGGGTTAGGGTGAGGGGACATCAGGCCTCTATATCCGCCATATCGCCTTTCTCCTGTAGCCAGTTACGTCGGTCTTCAGAACGTTTCTTGGCCAGCAGCATGTCCATCACGGCGTTGGTTTGCTGTTCGTCTTCATCGCTGATGGTCAGCTGCACCAGACGGCGGGTGTTCGGATCCAGCGTGGTTTCACGCAGCTGCATCGGGTTCATCTCGCCCAGCCCTTTAAAGCGCTGAACGTTCGGTTTGCCCTTCTTGCGTTTGAGCTGCTCCAGCACGCCCGCTTTCTCTTCTTCCGTCAGCGCATAGTAGACTTCTTTGCCAAGGTCGATACGGTACAGCGGCGGCAGCGCCACGTGGACGTGACCGTTTTTCACCAGCGTGCGGAAGTGCTTCACGAACAGCGCACAGAGCAGCGTGGCGATGTGCAGACCATCGGAGTCCGCATCCGCGAGGATACAGATCTTGCCGTAGCGCAGCTGGCTCAGATCGTCGCTGTCCGGATCGATGCCGATCGCCACGGAGATGTCGTGTACTTCCTGCGAGGCCAGCACTTCATCAGACGAGACCTCCCAGGTGTTGAGGATCTTACCCTTGAGCGGCATGATCGCCTGATATTCACGATCGCGCGCCTGCTTGGCCGATCCGCCTGCCGAGTCCCCTTCCACCAGGAACAGCTCGGTGCGGTTGAGATCCTGGGCGGTACAGTCCGCCAGCTTGCCCGGCAGCGCGGGGCCACTGGTCAGCTTTTTACGCACCACTTTCTTCGCCGCGCGCAGGCGACGCTGGGCGCTGGAGATGGCCATTTCAGCCAGCATTTCTGCGGCCTGAACGTTCTGGTTCAGCCACAGGGTAAACGCATCTTTCACCACGCCGGAGACGAACGCCGCACACTGGCGTGACGACAGGCGCTCTTTAGTCTGACCGGCAAACTGCGGATCCTGCATCTTCACGGAGAGCACGTAGGCGCAGCGGTCCCAGATATCTTCTGCGGAAAGCTTCACGCCGCGCGGCAGAATGTTGCGGTATTCGCAGAACTCGCGCATCGCATCCAGCAGCCCCTGACGCAGGCCGTTGACGTGCGTCCCGCCGAGCAGCGTTGGGATCAGGTTGACGTAGCTTTCCGTCAGCAGCTCACCGCCTTCCGGCAGCCACAGCAGCGCCCAGTCCACCGCTTCGGTGTCACCTTCGAAATTCCCGACGAACGGTTTTTCCGGCAGGGTCGGCAGGCCGTTAACCGCTTCGCACAGGTAGTCGTTCAGACCCTTTTCGTAGCGCCAGCTCTGTTCGGTGTTGTTTACGTGATCTTTAAAGGTGATTTCCACGCCCGGGCACAGCACCGCTTTGGCTTTCAGCAGGTGCGTCAGGCGAGAAACGGAAAAGCGTGGGCTGTCGAAGAAGCTTTCGTCAGGCCAGAAATGGACGCTGGTGCCGGTGTTGCGTTTACCGCACGTCCCGACGACCTGCAAATCCTGCACTTTTTCGCCGTTTTCAAACGCGATGTTATACACCTGGCCATCGCGACGAACGTTCACTTCCACGCGCTTTGACAGGGCGTTAACCACGGAGATCCCCACGCCGTGCAAGCCGCCGGAGAACTGGTAGTTTTTGTTGGAGAACTTACCGCCCGCGTGCAGACGACAGAGGATCAGCTCAACGGCGGGAACACCCTCTTCCGGATGGATATCTACCGGCATGCCGCGGCCGTCGTCGATAACTTCCAGCGACTGATCGGCGTGCAGGATAACGTCCACGCGTCTGGCATGGCCTGCCAGCGCTTCGTCCACACTGTTATCAATTACTTCCTGGCCCAGGTGGTTTGGGCGCGTCGTATCGGTGTACATCCCCGGGCGGCGGCGAACCGGCTCAAGCCCGGTGAGTACCTCAATGGCATCAGCGTTGTAGGTTTGCGTCATGATTTAAGCTAGCAATTCGCATTGATTGTCAGTGGCTGTGCAGTCCAAGAAAATCGACAATCTGGGTGAAATGATCTTCAAAGCCCGTGAAAGCATGGTTACCGCCCTCTTCTACAGTCTGGCGGCAGGATGCGTAATACGCCACTGCCTGGCGGTAATCCAGCACTTCATCTCCCGTCTGTTGCAGCAGCCAGATAAGATCGGGCGCTTCAAGCGGGTCGACCTGCATAACTTTGAGATCGTAAATATGGCGTGACTCTAGCACATATTGTTGGCCGGTGTAGGGGTTCTCGTTTTCGCCAAGAAAGTCCCTTAACAGCTCAAATGGCCGGACCGCCGGGTTGACGACGACAGCGGGTAACATAAAGCACTGCGACAGCCAGGTGGCGTAGTAGCCGCCGAGCGACGACCCGACAACGCCAAACGATTCGCCGCCGTGTTCAAGCACGATCGATTCCAGCATCTCTGCCGCATCCGCCGGATAAGGGGGCAACTGCGGAATAATCATCTCCACGTGAGGATGATTCGCGCTCAGCCACTGGCGAAGCTGCGTCGCTTTCGCCGATCGCGGTGAGCTGTTAAACCCATGCAGATAGAGAAGCGTCGACATCAATAGCCTTCCGAAGCGGTATCCGGGCGGAATTGAGCCCCAGCCAGACGGCAAACTTCGGTGGTCAGCGAGCCATCGGCATGCAGCTCCAGCCAACGCCAGCCCGGTGCGATGGTATCCAGCGTAAAGTTGGCGCAGTGCGGCTTAAACTGCACGCAGGTAGAGGGCGTCGCGAGCAGGCGGCGACCATTCCAGTCGAGATCCTGTTCCTGGTGAATGTGCCCGCACAGCAAATTTTTCACGCGCGGAAATTTCGCCAGTACGCCGTCCAGCGCCGCAGAGTTGCGTAAGCTGTGCTGATCGAGCCAGCTACAGCCCGCCGGCAGCGGGTGATGATGCAGCAACAGCAGCGTATTGCGATTCGGTTCGGCGGCCAGTTTTGTCTCCAGCCAGTCAAGCTGATAGTCGCTCAACTCACCGTGCGGAACGCCAAACACCTGACTGTCGAGGAGCAGAATTTGCCACTGGTCCCCCGCAAAGACACATTTTGCCGGTGAAATCCCCGCATCCTGAAGCGAACTGTACATAGCGGGTTGAAAATCGTGATTGCCCGGTAGCCAGACGCAAGGCACGCTAAAGCTCGCAATCCCTTCAGCAAAATGCTGATAGGCTGCGGAGGATTGATCCTGCGCCAGATCGCCCGTCGCGACGATCAGATCGCATGGCCGCTTTTCAGCATGGATCGCGTCAAGAACCGCCTGATAACTCTCCCAGGTGTTCACGCCCAGAAGCGTCTCATGCTTTTCGGCAAAAAGGTGGGTGTCGGTGATTTGTAATATCCTGACTGGCGCCCCACCAGCAACAGTCAGGTTCAACAGGCTTTCCAAATGGTGTCCTTAGGTAGGTTTATGACGCTAACAAACCGGAATCGCCATTGCTCCATGTGCTAAACAATATCTTAGCCAGTCGGCTAAAAACTGGTTAATTTGATGCTTTTCGTCGCGTTGATGCAACTTTTTATTCGGGTAATCATACCGCGCTTTAAAGCGAAAGATCTGCTGGCTTGAACACACTTCAGCGACCATCGCGTCATGATAAAGACGTACCGTCATCGACGGCAGGCTCCAGTAGCTGATGCTCGGCGCCGTTTGCTCAATCTCCACCAGCGTAGTGTAGCGCGTTGATTCTGTTATCGTTAACCGATACTGCGCGTTGCTCACCTGATAGCTCACCGTTTCGCCGGGCGCGTCGTTTCGCGGCAGCAGGCGGCGCAGCTGGGCGAAATTGGTTTCGCACAGGCGCATCATTTCTGGGAAGTCAGGTGTATAACGCTTCATTTTTTCCACTCGTGTCGTAATGTCTGATAATGCAGCTGTAGCCATTGCAGGGCGATGACAGACGCTGCGTTGTCGATTTTCCCCTCTTCTACCCACTGGTAAGCCTGCTCCCGACTCACCACATGAACCCGAATATCTTCGTTTTCATCTGCCAGACCGTGGATCCCTTCCGCTGTCTTGGCGTCCACTTCGCCCACCATAATAGATGAACGTTCCGTTGTCCCACCCGGGCTTGCCAGGTAGCTCAACACCGGTTTCGTCCGGCCGATCGCCAGGCCCGCTTCTTCCAGCGCCTCACGGCGAGCGACGTCTTCGACCGACTCACCTTCTTCGATCATCCCGGCCACCATCTCCAGCAACCACGGCGTATCGCTGGTATCATAAGCCGCAATACGCACCTGTTCGACCAGCACCACTTCATCACGCACTGGGTCATAGGGTAGCAACACAGCCGCATGCCCGCGCTCAAAAATTTCGCGTTTGATTTCACCGCTCATCTCACCGTTAAACAGACGATGCCTGAAACGGTAAAGTTCCATTGAAAAAAAACCGCTATAAAGCGTTTCTCGTGCAATAATTTCTACATCGTTTTTGGCGAAGGTGACAGGCACGTTTTCTGGTTTTTGCATCGGTCGAGTCCTGGTAGCAATGGTGATGAAATTGTGAATTTCAAGGCTGTTTGGCTGCCGTTTGTATGGCTATATGGTAGATTGGAGCAAATTACCGCCAGATGGCACGTTACGCCAACCTTTTGGTGTGGATGATTCTGTTAGAATCGGCAATTATTTTTAATTAGATCAGCGCTAATACTGCTTCACAACAAGGAATGCAAATGAAGAAATTGCTCCCCATCCTTATCGGCCTGAGCCTGACGGGCTTCAGTGCAATGAGCCAGGCAGAAAACCTGTTACAGGTCTACCAGCAGGCACGTCTGGGCAACCCTGATTTACGTAAATCAGCGGCCGATCGTGATGCTGCGTTTGAAAAGATTAACGAAGCACGTAGTCCACTGCTGCCGCAGTTAGGCTTAGGTGCAGATTATACCTACACTAACGGTTTTCGCGATAACAATGGCATCGATTCGAATGCCACCAGCGCCTCTTTACAGCTTACACAAACCCTGTTCGACATGTCCAAATGGCGGGAACTGAGCTTGCAGGAAAAGAGCGCCGGCATTCAGGATGTCACCTATCAGACCGATCAGCAGACGCTGATCCTGAATACCGCGACCGCCTATTTCCAGGTTCTGAGCGCGATTGACGCCCTCTCCTACACCGAAGCGCAGAAACAGGCGGTTTACCGTCAGTTAGATCAAACCACCCAGCGTTTTAACGTGGGCCTGGTCGCCATTACTGACGTGCAGAACGCCCGTTCACAGTACGATACCGTACTGGCTAACGAAGTGACCGCACGTAACAACCTCGACAACGCCCTGGAAGCACTGCGTCAGGTCACCGGTAACTACTATCCTGAGCTGGCCTCTCTGAACGTGGACAGTTTCAAAACGGACAAACCGCAGGCGGTTAACGCCCTGCTGAAAGAAGCGGAAAACCGCAACCTGACCTTGTTGCAGGCACGCCTGAGCCAGGATCTGGCGCGCGAACAGATCCGTCTTGCACAGGATGGTCACCTGCCAACTCTGAGCCTGAGCGCCTCTACCGGCGTATCGGACACCAGCTACAGCGGGTCTAAAACGACCTCTCAGGCCTATGACGACAGCAACGTTGGCCAGAACAAAGTGGGTCTGAGCTTCTCTCTGCCGCTGTACCAGGGCGGGATGGTTAACTCTCAGGTTAAACAGGCGCAGTACAACTTTGTGGGTGCCAGCGAGCAGCTGGAAAGCGCACACCGCAACGTGGTGCAGACCGTGCGTTCTTCCTACAACAACGTAAATGCCTCTATCAGCAGCATCAACGCCTATAAACAGGCCGTCGTCTCTGCCCAGAGCTCACTGGATGCGAACGAAGCGGGTTACTCCGTAGGTACGCGTACCATCGTGGACGTGTTAGACGCAACGACCACGCTGTATAACGCGAAACAGCAGCTCTCCAGCGCACGTTATCAGTATCTGATTAACCAGCTGAACATCAAGCAGGCGCTGGGTACGCTGAACGAGCAGGATCTGCAAATGCTGAACAGCACGCTGGGCAAACCGGTCCCTACGTCGCCTGACAGCGTCGCGCCGGAAAATCCACAGCAGGATGCCGCCGTTGATAATTTAACCCCTAACAGCAGCGCCCCGCTTGCGCAGCCAGCGGCAGCGCGTAGCACCGCACCTGCCAGCAGCGGTACGAATCCGTTCCGTCATTAAGCCTTGCCCGATGGCGCTGAGCTTATCGGGCCTACTTAACCGTAGGCCGGGTAAGCACAGCGCCACCCGGCGCAAAATCACACCTGAACGTAAGCCAACGTAAAGATCCCCCGCATTTCGCCCCTCTTCGCTTCATTTTCAACCACTCATCCTCTATCCTGAGCGTTATTACCACTGGGTCCTGGAAGACAAATATGAAACGGACAAAAACGATGAATCACGCGTCGTTCCGCAAAAGCTGGAACGCACGCCACCTGACACCTGTCGCGCTGGCGGTCACCGCCGTCTTTATGCTGGCAGGCTGTGAGCAAAACGACGAAACGGTTTCGCTGTATCAAAACGCCGACGACTGCGCGAGCGCAACCGGTAAAGCCGCTGAGTGTACGACGGCCTATAACAACGCCCTCAAAGAAGCGGAACGTACCGCGCCGAAATATGCCTCTCGCGAAGACTGTGTAGCCGAATTCGGTGAAGGCCAGTGCCAGCAGGCACCTGCTCAGGCGGGTATGGCACCGGAAAACCAGGCGCAGGCACAGTCCAGCGGCAGCTTCTGGATGCCGCTGATGGCGGGTTATATGATGGGCCGTTTGATGAGCGGCGGTGCGGGCTACCAGCAGCAGCCGCTGTTTAGCTCCAAAAACCCGAACAGCCCGGCCTACGGTAAATACACCGATGCCACCGGCAAGGGTTACGGTGCTGCAACGCCAGGCCGTACGATGACCGTACCGAAAACCGCAATGGCGCCGAAACCAGCCACCACCAGCACCATTACCCGTGGCGGCTTTGGTGAGTCTGTTGCCAAACAAACCACCATGCAGCGTAGTGCGACCGGCTCCTCAACTCGCTCAATGGGCGGCTGATCATGGAACGAGTCAGTATTGTTGAGCGCCCGGACTGGCGCGAAAAAGCCACCGAATACGGTTTCAACTTTCACACCATGTACGGCGAGCCGTACTGGTGTGAAGATGCTTACTATAAGCTCACGCTCGCTCAGGTCGAAAAGCTTGAAGAGGTAACCGCAGAGCTGCACCAGATGTGCCTGAAGGTAGTAGAAAAAGTCATCGACAGCGATGAGCTGATGACCAAATTCCGCATTCCGAAGCACACCTGGAGTTTTGTTCGTCAGTCCTGGAAAACGAACCAGCCTTCGCTCTACTCTCGCCTCGATCTGGCATGGGATGGCGTGGGTGAACCGAAGCTTTTAGAAAACAACGCGGATACACCAACCTCTCTGTACGAAGCCGCGTTCTTCCAGTGGATCTGGCTGGAAGATCAGGCGAATGCCGGAAACTTGCCCGAAGGCAGCGACCAGTTCAACAGCCTTCAGGAAAAGCTGATTGAGCGTTTCGTCGAACTGCGTGAACAGCACGGTTTCAACCTGTTGCACCTCGCCTGCTGCCGCGATACCGAAGAAGATCGCGGTACGGTTCAGTATTTGCAGGACTGCGCAGCCGAAGCGGAAGTGGCGACGGAATTCCTCTATATCGAAGATATCGGTTTAGGTGAAAAAGGTCAGTTTACGGACATGCAGGATCAGGTCATCAGCAACCTGTTCAAGCTCTATCCGTGGGAATACATGCTGCGGGAAATGTTCTCTACCAAACTGGAAGACGCCGGCGTGCGCTGGCTGGAACCGGCCTGGAAGAGCATTATCTCCAATAAAGCCCTGCTGCCGATGCTGTGGGAGATGTTCCCGAATCACCCGAACCTGCTGCCTGCTTACTTTGCTGAAGATGATTTCCCACCGATGGAGAAATACGTCGTTAAGCCAATCTTCTCCCGTGAAGGGGCAAACGTCTCGATTATCGAAAACGGTAAAACGCTGGAAGCGGTTGAAGGGCCGTACGGTGAAGAAGGGATGATCGTCCAGGCGTTTTATCAACTGCCGAAGTTTGGCGACAGCTATACGTTGATCGGCAGCTGGCTTATTAACGATCAGCCTGCCGGGATTGGCATTCGCGAAGATCGCGCGCTGATTACGCAGGATCTGTCGCGTTTCTACCCGCATATTTTCGTCGAGTAAGACTTGCCCGGTGGCGCTACGCTTACCGGGCCTACGCTCAATATGTAGGTCGGGTAAGGCGAAGCCGCCACCCGACATGTTTTTACCCCACCTGCACCGACAGCATACTCAAGCTCCCCATCTCAATACCGTCGACCGGGATTGTAATAACCTCCTGACCATCCCATGCGCCTAATACATACAGCAATGGCAAGAAGTGTTCCGGCGTCGGGTTAGAGAGCGAACCGCCGTCGTGATCCAGATAGTTCACCAAAGGGTGTCGTTCGGCCGGCCCTTGCCAGGTCAGGTTGTCTTTTACATAGTCATTAAAGGCTGTTGCCCAAGGGTACGGCGTATTTTCACCGTGCCAGCGTACCGTACGCAGATTGTGTACCACGTTGCCACTGGCAATCAGCATGATGCCCTCATCACGAAGCGAAGCCAGCTTACGCCCCATCTCCATGTGCCATGCAGCCGGTTTGGTGCTGTCGATACTCAGTTGCACCATCGGAATATCGGCATCCGGATACATTTTGATCAACACCCCCCATGAGCCGTGGTCAAAGCCCCAGGCTTCTTTGTCCAGCGCAACCGGAACAGGGGCAAGCAGATCAACCAGCCGCTGCGCCAGCTCGGGGGAGCCCGGAGCAGGATAATGCGTGTCATACAGCGCCTGCGGAAAGCCGCCAAAATCATGAATCGTTTTTGGCGTTTCCATGGCCGTCACGCCGGTACCCCGGGTAAACCAGTGCGCAGAGACCACCACAATTGCCTTCGGACGCGGTAACGTCTCACCCAGTTGACGCCAGGCGCGGGTATAGACGTTATCTTCCAGGACGTTCATTGGGCTGCCATGGCCTAAAAACAGTGCTGGCATACGAGAAGAAGACATGGTGATATCCTTAGAGGAGGTGGCAATGTGATGGGCCTACATTACGCGCATTCAGGTGAAGATGAACGCAGATAACCGTGAAGATCATCATCAGGAAATTTGAATGTCAGATATCGCTTAAGGAGAATGCATGTCAGTACCGTTGATTTTGACCTTACTCGCGGGCGCCGCAACCTTTATCGGTGCGTTCCTCGGGGTACTCGGGCAAAAACCCTCTAATCGCCTTCTGGCCTTCTCGCTGGGTTTCGCCGCCGGGATCATGCTGCTTATCTCGCTGATGGAGATGCTGCCCGCCGCGCTTCACACCGAAGGTATGTCGCCTGTTCTGGGCTATGGCATGTTTATCATTGGACTGCTGGGTTATTTTGCGCTTGACCGTATTCTTCCTCACGCGCACCCGCAGGATTTAATGCAAAAAAGCGTTACCCCCATCCCGGGCAATATCAAACGCACGGCCATTCTGCTGACGCTGGGTATCAGCCTGCATAACTTTCCGGAAGGTATCGCCACCTATGTCACGGCCAGCAGCAACCTGGAAATGGGTTTTGGTGTGGCGCTGGCCGTGGCTTTGCACAATATTCCTGAAGGACTTGCCGTTGCCGGGCCCGTTTATGCCGCCACGGGTTCAAAACGTACGGCGGTCTTTTGGGCGGGTATCTCCGGGATGGCTGAAATTCTCGGCGGCGTGCTGGCGTGGCTGATCCTCGGTAGCCTCGTCTCCCCGATTGTGATGGCTGCGATTATGGCTGCCGTGGCCGGGATTATGGTCGCGCTCTCTGTCGATGAGCTGATGCCGCTGGCGAAAGAGATCGATCCCAACAATAACCCCAGCTACGGCGTACTGTGTGGAATGTCAGTGATGGGGATGAGTCTGGTACTGCTGCAAACGGCCGGTATTGGCTAAGAATTTATGCCTCCGTTTTATACGGAGGCTATATATTATTCAAAAAAACAATCCTATATATTTCACCTATAATAACCTGAAAAATATAGACCTGTTAAAATCCCGAAAAACCACGCCTCTTAAGATAGCCTGCAAATATTAATTAAAACCATCTAAAAATATATTTAAGTCATGTTAATCGCGTCTCCCCACCCCAATTCGTATACTTCGCGAGTATTCTGAAATTAATATTCACATTATGAATCACTCTGAAAAAGGATATTTTCATGTATATGGGTAAAAAACTACTGTTAGCGACGGCTATGGCAGTCATTGTATCGGGTGCTGCTTTTGCAGATGATCAAGGCTCAGGAAAAATCACATTCAAAGGTATTGTTATTGACGCACCGTGCAGTATCGCACCAGACAGCGTTGATAAAGAAGTCGATCTGGGTGAAGTGACCACGGCTGTTATCAACGCCAACAAAAAATCTACCCCGGTACCGGTCGATATCAATCTGGAAAACTGCCAGCTTGACGATCCGGCAGACGAGACCGACACGCCAATTACCAAAGTGGATGTGACCTTTACCAGCGCAGCGACAGACGCGGCGGATACCAGCCTGATGAGCAACACCTATGCAAGCGGTGCGCAGAACGTGGGGGTGCGTCTGCTGGATAACGCGGAGTCTGCTATCACGCTGGGAGAGGCCAACGAGGTTGAGTTGCTGGCGGGTTCAACCACCCAGACGCTGCATTTCAAAGCGGTTATGGAAGTCCCTACAGGTAAAACTGCGACGGCAGGCCAGGTTGAAGCCACGGCTAACTACGTCCTGATGTACAAATAATTCTGTTACGTCACGGCACCAGCCGACTGGTAATTCATACCGGTCGGCACTCTCTATTTACTCGAGTAACAGGATGATGACATACAAATTACAATGGATAATCATCATTGCGTCCCTGTTAATGACGAAAGTTGCCTCTGCCACCGAGTTTAATATAAACGCCATCGATAAAGATCAGCGCGGCAGCGTCGATTTATCACTGTTTAAAGATCAAATATCGGTTACGCCGGGAAGCTATTTCGTTACGGTTGCCGTCAATGATATTCCGCTGGCAAATGGCTGGCAGCTTCGCTGGCGAGAAATAAATAACGCCGTTCAGGTCTGTATTCCCCCCGAGCTGGTCGATACCTTTGCGTTGCAGGATGACGTTCGCCACGCTTTGCCTGAGAAAGAGGGATGCGTTGATTTCTCCGCCAGACCCGACATCCGATTTACTTTTGAGCAAGGCAGCCAGACCCTGAAAGTGACCATCCCCCAGGCGTGGCTGCAATACCATGCGGTTGACTGGATGCCGCCATCCACCTGGGACATCGGCGTGCCGGGCGTACTGCTGGATTACAATCTTTTTGCCAGCCATTATCAGCCCAATAGCGGCAGCAACAATGACAACGCCAATACCTATGGCACCGCCGGTGCGAACATGGGCGCGTGGCGGCTACGCAGCGATTACCAGTACACGCAAAGCCATACTGACGCAGGCTCGGAGCATAATGGACGTTTTTCACGCGTGTATATGTTCCGCCCTCTGCCCTCGATCGGTGCGAAACTGACGTTGGGTGAAACGGATTTCCAGTCCGCAATTTTTGACGCCTTTACCTACACCGGCGCATCGCTAATCAGCGATGAACGTATGCTGCCATGGTCGCTGCGCGGCTATGCCCCGCAGATTACCGGGATAGCGCAAACCAACGCCACGGTAACCGTAAGCCTTGCCGATCGCGTGATTTACCAGAGTAAAGTGCCGCCAGGCCCTTTTGTTATTCAGGATCTTAACCAGTCGGTTCAGGGCACGCTGGACGTCAAAGTCACGGAAGAGGATGGACGCGTCAGCACCTTCCAGGTCTCGGCCGAATCCGTACCATTTTTAACGCGCAAGGGTCAGGTGCGCTACAAGCTCGCGGCGGGTAAAGCGCGCCAGGGCGCCTCCCATGACGTTGAAGATAACGCCTTCATGAGCGGCGAATTTTCCTGGGGCATGCTGTCGCACACCTCCCTGTATGGCGGTACGCTGGCCGATGGCGACCGCTATCTTTCCCTCGCTGCCGGGATCGGCCAGAATATGGCCTGGCTGGGGGCGCTCTCTTTTGACGTCACGCAGGCCACCAGCCAGCTGCCACACCAGCGCAGCCAGACGGGTTACAGCTATCGCATTAACTACAGCAAGCGTTTCGATACCACCGGCAGTCAGCTTACGCTCGCCAGCTACCGCTACTCAGATCCACAGTTTTTGAGCTACGCCCGCTACCTTGATTATGACGACGGTGACCGCCAGTCGGAAAAACAAACCCTGAGCGTGACGGCAAGCCAGTACATTTCGGCGTTATCCCTGAACCTGTACGTCAATATGCTGCGTCAGACATGGTGGAATGATTCACCCTCCACGACCGGCAGTATCACGGCGGGCTACAACTTTGATATGGGCCGCTGGAAGAACCTTGGCGTAACCCTGTCCTGGAGTAAAACGCATTATGATGAGAAAGACGAAAGTGACGATACTCAGTTCTATCTCTCGCTCAGCGTACCGCTCGATCCCGATCATCGCCTTAACTATGACCTGCGTAACCGCGACACGCTGAGCCATAACGTGTCGTGGTACGACACGTCGGATCGCAATAACACCTGGGGCGTTTCCGCGGGCGCGGAGAGCGGGAAGCCAGACTCCGGGGCGCAGTTCAGCGGGAATTATCAGCATTATTCTGCGTACGGCGATCTTAATCTCTCCGGCAGCTATAAAGCTGACGAATATAACTCCCTTAGCGCGAGCTGGAGCGGTTCCTTCACCTCAACAGCGAAAGGCGCCGCGCTGCACCGGCGCAGCTACGGTAATGAACCCCGCGTAATGGTCAGCACCGACGGGGTAGGCAATATCCCGCTGAACATGTCGCGAGATGAGACCAACCGTTTTGGCATCGGCGTTTTGCCGTCATTCTCCAGCTATTCCCCCTCCAGCGTGCAGATCAATATGAACAACCTTCCGGATGGCGTGGACGTGGACAACCGCGTCGTGACCTCAACCTGGACTGAGGGGGCCATTGGTTTTCGCCAGATTGCCACGCGTGCAGGTCAGGACGTGGCAGGCGTTCTGCGGATGTCATCAGGAACGCCACCGCTCGGGGCGATTGTTCGCCTGGAAGAAAGCGATTTGCAGGTTGGGATGGTGGCCGATGAAGGCCACGTCTGGCTGGGCGCCGTTGAGCCAGAACAGCAGTTTCGCGTGACATGGGGCGACAACCAACAGTGTCGCTTCTCGTTACCTTCTCACTTAGAAAACAGTATGCAGTTGATACTGCCGTGTCAGTAAGAAATCATCATGAAATTAACGCCGATTAAAAGCCTGTGCCTGATGCTAATCAGCACAGCATTTACCACCCATGCGGCCATTAATCTGGACCGCACGCGCATTGTTTTTCCAGAAAGCGACAAGGCCAGCAGCCTGAAAGTGGACAACCAGAGCAAGGCGCTGCCTTATCTGGCGCTCTCCTGGATTGAAGATGAAAAGGGGCAAAAAGAAGATACGCACTTTATGGCGCTTCCCCCTATTCAACGTATCGAAGCAGGCGCCTCGTCGCAGGTAAGAATTGTTAAACAAGCCGCTACCCGCCAGCTGCCAAAAGACAGGGAATCGCTGTTTTATTTCAACCTGCGTGAAGTACCGCCAAAAAGCACCAGCGCCAGCGAGGAGCGCAGCGTGATGCAGGTTGCCATGCAGAGCCGAATCAAGCTGTTCTGGCGTCCGGAAGCGATTCGCAAAAAATCTGGCGAACTGACTGAAATGCGCATGGAAATTACCGCCAGCGCGAAAGGACTCACGATCCACAACCCTACGCCGTACTACATCACGCTGGCGTGGCTGAGCAAAAATGCCAAAACCATGCTGCCGGGTTTCGACAGTCTGATGATTGCGCCTTTCGCCACGGCAACCGCCGCTACCGGCGATTACCACGGTAGTTATTACAGCATCGGCTATATCGACGATTACGGCGCCCTAAAAAAAGTCGACGTGCAGTGCACCGGAACGGCGCTATGTAAACTTACCGAACGGAAAATCGATAAAGATGCAAAAGCTCGCTAGTTTCCTGTTTATACTGCTGCTTTCAGCGCTGCCTTTGAAAGATGCGCTGGCGCTTAACTGCTATCTGGGTGGATCTGGCGGCCCCATCGAGGAGACAAAAACGATCACCCCTTTTGCGATACCCAGCAACGCTCAGGTTGGTCAAAAAATATGGGAGTCTGATGACATTAAAATTCCGGTGACGTGTGATAACAACGTCACGAGCAATTTTGAGCTGGAAGATGTCTTTGCATGGGTGAACCCTTATCCTGCCGCAACCGATCCCTATTATGAACTGGGCGTCACCTATGAAGGCATAGATTACGATGCCACGGGCCAGCCCAACGGCGTGGATACCCGCCAGTGCCTGGACAACGATAACATCACCATTTACACCGCGGATCAAATCCGCCAGATGGGTTGGGAGAATCGCATCTGCTCCGGCAATCCGGATGATATCCATATTTCACGCACGTTCGTCGCCCGATTACGACTTTTCGTGCGAATTAAGGCTATGCCGCCACATGGTTATATCAGTTCGCTCAGCGATTACATCGTTGTGCAGTTTGACGGTAAGGGTGGCGTTAATCAGATGGCCGACGCGAAGAACCTCAAGTATCACATCAACGGACTGCAAAACATTACGGTGCTTGATTGTGGAGCGACGTTTAGCATTTTCCCTGAAAATCAGGAGATCGACTTCGGCGCCTTCAGCGCGCGCGACATTGTGAATCAGCAGACGCGTATGCGCACGTTTTCAATACGAACCACCAAAGTGCAGGATGCCCAGTGCTCGGACGGATTTAAGATGGACTCGTCGTTTTACACAACCGAAACGCTTAGCGCAGACGACACCGCGGTACTGATAGGGAATGGGTTAAAGCTGCGTATTCTTAACGGAACGGAGCCTTACACCTTCAACCAGTACAAGGAGTACGCCGATTTTACGGGCGATACGATGAATGTTGAGCAAAACTACACGGCTGAACTTTCACGGGAAGAAGGGAAAGCGATTCAGTCCGGGCCGTTTGAAACCGTGGTACTGTTCAAAATTAACTACCACTAGAAACAAAAAAGCCGGGTTTCCCCGGCTTTTTCACATCAGCATGTTTAGCTGGCTTTGCGCTCGTGCGCCCGGCGGTACTCAACCAGATCTTCAATCGTCACCACTGGCATATTGTGCAGTCGCGCAAAGGTGATGCACTCCGGCGCGCGCGCCATGGTGCCATCATCGTTGGTCAGTTCGCACAGCACGCCTGCGGGTTTGAAGCCAGCCAGCGTCACCAGATCGATGGTCGCTTCGGTATGACCACCACGGGTCAGCACGCCGCCCGGCTGCGCGCGCAGCGGGAAGACGTGACCAGGGCGGTGCAGATCGGATGGTTTCGCACCATCAGCAATCGCTGCACGCACGGTAGTCAGGCGGTCAGCCGCCGACACACCGGTGGTTACGCCATACGCTGCTTCAATGGTCACGGTGAAGCCGGTACCAAAGGCGCTGGTGTTGTTTTCAACCATCATCGGCAGATCAAGCTGCTTGCGACGGTCTTCGGTGATGCACAGGCATACGATGCCGCTACCGTGACGGATGGTCAGCGCCATCTGCTCAACGGTCATGTTCTCGGCGGCAAAAATCATGTCGCCTTCGTTTTCACGGTTTTCATCGTCAAGCACCATCACACCGCGGCCTTCGCGCAGTGCATCCAGTGCATGTTCAACACGTTGAGTTGAAGTGCCAAAAGAGGAAAGTAGCGTCTGATTCATGGTAAAAAAACCTCATTAACTTTATGGTTACCAGAATCAGGGCAGTCTTAGGAGCGCCGTACTAGCGGCAAAAAAATAACGTGAGCGGGCCATGCCCGACTGGATCGTTACTCTCTCCCATCCGGACTCTAACCGTCGGCCCCGGAATTACACCGGATCTGCTGACCTTTGAGAATTCACCCAAAGCGCTCGCGGGCTTTCAGCGTTAAGCTGATTTACCGCCGGTGGGGAATTTCGCCCCGCCCTGAGAATAAGCGAGATAACTATAACGCTATTGATTACCCTGGGCAATGCATAAGCTTCAAACAATTTTGTTTAACCCACGGCATGACGCGCTACAATAGGCACTAACACCTTTTCATCAAGGGAAACGACAATGATTGACCCAAAGAAAATTGAGCAGATCGCGCGTCAGGTTCATGAGTCCATGCCGAAAGGTATTCGTGAGTTTGGTGATGACGTTGAGAAGAAAATCCGCCAGACGTTGCAGGCACAGTTGGTTCGCCTTGATTTAGTCAGCCGCGAAGAGTTTGATGTGCAGACTCAGGTGCTGCTGCGCACCCGCGAGAAGCTGGCGCTGCTGGAACAGCGTCTGAGCGAGCTGGAGAGCCGCAATGCGCCGGAAGTAGTGAAGCCAGCGCCAGCTATTCCACCGGTGGATGACCAGGCATAAGTGCGGCCTGTTGTGCCCGATGGCGGCTACGCCTTACCGGGCCTGGATGAACGCGTAGGTCGGGTAAGGCGCAGCCGCCACCCGACATAAAAAAACGGGCCTGTTGGCCCGTTTTTTACTGACTGTCTTTCTGGATCTTCTTAATGATGTTGGTGGTTGAACACCCGTCCTCAAAGTTGAGCACCATCACTTCACCGCCATTCGCCCAGACCTCTTCGCTACCTGCGATTTGCTCTGGTTTGTAATCACCGCCCTTCACCAGCAGGTCAGGCAGAATTCCGGCAATCAGGCGCTGCGGGGTGTCTTCTTCAAATGAGACCACCCAGTCCACCGCTTCCAGCGCGCCGAGCACTATCATGCGCTGCTCCAGCGGGTTCACCGGACGCGTTTCACCCTTCAGACGTTTGGTTGAGGCATCGCTGTTGACCGCCACAATCAGGCGATCGCCCAGCTTACGCGCATTCGCCAGATACGAGACATGACCCGCATGCAGGATGTCGAACACGCCGTTGGTCATCACCACTTTTTCACCGCGTTTGCGCGCGGCAGCAACGGCCACTTTCAGCTCGTCTTCGGTCATGACGCCAAAGCCGGTATCCGCACGCCCACGCACCGCGTTTTCCAGCTCGATTGGCGAAACGGTGGAGGTCCCGAGTTTACCAACGACCACGCCCGCCGCGGCGTTCGCGAAGTAGCACGCTTCTTCCAGGGAGTTACCCGCCGCCAGCGTCGCCGCCAGCACGCCAATCACCGTATCACCGGCACCGGTCACGTCGTACACTTCCTGCGCCTGGGTTGGCATATGCAGCGGCGCCTTGCCCGGTTGCAGCAGCGTCATGCCCTGCTCGGAACGGGTCACCAGCAGCGCAGACAGCTCGAAATCAGCGATGATTTTCATGCCGCGCTCAACCAGCTCTTCTTCAGTTTTGCACTTGCCCGCCACCGCTTCGAATTCAGAGAGGTTTGGCGTCAGCAGGGTTGCGCCGCGATAGCGCTCGAAATCGGTGCCTTTCGGATCGATCAGCACCGGTACGCTGGCTTTACGCGCCAGCTGGATCATGGTCTGCACGCTCGCCAGCGCGCCTTTGGCATAATCAGACAGCACCAGCGCGCCGATATTGCCCAGCGCCTGGCTAATACGCTCGTGCAGCGGCTCAGGATCAACGCCTTCGAATCCTTCTTCGAAATCGAGGCGGATCAGCTGCTGATTACGCGACAGGACGCGAAGCTTGGTGATGGTTGGGTGGGTCGGAACAGAAACGAAGTCGCACTTCACGTTCACGTCCGCCAGCGACTGACTCAGGGCACGCGCCGCATCGTCAATGCCGGTCAGGCCCACCAGACGCGAATGCGCGCCCAGCGAGGCTATGTTCATCGCCACGTTTGCCGCGCCGCCTGGACGCTCTTCAATGGTGTCGACCTTAACTACCGGCACCGGCGCTTCCGGAGAGATACGGCTGGTCGGCCCATACCAGTAGCGATCCAGCATCACATCACCGACAACCATAACTCCAGCACGTTCAAACTCTGGCAGTGTTACTTTCATTCCTGACTCCAGAAAGATTCACAATTTGCGCGCGATAATATCACACTTGTTTTGTTACGCACGGTTCCACCAGCCACTTCTGCCAGCTTGTGGTCACCTGCGCGCGTTCATCGGCGAAACAGTCCAGCGCCACATGGCCCGGCTGTTCCTGTAAGGCCAGATGGTGCAACTCATCACGCAGCGTGGTGTAGGCGCGGGTTAATGCCTGCGCCTCCTGCTCATCCATAATGTCGTTCTGCGCCAGCAGTTCGAGTATGCGCACGTTATCCGACCAGCGGGTCAGCTTCGGCTTATCGTGCGCGTGCAGCAGCACCAGGTACTGAGTGATAAACTCGATATCGGTAATGCCGCCTTCATCGGCTTTAATATCAAAGCGATCGCGATGTTTGTTGCCAAGGTGCGCGCGCATCTTCTCCCGCATTTCCCGCACTTCGGTTTGCAGCGTACTGCCCTCGCGCGGGGTCGTCATGACCGCCTTGCGGATCGCATCGAACTGCGTTTTGAGCTGCGGATCGCCGTATACCACGCGGGCGCGCACCAGCGCCTGATGCTCCCACGTCCAGGCTTCGTTCTTCTGATAGTCGGCGAAAGCCTCCGTCGAGGTGACCAGCATGCCTGCCGCGCCGGACGGGCGCAGACGCGCATCCACTTCATACAGAATGCCGGATGAGGTGCGGGTGCTGAACAGGTGCATAATGCGCTGGGCCAGACGCAGGTAGAACTGCCGCCCGTCAATCTCACGTTCGCCGTCGGTCATGACGTCTGCCGGACAGTCGTGGAGGAAAATCAGATCCAGATCGGAGCTGTAGCCCAGCTCCCAGCCGCCCAGCTTGCCGTAACCCACCACCGCAAAACCGCGGCCTTCGCGCTCTGCAAGGTGTTTCGGCTGCCCGTAGCGGGCCACCATCTGCACCCACGCCTGATGGACAACCGCGTCGATGATCGCTTCCGCCAGCCAGGTTAAGTGATCGCTCACTTTCATTACCGGCAGGGTGCCGGCGATATCTGCCGCCGCCACGCGCAGCATCTGCGCCTGCTTAAACTGACGAAGCGCCTCAAGCTGTTGCTCTTCGTCCTCTTCCGGTACGCGCAGCAGATACTGACGCAGCTCGTCGCGGTAGGCATCCGTCGCCGTAGGCTGATACAGCGTATTCGGGTCGAGCAGTTCGTCCAGCAGCAGCGGATAACGCGCCAGCTTGTTCGCCACCATCGGCGAGGCGGCGCAGAGGGAAATCAGGTGCTTCAGCGCACCGGGAAACTCGCTTAACAGTTCGAGGTAAGTGGTACGCGTGACGATCCCGCTCAGCAGCGGCATCATGCGCGACAGCGGCACCGGCGCATCCTCGCGGGAGCAGACATCGCTCAGCAGATGCGGCATCAGATGATCCAGCACCTGACGACCGCGTGGGCCAATGGCGCGTTTGTTCAGTTCGAAGCGGAAATCGGCAATCAGCGCCACCACGCGATGGCGGGCATCGTCGCTTAAGTGCGCCAGCACCGGCGTGGTGTCATCTTCCTGGAGCGCGTCCTGCCACAGCTCGCGCCAGTGCTCGGAGAGCGCATCGTCCTGCGATTCACTTTCGTCGTCGCCGATCAGATCGTTAAAGATGCGGCGCACGCCCGCCATATGCGCTTCCAGCCGTTCCGTCAGCGCCGCCCAGTCATCCACCCGCATCCCCCAGGCCAGACGCGCCCGGTTCAGCTCGTCGCCCGGTAACGTCTGGGTCTGTTCGTCGTTGATACTTTGCAGCAAATTTTCCAGACGACGCAGGAAGAGATAAGAGTCACGCAGCGTTTGCGCATCGCCTTCCGGCAGCAGATGCAGCTGTTCGATAGCGCTCAGGGTCGGCAGCAGCGAGCGGGATTGCAGAGAAGGTTCACGCCCGCCGCGTATTAGCTGGAAGACCTGGACGATAAATTCGATCTCACGAATACCGCCCGCGCCGAGCTTGATGTTGTCTTTCAGGCCACGGCGACGCACCTCGCGGGCAATCATCCCTTTCATATTTCGCAGGGACTGGATCACGCTGAAGTCGATGTAGCGGCGGAACACAAACGGGCGCAGCATGGCGCGCAGCTCGTTGGCCCAGGCATCGTCGCTGTCACCCATGATCCGCGCTTTGACCATCGCGTAACGCTCCCAGTCGCGACCCTGCTCCTGGTAATAATCTTCCAGCGCGGCAAAGCTCAGCACCAGCGGACCGCTGTCGCCAAACGGACGCAAACGCATATCCACGCGGTAGACAAAACCATCCTGGGTGGGCTGATCCAGTGCCTTAATCAGCCGCTGCCCCAGGCGCGTAAAGAACTGGGCGTTGTCCAGCTCGCGACGACCGCCGCGCGTGGAGCCGTTCTCCGGCCAGGCAAAAATCAGGTCGATGTCTGAGGAGAAATTAAGCTCGCAGCCGCCCAGCTTGCCCATCCCCAGAATCAACAGCGGTTGCGGAACCCCGGCTTCGCTGCACGGCGTGCCCCACTCTTTACAGCAGGCGGCGTAGAGCCAGTCCCGCGCGGCGACAATCAACGTCTGCGCCAGCTCGCTCAACTGCTGCAAGGTACTCTCTTCGCTCACCAGCTCCAGCGCCTGCGCCCAGGCAATGCGTACCATCACCCGGCGGCGGAACTGACGCAGTACGCGCATCAGCGTGGCTTCGTCTGCCACCTCTGCCAGCGCGGTTTGCAGCCAGCCAGCATAATGCCGCCACTCGTCAGCCTGCGGCGGCGCGCTTTCCAGCTCTGCCAGCCAGTCCGGGTTGGCGCTGACGCTCTCCTGCACAAAATCACTGAACGTGAGCACGCTTTTCGCCTGCTCGCTTAACGATGACGCGGGTAACGACTCAGGCAGGCGTTCGCAAACGGTCTGCCAGTGCTGCTGTAACTGCGAAGAAAGCGGCATATCAGAGTTTCCTTGCCAGAATTAACGTTTTCCGCTGTGCAGCCAGTACGGATCCTGCGAAATGGCCTCGTTGCGGAAATGCTCGATTTCGATCTGCTGACGGGTCTCGATGGCATGCTTCAGCCCCTGCCAGTTCTCCAGCCAGGCCTGCGCCTTAACGCCCTCATACGCACCTGACAGCAGCAACATGCTGTCGATGTTACGCGCCAGGCGGGGAAGCTGATCGCCATACTGGTCGCCCAGCGGATGCGCAAAGGTGGTTCTCAGCTCGGCCGCGTGACGGGAGAGGTGGATATCCGCAAAACGTTTGAAGTTTTCCGCGATTTTGGTCTGCCCTTTCGCATCGAGGAACGTGCGCCAGCCGCGCGTCACCAGAAACTCGGTCAGCGCCAGTTTCGCGCCGGCGTTTTGCGGGCTGTAGATCGCCGTTTGTGCCGACACGTCGGAAAGCATCAGCGTTTCGGTTTGAGTGAGCAAATCACGTAAGTGAGTGCTGGCTTTACGCGGTACAATGCCGCCAAAGAGCGTCAGGGTATGACGCACCAGCCCCATAGCTGCCAGCACCTGTTTTTTGGCATTTTTCACGTTACGCGCCCACAGCTCCTCGTGGTACTGCCACTGAGAGAGCGCCAGCTCCAGCGCCGCTTCCATGCCCTGCTCAACGGAGGCTTTCGGCACAACGCGCAGAATCGGGGTTTCTCGCAGCACGCGCGGCGCATTCCCGGCGGCCAGGTGATAGCCGCGTGCCGCTTTACTCAGGCTGCCCTGACGCAGGCCAGGCTGGTTCACCAGCTTGTGCGCCAGCTTCAGCACGTCGCTCGCCTCGCCTTCCAGCAGTTCGAGTTCCAATTCGCAGATCGGCTCCTGCTCTTCACCCGCCTTAATTTCACCCCGATCAAACGCGATCTCAATGCGGCTCTTGCCTTCCGTCACCAGCCATTTTTCGCGCCAGAAATCGGTGCTGAACAGCGGTTGCGCCTCTGCCGACAGCGTTGCGGGCAGCGTTCCTTCCGGCCACACTTCCGCCGGAAAACGATCCAGCTCAAGTTCTGGCTTACTGATGTCGATATTGTATTCCGGACGCTGGTGCAAACCGCCCACCACACGACCGGCGATTTTCATCGTCATCTCGTAGCGCCCGTTCGCACCCCGGATGCGCAGGCCCATATCGTGGTTGCGCAGCCAGTTGTCCGGCGTTTCGTAATAGATGTTGAGCAGCTGTACGGGTTCATGGTGCTCGCCGGACAGCGTATTCAGATGCTGGCGGAGCGCGTCAGCGCTGTCTTTTTCGACGATAAACTTTAATTCGATCTCTTGTGCCATAGCCTTGTACTTTTGCGTGCGTCACAGACGCGTCGATGAAGGCGAACTTCCTCGCCATTTGTTTGTCAGTACATAGTATTTTGCGCCAAATTGCCACGCAATGAGCAATTTGACGGGCGTAAAAGTTTAAAGCGGTGGAAATCATGACACAGATGATTCCGATTGATGATGAATCCTTTGCGTAGCGACACTGATACCACTACTATCGTTCCACTTTTTATGAAAATAACGACTGATATGCTTAAATTACGCCTGATTGGACTTACTTTACTCGCTTTTAGCGCCGCAACCGCGGTCCACGCTGAAGAGAAACGTTACGTTTCTGATGAACTGAATACCTGGGTACGCAGCGGCCCTGGAGACAATTATCGCCTCGTGGGTACGGTAAATGCCGGCGAGGAAGTGACTCTGCTGCAAACCAATGCAGACACCAATTACGGTCAGGTTCGTGACAGCTCTGGCCGCACCTCATGGATCCCGCTGAAAGAGCTGAGCACGGTGCCAAGCCTGCGCACCCGCGTGCCGGACCTGGAAAATCAGGTGAAAACCCTGACCGATAAGCTGAACAACATTGACGGCACCTGGAACCAGCGCACCGCAGAGATGCAGCAGAAAGTGGCGCAAAGCGACAGCGTGATCGCCGGTCTGAAAGATGAAAATCAGAAGCTGAAAAATGAGCTCATCGTCGCGCAGAAGAAAGTGAACGCCGCGAATCTACAGCTGGATGACAAACAACGCACCATCATCATGCAGTGGTTTATGTATGGCGGCGGGGTGCTTGGCGTCGGTCTGGTGCTGGGTCTGGTGCTTCCTCACCTTATCCCGAGCCGTAAACGTAAAGACCGCTGGATGAACTAACTCGTCTTCTCTGCCACACTTACGTATCATCTTGCGAAAAGAGAAAACGGGAGTGTTGGCGTGAAGAGTTATCTGGTCGGTGGTGCGGTACGTGATGCGTTATTAGGTCTGCCGGTCAAAGATAAAGACTGGGTCGTGGTCGGTGCCACGCCCGAAGCGATGATTGACGCGGGCTACCAGCAGGTAGGCCGCGATTTTCCTGTGTTCCTCCATCCGAAAAGCCGGGAAGAGTACGCCCTGGCGCGTACCGAACGGAAATCCGGTTCCGGTTATACCGGCTTCACCTGCTATGCCGCGCCGGATGTGACGCTGGAGCAGGACTTACTGCGCCGCGATCTCACCATTAATGCCCTGGCGCAGGACGAAAAAGGCCATATTATCGACGTCTACGGCGGCCAGAACGATCTGCGCGACCGTCTTTTACGCCATATTTCCCCCGCCTTTTCTGAAGATCCGTTACGCGTACTGCGCGTGGCGCGTTTTGCCGCCCGTTATGCCCATCTCAGCTTCCGCATCGCCGACGAGACGATGGCGCTGATGACGGCCATGACCGACGCGGGCGAGCTGGAACATCTGACGCCAGAACGCGTCTGGAAAGAGACCGAAAACGCCCTGACTACCCGCAATCCACAGGTCTTTTTCCAGGTACTGCGCGACTGCGGGGCGCTGAAAGTGCTATTCCCGGAAATAGATGCGCTGTTTGGCGTGCCCGCCCCGGCGAAATGGCACCCGGAAATTGATACCGGCATTCACACCCTGATGACGCTGAGCATGGCCGCCATGCTCAGCCCGGAGGTGGACGTGCGCTTTTCCACCCTCTGCCATGACCTCGGCAAAGGGTTAACGCCAAAGGAGTTGTGGCCACGCCACCACGGGCACGGTCCGGCTGGCGTGAAGCTGGTTGAAGGGCTTTGCCAGCGCCTGCGCGTGCCAAATGACATTCGCGATCTGGCAAAACTGGTGGCCGAGTTCCACGACCTGATCCACACCTTCCCGATCCTGAAACCCGCCACCATCGTCAGGCTGTTTGATAACATCGACGCCTGGCGCAAACCGCAGCGCGTGGAGCAAATTGCGCTGACCAGCGAAGCCGACGTGCGCGGCCGCACCGGGTTTGAAGCGTCCGATTATCCGCAGGGACGTTTGCTGCGTGAGGCGTGGGACGTAGCGAAAGCGGTGCCAACGAAAGAGGTGGTGGAGGCAGGGTTTAAAGGCCCGGCGATCCGCGAAGAGCTGACGAAACGGCGGATTGATGCGGTTGCGGCGTGGAAGGAAAAACGTTGCCCTCAGCCGAAAGACTGAGGGCGGTCGGTCATCAGAAGAAGACCACGTACACGGCAGCCGCGACGATAAAGCGGTAGATCGCGAACGGAATAAACGAAATACGCTTAATCAGTTGCAGGAAGGTTTTGATGGCAATCAGCGCCACAATAAAGGCGGTGATAAAGCCCACGGCGAACATCGGAATGTCGCCCACGGTCAGGAAGCCGATGCTTTTGTAGAGATCCAGCGCGGTGGCACCCATCATCATCGGCACCGCCAGCAGGAACGAGAACTCAGACGCCGCGTAACGGCTCACGCCCATCAGCATCCCGCCGGAAATGGTTGCCCCTGAACGGGAGAAGCCCGGCCACAGCGCCAGACACTGGAAGCAGCCAATCATAAACGCCTGGCGATACGTCATATCGTCCAGACCTTCCGCACGCGGGGTTTTTGGCTTCAGCACTTCGGCGGCAATCAGCAGGAAGCCGCCGACAACCAGCGCGTACATCACGTTAATCGGGTTGAAGAGCGATTTAATGGTGTCGTGGAACACCAGCCCCAGCACCACCGCCGGGATCATCCCGAGCAGAATATGAATCAGCGTCAGGCGCCCTTTGCCCTCTCCTTCACGCTGCGGCAAACGCCCGAAGTGGATACCGATCAGACCAAACAGACGACGCCAGAACATCACGACCACCGCCAGGATAGAGCCCAGCTGGATCACCACCTCAAACGTCTTTGCGGTATCGCCTTCAAAGCCCAGGAGATGGCCAACGATAATCATATGGCCCGTACTGGACACCGGCAAAAACTCCGTCAATCCTTCGACCACACCCAGTATTGCCGCCACCAGCAGCGAGTGCATATCGCTCATCTATAAACCCCTAAAAAGATATAAAAAAACGGTGTCCCACGCGGACAACCGTGAAAGATACAGCTTTAAGACCGATATAACCTAAAATGGTTTAGCTATTATGACGTTAAATCTTTCCTTTCAGATTTGTGCCACGCTCGATAATCACGCCCACATTGGCGGCGCGCGCCACCGCTCCCGGCTTGCTTAGCTTAATGCGCACCCATGGGGAGTTAAATTTGCTCAGCAGCAGGTCTGCTACCTCTTCCGCCACGCGTTCTACCAGCGCAAAACGTTGCCCTTCCACATGGGCGATGACCGTTTCACTGATGTCGGCGTAGCTCAGACAGTCATTCACATCATCGCTTTTTGCTGACTTGCGGTTGTCCCAGCCCATTTCGATATCGAACACCAGTTTCTGCTCGATGGTCTGTTCCCAGTCGTAAACACCAATTGTGGTGATTACCGAAAGTTGCTCTATAAATACAATATCCATCACGACCTGCCTGCTTTTTGGCTAAACCGGATACCACTTCCGGCGAATTATGCGTATTATCCACAGATGCTGAGAATACAGATACATTTTCAAAACGGAACAGCGTTATGAGTGCAATCGCGCCTGGAATGATTATCCTCGCCTACCTTTGCGGCTCAATCTCCAGCGCCATTCTGGTCTGCCGCATCGCCGGGTTGCCTGACCCGCGTGAAAGTGGTTCCGGGAATCCGGGGGCGACCAATGTACTACGAATTGGCGGCAAGGGAGCAGCCGTAGCGGTTTTGATTTTTGATGTTCTGAAAGGAATGCTTCCCGTCTGGGGCGCGTATGCGCTCGGCGTCACACCCTTCTGGCTGGGGCTGATTGCCATCGCCGCCTGCGTCGGCCACATCTGGCCCGTTTTCTTTGGTTTTAAAGGCGGTAAAGGCGTTGCCACCGCGTTTGGCGCGATTGCGCCGATCGGCTGGGATCTCACCGGCGTGATGGCGGGCACCTGGCTGCTGACCATTCTGCTGAGCGGTTATTCGTCGCTGGGCGCCATCGTCAGCGCACTGATCGCCCCGTTTTATGTCTGGTGGTTTAAACCGCAGTTTACCTTCCCGGTGTCGATGCTCTCGTGTCTGATCCTGTTGCGCCACCACGACAACATTCAGCGCCTGTGGCGGCGTAAGGAAACCAAGATCTGGACGAAGCTCAGGCGTAAAAAGAAAGACGCTCAGTAAACCGTTCGTTATGCCTTATAACCAAATGTGATTTTTGTCACCTTCTGCCTGTGGTAACTGTTAGAGACACAACACAACCACACAAAAAGAAAATGGCAGAAATCACAGATTCAACTCCCCTTCCAACGGCAGGAAATACCCCGGATGGCGACATCAAGTGGGTGCGTAGCGCATCGGACGTTTCACGTCTCGTTAATGACGGCTCTCAGGGCCGGGCCAATGCCCGCATCGTGGTCGGTATCGCGCTCGGGGGAATTTTCCTCGATGCCTACGATCTCGGCGCGCTGGCATTCGGCATCAAAGACATCACCCGCGAATTTAACCTGACGCCCGCCGGTACCGGCATGGTGGCCTCGGCGATTACCTTTGGCGCGATTGTCGGGGCGCTGCTCGGCGGCTATCTTACGGATAAAATCGGGCGCTACCGCGTCTTTATGGCCGACATGGTGTTCTTTGTCGTTGCCGCTATCGCCTGTGCGCTGGCCCCGAACGAATATGTGCTTGCGGGCGCGCGCTTTGTGATGGGTCTTGGCGTTGGGATCGACCTTCCCGTCGCGATGGCGTTTCTCAGCGAGTTCGCCAGGCTGAAAGGCCCGGGGAATAAAGCCTCCAGCGTCGCAATGTGGTGCCCCACCTGGTACGCGGCCATCAGCATCTCTTATCTTCTGGTGCTCTTCTTTTACGCCGTGCTGCCGGAAAGCCACAGCGACTGGCTCTGGCGTCTGATCCTTGGCTTTGGCGCGGTGCCCGCGCTGGTGATTATCGCCATCCGCAGCCGCTATATGAGCGAATCCCCGGTCTGGGCGGCGAATCAGGGCAATCTGAAGGAGGCGGCGTCCATCCTGCGGCAGTCTTACAATATTAATGCCCACGTACCGCAGGATGCGCTCGACCAGCCCGCGCCTGTCGTGAACAAGGCAAAATGGTCGAACTACCTGAACCTGTTCCGCGGTATCTATCTGCGGCGTACCACGCTCGCCACGCTGCTGTCAGTGGTCTCCTCGTTCGCCTATAACGCCGTAGCCTTTGGCCTGCCGGTGATCATCTCCAGCTTCTTTGTGCAGTCGATGCTGACCACCATTCTGATCTCGCTGGCGCTTAACCTGCTGTTCGCATTTGTCGGCGGGCTGCTGGCGGTGCGCTATGTTCCGCGCTTCGGCGCATGGCGGATGTCACTGGCGGGTTATGCGTGCCAGCTTGCGGCACTGCTCGGCCTGGCGCTGATTGGCCGCCCTGACGGGGCTACGGAAGGCGTGGTCGCCGTCGCGATGCTGGCGCTGTTCCTGTTTGGTCAGGGTTTTGGTCCAGGTGCGCACACCATGACGTTTGCCTCCCTGAGCTACCCGACCTCGCTGCGCGGCGTGGGCGTGGGGCTTAACCAGACGCTGATGCGCAGCAGTTCAACGCTGTCACTGTTTCTGTTCCCGCTGCTGGTCGCCTCGCTGGATACCGCCGTGTTCTGGGTGATTGCGCTGGCGCCGTTTATCGGTCTGGCGTCGCTGCTGGCGATCCGCTGGGAGCCGTCGGGGTATGATGTGGATGCAGAGGATTATCGCTAGCCTTTCTTGCCGGGTGGCGCTGCGCTTACCCGGCCTACATTACTGAAACCGGCTCACATGAGCCGTTTTTTTATCCATAAGCGACTCATATGACAGCCTTCATTTCCGCCAGGGCATACTGAAACGTACCCCGATAGTGTGGAAATGGAAGCACCATGTTAGCAACTCAGGTCACTGATAATTCATACAAAGGCTGGCAGGCCTCGCTTGCCCTCCAGTTTTGTCATACCCCTGAGAAAACCCTTCTCCATTCCGCGCGTCACAGCGGGCCGCTCACCGTTCAGCGTCCGTTTTATCCCGAAGGAGAAACCTGCCACCTTTACCTGCTGCACCCGCCAGGCGGAATTGTGGGCGGAGATACGCTGGATATTTCCGTGCGGCTCGACGCTAAAAGCCATGCCCTCATCACCATGCCCGGCGCCAGTAAGTTCTATCGCAGCAGCGGCCCGCTGGCCTGCCTCAGTCAGCATTTTTACCTCGACGAAGAGGCCACGCTGGAGTGGCTGCCGCAGGACACCATTATTTTCCCCGGCGCTAACGCCGCGCTGCGTTCCGTCTTTCACCTGCACGCCACCAGCACGCTGCTGGCGTGGGAGCTGTACTGTCTGGGCCGTCCGGTGATAAACGAAACCTTCAGCCACGGCACGCTGGAGAACCGCCTTGAGGTGTGGGTGGATGGCGAGCCGCGTCTGATTGAGCGACTGCATCTCAGCGGTGGCGATCTGACGCCCGTCGCGGACCATCCGTGGGTCGGCACGCTGCTGTTCTATCCGGCCCGGGAAGCACTTCTCGACGCGGTGCGTGCGCTTCTCGCCCCGCTGGAAAACGTTGGCGGGGCGACGCTCACCGACGATCTGCTGTCGGTGCGTTTTCTCTCCCACGACAACCTGATTTGTCAGCGGGTGATGCGCGATATCTGGCAGTCGCTTCGCCCGCTTTTAACTTCCAAAACCGCCTGTTCGCCGCGCATCTGGCAAACATAAGAGAAACGCTATGGAACTGACTCCCAGAGAAAAAGACAAGCTGTTGCTGTTCACCGCCGCGCTGGTTGCCGAACGCCGCCTCGCGCGCGGGGTAAAGCTCAATTACCCGGAATCGGTCGCGCTGATCAGCGCCTTTATTATGGAAGGCGCGCGCGATGGCGAAACCGTCGCCTCGCTGATGGAAGCCGGCCGCCACGTCCTGACGCGCGATCAGGTGATGGAAGGCGTGCCGGAGATGATCCCGGATATCCAGGTGGAAGCCACCTTTCCGGACGGATCCAAGCTCGTCACCGTCCACAACCCGATCGTGTAAGGAGCGCGTGATGATCCCAGGCGAATACCGGATCCAGTCCGGCAACATTGCTCTCAACGTCGGGCGCGAAACCCGAAGTGTGATCGTGGAAAACCACGGCGACAGGCCGATCCAGGTGGGATCGCACTACCACTTTTACGAGGTCAACCCGGCGCTGAAGTTCGATCGCGAAGCCACCCGAGGTTACCGGCTGAACATCCCTGCCGGCACTGCCGTGCGCTTCGAGCCCGGCCAGAAGCGGGAAGTGACGCTGGTGCAGGTGACGGGCGCACAGCGCATTTTCGGCTTTCGCGGCGAGGTCATGGGCGAGGTGAAACATGGCTGAGATTTCACGCCAGGCGTATGCCGATATGTTCGGCCCCACTACCGGGGATAAAGTGCGGCTGGCCGACAGCGAGCTGTGGATCGAAGTGGAAGACGATCTCACGATCTACGGCGAAGAGGTTAAATTCGGCGGCGGAAAAGTGATCCGCGACGGTATGGGACAGGGGCAGATGACCGCCGACGACTGCGTGGATCTGGTGCTCACCAACGCGCTAATCGTCGATCACTGGGGGATCGTGAAAGCGGATATCGGCGTAAAAGATGGGCGGATCTTCGCCATCGGCAAAGCCGGAAACCCGGACATTCAGCCCGGCGTGACGATCCCGATTGGCGCGGCAACGGAGGTGATCGCCGCCGAAGGGAGGATTGTCACCGCCGGCGGGATCGACACCCACATCCACTGGATCTGTCCGCAGCAGGCGGAAGAGGCGCTGGTGTCTGGCGTCACCACCATGATCGGCGGCGGCACCGGGCCTGCGGCAGGCACAAACGCCACCACCTGCACACCGGGGCCGTGGTATATCGCCCGCATGTTGCAGGCAGCCGATACGCTACCGGTGAATATTGGCCTGCTGGGTAAAGGGAACGGCTCCAACCCGGACGCGCTGCGCGAGCAGATCGCGGCAGGTGCCATCGGGCTTAAGATCCACGAAGACTGGGGCGCGACGCCTGCGGCCATCAACTGTTCGCTGGAGGTCGCTGAAGAGATGGATATTCAGGTGGCGCTGCACAGCGACACGCTGAACGAGTCCGGTTTTGTCGAAGACACGCTGGCCGCCATCGCCGGGCGCACCATCCACACCTTCCACACCGAAGGGGCGGGCGGCGGCCATGCGCCGGATATCATCACCGCCTGCGCGCACCCGAATATTCTGCCCTCCTCCACCAACCCGACGCTGCCCTACACGGTCAACACCATCGACGAGCACCTGGACATGCTGATGGTTTGCCATCACCTCGACCCGGATATCGCCGAGGACGTGGCGTTTGCCGAATCCCGCATTCGCCGGGAGACCATCGCCGCCGAAGACGTGCTGCACGATATCGGCGCGTTCTCGCTCACCTCGTCAGATTCACAGGCAATGGGCCGCGTGGGGGAAGTGATTATCCGCACCTGGCAGGTGGCGCACCGCATGAAGGTGCAGCGCGGCGCACTGCCGGAAGAGACCGGCGATAACGATAACTTCCGCGTAAAGCGCTATGTCGCCAAATACACCATCAACCCGGCGCTGACCCACGGCATCGCCCATGAGGTCGGTTCTATTGAGGCGGGCAAGCTGGCGGATCTGGTGGTCTGGTCCCCCGCCTTCTTTGGCGTCAAACCCGCCACCATCGTCAAAGGCGGGATGATCGCCTGCGCGCCGATGGGCGACATCAACGCCTCGATCCCCACGCCGCAGCCGGTACATTACCGCCCGATGTTTGGTGCCCTTGGTGCCGCACGCCACGCCACGCGGCTGACGTTTGTCTCTCAGGCTGCTGATGCCAGCGGCATTCCGCAACGGCTCGGACTGCAAAGTGCCACCGCGGTGGTGAGAGGCTGCCGGTCGGTGAAAAAGGCCGACATGATCCACAACGATTTACAGCCGAATATCACCGTTGACGCGCAAACCTATGAGGTACGCGTCGACGGCGAATTGATCACCAGCGAACCGGCAGAGGTTTTGCCGATGGCGCAACGCTATTTTCTGTTTTGAGGAGTCATGATGATCTATTTAACCCAACGCCTGGACCATGCGCATCCGATTACCGCCAGCGTCACGCTACCGATTGATGTGCGGGTAAAAAGCCGCGCCCGCGTGGCGCTGAACGACGGCCGCGAAGCCGGGCTAATGCTGCCGCGCGGCCTGCTGCTGCGCGGGGGCGACCTGCTGACTACCGACGATGGCAGCGAGGTGATCGAAGTGATCGCCGCCCCGGAGTCGGTTTCCGTGGTGCGCTGCGCCGACCCGTTCCTGCTCGCCCGCGCCTGTTATCACCTGGGCAATCGTCACGTACCGCTGCAAATAATGCCTGGCGAACTGCGCTACCACCACGACCACGTCCTCGACGATATGCTGCGTCAGTTCGGGCTGGAGGTGACCTTCGCCAGCCTGCCATTTGAACCGGAAGCGGGCGCTTACACCAGCGATGCCCACAGCCATAGCCACTCTCACGCTCATTCACATTAAGGACTCATCATGCGCAAGTACTTACCGCTGTTACTGCTGGCTTTTTCCGTTCCCGCGCTCGCACATCCCGGCCACGGGACCGACAGCTTCCAGGCCGGATTTCTCCATCCGCTGACCGGGCTGGATCACCTGCTGATGCTGACGGGGGCTGGCGTGCTCTCCGCCCTGAGCGGCCGCAAGCTGCTGTTGCCGTTAGCGACGCTCGGCATGATGCTTGCTGGTGCCGTTGCGGGCAGCCTGCTCGGCGGCTTTAGCGGCATGGAGATGCTGATTATCGCCTCGCTGGCGCTCTGCGGCGTGATGATGTTTAAGACTGAAAATCGCCTGCTGCTGGCGGTGCCAGCCCTGGCGATGTTCCACGGCTGGGCGCACGGCGTGGAGATGTCCGGCCACAGCTTCTGGCTCTTCACCAGCGGGTTTATGTTAGCCAGCGCCACGGTGCTGTGTGCCAGCTTCGCGGCAGGGCTGCTGCTGCGCCGTCACGACGGCCTGCGTAAAACCTTCGGTGGCGGGCTGATCGTCTCCGCCCTGCTGGCGCTGATGAGCTGATGGAGCACGCCCGCCAGCGGCTGCGCCTGATGCAGCTCTCCAGCAGTAGCCTGCCGGTCGGATCGTTTACCTGGTCGCAGGGGCTGGAGTGGGCTGTCGAGGCCGGGTGGGTCACGGACGCTGAGGCCTTCAGGCGCTGGCAGATCCAGCAGATGGAGCAGAGCTTTTTCTGCGTCGACCTGCCGCTGTTTATCCGCCTGTATCGTGCCTGCGAGAAGCAGGACGTCGCGACAGCAAAACGCTGGACGGCATACCTGCTCGCCTGTCGGGAAACGCGCGAGCTGCGCGATGAAGAACGCAACCGTGGGGCGGCCTTTACGCGCCTGATTAAAAGCTGGGAACCCGCCTGCCCGCCAGAATGGCTGCCGCTGTTGATGCGAAGCCAGCTCGGCGGCATGGCGTGGCTCGGCGTGCGCTGGGGCATTAGCGCGCGCGAGCTGGCGCTGAGCCTGGGCTACAGCTGGATAGAGAGCGCGGTGATGGCGGGCGTCAAGCTGGTACCGTTTGGGCAGCAGGCCGCACAACAGCTGATTATCGACCTGAGCGACCATTTTGCCGCCGGGTTTGAACAGGCATTTTTACGTGGCGACGACGCGCTGGGGGCCGCTACGCCGCTGTCGGCCATCGCCTCCGCGCGCCATGAAACCCAATATTCACGACTATTCCGTTCCTGAGGAGTCAACATGGCTGATTACAAACATCCCCTGCGCGTTGGCGTGGGCGGCCCGGTAGGGTCGGGCAAAACCGCCCTGCTGGAAGCGCTCTGCAAGGCGATGCGCGACACCTATCACCTGGCGGTGGTGACCAACGATATCTACACCAAAGAGGATCAGCGCATCCTGACCGAGGCGGGTGCGCTGGAGCCAGAGCGCATCGTGGGGGTGGAAACGGGCGGCTGTCCGCACACCGCCATCCGCGAAGATGCCTCAATGAACCTGGCGGCGGTGGAAGCACTCAGCGAGAAGTTCGGCAATCTGGATCTGATCTTCGTGGAAAGCGGCGGGGATAACCTGAGCGCGACCTTCAGCCCGGAGCTGGCGGACCTCACCATCTACGTCATCGACGTGGCCGAAGGGGAAAAAATCCCGCGCAAGGGCGGGCCGGGGATCACCAAATCCGATTTTCTGGTGATCAACAAAACCGACCTCGCGCCGTACGTGGGGGCGTCGCTGGAGGTAATGGAGCGCGACACTAATCGCATGCGCGGCGAGCGTCCGTGGACGTTTACCAACCTGAAAGCGGGTGACGGTTTAGCGACGATTATTGCGTTTCTGGAAGAGAAAGGAATGTTGCGGGTGTAGGGTGGTTTATTGCACGTTAGCACACGTGGATCTTGTAGGCCCGGTAAGCGCAGCGCCACCGGGCAAAGAAACTCACGCCTCAGGCAGTTCCGCCAGCGGCCAGCGCGGACGCACAGACACGCTCAGGTCAGCCGTTGCGCCGGCGTTCAGACGCACCATCCCGGCGTAGGCGATCATCGCCCCGTTATCGGTGCAAAATTCAGGACGCGCGTAGAACACTTCCCCGCGACGCTTTTGCATCATCTCAGCAAGCTTCGCACGCAGCGTACGGTTAGCGCTCACGCCGCCCGCCATCACCAGACGCTTAAAGCCGGTCTGATCCAGCGCGCGCTTGCACTTGATCATCAGCGTATCCACCACCGCGTCTTCGAACGCACGGGCGATATCGGCGCGGGTCTGCTCGCTGTCATCGTTATTACGGATCGTATTCGCCGCGAAAGTTTTCAGGCCAGAGAAGCTGAAATCCAGCCCCGGACGGTCGGTCATCGGCCGCGGGAAGACAAAGCGCCCTTCCGTTCCCTGCGACGCCATTTTCGACAGCATCGGGCCACCCGGGTAATCCAGCCCCAGCAGCTTGGCGGTTTTATCGAAGGCTTCACCGGCAGCATCGTCGATCGACTCGCCCAGCAGCGCGTACTTGCCAATGCCCGTTACGCTAATCAGTTGGGTATGCCCACCGGAAACCAGCAGCGCCACAAACGGGAACTCTGGCGGATTGTCTTCCAGCATCGGCGCCAGAAGATGCCCTTCCATATGGTGAACCGGAATGGCCGGAACATCCCACGCGAAGGCCAGCGAACGCCCTACCGTTGCGCCGACCAGCAGCGCGCCGACCAGGCCCGGCCCTGCGGTATAGGCCACGGCATCAATATCTTTTGCACTCAACCCGGCCTCTTTAAGCGCCGCCTGAATCAGGGGAACCGTTTTACGCACGTGGTCACGAGAGGCCAGTTCAGGCACGACGCCGCCGTAGTCAGCGTGCAATTTCACCTGACTATACAGCTGGTTGGCCAGAAGCCCTTTTTCGTCGTCGTAAATCGCGATGCCGGTTTCATCGCAGGATGTTTCAATACCCAGTACACGCATGACTTGTTTTACCTCGTTTCAATACCGCGCAGTGTAGAGCCTGGGCGGATTGTTGTAAAACTTTGTTCGCCCCAGGAAGAAGCCTCGTGTATACTCCTCACCCTTATTAAAGTCCCTTTCAAAATCGCATCGGTGCTTTACAAAGCAGCAGCATTTGCAGTAAAATTCCGCACCATTTTGAAATAAGCTGGCGTTGATGCCAGCGGCAAACCGAATTTATTAAAGGTGAGAGTTACATGCCGGTAATTAAAGTACGTGAAAACGAGCCGTTCGACGTAGCACTGCGTCGCTTCAAACGTTCATGCGAGAAAGCAGGTGTTCTGGCTGAAGTTCGTCGTCGTGAGTTTTATGAAAAACCAACGACCGAACGTAAGCGCGCTAAAGCTTCCGCTGTGAAACGTCACGCGAAGAAACTGGCTCGCGAAAACGCACGCCGTACTCGTCTGTACTAATCTGTAGAGGGCCACAGCCCTCAATTGACAGACAGAGTTGTAGTCGTAAGGCCGTGCTTCCGGAAGGAATGCGCGGCTTGTTTTCGTTTATAAGTCGCTTAAATTTTCGGGGCATATGGCCGGAAGAATCCCACGCGTTTTCATCAATGACCTGCTTGCCAGAACCGACATCGTCGATCTCATCGACGCGCGGGTGAAGCTAAAAAAGCAGGGCAAGAACTACCATGCGTGCTGTCCGTTCCATAACGAAAAAACCCCCTCTTTCACCGTAAACGGTGAAAAACAGTTCTACCATTGCTTCGGCTGTGGCGCACACGGTAATGCCGTCGATTTTTTGATGAACTACGACAAGCTCGAGTTCGTTGAAACCGTCGAAGAGCTGGCGGCGATGCATAACCTTGAAGTGCCGTATGAAGCAGGCAGTGGGCCAAGTCAGATCGAGCGCCATCAGCGGCAAACGCTGTACCAACTGATGGATGGCCTGAATTCGTTTTACCAACAGTCTCTTAAGCACTCTGCGGCTGAGCCTGCGCGTCAGTATCTGAACAAGCGCGGACTGAGTGACGATGTGATTGCGCGTTTCGCTATTGGTTACGCCCCGCCCGGCTGGGACAACGTGTTAAAGCGTTTTGGCGGCAATAGCGAAGATCGTAAATCCCTCATCGACGCAGGCATGCTGGTCACCAACGACCAGGGACGAAGCTACGACCGCTTCCGTGAACGGGTGATGTTCCCGATCCGCGACAAGCGTGGCCGGGTGATAGGTTTTGGTGGTCGCGTGCTGGGCGATGCCCTGCCGAAATACCTTAACTCCCCGGAAACCGATATTTTCCATAAGGGCCGCCAGCTTTACGGTCTTTATGAGGCACAGCAGGATAATGCGGAACCTCCGCGTCTTCTGGTCGTCGAAGGCTATATGGATGTTGTTGCGCTGGCGCAGTACGACATTAACTATGCCGTTGCGTCGCTGGGAACGTCCACCACGGCGGACCATATCCAGCTGCTGTTCCGCGTCACCAACAACGTGATTTGCTGTTACGACGGTGACCGCGCAGGACGCGACGCCGCCTGGCGAGCGCTGGAAACCGCGTTGCCGTATATGACCGACGGGCGTCAGCTACGCTTTATGTTCCTGCCCGACGGTGAAGACCCGGATACGCTGGTGCGTAAAGAGGGCAAAGCGGCGTTTGAAGCGCGGATGGAGCAGGCTCAGCCGCTCTCCACGTTTCTGTTTAACAGCCTGATGCCGCAGGTTGATTTGAGTACCCCTGACGGGCGCGCGCAGCTCAGCACGCTGGCGCTGCCGTTAATCAGCCAGGTGCCCGGCGAAACGCTGCGCATCTATCTGCGTCAGGAGTTAGGCAACAAGCTCGGCATTCTGGATGACAGCCAGCTTGAACGTTTAATGCCGAAACAGGCTGAAAACGGCACGGTACGCCCCGCGCCTCAGCTAAAACGCACAACCATGCGTATACTGATAGGGTTGCTGGTGCAAAACCCCGAACTTGCTCCGCAAGTGCCGTCGCTGGCGGGTTTGAACCACGAAAAATTGCCCGGGCTTGGCTTATTTTCAGAATTGGTCAACACTTGTTTGTCTCAGCCAGGTCTGACCACCGGACAACTTTTAGAGCATTATCGCGGCACAAAAGAGGCCGCTACCCTTGAAAAACTGTCGATGTGGGACGATATAGCAGATAAGGATATCGCAGAAAAAACGTTCACCGACTCGCTCAACCATATGTTTGATTCGATGCTTGAGTTGCGCCAGGAAGAGTTGATAGCTCGCGAGCGCACCCATGGCCTGAGCAGCGAAGAACGCCGGGAGCTCTGGATGATTAACCAGGAACTGGCGAAGAAATAAAAAATTTAACGGCTTAAGTGCCGAATATCGATCGGGAAGCCCCCGGCAGCCGCACTGAGAGGCAGCGGCAAAAATATAAGTACGCCCTCGCTTTAAAGGTTGGCAGCCCATCGCCGACACCAATCAAACGAATTAAGTGTGGATACCGTCTTATGGAGCAAAACCCGCAGTCACAGCTGAAACTTCTTGTCCAACGCGGTAAGGAGCAAGGCTATCTGACCTATGCCGAGGTCAATGACCATCTGCCGGAAGATATCGTCGATTCAGATCAGATCGAAGATATCATCCAAATGATCAATGACATGGGCATTCAGGTGATGGAAGAAGCACCGGATGCCGATGATCTGTTGCTGGCTGAAACCTCCAACAACACTGACGAAGATGCGGAAGAAGCTGCTGCACAGGTCCTGTCCAGCGTGGAATCTGAAATCGGGCGTACCACTGACCCGGTCCGTATGTACATGCGCGAAATGGGTACCGTTGAACTGTTGACCCGCGAAGGCGAAATTGACATCGCAAAACGCATCGAAGACGGGATCAACCAGGTTCAGTGCTCTGTTGCCGAATACCCGGAAGCGATTACCTATCTGCTGGAGCAGTACGATCGCGTCGAAGCGGAAGAAGCGCGTCTGTCCGATCTGATCACTGGCTTTGTCGACCCGAACGCTGAAGAAGATATGGCGCCAACCGCCACTCACGTCGGTTCTGAGCTGTCTCAGGAAGAGATGGATGACGACGAAGACGAAGATGAAGAAGAAGAGGACGACAGCAGCGACGATGACAACAGCATCGACCCTGAACTGGCGCGTGAGAAGTTTGCCGAGCTGCGTACCCAGTACGAAGTGACGCGTGACACCATCAAAGCGAAAGGCCGCAGCCATGCCGCCGCTCAGGAAGAGATCCTGAAGCTGTCTGAAGTGTTCAAACAGTTCCGCCTGGTGCCAAAACAGTTCGACTACCTGGTGAACAGCATGCGCGTGATGATGGATCGCGTACGTACCCAGGAACGTATCATCATGAAGCTGTGCGTTGAACAGTGCAAAATGCCGAAGAAGAACTTCATTACCCTCTTCACCGGCAATGAAACCAGCGAAACCTGGTTCAACGCCGCTATCGCGATGAACAAGCCGTGGTCTGAAAAGCTGCACGACGTGAAAGAAGACGTACAGCGCGGCCTGCAAAAACTGCATCAGATTGAAGAAGAGACCGGCCTGACCATCGAGCAGGTGAAAGACATCAACCGTCGTATGTCCATCGGTGAAGCGAAAGCCCGCCGTGCGAAGAAAGAGATGGTTGAAGCGAACTTACGTCTGGTTATCTCTATCGCCAAGAAATACACCAACCGTGGCCTGCAATTCCTGGATCTGATTCAGGAAGGCAACATCGGTCTGATGAAAGCGGTAGATAAGTTTGAATACCGTCGTGGTTACAAGTTCTCCACCTATGCTACCTGGTGGATCCGTCAGGCGATCACCCGCTCTATCGCAGACCAGGCGCGCACCATCCGTATTCCGGTGCATATGATTGAGACCATCAACAAACTCAACCGTATCTCTCGCCAGATGTTGCAGGAGATGGGCCGCGAGCCGACGCCGGAAGAGCTGGCTGAACGCATGTTGATGCCGGAAGACAAGATCCGTAAAGTGCTAAAAATCGCTAAAGAGCCAATCTCCATGGAAACGCCAATTGGTGATGATGAAGATTCGCATCTGGGTGATTTCATCGAGGATACCACCCTCGAGCTGCCGCTGGACTCTGCCACCACCGAGAGCCTGCGTGCTGCCACGCACGACGTGCTGGCTGGCCTGACCGCCCGTGAAGCCAAAGTGCTGCGTATGCGTTTCGGTATCGACATGAACACCGACCACACGCTGGAAGAAGTGGGTAAACAGTTTGACGTTACCCGCGAACGTATCCGTCAGATCGAAGCGAAGGCGCTGCGTAAGCTGCGCCATCCGAGCCGCTCTGAAGTGCTGCGTAGCTTCCTGGACGATTAATCGGCCCTGAAATGAAAAAGCTCCCAATCGGGAGCTTTTTTTTTGTTTATTCCCTCTACCTGTGGGAGAGGGTCAGGGTGAGGGCATCAGGCCGCAGAGGAGCTAAAGCCCCCTCACCACCAGCGCCTCATCCAGTTCCCGATACGCCTCCACCAGCTTGTCCAGCGTCGCCCTGTTCAGCCCGCTCGGGTTCGGCAGCACCCACACCTGCGTTACGCCAATGGTAATGTTCTGCTTACCCCAGCTGGCGCCGCGCTGGCTGAACGCCTGCTCGTAGGCCTGCTTGCCGAGGATCGCCAGCGCCGCGGGCTGATAGTCTTCAATTTTCGCGATCAGCTCACGCCCGCCAGCGCGCAGCTCATGCAGATTCACTTCGCTCGCCTGCACCGTGGGTCGCTCGACCAGCATGGTGATGCCACAGCGCGTATCCAGCAGCTGCTGCTCTTCTTCCGGCTTAAGCTGTTTGTCGGTAAATCCGGCCTGGTGGATCACCTTCCAGAAGCGATTTCCCGGATGAGCAAAGTGAAAACCGGTGTGCGCCGATGACTTACCCGGATTGATACCGCAGAACACCACCCGCAGGCCAGGGGCCAGAATATCGTTGATCATCTCTACTCCTGTCTATGCATCTTAAGGTAAGTATAAAGGATTGATTATGCGTTGTTTATAAAAACAGCAGGCAGGTGTGAATGGCTGGATTGCTGAGGGGAGTTACTTTATAATTCACCGCCACGGCCCCTTAGCTCAGTGGTTAGAGCAGGCGACTCATAATCGCTTGGTCGCTGGTTCAAGTCCAGCAGGGGCCACCAAATTTTAGCTTTAGAATCATCCAGTTAAGCCACTCGATTGAGTGGCTTTTTTGTTGTCTGAATTTTAAGTGGCGATGAAATGGCGGTAAATTTTTAACACGACTTTCCTCGGCGCATAAAAAAACCCGCACAGGGCGGGCACTTAGCAGGAATTTATCACAGCCATAATGGCCGCTGACCACCCACAGTCGGGTGAGGTGGAGCGGGAGTTAGTCAGTGTCAGACTCCATCACCGCTGGCGTGGGCGGAAATGTCGTGTCGTCTGACGGGGTGATGACGAGTCGCGGGACATTGTAATTCGCCCCAATCTGGTCGAGATCGCTTCCGGCAGCGTAAGCCAGCATGACCGCACGCGCGGCCTCGTTGACGCGCTGTCGCCAGATAACTCCCCGGTAGGCGTTTTCCTCCAGCAGCTTAACAATCGGCTCTGATTCGAGGATCAGCGTGCGCGCGACTGCCCCCTGTTGTTCCTCCGGGTATAACGAGACGAGGGTCGCCTTTCGCTCTGCGAGGATGGTCTCATAGTCCAGCACTTCCACGACATCAGGCGTAAGGTCAACAATTGCCATAGCGTTTAACTCAGTGGAATGGTGAGGGAAAAGGGCTGGCCGTTAGCCGATCGCGTGCCGGTGATATCGACATACAGCCCGCCGTCGGTCTCCGACCGCTCAAAGGTGATGGTTGTCAGACTGACACGCGGCTCCCACTTCAGGATCGCGGAATAGCACGCGGCCATAATCTGCAATCGCAGTGCCGGTGTCTGCGGCTGGTCAATCAGTGCCGACAGAAGCGAGCCGTATTCACGGCGCATGACGCGCGAGCCAACCGGTGTGACGAGAATGTCGCGCACGCTCTGCCTGATATGCTCAACCTCAGAGATACTGAGGCCGGTCTGGCTGTTCATTCCGAGATAACGCAATGTCATATCGGTGCCCCCGTTGTTCCGCCACTATCGCCCGGGTGTTTATGAAGGTGCAGCACTTTGCCATTAGACGACAGTGACCCGCCAGTGTGCTCGATATTCCCGGACATCGTCCCGCCTTTCCGCACTTCGAGCGTGCCGGTCGTCAGTTTGTTGGTACACACCACCTCGGGTGTATTGAGAGTGATACGGGTCGAGGCTCTAACCAGCACCACCGGCACGGTGGCTGTAATGGAATCCGACACGGTGACATTGGCGGTTTTGATACCTGACACGGTGAGCGCGCCGCTTTCGGGTTCGTACTCAATGACAGCGCCATCGGGAAATGCCACATGTAACGCATCAGGTGAGGCTGATGGCGCAGGATGGTCGTCTGAGAAAATGCCTGGTAGCACAAAGGCCGTATCGAGTTCACCGCCGATGGCCAGCAATAACACCTGCTCGCCGATGGACGGAGCCCACCACACGCGAGAGCGACCGGCACGACAGGTGAGCCAGTTAAGCCAGGTGGTTTGCATGCCGCCGGTCTGGACACGACACAGCCCCTAGTCGTGGTCGACGTTGGTCACGATGCCGGTGCGGATGAGGTTGCGGATCGCGCGTGCGATTTATTGTAGAGAATTTAAATTATTCATACGGGAAGGATGCCGCTGGGAAAGGCCAGCGGCAATTAGGGCTGGATGTATGACTTACAGCACAACGATTTAAAAAGTAAAAAGGTCTCTGAGAGTAAATACGGGGTAAAGCAGGACATTCACAAAATTATCGACATTACCCTGAGAAGCAGAAAACATAACACCCGATAAGAAAACATAAGCAAGATACCCTCCACCTATCGACCTGACACAATATCTGAATATATCGTTGCCATCCCTTGCAACTGTGCAACCAAAGGCCAGATAAAAACCAAGGACAATTAAAGCAGGGCATGCAATGCTCGACACAATAATCAGCAGAAAACTCCACTGTTGTGTCGATGAGGTAGATATCAACCTAAAACCACTACCAAAGACAGACTCAAAAATCGAGTACAACTGAGGATAAAGGTGACTGTAATGAGCTATAGCTATTGATGAGCAATAAAAAATCACACTTAAAATGATGGATGCCAGAAGGTACATGACATCCCATCCCCTGTAAAAGCCATTAGCCCTAATCGTATAAAACACGCCAACAAGGCTTAGCAATGGAAGAATGAATACCAGTGAGCTGAGGAGGTTGACGTAAAACGGAGGAAACATATGAAATGTAATCGCCATTAAGAACGCGCTCAACTTCACAGAGAATGCCATCTCCTTTCTGACGCCTGTCATTGCTTGAGTGAAGATAACAGTATTGTTATCTCCATGGATGTCAGGGCTTTGGTTCCTGACATCGTTGCGCAGATTCAGATTAACCCTGGCAATTTTAAAACTGAATATTGCACCAACTGAAAGTGCAACCAGCGATCCAACACTAAACAAACTTTCAAACATTCCCTTTGCCTCTGCGTAATTATTAACGCATCAAGAATAATAAGCTCCGTATTTACCAGTCAAGATGAGGCTGACCACATAAATAACAGCTCCTCATGGCTTTGAGATATTTAACTTGACCTTAAAAACCAGTAATCATCAGGCTTTGCTAACTTTTTAAATATTCGACAATAATACTCTCAATACGTTGTTTATCCGTCTGACTAAATCCGAGTAACTGGCGCTCTGCATACTGAACATCCTGAGCGTGCGCGTTTGGCCGGTCTTTGAGGCCGTACTGATGGACACGCGCGATACGCTGCACTTTTCCGGTAAATTCCACCACAGCACCGTTTTCACGGCCACTGGCTTTCATGTACCGGTTAGTGCGTAGTTTTTGAAACATCGCCCGTTTAATTCGACCTTGTTTGGCTCTCAGTGGCTGGCGCTTTCGCGCCTGATACGGTGAGCCATCTGGGGCTTTTTGCTGTTTAATACGTTGCTGTTGCGCCGTTCTGAGTTGCTTCGCAATCTCACCGGCAAGCTTCCGGCGCCCTGCGGGTGACAGGGCGGCAAGCAGCCCGGCGAGCTTGTTATCAAAGGGTTTAAAGTCACTCATCCCACTTGCTCACCAGTTCGCCGTTGATATAGAGCTCTTTTGGACGCGTGACGGGTTCAGGCGGTGGCGGCTCCGGGGCATAGCTCACATGCAGCGCGCCGTTTTCCTCCCTGATGATGCGCTCGGTGAGCTGGAGGCTAATGCTGATATCAACCGTATCACCGTCGTTTAAATCCATCTGGAAGCGGTAGCCCTTTTTATGCCCCTCATCGAGCGTGCAGATATCCGGCTGGTTTTCCCTGAGCCACGCGGCTACCGGCACGAAAATCAAATCAGGGTCGCCTACGAAATCGCACACGATCACATTCAGGGTGTAAATTTTCTCGTGGGACAGGGAGGCCGCGAGCCGTGCATCGATATTCCCCTCGTCGGCAAAAATGCGCATCATCTCGGGGTTGGTTTTAAGCTGCGGGATGGCGTCAGTTAGCGCTTTTCGCAGGCTGGTTGCTTTCTTCATCGAGTTTATCCTGACAGGCTTTGACGGTTTCAATCTGTAACGCGCAGGCTGCGAGCGCGTGCTCAAGCCTGCGGATATCTGCACTCAGGTCGCCATTAGTGGCCGGGTCGCTTCCCGGCATCGGGCAATAGCTCACTTTCGGGCAGGCGCTGTAAACAATGACCAGCGGAGGCGCAACCGGCGCGGGTGTGCAGCCTGCGCACAACATCAGGCAGCTCAGCGCTGTATGCCGAAGGTCTTTCCGAGATTATCCAGTAGCTGATACCCCGTTCCGCTGTGGGTGAAATGTGGGATCGGACGGTCTAAATAATCTGCATCCGGCACGCTGAAGGTCAGGCCGCTGTGCTCTGTCAGCCAGCTGGCCACTTCGCGCAGCGTGGGGGGCTGGAAGGAACATGGCCAGAGGCGTTCGAATACGCCGACCAGTTTACGAACAAACAGACGCTGAAAGCCGTTTTCAGCAGGTTGCGAGCGTTCCACGTACCCGGTAAACCAGCGCAACACCAGATCGGTGTATCGCCGCCGCTGTCTGGCTGGATATCCGCTGCTGAATCGCCTGGCTGATATGGGGCAGACCTTTGCCCGGTGGATGCAGCTGTTTCCCAAAAATCGCACGGGTACGCCGTGAAAACTTACACGCGGCTCATCGGGTCATTGACCCGACCGCAAGGGATTTTTAAATAAATATTTATCTATCGACTAAATTTCCCCTTGTCCCAGCTCTCGCCACGGGCCGTTAAGTCAATTGACGGCGCGGCCGCTATTCCCTCAGCATCATAAAAAAATGCGGACGTTGTAAAGCTGTACACAGTGCCGTGAACAGTAAATGAGATATTGTTGCCTATGCCTTCAACTTTTGCGCGGGCGGTATTCGCTGTAAGCGTGGGCGCGATATGTTGTTTTTCGAGAGCCACCAGCGGATCACCGTCAATCTTACTCGCTAAAAAATAACGATACACTTCCCCGGTGGTCATGTTCGAGCCGTCATGCTCAGTAATGTATAACCAGGTCCGGGGCGTGAGCTGGCGAACTTGATATAGCCGATCACTAACAGTTAAACGCTGTATATGTTGGAAATAACAGTACCCCGCGACCGCCAGGGCCATAAGAATAGTGGCGATCCAGTGCAGCGTCCTAAAAGTGATGCTGTTTAACATAGTCGATGCCTTGCTTTATCCAAAATTGGTCAATCGGATCATCACCAAACGGCGGGGTCCCCGTGAAATTACCCCATTCGGGTCTTGATGTGCCGGCTTTCCACTGCGCCGCGCCGGCAGCAATAAGCAAAATCTTTGCAGGGATGCACGCTGCATAACCCACAGCGCCGTAATGGAAATTCCCGAAGTCAGCATAAGCCCGTTTATGTTGTTTGTAATCCCACGGCCCGCCGTTTCTTACTCGCTCATAAAACCACGTATACGTAAGCGGGGCGGCCATATTCTGGACTTCGTGACGCGCCCGCGCGAGCCTTATGTGTTCGCGCAATATCTCCAGCCCGCGGGGTGGATAAATCGGTATACATGCCATCGTTCTTCCTTTCTGCCAGGCAAAAAGGGCAACATAAGAGCAATAACGGTAATGCGTACTGCTGAAGATCAATTTATTAATTTTATTTGCAACATCAATAAGTAACGAAATTAAATAACACGAACCTATAACACAATTTGTATCACCTGCGATCCGTATTTAGTCATTAATGAGGGTTTACCCTCAATGGAAATGGAGTTTTAAAAATGGCTATTCCTGCTTATCTATGGCTTAAGGATGATGGCGGCAACCCGATTAAGGGATCTGTGGATGTTCAAAATAGAGAAGGTAGTATAGAGATCCTCTCTTTTAGTCACGGCTTGTTAGTTCCGACCGATAACAACACCGGCAAGATCACCGGCACGCGCTTACATGCGCCGCTCGTAATTGAAAAAGAGTTTGATAGCTCCAGCCCGTATCTCTACAAAGCGGTAGCCACCGGCCAAACGCTGAAAAGCGCAGAGATCAAGTGGTATAAAATCAACGATGCGGGCCAGGAGGTTGAATATTTCAATATGCTGCTTGAAAACGTCCGGGTAGTCAGCATTAACCCCGTCATGCATAACTGTAAAGAGCCAGCGTTACAGATACACAATCATAATGAGGGAATACAGCTCCGCTATGAGCGGATCACCTGGAAGTATTGCGATGGGAACATCCAATACTCGGATGCGTGGAACGAGCGGGTTACAGCGTAAAAAAAGGGCGGTTAATCCGCCCTGTATTGTTTTTAGTGCCAATTCTTTCGCCCCCTCGGTTTGCCAGCACGTAGCCTCCCCTCGATGGCAACACCCCGCGCGATCACCTGGTGCCAGCTCTCTGCACTTCTTATACATTTGGGGTATTTTAATCATGCTTAATGCTGTTAAGCATTCTCTGGCAGTTATTGCGGCGTACCGCTGCCGCTGCACGCCTCCAGAACCCCAAATTTTCGAGTTTCTCGGCTCACGCATTCAAAAGTAAACTCTATGGTCACATTTAACCTCGCGCTCCCCGTTCCAGAAGGAAGATTTAATAACTCTCACTCTTTCACAAACCCTAAAAACTAAAGAAATCCCCCATCGCGCCGATCATCATCCGTGTGTATTATTTCCTGTAGCTTTTACAACAACTAACCTTAACTCAAATACTTAAGCGCCAGAGCGAAAGGCATCATGAGCACACCGATCAAACGGCTAGAAATCATTAAAAATGCCATTGAGCTGGAAGATGACGACATCATCCGGAGCCAGCTGAAGCGTCTCAAAGAGGAAGCCTTTGACGATGATCTCCTGTCCATCGTCGCGGCGCTTGAGCAGAAAAACTACACCGCAGCCCTTCGCGCTATCACCGCCTGGCTGCAAAGCCAGCGCGCCGTTACCCCGTGGCGTGACCCACAGCTGGCGGCCAGCAAGCTGGAGCTGAAAGCCCTGGAAGAGCGTCTGCGCGATCTGATTGATCGCCGTAACGCCCGGGTACAGCAGCTAGATGAGTTCAACGATCTCTATTTCTCCCGCCTCGGGCCGTTGATGCAGCAGATCCTCGCCCTGCGTAAAACGCTGGCGGAGCTTAACCTGCGTCGTCAGCAAGCGGAGACGCGTCGTCGGGAAGAGGATTACCGCCGCTGCCAGGACTATATGGCGCAGGCCGTAGAGGTTCTGACAACGCTCACCCGGCGCTGGCGAGATCTGCCTGCGGATTCCGTTCAGGCGGCAGAGGCGCGCAAACATCTTCAGCAGCAAAGCAATCTGATTGCCAACCTGCTGGCCGAAGCAACGGAGCTGGAGACCGGTTTAACGCGTGAAGAAGAGCCGGCACGTCAGGCGCGCGATGAGGCCAACGAAGAGTACAAGAAGTATCGCGAACAGCATCATGATGCCGAAGTTCGCCTGCGTAAAGGCAAGGATCTCTCTGAAGAGGATCGGAACGAGCTGAAGCGGCTCTGGCGTCAGGCGAGCAAGCTATGCCACCCGGATCTGGTTGCCGATGATTTAAAAGAGGAAGCCAACAGGATGATGGTGCAACTCAACCAGGCCAAACAGCGCGGCGACGTGAAGGCCATTCGCTCGCTGGTCGCCCGTCTGCAACAAGGATTCGAACCGATGATGGCAAGCGACAGGCTGAACGACCTGGAACGTATTCGTAAAAAGATGGCGCAGGTGCGTGAGCAAATCGACACCCTGGTGAACGAGCTGGCAGAGCTGGAGAAAGAAGAGTCCTGGCTGCTCGTCTCGTCGCTCAGCAATATGGAAGCCTACTTTGCCCAGCAGGAGAAAGCGCTGAAAGAGGTATGCGCCTCGCTCGAACATCAGGTGAGCGAAGCGCAGCTGGATCCCGCTGCCTGATTATTTGGCGTGCCAGTACGCGCTGGCACGCACCAGCTGCGGGTCAATTGCGTCGCTTTCAAACTGACGGCTCAGGCGTTTCACCACCTTCCCCTCTCCGGTCAGCCAGATAAAGTAATCCTCTTCCGGCACGGCCAGCGCGGCAAGATGGTCGGCCACCGCCTGCTCGTTGTGGCCGATAACCCAGGTGATGTTGAACCCGCTCAGGTGCGCCAGATAGTCCTGATACGCCGCATCGCCCACGGTGACGATGGCGTGGATCGCCGGGCGAACAGGCAGTTTTGCGATGCCTTCTAAACGGCGGCGCAGCGCGGGCATCCCCGACTCGTCGCACACGTACAGCTGCCAGGCGTAATCTTCCGACACCACCAGCGAACCGCGCGGCCCGCCGATGGTCAGCTTGTCGCCCACCTTAGCCTCCACCGCCCAGTTGCTGGCAATGCCGCCATCATGAACGAAGAAATCGAGCGCCAGCTCATGTTTTTCGTCATCGTACAGCGGGGTATAGTCACGCGCCTGCGGACGCACGCCGTCGCCCCAGTCGATGCCTTCATCGGTCACCACAGGCGGCACGAAAGTGGTGCCCGGTGCCGGGAAAAAGACTTTGGTATGGTCGTCAAAGCCGCGAGAGCTAAAGCCCTCCAGCGCCTCGCCGCCTAGCACAATGCGCTGAAATCCTGCGCTGACTCGCTCAGTGCGCAGCACGTTCAGCTCACGAAAACGCAGGTCATTGCGGACACGTTGAGGGTAACGGGTAGATGCCATGTTGATGCCCTTCTCAGGTGAATACGATATATCGGAATGAATTCTTAATGATAATGATTGCTATTAACTAAGAAATCAAGATTTTTTAGATTGCATCTGAATATATCTTAGATATAGTTTAGATATATCAAATTAAGGAAAAAACATGCGACACGAACACGACGGCGGCGGACGCCGGCCACGATTTTTTGGCCATGGCGATTTGCGGCTGGTGATCCTGGATATCCTGACCCGCAACGCGAGCCATGGTTACGAACTGATCAAAGAGATCGAAAACCTGACGCAGGGACATTACACGCCAAGCCCTGGCGTGATCTATCCGACGCTGGATTACTTGCAGGATCAGGCGCTTATCACCATTACCGAAGAAGAGAACGGCCGTAAGCGGATTGCGATTAACGCCGCCGGAGAACAGTGGCTGGATGACAACCGGGAACAGCTGGAGCAGATCCAGACGCGTATCAAGGCGCGCTCCGTCGGTTTCCAGCTGCGCAAAAACCCGCAGATGAAGCGGGCGCTGGATAACTTCAAAGCGGTACTGGATCTGAAGGTTAATCAGGGAGAGCTCAGCGACGCGCAGTTGAAACAGATTATCGGCGTGATTGACCGCGCGGCGCTGGAGATCTCCCAGCTGGATTAAGCCAGCACGCCGTCGCTCACGCGGAAAACGCGGACCAGCTCTTTCAGGTGCATGGCCTGTTCGTTAAGGGATGCCGCCGCCGCAACGGACTCCTCCACCAGCGCGGAGTTCTGCTGGGTGGTGGCGTCTATCAGGCCAATCGCGCTGTTGATCTGCGAGATGCCTTCCGTCTGTTCGTGGCTGGCCTGGCGAATCTCACGCAGGATTACGTCCATCTCCTCTACGTTGCCGACCATGCCGTTGATAAGCCCGCTGGCCTTCTCCACAAGGTTCATGCCGTCCTGCGTCTGGCTTGTGGAGCTTTCAATCAGCTGGCGGATCTCACTCGCAGATGTTGCACTTTTCTGCGCGAGCTGGCGTACCTCGCACGCCACCACCGCAAAGCCACGACCATGCTCACCCGCGCGCGCCGCTTCGACCGCCGCATTCAGCGCCAGAATATTAGTCTGGAAGGCAATGGCGTCGATCAGGTCGATAATGTCGGACATCCTGTTCGATGTTTCGTTAATCAGTCGCATCTTGCTGGTGACCTGCTTCATCATCTCGCCGTTGTTTTTGACCACAGCAGCCGCATCGGCAGACAGGTTCGTCGCTTCTCCGGTGTGGGACGCGGTGTTCTTCACCGTAGCGGTGATCTGCTCCATCGACGCGGCCGTTTGTTCAACGGAACTGGCCTGCTCCTCCGTGCGGGCAGCCAGATCCTGGTTGCCCGCGACAATTTGCGCGGCGGCGCTGGAGATGTTTTCCGATCCGGTTTGCACCTGCTGCACAATCTCCAGCAGGCGCGTTTTCATCTCCATCAGTGCGGTGAGTAGCAGTCCGGTTTCATCTTTACCGTGCGAGATAATGCTGCCGGTGAGATCGCCATCGGCAATGGCCTCCGCAAAATTCACCGCGTCGTTCAGCGGTCGGGTAATGGATCGCACAATGAACCAGCCAGTCAGGCTGGCTGCCGCGACGCTGAAAAGCGTAATCAGGACCAGCAGGAGACGATTGGTGCGGAAATCGCCTTCCACCTGCTCGCCCGCACTCTGCATTTCATGGTCCTGGATCGCAATCAGCGCCTGCACTTTCGCTTTATAGGACTGTTGCAGATTCAGGGTGTTGGTCATCATTTCGTTTATCGCGCCCGCACGGTCGTTATTCTGCACGGCCTGCAAAATGCGGTAGCGCGAGTCAAGATATTGCTGGCGTACGCCGTGGATATCGGCCAGCACCTGTTGGGATTTTTTATCCTTGAGAGCGTTGTCCAGCTCGCTCAGGATTGCGGAGATGCGCTCGCTGATCGCCTTCAGACGCTGCTCTGATTGCGCCGTGTACGTCCCCTGTTCGTCCAGCAGCATGAGCTGCTGCGTGCTTATAAATTCCTGAAAGTTGTCGATTAACTGGTTCGCTTTTACCGTCGTTGGATAGTCGCTGGTAAGGATGGTTTGCATTCCATTGTTTGCCCGATTCAGGCTCATCAGAGACAAGCTTGCGCTGACGACCATCAGGACAATAAATAATCCAAACGCCAGAAATAATTTCGTGCCGATCTTTACGTCATGTATGAACATATTTACCCCATCGATGTGATTATTTCTCAGACGATCGCTGTTATCGACAGGAAACACGCTAACTTTATGACTTTGATCGTTTTTTTATTTTTCACTCTCAATGAATCTGGATTGTAACAATTAAAAACCGGGCACTTTTTTTAGTTACTTAATATTTCATTAACAACATAACTTATTCTGAAAAACAAAAAAGCCGTTTACCCCGGAGGAATAAACGGCTTTATCGAAGCATACATTTCTTAATGCAGCACGGTAACCGCATCTTCAAGACGTCCGGCCCGGTGCTTAACCATCGCGGAAATCTGCGCGCTCTCTTCGACCAGGTCAGCATTTTTCTGCGTAATGCTGTCCAGCTCTGCCACGGCACGGGTCAGCTCTGTCAGGCCTGTCGCCTGCTCTGAGGTGGCGTGGCTGATCTGCGCGATAAGCTGCGTGACGTTTTTCACCTGCCCGACAATATCATCCATGGTACGTCCCGCGGCGTGGACCTGATCGGCGCCCGACTGCACTTTGCTGGCGCTGGCGTCGATCAGCTTGCGAATATCGTTAGCCGCGTTCGCGCTGCGGCTGGCAAGATGACGCACTTCGCCCGCCACCACCGCAAAGCCTTTCCCCTGCTCGCCCGCGCGTGCCGCCTCAACCGCGGCGTTCAGCGCCAGAATATTGGTCTGGAAGGCGATATCATTGATAAGCGAGGTAATAGAGCCAATGCGCTGGGTACTGTCGGCAATGTCATCCATGGTTTTCACCACGGTCTGCATCACGGTGCCCCCCTGCGTGGCCGCGCTGCTGGCGGCCATCGATAGCTTGTCGACTTCGGCTGCGGTCTCAGAGTTACTCTGCACCGACGCCGCCATCTGGTTCATTGTTGCCACGGTCTGCTGCACGTTAGCCACGGTCTGGCGCGTGCGGTCGTTGAGATCTTCATTGCCCTGCGCCAGCCTGTCGCTGCCGTCGCGCACGCTCACCACCTGGCTGGAGACGTCGTTGATCAGCCAGCGGCACATCAGCCCCAGCTGTCCGACGGCCCGCAGCGTCAGCCCCAGTTCATCGCTGCGGTTAAGATGCTGCACGCTGTTACGCTCTCCGGTAGCGACCCTGAGCGCCTGCCGTGCGACGTTTTCCACCGGGCGGACAATCTGTTGCTCAAACACCAGGGTGCCGAGCAGCATCACCACGGCTGCCGCCGCCAGCGAAGCCCAGCCCGCGGCACTGGCAACCAGCGTTGCGGCCATCACCGCGAAAAGTACCGCCATTACGCTACGCACGCGCCAGCGCAGCGGCATCGCCGGTAGTTTGCCGAGCCAGCCTTTGCGCACCACCAGCCCTTTATGAATGCGTTTTTTGCAGCGTCCTTCGTTGAGCGCCTTATAAAGCGGCTCCACCGCGGCGACCTCGTCCTCGGTGGCGCGGGTACGAATGGACATATAGCCCGTCATCTGGCCGTTACGCACCATTGGTACCGCATTGGCGCGTACCCAATAGTGATCGCCATTTTTACGTCGGTTTTTGACAATCCCGCTCCAGGGTTCGCCCTTTTGCAGCGTGTACCACATGTCGGCAAAAGCCGCTTTCGGCATATCCGGATGACGCACAATGTTGTGCGGTTGCCCGAGCAGCTCCTGGAGCGTAAAGCCGCTCACTTGCACAAAGGTGTCGTTAGTGTGGGTCATGTAGCTGTGGAGGTCGGTGGTCGACATAAGCGTGGTGTCATCGTCCAGCGGATATTCATTCTGGGTGACATAGTCAGGAGAGGACATAGTGAGCATCCCTTGCAGGTTATTTGAATGTTAATTTTGTGGCTTATGTTTTTTCGGCGATAAAAAATTTATCTTTAGTTGTTAAATATGATTGAGATCGCAAATCTCGGTTAAACCGCACTTTTCGTGCGTTTTTCTAATTAATTGATTTAAAATACTTTCGGCATGAAACTACCTACAAAGCATGATACCCCGGTGCACACTTAAGGCGCATTCCCTGCCCTGGAGCAGTGCAATTGACGACACCCCATCCCCGGCTCGTTATCCCTTATCCCGTGCGGCGCGCGATGGCATGATTAAATATTGTGCAACTTTGATTTCACCTGGCGTTTATCCCGATTTTTGTTAAGGCATCTGAGGTGGCGTAATCCCTGCAATACTTAACTCAGTATCATGTGATACGCGATCCCCGGGAGCATATTTTGAACAGGTTACCTTCCAGCGCCTCGGCTCTTGCCTGTACCGCGCACGCACTGAATCTCATTGAGAAGCGAACGCTTGATCATGAGGAGATGAAACAACTTAACCGTGAGGTCATTGATTACTTTAAGGAGCATGTGAATCCAGGTTTTCTGGAGTATCGCAAATCTGTTACCGCCGGCGGGGATTACGGAGCCGTAGAGTGGCAAGCGGGCAGTCTGAATACGCTTGTCGACACCCAGGGACAGGAGTTTATCGATTGCCTGGGGGGTTTTGGTATTTTCAACGTGGGGCACCGTAATCCAGTTGTGGTTTCCGCCGTACAGAATCAACTTGCGAAACAACCTCTCCATAGCCAGGAACTGCTCGATCCGCTTCGCGCCATGCTCGCGAAAACGCTGGCAGCCTTAACGCCCGGTAAGCTGAAATACAGCTTCTTCAGCAACAGCGGCACCGAATCGGTCGAAGCGGCGATTAAACTCGCCAAAGCGTACCAGTCGCCGCGCGGGAAATTTACCTTTATCGCCACCAGCGGCGCGTTCCACGGGAAATCCCTGGGCGCACTGTCGGCGACCGCTAAATCAACCTTCCGCAAACCGTTTATGCCGCTGCTGCCGGGCTTCCGCCACGTGCCATTTGGCGACATCAACGCCATGCGCACCGTGCTGAGTGAATGCCGTAAAACCGGCGACGACGTGGCGGCGGTGATCCTGGAGCCGATTCAGGGTGAAGGCGGCGTGATCCTCCCGCCGCAGGGCTATCTGCCCGCCGTGCGTCAACTGTGCGATGAGTTCGGCGCGCTGCTGATCTTCGACGAAGTGCAGACCGGGATGGGGCGCACCGGCAAGATGTTCGCCTGCGAGCACGAGAACGTTCAGCCTGACATTCTGTGCCTGGCGAAAGCGCTCGGTGGCGGCGTGATGCCGATTGGCGCAACGGTCGCCACTGAGGAGGTCTTCTCGGTGCTGTTCGATAACCCGTTCTTACATACCACCACCTTTGGCGGTAACCCGCTGGCCTGTGCGGCGGCGCTGGCCGCCATCAACGTGCTGCTGGAGCAAAACCTGCCCGCGCAAGCGGAGCAGAAAGGCGACATGCTGCTGGACGGCTTCCGTCAGTTGGGCCGGGAATATCCGGATCTGGTACAGGATGCGCGCGGGAAAGGGATGCTGATGGCGATTGAGTTCGTTGATAACGAAACCGGTTATAGCTTCGCAAGCGAGATGTTCCGCCAGCGGGTACTGGTGGCGGGAACGCTTAACAACTCGAAAACCATCCGCATTGAGCCACCGTTGACGCTTACCATTGAGCAGTGTGAGCAGGTGCTGAAGGCGGCGCGTAAAGCGCTGGCGGCATTACGTATTGCCGTAACATCCGCCTGAACATTTATTTTTCCTGCCCTTTTAGCAGTATCAGGGCGATATGCAAAGAAATCCCTGGGATACGCCAGGGATTTCTTTATGCAGTCAGACTGAGGAATAATGTGCATAAGTGCAAACACGGTTCATCATATAAATTTAAAATATTTCTTTATGTAATATCAGATTGTAAAAGCAGCCGGATAATAACACCACCGCATTCCCAACGCATGTCCGAATAATGACAGCCGTAACGTCTTGCATTATTAACAAAACCACGATGACATTCATCGCAGACATTAATAAAACCGACCAGCGAATAGAAATGCGGTTCTGACGGCGTGCAATATCATTCAAACAAATAAATTATGAGTTAATTTTATATTTAGTAAAACTAATAAAACATCAACCCATTATCACATTGATATAATATTATTTAATCCGTAGAATCCCCTCATTCATCAGCGCAGTGGCGGATGATATAAAACCAGTAACAACGCCCTGGGTAAAAATAATATATTAATCTAAAAACATATCCTATACCACTGCCTCGAAAAAAGATTCACATGACATTGTGAATATATTATTTCAATTGACAGCATGATGTTTATCTAAAAAGGATTTGTATGAAAAAGCAAGTTATAGCAATGGCTGTTGCCGGCGCGCTGGCTGGTGGCATGGCAATTAATGCGCAGGCCGATACCGTTACCGTTTCCGGCGGGACCGTCAACTTTGTCGGCCAGGTGGTAAACGCCGCCTGTTCCGTCGCGGCTGACTCCGTAGACCAGACCGTTACCCTGAGCCAGGTGCGTACCGTCAAGCTGACAACGGTCGGCATGCAGGCCAACCAGAAAGAAGATTTTAAAATCGTTCTGGAAGATTGCGACGCCACCGTTAGCCAGAATGCCGCCGTGATCTTTAACGGCCAGCAGGACCCTGCTGTAGAAGGCAGCCTGGCGAACACCGCTGGCGCAGGCTCGGCCAAAAACGTTGCGCTGCAACTGTTCGGGCCGGACGGCCAGGCGCTGAACATTGGCGATACCTCCTCCAACGTTAAGCTGATCAACGGCGAAAACATCATCCCGCTGAGCGTGGATTACGTGGCCACAGGCGCGGCCGAGCCGGGCAACGTCTCCTCCGTCGCAACGTTCCAGATGGTTTATTCCTGATTCGTTAGCCGATCTCGCTTCTTCGCCTGCGGGCGGAGAAGCGTTGTCCGGCAAGCGTTAGAGAGTTCGCAATGCAGCAATCCATAAATCGGGCGCTGCTGATAGCCGGCACTGCGCTTTTTGCCGTATTGCCAGCCGCGGCAAAGGACGATGGAAGCGTGACCTTTCAGGGTCAGGTCGTCAATGCGGCCTGTTCCGTCAGCATGGATTCCCAGGATCAAATCGTGCATATGGGACAGGTACGCAATAGCCAGTTCATCGCCGCCGGTGACTGGGCCAAACCGGTACCCTTCTTCATCACGCTGGAAGCATGCGACACCAGCGTAAGCCAGCGCGCCGGGGTGCTGTTTAGCGGCGAGTCTGACAGCAACGATCCCCAGGTTTTTCGCGCGGGCTATGGGCCTGGCGCCGCCACCGGGATTGGTATCGGTCTATTCGATGCGATGGGGAACCTGGTAAAGCCAGACACCGCGCCCCCCTGGTACAGACCTTTGCAGGACGGTGAAAACCGGCTGAGCTATATCGCCAGGTATCGCGCCACCGAAGATAGCGTCAACGCTGGTACCGCGAACGCGCAGGTCTGGTTCATCGTTTTTTACCAATAACTGACTCACAGGCAAGAAGCCTGACACATGAGAAACTGAGGGAACAATGCGTATCATTACATCACGCTGTAAACTGACTTGTCTGATAGCTGGCGCGCTAACGGCTCTGTTCGCGATGGGGGTGGCCGGTTCTGCCAGCGCAGGCGGTATCGCGCTCGGGGGAACCCGGGTGATTTATCCCCAGGGTGATAAGCAGGCTTCATTAGCCATTATTAACTCTTCAACGAATACCACTTTTTTAATTCAGAGCTGGGTGTCCAATGCCGAAGGGGCAAAATCAGCGGATTTTGTCATTACGCCGCCGCTGTTTGTTATCCATCCTAAAAAAGAGAATACCCTGCGTATTATGTACGTGGGCCCCGATCTGCCTGTCGATCGTGAAAGCGTTTTTTATCTGAACAGCAAAGCCATTCCTTCCGTCGAGAAAAATAAGCTTTCCGGTAATACGCTACAAATTGCCACCCAGAGCGTTATTAAACTTTTTATCCGGCCGAAAAAATTGCCGTCGCTCTCTATTGATGCGCCCAAAACATTAACCTGCTCAGTCACCAATGGAAAAGTCACTATTACCAATCCATCGCCTTATTACGTTTCGTTGGTTCAGTTTTTCGTCGGCAGCACGCAACTGGCAAATAACATGGTAGCGCCCAAAAATAACCTGGTGGTGGAGATCCCCGGTGGCGGCACTGGCAGCGTGAGGTTTCAGACCGTTAATGACTTTGGTGCCAACACGCCCGTTCAGTCATGCGCGAAATAAGTCGTATACGGCGTTACGTATGACGTTTTGTCATTAAAAGCCTCGCAGGTAAGGGAAGACATGAAGCGTGTTCAGCCACGAAGATTTTACGCGCTCGTCAGAGCGTCGCTAACGCCGCTGGCGTTGACGATTGCGGGACTCCTTTCGTCCATCACCGTGCGCGCGGAGTATTTTTTTAACCCGGCATTTTTGTCGAGCGATCCTTCCGCCGTGGCGGATCTCTCCCGTTTTTCAACAAATGGCCAGGCGCCGGGCGTCTATCGCGTGGATCTCTGGCTGAATGGAACATTTGTCACCACCCGCGATATCAACTTTATCGCCAGAACCGTAACGGACGGAGCCGTACAGGGCGACGACACGGGGCTAATGGCCTGCCTGACGCCCAAAGCGTATGAAAACCTGGGCGTCAACGTTCAGGCATTCCCGGCGCTGGCCGCCGCGAAAGCCGACAGCTGCGTGGCCATTGCCGCCATTATTCCGGCCGCTGCCACTCTCTTTAATTTCGAACAGCAGCGTCTGGAAATCAGCATTCCGCAGGCCGCATTACGCAACAACGCGCGCGGCTATATCCCGCCAGAGCAGTGGGATGAAGGTATTAACGCTCTGCTGCTGAACTATAACTTTAGCGGCTCATACAGCCGCGATCGCAGCGAAAACGGCACAACCCACAAAAGCTATTTCCTCGGCCTGAACAGCGGGGTGAATCTTGGTGCGTGGCGTCTGCGGGACTACTCGACGTGGAACTACTATAACAGCGACGAGAACCGCCATAGCGAATGGGAACATATCAACACCTATCTTGAGCGGACGGTGATTCCGCTAAAGGGCAGACTGACGGTGGGCGATAGCTATACCTCGTCGGAAATTTTCGACAGCCTTCCCTTTCGCGGCGCGCAGATCGCCTCGGACGACAACATGCTGCCAGACAGCATGAAAGGCTTTGCGCCCACCATTCGCGGGATTGCCAAAAGCAACGCGCAGGTCACCATCAAGCAGAACGGCTATAGTCTTTACCAGAGCTACGTTCCGCCCGGCGCCTTCGCCATTAACGATCTCTTCCCAACCTCCTCCAGCGGCGACCTCACGGTAGAAGTGAAGGAGACGGACGGCAGTATCTCCCGCTATTCCGTTCCTTACTCCGCCGTACCGCTCCTCCAGCGCGAAGGGCGGGTGAAGTATGCCCTGACGGCGGCACAGTACCGCAGCAATAACGGTCAGCAGGACGAGGTGAATTTTGCCCAGGGCACGCTGATTTGGGGGCTACCGCAGGGCGTAACCGTCTATGGCGGCTCACAGCTTTCCGGCGATTATTACGCGCTGGCTCTTGGCGCTGGCCTCAATATGGGCAACTTTGGCGCCGTCTCTTTCGACGTTACCCACGCGCGCAGTACGCTGGCCGACGACACCAGCCATACGGGGCAGTCTCTTCGTTTCCTGTATGCCAAATCCCTCAACAAGATGGGTACGAACTTCCAGCTGCTGGGCTACCGCTACTCCACGTCCGGGTTCTATAACCTGGATGAGACAACCTACACACATATGCAGGGCTATACGGGCGATGCGGAGCAGGATGACGCGAATGAGGCCATGAACTGGCTGGACTACTACAACCTCAACTGGACTAAACGCGGCAAGCTTCAATTCAATATTTCGCAGCAGCTAGGCGGGCTCGGCTCGCTGTTCGTGACCGGAAGCCAGCAGAGCTACTGGCACACGGACGACAAAAACACGCTCGTCCAGGTGGGATACAGCGGTACCTGGGCCGGGATCTCATACAGCCTGACCTACAACTACAACAAATCGCCGGGCATGTCGGATAGCGATGAGATTTATGCGATTAACCTTTCCTTCCCGCTTAGCCAGTGGCTTTCACCTGCCAATGACGTCAGTCAGAAGCGGAACTACGCCTATGCCACCTACGGCATGAGCGCCAATAAACATGGAGAAACATCTCAGAACGCGGGGATTAACGGCACGCTGCTGGCGGAGAACAACCTTAACTACAGCGTGCAGGAAGGTTATGCCAGCCAGGGGGCTGGCTCGCAAGGTTCCGCCAGTCTGGAATACGATGCCGCCTACGGCAACGCCAGCCTGGGCTACAACTACAGCGATAACGGCGATTATCGGGAAGTGACCTACGGCCTGAGCGGAGGCGTGGTAGCCCACCGCAACGGCATCACCTTAAGCCAGCCACTGGGTGATACCAACGTGCTGATTGCCGTACCGGGCGCAGCGGACGTCAGCGTCGAGAATGAACCCGGTATCCATACCGACGGACGCGGCTATGCGGTGGTGCCTTACGCCTCGGCCTACCATCTGAACAGGATGGCGCTGGACATTAACTCCCTCTCAGACGCCATGGATATCGATGATGCCGTCACCAGCGTGGTGCCGACCCACGGCGCCATCGTGCGCGCCACGTTTAACGCCCGTCTGGGCGCACGCGCGCTGGTAACGCTGCGCTACCACGGCAAGCCGGTGCCGTTTGGCGCCATGGTTTCCCGCGACGATAACGGCAGCGACACCATCGTAGGCGAAGAAGGCGAAACCTACCTCTCCGGCCTGAGCCAAAAGGGAGTGTTGAAGGCGCAATGGGGAGAAGGGGCGGATAAGCGCTGTACGGCCAACTACCACTTACCTGAAAGCAAACAGCCGCTGCTGCGGATCACCATGGAGTGTTCATAAATGAAATTAAGGATGATGCTTCTCTCTGCCGCTGGGCTACTTTTTTCGCTGAGCAGCCTGGCCGCAACGTGCAAAAACGCTAACGGCGGAATTTCCATGGTGAATTACGATCTGACCACCACGCTCACCACGGATCAAAACATCAAGGACAACGGTACAGAGCTGAACCGAACCCAGGATATCCACGTCAACGCCACCTGTCCCCCAGGCAACTGGGAGAAGCGCACCTATCGTACCTATATCTCACCTTTCCCCGTGGTCAAAACGGAAGGCGAGTGGAAATATTTACAGCTTGATCCGGATTATATTATCGGTGCGATGAAAATCCATGATGCCACCATCGGCGATTTTTATCCGCCGGTGGAGTATGTCCACATGGGGGGGCACGAAGAGGTGGATACGGGCGGCGTCTTCCCGGTGAACGACAGCAATCTGACCTTCAAAATACAGATTGTCAGGCCGTTCATCGGCTCGGTCGTGATCCCGCCGAAACTGATGTTTAACGTCTATGTCACCACGACGGAAAATGACCGGCCCACCGTAATCGTTTATCAGATCACCTACAGCGGCGTAATAACCGTCCCGCAAAACTGCGTGATTAACGCCGGGCAAACCGTCACCGTCGATTTTGGGGCACTCTACCACGGCGATTTCACCCAGGCCGGACAGCGACCCGACAGCGTAGCGCCAAAAACCTTTACCGTGCCGATCGAATGCAACGCTGATGTCAACTCACCGGCGCAGCTCACCCTGCGGGTACAGGGGACGGCAGACGCTCGTTTCGCCAACGCGCTGGCGACGGATAACCCGGACGTGGCCGTCGTCGTGACCAGCCCGCAGGGCGAGATCCTGCGGCCAAACGTGTTCTCAAGCAGCGTCCCCTTTACCACGGATATGTCAGGACGCGCGGACGTGACGCTGCAAGCCTACCCCATCAGCACCACCGGGCAGTCGCCAGAGGTGGGCGTCTTCAGGGCGCTGGCGCTGTTACGCATTGATTTCGCCTGAGGAAGCGTAATGACCATTTCATGGAAAAACACCGTATGGCTGAGCGTGGCCCTGTTAAACCCGCCGCTGGTGAAGGCTGACGACACAAGCTTTAACGTGCAGTTTATCGGCACCATCGTTGGGGAATCCTGTAACGTCGATACTAACAGCGCAGAGCAAACGATCGACCTGGGTGAATTTACGACAGAGGAATTTCCGCGCGTGGGCGCCACGACACCGGAAAAGCAGTTTGCCATCACGCTCAAAAACTGCACCCGCGCAATCGGCGGCACGACCGTCTGGTTTACCGGCGACGCGGACGCCAACGATCCCACGCTGCTTGCCCTCTCAGATACGGGAAAAGGGACGCAGCACATGATGGCGACCGGACTGGCAGTCGAACTGCTCGACAGCGCGCGGGCGTCTGTCCCGATCAATAATACCGAGTCGCCGCTATATCCCCTGCTGCCGGGCGATAACACGCTGACCTTCTTCCTGCGCTATAAATATACGCTGCCGACGGTCACCACCGGCAACGCCACCGCCGTGATGTATTTCGATCTGCTTTACCAGTAAGGAGACAGAATGACGATCCTGAACAGGTTATTTATCTGTTGCGCGCTGCTGTTGTCAGGCAAGACGCTCGCCCATGACGGCACGGTCTATATTACCGGCGTGGTGAAAGGCAAAACCTGTATTGTCTCCCCCGGCTCGGAACAGCTGGTAGTGGAGATGCATGATGTGGCGGCCCGCCAGCTGGCCGGGCAAAAAAACGAAACGCCCTATGAGCCGTTCACTATTAACCTTGAAGCCTGCGGCGCCGGGTTATCCGCCGTCAGCACCCATTTTGAAGGCACGCCGGACGGTAACAATAGCGATCTGCTGGCCCTGACCGGCGGGCCGGACTATGCAACCGGCGTGGCTATCGGCCTCTATAATCCTGATAAATCGCTGATCGCCATGGGGGATGAAAGCCTGCCGTTCGCGCTAAGCAATGACCAGACCACCCTGGCGCTGCATTTTTACGCCCGCTACCTCGCCGTGACGAACGCCGTTACGCCGGGGGTGGCTAACGCTGCCGCCACCTTTGTGCTGACCTATGCGTGAGGCCAGCCTGCTGAAAAAAGCGGGGATAGCCCTGCTGACCGCCGCGTCTTTCTGGCTCTTGCCTGCTCAGGCCGGGGTGGTGATTGGCGGCACGCGGTTTGTTTATCCTCAGGATCAGCGCGCTATCAGCGTCACCGTGCGCAATAAGTCCTCGCTGCCGTATCTGATTGGCACAAAAATTTATCGCGGCGGCCGATGGCCGGGGGCGCAGCAGCCCCCCGAAGCGGCCACCGCGTGGTTTACCGCGACGCCGCCACTTTTTGCACTCCAGCCCGGACGTGAGAATAAGATCCGTCTGTTTCGCGCCGATGCGCCGCTTCCTGCCGATCGCGAAACGCTTTTCACGCTAAGCATTGCCTCCATTCCGGCCAGCCAGCGTCACAGCGATAACGTTCAGATGGCGGTACGTTCCAGCATGAAGTTTATCTATCGCCCGGAGGGGATTCAGGGCGAACCGGCGCTGGCCTATCGTCAGCTACGCTGGCAGCTGACCGCCGACGGGCTGACGGTTGAAAACCCGTCGCCTTATTACGTTACGCTGTATCAGCTTTCCGTTAACGGAACGCGGGTGGATAACGCCGGCGTTGTCGCCCCTCTGAGCCAGCGACGAACGGACTGGTGTAAAGGGACTGTCAGGTGCCAGCTCACCTGGCAGTCGCTGAGCGACGAGGGGCGGATATTGCCCTCGATCGCCCGCACGGTGAAATAATTGCTCGCGGGGGTATCCTGGCAGCGGACCGACACTAGCGGTGAAACTCCGCTACCGTCATGGTAAAGCGCAGCACTTTTTCTCCCTCATTGGCATAGCCGTGCGCCGCTTCCGTTTTCGCTACCGCCGACGCGCCAGCATTAACCTGTACCACCGTCTCGTCCACCGTCAGGGTTAATATGCCTTCGTTCACGTGCAGCAGCTCAAACGTTCCCGCGGGATGTCCCGGAGAGGTGAAAGTCTCTCCCGGATGCATCTCCCACTGCCACAGCTCAATCATGTCCGGGCCTGCGGTGCCTGCCAGCAATCTGGCATAACCGCCCTGTGCGCCCTGCCACAGAACCGGGATCGCCTCTTCCTGAATAATGTGTACCTGCGGCTCGCTGGAGACGTTAACGATGTCTGCCACCGAGACGCCAAGCGCGGCGGCCAGTTTGCACAGAATGGCAATGCTGGGGTTGGCAGCCCCTTTTTCGATCTCCACCAGCATGCCTTTGCTGACGCTGGCGCGGCGGGAAAGCTCGTCCAGCGACAGCTTTTTCTCTTTCCGCCAGCTGCGGATACGGTTCGCCACGGCCAGGCTTACCTGGGCGACATCGGCGCCCGCATCGGTCATTATATTGACTTTATCAGTCATTGGTCACTACCATGGTATAAAACAGTCAATACAGGATTATTTATGTCTCTTCTAACACCGTCAATAGATTCGCGACTTGTCGGGATCGCGCCCGGCTTTCGGGCGCTGAGCATTCTGGTTGAAGCTGCCCCGATTACCCAACCGGAGGTTGCGCCCGCTGCGCTGGCGCAGGCCTGCCAGCAGATGCTCAATGATGATGTGCCCTGGGCAGAAAATCATCTCGCCGCCTGGGATGAGGTGTTTAAAGCCTTTGGTGCAAAACCCAAACGTACGCCCTGCTCGGCCTCGGCCCTGCGCAAGCGCGTGATGAGAGACGATTCGCTGCCGCCGCTCGACCCGGTGGTGGATATCTATAATGCCATCAGTATCCGCTACGCTATTCCGGTAGGGGGAGAAAATCTGGCGGCTTACTCGGGAGCGCCGCGCCTGACGCTGGCCGACGGCAGCGAGCCGTTTGATACCTTTAAAGAAGGTGAGCCGGTTGTAGAAAATCCGGAGCCAGGCGAAGTTATCTGGCGTGACGATCTCGGCGTCACCTGCCGCCGCTGGAACTGGCGACAGGGGGTACGCACGCGTCTGGACAGTCAGGCGCAGTCCATGTGGTTTATTCTCGAAAGCCTGCCGTCGATGCCGCTGGCGGCATTACAGGAAGCTGGCGATGAGCTGGTGAGCAATCTGCAAAAGCTGATGCCGGGCGCGACGGCGCGTATTCAGTTGCTGGAGCTGGCGTGAACAACGCCGGGTGGCGCTTCGCTTACCCGGCCTACAAATACTGCATATGTAGGCCCGGTAAGCGCAGCGCCACCGGGCAAACATCGCACCATCCCCCGTAGGCCCGGTAAGCGCAGCGCCACCGGGCAAATACCGCACCATCTCGCCCCCGTAGGCCCGGTAAGCGCAGCGCCACCGGGCAAAGCCGCTACTCCGGCAACAACCCGACAAAACTGCGTTTTTTGCGCGGCTCCGACATCAATTCCTCAAGCTTGTCCACGCACGCCAGATAGTGCGGGGTTTGCTTATGCGCCAGCACTGCCTCTTCGTCCTTATAGGCTTCGTAGATAAAGAAGCGGGTTTTCACCCTTGGATCCTGCAATACGTCAAAGCGCAGGTTGCCCGGCTCCTTGATCGCCCCCTCGTGGTTGGCGCGAAATACCTCCAGAAACTCGTCTACCCGCTCGGGTTTAATATTAATCTCCACCAGCGTCACGTTCATTTTGCTTCTCCCTGTTTCTCTTCCTGCCAGAACTGAAACGCCTCCCGGGCGCTCATGTTCTCGTGAACCACTTTCTTCACCGCTTTCAGCATGGCGAGTGGCGCGCTGGACTGGAAGATATTCCGCCCCATGTCCACGCCGGACGCCCCCTGGTCAATCGCCCGCCAGCACATCTCCAGCGCCTCGTGCTCGGGCAGCTTTTTGCCCCCGGCGATCACAATCGGCACCGGGCAGCTGGCGGTCACTTTTTCAAAGCCCTCGTCCACGTAGTAGGTTTTGACGAACTGCGCCCCCATTTCGGCCGCGATGCGGCTGGCCAGCGAGAAATAGCGCGCGTCGCGCGCCATCTCCTTGCCGACGCCCGTCACCGCCAGCGTCGGCATGCCGTAGCGCGCCCCCGCGTCCACCAGCTTGATGATGTTGTTGATCGACTGATGTTCAAATTCGCTGCCGATATACACCTGCGCCGCCACCGCGCAGACGTTCAGGCGCAGGGCGTCCTCCATCGCCACCGCCACGCACTCGTTGGACAGCTCGCCCAGAATCGAGTTACCGCCGGAGGCGCGCAGCACCACCGGTTTGTTCGTCGCGGCAGGTACCTGGCTCCTGAGGATGCCGCGGGTACACATCAGCACGTCGGTCTCACCAAACAGCGGCGCGATGGAGAGGTCGATACGCTCAAGACCGGTGGTCGGCCCCTGAAAGTAGCCGTGGTCAAAGGCCAGCATCACCGTGCGGTTGCTCTGTGGGTTGAAGATGCGCGCAAGCCTCGACTGCATGCCCCAGTCCAGCGAGCCGCAGCCCTTCAGGGTGTACGGCACATTCTGCTGCGGCGTGCCGATGCCAAAATCCTTGCCGTCTTTGATGTCATCTAAATCAGCCATTTGCTCCCCCGTCAGAAATCGTATTTGTTGATGTTCTCTTTGGTGAACACCACCCGCTCCGGCAGCAGCACGATGCCGTTGCCCTTCGCCTCATACTGGTAGCCCTGCACGCTGTTCGGCTCGACCTTCAGCGTCCCGATATCTTTCACGTCGACGCTGTCGCCAGGGTTTAGATCGCCTTTTTTCAGTAAACGATCGGCGACATTGACCGCAATTTTGCCCTGTTGCACCACATCCCACAGGCCGAAGGCTTTCACCGTGCCGCGCTCAACGTACGGGCGCATCACGTTCGGCGTGCTGAAGCCGACAATCGCCACCCCTTCCCGTTTCAGGTTTTCCGCCGCCTGTGCCGCGGCTGGCAGGGCGTTGGCGTCCGGGGCGATGATCGCATCCAGATCCGGATACGCTTTTAAGATCCCTTCGGCGGTTTGCAGAGATTTGGTGGCATCGTTATAGCCAAACTGGGTGGTGACGACCTGCCACTGAGGATGATCTTTCTCGATTTTGGCCTTTGCCTCTTTCACCCACTGGTTCTGGTCGGTAACGGTCGGGCTGGAGTAGAAGAACGCCACTTTCGCGTTCGGTTTGGTGACCTGTTTGCCCGCCATCTCCACCAGCAGGCCGCCGAGCTGCTCCGGCGTTCCCTGGTTGATGTAGATGCTGCGGCACTCCGGTTTGGTGTCGGAATCCCAGGTCAGGACCTTGACTCCGCGCTGCATCGCGCGCTTCAGTGCCGGGCAGAGGCCGTCCGGCGACACGGCGGAGACGATAATGGCGTTATAGCCCTGGTTGACGAAGTTATTGATCAGCTGCACCTGGCCGGAGACGCTCGGCTCGGTCGGGCCGTCGTAGGTCACGTCCACGCCGAGATCTTTCCCCGCCTCTTTCGCGCCGTTGCCGCCGCTGGTGAAGAATCCCACGCCTACCAGTTTCGGGATAAAGGCAATGCGGTCCGCCGCCTGCGCCGAAGCGAAGCTGAGGGCCATTGCCAGGACGAATAGTTTTGTTTTCATCTTACGCTCCGGATAGTTTTCTGAAGAGAGAACGCACCCATTCGCGGTGCAGACTCAGCGAACGTCCCATCACCACCACAACCAGCAGCGCCCCTGACAGCGCGCTCGACACCTGGTTGGGGATGCCGACCATCTGTAAACCCTGTTGCAGGTACCCCACCAGCAGCGCCGCCAGCGCCGTACCGACAACCGAACCTGACCCGCCGTAGATATTTGCCCCGCCGAGTACGGCGGCGGTGAGCGCGGGCATGAGTAAATCGCGCCCCAGATCCGAGCGCGCGGAACCGAAATAGGAAACCATCACCAGGGCGGCAACCGCCGAGGCTACCCCCACCAGGCCGTACAGCGCATACGGCATGCCGTTCACCGACAGCGCCGCATAGCGCGCCGCGCGCGGGTTCTGCCCAATCAAAAACAGATGCCGACCAAAGCGCCCGCGGTGGGTAATCAGCCAGAAGAAAGCGGTAATCACCGCGAACAGCACCAGCGGGATCGGCAGGCCCACCACCGTGAGGTTAGCGAACGCCGTGAAGCCATCCGGGAAGCCGCCGATCCCCTCGTAGCCCGTCGCCCCCGCCATGCCGGAGAGCAGCAGCGCCCCGCCGCCGTAGAGGTAGAGCGTGCCGAGGGTAATGACCAACGGGCTGATGCCGGTGTAGTGGATCAGCGCCGCATTCACCAGCCCGCACAGCAGGCCGAGCAGCAGCGTCAGAGGGATGGCAACCGCCATCGGCCACCCTGCCTGCATCATCACCCCCAGCGCGATGGCGCACAGGCCGATGGTTGAGCCGAGGGAAATATCGATCCCGCCGCTGATAATCACAAGCGTAAGCGGCAGCGCCACGATGCCAATGCAGATAAAGTCGCTGGTGCTGAACATCAGCATGTTGATATCAAGCATGCGCGGGTTGATGGCGCCGAAGAGCAGGATCTCCAGCACCAGTAAAATCAGCAGCGCGCTTTCCCAGTTAAGCCTCATTTACGCCACCTCTTTTTTGCGTTTGGGAAACGGGGTAACGTGCTTTCCCCCTTTGTTACCCGGCTGGAAACGGCTGTATTTCAGCGCCCGCTGATGCCGTGAGAGCGCCTGACGCAGCCGCCCGTCGAGCACCAGCACACCCAGCAGCACCAGCCCGGCGATAAAGTCGTTCCACCAGGCCGGGAGCCGGAACAGCACCAGCACGGTATCGATTTGGGTGAGGAAGAATGCTCCCAGCAGAGCACCGATCAGCGTGCCCGTGCCGCCCAGCAGTGAAATGCCACCGAGCACGCAGGCGGCGATGGCTTTCATCTCCAGCCCGCTGCCGGTCTGGTTGGGCACAAAGCCAATCTGCGCGGCAAACACAATCCCGGCGCAGGCCGCCAGCATGCCGTTGAGGGTAAAGGCGATCATGCGGGTGCGGTTCACCGCCACGCCCAGCTGGCGCGCGGCGGCGAGGTTATCCCCCACGGCGTAAAAATCACGTCCAAAGGCGGTGCGCGACAGCGTCCACGCGCCGATGGCCGCGATAATCAACACCAGTATGCCGAGCGGCGAAATGCCGACGGCGGCGGGCTCAGAGAGAGATTTCAGCCCCGGCGGCAGCCCTTCTATCCACTTCCCGCCGGTCCACAGCAGCATCGCCCCACGATACAGCCCCAGCGTGCCGAGGGTGGCGACAATCGCCGGAATGCGCAGGCCCACCACCAGAAAACCGTTGAACGCCCCCGCCAGCGCGCCGAGCGACAGCGCGAAGAGAATGGAAACGGGCAGGCTGTAGCCGCCGTTCAGCGCCACGCCGACGGCAATAGCGGAAAGCCCGACGGTGGAGCCGACGGAGACGTCAATATTGCGGGTCAGCATCACCAGCGCCGCGCCGATAGCCAGCAGGATCAAGATCTGCGAGCTGGCGAATATCATCCCCAGCGTCTGTAAGCTCAGGTAGGACGGGTTCAGCGCCACCAGCACGGCAAAGAGCGCCAGAATGGCGAGAAATGCGCTCAGCTCGCGGTTTTTCAGTAAGATCTTCATGATTGCCCTCCAAACGCCAGCGCCATCATCCGGTCGAGGCTGACGGCCTGGCGCGGCAGCTCGCCGCTGAGTACGCCCTGGTGCATTACCAGCACCCGATCCGCGAGGCCGGGAAACTCATCGAGATCGCTTGAGATCATCAGCACCGCCACGTTCTGCGCCGCCACGCTTTTCAGCAGCTGATAAATATCAGCGCGCGCCGATACGTCCACGCCGCGCGTCGGTTCATCGACGATCAGCAGCAGCGGATTGGCCTCAAGACAGCGCGCCAGCAGCACCTTCTGCTGATTACCACCGGAGAGCGTGCGCACGGTTTGATCCGCATGGTTGAGCTTGATCCCCAGCGCCCGGTGATAGCGTTCCACTACCGCAGACTCCCGCTTTCGCTGCTGCCAGAGCGACGGCTCGTTCAGCGCCACGGTGTTCCAGCGGATCGGCGCGTCGAGAAACAGGCCGGACACCTGCCTGTCTTCCGGCAGATAGACCAGCCCTTTTTGCAGGCGTGAACTGACCGGATCGGCGGTGATCTCCTGGCTCTCCAGCCACACCCGCCCGCCGCGAACCGGACGCAGGCCGTAGAGCGTTTCGGCAAACTCGGTGCGCCCGGACCCCACCAGCCCGGCCAGACCGACAATCTCCCCGGCGTAAATCTCAAGGCTGAGATCGATAAAGCCCTCCCCGGTGAGCGCTTCCACGCGCAGCACGGGAAAATCCTGCGCCTGGGTGCGGCGGTTGCCCGGCAGCGCCAGCCACAGCTTTTGCGTATCGCTCAGGGATGCTTCCCGGCTTACAGGCGTCATGGCGGCGATCAGGGCGTTATCGTCAAAATGCGCAGTTTCGCCGCTGAGCACCACCGCGCCGTCGCGCATCACTGAGACGTGACTCGCCAGCTGTCGAATCTCCGGCAGCTTATGCGAGATAAAAACAATCCCGACGCCAAGATCCTGCAAGGCGCGGATCTGGCGAAACAGCCGTTCGGTTTCACCGGGCGTCAGCGAGGCCGTGGGTTCATCAAGGATCAGAATTCTGGCGTTGCGCATCAGCCCGCGCAGGATCTCCACCATCTGCTGGTCCGCCACCTCGAGGGTGCTGGCGGTAGCGTCGAGGTTAAGCTGGCATTGCAGCTGCCGGAGTTTTTCCGCCAGGCGTTTTTCCCGATCGCGCTCTCGCGGCAGACGAAACAGGATGTTTTCCCGCACCGTCAGGTTGGGAAATAGCAGCGGCTCCTGCGGCACCAGATAAATGCCTAACCTGTGCGCCTGCGCCGGGGTAAGCCGTGCAAAAGACTCACCCGCCACCGAAAGTTCACCGCTATCCGGGGTTTCTACCCCGGCGATGATCTTCATCAGCGTCGATTTTCCCGCGCCGTTACCGCCCATCAGCGCATGCACCTGCCCCGCAAGCAGCGTAAAATCAATGCCTTTTAAGACCGGTACGCCTGAAAACTGCTTGCTGATATCACGCGCGTCGAGAAGTGGTGTCATCATCGCTCCGCTATTGAACAAATGATTTTTAGATTTAATAATGTTCAAAAGCGTAGACGGTGAACTATATTTACAACCGTGCAGGGATCACAGTTTTATCGATTGAGATTCAGATAAAGCGGAAACGATCGAAAAGATCCGTTTTGTCGCGTGGCTCACATTTTCACGTCGCACCATCACGAACATATGATCTAAATTTTTATAAGAGTTCAATTATGAGCGATAAACGCACTGCGGAAGAAGGACGGTTTGCCGGGCTGGCACTGGCGGAAGAGGAGCTGGTGGCGCGCGTGGCCTGGTGCTACTACCACGACGGGCTGACCCAGAACGACATCGGCGAACGGCTCGGGCTGCCGCGCCTGAAGATCTCCCGCCTGCTGGAGAAAGGCCGTCAGTCCGGGGTGATCCGCGTGCAGATCAACTCCCGCTACGAGGGCTGCCTGGCGCTGGAAACCGAGCTGCAACAACGATTTGGCCTGAAGCTGGTGCGCGTGATGCCCGCCCTGAATACGCCGCCGATGAACGTGCGGCTGGGCATTGGCGCGGCACAGTCGCTGATGGGCGTACTGCAACCCGGCCAGCTGTTAGCGGTGGGCTTCGGTGAAACCACCATGAGCAGTCTGCAACACTTAAGCGGCTTTATCAGCTCGCAGCAGATCCGCCTGGTGACGCTCTCCGGCGGCGTCGGGCCGTATATGACCGGTATCGGCCAGCTGGATGCAGCCTGTAGCGTCAGCATGATCCCCGCCCCGCTTCGCGTGTCATCCGCTGAAGTCGCCGGGATCTTAAAGCGCGAAACCAGCGTGCGGGACGTGATCCTCGCCGCCACCGCGGCTGACGTGGCGGTGGTCGGGATTGGCTCGGTAAACCAGCGCCGCGATGCAACGATACTGCGCTCCGGCTATATCAGCGAAGGTGAACAGCTGATGTACGCCCGTAAAGGCGCGGTGGGCGATATCCTTGGCTATTTCCTTAATGCCGAAGGGGAATGCGTTGAGGAGCTGGAGATCCACAAAGAATTACTGGGCGTCACGCTCGATGAACTGGCGCAGCTGCCCACCATCGTAGGCGTGGCCGGAGGGGAAGAGAAAGCCGATGCGATTTATGCCGCACTGAAAGGTCGCCGTATTAATGGCCTGGTGACGGAAGAGACGACAGCCCGCGCGGTGCTGGCTCTGGCCGGATAAGAGCAGCCCTGCGCCTGACACGAGGCAAGCTCATGAGTTACCTTTTAGCGTTAGATGCAGGGACAGGCAGCGTTCGCGCCGTGATTTTTGATTTACAGGGCAACCAGATTGCCGTTGGCCAGGCCGAGTGGAAGCACCTGAGCGTGGAGAACGTGCCGGGCTCGATGGAGTTCGACCTCGACACCAACTGGCGGCTGGCCTGCCGGTGTATTCATCAGGCGCTGGAGCGCGCACGCCTGAGCGCGGCGGATATTCAGTCCGTCGCCTGCTGCTCGATGCGCGAAGGGATTGTGCTGTACGACCGCAACGGCGAGGCTATCTGGGCCTGCGCCAACGTCGACGCCCGCGCCAGCCGCGAGGTGGCTGAACTCAAAGAGATCCACGACTACCGGTTTGAATCCGAAGTGTATGATGTTTCCGGCCAGACGCTTGCCCTCAGCGCCATGCCGCGCCTGCTGTGGCTGGCGCACCATCGTCCGGATATTTATCGTAAAGCCGCCACCATCACCATGATCAGCGACTGGCTGGCGGCGAAGCTCTCCGGTGAGCTGGCGGTCGATCCGTCCAATGCGGGCACCACCGGCATGCTGGATCTCTTCTCCCGCGACTGGCGTCCGGCGCTGCTCGACATGGCCGGGCTGCGCGCCGATATCCTCTCCCCGGTGAAAGAGACCGGCACCGTGCTGGGCGCTGTCACCAAAGAGGCCGCGCAGCAGAGCGGCCTGCGCGAAGGCACACCGGTGGTGATGGGCGGCGGCGACGTGCAGCTGGGCTGTCTGGGGCTGGGCGTGGTCCGCGCCGGACAAACGGCGGTTCTCGGCGGCACCTTCTGGCAGCAGGTGGTGAATCTGCCGCAGGTGCGCACCGACCCTGAGATGAACATCCGCGTAAACCCGCACGTCATCCCCGGCATGGCGCAGGCGGAGTCGATCAGCTTCTTTACCGGGCTAACCATGCGCTGGTTCCGCGACGCCTTCTGCGCCGAAGAGAAGCTGATTGCCGAACGAATGGGAATGGACACCTACTCCCTGCTCGAAGAGATGGCGAGCCGCGTCCCGGCGGGCTCCCACGGCGTAATGCCGATCTTCTCCGACGCGATGCATTTTAAGCAGTGGTATCACGCAGCGCCGTCGTTTATTAACCTCTCCATCGACCCGGAAAAGTGCAACAAAGCGACGCTGTTCCGCGCGCTGGAAGAGAACGCGGCCATCGTCTCGGCCTGCAACCTGGCGCAGATTTCGCGCTTCTCCGGCGTGACGTTTGAGAGCCTGGTGTTTGCGGGTGGCGGGGCCAAAGGCGCCCTGTGGAGCCAGATTTTAAGCGACGTTACCGGGCTGCCGGTGCGCGTGCCGGAAGTGAAGGAAGCGACGGCGCTGGGTTGCGCGATTGCGGCAGGTGCTGGCGCGGGGTTGTTTGCGGATATGGCTTCGACGGGCGAGCGGCTGGTGAAGTGGAGCCGCGAGTTCACGCCGAACCCGCAGCACCGCGAACTGTACGACAGCATGATGCAGAAATGGCAGGCGGTGTATGCCGACCAGCTGGGGCTGGTGGACAGCGGGCTGACGACGTCGATGTGGCAGGCACCGGGGCTGGTGCGCGCAGCGGCGCCGTAAAATACGCCGGATGGCGCTGCGCTTATCCGGCCTACGGTTTGTAGCCCCGGTAAGCGCAGCGCCACCGGGGAAGTTCTTTGAGATCTATCACAATCATTCGATCCCGCTTTTACCTTTCCGCTGCCGCTGGCTAAATTAGTAACTCATCCGACCACATAACAATAATTTTACACTGGAAGAGACTATGAGCCGCTACCCGTCGCTATTCGCCCCCCTCGATCTGGGGTTTACCACCCTTAAAAACCGCGTGTTGATGGGCTCGATGCACACCGGGCTGGAGGAGCGTCCGGACGGGGCTGAACGTCTGGCAGCCTTCTATGCCGAGCGCGCGCGCCACGGGGTGGCGCTGATTGTCACCGGCGGCGTAGCCCCTGCACCTTCCGGGGTGACGATGGAGGGCGGCGCGGTGTTGAACGATGCGTCACAGCTGCCGCACCACCGCATTGTGACCGACGCGGTCCACCGCGAGGGTGGCAAAATCGCCCTGCAAATTCTGCATACCGGGCGCTACAGCTATCAGCCGAACCTGGTCGCCCCCTCGGCTATTCAGGCGCCGATTAACCGCTTTACGCCCCATGCCCTCAGCCACGACGAGATCCTGGCCCTGATAGACGATTTTGCCCGCTGCGCGGCGCTGGCGCGGGAAGCGGGCTACGACGGGGTGGAGGTGATGGGCTCGGAAGGCTACCTGATCAACGAATTCCTCGCCGCCCGCACCAACCAGCGCGACGACGAATGGGGTGGCGACTATGCCCGCCGGATGCGTTTTGCCGTGGAGGTGGTGCGTGCGGTGCGTGAACGTGCGGGTGCGGATTTTATTATCATCTTCCGCCTGTCGATGCTCGACCTGGTGGAGGGCGGCGGCACGTTCGACGAAACCGTGCAGCTGGCGCAGGCGATTGAAGCCGCTGGCGCCACCATCATCAACACCGGGATTGGCTGGCACGAAGCGCGCATCCCGACCATCGCTACGCCGGTGCCGCGCGCGGCGTTCAGCTGGGTAACGCGCAAGCTGAAAGGCAAAGTCTCCGTTCCACTGGTCACCACCAACCGCATTAACGATCCGCAGGTGGCGGACGATGTGATCTCCCGCGGCGATGCCGATATGGTATCGATGGCACGCCCGTTCCTCGCGGATGCCGAACTGCTCTCCAAAGCGCAAAGCGGCCGTGCGGACGAGATTAATACCTGCATCGGCTGCAACCAGGCGTGTCTGGATCAGATCTTCGTCGGCAAGGTCACCTCCTGCCTCGTTAACCCCCGCGCCTGCCATGAAACCAAAATGCCGATCGTTCCTGCGGTCAACAAGAAGCGTCTGGCCGTGGTGGGTGCAGGGCCGGCGGGCCTGGCGTTTGCAGTCAATGCCGCCTCGCGCGGGCACAGCGTGACGCTGTTTGATGCGCTGGCGGAAATCGGCGGGCAGTTTACTATCGCCAGACAGATCCCCGGCAAAGAGGAGTTCTACGAAACGCTGCGCTATTACCGCCGGATGATCGAGGTGACGGGCGTCGATCTGCGGCTTAAACAGTTTGTCAGCGCGGCGGATCTGATCGGTTTCGACGAGGTGATCCTCGCGAGTGGGATCGCCCCGCGCACGCCAGCGATCGAAGGCATCGATCATCCGAAGGTATTGAGCTATCTGGATGTATTAAGGGACAAAGCGCCGGTTGGCGAGAAGGTGGCGATCATCGGCTGCGGCGGGATCGGTTTTGATACCGCGATGTATTTAAGCCAGCCGGGCGAAGCCACCAGCCAGAACATCGCTGAGTTCTGCGTGGAATGGGGCATTGATACCAGCCTCAGTCAGTCCGGTGGTTTACGCCCGGAAGGTCCGCAGCTGCCGAAAAGCCCGCGTCAGATCGTGATGCTCCAGCGTAAAGCCAGCAAGCCGGGTGAAGGGCTGGGGAAAACCACGGGCTGGATCCACCGCGCCACCCTGCTCTCGCGCGGGGTGAAGATGATCCCGGGGGTGAGCTACCAGAAGATCGACGACGACGGGCTGCACGTGCTGATCGGCGGCGAACCGCAACTGCTGCGCGTGGATCATGTGATTTTGTGCGCCGGGCAGGAGCCGAAGCGGGATCTGGCGGATCCGCTGCGTGAGGCGGGAAAAACGGTGCATTTGATCGGCGGGTGCGATGTGGCGATGGAGCTGGATGCGCGGCGGGCAATTGCGCAGGGGACAAAACTGGCGCTGAGTATTTAACGGCATCGCCCGGTGGCGCTTCGCTTACCGGGCCTACAATGGCCTCGGACCCGTAGGCCCGGTAAGCGAAGCGCCACCGGGCATTTGAAACCGTAGGCCTGTGCAAGCGAAGCGCCGCCAGGCAAAGCGATCTTACCGACGACGTCCCAGCTTCACCGATTTCAGCACCACGAATTTGTTATTGGTGGCAATGGTGACGCAGTTGCCGAAAATCTTCTTCAGCTTGTGGAAGTAGTCCAGGTGGCGGTTGGCCACGATATACAGCTCGCCGTTGATTTTCAGGCAGCGGCGCGCGTGGTGGAACATCTCCCACGCGACGTTATCCGTCAGGGCGTGCTTCTGGTGGAACGGCGGGTTACAGAATACCGCGTTGAAGCGGAAAGGCTCTACGCCCGACAGCGCGTTATTGATCATAAACTCGCAGCGATCCAGTGCCTCCGGCAGGTTGGTTTCCACGTTCAGACGGCTGGACGCCACCGCCATTGGCGATTCGTCGCTGAACACCACGCTGGCCTCCGGGTTCTTCGCCAGCAGCGTCAGGCCAATCACGCCGTTACCGCAGCCGAGATCAACGATTTCCCCTTCCAGGTTTTCCGGCAGGTGTTCCATAAAGAAGCGTGCGCCGATATCCAGACCGGTGCGGGAGAAAACGTTCGCGTGGTTGTGGATGGTCCAGTCGGTACCTTCCAGTTTCCAGCTCAGCGTCTCCGGCGCGTCGGCCAGCGCCGGTGCGCTGAAGGTACAGTTGATCAGGCGCGCTTTTTTCCAGGCAAGCGTAGTGGTGGTCGGGCCGAGCACTTTCTCGAACAATTCCAGCGTCGAGGTGTGAATATCGCGCGCTTTGGCACCCGCGATAATACGCGTATCCGGCGTCACGACCTTACGCAGCGCGCGAAGCTGCTGCTCCAGCAGCGCCATGGTTTTGGGCACTTTAATCAGCACCACGCCCGGCGCCTGCGGGTAGTCCGCGGTGCTGTCGAGGAACTTCACGCTGGATTCTTCGATATCGTTGTGACGCAGGTTTTCACGCGTCGCCAGCTCGCTTAAGTAAGAATCGCCGATACTGTAAGGCGCATGTTCCGCCAGCGCGCAGGCCAGCGCGCCAAACGCGTCATTCAGGATCAGAACCGGGCCGCTGATTTCAGTCCCATCCAACTGTTGCAGCAGATATTCATCCGCCGCTTCCCACGCCTGAAGCGGGTTAACGTCGTCCGTTTCCGGGAAACGTTTAAGGTTGAGTGAACGGAAACCGTTGTCTAAGTGGCTCATCGGCCCTCCTGAATGGTAAAATTTGGCGTATCCCTGAAAAGGGTGCGTGAGTATACCCGTTTTCACACTATTTTGGGGTTTTGATGAACCAGCTGACTTATCTCCAGGGCTATCCGGAGCATTTACTTTCCCAGGTTCGTGACCTGATTGCCGCGGGAAAGCTCGGCGCGGTGCTGGAAAAACGCTACCCGGGCACGCATGATTTCGCGACTGACAAAGCCCTCTGGCAGTATACGCAGGATCTGAAAAACCAGTATCTTAAGAGCGCCCCGCCGATCAACAAGGTGATGTACGACAATAAGATCCACGTGCTGAAAAACGCGCTCGGCCTGCATACCGCCATCTCCCGCGTACAGGGCGGCAAGCTGAAGGCCAAAGCGGAGATCCGCGTCGCGACTGTCTTTCGCAATGCGCCGGAAGCCTTTCTGCGGATGATCGTGGTGCACGAGCTGGCGCACCTGAAAGAGAAAGAGCACGACAAAGCGTTCTACTCCCTGTGCTGCCATATGGAGCCGCAGTACCACCAGCTGGAGTTTGATACCCGTTTGTGGCTGACGCATTTATCGTTAAAGAGTAATGCGCAGTAGCGCACGCGAAATGTCATGATGACGTGCTACAGTGGCTTTAGGTTCCCTGCTACGGAGTACGTAAACGTTTATGATACGTTTCGCAGTCATCGGTACGAACTGGATCACGCGCCAGTTCGTCGACGCCGCCCACGAAACCGGCAAATATAAGCTCACCGCAGTCTATTCCCGCAGCCTTGAGCAGGCGCAGAGTTTTGCGAATGACTACCTGGTTGAACATCTGTTCACCTCGCTCGATGAGATGGCGCAAAGCGACGCCATTGACGCGGTCTATATCGCCAGCCCGAATTCTCTGCACTTCCCGCAAACGAAGCTGTTCCTCAGCCACAAAAAGCATGTGATCTGCGAGAAGCCGCTCGCCTCGAATATTGAGGAAGTGGAAGCCGCCATTGCGCTTGCCCGCGAAAACCAGGTGGTACTGTTTGAAGCGTTCAAAACCGCCAGCCTGCCGAACTTCCTGCTGTTGCAGCAATCGCTGCCGAAAATTGGCAAAGTGCGTAAAGCCTTTATCAACTACTGCCAGTATTCCTCGCGCTACCAGCGCTACCTGGAGGGCGAAAACCCGAACACCTTTAACCCGGCCTTCTCGAATGGCTCGATTATGGATATCGGTTTTTACTGCCTGGCCTCTGCGGTCGCCCTGTGGGGTGAACCGCACGGCGTAACCGCCACCGCCAGCCTGCTGGAGAGCGGCGTGGATGCACACGGCGTTGTGGTGCTGGACTACGGTGATTTTAGCGTGACGTTGCAGCACTCGAAGGTCAGTGACTCCGTACTGCCAAGCGAAATTCAGGGCGAAGACGGCTCGCTGGTGATCGAAAAAATCTCCGAATGCCAGAAGCTGAGCATCGTTCCCCGCGGCGGCAAAGCGCAGGAGCTGACGCAGCCTCAGCATATTAACACTATGCTCTATGAGGCAGAGGTCTTCGCCCGTCTGGTAGAAGACAACGAAGTGAACCACCCGGGGCTGGCGATCAGCCGCACCACGGCGAAGCTGCAAACGGAGATCCGCCGACAGACTGGCGTGATCTTCCCCGCAGACGGCGTGAATGTGGAAGCCGTCGCGTAAAACTGTGTAATGAAATCGTGCAGACCATTGACGAAACCGATGGTCTGACATAATTTGTTACCTGCAAAGGGGAGTAACTTCTTCGCCGGTGGATCGTCATTACGATGCGTGCAAAACCGCATCCGGTCGCCGGGCAACCTTCGTGGTTGTAAGTGAGACCTTGCCGGAAGGCGAGGTCTATGCATAAAAAGCTAACGGCTATCGTCTTCTGACCATGGCCGTTTTTGTTTTTTATGTGTAAGGAAAATAGTATGCATTCTGTCGGCACTCCAATGCTGTGGGGCGGATTCGCGGTTGTCGTGCTCATCATGCTGGCAATCGACCTCTTTTTGCAGGGCCGTCGCGGCGAGCACGGCATGAGCGTCAAGCAAGCCGCCGTCTGGTCGCTGGTATGGGTTACCCTCTCACTCCTCTTCTGCGCCGCCTTCTGGTGGTATCTGGCCTTAACCGAAGGCCGCGCGGTGGCCGATCCTCAGGCACTCGCCTTCCTCACCGGCTATCTGATTGAAAAAGCGCTGGCGGTTGATAACGTCTTCGTCTGGCTGATGCTGTTCAGCTACTTCGCCGTACCTGCGGCTCTGCAACGTCGCGTGCTGGTGTACGGCGTGCTGGGCGCTATTGTCCTGCGTACCATCATGATCTTCGCCGGTAGCTGGCTGATTACCCAGTTCGAATGGCTGCTGTATGTGTTTGGCGCGTTCCTGCTGTTCACCGGGGTAAAAATGGCGCTGGCGAAAGAAGACGATACCGGTATCGGTGATAAGCCGCTGGTGAAGTGGATCCGGGGTCATCTGCGCATGACGGACAAGATCGAGAGCGAGCATTTCTTCGTGCGTAAGAACGGCCTGCTGTTCGCCACCCCGCTGCTGCTGGTGCTGATTCTGGTCGAACTGAGCGACGTGATTTTCGCGGTGGACAGTATCCCGGCTATCTTTGCGGTCACTACCGACCCGTTCATCGTGCTGACCTCTAACCTGTTCGCCATCCTCGGCCTGCGTGCGATGTACTTCCTGCTGGCGGGTGCGGCAGAGCGCTTCTCAATGCTGAAGTACGGTCTGTCGGTGATTCTGGTGTTTATCGGTATCAAGATGCTGATCGTCGATTTCTACCATATTCCGATCGCCATTTCGCTCGGCGTGGTGTTTGGCATTCTGCTGGTGACGCTGATTATCAATACCTGGGTTAACCGCCAGCACGATAAGAAGCAGCAGGCTTAGTGCGTTTTGCCCGGTGGCGCTACGCTTACCGGGCCTACAACGTCACCCCGTAGGCCGGGTAAGCGTAGCGCCACCCGGCACTTTCGTTAACCAATAGTTAAAAAACATGACACAACACGTAAAATCCAGCATTTTACGCTTCCGCCTTTCGCTGCTTTCCCTGATACTCAACCAGGCAAACAAATACTTACATCCGGACACAAATGTGACTTAGAGCACATCAGGATGGAACGCAATTTCACTCAGGAATAACGTATGAGCACACAATCACGCGGTCTGTTCGCGCGCCTGGCGCAGGGCAGTCTTGTAAAACAAATTCTGGTCGGGTTGGTACTGGGTATTCTGCTGGCGATGGTGTCAAAACCTGCCGCGGAAGCGACGGGGCTGCTCGGCACCCTTTTCGTTGGCGCACTGAAGGCCGTCGCCCCGGTACTGGTGCTGATGCTGGTGATGGCGTCGATTGCCAACCACCAGCACGGACAAAAAACCAACATTCGCCCTATTCTGTTCCTGTATCTGCTGGGAACCTTCTCTGCTGCCTTAACGGCCGTGGTGTTTAGCTTCCTGTTCCCGTCCACGCTGCACCTGACCAGCGCGGCCGGTGATATCACCCCGCCGTCCGGGATTGTGGAAGTGCTTCGCGGTCTGCTGATGAGCATGGTCTCTAACCCCGTCACCGCGCTGATGAACGCGAACTACATCGGCATCCTGGTCTGGGCGATCGGTCTGGGCTTCGCGCTGCGTCATGGTAACGAGACCACGAAAAACCTGGTGAACGATATGTCCAACGCTGTCACCTTTATGGTGAAGCTGGTGATTCGCTTTGCGCCAGTCGGGATCTTTGGTCTGGTTTCTTCGACGCTGGCCACCACCGGTTTCGATGCACTGTGGGGCTACGCGCAGCTGCTGGTCGTCCTGGTCGGCTGTATGCTGCTGGTGGCGCTGGTGATCAACCCGCTGCTGGTGTTCTGGCAGATCCGCCGCAACCCGTATCCGCTGGTGCTGACCTGCCTGCGTGAAAGCGGCGTGTATGCCTTCTTCACCCGCAGCTCGGCGGCAAACATTCCGGTCAACATGGCGCTGGCGGAGAAGCTGAATCTGGATCGCGATACCTATTCGGTGTCGATTCCTCTGGGTGCAACCGTGAACATGGCAGGTGCGGCGATCACCATCACCGTGCTGACGCTGGCGGCGGTGCATACGCTGGGCATTCCGGTGGATCTGCCAACCGCGCTGCTGCTGAGCGTCGTTGCATCACTGTGTGCCTGTGGCGCATCCGGCGTGGCGGGCGGCTCGCTGCTGCTGATCCCGCTGGCCTGTAACATGTTCGGTATTCCGAACGAGATTGCCATGCAGGTTGTCGCGGTCGGCTTCATTATCGGCGTATTGCAGGATTCCTGCGAAACCGCGCTGAACTCCTCTACCGACGTGCTGTTTACCGCGGCGGCCTGTCAGGCGGAAGATGCGCGTTTAGCGAAGAACGCGCTGCGCAGTTAAAAAGAAAAGCCCGGTGGCGGCTACGCCTTACCGGGCCTACAGGGTTCAGTAGGTCGGGTAAGCGCTAGCGCCACCCGACAAAGCACTTATAGCGTCACACCACTCTTAAAGATCGCCAGCTCGCGGAAGTCGTTCTTCTCGTTGCAGGTCTGCCTGCCGCTGGCAAATTCCACAATCGTGTCCACGAATTCGCTCAGCAGCTGCGGCATCGCTTTGCCGTGGATCAGCTGGCCGGCATCAAAGTCGATCCAGTGTTTTTTCTTCGCCGCCAGCTCGCTGTTAGTGGCGATTTTCACCGTTGGCACAAATCCGCCGTACGGCGTGCCGCGCCCGGTACTGAACAGCACCATGTGACAGCCCGCTCCCGCCAGCGCACTGGTGGCGACCGCATCGTTGCCCGGTGCGCTCAGCAGGTTCAGACCGTGCGTTTTCAGCCGTTCACCGTAGCGCAGCACGTCCACTACCTGGCTGGCGCCCGCTTTCTGGGTGCAGCCCAGGGATTTCTCTTCCAGCGTGGTTATCCCACCCGCCTTGTTACCCGGCGACGGGTTCTCATAAATCGGCTGGTTATGGGCGATGAAGTACTGTTTGAAATCGTTGACCATGGTGACGGTCTTCTCAAAGGTCTCTTCGTCGCGGCAGTGGCTCATCAGAATGCGCTCTGCGCCGAACATCTCCGGCACTTCGGTCAGCACCGTGGTGCCGCCGTTGGCGATGACGTAATCTGAGAAGCGGCCCAGCATCGGGTTAGCGGTAATGCCGGAAAGCCCGTCAGATCCGCCGCACTCCAGGCCAAACTTCAGTTCGCTCAGCTTGCCCGGCTCGCGCTTGTCGTGACGCATCACCTCATACAGCTGGTGCAGCTGTTCAACGCCCGCTTCCACTTCGTCGTCCTGGTGCTGACACACCATAAAGTGCACGCGCTCGGGATCGAACTCGCCCAGCGTGTCGCGGAAGGCGTCGACCTGATTGTTTTCACAGCCGAGGCCAATCACCAGCACCGCCCCCGCGTTCGGGTGGCGCACCATATTTTGCAGCATGGTGCGGGTATTGATGTGGTCGTCGCCCAGCTGGGAACAACCGTAGGTATGGCTGAACAGATGCACGCCGTCGGTGCCTTCAGCATTGTTGGTCTCTTTCAGGAAACGCGTCTGAATTTGACGCGCGATCCCGTTCACGCAGCCGACGGTCGGGAGGATCCACAGTTCATTGCGGATCCCCACCTCCCCGCTGGCGCGGCGGTAGATCTGCACCTCACGATCGGCCGCCTGTCCTTCTTCTGCCTGGAAGTCAGGTTGATAGCTGTACTCGTCCAGATCGCTGAGATTGGTGCGGGTATTGTGGGAATGAATGTATTCACCCGGCGCAATATCCGCCAGCGCATGACCGATGGGCAAACCGTACTTCACCACGTTCTCCCCTTTCGCGATGGGGATCAGGGCAAACTTATGTCCACGTCCAATGGCCTGGCGTAACGTCACCGACTGGTTGTCGAAGGTCACTTCCGTCCCTTCGGCTAAATCGGCCAGCGCGACGGCAACGTTATCCAGCGAATGGATTTTGATGTATTGCATATCAACCTCAAACGGCCTTAGTTCAGTTCAATGGCGAAGTAGTCACGCGCATTGTTAAAGCAGATGTTTCTCACCATTTCGCCCAGCAGCTGGATATCCGCTGGCGCTTCGCCCGCGTGCACCCAGCGGCCAATCATCTGGCACAGAATGCGGCGGAAATATTCATGGCGGGTATAGGAGAGGAAACTGCGGCTGTCGGTCAGCATGCCAACGAAGCGGCTCAGCAGGCCGAGCTGCGCCAGCTGCGTCATCTGACGCTCCATGCCGTCTTTCTGATCGTTAAACCACCAGCCGGAACCGAACTGCATCTTGCCCGGCATCCCTTCGCCCTGGAAGTTGCCGATCATAGTGCCCAGCACTTCGTTATCGCGCGGGTTCAGGCAGTACAGAATGGTTTTTGGCAGCAGGTTTTGCTCGTTCTGTTTGCTCAGCAGTTTTGACAGCTCTTCCGCCATCGGACGGTCGTTGATGGAGTCAAAGCCCACGTCCGCGCCCAGCAGTTTGAACTGACGCTGGTTGTTATTACGCAGCGCGCCGATGTGATACTGCTGAACCCAGCCGCGACGGGCATATTCCGCACCGAGGAACACCAGCACCGCGGTTTTAAACTGCGCCACTTCGTGCTCGCTCAGGGCTTCGCCGGAGAGACGACGCGCCAGAATGCTGTCCAGCTCAGCTTCGCTGGATTCCGCGAACAGCACTACGTCCAGCGCGTGGTCAGACACTTTACAGCCGTGTGCGGCAAAGTGATCCAGACGTTTGGTCAGCGCGGTTTGCAGATCGCCAAAGCGACGGATATCGGTGTCAGACACTTCCGCCAGCTTCGCCATATAGTCGTTAAAGGTCGGCAGTTCGATGTTGAAGGCTTTATCCGGCCGCCAGCTTGGCAGCACTTTGATGTCAAACGTGCTGTCCTTCGCGACAACCGCGTGGTGCTCCAGAGAGTCGACAGGATCGTCGGTGGTGCCCACCATCTTCACGTTCATCTGCTTCATGATACCGCGCGCCGAGAAGCTATCCTGCGCCAGCAGTTCGTTGCACTGTTCCCAGATTTCATCCGCCGTGGCGGGAGAGAGCAGCTTGCCGGTGATACCAAACGGACGACGCAGTTCGAGGTGCGTCCAGTGGTATAACGGGTTACCGATGGTGTGGGGAACGGTAGCCGCCCAGGCGTCAAACTTCTCGCGATCGGTCGCGTCGCCGGTACACAGGCGCTCGGCCACGCCGTTGGTGCGCATTGCGCGCCACTTATAGTGGTCACCCTTCAGCCAGATATCATACAGGTTTTTGAAACGGTAATTTTCGGCAACCTGCTGCGGCGGTAAATGGCAGTGGTAGTCGAAAATCGGCTGGTCTTTTGCGTAGTCGTGGTACAGGCGGCGAGCAAATTCGGTATCTAACAGAAAATCGTCGGTCATAAACGGTGTCATTATCGTCTTCCTCATTACGGGAGCGTCAGAAAGCTTATGTTCAGATGCTGCAAAGTTATCACACCAATTTCCAGAGTCCGACGTTTTTTTCGTGAGTTAGATCAATAAACGTCGACAAATAAATTACCCTCAAAGGGGTAAACCCTCTCGCAGGCCGCGCCAGTTCTGGCTTTACGCGCGCCGCATAATGTCCCTACAAAGATTCACACTTTTGTGATGTCACTCACCTTTTAAAGTTGTATGACAAGTTATCTTTTCGCCGTCGCAAACTATAAGCCGACGGAATGCATTACCGGTGTTTGATACATCGGATTTAACGGTACGGAAGCCGACTTAGCACGATTACTTATGGCAAGGTTCGGGCCGTTCCGGGACAGGTTCCCGGTTACGCCCCTCCCGTTACAGAACAGCTCCCGGCAACGGTTGAGTTGTTGCCGTGTCCCGACACGGAAATAACATAACGATGAGGTTTTACATGCGTAAAATTAAAGGGTTACGTTGGTACATGATCGCACTGGTGACGCTCGGCACCGTGCTGGGCTACCTGACACGTAACACCGTGGCAGCAGCGGCGCCAACGTTGATGGAAGAGTTACATATCTCCACGCAGCAATACTCTTACATCATTGCGGCTTACTCTGCCGCTTACACCGTAATGCAGCCTGTTGCAGGTTATGTTCTTGATATTCTGGGTACAAAAATTGGTTATGCCTTCTTCGCTGTAGCCTGGGCCGTCTTCTGCGGGGCGACCGCGCTAGCCGGCAGCTGGGGCGGACTGGCCCTGGCGCGTGGTGCGGTAGGTGCTGCCGAAGCGGCGATGATCCCCGCGGGTCTGAAAGCCAGCTCTGAATGGTTCCCGGCAAAAGAGCGTTCTATCGCTGTCGGTTACTTCAACGTGGGCTCCTCCATCGGGGCGATGATTGCTCCGCCACTGGTGGTGTGGGCGATTGTGATGCACAGCTGGCAGATGGCGTTCATAATCTCCGGTGTGCTGAGCTTTGCCTGGGCCATGGCGTGGCTGATCTTCTATAAACACCCGCGCGACCAGAAAAAGCTTTCTGACGAAGAACGTGACTACATCATTAATGGTCAGGAATCCCAGCATCAGACCGACAACGGCAAAAAGATGTCCGTCTGGCAGATCCTGGGCACCCGTCAGTTCTGGGGTATCGCCCTGCCACGCTTCCTGGCAGAACCGGCCTGGGGTACGTTTAACGCCTGGATCCCACTGTTCATGTTTAAAGTTTACGGCTTTAACCTGAAAGAGATCGCGATGTTCGCCTGGATGCCAATGCTGTTTGCAGACCTGGGCTGTATCGTCGGCGGCTACCTGCCACCGCTGTTCCAGCGCTGGTTTGGCGTGAACCTGATTGTGTCCCGTAAGATGGTGGTCACCATGGGCGCCCTGCTGATGATCGGCCCGGGCATGATCGGCCTGTTCACCAGCCCTTACGTGGCTATCGCCCTGTTGTGTATCGGGGGCTTTGCTCACCAGTCTCTGTCCGGTGCGCTGATTACGCTCTCTTCCGACGTGTTTGGTCGTAACGAAGTCGCTACCGCCAACGGCCTGACCGGGATGGCCGCCTGGACCGCAAGTACCCTGTTTGCGCTGGTGGTTGGCGCGCTGGCGGATACGATTGGTTTCAGTCCGCTGTTCGCGGTACTGGCTGTCTTCGACCTGATGGGTGCGGTGGTTATCTGGACGGTACTGAAGAGCAAATCCGCCGATGAACTGGCGAAAGAGTCCCTCGGGGGACCGGCGACGCAGAGTTAGTGTTGTTATGCCGGGTGGCGGCTCCGCCTTACCCGGCCTACAAAACCCAATAAAATCGTAGGCCGGGTAAGCGCAGCGCCACCCGGCAAAATCTTCTCAAAAGCCGCCTCCGGGCGGCTTTTTTCATGGCGAAATCTGGAGAGTGGCACGCAAAAGTGGTATAACAAATCATTCGCCGTACCCTGTCTGGAGCGCATATGGAAATCACCGAATCACGTCGTTTATATCAACAACTTGCCGCCGAGCTGAAAGATCGCATCGAGCAAGGGGTCTATCTTGTCGGTGATAAACTTCCCGCTGAGCGTTTCATTGCGGATGAAAAAAGCGTCAGCCGCACGGTGGTCCGCGAAGCTATCATCATGCTGGAAGTGGAAGGGTATGTTGAGGTACGCAAAGGATCCGGCATTCATGTGATTTCCAGCCAGGCGAAACACTCCCCCACCCCGGACGAAAGTCTGGAGTTTGCCAGCTACGGTCCGTTTGAGCTTCTCCAGGCACGCCAGCTGATTGAAAGCAACATTGCGGAATTTGCTGCGACGCAGGTGACCAAGCAGGACATCATGAAGCTGATGGAAATCCAGGATCACGCGCGTAAAGAAAAATGTTTCCGCGATTCCGAATGGGACCTGCAATTCCACGTCCAGGTCGCCCTTGCAACTCAGAACACGGCGCTGGCGGCAATCGTTGAAAAAATGTGGACTCAGCGCGTTCACAACCCGTACTGGAAGAAATTGCACGATCACATTGATTCCCGCACGGTGGATAACTGGTGTGACGATCACGACCAGATTCTTAAAGCCCTGATTCGTAAAGATCCGCATGCGGCGAAACTGGCAATGTGGCAGCACCTGGAGAACACCAAACAGATGCTGTTTAATGAAACAAGTGATGACTTTGAATTTAACGCTGACCGCTATCTTTTTGCCGATAATCCGGTCGTTCACCTCGATACCGCGACCAATCTCGCAAAATAATCCCCCGAACGGCTGGCAGGCGCACCGCCGCGCCTTCCGGCCAGACAGGGTAAGAAAACCTCTATAGTGTCAGCCTTTGTAAAATTTCTCGCTCCCCTCCGTGGCTTACGCCAAAATCGTGTTTCCCCTCAAATTCTGTGACGCAGAACGTCGGGCTTTGTTACAATTGGATTCACTTCGTTATTTTGTAAGTTAGTGCTTGCTAACCAGCCAATTAACAGGGAACAGTGTTGGCCACACATCAATGTGTCCGCGAGCGACCATAATGAAATCATAACAATGTCGCCGTGCTGTATTTCCCGAATTACAGGCGTGACGTTAACCGATTTCCAGGAACACTGAATGGAACTTTTGACCCAACTACTGAACGCCCTCTGGGCTCAGGATTTCGAAACGCTGGCCAACCCGTCCATGATTGGCATGCTCTACTTTGTATTATTTATGATCCTGTTCCTTGAGAACGGTCTGCTGCCTGCTGCCTTTTTACCCGGCGACAGCCTGCTGGTGCTGGTCGGGGTGCTCTGTGCAAAAGGGGCGATGGCTTTCCCGCAAACGGTCCTGCTTTTGACCATTGCCGCCAGCCTGGGCTGCTGGGTGAGTTACATTCAGGGACGATGGCTGGGCAACACGCGAATCGTCCAGAACTGGCTTTCGCACCTTCCGGCACATTACCACCAGCGGGCGCACCACCTTTTCCATAAGCATGGGCTTTCCGCCTTGCTGATCGGCCGCTTTATCGCATTCGTACGCACCCTGCTGCCCACCATTGCGGGCCTGTCCGGCCTGAGCAGCACGCGCTTCCAGTTCTTTAACTGGATGAGTGGCTTGCTTTGGGTGCTGATCCTGACCACGCTCGGCTACGCGCTGGGTAAAACGCCGGTCTTTATGAAATACGAAGACCAGCTGATGTCTTGCCTGATGCTGCTGCCCGTCGTTCTGCTGGTGTTTGGCCTGGTCGGGTCCCTGGTCGTACTGTGGAAGAAGAAATACGGAGCCAGGGGTTAACGATGGTTATCTCCCCGCTCGCGCTGCGCCGCTTCTCTTACGCCATCGTCGCGCTGATGATGTTCAGCGCTCTTATCCTGCTGTGGTCTGCGCTACAGCATCAGGAGTCGACGCTGGCTATCCGTCCTGTGAGCCAGGGAACCAGCGTGCCGGATGGTTTTTCCATCTGGCATCATCTGGACGCGAACGGGATCCGCTTTAAGAGCATCACGCCGCAAGACGATGTGCTGCTGATAAAATTTGACTCCAGTGCGCAAAGCGCCGCGGCGAAAGCCGTGCTGGACCGCACGCTGCCGCAGGGTTACATCATTGCGCAACAGGATGATGACAGCCACGTCGCCTCCTGGATGTCACGGTTACGCGACACGTCGCATCGATTTGGTTAACGACTAATATTCCGAATATTTTCACCTACTTTGGTGAAACTCCCGTTTACTTACTATGCTTAAGTACGCGGAGCACCCCTCAGATGTTCTCCGCTTAGTTCTGGAACACGGCTTACGCCGTAACACAATGGAAGGTTTCTATAATGAAATACCGCATCACTCTGGCTCTGGCCCTTTTTTCTTTAAGCACAGCTTCCTTCGCTATGTCTCTTTGTCAGGAGAAAGAACAGGATATTCAACGCGAAATCAGTTATGCCGAAAAGCATAACAATCAGCACCGGATCGACGGGCTGAAAAAAGCGTTGAGCGAAGTGAAAGACAACTGTACGGACAGCAAGCTGCGTGCCGATCATCAGAAAAAAATCGCTGAACAGAAGGACGAGATAGCCGAGCGCCGTCAAGACCTTCAGGAAGCGAAAGCTAAAGGTGATGCGGAAAAAATTGCCAAGCGCGAGAGGAAGTTGCAAGAGGCGCAGGACGAACTGAAAGCGCTGGAAGCTCGCGATTATTGAGTTAACGGAAATCTCAACAGGAGAGAATCATGTCAAAAGATACAACTTCAGAAAATCTGCGCGCTGAACTGAAATCCCTGGCGGACACCCTGGAAGAGGTGCTGAACTCTTCTGCGGATAAATCGAAAGAAGAAGTAAGCAAACTGCGCAGCAAAGCGGAGCAGGCACTGAAAGAGAGCCGTTACCGTCTGGGTGAAACCGGTGATGCGCTGGCGAAACAGACCCGCGAAGCGGCAGCGCGCGCAGACGAATATGTACGTGATAATCCATGGACGGGTGTGGGTATTGGCGCCGCAGTAGGTGTGGTGCTGGGTGTCCTGCTGACGCGTCGTTGATTATGGAAGATCCACGTCACGCACAAGGGCCTGCTAAAAACGTCCTCGGCATCGGCCAGCGTATTCTGACGACGCTGGTCGGGATTGCCGAAACGCGCGTCCGGCTTGCGGTAGTGGAACTGGAAGAGGAGAAAGCCAACCTCTTCCAGATGCTGCTCATGCTTGGGCTTACGATGCTCTTTGCCGCGTTTGGACTGATGAGCCTGATGGTGTTAATTATCTGGGCTATCGATCCACAGTATCGTCTGAACGCGATGATTGCGACTACCGTGGTTCTGCTGGTGGCGGCGCTGATAGGCGGTATCTGGACCCTGCATAAAGCGCGCACGTCGACCTTCCTGCGCCATACGCGCCAGGAGCTGGCCAACGACCGCGCCCTGCTGGAGGATGATAAGTCGTGAGCGACAAAGCCGAACGACAAAAGCGGAAAGCGTATCTGTTGAGCCAAATCCAGCAGCAGCGGCTGGATTTGTCTGCCAGCCGTCGAGACTGGGTTGAAGCCACGCATCGGTTTGACCGCGGCTGGAACACGGTCCTGAGCCTGCGCTCATGGGCGCTGGTCGGCAGCAGCGTGATGGCGATCTGGTCGGTTCGGCATCCTAACATGCTGATCCGCTGGGCACGCCGCGGCTTTGGCGCCTGGAGCGCCTGGCGTCTGGTGAAAACCACGCTGCGACAACAGCAGTTGCGCTAGCCTTCTTGCCGGGTGACGCTGCGCTTACCCGGCCTACGATTGCGTGTAGGCCGGGTAAGGCGTAGCCGCCACCCGGCAAAACCCCCTCCCTTACTCAATATCTTTGAAGAAGATTAACAGTTTTCCTTGCTAACATTTGCCATCCGCCCCGTTTACACTCCTCTCCATCGACAGCAAAGACGCGGTATCTACCCGAATTTGCACGCAAATAACGTTTAGCCGCTGATGTGGTTTCCTGGAGAGTAAAATGAAAAAATTAGAAGATGTTGGTGTACTGGTAGCGCGTATTCTGATGCCTGTTCTGTTCATCACCGCAGGCTGGGGCAAAATTACCGGCTATGCGGGCACTCAGCAGTATATGGAAGCGATGGGCGTGCCGGGGTTCCTGCTGCCGCTGACCATTCTGCTTGAGTTCGGCGGCGGCCTGGCAGTGCTGTTCGGTTTCCTGACCCGCACCACGGCGCTGTTCACCGCAGGCTTTACCCTGCTGACCGCGTTCATCTTCCACAGCAACTTTGCGGAAGGCGTGAACTCCCTGATGTTCATGAAAAACCTGACCATCGCGGGCGGCTTCCTGCTGCTGGCTATCACGGGTCCGGGCACCTACAGCATCGACCGTCTTCTGAATAAGAAGTGGTAAGCAGGCTATACTGATTACATTCAAAGCGAGGAGACATCTCCTCGCTTTTGCTATCTGACGGAGGAGTAAAAAATGGGACAACTCGTAGACGGCGTCTGGCAGGATGTCTGGTATGACACCAAATCCACCGGTGGACGCTTTAAGCGCTCTGTTTCGGCCTTCCGTAACTGGCTGACCGCCGACGGCGCACCCGGCCCGAGTGGCGAAGGGGGCTTTGCGGCGGAAAAAGATCGTTATCATCTGTATGTTTCTCTCGCCTGTCCGTGGGCGCACCGCACGCTGATTGTGCGCAAACTTAAAGGTCTCGAATCGTTAATTCCGGTTTCGGTGGTCAACCCGCTGATGCTGGAAAACGGCTGGACGTTCGACAGTGGCTTCCCGGCCGCGACGGGTGATGAGCTTTATCATCACGATTTCCTGTATCAGCTCTATCTGCGCGCCGATCCGCACTACACCGGACGCGTAACGGTGCCTGTGCTGTGGGACAAGAAAAACCAGACGATCGTCAGCAATGAATCCGCTGAAATCATTCGCATGTTCAATACCGCGTTTGACGCTCACGGTGCACGCGCCGGGGATTACTACCCGGTTGAGCTGCGCGAGAAAATTGACGAGCTGAACGGCTGGATCTACGACAACGTCAACAACGGCGTCTACAAAGCGGGCTTTGCGACCAGTCAGGAAGCGTACGACGAAGCGGTCGGCAACGTGTTTGGATCCCTGGAGCGCCTGGAGCAGATCCTCGGCCAGCATCGTTATTTAGCGGGCGATCGCCTCACCGAAGCAGACATCCGCCTGTGGACGACGCTGATCCGCTTTGATCCGGTATATGTCACCCACTTCAAGTGCGACAAGCATCGCATCAGTGATTACCTGAACCTGCACGGTTTCCTGCGCGACATCTATCAGATGCCGGGGATTGCGGAGACGGTCAATTTTGACCATATTCGCACCCACTATTTCCGCAGTCATAAGACCATCAACCCAACGGGCATTATCTCCATTGGCCCGTGGCAGGACCTGGATGAACCGCACGGGCGCGACGTGCGTTTCGGATAATTATTTAGGGAATCAATTGATTCCCTTTTTTAATTCACAGCATACATCTATCCTTACCTCGATCGCTTAGAAAACAAGTGATTGACTGATTAAGAGGCAAGGAAAAATGGACTGGTATTTAAAGGTACTGCGCAACTACGTTGGATTTGGTGGCCGTGCCCGCCGTAAAGAGTACTGGATGTTCGTTCTGGTGAACTTCGTCCTGATTATGGTGCTGGGCATTGTGGACAAGATCCTCGGCTGGGAACGCGAGGGGGGTGAAGGCATTCTCACCACCATTTATGGTGTGTTAGTTCTGCTGCCATCATGGGCCGTACTGTTTCGTCGTCTCCACGACACCGATCGTTCGGCGTGGTGGCTGCTGTTGCTGTTGATCCCGCTTATCGGCTGGATCGTGATTTTGATTTTCAACTGTCAGAGCGGAACGCCGGGCGAAAACCGCTTTGGTCCGGATCCTAAAGCAAGCGCGTAAATTCTGCCCGGTGGCGCATACGCTTACCGGGCCTACGCTTATTTGTTGTGGTGGGCAAAGAGCTTGGGAATTTCACGCAAACACCACGATTTGGCTTCGCCCATGCTGTCGCGACGCCACGCCATAATGATATCCACTTCGCTGGTGTATTCCGGGCTGACGACGCGCAGCCGCCCTTCTGCAATGTCCTTTTCGACAAACGGATACGGCATAGTCGCCACGCCCAGCCCCGCCAGGAGTGCCTGTCGCTTATCTTCCAGCGACGTTACCGTCAGTCGCGGCTGTTTATCCAGCAACTGTACCGTTAACACCGGGCGCTCTCGGGCGGTATCCGCGACCGCCACACCGCGGTATTTCACGCGCGTGACCTCAGAGAGCGGCTCCGGCTCCTGATGGATAGGGTGATCCGGGGCGGCGACGTAGACGTTCATCACGCTGTACAGTTTGCGCGAATTGATTTCTGACGATGAGCGGAAATGCATGTCCGGCGCAATCACGATATCCGCCCTGCCCGTCTCAAGACGCTCCCACGCCCCGGCCAGCACCTCAGTGATGATCGACAGCTGGGTATTGGCTTTCGCGGCCAGTCTGTCCACCAGCGGGAACAGCGCCTCGGTGGGCACCAGCGCTTCGGTCACCAGCGTCAGATGGGTTTCCCAGCCGCGGGCCAGCGCTTCGGCATCCGTCGTGAGCTTATCCGCCGCTTCCAGCAATACGCGGCCGCGCTCCAGCAGCATCCGCCCAACGTTGGTGAATTTTGTTCGATGACCGGAACGGTCAAAGAGCACCACATCCAGCTCCTCTTCCAGCTTTTGCATGGTATAGCTCAGGGCAGACGGAACGCGCCCCAGTTCATCTGCCGCCGCGGCAAAACTGCCGCGCCTGTCAATCGCGTCCATGACGCGAAGCGCCTCAAGCGTCAATGCTCTCTCTTTAGCCATCTCGTTCTCATTCAGGAAATTTGAACATACCAGGCAGAATATCTGGCTAACAATGCAGCGTCCATACCTTTACCATTGATTTAGTGTAAAGAGAGGTCAAGTTTATGATTACGACAAGAACAGCGAAACAGTGCGGACAAGCCGATTTCGGTTGGTTGCAGGCCCGCTACACCTTTTCCTTTGGACACTACTTTGACCCTAAACTCCTCGGTTACGCTTCACTGCGCGTATTGAATCAGGAAGTGCTCGCCCCGGGCGCGTCCTTCCAGCCGCGCACGTACCCTAAAGTCGATATCCTGAACCTGATCCTGGAAGGCGAGGCAGAATACCGCGATAGCGAGGGCAATCATGTCCAGGCGAAGGCTGGCGAGGCGCTGTTAATTTCCACGCAGCCAGGTATTAGCTACAGCGAGCATAACCTCAGCAAAGATAAAACGCTGACCCGCATGCAGCTGTGGCTGGATGCCTGTCCGGAGCGGGAAAATCCGCTGGTGCAAAAAATCGATCTGAAGGGCGGTAAACAGCAGCTGATTGCCTCGCCAGACGGCAGCAAAGGCAGCTTGCAGTTGCGCCAGCAGGTGTGGCTGCACCATATCGAACTGAAAAAAGGTGAACAGGCGAGCTTCCAGCTTCATGGCCCGCGTGCCTATTTGCAGTCCATTCACGGAACGGTGCATGCGGTCACGCATACGGAAGAGAAAGAAGCGCTCACCTGCGGTGACGGGGCGTTTATTCGTGACGAAGCGAATATCACCCTGGTTGCCGATACGCCGCTGCGCGCGCTGCTGATTGATTTGCCGGTTTAAGATCAACACGCCCCCTCGCTCGATCGGTTCCCTCTCCCTATGGGAGAGGGTTAGGGTCAGGGGTAACGGGTTGGATTAAATCACAACACCTTACTCGCCATAATCTCAATGATCTGCCGGTCCGTCGCCTGCATTGAGCGGCACGCCAGAGCGCACAGGTTAGAGATAGACTGTTCCACGTCGTGCGCCACAATCCCCTCGTTACCCGTCACCGCAGTATCATCCAGCGCCATCATCACGGCTTTCCAGGCGCTGGTGACGCTGGTCGAGACCTTCATTGCGCAGCTGTTAGAGGCCCCATCGCAGATCATCCCGCTCACGTCGCCGATCATACTGCCGATCGCCATGGCAATGGTCTGGTAAGATCCGCCCATCAGCCACGCCATCCCCGCCGCTGCCCCCATTCCGGCCGTTGTCGCCGCGCACAACGCGGACAAGCGCGGAAGCTGGTAATGGATATAGATAGCCGACAGATGCGAGAGCATCAGCGCCCGCGCCAGCCGTTCGTCATCGGCCTGAACGTGCTCAGCCACCACCACTACCGGCATGGTGGCGGTGATGCCCTGATTCCCGGAACCCGAGTTGCTCATCGCCGGCAGCGTCGCGCCTCCCATGCGGGCATCCGAGGCTGCGCTGGTGCGGATAATAATGTCTGATCCCAGATCCTGCGCCATCCAGCCGCGTGCGCGCTGTTTATTGAGCGTCGCGCCAATATGCAGCCCCCAGTTGCCACGCAAACCTTCGCGGGAGAGCGCATCGTTCAGCCGCCCCGCATCGAGGATAAAGCGGATCGCGTCAAACGGCACCTGCTCTACAAACTCAAGGATCTGCGACAGCGTGGTGGTCGAGAGTACCGCCAGCGGATCGTCGTTGTTCTGGCTCTGACGATCGTCAAGCCTGAAGCGCGTTTCGCCCTGACAAACTACCTCCACCACGCGAGTGTGCCCGCCAGCGATGGTCACCATCGCCGAGGATTCACCGACGTAAACGCAGGCGCGTGAATAGAGGATCTCCTCGCACGGCTCCTGCAATTTCACCTGCACCAGACCTGCGTTCAGCAGTGCTTTGGCGCGCGTTAGCGCCTCGGCCGACGCGTCTTTCAACACCTCCAGCCCGGCGTGTGCATTACCGCCTGTCGCCCCCAGCGCGGCCGCGATGGGTAAACCGACCATACCGGTGCCGGGCACCGTTACGCCAAGCCCGTTTTTCATCAGGTTCGGCGATACCCACGCCTCGATACGCGTCACCTCACCGTCAAGCTGTCCGGCAGCCATCGCGCACGCCAGCGCCAGCGAGACGGGTTCGGTACAGCCCAGCGCAGGCTTTACCTCTTCCTGCACGGCGCGAATAAAATGGTTCCATAAAGGATTAATTTGCTCAGACATCGTTACGACCTTATTTAACCTCATGAGAAGGCGAGGAAAGGAGAAACACAAAGCAGCAGCCCGGTAATCACAATAATCACCAGCGATACGCCTTTATATTTATGAAGTGCGGGCACTTTGTAGACCAGCCACGCCGGAATTAAGCAACCCACCATCCCGAAAATAGGGCTACAGATGGAGGTAAAGCTCAGCACCGGCGCGTTTAACACAATCGCGCTCCAGGCAAGCAGGATAGCGAACAGCATAATCCCGCGCTGGACGGTGCTTTCATTGATTTTCTCCGCCGGCATTTTGCGGCGCAGGATGTTCATCACGATGCCCTGCGTCGCCTCACGAAAGCCGAGATAGACGCCAAAGAACGCGGTCATCACGGCAAAAATGTTGAGGATCACGCTGACGATTTTGACCCAGCCCGCACCGTCACCGCTGATGAACTGTGCTGCGATTGCCAGGGCGGAAATATTCTGCTCGTAGGCTTTTACCGCCTCGTCGTGCCCCATCGCCAGCGTAAAGGAGACCGCGTAGAAAAAGACCGTCACAAACAGCACGCCAAAAGCGATATTCATTGCCCGCAGCGCTTTATGACGCGCCACCTCTACGGATTTTTCCCGTGAACGATAGGAAATCACCATCGGGCTTAATGTCTGAATAAACAGAATGGAGGTTAAGGTGAAAGGCAGCGTAATAATGGCATTTTTAATCAGCAGGCCCATCGGCGGCAGCATACCGACGTTGGCTAAATGCCAGAGGCCAATCATCGAAAGCCCCAGCGCCGCAACCACAAATAATTTGGTCAGCACCATCAGGCTGGAGACTTTAAACAGCAGTTTTTCACCTCGCGACGAAATGGCGACCAGAATGCAGATCAGGAATAAGCCGTAGAACGGATTTTCCGACAGCAAACCGTCGGTTACGCCGAAGGTGTGTAGGTAGGATGCGCTGTCGTTGGTGATAGCCGTGGAATAGACAAACATCCAGATCACCAGCATCACGAAATAAAGCGCACCCAATAAGATGCCCCAGTTTTTACCTAAATAACCGCTAATGACGCTCGGGTAATCTTTGCATTCCGGTGATTCCGCCAGCGTATTAATAAACAGGCGCTGGAACAGGTACATAGCCGGATAACCAATTATCGACGAGAGTAAAAACACCCACAGCCCCATTAACCCGACCTGCACAGGAAGAAAAACGATGCCCGCGCCGATAGCCATCCCGATACTCATGATGACCCAGCCCGTATCGGTGCTGTCGAATTTGATCGCCTCTCGCCATTCGCTTTCGCTCATTCCCGCCCGCCTTGCCGCAGGGGAATCACTCACAATCACACTGCTGTTTGTTGCCATATTCATTGGGCACTCGCTTATTTTGTAGGGTAACTGGTTGTTTTTATAAGGTTCCGATCGCCAGCGATTGCGAGTCAGAGGGTGCAGGTGTGAGTTATTGATATGGGAAGATCATATCCGGAGCGCGGGAGAAAAAAGTCACAACTTTTATAGGGATTTTCTAAAGCGAGAGAATAATATTACTTCTGGATAGCAGAAAGGAGAGTAAGTTTTCTAAAATTGACGGCGTTCACAAAATTAAAAGCCTCCCCATTTGAGGAGGCTGAAGATGAAGCCTGTATTACATCGCCTGCGTAAACGTCCTCGAAATCACGTCCTGCTGCTGCTCGCGCGTCAGGGCGTTAAACCGCACCGCATAGCCTGAAACGCGGATCGTCAGGTTCGGATAGTTCTCCGGATGGGCAATGGCATCCAGCAGCATCTCCCGGTTCATCACGTTGACGTTCAGGTGTTGCCCGCCCTCAATGGTCGCTTCGTGGTGGAAGTATCCGTCCAGCAGCCCGACAAGGTTGGTTTTGCGCACCGGCTCGTCCTTGCCCAGTGCCTGCGGCACGATGGAGAAGGTGTAGGAGATCCCGTCTTTGGCATAGGTGAACGGCAGCTTGGCGACCGAGGTTAACGACGCCACCGCCCCTTTTCTGTCGCGCCCGTGCATCGGGTTGGCGCCAGGCGCAAACGGCGTGCCGCCGCGACGTCCGTCCGGCGTGTTGCCGGTCTTCTGCCCGTAAACCACGTTGGAGGTGATGGTCAGGATCGACTGCGTCGGTACCGCGTTGCGGTACGTCGGCAGCGCCTGGATTTTCTTCATAAAGCGCTCAACCAGATCGCAGGCGATACTGTCCACGCGATCGTCGTTGTTGCCGTACTGCGGATAGTCGCCTTCGATGACGAAATCGACCGCCAGACCGGTGTGGTCGCGCACCGGTTTTACCGTGGCGTATTTGATGGCCGACAGGGAATCCGCCGCCACCGACAGCCCGGCAATGCCGCAGGCCATGGTGCGGTAGACGTCCCGGTCGTGCAGCGCCATCAGCGAGGCTTCGTAGCTGTATTTATCATGCATATAGTGAATGAGATTCAGCGCGCTGATGTACTGCACCGCCAGCCAGTCCATGAAGTGATCGAGGCTCGCCATTACGGTGTCGTAATCCAGTACCTCATCCAGCAGCGGCTCGGTTTTCGGCCCCACCTGGATCTTCAGCTTCTCATCCACCCCGCCGTTGATTGCATACAGCAGCGTTTTCGCCAGGTTGGCGCGTGCGCCGAAGAACTGCATCTGCTTGCCGATCACCATCGGGCTGACACAGCAGGCAATGGCGTAGTCGTCGCTGTTGAAGTCGGCGCGCATCAGATCGTCGTTCTCGTATTGCAGCGAGGAGGTGACGATCGACACCTGCGCGGCGTATTTCTTGAACGCGATCGGCAGTTGTTCGGACCAGAGGATCGTCAGGTTTGGCTCCGGCGCAGGCCCCATGGTGTGCAAGGTATGCAGGTAGCGGAAGCTGTTTTTGGTCACCAGCGTACGGCCATCCAGCCCCATGCCGCCAATCACTTCCGTGGCCCAGATCGGATCGCCGGAGAAGAGCGTGTCGAACTCCGGCGTGCGCAGGAAGCGCACCATGCGGATCTTCATGATGAAGTGGTCGATCAGCTCCTGGGCCTGCACCTCATTCAGCCTTCCTGCCTGCATGTCGCGTTCAATGTAGATATCAAGGAACGAGGCCGTGCGCCCCAGCGACATCGCCCCGCCGTTCTGGGATTTCACTGCGGCAAGGTAGGCAAAGTAGACCCACTGCACCGCTTCCTGCGCATTCATCGCCGGACGTGAAATATCAAAGCCATAGTTCGCCGCCATCTGCTGGATCTGGAGCAACGCACGTTTATGCTCCGCCAGCTCCTCGCGCAGGCGGATCGTGGCCTCCAGATCTTCTCCGCGCTCCAGTTTCCCCTGGAGATCGGCGAACTGAAGTTCACGCTCGCGCACCAGATAGCTGATACCGTACAGCGCCACGCGACGGTAGTCGCCGATGATGCGTCCGCGCCCGTAGCCGTCCGGCAGACCGGTCAGCACCCCCGATTTGCGGCAGCGCATCATCTCCGGGGAGTAAACGTCAAACACGCCCTGGTTGTGGGTTTTGCGCAGGTCTGTGAAGAGATATTCAAACTGCGGATCCATCTCGCGACCGTAAGCTTCGAACGAACTGCGGATCATGTTGATCCCGCCGTACGGATGCAGGGCGCGCTTGAGCGGCTTGTCGGTTTGCAGGCCAACGATCGTCTCCAGCTCCTGATCAATATAGCCCGGCCCGTGCGCGGTAATAGTAGTGGCGATGTTGGTGTCAAAATCCACCGGAGCGTGAGTAGCATTCTCCTGACGAATGCCGACCATCACCTTCTGCCACAGCGCCGTCGTTGCTGGCGTCGCCTGCGCGAGGAAAGCTTCATCGCCTTCATAAGGGGTGTAGTTATGCTGAATAAAATCGCGCACGTTAATGGCGTTTTTCCATTCTTCACCGCGAAACCCGGCCCATGCGTCGCTGTAAGGCGCGACGCCCGTATCGATTGTTACTTTCATCAGATTCTCGCTTTATCAGGCGTAAGCCGCAGCCGGAGTAACCTTCCCAAGACGGAGGGCGTCCAGTGCGATCATTTTTTCTTCATTGGTAGGGATCACCGCGCAGGCCGCGCGGGACGACTCGGTGGAGATCACGCGCTCGCCCGCGCTGCCCGGCAGGGCATTTTTGGACTCGTCGAGGATGATGCCAAACACCTTAAGATGCTCCACCACCAGCGCGCGGATAAGCACGGAGTTCTCACCGATCCCGCCGGTAAACACCACGCCATCCAGACGGTGCAGGGACGCGGCATGACCGGCGATATGTCGCGCAATCCGGTGGACAAAGGTCTTTATTGCCAGCCGCGCCCGCTCGTTGCCGTCATGCCAGGCTTTCTCCAGCGCGCGCAAATCGGAGGAGATGCCAGAGATCCCCAGCAGCCCGGACTCTTTGTTGACCACGCGCTCCAGATCCTCGAACGACTGGCCGGTCTGCCGGGCAATCCACGCCATCGCGCCAAAATCCACGTCGCCGCAGCGCGTGCCCATCACCAGTCCTTCAAGCGGCGTCATCCCCATGGACGTGTCCACGCTTACGCCGTTACACACCGCGCAGATGGACGCCCCGTTGCCGAGATGGGCAATCACCAGGCCGCTGTCATCGGGAGAGAGCCCGAGCAGCGCGTGCGCCTGCGCCGACACGTAGCGGTGAGAGGTGCCGTGGAAACCGTAGCGACGCACGCCCAACTCTTCAAAATAGCGGTACGGCAAGCCGTACAAATACGCCTGCGGCGCCATGGTCTGGTGGAAGCTGGTATCAAATACCGCCACCTGCTGCACGCCGGGGAACAGGCGCCCGGCGGCTTCCACGCCGCTCAGGTTGGCGTAGTTATGCAGCGGCGCCAGCGGGGAGACCTGGCGGATCTGCGCCATCACCTCTTCCGTGATCAGGGTCGACTCGCTGAAGAGGTCGCCGCCGTGGGCAATGCGATGGCCAATCAAGGCCACGCTGCCCATCAGGTTGCGTTTCTCCAGCTCCAGGGCGATGGCGGCCAGCGCCCCTTCGTAGTCCTGGTGAGCCAGTCTGACCGGCTCACCCCCATTCACGGAAATAAAGGCTTTTTCTGTGTTGATGCCGTCCGCAATGCCCGTCATCAGGGCATCGCAGCCTGCGGCGTCCAGCACCGAGAACTTAACAGAGGACGATCCGCAGTTAATGACCAGTACTACCGGAAACTCAATCATGGTATGGCTCCGCTCTTCCTGAGCTTTGGTTTAAAACAGTTTGTACACGATGTTCAGAATGGTCAGCAGGCCGACCACGGTTACGAAGATGTTCTCGGTCCGGCCTTTGTATTTCGCCAGCGCAGGCGCCTTGCGGATGGCGTACATCGGCAGCAGGCACAGCAGAGAGGCGATAATTGGCGCACCCATGGCTTCAATAAGGTCCAGGATGTTCGGGTTGGCGTAGGCCACAATCCAGGTGGAGCCCATGATGAAGACCATGCTGATGGTGTTCAGCTTGCCCACGGAGACTTTCTTCTTGTCGCCCTTGTAACCGAACTTGAGGATCAGACCGTTCAGCCCCTCCAGCGTGCCCAGATAGTGGCCGAAGAAGGATTTAAAGATAGCGACCAGCGCGATGATGGAGGCGCCGTATTCCAGCACCGTGGCGAACGTGGATTTACTGCCTGACATCGACGCGAAGTGGTTCGCCAGGTAAGAGAGCACCGGAATGTTCTGCGCTTTGGCGTCCGCCATGTTCTGCGGAGAGAGCGTAAACAGGCAGCTAAAGGCGAAGAACATCACCACCGCCACCATCAGCAGGCTGGCGCGACCGATGATTTTGGAACATTTCTGCTCGGTAAACTCTTTCCCGAACTCCGGTTCGTACTCTTCGCGCTTGGAGACCACAAACGAGGAGACGATAGGCGAGAAGTTGAAGGAGAAGACCATGATGGAGATCCCCAGCCACACCGTGACCAGAATGCCGTCATGACCGGTGAAGGCGATATCGCTCAGGTTAACCTGGTCGATCACCGCCGAGTTCCAGTACGGGATCAGCGAGAGAGAAATTAACACCAGGCTGGCGATGAACGGGAACACCAGGTAGCTCATCACTTTCACCATCAGGTCTTTACCGAACCAGATAACAAAGGCCATCAGCAGCAGCAGGAACAGCGCCACCACGCCGCGGTTCAGGGCGGGCATCTGGAGCTGGTTTTCCCAGAAGGTCATAAAGGTGTTGGTAATGGTGACGCCGTAAATCCACAGCAGCGGGCAAATGGCAAAGAAGTAGAGGAAGGTGATCACCACCCCGCCGGTCTTACCAAAATGCTCCTCCACCGTTTCGGTGATGTTGCCGGAGACGTTACTGCCGGACAAACACAGACGCGCCAGCGCGCGGTGGCAGTAAAAGGCAATCGGGAACGCGAGTACCAGCATCAGCAGGATAGGGATCAGGCCGCCAAAGCCTGCACGGATAGGGAAGAACAGCACGCCTGCGCCAATGGCGGTACCAAACAGGCCGAGCGTCCAGGTGGTATCCGATTTACGCCAGGTGGACGTTTTTGTCTGGCCAACGATAATGCTTTCTGTGTTGCTCATAAGTCATCCTTTATGCGTCAACGAAGCCGGTAATTTGGGAAACACGGGAGAGATCAATATTGCCGCCGGAAATAATGCAGACGGTTTTTCGGCCCTGAATATAGTGGTCCAGCTTGCCGCTTAATAACGCCGCGCACGCCAGCGCGCCCGCGCCTTCCGTCACCACTTTATTTCGCTGAATAAGCGCGATCATGCTGTTGCGAATTTCGTCTTCGCTGACCAGCACTATGTCATCGACTAATTCACGAACGATTTCGAAGGTTAATTTACCCGGGCGAGACACGTCGCAGCCGTCGGCTAATGTACCGGTAACGCGATGGTTGATTATTTCTCCGGCCTGATACGATGCCGCCATTCCGTGCACGTTTTCAGACTGTACGCCGATAATATTAATGGTCGGGTTGATGGATTTAATTGCTGTCGCAATACCGGCAATTAAACCGCCGCCGCCGATGGGGACAATCACGTTATCCACGTCATATAAATCTTCGAGGATTTCCAGGCCAATGGTGCCCTGACCCGCGATCACTTTCGGATCGTCGTAAGGCGGGATAAATATGCGCCCTTCCATCTCGACGATTTCGCTCACTTTGGCGATGGTGTCGTTGAAGTTCTCGCCGTGCAGCACCACTTCGGCGGAGTAGTCGCGCGTGGCGGCAACCTTGGATTTCGGCGCGCCCATCGGCATCACTACTTTGCCGTCAATGCCGAGCATCGCACAGGAGAGCGAGACCCCCTGCGCATGGTTTCCCGCAGAGCAGGCCACCACGCCCTTGCGTTTTTCCGCATCGGTCAGCGAGCTTAATTTATTGAACGCCCCACGTATTTTAAACGAACCGGTACGCTGCATATTTTCAAATTTCAGGAATATCTCACCCTTACACCGTTCGCTCAGATAATTCGAGCGCGGCATACCGGTTTTATAGATCTTTCCCGCCAGTCTTTTTCTGGCGTCCTGAATATCTTCAATGGTCACCGGGAGATCGTAAGTAATGTGCATAATATCCTCGTTATAATAATTCATTGTTTTCAGGCAAAGTCAGGGTATCAGAGCGTTAAAAAGCGTCGCTCCGGGTGTTTTAAATCATCATTATTTCTATCGTCGTTTTTCGATATTCATCGACGAATATTGTTTTGCCAGTTCAACTAATACTGACGCCGATTTTTTAATACTGTAATTTTTTGACCACACGGCGGCATAACGCGCCACGGGTAATTCATCTTCCACCGGCAGAACAATAAACTGGTCCGAGCCGAATGGCGCAATCATGTCACGGGGGATCACCGTCAGGTAATCGGCATTGAGGACAAGGTTATAGATGGTGACGACGGAATCGGTCTGGACGATGTTTTCAATGCTGATGTGGTTGTCTTGCAGGGTGGTCAGGAGTTCGTTGTAGTAGCCCATATCGGTTTGCGGCATCACCCACTGCTCGTGCGTGAGCGATGCCAGTCTGGTCGGGCCGGTGCACGTTCGTGATTTACTCGCCACCAGCACAAACTCGGATTCAAACAGTGGCTCAACGTGAAGATCCTGAAGCTGCATCCCGTCGCTCAGCGTGCCGATGGCGAAATCCAGCCGGCCATCGCGAATGGCGGGCAGGAATGAAGAGAGCTGCGCTTCATACATTGAGACGCGCGCTTTCGGGAACACTTCCTTGAATTTTTTGATCATCCCGGACAGGAAGGTGAAGCCAATCAGCGACGGATAGCCAAAAGAGACGTCCATGACGGTACTGAAACTGAGGCTGTTAATCTCGCTCACCATGTTTTTCATTTCGCGGGTGATCGACTCAGCGTAGGACAGCAGCACCTGACCGGCGGCAGTGAGTTTTACGCCGGTGTTCTTACGCACCATCACTTCCACCCCAAAGTAGGATTCGATGTCGCTGATGATTTTGCTGACGGCAGGTTGCGTCAGCCCCAGTTGTCTTGCAGCAGAACCTATGGAGCCACTTTTGATGACTTCCTGAAATACCACGAGGTGCTGTGTTTTCGGTAGAATAATAGTATTCATAATATTCTGCGCTTATTTCCCTATGACGCAGCGGATTCTACCCAATATTGTTTCAGGGGGTATGTGCTGTTACTCACAATTTGCCAGGACGCTCTGTTTTCAATCGCACCAGAAATCTATTTATGTCTTTATAAATCAAATACTTATCACAATAAAAATACGCATTTACGCTGATATTGATCAATAAAAAACGCGGTAATAAATTTATTTCATGGCAATAACCAGCGTGAATTTTTTTGCCTTAAAAATATTAATAAAGGCTATCTTTCAGGCAATTAAAGGTTAATAAAACACCATTATTCCTTTAAAACATTTTTGTGGTTTATCAACTTTACCAGGAATATTTATTCACTTTCCGGTTAAAGAGTGGGATATATCACACATTCACCAGAAGAATGTTTTTAGATTCAATATTAAATTATCAAATGAATAACATTCGGCATCACTGACTAAACATTTACAACATCTTATCAACACTAAAATTTTCTAATTTTATAGCGTTAAATTTTGTGATTACGATCATGCGCAGCAGATGAGAGGAACACACAGTCAGGCAAATAGTGAAATGTGCTTAGCATCGCAAAATTGAGAATTGATGTCGTTTGGCGCTTCGCTTACCCGGCCTGCAACCTTCTGAAAGCAAAAACCCCGCCGAAGCGGGGTTTCGTAAGAAGTTGAAGCTGACCGATAAGCCGGGTTCTGTCGTGGACAGTCATTCATCTAGGCCAGCAATCGCTCACTGGCTCAAGCAGCCTACCCGGGTTCAGTACGGGCCGTACCATGTGAACCCCTATTTGGCCTTGCTCCGGGTGGAGTTTACCGTGCCACGGACTGTTACCAGCCGCGCGGTGCGCTCTTACCGCACCCTTTCACCCTTACCTGATCCCGCTTGCGCGGGCCATCGGCGGTTTGCTCTCTGTTGCACTGGTCGTGGGTTTCCCCCCCAGGCGTTACCTGGCACCCTGCCCTGTGGAGCCCGGACTTTCCTCCCCTCCGCCCGTCTCCCCCGAAAGGGACGACGACGAAGCGGCGACTGTCTGGTCAGCTTCGGCGCGCAGTATAGAGGGTTTGCGCGCCGCTGTCACCCCTGGCTACGCATGCCTACCTGCAATGTGGCCGCGATATTCCGCGAGGCGCGGTAAATGTTGTCATACGCTCCCTGGAACGCCTCTTCCAGTGAGCCGATGCGGGTCAGTACGCTGAACACCGCGTCGATGCCGTGCTGATGCACCACACCCACATCCTGCGTCAGACTTCCGGCAATCCCGATCACCGGCTTATGGTATTTTTTGGCGACGCTCGCCACGCCGACGGGCACTTTGCCATTAATGCTCTGGCTGTCGATGCGCCCTTCCCCCGTCAGCACCCACGTGCAGTCGTGAATATGTTCTTCAAGATTGAGCGCCTGAGTGACAATCTCGATGCCGCTTTTCAGCTCAGCGCCCAGGAAGGCCATCAGCGCCGCGCCCATGCCGCCCGCGGCGCCAGCCCCCGGAACCCGGTTGACGTCAATGCGCAGCGATTTTTTGATCACCCCGGCGTAGTGGCTAAGATTGGCGTCAAGTTCGAGGATCATCTCCTCCGTGGCGCCTTTTTGCGGGCCAAAGATACGCGACGCGCCGCTTTCACCCACCAGCGGATTCGTCACGTCACAGGCGACGCGGATTGCGCATCCCTGAAGACGCGGATCGAGATCGGAAATATCAATCCGGTTAAGCGCCATCAGGCTGCCGCCGCCGTAGCCGATCTCCGTCCCGTTCGCATCCGTAAACCTCGCGCCCAGCGCCTGCATCATACCCGCGCCCCCATCGTTGGTTGCGCTCCCGCCGATACCGATAATGATGTTGCGCGCGCCTTTATCCAGCGCGCTGAGGATCAGCTCCCCCGTCCCGCGCGACGTCGTGACCAGCGGGTTACGCTGCGCGGGAGGAACAAGCACCAGGCCGCTGGCGGCGGCCATCTCGATAAACGCGGTGGTACCGTCGCCCGACATCCCCCAGCTGGCCTTCACCTTTTCCCCTAACGGGCCGGTGACGACAGCCTGCTGCCAGGTGCCCTGCGTCGCGGCGATCATCGCTTCAACCGTACCTTCTCCGCCGTCAGCAACGGGAACGGACACGTAATGAGCGTCGGGGAAAATTTCCCGAAATCCTTTTTCTATCGCCTGCGCCACCTCAGTGGCAGACAGGCTTTCTTTATAAGAGTCTGGCGCGATTACGATTTTCATAGTTGTATGCCTGAGCCGTAGGCCCGGTAAGCGTAACGCCACCGGGCGGGACGTCATTAGCGAGCAATTTCAACCTTCGCCAGTTTTTCGTAATAGCACGCTAACGCGCTGTGATCGGCGGTGCCCAGACCGTCCGCACGCAGCGCCTGCATCATCTCCATGACGGCGGCAGTCAGCGGCAACTGCGCGCCCACGCCGTGGGAGGTATCCAGCGCATTCGCCAGATCCTTAATGTGCAGATCGATGCGGAAGCCCGGCCTGAAGTTACGATCCATCACCATCGGCGCCTTGGCATCCAGCACGGTGCTGCCCGCCAGACCACCGCGAATGGCCTGATAGACCAGATCCGGATTAACGCCCGCTTTGGTGGCCAGCGTCAGCGCTTCGGACATGGCCGCGATGTTCAACGCCACAATCACCTGGTTTGCCAGCTTGGTGACGTTGCCTGCGCCAATTTCACCGGTGTGCACCACGGAGCCAGCCATGGCTTTCATCAGGTCGTAGTATTTGTCGAACACGGCTTTATCGCCCCCGACCATCACCGACAGGGTGCCGTCGATGGCTTTCGGTTCACCGCCGCTGACCGGCGCATCCAGCATCTCCACGCCCTTCGCTTTCAGCGCTTCGCTGATTTCGCGGCTTGCCAGCGGTGCGATAGAACTCATGTCGATCACCACCAGACCCGGCTTCGCGCCGTCGATAATGCCGTTCTCACCCAGCGCCACCTCTTTCACGTGCGGGGAGTTTGGCAGCATGGTGATAATCACGTCGCACTGCTCAGCAATCGCTTTTGCGGTTGTCGCCGTTTCTGCGCCAGCCGCAATCACCTCTGCCACCGCGTCTGAATTACGATCGAAAACCACCAGTGAGTAACCTGCTTTGATGAGGTTTTTGCTCATTGGTTTGCCCATGATACCCAGGCCAATAAAACCCACTTTCAGCGTCATAATCTGTTTCCTCAATGATGGTTATTTTTTAAAAGCGTCCGCTAATTTCTGCGTGGCGGCGCGGAATACGCCGAGGTCGCTGCCGACGGCGACAAACGTTGCGCCCCACTCCAGGTAGCGGCGGGCATCGGCTTCCACTGGCGCCAGAATGCCGCACGGTTTACCGTGCGCTTTGGCACGGGCAAAAATGTGCTGAATTGCGCGCTGCACGTCCGGATGGCTGGCGTTACCCAGATGACCAAAGGCGGCCGCCAGATCGCTCGGGCCGACGAAAATGCCGTCTACTCCCTCCGTCGCGGCAATGGCGTCGACGTTATCGACCCCCTGCTGGCTCTCGATCTGAACCAGAATGGTGATGTTCTTGTTGGACTGGGCGAAATAGTCCGGCACGGTGCCAAACATGTTGGCGCGGTGCGAGACGGAGACGCCGCGGATCCCTTCCGGTGGATAGCGGGTCGCCGCCACGGCCAGCACCGCTTCTTCTTCCGTTTCAACAAACGGGATCAGGAAGTTGTAGAAGCCGATATCCAGCAGACGCTTGATGATCACCGGCTCGTTGGTGGGTACACGCACCACCGGCGCGCTGTGGCTGCCTTTCAGCGCCATCAGCTGCGGAATAAACGTGCTGATATCGTTTGGCGCATGTTCGCCGTCCAGCACCAGCCAGTCGAACCCGGCCAGGCCCAGCACTTCGGTGCTGATGGGGTTGGCCAGCGCAGACCAGCAACCAATCTGAATCTGGTGCGCCGCAAGGGCCGCTTTAAATTTATTCGGGAAGATATCGTTACTCATTACTTATACCTTTTTTAATTCCGCAGTTTTAGCCAGTAGCTTTTCTTATTTATTCCGACTCAGCGTCAGCGTTATATTTATTTTCCTGACTGAATTTTGGCGTTATAAAATCGTCATTCAGTATAATCGTCACCACCCGGCAGTACATTGTTTCAATGCTCAATTATCCAACGGGAGTAGCACGCTATTTTGAGCATATGCCCAATGCAGTGGGCGCTGATGCACAGAATCAACGATTAGTGGTTCGGGAGCGATCGCGATCACATTCTCACCTTTCCTCTCCTGACATTCTTTATTTCCTCAATAAGAAACAATTAACCATCTGGCTATATTTAGTATCAGATATTTTGCTGGAGAAGAGTGAACAATGGCCGATATTGAAATTCGACAGGCGTCGCCGACGGCGTTCTATATAAAAGTGCACGATACCGATAACGTGGCGATTATTGTCAACGACAATGGCTTAAAAGCTGGCACCCGCTTTCCGGATGGCCTGGAGCTGATTGAACACATTCCGCAGGGGCATAAAGTCGCACTGGTCGATATTCCGGCGCAGGGCGAAATCGTGCGCTACGGCGAAGTCATCGGCTATGCGGTGCGCGCTATCCCGCAGGGTAGCTGGATTGAGGAGTCGCTGGTTGAACTGCCCACCGCCCCGCCGCTGGAGTCGTTGCCGCTGGCTACCCGCGTCCCTGAGCCGTTGCCTCCGCTGGAGGGTTATACCTTCGAAGGTTACCGCAACGCGGATGGCAGCGTGGGAACCAAAAACCTGCTTGGCATCACCACCAGCGTGCATTGCGTGGCGGGCGTAGTGGATTACGTGGTGAAAATTATTGAGCGCGATCTGCTGCCGAAATACCCCAACGTTGACGGCGTGGTGGGTCTTAACCACCTGTACGGCTGCGGCGTGGCGATCAACGCGCCCGCAGCGGTCGTGCCGATCCGCACGATTCACAATATCGCCCTTAACCCAAACTTTGGCGGTGAGGTCATGGTGATTGGTCTCGGCTGTGAAAAATTGCAGCCAGAACGCCTGTTGCAGGGTACGGAGGATGTGAAAGCCATTCCGGTTGACGATGCCAGTATTGTGCGTCTTCAGGATGAACACCATGTCGGCTTCAGATCGATGGTCGACGACATTTTACAGGTGGCAGAGCGCCATCTGGAGAAGCTGAACAAACGCCAGCGTGAAACCTGCCCGGCCTCTGAACTGGTCGTTGGGACACAGTGTGGCGGCAGCGATGCGTTTTCCGGCGTCACCGCTAACCCGGCGGTCGGTTATGCCTCCGATCTGTTCGTGCGCTGCGGCGCCACGGTAATGTTCTCCGAAGTCACCGAAGTACGTGATGCTATCCACCTGCTCACGCCGCGCGCCGTCAACGAAGAGGTGGGCAAACGCCTGCTGGAGGAGATGGCCTGGTACGATAACTATCTCGACATGGGCAAAACCGACCGCAGCGCCAACCCGTCTCCGGGTAACAAGAAAGGCGGCCTGGCGAACGTGGTGGAAAAGGCCCTCGGATCGATTGCCAAATCCGGCCAGAGCGCGATTGTGGAAGTGCTCTCACCTGGCCAGCGTCCAACCAAACGCGGCCTGATCTACGCGGCAACGCCTGCCAGTGATTTCGTTTGCGGCACCCAGCAGGTAGCGTCCGGCATTACGGTACAGGTCTTTACCACCGGGCGCGGCACGCCGTACGGCCTGATGGCGGTACCGGTGATCAAAATGGCGACCCGCACCGAGCTGGCAAACCGCTGGTATGACTTAATGGATATCAACGCGGGCACCATCGCCACCGGGGAAGAGAGTATTGAAGAGGTGGGCTGGAAGCTGTTCCACTTCATTCTGGATGTGGCAAGCGGGCGGAAGAAAACCTTCTCCGATCAATGGGGATTGCATAACTCGCTGGCGGTGTTTAACCCGGCGCCGGTGACGTGATGGCCCCTCACCCTGTCCTCTCCCCACCAGGGAGAGGGTAAAAAACCGCACCGGGCAGTCCCCTCTCCCCTATGGAGCTGTGGGTTCCCCACAAAATAATGCCTGCACAGACGGCCCCCTCTCCCTTGAGGGAGAGGGCTGGGGTGAGGGGGAACATACGGCTCTGGTGGTCATTCCGTTCACTTTATGTTCCTTGCTACTCTGTCACGACATGACCGGTGAACGTGCCAGGGTGGCTCAGTCGCCACCACCCTGGCGACCCGGGCTTCCGGCGGTAAATCGCCGCTTCGCGGTGCCTTCGGCTTATTCCTTCCGGCTTATCGGGGACGGGCGGAGGTAACATCCCTGTAAAGCCCGCCCTCTCGGCGCATCTCTGCGCCTCGCCCCGGCCTACAGGAAACGCCTCAGCGATTTACAGCCGGACCGAGGCATCGCTGAAAGCCCTCAGTTATTCTGAGGCAACGTTATAGCTTTTGCTTTCAAATTACTGGGGAACCCTCTCCCTATGGGGAGAGGGTTAGGGAGAGGGGAAAAGCCTCTTTAGACCAGCACCACATCGATCCCGCTTTTGCGTAATCCTTCAAGGCTTTCCGCCGGAATGCCTTCATCAACGATAATCATGTCGATCCGCTGAGTATCAATGATTTTATGCAGGCTTGAACGGTTAAACTTGCTGGAGTCAGTGACAACGATAATACGCTCCGCCACCTCGCACATTTTGCGGTTCAGACGGGCTTCATCCTCGTTGTGCGTACTCACCCCCCGGTCGAGATCGATGGCATCGACGCCCAGGAACAGCAGGTCAAAATGGTAATTCTGTAAGGACTGCTCCGCCTGATCGCCATAGAAGGACTGCGACTGACGGCGCAAGTGCCCGCCGGTCATCAGCAGCTCTACGCCCTCCGCTTCCAGCAGCGCGTTTGCCACGTTCATCCCGTTGGTCATGGCAATGACATCGGTGTGCTGGCGCAGCATGCGGGCAATTTCAAAGGTTGTGGTGCCGGAGTCCAGAATAATGCGGTGACCCGGCTTCACCAGTTCAGCCGCCGCCTGCGCGATGCTGCGCTTCACTGCCGTATTAAGGGAACTTTTGTCCTCAACGGACGGCTCCACGCCGGGGGCATTGCCTTCGCAAATCAGCGCGCCGCCGTAAGCGCGAACGGCAATCCCCTGCTTTTCCAGAAAGGCCAGATCGTTACGGATCGTCACCGTCGACACGCCGAATAAAAGAGAAAGATCGTTAACCTGCACGCTTCCTTGCGCCCGCAACCGCTGAATGATCTGCTCTCGCCTTTCACTGGTGCCGGTGATGCGCTTCTCTGCGGATGAATCGGTGCTGCTCATACGAGCTCCTTAGTAAATACACTTTCGTTTCATTTCGTTTTGCTTATTAACGCCTTTCTTTTGAGGGAATGCAAGCCCTGTATGGGGTGCGGACGCAAGCTTAACCGCCGCTGAAACCTTTCATTATGTTTCTTTTGTGAAACAGATCGGAAAACTATTATCTTTCGTTTTATTTTTACCTCACCATAATGCAGTATCAAATGAAACAAAACGAAAGATGAATACCAACACCATCCGAAATGGAGAGGAAAGTGAAACATCTGACAGAAATGGTGGAACAACATAAACGGGGGAATACAAACGGGATTTATGCCGTCTGTTCCGCACATCCACTGGTACTTGAAGCTGCACTACGTTACGCCCATTCACAACAGACGCCCCTGCTGATAGAAGCCACCTCAAACCAGGTGGATCAGTTTGGCGGTTATACCGGTATGACGCCCGCCGATTTTTATGGGTTTGTCTGCAAGCTGGCGGGATCTCTTGGTTTCCCCACCTCGCAGCTGATCCTTGGCGGCGATCATTTAGGTCCAAACCGCTGGCAAAACCTGCCGGCTTCGCAGGCGATGGCGAACGCCGACGATCTGCTCAGAAGCTACGTGGCGGCCGGATTTAAAAAAATTCACCTCGATTGCAGCATGTCCTGCGAAGACGACCCGGTTCCGTTAACCGATGCAATCGTTGCCGGGCGTGCCGCTCGGCTGGCTAAAATTGCCGAAACCACCTGTCTCGAGCAATTTGGCGTAGCCGATCTGGTCTACGTTATCGGCACGGAAGTTCCGGTTCCCGGTGGGGCACACGAGACGCTGACCGAGCTTGAGGTCACCACGCCAGAGGCGGCACGCGCCACGCTTGAGGCACACCGCCACGCATTCGAGAAGGAAGGGTTAAGCGACATCTGGCCGCGCATTATTGGCCTGGTGGTTCAGCCTGGCGTTGAGTTCGACCATGCGCAGGTTTGTGACTATCAACCGCATAAAGCCGTCGCGCTGAGCGAGATGGTTGAAGCCTACGACACGCTTGTATTTGAAGCACACTCTACCGATTACCAGACGCCGCAGGCGCTGCGCCAGTTGGTGAAAGATCACTTCGCCATTCTGAAAGTCGGCCCTGCGCTAACCTTCGCGCTGCGCGAAGCGCTGTTCTCACTGGCAGCAATTGAAGAAGAGCTGCTGCCGGCAAAAGCCTGCTCAGGGCTGCGTCACGTCCTGGAAAACGTGATGCTCGATCGCCCGGAATACTGGCAAAGCCACTATCACGGCGACGGCAATGCCCGTCGCCTGGCGCGCGGTTACAGCTATTCCGACCGCGTGCGCTATTACTGGCCAGACAGCCAGATTGACGACGCCTTTGAGCGGCTGGTACGCAACCTGGCGGATGAACCGATCCCGCTGCCGCTGATCAGCCAGTATCTGCCGTTGCAGTACAGCAAAGTTCGCGATGGCGCTCTCAGGTCCACACCACGGGAACTCATCCTCGACCACATTCAGGACATACTCCAGCAGTACCATGCCGCCTGCGAAGGCGTAACGACTCAACACGCATAATTAAAAAGAGGAAAACGCTATGCCAAACATTGTCTTATGCCGCATTGATGAACGCCTGATCCACGGTCAGGTGGGCGTACAGTGGGTGGGGTTTGCGGGGGCGAACCTGGTGCTGGTGGCAAATGACGAGGTTGCAGACGATCCGGTTCAGCAAAACCTGATGGAGATGGTGCTGGCGGAAGGCATCGCCGTGCGTTTCTGGTCCCTGCAAAAAGTGATCGACAACATTCATCGCGCCGCCGACCGGCAGAAAATTCTGCTGGTCTGTAAAACACCGGCTGATTTTTTAACGCTGGTCGAGGGCGGCGTGCCCATCACCCGTATTAACGTCGGAAATATGCATTACGCCAGTGGCAAACAGCAAATTGCCAAAACGGTATCTGTAGACGCGAACGATATCGCCGCGTTTAACGGCCTGAAGGCGGCCGGAGTGGAATGCTTCGTTCAGGGCGTTCCAACAGAGACTGCTTTGGATCTCTTTAAACTGCTCTGAGGGATTCACAATGGAAATCAGTCTGTTGCAGGCTTTCGCGCTGGGGCTTCTCGCCTTTATAGCGGGCCTGGATATGTTTAACGGCTTAACACACATGCACCGTCCGGTGGTACTCGGGCCACTGGTTGGCCTGATTCTGGGCGATTTGCACACCGGAATTCTGACCGGCGGTACGTTAGAACTGGTCTGGATGGGACTCGCGCCGCTGGCGGGCGCGCAGCCGCCAAACGTGATTATCGGCACCATCGTTGGCACCACATTTGCCATTACTACAGGCGTGAAGCCGGATGTCGCCGTTGGGGTCGCCGTGCCGTTTGCCGTGGCGGTTCAGATGGGGATCACCTTCCTCTTCTCGGTGATGTCCGGCGTGATGTCCCGTTGCGATCGCATGGCGGCTAACGCAGACACCCGTGGTATTGAACGGGTCAACTATCTGGCACTGCTGGCGCTCGGCGTCTTCTACTTCCTGTGTGCATTTCTGCCCATCTACTTCGGGGCTGAACATGCGAAAACCGCCATTGACGTGCTGCCGGAACGTCTGATCGACGGTCTCGGCGTCGCGGGCGGCATCATGCCAGCGATCGGCTTCGCCGTGCTGCTGAAGATCATGATGAAAAACGTTTACATCCCTTACTTCATTATCGGCTTTGTCGCCGCGGCCTGGCTGAAACTCCCGGTGCTGGCGATTGCCGCGGCTGCGCTGGCGATGGCGCTGATCGACCTGCTGCGCAAATCGCCTGAACCCACGGCGCCTGCGGCCCATAAAGAGGAATTTGAAGATGGCATCTAATCACACCACCCTGCCGGGCGTGTCTGAAAGTGAAGAGACACTGCTGACCGGCGTGAATGAAAACGTCTACGAAGACCAGAGTATTGGCGCTGAGCTAACGAAAAAGGATATTAACCGTGTCGCCTGGCGTTCCATGCTGCTACAGGCCTCGTTTAACTACGAGCGTATGCAGGCCTCCGGCTGGCTGTATGGGCTACTGCCCGCGCTGAAAAAGATCCACACCAATAAGCGGGACCTGGCGCGCGCCATGAAAGGCCATATGGGCTTCTTCAACACCCACCCGTTCCTGGTGACCTTCGTCATCGGCATTATTCTGGCAATGGAGCGTTCCAAGCAGGATGTGAACAGCATCCAGAGCACTAAAATTGCCGTCGGCGCACCGCTCGGTGGCATTGGTGACGCCATGTTCTGGCTGACCCTGCTGCCCATCTGCGGGGGGATTGGCGCCAGCCTGGCGCTACAGGGATCCATTCTTGGCGCGGTGGTCTTTATCGTGCTGTTTAACGTGGTGCATCTCGGCCTGCGTTTTGGTCTGGCGCACTATGCCTATCGAATGGGTGTCGCCGCGATCCCGCTGATCAAGGCCAACACCAAAAAGGTTGGTCATGCTGCGTCCATTGTCGGGATGACAGTGATTGGTGCGCTGGTGGCAACCTATGTGCGCCTGAATACCACACTCGAGATTAAAGCCGGGGATGCGGTCGTCAAACTGCAAACCGATGTGATCGACAAACTGATGCCCGCCTTTCTGCCGCTGGTCTACACCCTGACCATGTTCTGGCTGGTACGCCGTGGCTGGAGCCCGCTGCGCCTGATTGGTATCACCGTGGTGCTGGGCGTTGTCGGTAAATTCTGTCACTTCCTGTAAAAAGCAAAGAGGTTGCGATGTTAGGCATTATTTTGACGGGTCACGGCGGTTTTGCCAGCGGGCTGGAACAGGCGATGAAGCAAATCCTCGGCGAACAGCCGCAGTTTATCGCCATCGATTTTCCGGAAAGCTCCACCACTGCGCGGCTGACCGGGCAGCTTGAGCAGGCAGTGAATGAACTGGATGCAGAGCACGATATTGTGTTTCTCACCGATCTTCTCGGCGGTACGCCGTTTCGTGTGGCCTCTACCCTCGCGATGCAGCGCCCCGGCAGCGAAGTGATCACTGGCACCAATCTCCAGCTTTTGCTGGAGATGGTTCTGGAGCGCGACGGATTGAGCAGTGAAGCCTTTCGTTTGCAGGCGCTGGAGTGCGGCCATCGCGGCCTGACCAGCCTGGTGGATGAACTTGCACGCTGTCGCGAGGAAGCGCCCGCCGAGGAAGGGATATGAGCCAGCTGCTGCGCGCGCGTCGTCTGCTTACCGGGCAGGGCTGGCTGGATGACCATCAGCTGCGTATGGATAGAGGCGTCATCACCGCCATCGAGCCGATTCCGGCAGGGGTTAATACCCGCGAGGCAGACCTGCTTTGCCCGGCATACATTGATATCCACGTCCACGGCGGCGCGGGTGTGGATGTGATGGATGATGCGCCCGACGTGCTGGACCGGTTAGCCGTGCACAAAGCGCGTGAAGGCGTGGGGGCGTTTCTGCCTACCACCGTCACCGCTCCGCTGGAGGCGATCCATGGCGCGTTACGGCGCATTGCCCGGCGCTGTCATGCCGGTGGCCCCGGCGCGCAGATCCTGGGCAGCTATCTGGAAGGCCCGTACTTTACACCGCAGAACAAAGGGGCGCACCCGCCAGAACTGTTTCGCGAACTGGATCTCGCGGAACTTGATGAGCTGATTGCGGTTTCGCAGAACACGCTGCGGGTGGTGGCGCTTGCTCCGGAAAAAGTGGATGCCCTGAAGGCGATCCATCACTTCAAGCAAAAAGGGATACGCGTCATGCTGGGCCACAGCGCCGCTACATACGCGCAAACCCTGGCCGCATTTGATGCAGGCGCAGCCGGGCTGGTGCACTGCTACAACGGCATGACGGGGTTACACCACCGGGAGCCCGGCATGGTTGGCGCCGGGCTTACGGACCCACGCGCGTGGCTGGAGCTTATTGCCGACGGGCATCACGTTCATCCTGGAGCCATGCGGCTATGTTGTTGCTGCGCGAAGGATCGTACGGTGCTGATTACCGATGCCATGCAGGCGGCGGGTATGCCTGATGGGCGCTATACGTTGTGTGGTGAAAATGTCGAGATGCAGGGCGGCGTTGTCCGCACGGCCTCAGGCGGGCTGGCGGGCAGCACGCTCGCGCTGGATGCCGCCGTGCGAAATATGGTGGAGCATACGGGGATCGCCCCAGAAAACGCAATCCATATGGCCTCGCTGCATCCTGCTCGTCTGCTCGGTATGGATCACCTGCTGGGAACGTTAGCGCCAGGCAAACGCGCCAATGTTCTTGCGCTGGATGCGGGTTTACACCTCCGGCAGATCTGGATCCAGGGTCAGGCTCTTTCCCTGTAGCCCCTTCACAGTGTGCCCTGTTGGCCTTACGGAAGACGATCGTAAGGCCTTTCTTTTCCTTTCCTTGATTTTCGCCTTTCCTTTCGCGATCACACTTTTCGTTTTATTTCTTTTTCGCCATTGAACTTTCGATTTCTTTTCTATAAATTTTATTTAACTGCTAAAGTGAACAAGTGAAACGAAACGAAAGATAGCGACACATTTGCCAGCGTCTGATGTGGAATTCACACGACTAAGGACTGAGTTATGCCACAAACCACTATCGCCACCACCGGCACCTGGACCGAAAAAGAGATCCGCCAGCAGCCAGCCAGCTGGCTTCGCTCGCTCAACAATATTGATAATCTGCGCGCGTCGATCGACAGTTTTCTGACGCCACTGTTGCGCAAGCCCGATCTGCGGATCGTTCTGACCGGCGCGGGTACGTCTGCTTTTATCGGCGACATCATTGCGCCATGGCTTGCCAGCCACACGGGGAAAAACATCACCGCGATACCTACGACCGATCTGGTCACCAACCCGATGGATTATTTCAGCCCTTCGCACCCGCTGCTGCTGGTCTCTTTCGCCCGTTCTGGCAATAGCCCGGAGAGCGTCGCCGCCGTTGAGCTGGCGAATCAGTTTGTACCGGAGTGCTACCACCTGTCGATCACCTGTAATGAAGCAGGCAGCCTGTACCAGAATGCTGTCGACAGCGATAACGCCTGCGCTCTGCTCATGCCAGCCGAAACGCACGATCGCGGGTTCGCGATGACAAGCAGCATCACCACCATGATGGCGAGCTGCCTGGCGGTATTCGCACCGGAAACGATCAACAGCAAAACGTTCCGCGACGTGTCCGATCGCTGTCAGGCGATCCTCACATCGCTTGGCGATTTCAGTCCCGGCGTCTTTGGTAACGAACCGTGGAAACGCATTGTTTATCTGGGCAGCGGTGGATTACAGGGCGCCGCACGGGAGTCTGCGCTGAAGGTGCTGGAGCTGACCGCCGGCAAGCTGGCGGCATTCTACGATTCGCCAACGGGTTTCCGTCACGGGCCTAAGTCGCTGGTGGACAACGAAACGCTGGTCGTCGTGTTTGTCTCCAGCCATCCGTATACGCGTCAGTACGATCGGGATCTGCTCGCCGAACTGCGACGCGATCGTCAGGCCATGCGCGTGGTAGCCATTGCAGCCGAAACGGATCCGGTCATTGAAGCTGGCCCGCATATCCTGCTGCCGCCTTCCCGTTCATTTAACGATATGGAGCAGGCGTTCTGCTTCCTGATGTACGCCCAGGTCTTCGCACTGACCCAGTCTCTGCACGTTGGCAATACGCCGGATACGCCATCCGCCAGCGGTACGGTTAACCGTGTGGTCCAGGGCGTCGTTATTCATCCGTGGCAGGCTTAAGAGGACAGGCTCATGAGTATTATTTCTACCAAATATCTTTTGCAGGACGCACAGGCGAAGGGCTATGCCGTTCCGGCCTTTAACATCCATAACGCCGAGACGATCCAGGCGATCCTCGAAGTCTGTAGCGAAATGCGATCGCCGGTGATCCTCGCGGGTACGCCGGGGACGTTTAAACATATTGCGCTGGAAGAGATCTACGCCTTGTGCAGCGCATATTCCCTTACTTATGACATGCCGCTGGCGCTACACCTCGATCACCACGAATCGCTGGACGACATTCGCCGCAAAGTCCATGCCGGCGTACGTAGCGCAATGATCGACGGTAGCCATTACCCCTTCGAACAAAACGTCAAGCTGGTGAAATCGGTCGTCGATTTCTGCCACCTCAACGACTGTAGCGTCGAGGCCGAACTGGGCCGACTGGGCGGAGTGGAAGATGACATGAGCGTCGACGCCGAAAGCGCGTTCCTGACCGACCCGCAGGAAGCAAAACGCTTTGTCGAAATGACAGGCGTGGACAGCCTCGCCGTTGCCATCGGTACCGCGCACGGTCTTTATACCAAACGCCCAAAAATCGACTTCCAGCGGCTGGCCGAGATCCGCGAGGTAGTGACAGTGCCGCTGGTGCTGCACGGTGCGAGTGATGTGCCGGATGAGGATGTGCGCCGCACCATTGAGCTGGGCGTCTGCAAAGTTAACGTCGCAACAGAGCTGAAAATCGCCTTCTCTGACGCAGTCAAAGCCTGGTTTGCCGAGAACCCACAGGGCAACGATCCGCGCTTCTACATGCGCGTCGGCATGGATGCCATGAAAGAGGTGGTCAGAAGCAAAATCACCGTTTGCGGCTCGGCGAACCGGCTGCTGCTTGCGGCTGAAGCCTGAACCCATCGCGCATAACGTTAGTACCTAAAAAAATAACTATAAGCCTCGCAAATATGAAGGCGCGTCCTTAAGCCGGACAGCGCCTTCCATTATCCTAAAAAACCGAGGAGTCCCTACATGACACAGGAAAAGTCGTTTAAATCGAAAGCGTGGGAGTTTTTCCAGAGCCTGGGAAAGACGTTTATGTTCCCGGTCTCACTGTTGGCCTTTATGGGGTTGTTGTTAGGTATCGGTAGTTCTGTCACCAGCCCTTCCACCATCAAAAGTTTTCCCTTTCTGGGCGGCGAGTTAACGCAGCTCACCTTTGGTTTTATCGCCATGGTCGGCGGCTTTGCTTTTACCTATCTGCCGCTGATGTTTGCCATGGCGATCCCGATGGGCCTTGCCAGACGTAATAAAGCGGTGGGCGCTTTTGCCGGATTCGTTGGCTACATGCTGATGAACATGAGCATCAACTACTACCTGACCGCCACCCACCAGCTTGCGGATGCCGCCACCATGAGACAGGTGGGACAATCCATTGTGCTTGGCATTCAAACGCTGGAGATGGGCGTGCTCGGCGGCATTGTGGTAGGGGTGATCACCTACTTCCTGCACGAACGTTTCCAGGACACGGTGCTGCACGACGCGTTTGCCTTCTTTAGCGGCATTCGTTTTGTGCCCATCATTACCGCCCTCACCCTGTCGCTGGTCGGCTTGTTTATCCCCCTGCTGTGGGAATATGTGGCAATGGGCATTGCCGGGATTGGTCATATCATCCAGAGCACCAGCGTCTTTGGGCCATTCCTGTATGGCGTAGGCGTACTGCTGCTCAAACCTTTTGGCCTGCACCACATCCTGCTGGCGATGGTGCGCTTCACCCCGGCGGGCGGCATTGAGATGGTTAACGGCCAGGAAGTGGCCGGTGCGCTGAACATTTTCTACGCCGAGCTGAAAGCTGGCCTGCCGTTTAGCCCGCACGTTACGGCATTTTTATCGCAAGGGTTTATGCCGACATTTATCTTCGGCCTGCCTGCCGTGGCTTACGCTATCTACCGCACCGCGCGCCCGGAAAACCGTCCGGTGATTAAAGGGCTGCTGCTTTCAGGCGTGCTGGTTTCAGTTGTCACGGGTATTTCAGAGCCGATTGAGTTCCTGTTCCTGTTTATTGCCCCTGTGCTTTACGCGTTTCATATCGTTATGTCTGGCCTGGCGCTGATGGTGATGGCGCTGCTCGGCGTCACCATCGGCAACACCGACGGCGGCATTCTGGATCTGCTGATCTTCGGCGTCATGCAGGGGATGTCGACCAAATGGTATCTGCTGTTCCCGGTGGGTATCGCCTGGTTTGCTATCTACTTCTTCGTCTTCCGCTGGTACATCCTCAGGCACGATATTAAAACGCCGGGCCGTGAGGTTGACGCGCAGGGTGCGCTCCAGGCGGTGGAAGCCAATACCCGGGCACGTGGAAAATCGAAATACGATCATGGGCTTATTCTTCGCGCGCTTGGCGGTAAAGAGAATATTGAGTCGCTCGACAACTGCATTACCCGCTTACGTCTGGTGGTAAAAGATATGGGGCTTATCGACCAGCAGGCGCTGAAGGCCGCGGGCGCCTTGTCAGTAGTGGTGCTTGATGCCCACAGCGTTCAGGTGATCATCGGTCCGCAGGTGCAGAGCGTCAAATCCGGCATTGAAGCCTTAATTTAACAGGGGGACGTTGTGTTTGATTTCGACAGAATCATTGAGCGTAAAAGCGATAAATGCCGTAAATGGGATCATACGTTTGTGTGCTCGCGTTTCGGTGATGTCCCGGAGGGATTTATCCCGCTGTGGATAGCAGACATGGATTTCACCTCGCCACCCGCCGTGATTGAAGGCTTCCAGCGCATCGTGGAGCATGGCACCTTCGGTTACACCTGGTGCTTCGACGAATTCTACGATGCGGTCATCGCCTTCCAGCGCACCCGTCATCAGGTTGAGGTGCATAAGTCATGGATCACCCTGACCTACGGCACCGTTTCCACGCTGCACTATACGGTTCAGGCGTTCTGCAAACCCGGCGACTGCGTGATGATGAATACCCCGGTGTATGACCCGTTTGCGATGGCGACACAGCGACAGGGCGTGCGGGTGCTTGCAAATCCGCTGAGCGTGAAGGAAAACCGCTATCAGCTGGATTTTAATCTGATTGAAGTTCAGCTCAAAACTCACCGTCCAAAACTGTGGTTCTTCTGCTCGCCGCATAACCCCTCGGGCCGAATCTGGCGCGCGGATGAGATACGTCAGGTGTCCGATCTCTGTAAGCGCTACGGCACGATTCTGGTGGTTGATGAGGTTCACGCCGAGCACATTCTGGACGGTACATTCGTCAGTTGTCTGACTTCGGGCTGTGCCGCCCAGGACAACCTGATGGTGCTGACCTCCCCCAATAAAGCCTTCAACCTTGGCGGGCTAAAAACATCCTACTCAATGATTCCAGACGATTCGCTGCGCCAGCGTTTCCGCCAGCAGCTGAAGAAGAACTCCATTACCTCGCCCAATATCTTCGGCGTGTGGGGAATTATTCTGGCTTATCAGCAAGGTCTGCCATGGCTCGACGCGCTGAATGGTTATCTGCGCGGCAATGCCCGCTACCTTGCGGATGCCATTCAGACCCATTTCCCTGCATGGAAGATGATGAACCCGGAGTCGTCGTATCTCGCCTGGATAGACGTCAGTGCGGACGATCGCAGTGCGACGGCGCTAACTCAACATTTCGCAAAACAGGCTGGCGTGGTCATTGAAGATGGCAGCCACTACGTACAAAACGGCGAAAACTACCTGCGTATTAACTTCGGCACCCAGCGCTACTGGCTGGAAAAGTCCATCAACCGAATGCTGAAGCATTACTGATAAGGATCTTACCCCGATGAAAAAAATGCTCACTCTCTCGCTGCTGACTCTCTGTGTTTCTCATGGTGCGGCGGCAGCAAACTACGCGCTCAGTAACGACAATATTGCCCTTTCGTTTGATGATGCAAACGCAACGGTAGTGGTAACGGACAGCAAAGCTAACCATCCGCTCACGCCCCAGGAGTTGTTCTTTCTGACGCTACCGGATGAAACAAAAATCCACACCGCTGATTTCAAAATCAAGCACGTCGAAAAGCAGGACAATGCGATAGTCATCGACTTTACGCATCCGGATTTTATCGTAACGGTGAAACTGAACCTGGTGAAGGGAAAATACGCCAGCATTGGCTACACCATCGCCGCCGTCGGGCAGCCGCGGGACGTAGCGAAAATTACCTTCTTCCCGACGAAGAAGCAGTCTCAGGCACCTTACGTTGACGGGGCGATTAACAGCTCGCCAATCGTGGCCGACTCGTTCTTCATCCTGCCAGACAAACCGATTGTGAATACTTACGCTTATGAAGCCACCACGAACCTCAACGTGGAGCTGAAAACGCCAATTCTGCCTGAGACACCGGTTAGTTTTACCACCTGGTTCGGCACTTTCCCGGAAACTAATCAGCTGCGCCGCAGCGTAAACCAGTTTATCGATGCTGTGCGTCCGCGGCCTTATAAGCCTTACCTGCACTACAACAGCTGGATGGACATCGGCTTCTTTACCCCTTACTCCGAGCAGGATGTCATTGGGCGGATGGACGAATGGAATAAAGAATTTATTGCCGGACGCGGGGTGGCGCTGGACGCGTTCCTGCTGGACGATGGCTGGGACGATCGCACCGGACGCTGGCTGTTTGGCCCGGCATTCAGCAACGGTTTTGGCAAAGTCAGGGAAAAAGCCGACAGCCTGCATAGCTCGGTTGGGCTGTGGCTTTCTCCGTGGGGCGGATACAACAAGCCGCGCGATATTCGCGTCTCGCATGCAAAAGAGTATGGTTTCGAAACCGTAGACGGCAAGCTGGCGCTGTCGGGGCCGAACTATTTTAAAAACTTTAACGATCAGATCATCAAGCTGATCAAAAACGAGCATATTACCTCGTTCAAGCTCGACGGAATGGGTAACGCCAATTAGCATATCAAGGGCAGCCCATTTGCATCGGATTTTGACGCGTCCATTGCCCTGCTGCACAACATGCGCAGCGCAAATCCGAACCTGTTTATCAACCTGACCACCGGCACCGACGCCAGCCCGTCCTGGCTGTTCTATGCTGATTCAATCTGGCGTCAGGGCGATGATATCAACCTGTACGGCCCCGGCACGCCAGTGCAGCAGTGGATGACCTACCGCGATGCCGAAACCTGGCGATCCATCGTGCGTAAAGGTCCGCTGTTCCCGCTGAACTCACTGATGTACCACGGGATCGTCAGCGCAGAGAACGCTTACTATGGACTCGAGAAAGTGCAAACAGACAGCGATTTTGCCGATCAGGTCTGGAGCTACTTTGCAACCGGAACTCAGCTTCAGGAGCTGTACATTACGCCGTCCATGCTGAATAAGGCGAAGTGGGATACCCTGGCGCAGGCGGCGAAATGGTCGCGTGAGAATGCCAGCGTGCTGGTGGATACTCACTGGATTGGCGGAGACCCAACTTCGCTTGAGGTTTACGGCTGGGCCTCATGGAGTAAAGACAAAGCGATTTTTGGCTTACGCAACCCATCGGATAAGCCGCAACGTTACTTCCTGGATTTAACCAAAGATTTTGAGATCCCGGCAGGAGAGCGTTCGCAGTTTACCCTGAAAGCCGTGTACGGCAGTAATTCGACCGTACCAGAGGAGTATAAAAACGCTGTGGTGATTACGCTGCAACCGCTGGAAACGCTGGTGTTTGAGGCGATGCCGGAGAAATAGTGAGGCTTTGACACGGTGTAGGCCGGGTAAGGCGAAGCCGCCACCCGGCAAAACAGGCGGCAGGGGCTTACTCCCCCTGCTGCTCCAGCGCATATTTATACAGCGCATTTTTCTTCACGCCGTGGATCTCCGCCGCCAGCGCCGCCGCTTTTTTCAGGGGGAGTTCAGCCTGTAGCAGGACCAGCGTACGCAGCGCATCGGCAGGCAGAGCGTCTTCCTGCGCTTTGTGGCCTTCAACAATCAGCACCATTTCGCCCTTGCGGCGGTTTTCATCCTCTTTCACCCACGCCAGCAGTTCGCCAACCGGCGCACCGTGAATAGTTTCCCACGTTTTGGTCAGCTCGCGCGCCAGCACCACATAGCGGGCTTCGCCCCAGACGGTCACCATATCTTCCAGGCTTTCCAGCAGACGGTGGGTTGATTCGTAGAAGATCAACGTACGCGGTTCAGCTTCCAGATCCTTTAACACATCGCGACGGCCTTTGGATTTAGCAGGCAGGAAGCCTTCGTAGCAGAAACGATCGGACGGCAGACCCGCAGCGCTTAACGCCGCAATCGCCGCGCACGGCCCCGGCAGCGGCACAACGCGGATGCCTGCTTCCCGGCAGGTGCGTACCAGATGGTAGCCCGGATCGTTGATCAGCGGCGTTCCCGCATCGGAGACCAGCGCGATGTTCTGCCCTTCTTTAAGCTTCGCCACCAGCGTTTCGGCTTTTTGTTGCTCATTGTGATCGTGCAGGGCAAACAAACGGGCGTTGATGGCAAAGTGTTGTAGCAGTAAACCGGTATGACGGGTGTCTTCAGCCGCAATTAAATCAACAGCTTGCAATACGGTGAGCGCACGTTGGGTAATATCAGACAAATTCCCGATAGGAGTAGGTACAATATAAAGCTGGCCTTGAGAATTATCTGCCGTTTCGTGTTGTTTCATTGTTTCGTCCGTATTGCCGATTTAATATTGAGCATTGCGTAAAAAAATCACTGGATACAGTATGGTACCGTTAACGTTTCTTCGAAAAAAAGCCGCGCACAGCGTGCCCCTCCTGCTGGCAGCCCTGATCTTTACCGGCTGCGGCACCCAGGCACCTGACCAGAGCACTGCTCATATGCAGGGATCCGCTCAGGCTGATTCTGGCTTTTATCTGCAACAAATGTCGCAGAGTACAAATGATACCAGGATCAACTGGCAATTACTCGCCATTCGTGCACTGCTGAAAGAAGGGAAAACCCAGCAGGCCGCCGAGCTGTTCAGCCAGCTGCCGCAGGATCTTAACGACACTCAGCGCCATGAGCAGACGCTGCTGTCGGCAGAACTGAAGGTCGCGCAAAAAGATTACGACGGCGCGAAGAAGATCCTCGGCACCATCGATCTCAGCACGCTGGATAAAAACCAGCAGGCCCGTTTCTGGCAGGCCGGTATCACCGCTGAGCAGGGTCGCCCTTCCCTGACGCTACTCCGCGCGCTGATTGCCCAGGAGCCTCTGCTCGCGGGTGCGGACAAGCAAAAAAATATTGACGCAACCTGGCAGGCGCTCGCCTCCATGACCCAGGATCAGGCCAAGGCGCTGGTAATCAACGCCGATGAAAATGTCCTGCAAGGCTGGCTGGATCTGCAACAGATGTGGTTCAACAACCGCAGCGATCCGAACATGCTGAAAGCCGGCATTACCGACTGGCAAAAGCGTTACCCGCAAAACCCGGGAGCGAAAATGCTGCCAACGCAGCTGGTGAACGTGCAAAACTTTAAGCCCGCCTCCACCAGCAAAATCGCCCTGCTGCTGCCGTTAAACGGTCAGGCAGCGGTGTTTGGTCGCGCCATTCAGCAAGGTTTTGAAGCCGCGAAAAACGGCACCACCGCCGTCAGCGGCAGCGCGGTTCCGGCGCAGGCTGCACAGGCGGCGAATGTGAATGACGTTGTCAGCCCGTCCGCCGCCGAAACCAGCGACCTGACCACCGCGCAAACCCCTGCGCAGGGCACCATGCAGAATCCGGTTACTGCCCCAACGACGCAGCCTGCTACCCCAGCGCCTGCGGCAACACAGGCCCCGGCTGAAACACCGGCACCCGCGACGGCAGAACAACCTCAGCCGCAAACCGAGCAGCCGGAACAGCAGCCATCAGCCCAGCCGCAGGCTGTGGTCACCACCAGCGCTAACCCTGGTGCAGAGTTGAAAATCTACGACACCAGCGCCCAGCCGCTTGACCAGGTGCTGGCGCAGGTTCAGCAGGACGGGGCCAGCATCGTTGTCGGCCCGCTGTTGAAAAACAACGTGGAAGCGCTGATGAAGAGCAACACCACGCTGAACGTGCTGGCGCTTAACCAGCCTGAGCAGGTTCAGAACCGCGCCAATATCTGTTACTTCGCCCTCTCTCCGGAGGATGAAGCCCGCGATGCGGCCCGCCATATTCACGAGCAGGGCAAGCAGGCGCCGCTGCTGCTGATCCCACGCAGCACGCTGGGCGATCGCGTTGCCAACGCGTTTGCGCAAGAGTGGCAGACCCTTGGCGGTGGCGTGGTGTTGCAGCAGAAATTTGGCTCAGCTTCCGAACTGAGAGCGGGCGTGAACGGCGGGGCAGGTATTGCCCTCAACGGTAGCCCGGTATCCGCCAGCCTGCCGCAGCAGCAGAGCGTCACCATCGGCGGTCTGACGATCCCGGCGCCACCTACCGACGCGCAAATCAGCGGCGGCGGTAAAGTGGATTCGGCGTACATCGTCGCTACGCCGGAAGAGATCGCCTTTATCAAACCGATGATCGCCATGCGTAACGGCAGCCAGAGCGGCGCAACGCTCTACGCCAGCTCACGCAGCGCACAGGGTACCGCAGGCCCGGATTTCCGTCTGGAAATGGAAGGACTGCAATACAGCGAGATCCCCATGCTGGCAGGCAGCAACCCGCAGTTGATGCAGCAGGCGCTGGGCGCGGTGCGCAATGACTATTCCCTGGCGCGTCTGTACGCGATGGGCGTCGATGCCTGGGCGCTGGCAAACCACTTCACCCAGATGCGTCAGGTACCGGGCTTCGAGCTTAACGGGAATACCGGCGATCTGACCGCCGATCAGGATTGTGTGATTAACAGGAAGTTATCATGGCTCAAATACCAGCAGGGGCAGATTGTCCCGGCCAGTTAAGCCGTAAACAGACCGGCGACGCGTGGGAGTTAAAGGCGCGTCGCTGGCTTGAAGGCAAAGGACTGCGCTTTGTCGCCGCCAACGTTCGCGGGCGCGGCGGCGAGATTGACCTGATCATGAAAGACGGTCAGACCATCGTGTTTGTTGAAGTTCGCTACCGACAGTCGTCCCGTTTTGGCGGTGCTGCCGCCAGCGTGACGCTCGCCAAACAACAAAAATTATTACAGACTGCCCACTTGTGGCTTGCCCGCCATAATGGGAGTTTTGATACTGTGGATTGCCGTTTCGATGTGGTAGCCTTCACCGGAAATGCGATCGACTGGCTTAAAAACGCGTTTGGCGAAGACGCATAAATAAGATTTTAAAGGGATACCGTGCTCGAACGAATTAAAGTGTGCTTCACAGAAAGCATTCAAACGCAGATTGCCGCGGCGGAAGCCCTTCCGGACGCGATCTCGCGTGCAGCGATGACGCTGGTTCAGTCGCTGCTCAACGGCAACAAAATCCTCTGTTGTGGCAATGGCACGTCCGCCGCCAACGCACAGCATTTTGCTGCCAGCATGATTAATCGCTTCGAAACCGAGCGCCCGAGTTTACCTGCCATTGCACTAAACACCGATAACGTGGTCTTAACTGCGATTGCCAACGATCGTCTGCATGACGAAATCTACGCCAAGCAGGTGCGCGCCTTAGGCCATGCCGGAGACGTGCTGCTGGCGATCTCCACGCGCGGTAACAGCCGGGATATCGTTAAGGCGGTTGAAGCGGCCGTGACCCGGGATATGACGATTGTCGCCCTGACCGGTTACGACGGCGGTGAGCTGGCTGGCCTGCTGGGGCCGCAGGATGTGGAGATCCGCATTCCTTCGCACCGTAGCGCCCGCATCCAGGAGATGCATATGCTCACGGTGAACTGCTTATGCGATCTGATCGATAACACGCTTTTCCCTCACCAGGATGATTAAGGAGTTCTCATGAAGGTTTTATCGGCCCTTGCAGTCGTGATGTCTGCATTACTGCTTCAGGGATGCATCGCTGCCGCTGTAGTCGGCACCGCAGCGGTCGGCACCAAAGCAGCGACCGATCCGCGCACCGTTGGGACGCAGGTGGATGACGGTACGCTTGAGCTGCGCGTAAACAGTGCGCTGTCGAAAGACGAGCAGATCAAGAAGGAAGCACGCATCAACGTGACGGCTTATCAGGGCAAAGTGCTGCTGGCAGGCCAGGCGCCAAATCCTGAACTCGCCTCGCGTGCCAAACAGATTGCGATGGGTGTGGAAGGCACGGCGGAAGTGTTTAACGAGATCCGCCAGGGCCAGCCGATTGGTCTCGGCACCGCGTCATCTGATACCTGGATCACCACCAAAGTGCGTTCCCAGCTGCTGGGTACCGACCAGGTGAAATCCTCAAACGTGAAAGTGACCACGGAGAACGGCGAAGTGTTCCTGCTGGGTCTGGTGACGGAACGTGAAGGGAAAGCGGCAGCGGATATCGCCAGCCGGGTGAGCGGCGTGAAACACGTCACCACCGCCTTTACTTACATTAAGTAATTCCCACCTGGCTACAGGCCCGGTAAGCGCTAGCGCCACCGGGCTTTTTTTCACACAAGCGCCATACTCCCCACAATCACTCCGCTCAACGCCACCAGCCCCGCAGTCAGCCACAGCGCTTTCGCCGGGAATGACTTACGCAGCATGATAAGCGACGGCAGGCTCACCGCCGGCAGCGTGATGAGCAGCGCCAGCGCCGGTGCGGTCCCCATACCAGCCATCATCATGGTCTGAATAATCGGGATCTCCGCCGCGGTTGGGATCACAAACAGGCACCCGGCCACCGCCATCGCAATCACCCACATCAGCGTGTTGTCGATAGCGCCATCCGCATGCGGGAACAGCCAGACGCGCGCCGCCCCCAGCACCAGTACGGCCAGGATATAGACCGGAATGGTGCTCCAGAAAAGCTGCCACAGCGCTTTGCCCCAGCGAGCAAAGAAACTGCCCTGCGGCTCGCTGACGTCCAGCTCAACGGAGGCAGGCCCGGCCTCGTTGTCTTTCACCAGGTGCTGCACCAGCGTAGCGACAAGCACCACCGTCAGCAGGCCAGCCGCCAGACGGATAAACGCGAAATGCCAGCCGAGAACGAAGCCCATAAACACCAGCGTTGCCGGGTTCAGCAGGGGGTTACCCATCCAGAAGGCAAGCGCGCCGCCCATCGACACGCGCTGTCGGCGCATACCCGCCGCCACCGGTGCGGCGCAGCAGGAGCACATCATGCCCGGCAGGGAGAAAATCGTCCCCAGCAGCGTGCCCTGCAAGCGCGGCTGTCCCAGGGTTTTCACCAGCCAGTTACGCGGGATAAGTACCTGAATCAGCGAGCCCAGCAATACGCCCAATACCGCCGCTTTCCAGACGGCAAGAAAATAGACCATGGCGTAATCCCACGCCGCGCGTAGCGGGCTGGAATCGGCCTGCGCGAGAATCGATTTACCGATGCTGTGGGTGTCGGCGGCGGTGAAGGCTTTACCGTAGTACGGCTGCCATTTCACATACCAGAGGCCAATGATGACCACGAGAAAGAAGAGTGCGGGCTTCCACCACTGAACAGGTGTTGCCGCCTGAGATGAAGACTGACCAGTCATACCATTCCCCGGAAGGTGTTATTTAATAAGCCGGGGAAGTTTACGCCTCGCCCTGCGCGATTTCACGCAGTTTTGCCGAAGGGATAATATTAACCCCCTCCTGCGACGGAGCCAGCGCCTCTTTTAGCATCGCCAGCGCGACATCCCGCGCCTCGATGGACTTCCAGTTACCCGGCAGGATACGAAACAGCGGAGCGAAAATAGACTCGTTAAAACGACGTTCGTCACGGTGCCCCATCAGCATGGAAGGCCGCGCGATGGTCAGGCGCTCCCATTTCTGCGCGATTAACGCCTCTTCCATTTTGCCCTTCACCTGGTTGTAAAAAAACGGCGAGCCTGCGTTCGCGCCGTGCGCGCTGACCACCAGGAAATGTTTTGCGCCCAGCTTTTTCGCCGTCAGGGCGGTATCCACCACCAGTGTGTAATCCGCATGGACAAAAGCTTCTTTACTGCCCGCTTCCCGTCGGGTGGTACCAAGGCAGCAAAAGGCGATATCAATGGGATCCTGCACCTGCGCCAGCGCGTCGGTGAGCTGTGGATCGTGCGGGTTATAGACGCCGGTGATATCCAACAGCGGGCGACGCGTCGGGGCGGCGATATAATTGATATGCCGATCCTGGATCAGCAGCCGCAGCAGATGTCCACCCACCAGCCCGGTTGCGCCGGTAATCAGTACCTGACTCATCTTATCCCCTTTACAGAATTGTCCGTTTGCGTTCTGGGCCTGCTCTACCACACTTAAAAGTCTGTTACCGGTAAGTATTTACCACAAACGGGAAAAAAACAGTCTGAAGCGAAAACAACGGAGGAAGCATGGGTAAAAAAATCGCAGTCTTGATTACCGACGAGTTTGAAGATTCAGAATTTACGTCGCCAGCAGAGGCATTCCGCAAGGCGGGCCACGAGGTGGTCACCATCGAGAAAGAAGCGGGTAAAACCGTGAAGGGCCATAAGGGCGAAGCCAGCGTGACCATTGACGAATCCATTGATAACGTCAGCCCGTCGGATTTCGACGCCCTGCTGTTACCGGGCGGTCATTCACCGGATTCCCTGCGCGGAGACGAGCGTTTCGTCACCTTTACCCGTGACTTCGTCGGCACCGGTAAACCGGTATTTGCCATTTGCCACGGTCCGCAGCTGCTGATCAGCGCCGAGGTGGTACGCGGGCGTAAGCTCACCGCGGTGAAGCCGATCGTTATCGATCTGAAAAACGCGGGAGCCGAGTTCTACGATCAGGAAGTGGTGAACGATAACGATCAGCTGATCACCAGCCGTACACCGGACGATCTGCCAGCGTTTAACCGTGAAGCGCTACGCCTGCTCGGCGCGTAACCAGTGCAGCTTCTTGCCAAAGCCCAGGGTGTTGTCGGTAAATTTCAGCTCATCAAGGCGGATTTCCCACACCGGGGCTTTTAGCGCCGCGGCCACCGGGAAGCGGCGCGTATAGCGTTTACGTTGCGCGTCGCTCTCCTCACCTTCCAGGCGACGAATTTCGCCTTTAAACTGGACCCCGCGGATCAGCGCAACGGTTTTAGGCTGACCGTTTACCGTGCCCGCCACTTTTGCCCGCTGGCCCGTCATCTGCGCATGCCGCGTTTTATCTTCGCTCATCACGTAAAAGGCCACGCGCTCGGGATCGTAGTAATAAAAGGCATTTGCGCACCACATCTCCTCGTCTTTACAGACGCACCAGGTCACGACATGCTGCTTTGCCAGCCAGCGGTTAATGGCGGCCAGTGTTTCCATTTTCGCTCTCTCTCATGCTATGGTGCGTTCACCTTAACATACTGAATCTGTTTACCGTGTGCTGGTTTCTCTATCTTGTCCGAACCGCTGATAACGCACTCTACACCGGGATCACTACCGATGTGGCACGGCGTTTTTTACAACATCAAACGGGGAAAGGGGCGAAAGCACTGCGGGGGAAAGGTGAACTTCAGTTAGCGTTTTCAGCCGCCGTGGGCGACAGATCCCTGGCGCTCAGGCTGGAATACCGCATCAAGCAGCTGACGAAGCGCCAGAAAGAGCGTCTCGTCAACGGGGATGGCTCTTTCGAGGCGCTACGCGAAAGCCTGCTTAAAAACGATTGAAATGATCGTGGTACTCCACCAGACCGGTAACGCCGTCGAGCGCATCATCCGCCAGAGGATGCACCAGGAAAGACGTTTCCGTGCCCGGCCAGTGGCAGCGCAGATCGTATCTGGACGCTGGCTTAAAACCTAAACGTTCGTAGAACGCCGGATCGCCCAGAACGACGACAGCGGCATAGCCAAATTCATTCAGTGAATCCAGCCCTTCATAGACCAGCTGGCGCGCCAGGCCCTGGCCACGGTAGTTTTCATCCACAGCCAGCGGCGCCATGCCGACCCACTGTAACTCTTCACCCTGCACAATCACCGGGCTGAAGGCCACGTAGCCGACCACCTGCCCTTCATCGTCGGTGGCAACCAGGCCCAGCGTAATCAGGCCATCTTCGCGAAGATCGTGAACCAGTTGGGCTTCGGCGTCGCCTGCAAAAGAGCGGCGTAACAACGCATCGATACCCGGCGCATCAATCCCAATTTCGACTCGAATCAGCATGGCTCACCTACTGAAGTGTGTTTACTGTCCGGCGGGGTTTTTAGCCCGGCCTCAACGAAATCTGCCATTTGCATCAACATCATACGCAGCGCTTTCGGCATCTGCTCCAGCTCAATGGCATCCATTAAATTTTTGACGTACAGACCGAGCTCCGTGTCGCCTTCAATCACCAGACGACGCTGGAAGAAGAGGGTGTCCGGATCCTGTTTGCGCGCGGCGATCATCAGCAGATCGCTGGCATCCGCGCTAAAGCTGACATCCGCCTCGGCGGTTTCACGGACGATCAGCCGATCGTTCTCAACGGAAGTAAACCAGCGCAACCCGATATCGCGCACTTCAATCTTTAACCAGCGGCCTTCCAGAAACTCCAGCTCACCGTCCTGTAGCGCCTGGCGGAACTGCCAGCTCAGTACCTGTTCCAGCACCTGGCGTTTAAGCGCGAACGGCGCCAGTTTTACCGGCACGCTCAGCATTGATGGACCAAATTGTACGAGACGTGAACGCAGTTTATCCAGCACGAGCTTTACTCCCTGATAGCTATAGTCCTGCTATTTTGCCATATCCCGACAAGAAGATAGCGGCGTAAATCAACAAACCGTTGTCCGGTATACCTCATTATTGGTGCCATCAATACGCCATTAGCTGCCTTAAATCAAAAATTGTCGCGTATGGGTTAATTAAAATCCCAGCTCGTTAACATTTTTTACGATCCCTGCGATCGACAACATCGGGATAAATTATGGAGCTGCTCTGCCCTGCCGGAAACCTTCCGGCGCTTAAGGCGGCCATCGAAAATGGGGCCGATGCGGTCTATATCGGGCTGAAAGATGATACCAACGCCCGCCATTTTGCGGGTCTTAACTTTACGGAGAAAAAGCTTCAGGAAGCCGTTAACTTCGTTCACCAGCACCGGCGCAAACTGCACATCGCCATCAATACCTTTGCCCATCCTGATGGCTATGCCCGCTGGCAGCGCGCCGTGGATATGGCGGCCCAGCTGGGCGCCGATGCGCTGATCCTGGCCGACCTCGCCATGCTTGAGTATGCGGCAGAACGTTATCCGCATATTGAGCGCCACGTCTCTGTTCAGGCATCGGCCACCAATGAAGAGGCCGTGCGTTTTTATCATCGACACTTTGACGTAGCCCGCGTGGTGCTGCCGCGCGTGCTCTCTATTCATCAGGTTAAGCAACTGGCGCGCGTCACGCCAGTGCCGCTGGAGGTTTTTGCCTTCGGCAGCCTGTGCATCATGGCCGAAGGCCGCTGCTATCTTTCTTCCTATCTCACCGGGGAATCGCCAAATACCGTCGGCGCCTGCTCGCCTGCCCGCTTCGTTCGCTGGCAGCAAACGCCGCAGGGACTAGAGTCACGCCTAAATGACGTGCTGATTGACCGCTATCAGGACGGTGAAAACGCGGGCTATCCGACACTGTGTAAGGGCCGCTATCTGGTGGACGGCGAGCGCTACCACGCGCTGGAGGAGCCCACCAGCCTCAACACGCTGGAATTGCTGCCGGAACTGCTGGCCGCCAATATTGCCTCGGTGAAAATCGAAGGCCGCCAGCGCAGCCCGGCCTACGTGAGCCAGGTGGCGAAGGTGTGGCGTCAGGCCATCGACCGCTGCATGGCGGACCCGCAAAACTATGCTCCACAAGCGGCCTGGATGGAGACGCTCGGCGCGATGTCCGAAGGCACCCAAACTACGCTCGGCGCGTACCACCGTAAATGGCAGTGAGATAATCATGAAATATTCATTAGGGCCGGTGCTTTACTACTGGCCAAAAGAGACGCTGGAAGATTTTTACCAGCAGGCGGCTAACAGCAGCGCCGATGTGATTTACCTCGGCGAAGCGGTGTGCAGCAAGCGCCGCGCCACCAAAGTGGGCGACTGGCTGGATATGGCGAAAAACCTGGCCGGCAGCGGCAAGCAGGTGGTGCTCTCGACGCTGGCGCTGGTGCAGGCGTCCTCTGAACTGGGCGAACTGAAGCGCTACGTCGAAAACGGTGAGTTCCTGCTGGAGGCGAGCGACCTGGGCGTGGTAAACCTGTGCGCCGAGCGTAAGCTGCCGTTTGTCGCCGGACATGCGCTGAACTGCTATAACGCGGTGACCCTGCGCCTGTTGCTCAAACAGGGGATGACCCGCTGGTGCATGCCAGTAGAGCTCTCCCGCGACTGGCTGGCCAACCTGCTCACACAGTGCGAAGAGCTGGGCATTCGCAACAAGTTTGAAGTGGAGGTTCTGAGCTACGGCCATCTGCCGCTGGCCTACTCTGCCCGCTGCTTTACCGCACGCTCGGAAGACCGTCCGAAAGACGAGTGCGAAACCTGCTGCATTAAGTACCCGAACGGCCGCAGCATGCTGTCGCAGGAGAATCAGCAGGTGTTTGTTCTCAACGGCATTCAGACCATGAGCGGTTACGTCTATAACCTCGGCAACGAACTGGCGTCAATGCACGGGCTGGTGGATATGGTGCGGCTTTCGCCGCTTGATACCGGCGTTTTCGCGATGCTGGACGCCTTCCGCGCCAACGAAAACGGCGCCTCGCCGCTGCCGTTGACCGCAAACAGCGACTGCAACGGTTACTGGCGACGTCTCGCCGGGCTGGAATTGCAGGCGTAAAAAAAGCTCACTTTGTTAACAACGGTTATCATTTTTTAATGCAGTATTAAAGATTGACCGTCGACAAAGTGAGCTGTTATGACTGACAAAACCATTCCGTTTTCGGTGCTGGATCTGGCGCCGATTCCACAAGGCTCCTCGGCCAGAGAAGCCTTCACGCACTCTCTCGATCTTGCTCAGCTTGCCGAAAAGCGCGGCTATCACCGCTACTGGCTGGCGGAGCACCACAATATGGTGGGCATCGCCAGCGCCGCCACCTCGGTGCTGATTGGCTATCTGGCGGCGAATACCACCACTCTGCACCTGGGCTCCGGCGGTGTGATGCTGCCGAACCACGCCCCGCTGGTGATTGCCGAGCAGTTCGGGACGCTGAATACCCTTTATCCGGGCCGTATTGATCTAGGGCTTGGCCGCGCGCCGGGCAGCGACCAGCCGACCATGCGCGCCCTGCGTCGCCATATGAGCGGCGATATCGATAACTTCCCGCGCGATGTGGCCGAGCTGGTGGACTGGTTTGACGCGCGGGATCCGAACCCGCACGTGCGTCCTGTGCCGGGGTACGGGGAAAAGATCCCGGTATGGCTGTTAGGCTCAAGCCTGTACAGCGCGCAGCTCGCCGCTCAGCTGGGGCTGCCGTTCGCGTTCGCTTCCCACTTCGCACCGGATATGCTGCATCAGGCACTGCATCTTTATCGTACGCACTTCAAACCGTCTGAACGTCTGGAGAAGCCGTATGCGATGGTGTGTATCAATATCATTGCTGCCGACAGCAACCGCGACGCGGAATTCCTGTTTACCTCTATGCAGCAGGCGTTTGTGAAGCTGCGTCGCGGTGAGACGGGCCAGCTTCCACCGCCGGTAGAGAATATGCATCAGCTGTGGTCGGCCTCCGAGCAGTATGGCGTGCAGCAGGCTCTGAGTATGTCGCTGGTGGGTGATAAGGCGAAAGTGCGTCACGGGCTGGAGGCGGTGCTGCGTGAAACCCAGGCGGATGAGATTATGGTTAACGGCCAGATTTTCGATCACCAGGCGCGTCTGCATTCGTTTGATTTGGCGATGCAGGTGAAAGAGGAGTTGGTGGGGTAGTTTTTTGCTTTGCCCGGTGGCGCTTCGCTTACCGGGCCTACATTCTTTTCTCCCTCTCCCATGGGGAGAGGGCCGGGGTGAGGGGTTCAGACCGCACGTTTTACTGATATACCGGCAACAGATTAAAACTCGACAGCACGTGCACCACCGCGTTGCCGATACCAAATACCAGAATCAGCGCAATCATCGGTTTTCCGCCCCAGACGCGGAATTTCGGGCTGCCGAAGCGCTTACGTGATTTGCGCGCCAGCAGCGCCGGTACAATCGCCGCCCAGATGGTGGCCGCCAGTCCCGCATAGCCGATGGCGTACAGGAAACCGTTCGGCCACAGCAGGCCGCCCACAATCGGCGGCAGGAAGGTCAACAGCGCTGTTTTGAAGCGCCCCATAGCAGAGTCATCAAAACCAAACAGATCCGCCAGGTAGTCAAACAGGCCCAGCGTCACGCCGAGGAATGAGCTCGCCACCGCAAAGTTCGAGAAGACCACCAGAAGCAGATCCAGGCTGCGGCTGTTCAGCACGCCGCTCAGCGCCTGTACCAGCACATCAATGTTACCGCCCTTCTGCGCAATGCCGATAAATTCCGGACGCGGGATGTTACCCATCGTCCCCAGCAGCCAGATCACATACAGCCCTAGCGCCAGCAGCGTGCCGTAAACCAGGCATTTCACGATGGTGCGCGGATCCTTGCCGTAGTATTTCATCAGGCTCGGTACGTTGCCGTGGTAGCCGAACGACGCCAGACAGAATGGCAGCGTCATCAGCAGGTACGGCGTGTAGGAGGTGTTCACTTCCGCAACGTTAAACAGCGTGGCCGGCGTGACGTGCCCCAGCAGGCTGCCGAAGGTCAGAAAGAAGGTGATGACCTTTGCGCCCAGCACGATCGCCGTCATGCGGCTGACCGCTTTGGTGCTCATCCAGACGATAAACGCCACGCCCAGCGCGAAGCAGAGACCCGCCAGACGCGCCGGAACGTTCAGCGACATCTCTGAGAAGGTGTGATGCAGAATCGACCCGCTCGCTGAAATGTACGCGTAGGTCAGGATATAGAGTACAAACGCGATGGACAGCCCGTTCGCCAGGTTCCAGCCTTTGCCCAACAGATCCCGGGTGATGGTGTCGAAGCTGGAGCCAATGCGGTAGTTCAGGTTTGCTTCAAGGATCATCAGCCCGGAATGGAGCATGCAGAACCAGGTGAAAACCAGCGCCGCCAGCGACCAGAAGAACCACGCACCGGACATGACCACAGGCAGGGAAAACATCCCGGCACCAATGATGGTTCCGCCGATGATCACCACGCCGCCAAGCAGCGAAGGTGACGTTTGGGTGGTGGTTAGTGTTGCCATGCGGCCTTATCTCCAGTGAAAAATGTGGTTCAGCATTTTAGTGTGTTGCACTGTACCAGTACAAGAGTACAAAAGGAATAAAAAAAGCCCCGATAGCAACTATCGGGGCTGTATATTTTACTTTACGTCAGAAGCGAAAGGCTTACGCGTCACCGAAACGACGACGGCTGGCGCCTTCTTCACGGCGTGGACCACGGTTTTCGCGGCGCTCACCGGAGAAACGACGGCCTTCACCACCGCGACCTTCGCTGCGACCGCCTTCACGACGCTCGCCACCGAAACCGCGACCACCGCCACGACGTTCGCCGCCACGGTCAGGACGTGGCTGTGCATCGCCCAGCAGCTGCATGTTCATCGGCTTGTTCAGGATGCGGGTGCGAGTAAAGTGTTGCAGTACTTCGCCCGGCATGCCTTTTGGCAGCTCGATGGTGGAGTGGGAACCGAACAGCTTAATGTTACCGATGTAACGGCTGCTGATGTCGCCTTCGTTAGCGATCGCGCCAACGATGTGACGAACTTCAACACCATCATCACGGCCCACTTCAATGCGATACAGTTCCATTTCGCCAGCGTCACGACGCTCGCGACGTGGACGGTCTTCACCACCACGCTCTGGACGGTCACCGCGTGGACCACGATCGTTACGGTCGCCGCGACGTTCGAAACGATCGTCACGGTCACGGAACTCACGCTTAGGACGCATCGGCGCATCAGGTGGCACGATCAGGCTACGTTCGCCCTGCGCCATTTTCAGCAGTGCTGCGGCCAGGGTTTCCATGTCCAGCTCTTCGCCTTCAGCAACAGGCTGGATCTGGGACAGCAGCGCACGGTACTGATCCAGATCGCTGCTTTCCAGCTGCTGCTGTACTTTCGCGGCGAATTTTTCCAGACGGCGTTTGCCCAGCAGTTCTGCGTTTGGCAGCTCGGCTTCTGGAATGGTCAGCTTCATGGTGCGTTCAATGTTACGCAGCAGACGACGCTCGCGGTTCTCAACGAACAGCAGCGCACGACCCGCGCGACCCGCACGACCGGTACGGCCGATACGGTGAACGTAAGACTCGGAGTCCATCGGGATGTCGTAGTTAACAACCAGGCTGATACGCTCAACGTCCAGGCCACGTGCTGCCACGTCGGTTGCAATCAGGATGTCCAGACGACCGTCTTTCAGACGCTCCAGAGTCTGCTCACGCAGGGCCTGGTTCATGTCGCCGTTCAGCGCTGCGCTGTTGTAGCCGCTACGCTCCAGGGCTTCAGCCACTTCCAGAGTCGCGTTTTTGGTACGAACGAAGATAATCGCCGCATCAAAATCTTCCGCTTCCAGGAAACGCACCAGCGCTTCGTTTTTGCGCATGCCGTATACAGACCAGTAGCTCTGGCTGATGTCCGGGCGAGTGGTCACGCTGGACTGAATGCGCACTTCCTGCGGCTCTTTCATGAAGCGGCGGGTAATGCGACGGATCGCTTCTGGCATGGTTGCAGAGAACAGAGCGGTCTGATGACCTTCCGGGATCTGCGCCATGATGGTTTCTACGTCTTCGATGAAGCCCATACGCAGCATTTCATCGGCTTCGTCCAGTACCAGGCCGCTCAGTTTAGAGAGGTCCAGGGTACCGCGCTTCAGGTGATCCAGCAGACGGCCCGGCGTACCGACAACAATCTGTGGACCCTGGCGCAGGGCGCGTAACTGCACGTCATAACGCTGGCCGCCGTACAGGGCAACCACGTTTACGCCGCGCATATGTTTAGAGAATTCCGTCATGGCTTCAGCAACCTGAACAGCCAGTTCACGGGTTGGAGCCAGGACGAGGATCTGCGGCGCGCGCAGGTCCGGATCAATGTTGTTCAGCAGCGGCAGCGAGAATGCTGCGGTTTTACCGCTACCAGTCTGGGCCATGCCCAGCACGTCACGACCAGAAAGCAGGTGTGGGATACACTCAGCCTGGATCGGAGATGGTTTTTCGTAACCCAGATCGTTAAGGGCTTCAAGGATAGGAGCCTTCAGGCCCAGATCTGCAAAAGTGGTTTCGAATTCAGCCATGTAGTACAAGTGCCTCGATATTAATGGCGGCCAGTCTACTTAGCTCATCGTGAAAATGATTAGCAATTTTCATTGAAAAGTGTGAACCGGCTCAAATTAGGTGTATTGACGAACAACAACGCCCTCACCAGTGAAGGTGATGGCAATCAAAAGATTACGGGCTGATGTTTATGTCGTCAGCTATTGCTGGTCCGATTCTGCCAGGTCGTCTTGCTCCTGGCCCAAGAGCGATAATTCCAACAATGCATAACGGTGCTCAACGAAGTTATGTACGTTGTTAGCAACCGCTAATTTGAACAGTGCCGTAGCGCTGTCCATATCCCCCAGACTTAGGTAGTACTTACCTAAATAGAAGTTGGTTTCACTGAGATGCTCAGCGAGCGAGGTGTTATCCGTTGCGTCCGCCTTGAGGCGTTCCATCAGCGTTGCTTCGCTAATGTTGCCCAGGTAGAACTCGACAATGTTCCATCCCCACTGTTCCTTGTCCGATTTCTCGAAGCGCTGTTTCAGTGCTTCTTTGGCCTGCTTCTCATCGAGCTTCTGCTCAACGATGTAAAGCCACAGGCTGCGGAAAGGATCATTAGGATCGTCTTGATAAAACGCCAGCAGATCATCTTGCGCTAACTTATCACGACCGCCGTAATACAATGCGATACCGCGATTCAAGTGCGCGTAGTTGTAAGTTGGATCAAGCTCAAGTACAGAATCAAACGCTTCATAGGCAGCATCAAAATTGCCTGCCTGCGTTAAATAAATGCCTAAGTAATTGAATACTTCAGGCATATCAGGTCGAATCGCCAGCGCTTGTGAAAAATCATTTCGCGCCAGTGCCCTCAGACCGAGACTATCATACAACACTCCGCGCTCATATAAAAGCTGTGCGCGTTCGTCATCGGTTAAAGCCCGACTGGCAAGTATTTGTTCCATGCGTGCCAGAATGACTTCCTGCTGCAAAGTCGGTTGCAATGGCACTGCGAGGACTTCGCTCTTACGCCAGGCAGAGTTGCTGCATCCTGCCAGCGTTAAAGCTGTCGCAACGAAACACCAGCGCAAAAAAGGCTTCATTTCCCACTCCCGAAGACAACTATTGATGAACGTCCTGTCCCCCGGCGGCTTAACAAGGCGTCCTGCCTGATAATAAGCCCTCCGCCTGCGCGGAGGGCAAATGGCAACCTTACTCGCCTTGCTGTTCAGCAGCCGGGGCTTCCGGTGCCGCAGCAGGCTGAGACTGCTCGGTTGCTTCTTTAATGCTCAGACGGATACGGCCCTGGCGGTCAACTTCCAGAACTTTCACCGGTACTTCCTGACCCATTTGCAGGTAATCGGTCACTTTCTCAACGCGCTTGTCAGCGATCTGAGAGATGTGTACCAGACCTTCTTTACCGCCACCGATGGCAACGAATGCGCCAAAGTCAACGATACGGGTCACTTTACCATTGTAGATACGGCCCACTTCGATTTCTGCCGTGATCTCTTCGATACGACGGATAGCGTATTTCGCTTTCTCGCCGTCGGTTGCTGCGATTTTCACAGTACCGTCATCTTCGATTTCGATGGTGGTGCCCGTTTCTTCGGTCAGTGCACGGATAACAGAACCGCCCTTACCGATAACATCTTTGATCTTGTCTGGATTGATCTTGATGGTGTGGATACGTGGAGCGAACTGAGAAATGTCGCCACGCGGCGCATTAATCGCCTGTTCCATCACGCCCAGGATGTGCAGACGCGCACCTTTAGCCTGGTTCAGAGCAACCTGCATGATCTCTTTGGTGATACCTTCAATTTTGATATCCATCTGCAAGGCAGAGATACCGTCACGGGAACCCGCTACTTTGAAGTCCATATCGCCCAGGTGGTCTTCGTCGCCCAGAATGTCAGACAGAACAACGTAGTTGTCGCCCTCTTTCACCAGACCCATTGCGATACCTGCAACGGCGGCTTTAATTGGCACGCCTGCATCCATCAGCGCCAGAGAGGCACCACACACGGAAGCCATAGAAGAGGAACCGTTGGATTCGGTGATTTCAGACACCACACGTACGGTGTACGGGAATTTGTCTGCTTCTGGCATCACTGCCAGCACGCCGCGCTTCGCCAGACGACCGTGACCAATTTCACGACGCTTCGGTGAGCCAACCATACCGGTTTCGCCCACAGAGTACGGAGGGAAGTTGTAGTGGAACAGGAAGCTGTCAGTACGCTCGCCCATCAGTTCGTCGATGATCTGTGCGTCACGTGCGGTACCCAGGGTCGCGGTTACCAGCGCCTGCGTTTCACCACGGGTGAACAGCGCAGAACCGTGAGTACGTGGCAGTACGCCAGTACGCACGTCCAGACCACGGATCATGTCTTTTTCACGGCCATCGATACGCGGCTCGCCTGCCAGGACGCGGCTACGAACAACGTTTTTCTCGATGGCGTGCAGGATTTCGCCAATCTCGTTAGCGTCCAGCGTTTCGTCTTCGGCAACCAGGGTCGCGGTCACTTCAGATTTGATCACATCAACCTGAGCATAGCGCTCCTGTTTGTCGGTGATGCGGTATGCGTCGCTCAGACGAGTTTCTGCCAGTGCAGCAACGCGTGCGTTCAGCGCCTCGTTCACCGCTTCTGGCTGCCAGTCCCAACGTGGTTTACCGGCTTCTTTCACCAGGTCGTTGATGTTCTGGATAACGATCTGCTGCTGCTCGTGGCCAAATACCACAGCGCCCAGCATCTGATCTTCGCTCAGCAGTTCAGCTTCGGATTCAACCATCAGAACCGCTGCTTCAGTACCGGCAACAACCAGGTCCAGCTTACTCTCTTTCAGCTCTTCCTGAGTTGGGTTCAGTACGTACTGGTCGTTGATGTAGCCAACGCGCGCGGAACCGATTGGGCCATTGAATGGAATACCAGACAGTGACAGGGCCGCAGATGCGCCGATCATAGCAACGATGTCCGGGTTAACCTGTGGGTTAACGGAAACAACGGTCGCAATAACCTGAACTTCGTTTACGAAGCCTTCCGGGAACAGCGGACGAACCGGGCGGTCAATCAGACGCGCGATCAGGGTTTCGCCTTCGCTTGGACGGCCTTCACGACGGAAGAAGCCACCCGGGATTTTACCGGCAGCGTAGGTACGCTCCTGGTAGTTAACGGTCAGTGGGAAGAAGTCCTGACCTGGTTTAGCTTTTTTCTGGCCAACTACGGTAACGAATACAGCAGTGTCATCCATGCTTACCATAACGGCAGCAGTAGCCTGACGCGCCATCATGCCGGTTTCCAGCGTGACGGTATGCTGACCATACTGGAATTTACGAACGATCGGATTCAGCAAAATTCTGTCCTTTCTTAAATGTTTGAAAGCACACCTCAGGTGTGCTGACGATTTAACCCGACCTTCTTCGCATCCTCGCGACTAATGACAACCGACACCCCCATGGGTGAAGCCTCTCATTAGCCGCGCGAACCTCTGCAATGAAGATCATTTATAGCAACAATACAATAGTTTCCATTGAATTGCTGCCGTCTGGTTGAAAAAAGGGGCCATCAGGCCCCCTTTTCTGAAACTCGCAAGAATTAGCGACGCAGGCCCAGACGCTCGATCAGCGCGGTGTAGCGTGCAACATCTTTACGCTTCAGGTAGTCGAGCAGTTTACGACGCTGAGAAACCATACGCAGCAGACCACGACGGCTGTGGTGATCTTTTTTGTGCTCTGCAAAGTGACCTTGCAGGTGGTTAATCTGTGCAGTCAGCAGTGCAACCTGAACTTCGGTAGAACCGCTGTCGTTAGTACCACGACCAAACTCAGAAACGATTTTAGCTTTAGCTTCAACGCTTAGAGACATTTTCAAACTCCAAAGTATAAAGAATGTAAGGATGCCGATCTCTAATTCAGCTATCCCATGTACGCCCCGCAGATTGTTAAACAATTTACCAGGCGTTAAGCGGCGATATTCTACTCGTCTCCCCTGCTTATCGCAAGGTGAGGCGTTATCACCGTCACGCTTCGACCGGATATTCGACGACCAGACGACGCGGCGCCACACGCCCTTCGCCGTCCATTTCGCCCATACCGATGAATTTCCCTTCGTCACCTTCCGTCACGCGTACCAGGCCCTCAAGCGGCGCCCCCGATGTGCGAACCGGGTTTCCGTTCTTAAAGTAAACGGACGATGTTAAAGGAAGATTAACAACCGGGAAGTCCACTGCCGGACTGTCCATTGGCATCAGCAGCGGGTCCAGCAGATCGGCTGGCGCAACGCCCTGCGCTTGCGCCTGTTCAACCAGGGCGTGCAGATGCTCAAGCGTCACCATGCGTTCGACCGGATATTTGCTAACCGCCAGACGACGCAGATAAATCACATGCGCGCCGCAGCCCAGCTTTTCACCGAGGTCATCAATGATGGTGCGGATATAGGTCCCTTTCGAACAGTGTACTTCCAGCTCGAGTTCATCACCTTCGTGGCGAATGAACAGCAACTCATACACGGTAATCGGACGAGCTTCACGCGGAACCTCAATGCCCTGACGCGCATATTCGTAGAGCTTTTTGCCCTGATATTTCAGCGCCGAATACATCGACGGCACCTGTAGCGTATCACCACGGAAGCTGTCCAGCGCCGCATCAAGTTGCTCCGCGCTGAAGGTCACCGGGCGCTCTTCCACCACCAGGCCATCTGCATCGGAGGTATCCGTGCGCTGGCCCAGTTTGGCAATCACGCGGTAGCGCTTATCCGAATCCAGCAGGTACTGGGAAAACTTTGTCGCTTCCCCCAGGCAGATCGGCAGCATGCCGGTTGCCAGCGGATCCAGCGCGCCAGTGTGCCCTGCACGGTTGGCGTTATAAATACGCTTCACTTTTTGCAGCACGTCGTTGCTGGATGCGCCCTGTGGTTTATCCAGCAACAGCACGCCATGCACGTCACGACCGCGACGACGAGGACGACTCATCAGTCCTCCTTGCTGTCGTCCGCCGGGTTAACACGACGCTCATCGTCATGTTTCACCACGCTGGTCACCAGGTTGGACATACGCATACCTTCAACCAGCGAGTTGTCGTAGAAGAAGGTCAGCTCTGGCACGATACGCAGGCGCATTGCTTTGCCAAGCAGAGAGCGGATGAAACCAGAGGCTTCCTGCAACGCTTTAATGCCGTTCTTCACGGCGTCTTCATCCTGGTCATTCAGGAAAGTAACAAACACTTTGGCGTACGCCAGGTCGCGGGACATTTCCACGCCAGACACGGTGGTCATCATACCCACGCGTGGATCTTTGATTTCACGTTGCAGAATGAGAGCGATCTCTTTCTGCATCTCCTGCGCGACGCGCTGTGGGCGACCAAATTCTTTCGCCATAATAAATTCTCCAGACAAAAAAGGGGCTTAAGCCCCTTTTTAAAATTACTGCCGGGTGGCGCTTCGCTTACCCGGCCTACGCTAATTAATCTTCAGTTGACGAAGATTACGCGATGGTACGCTGAATTTCGATGATCTCGAACACTTCGATCATATCGCCAACGCGAACGTCGTTGTAGTTCTTCACGCCGATACCACATTCCATGCCGTTACGGACTTCGTTAACGTCATCTTTGAAGCGGCGCAGGGATTCCAGCTCACCTTCGTAGATAACCACGTTGTCACGCAGTACGCGGATTGGGTTGTGTCGCTTGATGGTCCCTTCGGTAACCATACAGCCCGCGATCGCACCGAATTTCGGTGATTTGAACACGTCACGTACTTCAGCCAGACCGATGATCTGCTGTTTCAGCTCAGGAGACAGCATGCCGCTCATCGCTGCTTTCACTTCGTCAATCAGGTTATAGATGACGGAGTAGTAACGCAGATCCAGGCTTTCAGCATCAATCACTTTACGCGCAGATGCGTCAGCACGAACGTTGAAGCCAACCAGGATCGCGTTGGACGCTGCTGCCAGGGTTGCGTCGGTTTCGGTGATACCACCTACGCCAGAACCGATGATCTTCACTTTCACTTCGTCGGTAGACAGTTTCAGCAAGGAGTCGGAGATCGCTTCCACAGAACCCTGAACGTCCGCTTTCAGAACGATGTTCACTTCGTGAACTTCGCCTTCGGTCATGTTGGCGAACATGTTCTCGAGTTTAGATTTCTGCTGACGAGCCAGCTTCACTTCACGGAATTTACCCTGACGATACAGAGCGACTTCACGCGCTTTCTTCTCGTCACGTACCACGGTGACTTCGTCACCGGCAGCCGGAACACCGGACAGGCCGAGAATTTCCACTGGAATGGACGGACCCGCTTCCAGCACTTCCTGACCCAGTTCGTTACGCATCGCACGAACGCGACCGTATTCGAAACCACACAGAACGATGTCGCCCTTGTGCAGAGTACCTTCGCGAACCAGAACGGTTGCAACCGGACCACGACCTTTATCCAGGAAGGATTCGATTACCGCGCCGCTCGCCATACCTTTACGAACCGCTTTCAGCTCCAGAACTTCAGCCTGAAGCAGGATAGCGTTCAGCAGGTCGTCGATACCGGTACCTGCTTTTGCAGATACAGGGATGAACTGCGCTTCACCGCCCCACTCTTCCGGCATAACGCCGTACTGGGACAGTTCGTTCTTCACGCGATCCATATCGGCTTCTGGCTTATCGATTTTGTTAACTGCGACAACCAGAGGCACCTGCGCCGCTTTCGCGTGCTGGATAGCTTCAATGGTCTGTGGCATCACGCCATCGTCGGCAGCAACAACCAGAACAACGATATCCGTTGCCTGAGCACCACGAGCACGCATTGAGGTAAACGCTGCGTGGCCTGGGGTATCCAGGAAGGTGATCATGCCGTTTTCGGTTTCTACGTGGTAAGCACCGATGTGCTGGGTAATACCACCCGCTTCGCCGGAGGCAACCTTAGTAGAACGAATGTAGTCAAGCAGAGAGGTTTTACCGTGGTCAACGTGACCCATGATGGTCACGACCGGTGCGCGCGGTTCAGCCGCTGCGCCCGTATCACGGTCGCTCATTACTGCTTCTTCCAGCTCGTTTTCACGACGCAGGATAACTTTGTGACCCATCTCTTCGGCAACCAGCTGTGCGGTTTCCTGGTCGATGACCTGGTTGATGGTGGCCATTGCGCCCAGTTTCATCATCGCTTTGATGACCTGAGAGCCTTTCACCGCCATCTTGTTAGCCAGTTCGCCAACGGTGATGGTTTCGCCGATCACAACGTCACGGTTAACGGCCTGAGCAGGCTTCTGGAAGCCCTGCTGGAGAGCGGAACCTTTACGCTTGCCGCCTTTACCGCCGCGAACCGCTGCACGCGCTTCTTCACGGTCAGCTTTTGATTCAGCGTGTTTGTTACCTTTTTTCGCAGGACGCGCAGCTTTTGCACTGCGAGTACGGCCACGACCACCTTCAACTTCGCGGTCGTTGTCGTCTTCTGCCTGACGCGCATGCTGAGACGTGGTGACGTGATAATCGCTGGTATCTTCAGTTGGTTCAGCGGTATTCACACCGTTCTTCTCGTTTTCTTCTGCCATGCGACGCGCTTCTTCGGCGACGCGGCGAGCTTCTTCTTCAAGCTTGCGGCGGGCTTCTTCTTCCGCTTTACGCTTCAGTTCGGCAGCTTCATTTTCACGGCGGGCTTTTTCAGCCTGGGCAGTTTTGGTCATTTCGTCGGTCTGTTGATTGCTCACTTTGTCTTTTTCCGCAGCGTCACGCTTCGCTTTTTCACCGGCGTCGCGTTTCGCTTTTTCTGCGGCCTCACGTTCAGCTTTTAATTCTGCTTCACGTTTGGCAGTGGCTTCTGCCTCACGCTGAGCTTGTTCTTCCGCTTCACGCTGTGCCTGCTCTTCCGCGGCAAGGCGTTCTGCCTCTTGCGGATCACGTTTTACAAAGGTGCGCGTCTTGCGGACTTCAATTTGTACCGACTTGCTTTTGCCACCGGTACCAGGGATGTTCAACGTGCTACGCGTTTTACGCTGTAGCGTTAACTTGTCAGGCGTAGAGCCGTGTTCACGGTTCAGGTGCGCTAACAAGGTTTGTTTTTCTTGCGCGGTCACCGAGTCATCAGCGGACTTCGGGATCCCTGCATCAGCAAATTGCTGTACCAGGCGGTCCACGGAGGTCTGAATCTCAGCAGCCAGCGATTTTACAGTTACATCAGTCATGCTGTTCCTTCCTGCTACAGTTTATTACGCTTCGTCGCCGAACCAGCAAATATTACGTGCGGCCATGATGAGTTCGCCGGCTTTCTCGTCGGTTAAACCTTCGATATCGGCCAGGTCATCAACGCCTTGCTCAGCGAGATCTTCCAGCGTACAAACACCACGGGCAGCCAGCTTGAACGCAATCGCACGATCAAGACCTTCCAGATTCAGCAGGTCATCAGCCGGCTTCTTATCGCCAAGGCTTTCTTCCTGAGCCAGCGCCAGGGTGGTCAGTGCGTTTTTAGCGCGTTCACGCAGGGCTTCAACGGTTGGTTCATCCAGACCGTCAATTTCCAGCAGCTCTTTCATTGGCACGTAGGCCAGTTCTTCCAGCGTAGAGAAACCTTCTTCAACCAGCACAGTGGCGAAGTCTTCGTCAATGTCCAGGTATTTGGTGAAGGTATCGATCGCCGCGTGGGCTTCAGCCTGATGCTTGGCCTGAAGGTCATCAACGGTCATCACGTTGAGTTCCCAGCCGCTCAGCTGTGACGCCAGACGTACGTTCTGACCGTTACGGCCAATCGCCTGCGCCAGGTTGCCCGCTTCTACAGCGATATCCATGGTGTGTTTGTCTTCGTCAACAACGATAGACGCCACATCAGCCGGTGCCATTGCGTTGATCACGAACTGCGCCGGGTTATCGTCCCACAGAACGATATCAATGCGCTCGCCGCCCAGTTCGGTAGAAACCGCCTGAACACGTGCGCCACGCATACCGACGCAAGCACCGACCGGGTCGATACGCTTGTCGTTGGTTTTCACCGCAATTTTCGCACGGGAACCCGGATCGCGGGCCGCCGCTTTGATTTCGATAACTTCTTCGCCGATTTCCGGCACTTCGATACGGAACAGTTCAACCAGCATTTCTGGTTTAGAACGCGTCACGAACAGCTGTGCACCACGCGCTTCAGGACGTACGGCATACAGCACACCACGAATACGGTCGCCTGGGCGGAAGTTTTCACGCGGCAGCATGTCTTCACGCAGGATCACGGCTTCAGCGTTACCCGGCAGCCCTTCGGATTTGATCTCCAGAGAGATGTTGTCGCGGTTCACTTTCTTCACCACACCAGTGATGATTTCGCCTTCCTGATCGCGGAACTGATCGACAACCAGCGCGCGCTCGGCTTCGCGCACTTTCTGCACGATAACCTGCTTCGCGGTCTGGGTGGTGATACGGTCGAAGGTAACAGATTCAATCTGATCTTCAACGTAGTCACCCACGTTCAGACTTTCGTCTTCAAAACGTGCCGCTTCCAGCGTGATCTCTTTGGTCGGTTGGGTCACTTCTTCAACGATTACCCAACGACGGAATGTATCGAAGTCACCGCTTTTACGATCGATTTCTACGCGAACATCGATCTCTTGTTCGTATTTTTTCTTGGTTGCTGTAGCCAGTGCACTTTCCAGCGCTTCGAAAATCTTCTCACGCGGCAGTGATTTCTCGTTGGAGACGGCTTCAACAACAGCCAAAATTTCTTTGTTCATCGCGGGCTTTTCACCTCAATCCAGACTGTTAAAAGTGGGGAACCAGGTTCGCCTTCTGGATATTACTCAGCGCGAACACTTCATCTTTGCCTTCGACTGTCACCGTGATCATTTCACCATCAACGGCTTTGATAATTCCCTGCCATTTACGGCGGTTCTGTACGGCCATACGCAGAACGAGAGCCACTTCTTCACCGGTAAAGCGCACGTAGTGCTCGGCCGTGAACATCGGACGATCGAGGCCAGGTGAGGAAACTTCCAGGTTGTACGCAACGGTAATCGGATCTTCAACATCAAGAACCGCACTCACCTGGTGGCTGACATCAGCACAATCATCAACATTGATGCCATCTTCACTATCAATATAGATGCGCAGTGTGGATGTACGGCCGCGAACGAATTCGATGCCGACCAGTTCGTAGCCCAGTGCTTCGACCGGCGCAGTAATCATCTCTGTTAATTTTTGCTCTAATGTGGACAAGCCCACCCCCAAGACATAAAAAAAGGGCGTAAAGCCCAGTTATTCTGTAGTCAGATAACAAAAAACCCCGATAAATCGGGGCTTTAGATAACTGAACCCTATAGCCACAACTGTGGCCTGGAGCACTCTCCGAAAGCATTTTTTCAAATCCAGCTACGAAGGCTCTAAGTCTTCACAGTATATTTGAAAAAGAACTTTATGGGAAAGTGGTTGCGGGGGCCGGATTTGAACCGACGACCTTCGGGTTATGAGCCCGACGAGCTACCAGGCTGCTCCACCCCGCGCCTGAAACGTGGCAAATTCTACGCGTTTTGGACAGAATTTGCAAATAATGCTGGGATTTGGTACCGAAGACGGGACGTAAAATCGGCGTTCAGTATATTGATAGTTGACCCCACCTGTCAACCCAACTTCAGCCAGGGCAATAAAAGGGAAATTTTTACAAAAAACGCACACGTCTCTTTCGGTCGTCGATAAAAGATGATTAAATGAATACTCACTTATTTTGCATAAACATGCATCGAGAGCGAAAGCGGTCTCTAATCAGTCAATCAAGCAGGGTTTTATTATATGACGACGATTCTCAAGCATCTCCCGGTAGGACAACGTATTGGCATCGCTTTTTCTGGCGGCCTGGATACCAGCGCTGCACTGCTGTGGATGCGCCAGAAGGGAGCGGTTCCTTATGCATATACTGCGAACCTGGGTCAGCCGGACGAGGAAGATTATGACGCGATCCCTCGTCGTGCCATGGAATATGGCGCAGAGAACGCACGTCTGATCGACTGCCGTAAGCAGCTGGTTGCCGAAGGGATTGCCGCGATCCAGTGCGGTGCTTTCCATAATACGACCGGCGGCCTGACCTATTTCAATACCACCCCGCTGGGTCGTGCCGTCACCGGCACTATGCTGGTCGCCGCCATGAAAGAAGATGGCGTGAACATCTGGGGGGACGGTAGCACCTATAAAGGCAACGATATTGAACGTTTCTATCGTTATGGCCTGCTGACCAACGCCGAGTTGCAGATCTACAAACCGTGGCTGGATACCGACTTCATCGACGAGCTGGGTGGTCGTCATGAAATGTCTGAGTTTATGATTGCCTGCGGCTTTGACTACAAGATGTCGGTTGAGAAAGCCTACTCAACCGACTCCAACATGCTGGGTGCGACGCACGAAGCGAAAGACCTGGAATTCCTGAACTCCAGCGTAAAAATTGTTAACCCGATCATGGGCGTGAAGTTCTGGGATGAGAACGTGAAGATCCCGGCGGAAGAAGTGACCGTGCGTTTCGAACGTGGTCATCCGGTTGCCCTGAACGGTAAAACCTTCTCCGACGATGTTGAACTGATGCTGGAAGCAAACCGCATCGGCGGTCGTCACGGTCTGGGTATGAGCGATCAGATCGAAAACCGTATCATCGAAGCGAAAAGCCGTGGCATTTACGAAGCGCCGGGGATGGCGCTGCTGCACATCGCTTACGAGCGTCTGCTGACCGGTATTCACAACGAAGACACCATCGAGCAGTATCACTCTCATGGCCGTCAGCTGGGCAAACTGCTGTATCAGGGTCGCTGGTTTGATCCACAGGCGCTGATGCTGCGTGACGCCCTGCAACGTTGGGTGGCAAGCGCAATCACCGGCGAAGTGACGCTGGAACTGCGTCGCGGCAATGATTACTCCATCCTCAATACCGTGTCTGACAACCTGACCTATAAAGCAGAGCGTCTGACCATGGAGAAAGGTGAGTCAGTGTTCTCTCCGGACGATCGTATTGGCCAGCTGACCATGCGTAACCTGGACATCACCGATACCCGTGAGAAGCTGTTCAACTATGTTGAGAATGGCCTGCTCTCCGCCAGTTCCGGTAATGGCCTCCCTCAGGTTGAGAACCTGGAACACAGCGATAAGAAATAATCGACAGCAAGTCATGCAAAAGGCGCCCATTGGGCGCCTTTTTTGTGGTCTTCGTAGGCCCGGTAAGCGCAGCGCCACCGGGCAAAACGGCGGGTGGCGCTGCGCTTACCCGCCCTACAAAAGATCGGATACACAGAATGTACAGACGAAAAAAAAGACGTCTTGCGACGTCTTTCTTCTGGAATATTGGTACCGAGGATGGGACTCGAACCCACAAGCCCGTTAGGGCACTACCACCTCAAGGTAGCGTGTCTACCAATTCCACCACCTCGGTACGGAATACTTACTGCGGGATATCGCTGGTTGGCTTAGCCGGTGCAGCTGGCTGAGTTTGCTCAGTTTTTGCTGGCGCGCTCAGATTTTCCCACTCGCTTCCTTTACTGGTCTTGTTGCTGTTGATATTGCCCAGCACCAGACTGATGATGAAGAACAGCGTAGCCAGAATCGCCGTCGTACGGGTCATGAAGTTCGCAGAACCACTTGAACCGAACAGCGTACCGGAAGCGCCTGCTCCGAAGGAGGCTCCCATATCAGCGCCTTTACCTTGCTGTAGCATAATCAGCGCTACGAGAGCGATGGCTACAATAAGGAAAATAACTAAAAGAGCTTCGTACATAATCAACCTGTTCCTTGCGGATTTGCCGCATACCAATGCTTCGACCAATTAGCAGGATTTTGTTTCCCACTGAAGCGGGTGTGAATACTAACCAAAGCGAATCACCTTCGCAAGGGCATTTTCGAGGCATTGTATCAACTGCGGAAAAAAACAGCAAAAAGCCATTCATTGCTTAAAACAAAGGCGGCAAACGCCGCCTTTTTAAACACTTATTCTGAAAGATTATGCAGCTTTGACTGCATCCGCAATACGGTGCGCAAATTCAGTTACCTGCGCTTCGTCTTCGCCTTCCACCATCACGCGGATCAGCGGCTCGGTACCCGACTTACGCAGCAGGACGCGCCCACGGCTGCCAAGAGTCGCTTCCACCTCTGCCATCACCGCTTTCACGTTATCATTTTCCAGCGGGTCGCCTTTACCCGCGGTGAAACGCACATTGACAAGAATCTGCGGGAACATTTTCATGCCGCTGCACAGATCGTGCAGGCTCATATGGTTACGCGCCATCGCGGCAACAACCTGAAGCGCCGCCACAATACCGTCACCGGTGGTGGTTTTATCGAGCAGGATCACGTGGCCGGAGTTTTCCGCGCCAATACGCCAGCCTTTCTCCTGGAGTTTTTCCAGCACGTAGCGGTCACCCACTTTCGCACGAACAAACGGGATGCCCAGCTGTTTCAACGCCAGTTCCAGGCCCATATTGCTCATCAGCGTGCCCACCGCGCCACCGCGCAGTTGCCCCTGACGCAGGCCTTCACGGGCAATGATGTAGAGGATCTGATCGCCATCGACCTTGTTACCTTCGTGGTCAACCATGATCACACGGTCACCATCGCCATCCAGGGCAATACCCAGATCGGCCTTTTCAGCCAGCACACGCGCCTGCAAGGCACGCACGTCTGTCGCGCCGACTTCTTCGTTGATGTTCAGACCGTCCGGCTCGCAGCCGATAGTGATCACTTTGGCACCCAGCTCGCGGAACACATTCGGCGCAATGTGGTAAGTCGCACCGTTGGCACAGTCCACCACAATTTTGAGGTGTGCCAGGCTCAGCTCATTCGGGAAAGTGCCTTTGCAGAATTCAATGTAGCGGCCTGCGGCATCGACAATACGGTTTGCTTTACCCAGCTCAGCGGAGTCAACACAGGTGATCTCTTTTTCCATTTCCGCTTCAATCGCCTCTTCCACGTCATCCGGCAGTTTGGTGCCGTCGATGGAGAAGAATTTGATACCGTTGTCATAGAACGGATTATGGGAAGCTGAAATGACGATGCCCGCTTCCGCACGGAAGGTGCGGGTCAGATAGGCAACAGCAGGGGTCGGCATTGGCCCCGTAAAGGAAGCTGAAAGCCCCGCCGCCGCCAGCCCGGCTTCCAGCGCGGACTCCAGCATATAACCCGAAATACGGGTATCTTTCCCAATAATGATCTTACGGGAGCCATGACGCGCCAGCACTTTCCCCGCTGCCCAGCCCAGCTTCAGGACAAAGTCAGGGGTAATTGGCGCATCGCCTACGCGCCCACGGATGCCATCGGTACCAAAATATTTACGATTACTCATAGCGTTTGTTTTCCTTCGCTGCCAGTGTGGCTTCTACCACACGCATGGCTTCTACTGTTTCTTTTACGTCATGGACGCGAATGATGTGTGCACCTTGCATCGCGGCAATCACCGCGCAGGCCAGACTGCCGCTCAGACGTTCGCTCGGCCCGACATTCAACAACTGACCAATCATCGATTTTCTCGACATTCCCACCAGCAGTGGCAGGCCGAACTGATGAAACTCTGATAAGCGCGCAAGCAACGCGTAATTGTGTGAGAGATTTTTACCGAAACCGAAGCCCGGGTCGAGCAGCAATTTCTCTTTTGCGATACCCGCACGTTCACAGCGTTCGATATGCTCAATAAAGAAGCGGGTGACGTCGGCAAACACATCTTCATATTTTGGCGCCTCCTGCATTGTCTTAGGCTGACCCTGCATATGCATCAGACACACCGGTAGCCCGGTTTCTGCGGCGGCTTCAATCGCGCCCGGCTCGGTCAGCGAGCGGATATCATTGATAATGTGAGCGCCCACTCTCGCCACTTCACGGATCACTTCGGGTTTGGAGGTATCAACGGAGATCCACACTTCAAAGCGCCGGGCGATAGCCTCCACCACCGGCACCACGCGCGCCAGCTCTTCTTCCACCGAAACCTCCGCCGCGCCAGGCCGCGTTGACTCCCCTCCAACGTCAATGATGGTGGCACCCGCGTTAATCATTAAATTCGCGTGTTTAACCGCGTCGATAAGCGAATTATGCGTGCCGCCGTCAGAGAAGGAATCAGGCGTGACATTCAGGATCCCCATCACATGGGGATGTGAAAGGTCGAGATGCGAGTCCTGGGCGAATAGTTTCATGGTGAAGTCCCTGGGATTAATGTGGTTAAACAGATAAGAAAAACCCCGGAGCAAGCTCCAGGGTTTGAGATACAGACAAACGCTTCAACAGCAGTGACTTACTTGTCGCCCAACTGCTCTGACATGGTGTTGCCCGGGTTTGGCGTACGCGGTTCATCGACCGGACGCGGCGCACGCGGGGTGCCATTGTTGTCAGAATTGTTAGACGCGCCTGGGTCTTCCCAGCCTGCCGGCGGACGCACTTCGCGGCGCGCCATCAGGTCGTCAATCTGCGGTGCATCGATGGTCTCATATTTCATGAGCGCATCTTTCATCGAATGCAGGATGTCCATATTGTCGTTCAGGATCTGACGGGCGCGAGCGTAGTTACGTTCAATCAGCGCTTTCACTTCCTGGTCGATGATACGTGCCGTTTCATCGGACATATGTTTCGCTTTTGCCACAGAGCGGCCCAGGAATACTTCGCCCTCTTCCTCTGCATACAGCAGCGGACCGAGTTTGTCGGAGAAGCCCCACTGAGTCACCATGTTACGCGCCAGGTTTGTCGCCACTTTAATATCGTTCGACGCACCGGTGGAAACATGTTCCGCACCGTAGATAATCTCTTCAGCCAGACGACCGCCGTACAGGGTTGAAATCTGGCTTTCCAGCTTCTGACGGCTGGCGCTGATCGCGTCGCCTTCAGGCAGGAAGAAGGTCACACCCAGCGCACGACCGCGCGGAATAATCGTCACCTTGTGTACGGGATCGTGTTCCGGCACCAGACGACCGATAATCGCGTGGCCCGCTTCGTGATATGCCGTGGACTCTTTCTGCGCTTCCGTCATCACCATGGAGCGACGTTCCGCCCCCATCATGATTTTGTCTTTCGCTTTCTCGAATTCCACCATGGACACCACGCGCTTGTTACCGCGAGCGGCAAACAGTGCTGCTTCGTTGACCAGGTTAGCCAGATCCGCACCGGAGAAGCCTGGAGTACCACGCGCGATGATTGCCGCGTCGATATCTGGCGCCAGCGGTACGCGTCGCATATGCACTTTCAGAATCTGTTCACGACCGCGAACATCCGGCAGACCGACCACAACCTGACGGTCAAAACGGCCTGGACGCAGCAGCGCAGGGTCGAGTACGTCCGGACGGTTAGTTGCCGCGATAACGATAATACCTTCGTTACCTTCGAAGCCGTCCATCTCAACCAGCATCTGGTTCAGCGTCTGCTCACGTTCATCGTGACCACCACCCAGGCCTGCGCCACGCTGGCGGCCTACGGCGTCGATTTCATCGATGAAGATGATGCACGGTGCTGCCTTCTTAGCCTGCTCGAACATGTCACGCACACGAGATGCACCGACACCCACAAACATTTCAACGAAGTCAGAACCTGAAATAGTAAAGAACGGCACCTTCGCTTCACCCGCGATGGCTTTTGCCAGCAGGGTTTTACCGGTACCCGGAGGGCCGACCATCAGGACGCCTTTCGGGATCTTACCGCCCAGTTTCTGGAAACGGCTCGGCTCGCGCAGGTATTCAACCAGTTCACCCACCTCTTCTTTTGCTTCGTCACAACCTGCTACGTCAGCAAACGTGGTCTTGATCTGGTCTTCCGTCAGCATACGCGCCTTGCTCTTACCGAACGACATGGCACCTTTGCCACCACCGCCCTGCATCTGGCGCATAAAGAAGATCCAGACGCCGATAAGAAGCAGCATCGGGAACCAGGAAATGAAGATAGAAGCCAGCAGGCTTGGTTCTTCCGGCGGCTCGCCTACCACTTTGACGTTTTTGGTCAGAAGGTTATCAAGCAGCTTAGGATCGTTCACCGGGATGTAAGTCGTGTAACGGTTACTATCTTTCTTGGTAACGTTGATCTCACGTCCGTTGATACGCGCTTCGCGAACCTGGTCCTGATTGACCTCTTGCAGGAAGGTAGAATAATCCACCTTGCGGCCATTCGACTCGCTGGGCCCAAAGCTCTGGAATACTGACATCAGCACAACGGCAATGACCAGCCAGAGTATTAGGTTTTTCGCCATGTCACTCAAGGGATTAACCTCATATTACAACTGTGTTAAAAACAGCGTCAGGATACTCTATATCCAGTTTCATTCAAACTTTCGCCTGAAATCTACCGGTTATCATTTTCGCCCGGTCGCTACAATATACACTTCACGGGAACGGGCCCGGGAAGAGTCCGGCTTACGAACTTTGACCTTCGCAAACAGGGAGCGAATTTCCTTAAGATACTCCTCGAAACCTTCGCCCTGAAACACCTTCACAACAAAACTACCACCAGGCGCTAGTACATCACGACACATTTCTAACGCTAGTTCCACCAGATACATGGCGCGGGGGATATCCACCGCCGGTGTTCCACACATATTTGGCGCCATATCCGACATGACAACCTGGACCTTACTGTCACCAACACGATCAAGTAGTGCTTTAAGCACTAATTCATCACGAAAGTCGCCCTGAAGGAAGTCGACACCGACGATGGGATCCATTGGTAAAAGATCGCATGCGATGATTCGGCCCGTTCCGCCGATCTGCGTAACCGCATACTGGGACCATCCGCCAGGTGCCGCACCGAGGTCGACCACCGTCATTCCCGGTTTAAAAAGTTTGTCACTTTGCTGTATTTCATCAAGTTTAAACCAGGCGCGGGAACGCAACCCCTTTTTCTGCGCCTGTTGAACATATTTATCGCTAAAGTGTTCCTGAAGCCAGCGGCTGGAGCTGGCAGAACGCTTTTTACCTGTCATTTAACATTTCCGTCCTGGTTCATCGTTGCTTGCCTGTGACGTAAATTTCTACGCAGCTATTTGGCGATATTAGGGAGATGGCGGTAGAATGAACCGTTTTCAATCCCAACGTAAGCAAAAATATACGATGAATCTGAGTACTAAACAAAAACAGCACCTTAAAGGTCTGGCACATCCGCTCAAGCCTGTAGTGATGCTTGGCAACAATGGTTTGACCGAAGGGGTGCTTGCCGAGATTGAACAAGCGCTGGAACACCACGAGCTGATCAAGGTGAAAATCGCCTCTGAAGACAGAGACACTAAAAACCTGATCGTGGAAGCCATCGTGCGCGAAACCGGCGCCTGTAATGTACAGGTCATCGGTAAAACGCTGGTGCTCTATCGCCCATCAAAAGAGCGCAAAATCTCGCTGCCACGTTAAGGATATCCTGAATCGAACACATTTTGTGTGTGAAACGAGGGATTTCTTTCAGCAGGCGAGCAAAATGCCATGCTCCTTGAGTTGATAAAAGGCCGCTATGCGGCCTTTTTCTTTTCTTTACAATGTATCAACATCTTAGTAGAGAAGCGAATTACAGGTATTCAACCTTAATAATTTCGTATTCCACTTCACCACCAGGGGTGCGGATGGTGACCACATCGTCCTGCTCTTTGCCAATCAGGCCACGAGCAATCGGCGAGTTCACCGAAATCAGGTTCTGTTTGAAGTCCGCTTCATCATCACCCACGATGCGATAGGTCTGCTCTTCGTCGTTGTCCAGATTCAGGACGCTGACGGTAGAGCCGAAGATCACACGGCCATTATTTGGCATTTTGGTGATATCGATAACCTGCGCGTTAGACAGTTTCGCCTCGATATCTTTAATGCGCCCCTCACAGAAACCCTGCTGCTCACGCGCCGCGTGGTATTCAGCATTCTCTTTCAGGTCGCCATGCTCACGCGCTTCCGCGATAGCGGCGATGATTTCAGGGCGACGCACGGATTTGAGAAAATCCAGCTCTTCGCGCAGTTTTTCGGCACCACGTAAGGTCATCGGAATAGCTTGCATTTGTTATACCTCTTAAACATTCCTGTTGGGAGCAGTGTTCCCTGCTCCAGCCCACCTGAACAGGCCAGAAGCAAAAAGAAAACCGACCCGGGAGCAACGCCCCAGGTCAGCAGCAATTTTTCAATTTGATACGCATTTTACCGCGAAGTTCACTATGGGTCATCGTTTACTTTACAGTGCCATGCACCGTAGTATGACGGTTTGTTTTCGGGTTGTTAGCGCGAGATTATGCGATTTTCCAGTTTTATCATCGGATTGACTACCAGTATAACGTTCACCGTTCAGGCCGCGAATGTTGATGAGTACATTAATCAACTGCCCGCCGGCGCGAACCTTGCCCTGATGGTGCAGAAGGTTGGCGCGCAGGCTCCCGAGATTGACTATCACAGTCAACAGATGGCGCTGCCTGCCAGTACCCAAAAGGTGATCACTGCCCTCGCCGCCCTGCTCCAGCTCGGGCCTGACTTCCGTTTTACTACCACCCTTGAAACCAGAGGTAACGTTGAGGGTGGCGAACTGAAAGGCGATCTTATCGCCCGTTTTGGTGGCGATCCCACCTTTAAGCGCCAGGATGTCCGCAATATGGTGGCGGTACTGAAAAAATCCGGCGTAACAAAAATTGATGGCAACGTGCTGATCGACACCTCCATTTTCGCCAGCCACGATAAAGCGCCTGGCTGGCCGTGGAACGACATGACGCAGTGCTTTAGCGCCCCGCCAGCCGCCGCCATCGTTGACCGTAACTGCTTCTCCGTATCGCTTTACAGCGCGCCAAAACCAAATGACTTAGCTTTTATCCGCGTGGCCTCATACTACCCGGTCACGATGTTCAGCCAGGTGCGGACGCTGGCGAAAGGCTCCCCGGAGGCGCAGTATTGCGAGCTGGACGTGGTACCGGGCGATCTCAATCGCTATACGCTCACCGGCTGCCTGACCCAGCGGTCCGATCCCCTCCCGCTGGCCTTCGCCATTCAGGATGGCGCGGGCTATGCCGGTGCCATTTTTAAAGATGAACTGAAGCAGGCGGGCATAACCTACACCGGAACGCTGCTGCGCCAGACGCAGGTGAATGAGCCAGGCACGGTGATCGCCAGCAAACAGTCCGCGCCACTGCATGATTTGCTTAAGATTATGCTGAAAAAGTCGGATAACATGATTGCCGACACGGTGTTCCGCATGATTGGGCACGCGCGATTTGGTGTGCCGGGCACCTGGCGGGCCGGTTCTGATGCCGTACGTCAGATCCTGCGCCAGCAGGCGGGTATCGATCTGGGCAACACCATCGCCGTTGATGGTTCCGGTTTATCGCGTCATAACCTGATCTCGCCGGCCACCATGATGCAGGTGTTGCAATACATTGCTCAGCATGACGCTGAGCTAAACTTTATTACGATGCTGCCGCTTGCCGGACACGACGGCTCTCTTCAGTACCGCGCGGGCCTTCACGCTGCGGGCGTGGATGGCAAAGTGTCAGCCAAAACGGGTTCCCTGCAAGGCGTTTACAACCTTGCCGGTTTTATCACGACCGCCAGCGGACAACGCATGGCATTTGTGCAGTATCTTTCCGGCTATGCCGTCGAACCGGCTGACCAGCGCAATCGCCGTATTCCACTGGTGCGTTTCGAAAGCAGGCTCTATAAGGACATCTACCAGAATAACTAGCGATGAAACTACTGATAGTTGAAGACGATCTGTTATTGCAGGAAGGGTTAGCGCTGGCGCTGGGGAATGAAGGCTACGCCCTGGATTGTGCCACCACGGCCGCTGAAGCAGATGCCCTGATCCAGAGCGGTGAATACAGCCTCGTGATCCTGGATTTAGGGCTGCCGGATAAAGACGGCGCGACGCTGCTCTGCCAGTGGCGTCGTCGCGGGGTTGAGAATCCCGTCTTGATTCTCACCGCCCGCGATGCCATTGAAGACAGAATTAACGGGCTGGATTCTGGCGCTGACGATTATCTGGTAAAACCCTTCGCCCTTGCCGAGCTACAGGCTCGCGTACGGGCGTTGATCCGCCGCTATCAGGGCCACAGCGACAACCTGCTGACGGACGGAGATATCACCCTCAATCTGCAAACTCAGCAGGTGCTGCGCCAGTCTCAGCCTGTGGAAGTGACGCCAAAAGAGTTCGCTCTGCTGACGCGCCTGATCATGCGCAGCGGGCAGACCGTGCACCGCGAAACGCTGCAACAGGACATCTACTCCTGGCAGGACGATCCAGGATCAAACACGCTTGAAGTTCACATTCATAATCTGCGGCGCAAGCTTGGTAAAGATCGCATCAAAACCGTACGCGGCGTGGGTTACCGTCTGGAGAGCCAGAAATGAACAGTATGCGCCGGCGATTAATGGTGTTGCTGGCGGTTATTCTGCTATTTTTTCAACTCATTAGCGTAGTCTGGCTGTGGCATGAGAGCCGCGAGCAAATCGGTTTTCTGGTGAATGAAACGCTGTCCGCCAAAGCGCGCAACAACCATGTCGAAAAAGAGATCCGCGAAGCCATTGCCTCCCTGCTGGTCCCTTCTCTGGTGATGGTCGGTTTTACCCTGCTCTTCTCATTCTGGGCAGTCACCTGGATCACCCGACCACTCAACAAACTTCGCGCCAGCCTTGCGAACCGCTCGGCGGATAATCTGACTCCCCTACCGATGTATTCCGATATGGAAGAGATAGGCGCTGTGACCACGTCGCTCAATCAACTCCTCGCCCGGCTGGACCACACTATTCAACAGGAACGCCTGTTTACCGCCGATGCGGCACACGAGTTACGTACGCCGCTTGCGGGGATCAGGCTCCATCTGGAACTGATGGCTCAGTCCGGTTCCCCGCAGGCCACGCCACTGATAAGCCGTATCGATCAGTTGATGCACACGGTGGAACAGCTGCTGATGCTGGCGCGTGCCGGGCAGGCGATGGCCAGCGGCCATTACGATACCGTGAACTGGACAGAGACGATCATTGCTCCGCTCAGCCTGGAGCATGAAGCCAAAGATCATACGGTAATATGGCCGGCCCACAGCGTGCTGACGGTTCAGGGGGACGCCGTCCTGTTACGTCTGATGCTAAGGAACCTTCTGGAGAATGCCGCCCGCTACAGCCCGGCAGGCACAACCATTGAAGTGGCATTAACAGCGACGGAGGGCGGTACCCGGGTGAGCGTTACCGATCAGGGGCCGGGTATTGATGAGGCGCACCGCCAGTCGATCACCGAACCTTTCCGACGTCTCGACCAGCGCTACGGCGGCAGCGGCCTTGGGCTGAGCATCGTACAGCGTATCGTACAGCTCCATCATGGCCATTTAACGCTGGAGAACGGCGCTGAGGGCGGCCTCATCGCCAGCTGTTGGTTACCGGCGAAAATAGGATAAAAAAAAGCCCCGTTAAGGGGCTTTATACAGGGGTTAGTGCTTGTAGATGAACTCGACGCCTTCTTCGTCGTCTTCATCCCAGTCATCGTCCCAGTCTTCATCATCTTCTTCCGCTTCCAGCTCTTCGAGCTGCTGGCGGTGGTAGTCATCCCACATGAATTCGACTTTTTCAGGCTGTTTCGCCTCTTCTGCCTGAACAACCGGATTCTCGATGATAAAGGTCATCACATCCCAGCAGAGATCTTTCACGCCAACCTGGCTGGCGGCAGAGATCAGATAGTACTTATCTTCCCAACCCATCGCTTCGGCAATCGCTTTAGCTTTCGCTTCAGCTTCCGCTTTGTCCATCAGGTCGATCTTGTTGAATACCAGCCAGCGCGGTTTTTGCGCCAGTTTTTCACTGTATTTCTCCAGCTCGCCAATAATGATACGGGCGTTTTCAACCGGATCGGAACCGTCGATTGGATCGATGTCGATGAGGTGCAACAGTACGCGACAACGCTCAAGGTGCTTCAGGAAGCGAATACCCAGACCGGCGCCTTCTGCTGCCCCTTCAATCAGACCCGGGATGTCAGCGACCACAAAGCTCTTCTCGTTATCCATACGGACAACGCCCAGGCTCGGCACCAGCGTCGTAAACGGATAATCCGCTACTTTGGGTTTCGCCGCAGAGACCGCACGGATAAACGTCGATTTACCGGCGTTTGGCATACCCAGCATCCCCACATCCGCCAGCAGCATCAGTTCCAGTTGCAGGTCGCGCTTATCACCCGGGGTACCCATGGTTTTCTGACGCGGGGTACGGTTAACGGAAGATTTGAAACGGCTGTTACCCAGACCATGCCAGCCGCCTTTCGCCACCATCAGGCGCTGACCGTGTTTGGTCATATCACCCATGGTTTCGCCCGTGCCCTGATCGATGACACGCGTACCCACCGGCACTTTGATCGTCACGTCTTTACCGCGTTTACCGGTACAGTCGCGGCTCTGGCCGTTCTGGCCACGCTCGGCGCGGAAAGATTTTTCGAAACGGTAGTCGATCAGCGTGTTGAGGTTTTCATCCGCCTCCAGCCACACGTCGCCACCGTCCCCACCGTCACCGCCGTCAGGACCGCCACGAGGAATATATTTTTCACGGCGGAAGCTTACACAACCGTTACCGCCATCACCTGCCACGACCAGAATCGTCGCTTCATCAACAAACTTCATTTTACTCTCCGTAACTCATTCGCCTGAGCGGGGGACTATTACAACCGCTTCATTTTTGCGCCAACGCCCCCAGAGACGATGACCAATGGCGGAATACATCGCGCCCGCAACCACGACAAACGCACCGAGATAACCCAACAGGTTGAGCATCGGCTTGACGAAGACATCGGGCCAGGCCATTGATAACAAATCTGAAAATAACAGCGTAAACAGCGGGGTAAGCGTGATTAAGGCGCTCACCTGTGCTGCCTGCCAGCGCGCCATGGCTTCAGCCAGAGCGCCATAACCGACCAGCGTATTCAGCCCACAAAAAATGAGGCACGCCAGTTGCCAGTCGCTGAGCTGGGTAATTACACCCGGCTTCGCTAAAGGCAATAATGCCAGTGTACACAAAGTGTACAGCAAAAAGAGGATCTGCTGTGAGGCAAGACGGCGCAATAACACCTTTTGCGCGACGCCATAACTCACCCAGACCGTTGCTGCGCCCACCCCAAAAATGACACCCCAGGTGTAATCCGTCAGGCGGGTAAAAATCTCAATCAGGCTGGTGTTAAAGAACATCACCAGCCCGCAAAGCAGCATGCTTGCCCCGATGATCTGCGTGCCGCGCATCTTCTCCTTGAGGATGAATACGCTGGCGACCATCATGCCGACCGGTGAAAGCTGACCAATCACCTGCGACGCTGTAGGGCTAAGATATTGCAGGGAAGAGCTGAACAGAATGAAGTTACCGAACAGACCGCCCGTCGCGATAGCCAGTAACACCAGCCAACGCGGTTTTCGGAAGATGCGCAGCGGTGGCAGCTTACCTTTGACGGCCAGAATGGCGCCCAGGCCTATGCTTGCCATCAGGAAGCGATAAAACACCACCGTCGGTGGCTCCATGACTTCCAGTACCTGCTTCATTGCAATTGGCAGCGCACCCCAGCACATTGCGGTAGTGAGCGCCAAAAGAATACCCATGCCGGCCTGCTGCTTCATGCCCGTTTTCCCTACAGAAAATTTTCCGGGTTTCCAATGTAAAAAGCCCCGCAACACGTTGCGGGGCTTTAATCCGTTACCGGACCGAGAAAACCTTACTCAGCAACGATGCTGATGTATTTACGGTTGTTCGGGCCTTTAACTTCAAATTTCACTTTACCGTCTGCTTTAGCAAACAGAGTGTGGTCACGACCGCAACCTACGTTGGTACCCGCGTGGAACTTGGTGCCACGCTGACGAACGATGATGCTACCCGCCAGAACGGATTCGCCACCGAAACGCTTAACGCCCAGGCGTTTAGCTTCTGAATCGCGACCGTTACGTGTGGAGCCGCCAGCCTTTTTATGTGCCATTTAAATCTCTCCTCAGGTCTTAGGCGCTGATGCCAGTAATTTTCACATCAGTGAACCACTGACGGTGGCCCTGCTGCTTACGATAGTGTTTACGACGACGAAACTTAACGATTTTAACTTTCTCGCCACGACCGTGAGCAACAACTTCAGCTTTGATAACGCCGCCATCAACGAAAGGAACGCCGATTTTGACTTCTTCACCGTTTGCGATCATCAGAACTTCAGCGAACTCAACAGATTCGCCAGTTGCGATGTCCAGCTTTTCCAGGCGAACGGTCTGACCTTCGCTTACTCGGTGTTGTTTACCACCACTTTGGAAAACCGCGTACATATAAACTCCGCTTCCGCGCACATCCTCGTATGATTCAGAGTGCGCTATAAATATTCACAATAGGGCGCGAATATTACGCAAAACGCGAGCCTTTGACAAGTGCTACCATCAATACATGAAGAAAAAAAACACAACACGTACGGTAACGTTTATCTGAGCCGTTTTTTCAGTACAATCAGCAATACTATTTATAAACCGAAACCCTTTGTGTACCCATCTCGTGTGGGATAAACAGGATAAAAAGCCCGGCTTTTGCGATGAATTTAGAAAAAATCAATGAGTTAACCGCGCAAGATATGGCGGGTGTGAATGCAGCAATCCTGGAGCAACTCAACTCTGACGTTCAGCTGATCAATCAGTTGGGCTATTACATCGTCAGCGGCGGCGGTAAACGTATTCGTCCGATGATTGCCATTCTGGCCGCACGCGCGGTTGGCTATCAGGGAAATGCCCACGTCACGATCGCGGCGCTGATCGAATTTATCCACACCGCCACCCTGCTTCACGACGATGTTGTGGATGAATCAGACATGCGTCGTGGAAAAGCCACCGCCAACGCCGCGTTTGGTAATGCGGCAAGCGTTCTGGTAGGCGATTTTATCTATACCCGCGCCTTCCAGATGATGACCAGCCTTGGCTCGCTGAAGGTGCTGGAAGTGATGTCAGAAGCCGTGAACGTTATCGCTGAAGGTGAAGTCCTACAGCTGATGAACGTCAACGACCCGGACATCACCGAAGAAAACTATATGCGGGTGATTTACAGCAAGACCGCACGTCTGTTCGAAGCCGCCGCGCAATGCTCCGGCATTCTGGCAGGCTGTAGCGAAGCTCAGGAAAAGGGCCTTCAGGACTATGGCCGTTACCTCGGCACCGCGTTCCAGCTGATTGATGATTTGCTGGACTACAGCGCGGATGGCGAAACGCTCGGTAAAAACGTCGGCGATGACCTGAACGAAGGCAAGCCAACGCTGCCGCTGCTCCACGCGATGCGCAATGGCACACCAGAGCAGGCGAAAATAATCCGGGAGGCTATCGAGCAGGGAAATGGACGCCATCTTCTGGAACCGGTACTGGAAACAATGGCTATCTGCGGCTCCCTGGAATGGACGCGTCAGCGCGCTGAAGAAGAAGCGGACAAAGCCATCGCCGCCATTCAGGTCATTCCCGACAGCCCATGGCGTGATGCGCTAATCGGCCTCGCGCACATCGCCGTCCAGCGCGACCGATAATCCCCTCCTCATCTCCCTGCGCCCACGCAGGGAGATTCCAGTACACACCAATAAATTACATTTCCGCGTAAGCCCATCGGGTTACAGGCCGCATGTATAAAGCCGTGCCTTATTCTGAATATTGCTTCTCGTAACATGAACTTTTTAGAACACATGTTCGAAGTGAGTATAGTAATGCTGTCTTTTCACACGAAACGACGTGGACGATAACGAACACAAGGACAGCATTATGGATACAAAATTCATCGACTGGCATTCTGCTGACATTATTGCGGCACTGCGTAAAAAAGGAACATCGCTGGCTGCCGAATCACGTCGTCATGGGCTAAGCTCGTCGACGCTGGCAAACGCCCTGACCCGCCCATGGCCGAAGGGGGAACTGATTATCGCGACGGCGCTGGATACGCATCCGTGGGTGATATGGCCGTCACGCTACCACGATCCTATTACCCATGAATTTATCGACAGAACGCGCATGATGCGCCAGGGCAAAACGAAGAAAGCACATCAGGACTGATGCACCAGGATTGACAGGAACAGCAATCCCCCGGCCTGTTATGGCAGGGGGGTGCCGGAACGATTACTCGCCCTTCACACGCTCGATATTTGCACCCAGCGCGCGCAGTTTGTCCTCAATACGCTCGTAACCACGATCGATGTGGTAGATACGATCGACAACGGTAGTCCCTTCCGCAATACAACCTGCCAATACGAGGCTCGCAGACGCGCGCAGATCGGTCGCCATCACCTGCGCACCGGACAGTTTTTCAACGCCGTGGCAAATTACCGTGTTGCTTTCAATCTCAGCATGCGCACCCATACGGATCAGTTCCGGTACGTGCATGAAACGGTTTTCGAAGATAGTTTCCGTGATGAAGCCCGTGCCTTCGGCCACCAGGTTCAACAGCGTGAACTGTGCCTGCATATCCGTCGGGAATGCCGGATGTGGCGCAGTACGCACGTTAACGGCTTTAGGACGCTGCCCGTGCATATCGAGGCTGATCCAGTCTTCACCGATTTCGATATCCGCACCCGCATCGTGCAGTTTCGCCAGCACCGCATCCAAGGTATCTGGCTGGGCGTTACGGCAGACAATCTTACCGCCAGAAATGGCCGCGGCCACCAGGAAAGTACCGGTTTCGATACGATCTGGCAGTACGCGATACACACCACCACCCAGACGTTCAACGCCTTCGATGGTGATACGGTCTGTGCCCTGCCCGCTGATCTTCGCCCCCAGCGCGACCAGGAAGTTCGCGGTATCCACGATCTCCGGCTCACGGGCGGCGTTTTCGATGATGGTAGTGCCTTCTGCCAGCGTAGCAGCCGACATGATGGTGACCGTTGCGCCCACGCTCACTTTGTCCATGACAATGTGCGCGCCTTTCAGACGACCATTGACGGACGCTTTAACGTAACCCTCTTCCAGCTTGATCTCCGCGCCGAGTTTTTCCAGGCCGAAGATATGCAGGTCAACGGGACGCGCGCCGATAGCGCATCCGCCCGGCAGTGAAACCTGTCCCTGACCGAAACGCGCCACCAGCGGACCAAGCGCCCAGATGGAAGCACGCATGGTTTTCACCAGCTCATACGGCGCTGAGAAGTTGTTCACGTTGCTGGCATCGATCCAGACGGAACCGTTACGCTCCACTTTGGTGCCCAACTGGCCGAGCAACTTCATGGTCGTGTCGATATCTTTTAGCTTCGGTACGTTCTGGATCTCTACCGGCTCTTCTGCGAGCAGCGCAGCGAAAAGAATGGGCAGCGCGGCGTTTTTAGCGCCAGAAATTGTGACTTCGCCCTGGAGACGCGTGGGTCCCTGTACACGAAATTTATCCATCGTTTGCTCTCTTATAAATTCAACCGTGCTGCGGGCGTTTCGCCCTCAGCTCAAAAACCGTTTAGTTTGCGATCGCGTGCCCACTCCTGTGGGGTAAACGCTTTAATCGACAGGGCGTGGATGCGGTTATCCGCAATGTATTCCATCAGCGGCGCGTACACAGCCTGCTGTTTCTTCACGCGACTCATTCCGTCGAACATCTCACCCACAGCAATAACCTGGAAGTGACTGCCATCGCCAGAGACGTGGGCTTCCTGAAGGGAGAGTGCATTCATCAGCACAGTCTGGATTTCATTATTTTCCATGGGGTCTACATCATCTGATAGTGAAAACAAGCTCAACATCTTAGAGCAAAGTGGCGCGGTCTTAAACAAGCAAAAAGCCCCGACGCGTAAACTGTCGGGGCTTTCAGAAGTAACGTACTGAAAAAATTAGCGAGGTAATACGTCTTCGGGCAAATTGTAAAGCTGTGCAAGGGTAATCACGTTATCGCTTACCCCCGTCAGGGTAACGCTGCTCCCCTGCTTTTTGCCCGTGGCCACCAGGTGCGCCAGCAGGGCGATACCGGCGGTATCTACCCGCGTAACGCCATGGAGATCAATCAGCGTCACGCCCTGCATCGCGTTATGGCGAGCGTCCCACAGCGGGTTAAGCAGATCCTGATCCAGCTCTCCCGTCAGCGTCAACGTCTCGCCGTCACGCGCCCAGCTAAGCTGCTGTGACATTACTTCTTCTCGTCCAGGGTAATTTTCTGACGAGAAATGGACTGAAGCTGAGCCGTCAGGCCATCGATGCCTTTAGTGCGCAGCAGATCGCTCCACTCGTTCTGTTTAGTGGTGATCATGCTGACGCCTTCAGCGATCATGTCGTACGCCTGCCAGTTTCCGGTCTGGCTGTTTTTACGCCACTGGAAGTCCAGACGAACCGGTGGACGACCGTTTGGATCGATAATCGTCACGCGAATAGGAATGATAGTGGCATCGCCCAGCGGCTGTTCAGGGGCAATCTGATAGGTCTGCCCGTGGTACATCGCCAGCGCCTGGCCGTAAGCCTGTTTCAGGTATTCACGGAACGCCGCAAAGTAAGCCTCGCGCTGTGCAGGGGTCGCATCTTTGTAGTAACGGCCCAGCACCAGTGCGCCCGCATACTTGATCTGCACATACGGCAGCAGTTCCTGATCCACCACATCACGCAGATAATCAGGGTTAGAACGGATTTTTGGCTGTTCGTTTTTAAGACGGTCGAAGGTTTTCTTCGCGGCCTCATCCATCAGTTTGTACGGGTTACTCTGATCCGCAGCGTGCGCCGCGGTAAGAGGGGCAATGACCAGCATGGCAACCATTAACAGTCGTTTAAACATGAATGACTTCTCCTGAAATTAATTCGTCGCGCCTGGCGTCGGTTCGACGTTGGTGTGGTCTTCACTCTGCGCAGGGGCATCGTCAGACTTTTTATCATCCCCTTTACTGTTGTAAAGGAACTGACCAATCATATCTTCCAGCACCATCGCTGACTTGGTATCCTGGATTACGCTACCGTCTTTAAGGATAGTCGTTCCCAGCTCAGGATCTTCAAAACCAACGTTAAGGGCCAGATATTGCTCCCCCAGCAGGCCAGAGGTGCGGATAGAAAGCGAGCTGGTGTCCGGAATGTGGTTATAGCGCTCTTCGATATCCATCGCGACGCGCGGCAGATAGGTTTTCTCATCAAGCGTAATGTCAGCGACACGTCCGATAACGACGCCACCAATACGCACCGGTGAGCGCGCTTTCAGGCCGCCGATGTTATCGAAAGTCGCGTAGACACGATACGTCGGCTCGGCGCGAACAGAGGTGATGTCCGCCGCTCGCAGGCAGATGAACAGCGCGGCCAGCAGCGCCAGAAGCAGAAACACGCCAACCCAAATTTCATTTTTTCTCGTTTGCATGAACTCAATTCCCAAACATCAGTGCGGTGAGCACAAAATCCAGACCTAAAACGGCCAGCGACGAATGTACGACAGTACGCGTCGTTGCACGGCTAATGCCCGCCGACGTCGGAATGGCATCGTAACCATTAAACAACGCAATCCAGGTAACCGTCACAGCGAAAACCACGCTCTTGATCAGACAGTTCACCAGATCCATCCGCAGATCGATGGCGTCCTGCATGGCAGACCAGAAGAATCCGGCATCAATGCCTTTCCAGTTAACGCCAACCAGCGCGCCTCCCCAGATACCTACCGCCACAAAGAGGATAGTCAGTAACGGCAAGGAGATAACCCCGGCCCAGAAGCGCGGCGAGATTACCCGGCGCAGCGGATCGACTGCCATCATCTCCATACTGGAGAGCTGCTCGGTGGCGCGCATCAGGCCAATTTCCGCCGTCAACGCTGACCCGGCACGCCCGGCGAACAGCAGCGCGGCAACCACCGGCCCGAGTTCACGCAGCAGCGAGAGCGCCACCAGCATGCCAAGGCTGGTTTCCGCGCTGTAGGTTGTCAGCACCAGATACCCCTGCAACCCCAGCACCATGCCAATAAACAGACCCGACACGATGATGATAAGCATCGACAGCACGCCGACGTTATAAAGCTGCCGCACCAGTAACGGCGCATGCTTGCGGAACTCCGGTTTGCCGACCAGCGCGTTGAACAACATTAATCCGGCACGCCCGAACGTACTGATGGTTTTTAGGCCACGGTGTCCAAGACCCGCCAACGCATTTAACAGCATGAGTGGCTTAACTCCCTATTCCCAGTAAATCGTCATGATAGTCGCCCGCCGGATAGCGGAAAGGCACCGGCCCATCTGCGATACCGTCCAGGAACTGCCGCACGCGCGGATCGCCATTCTCCTGCAACGCCTGCGCGCTGCCGTGGGCGACGATCTTCTTGTCAGCCACAATATAGGCGTAATCAGCGATACTCAGCACTTCCGGCACGTCGTGGGAAACCACCACGCAGGTGACGCCAAGGGCGCTGTTCAGCTCCGAAATTAACTTCACCAGCACGCCCATGGTGATAGGGTCCTGCCCGACGAACGGTTCATCGAACATGATTAAATCGGGTTCCAGGGCAATAGCACGCGCCAGCGCGGCGCGACGCGCCATCCCACCCGAGAGTTCGGACGGCATGAGTTTCGCAGCCCCCCGCAGCCCCACGGCTTCAAGCTTCATCATCACCGTGCTGTGCAACAGCTCAGGAGGAAGATGGGTGTGCTCACGCAACGGATAGGCCACGTTGTCAAAAACGTTCATATCCGTGAACAGCGCGCCCGACTGAAAGAGCATGCTCATACGTTTGCGAACCGTGTAGAGGCGCGAGCGAGACATCTCCGGGACATTTTCGCCGTCGAAGAGAATTTCGCCGCTGTCAGGGGGGATTTGCCCGCCGATAAGGCGCAGCAACGTGGTTTTACCGATCCCTGACGGCCCCATGATGGCGGTGATTTTACCGCGCGGCACGGTCAGCGAAATATCATCAAATATTAACCGGTTGCCGCGAGAAAAACTGACGCCCCGGACATCGACTATATTCGCCATCGTTTGGCTCATTTATGGTTCCTTACTTACCTTGCTTCACGGCTGGCATGAAGCGTAAATCAGCCCTAAACCCCGCATTTTTACAGAATATTCACTATTGGGGTTAGCGAAAGCTGGCATTTGTTTTACTTTTCCGGCGCATAAAGTCAAAATTAGGAATTCGTTACGTCTCAGACTTCATCTGGCGCCAACATTCGTGCGCAGTGGACCAGCGAGTATACCTGAAGAAAGGACTTTTGATGCTTTTAGCAACAGCACTGTTAATAATTGGTTTACTGTTGGTGGTCTACAGTGCTGACCGTTTGGTCTTTGCCGCATCCATTCTCTGTCGACTCATTGGCATGCCGCCCATCATTATCGGCATGACGGTGGTCAGTGTAGGCACATCGCTTCCTGAAATCATCGTTTCTGTTTCAGCCTCGCTGCATGGGCAGGTCGACCTCGCTATCGGCACCGCGATTGGCTCTAACATCGTCAATATCTTACTGATTTTAGGCTTAGCCGCATTATTGCATCCATTTCGCGTGCATTCTGATGTTTTGCGCCGGGAATTGCCGTTAATGTTAGTCGTCAGTCTGCTGGCAGGCTACGTACTTTATGACGGGGTGCTGAGCGTCGATGACGGTATATTCCTGCTCGCCCTGGCCGTGATCTGGTTGCTTTACAGCGTGAAGATCGCACGTCTGGCGGAAAAACAGGGCAACGATAGCCTCACGCGTGAGCATCTCGCCGAGCTGCCCCGGGAAGGGACCTTACCCGTCGCCCTGCTGTGGCTGGGCGTCGCGCTGATCATCATGCCAATGGCCACGCGGATGGTGGTCGATAACGCGACGGTGCTGGCGAACGCGTTTGCGATGAGCGAACTGACAATCGGTCTGACGGTAATCGCCATCGGCACCAGCCTGCCAGAGTTGGCTACCGCCATCGCCGGGGCGCGTAAAGGGGAAGATGATATCGCCATCGGCAATATCATTGGCTCGAATATTTTCAATATCGCAATCGTGACGGGGCTGCCGGCGTTAATCTCGCCGGGGCCGTTTAACCCTATGGTTTTCACGCGCGATTACGGTGTAATGCTGCTGGTCAGCGTGATTTTCGCCCTGCTCTGCTGGCGGCGAAAAGAGCAGATCGGCAAAGGCGCAGGCGCGCTGCTGACGGGTGGATTTATCGTATGGCTGGCGATGCTGTACTGGCTTTCGCCTCTTCTCTCTGGGTAAACGGAAACGCATTATGTCGCAAATAGAATTGCAGCCGGGTTTTGACTTTCAGAAAGCAGGCAAAGACGTTCTGGAGATTGAACGTGAAGGTCTGGCGCAGTTAGATCAGTACATTAATCAGGATTTTAGTCTGGCCTGTGAGAAGATGTTCTACTGTGCCGGCAAAGTCGTGGTGATGGGGATGGGCAAATCCGGCCATATCGGACGCAAAATGGCGGCGACCTTTGCCAGTACCGGCACGTCGTCATTCTTCGTTCATCCCGGTGAAGCCGCGCACGGTGACCTCGGCATGGTTACGCCGCAGGACGTGGTTATCGCGCTGTCCAACTCCGGGGAATCGAATGAAATCCTGGCGTTGATCCCGGTGCTGAAGCGTCTGCACGTACCGCTGATTTGCATGACCAGCCGCCCGGAAAGCAGTATGGCGCGTGCGGCGGATATTCACCTGTGCGTGAAGGTGCCTAAAGAAGCCTGTCCGCTGGGGCTGGCGCCGACCTCCAGCACAACCGCCGCGCTGGTGATGGGCGATGCCCTTGCCGTTGCGCTGCTGGAAGCCCGCGGTTTTACGCCTGAAGATTTCGCCCTGTCTCACCCCGGCGGCGCGCTCGGGCGCAAACTGCTGCTGCGGGTTAACGATATTATGCACACCGGGGATGAGATCCCGCACGTCAGCAAAGAGGCCTCTTTGCGCGACGCGTTACTGGAGATCACCCGTAAAAACCTGGGCATGACGGTTATCTGCGACGATCTGATGAAGATTCAGGGCATTTTCACCGACGGCGACCTGCGCCGGGTATTCGATATGGGTGTGGATGTCCGAACGCTGGGCATCGCTGATGTGATGACGCCAGGCGGGATCCGCGTCCGTCCGGGCACGCTGGCGGTCGATGTGCTGAACCTGATGCAGTCCCGTCATATTACCTCAGTGATGGTTGCCGATGGCGACCAACTGCTGGGTGTGGTACATATGCATGATCTGCTGCGCGCTGGCGTAGTGTAATGAAGGATAAAACAATGAGTAATGCGGGTGCATCCCTTGCAACCTGTTATGGCCCGGTGAGCGCCCAGATGATGGCAAAGGCGGAAAATATCCGCCTGCTGATCCTCGATGTGGATGGTGTGCTCTCCGACGGTCTGATTTATATGGGCAATAACGGCGAAGAGCTGAAAGCCTTTAACGTTCGCGACGGTTACGGTATCCGCTGTGCGCTCACGTCCGGTATTGAAGTTGCTATCATCACCGGGCGGAAAGCTAAACTGGTAGAAGATCGGTGTGAAACGCTGGGCATTACCCATCTCTATCAGGGGCAGTCTGATAAGATGGTAGCCTTCCGGGATCTGCTGGGAAAACTGGCCATTGCACCAGAGAATGTGGCATACGTCGGGGATGATTTGATCGACTGGCCAGTGATGGCGGAGGTGGGTCTGAGCATCGCGGTGGCTGACGCGCACCCGCTGCTGATCCCGCGTGCTGATTACGTTACCCATATTCACGGTGGCCGCGGCGCCGTCCGTGAAGTTTGCGATCTGCTTCTGCTGGCGCAGGGCAAGCTTGATGAGGCGAAAGGGCAATCGATATGAGTAAAACCAGACGTTGGGTTATCATTCTGCTTGCGCTTGTCGCCCTGGTACTGATTGGCGTCAACCTCGCTGACCGCGATGATACGCAAGCGGAAGTGGTTAACACGAGCGACCCGACTTATAAAAGCGATCACAGCGACACCGTGGTCTATAGCCCGGAAGGCGCGCTGAACTATCGCCTCGTTGCTCAGCATGTAGAATATTTTTCAGATGACGGTACCTCGTGGTTTACCCAACCGGTCATGACCACCTTTGATACGGACAAAGTGCCGACGTGGTCTATCAAGTCTGACCGGGCAAAACTGACAAATGACCGTATGCTTTACCTGTATGGTCACGTTGAAGTCAACGCCCTGACCGCTGACGCGCAACTGCGAAAAATTACGACGGATAACGCCCAGATCAACCTGGTCACCCAGGATGTCACGTCGCAGGATCTCGTCACCCTGTATGGCACAACATTTAATTCCAGCGGTTTAAGAATGCGCGGGAACTTACGCAGCAAAAACGCCGAGCTGATTGAAAAGGTTAGAACCTCCTATGAAATTCAAAACAAACAAACTCAGCCTTAAAGTTGTTATCGCCAGCGCGCTGCTGGCGGCCAGTCTTCCCGCGCTTGCTGTGACTGGCGACACCGAACAGCCGATTCATATTGAATCCGATACCCAGTCTCTGGATATGCAGGGTAATGTCGTCACCTTTACCGGCAACGTCGTCATGACCCAGGGCACCATCAAAATCAACGCCGACAAAGTGGTCGTTACCCGTCCGGGCGGCGAGCAGGGCAAAGAGATTATCGATGGTTATGGCAACCCGGCTACCTTCTACCAGATGCAGGACAACGGCAAGCCGGTGAAAGGCCATGCCTCGCATATGCACTATGAACTGGCGAAGGATCTGGTCATCCTGACCGGTAATGCTTACCTGGAACAGCTGGACAGCAATATCAAAGGCGACAAGATCACCTATCTGGTGAAAGAGCAGAAAATGCAGGCCTCCAGCGAAAAAGGCAAACGCGTCACGACCGTGCTTGTGCCTTCGCAGTTGCAGGACAAGAACAACGGTCAGGCTCCGGCAAAGAAAAAGAGTAACTAATTCGTTATGGCAACTTTAACTGCAAAAAACCTCGCGAAAGCGTATAAGGGCCGCCGCGTCGTCGAAGATGTCAGTCTGACCGTCAACTCCGGCGAAATCGTGGGTTTGCTTGGCCCTAACGGGGCGGGTAAAACCACGACCTTCTACATGGTGGTGGGCATCGTCCCGCGTGACGCCGGCAACATCATCATCGATGATGAAGATATCAGCCTGCTGCCGCTGCATGCCCGCGCGCGTCGTGGCATCGGCTATCTGCCGCAGGAAGCCTCCATCTTCCGCCGCTTAAGCGTGTTCGACAACCTGATGGCCGTGCTCCAGATCCGTGACGATCTGACCAGCGAGCAGCGCACTGACCGTGCGAACGAGCTGATGGAAGAGTTTCATATCGAACATCTGCGTGACAGCCTCGGTCAGGCGCTGTCCGGTGGTGAACGCCGCCGCGTTGAGATTGCGCGCGCGCTGGCAGCAAACCCAAAATTCATCCTGCTGGATGAACCGTTTGCGGGCGTTGACCCCATCTCCGTTATCGATATCAAACGTATTATTGAGCACCTGCGCGATAGCGGGCTTGGCGTACTGATCACGGACCACAACGTTCGTGAAACGCTGGCCGTGTGTGAGCGCGCCTACATAGTGAGCCAGGGCCATCTGATTGCCCACGGTACGCCGCAGCAAATCCTCGAAGATGAGCATGTTAAGCGCGTGTACCTTGGGGAAGACTTCAGACTCTGATAGGGTAGAGGTTAAGTCACGCCGAACCGGAGAAAAACGCTCTGAACATGAAGCAAGGTTTGCAATTACGGCTCAGCCAGCAACTGGCCATGACGCCGCAGCTACAGCAGGCAATCCGTCTGTTGCAGCTGTCCACGTTAGAACTCCAGCAGGAACTCCAGCAGGCGCTGGACAGCAATCCGCTGCTGGAGCAAACCGATCTTCATGACGAGGTAGACGCCCAGCAGACGCAGGACACAGAAACGCTCGACTCCGTAGATGCGCTCGAACAGAAAGAGATGCCGGACGAACTGCCGCTGGATGCCAGCTGGGATGAAATCTACACCGCGGGTACCCCTTCCGGGACACGTGCAGACTACCAGGACGATGAACTCCCGGTCTACCAGGGCGAAACCACTCAGTCGCTTCAGGACTACCTGATGTGGCAGGTAGAGCTGACCCCTTTCTCGGATACCGATCGCGCCATTGCCACCTCGATTGTCGATGCCGTTGACGACACGGGCTATTTGACCGTGACGCTGGACGAGATTCTGGAAAGCATCGGCGATGACGAGATTGAACTGGAAGAGATCGAAGCCGTCCTGAAACGCGTTCAGCGTTTCGACCCGATTGGCGTCGCCGCGAAAGATCTGCGCGACTGCCTTCTGATCCAGCTTTCGCAGTTTGCCAAAGAGACACCGTGGATTGACGAAGCCCGGCTCATCATCAGCGATCATCTGGATCTGCTGGCGAATCACGACTTCCGCACCCTGATGCGCGTCACGCGCCTGAAAGAAGAGGTGCTGAAGGAAGCGGTGAATCTGATCCAGTCCCTCGATCCGCGTCCGGGGCAGTCGATCCAGACCAGCGAACCGGAATATGTCATTCCTGATGTGCTGGTGAGAAAACACAATGGCCGGTGGGTCGTTGAACTGAACGCCGACAGCATTCCTCGCCTGCAAATCAACCAGCAATACGCCTCCATGTGCACCAGCGCACGTAACGACGCTGATAATCAATACATTCGCAGCAACCTTCAGGAAGCACGCTGGTTGATCAAGAGTCTGGAGAGTCGTAATGATACGCTGCTGCGCGTCAGCCGCTGTATTGTCGAACAGCAGCAGGCGTTCTTTGAACAGGGCGAAGAGTTTATGAAACCGATGGTGCTGGCGGACATCGCCCAGGCCGTCGAGATGCATGAATCAACCATTTCCCGCGTGACCACGCAGAAGTATCTGCACAGCCCACGCGGTATTTTTGAGCTTAAGTATTTCTTCTCCAGCCACGTGAACACCGAAGGCGGCGGCGAAGCCTCGTCAACGGCCATTCGCGCACTGGTGAAGAAGTTGATCGCCGCGGAGAACCCCGCGAAGCCACTCAGTGACAGTAAGTTAACCACCATGCTGTCCGATCAGGGTATTATGGTGGCACGTCGTACTGTCGCGAAGTATCGAGAGTCTTTATCCATTCCGCCGTCTAACCAGCGTAAACAACTGGTTTGACACAACCGATAAGGAAGACACTATGCAGCTCAATATCACCGGACATAACGTCGAGATTACTGAGGCTTTACGCGATTTTGTAAACACTAAGTTTGCGAAACTCGAGCAGTATTTCGAGAGGATCAACCAGGTCTATGTTGTGTTGAAAGTGGAGAAAGTGACGCATATCTCGGATGCGACCCTGCACGTCAACGGAGGGGAACTCCATGCCAGTGCGGAAGGGCAAGACATGTACGCGGCTATCGACGGCTTGATTGATAAGCTTGCGAGACAGCTCAATAAACATAAAGATAAACTGAAACAACACTAATTGTCCGGGCAGTTAACGGGTGCAGGACGGCCTGTTGTGAAACACAACAGGCCATTTGTACAGTTAGCGCTTAGGTGAAATTATGATAAACAACGATTCCGCTCTTCAACTGAGCAATGTCCTTAACCAGGATTGTACCCGCAGTGGCGTTCACTGCCAGAGCAAAAAACGTGCGCTGGAAATCATCAGTGAGCTGGCCGCAAAACAGCTGGGTCTGCCGCCGCAGATCGTGTTTGAAGCCATTCTGACCCGTGAAAAAATGGGCAGTACCGGCATCGGCAATGGCATTGCGATCCCGCATGGCAAGCTGGAAGAAGATACGCTGCGTGCCGTGGGGGTGTTTGTGCAACTGGAAACGCCTATCGCTTTTGACGCCATCGATAACCAGCCTGTGGATCTGCTTTTCGCGCTGCTGGTTCCTGCCGATCAGACCAAAACCCACCTGCACACGCTGTCGCTGGTTGCCAAACGTCTGGCGGATAAAACCATTTGTCGTCGACTGCGCTCAGCCCAAAGTGATGAAGAGCTTTATCAAATTATCACTGAAGCAGAAGGCAATCAGGATGAGGCATAATCGGGAAAGGGCCTTCAGAACGGCTGCCCTGAGGAGAAACGGAACATGGTGCTGATGATCGTCAGCGGTCGTTCGGGGTCCGGGAAGTCCGTGGCCCTGCGCGCGCTGGAAGACATGGGATTTTACTGTGTAGATAACCTGCCGGTAGTGTTGTTACCCGATCTGGCGCGGACGCTGGCGGACAGGCAAATCTCTGCCGCCGTCAGTATCGACGTGCGTAACATGCCGGAATCGCCGGAAATCTTCGAGCAGGCAATGAACAGCCTGCCGGAATGCTTCTCGCCTCAGCTCTTGTTCCTGGACGCTGACCGCAACACGCTGATCCGTCGCTACAGCGATACACGTCGTTTGCATCCGCTCTCCAGTAAAAATCTTTCGCTGGAAAGCGCCATCGATAAAGAGAGCGATCTGCTTGAGCCGCTGCGTTCCCGGGCCGACCTGATTGTCGACACCTCCGAAATGTCCGTCCACGAGCTGGCGGAAATGCTGCGTACGCGCTTACTCGGCAAGCGCGAGCGCGAACTGACGATGGTGTTTGAATCCTTCGGCTTTAAGCACGGCATACCTATCGATGCGGATTACGTTTTTGATGTGCGTTTCCTGCCGAACCCACACTGGGATCCGAAACTGCGTCCGATGACCGGTCTGGATAAGCCGGTGGCGGCGTTCCTCGACAGACACACAGAAGTACACAATTTTATCTACCAGACGCGAAGCTACCTTGAGCTATGGTTACCTATGCTGGAAACAAACAATCGCAGCTACCTGACGGTGGCGATTGGCTGTACCGGCGGTAAACATCGTTCGGTCTACATTGCCGAACAGCTGGCCGATTACTTCCGCTCACGCGGGAAGAACGTTCAGTCCCGCCATCGCACGCTGGAAAAACGCAAAACATGACCGTAAAACAGACCGTCGAAATCACCAACAAGCTGGGCATGCATGCGCGCCCGGCGATGAAGCTGTTTGAACTGATGCAGGGTTTTGATGCTGAGGTGCTGCTGCGCAACGACGAGGGAACCGAGGCAGAAGCCAACAGCGTGATTGCGCTACTGATGCTGGATTCTGCCAAAGGCCGTCAGATTGAAGTTGAAGCCACCGGCCCGCAGGAAGAAGAAGCGCTGGCGGCAGTGATTGCCCTGTTCAACGCCGGGTTTGACGAAGACTAACGTTCGCCATGTCGGCGGGTAGCGCTGCGCTTACCCGCCCTACCTAAGATTATTTCGCTCCATAAACCCTTCCCCACCCAGCTGACGCATCTGGCGCATAATCCACGCCTGGCGGCTTCGCACGTAGCCTGACGGGGCGCTGGCCTTAAAACGCAGCGGGTTCGGCAGCACGGCGGCAAGCAGTGCCGCTTCGGACATAGTCAGCCTGCTGGCGGGCTTGCCAAAATAGCGCTGCGATGCCGCTTCGACACCAAATACGCCGTCACCAAATTCCGCGATATTCAGGTAGACGGTTAAAATGCGTTTTTTGCTCCACACCGTCTCGACCCCCAGCGTCAGCCCGGCCTCCAGCCCTTTTCTCACCCAGCTGCGACCGTCCCATAAGAACAGGTTTTTTACCGTCTGCTGAGAAAGCGTTGACGCGCCGCGGACGCGGTTTTCATGACGTTCATTATGATCCAGCGCCTTCTCGATAGCCGCCACGTCAAAACCCCAGTGCTCCGGGAATTTCTGATCTTCTGCCGCAATGACCGCCAGCCCCATCCACGGGGAGATGGCATCCATGCTGACCCAGTCAGAATGGGCAACATAGCCAAAATCCCCAGAGAGCCAGGCGCTAATCTGCCGCTCTGCCATCACGGCCGAGAACGGGACGGGCAGGATGCTGAACAGCGCAATACCGCCGCCCCAGAACACAGCCAGGACCAGCACAATACGCAGCAGGATCCGTTTTAACCACCCGCCGGGGGAGAATTTACGACTCATTCGGTCAGGACCAGCACTCTGTCCACCAGCTTTTCAATGCCTGCGGCAGCCTCGGCGATGTTCTGCGCCAGCATATACGCTGGCGTGGTGATGATCTTGTTGTCCTCGTCCACCACAATGTCGTCTACCGGACATGGCACGTGTTCACCGCCCATATCCTCGACAATCTCAGCGGTATCAATGTCGGTTCCGATCGTGAGCCGCAGCGGGAAATCAAAAATTTTCGGCAGCATGGCCGGCGCAATGCAGATAAAGCCCTGCGGCTTACCTGCCGCATGCATCGCCAGCGATAGCGCTTTCAAATCGGGATCGACATGACACGCCGTGCCTTCCGTTGCAAACGTGCTCAGGTTTTTCGCCGCGCCAAAACCGCCCGGCACGATGAGCGCATCAAGCTCAGCGGCATCGGCCTGTGCCAGCGGGTGAATATCGCCGCGCACAATACGCGCCGCTTCAATCAGCACGTTACGGCTTTCCGCCATTGGCTCGCCGGTGAGATGATTAATCACGTCTGCCTGGGTTTTATCCGGGGCGAAGCAGATAACGTCTGCCCCCTGGCGCGATAATGCCAGCAGCGTTAATACGGTTTCATGTATCTCTGAACCATCGTAAACACCACATCCGCTCAGCACGACACCAATCTTTTTCATTCTGACGATCCTTCTATGCAACTCGCTGAAGCACATTAAAAATTCTGATTAAAACGCTATGCTTCACACATTTCACTGATTCATGTAACAAACTGTTTAAGATTTGCTATCTTATCTGCGTGCGGCCTCAATTTTCAGGCGGCGTCCATGCGAAAACAACCCATAAAAATCAGGCGCAGCCACGATTTCCCTGGTGTTGGCGCAGTATTCGCGCACCCCGGTATAGCCGGGGTCATTTTTTTCTGGCATCCACCCAGGCTTTCAGCACTGCCACATCGTTTTGCCACTCTTGTTTCATCTCTTCGACCCAATCACCTACGTTATCTTCCCAGGCAGGTAAATCAGGAGACTGAATCTGTTGGCCCAGCTGCTGGAGATGGCGTAACCCGACAGATCCTGCCGCGCCTTTGATTTTATGCCCCTCTTCGACGATGCCCTTCTGGTCACGCGCCGTCAGGTTGGATTCGAGCACGTTCAGATAGCCCGGCATCATTTTTTCGAACACGGCGAGGCCATCGGTGATCAGTTTTGGTCCCACCAGATCGATATACTGCTCCAGCATGGCGGTATCCAGTATCGTTTGGGCTTTAGCGCTATCAACAGACGTCATGGTGCTCTCCTCTTCATCACAGGTATCCCAGAACTTCTTGATCATCGCCGTCAGGGCGGGTACCGCCAGCGGCTTGCTGAGCACATCGTCCATACCGGCCTCGAGATACTCTTTTTTATCTTTCAACACGTTTGCGGTCAACGCCACCAGCGGCGGCAGCTCGTCAGGAGCATATTTGCGCGTCAGCTCGCGGGAGATATCCAGCCCGGTCATGTCCGGTAGCTGAATATCGAGCAGCACCAGGTCATACTCGCCCGGCGTGAACATCTCCAGCGCGGCTTTCCCGGTCATCGCCACATCCACGCTGTTACCGAGTTTTTCCAGTACCGACCGAGCGACAATGACGTTCAGCTCAATATCTTCCACCAGCAGAACGTGCAGGGCTGGCAGCGGCATATCGTCGTTCTCAAACGTATCTTCCACCTCTTCCGCCACGGCAGGCGCGTGGACGGTAAGCGTAAAGGTGGAGCCTTTACCCGGCTGGCTGGCAACGGTGATATCCCCGCCCATACTTTTCGCCAGACGTTTCGACACCGCCAGTCCAATGCCCGTACCGGTCGCCGGTTTACCGCCGTGGCTGTCTTTAACCTGATAATACATGGCGAAGATCTTATCCTGTTCCTCTTGAGGAATGCCGATACCCGAGTCCTCAACTTCAAAGTGCAGCATGTCGCCTTCGTCATAGCGAATGCGCACCGCAACCTGCCCCTTCTGGGTAAACTTCACGGCGTTGCTGATGAGGTTCCACAGGATCTGCCGCAGACGTGTGCCGTCCGTCACCACTTTATGCGGCAACGGCAGCGTTGGCTCCATCACAAAGCTCAACCCTTTTTGCTGAGCCTGTAAACCTGACAGGTTTTCCAGGTCCGCGAGGAAACCGGTAAAATCAACCGGCTGGTTGTCGAGCTGAACTTTACGGCGTTCCATCTTATCCATGTCGATAATATCATTGAAGATATTGCCCAGCGTGACCGCCGAGACGTGGATCGTTTTCAGGTATTTTTCCTGCTCGCTGGTCAGCTCGGTATCCAGCAGAATGCGGCTCAGCCCCACAATGCCATTCAGCGGGGTGCGCAGTTCATGGCTGATGGTGGAGATGAAGGTGGTTTTATCCCGGCTGGCGCGCTCCAGCGCATCCTGATAGCGCTTACGCTCGGTGATATCGCGGCCAAAGCCCATCAGACCATGACGTTTCCCCACCCGGTCGTAATAAGGCACTTTGCGGATCTCAAAGCAGGCTTTGCGCCCGTCAGGATAGTCCAGCCACTGCTCATAGGTCAGCGAAACGTTATGGCGGAAGACCTTTTCATCCGTCTCCATCACTTTTGCTGCCGCCTCTTCGGAATAGACATCCTGAGGTTTCAGGTGGATCAGCTGCTTTTCGCTTTTCCCGGTCAACAGTTCCATGGCCCGGTTACAGCCGGAGAACTCTTTATCTTCATTACGGTAGAACACCAGATCCGGCGACGCATCGAGGAACGAGCGCAGGAAAGAGGATTGCTGTTCAAGCTGGATCTGCGTCACTTCACGCTCTTTCATCTCAACTTTTAGCTGCTCAAGCGTGGTCTGACGCTCGGCTTCCGCCTTCTCACGGTCTGAAATTTCCTGATTCAGCTGGGCAATGTTGTCCTTGAGCTGGACGTTGAGTTTGAGATCGCGCTCGCGCATCTCTTCCAGCTTATCCACCAGTTTCGATAAACGCTGTCGGGACTCTTCCAGTTGCTCAACCACCACGGAGAGAAAATAGACCGCCCATGGGGTAATCAGCAGGCCAAAGAAAATAGAGCGGATCACGTCGATGCTCTCGACCTGACCATGCAGAACCATGGTCACGGCCATTTGCACGACGATGGCCAGAACGACCAGCGCCAGCGCCAGCAGCATGGAAAAACGCACCAGCCCGAGCTTCATCATCAGGTCGACGTAGTACTGGGCCAGCATTCGAATTTGCTTCATAGAGGATCCCTTCACGACTTTATCGCTCAATAATACTCAAATTCACGGCGAGGCGTTGAAGGTTGTGAGAAAAAGTGCGGAGTGAAACAGGAGATTAGCCTCGCCCCCGGGCAACCGGGAGCGAGGAAGAAGGTTTATCAGGAGCGTTTTAGCAGCATCCAGAGGCTGATCAGGAAGAAACTGGCGCTCGGCAACAGTGCTCCGATAATTGGCGGAATGCCATACACCAGCGTCAGCGGACCGAAAATCTGATCGAGGACGTAGAACACAAAACCAAAGCTGATACCGGTTACCACGCGAACCCCCATCGGCACGCTACGCAGCGGTCCAAAGATGAACGATAGCGCCATCAGCATCATCACGGCCACGGACAGCGGCTGGAAGATTTTGCTCCACATGTTGAGCTGGTAACGCCCCGCATCCTGTCCGCTCGATTTCAGATACTTCACGTAATTATGCAGACCGCTGATGGAGAGCGCATCGGGATCGAGCGCAACCACCCCAAGCTTGTCCGGCGTCAGGTTGGTTTTCCAGGTACCGCTAACGGTCTGCGAACCGGTGATCTGTTTCGGGTTCGTCAGGTCAGATTCATCAACCTGGGATAACCGCCACAGCTTGTTGTTCGCATCAAATTTAGCGGAGGCGGCATAACGCACCGACTGTAAACGACGATCGTTATTGAAGGCATAGATACTCACGCCGCCCAGTTCATCGTCCCCTTTCACGCGTTCGATATAGACAAAGTTCTGACCATCTTTCGCCCATAATCCCTGCTGCGTGGAGAGCAGTGAACCGCCGTACATAGCCTGAGCACGGTAGTTACGCGCCATCTGTTCGCCCTGTGGCGCGACCCATTCGCCAATCGCCATGGTCAACAGCACCAGCGGGATCGCGGTTTTCATCACCGACAGCGCAACCTGCATACGGGTAAAACCCGATGCCTGCATCACCACCAGCTCGCTACGCTGAGCCAGCATCCCCAGGCCCAGCAGCGCCCCCAACAGGGCCGCCATCGGGAAGAAGATCTGCACATCTTTTGGTACGCTGAGCAGGGTATACATCCCGGCGCCCAACGCGTCGTAACTCCCCTGCCCGGCTTTTTTCAGCTGGTCGACAAATTTGATAATGCCCGAGAGCGACACCAGCATGAACAGGGTCATCATGATGGTGGTGAAAATCGTTTTACCGATATAGCGGTCAAGTACGCCAAACGCCTGCATTAGATGGCTCCTTTACGCGTAAACCGGGCACGAAGACGACGCACAGGCACCGTGTCCCACAAGTTGAGTCCGACTGCCAGCAGCAGATACAAACCATTCACGACCCAGGTCCAGATCATCGGGTCAATTTTTCCTTTCCCGCCGTTAGACTTGATTGAGGTTTGCAGCAGGAAGAACACCAGATACAGCAGCATCGCTGGCAGCATCGACAGCACGCGGCCCTGGCGCGGGTTTACCACGCTCAGCGGAACCACCATCAGCGCCATCATAAATACGGTGAAGACCAGCGTGATACGCCAGTGCAGTTCAGCACGCGCACGATCGGTATCGGTATTCATTAAGGTGCGCATATCCATCTGCTCAGTATCCGTGGGATCGAGCGCGACGGCCTGATGGCCAATGATGGCCTGGTAGTTCTGAAAATCGGTAATACGGAAGTCGCGCAGCATAGCCGTGCCTTCGAAACGCGTTCCTTTGTTCAGCGTGACAACCTGAGAGCCGTCTTTACGCTGAGACAGCTGACCGGAGTCCGCCACCACCACAGAAGGCCGGGCGTTACCTTTCGGGCGCAGTTGAGCAAGAAACACGTCATTGAAGCGGTTGCCATCGACGCTTTCGATAAACAGCACGGAGTTACCGTCGGTCGCCTGCTGGAACTGCCCCTGCGCCAGCGCCGCCAGCCCCGGGTTAGCTTTTGCTTCCGCCAGCACCTCATCCTGATGACGAGAGGAGGTCGGCCCCGCCCACATGACGTTAACCGCGGCAACAATGCCCGTAAACAGCGCCAGCACCATGGCTGCTTTTACCAGTACGGCTTTACTGAGGCCGCAGGCATGCATCACGGTGATTTCACTTTCGGTATAGAGCTTACCCAGGGTCATCAGCAGACCAAGGAACAGGCTTAACGGCAGGATAAGCTGCGCCATTTCCGGCACGCCAAGCCCGAGCAGGGAAAGCACCAGATTCGTTGGGATTTCGCCATCAACCGCCGCGCCGAGGATCCTGACCAGCTTCTGACAGAAAAAGATCAGAAGGAGGATAAAGAGGATCGCCAGTTGGCTCTTCAGCGTCTCCCGAACCAGATATCTTATGATTATCACTTTAAATACGCCCGTTAAAACTCGTCTTATGCAGGAATTTAGCTTGTTTCATGGCTTAAACGTCATTTATTCTCTTGAGTCGTCGAAATCATCGCTAAGATTAAAAAACCCGGCGGATTCGCGCTTCATGACATTTATTGACGTGTCGAAACCGTAGTAACGTAAGATTAACACGAAGTCACCACAACGGCGGACATGAGTTACGAAAGGTTTCAATTCTATCCGTAGCCGCCGCCGTTGTCTTTAAGATTCAGGAGCGTAGTGCATGGAGTTCAGTGTAAAAAGCGGTAGCCCGGAGAAACAGCGGAGTGCCTGCATCGTTGTGGGCGTCTTTGAACCACGCCGACTCTCCCCGATCGCCGAGCAACTCGATAAAATCAGCGACGGTTATATCAGCGCCCTGCTGCGCCGTGGCGAACTGGAAGGCAAACCAGGGCAGACCTTGTTGCTGCACCATGTTCCGAACGTCCTGTCCGAGCGTATTCTGCTGATTGGCTGTGGTAAAGAACGTGAGCTTGATGAGCGCCAGTACAAGCAGGTTATTCAGAAAACCATTAATACACTGAATGATACTGGTTCGATGGAAGCCGTCTGCTTCCTGACGGAGCTCCACGTTAAGGGCCGCAACACGTACTGGAAAGTGCGTCAGGCCGTCGAAACCGCAAAAGAGAGCCTCTACAGCTTTGATCAGCTGAAGACCACCAAAAGCGAGCCGCGTCGCCCGCTGCGTAAAATGGTCTTTAACGTGCCAACCCGTCGCGAGCTGACCAGCGGCGAGCGCGCTATTCAGCACGGTCTGGCCATTGCCGCCGGTATTAAAGCGGCAAAAGATCTTGGCAATATGCCGCCAAACATCTGTAACGCCGCGTACCTGGCGTCTCAGGCGCGCCAGCTGGCTGACGCCTACAGCAAGAACGTCATCACCCGCGTTATCGGCGAACAGCAGATGAAAGAGCTGGGGATGCACTCTTATCTGGCGGTCGGTAACGGTTCCCAGAACGAATCCCTGATGTCGGTCATTGAGTACAAGGGCAATCCGTCAGAAGATGCGCGACCCATCGTGCTCGTCGGTAAAGGGCTGACCTTCGACTCCGGCGGTATTTCCATCAAGCCTTCAGAAGGCATGGATGAGATGAAATACGACATGTGCGGCGCGGCGGCGGTTTACGGCGTCATGCGCATGGTCGCGGAACTTCAGTTGCCCATCAACGTGATCGGCGTGCTGGCGGGCTGCGAAAACATGCCTGGCGGCCGCGCTTATCGTCCGGGTGATGTGCTGACCACCATGTCCGGCCAGACCGTTGAGGTGCTGAACACCGACGCCGAAGGCCGTCTGGTGCTGTGTGACGTGCTGACCTACGTTGAGCGTTTCGAACCTGAAGCGGTTATCGACGTGGCTACCCTGACCGGCGCCTGCGTGATCGCGCTGGGCCATCACATCACCGGCCTGATGTCGAACCACAACCCGCTGGCGCATGAGCTGATCGGCGCGTCCGAACAGGCCGGCGACCGCGCGTGGCGTCTGCCGCTGGGGGACGAGTTCCAGGAACAGCTGGAGTCTAATTTCGCAGACATGGCGAACATCGGCGGTCGTCCTGGCGGAGCAATCACCGCAGGCTGCTTCCTGGCGCGTTTCACCCGCAAGTACAACTGGGCGCACCTGGACATCGCGGGGACCGCATGGCGCTCCGGTAAAGCCAAAGGCGCGACCGGACGTCCGGTGGCGCTGCTGTCGCAGTTCCTGCTCAATCGTGCGGGTTTTAACGGCGACGAGTGATGTAAAACGCCGGGTGGCGGCTACGCCTTACCCGGCCTACACGCCACTCAACCGTAGGCCGGGTAAGCGAAGCGCCACCCGGCTTTGCATTTAAATCCACGACAAGAAGCCCCATATATGAAGAATGCAACGTTCTACCTTCTGGACAATGACACCCATCAGGATGGCCTCAGCGCCGTTGAACAGCTGGTGTGTGAAATTGCCGCAGAACGTTGGCGCGCAGGTAAACGCGTCCTGATTGCCTGTGAAGATGAGCAGCAGGCGATTCGCCTGGATGAAGCGCTATGGGCGCGCCCGCCGGAGAGTTTTGTTCCGCATAACCTGTCGGGCGAAGGTCCACGCGGCGGGGCACCGGTGGAGATTGCCTGGCCGCAAAAACGCAACAGCAGCGCGCGCGACATTCTCATTAGCCTGCGGACAGACTTTGCAGATTTTGCCACCGCTTTCACAGAAGTGGTAGACTTTGTCCCTTACGAAGAATCCTTGAAACAACTGGCGCGCGAACGCTACAAAGCGTACCGCCTGGCCGGTTTTAACCTGAATACGGCAACCTGGAAATAATGGAAAAGACATATAACCCACGCGATATCGAACAGCCGCTTTACGAGCACTGGGAACAGCAGGGCTATTTCAAGCCTAACGGCGACGAAAGCAAAGAGTCCTTCTGCATCATGATCCCGCCGCCGAACGTCACCGGCAGTTTGCATATGGGGCATGCTTTCCAGCAGACCATCATGGATACCATGATCCGCTACCAGCGCATGCAGGGCAAAAACACCCTGTGGCAGGCGGGGACTGACCACGCGGGTATCGCGACCCAGATGGTGGTTGAGCGTAAAATTGCCGCTGAAGAGGGTAAAACCCGCCACGACTACGGTCGCGACGCGTTCATCGACAAAATCTGGCAGTGGAAAGCGGAATCCGGCGGCACCATTACCCGTCAGATGCGCCGTCTCGGCAACTCCGTAGACTGGGAGCGCGAGCGCTTCACCATGGACGAAGGCCTGTCCAACGCCGTGAAAGAAGTCTTTGTGCGCCTGTACAAAGAAGACCTGATTTATCGTGGCAAGCGCCTGGTCAACTGGGACCCGAAACTGCGCACAGCCATCTCTGACCTGGAAGTGGAAAACCGCGAGTCTAAAGGCTCCATGTGGCACATCCGCTATCCGCTGGCCGACGGCGCAAAAACCGCCGACGGTAAAGATTACCTGGTGGTGGCGACCACCCGTCCGGAAACCCTGCTGGGCGATACCGGCGTGGCCGTTAACCCGGAAGATCCGCGTTATAAAGATCTGATCGGCAAATTCGTGGTGCTGCCGCTGGTGAACCGCCGTATTCCGATTGTGGGCGACGAACACGCCGACATGGAAAAAGGCACCGGCTGCGTGAAAATCACCCCGGCGCATGACTTCAACGACTATGAAGTCGGTCGTCGTCATCAACTTCCGATGATCAACATTCTGACCTTCGACGGCGATATCCGCGAAAGCGCAGAAGTGTATGACACCAAAGGCAACGAATCCGACGTTTATTCCAGCGACATCCCGGCTGAGTTCCAGAAGCTGGAGCGCTTTGCCGCGCGTAAAGCCATCGTAGCCGCCGTTGACGCACTCGGCCTGCTGGAAGAGGTTAAACCTCACGATCTGACCGTGCCGTACGGCGACCGTGGCGGCGTGGTTATCGAGCCAATGCTGACCGACCAGTGGTACGTGCGTGCCGACGTGCTGGCGAAACCGGCTGTGGAAGCGGTTGAGAACGGCAGCATTCAGTTCGTGCCGAAGCAGTACGAAAACATGTACTTCTCCTGGATGCGCGATATTCAGGACTGGTGTATTTCCCGTCAGCTGTGGTGGGGTCACCGTATCCCGGCATGGTACGACAACGAAGGCAATGTCTACGTTGGCCGCACCGAAGAGGAAGTGCGTCAGGAAAACAACCTGGGCGCGGATGTTGCCCTGCGCCAGGACGAAGACGTGCTGGATACCTGGTTCTCCTCCGCGCTGTGGACCTTCTCCACCCTCGGCTGGCCGGAAAACACCGACGCGCTGCGTCAGTTCCACCCAACCAGCGTGATGGTCTCCGGCTTCGACATTATCTTCTTCTGGATTGCCCGCATGATCATGATGACCATGCACTTCATCAAAGACGAAGACGGCAAGCCGCAGGTTCCGTTCCATACCGTCTACATGACCGGCCTGATCCGCGACGACGAAGGCCAGAAGATGTCCAAATCCAAGGGTAACGTTATCGACCCGCTGGATATGGTGGACGGTATCTCTCTGGAAGAGCTGCTGGAAAAACGTACCGGCAACATGATGCAGCCGCAGCTGGCGGAGAAAATCCGCAAGCGTACCGAGAAGCAGTTCCCGAACGGGATCGAATCTCACGGTACCGACGCCCTGCGCTTCACCCTGGCGGCGCTGGCCTCCACCGGTCGTGACATCAACTGGGATATGAAGCGTCTGGAAGGTTACCGTAACTTCTGTAACAAGCTGTGGAACGCCAGCCGCTTCGTGCTGATGAACACCGAAGATCAGGATTGCGGCTTTAACGGCGGCGAAATGACCCTGTCTCTGGCAGACCGCTGGATCCTGGCGGAATTTAACCAGACGGTGAAAGCGTTCCGCGACGCGCTGGACAGCTACCGCTTCGACATCGCGGCAGGCATCCTGTACGAATTCACCTGGAACCAGTTCTGTGACTGGTATCTGGAGCTGGCGAAGCCGGTCATGAACGGCGGTTCTGAAGCGGAACTGCGCGGCACGCGTAATACGCTGATTACCGTTCTGGAAGGTCTGCTGCGCCTTGCGCACCCGATCATTCCATTCATCACCGAAACCATCTGGCAGCGCGTGAAGGTGATTGCCGGTATTAATGCCGATACCATCATGCTCCAGCCGTTCCCGGCATTCGACGCCGCGAAAGTGGATGAAGCCGCATCTGCGGATACCGAGTGGCTGAAACAGGCGATCGTTGCGGTACGTAACATCCGCGCGGAAATGAACATCGCTCCGGGTAAACCACTGGAGCTGCTGCTGCGCGGTTGCAGCGAAGCTGCCGTTCGTCGCGTCACCGAGAACAACACCTTCCTGAAAACCATGGCGCGTCTGGAAAGCATCACCGTGCTGCCTGCCGATGACAAAGGTCCGGTTTCCGTGACCAAAATCATCGACGGCGCGGAGCTGCTGATCCCGATGGCGGGCCTGATCGACAAAGATGCGGAGCTGGCGCGTCTGGCGAAAGAAGTGGCGAAAGTCGACGTGGAAATTGGCAAAATCGAAAGCAAACTGGCGAACGAGGGCTTTGTGGCCCGCGCGCCGGAAGCGGTCATCGCCAAAGAGCGTGAGCGTCTGGTTGCCTTCGCCGATGCGAAGACCAAACTGATCGAGCAGCAGGCGGTTATCGCGGCGCTGTAATGCTTTTACCCCTTACGCTTCAGGGCGTAAGGGGTATCCTTCCTGAAAACTCCTCGCTTGCACTCCCCTTTCTGCGGTGCTATTAACAGCAGTTGTGTGTCAATTTTTGTCATGAGTAATGCTATGAGCGTGATTACCCCCGTCGCGACGACAATGCGTCGGATCACTGAGCAGGACAACCCGGCTATCGCCGCCGTTATCCGCACGGTTTCTGCCGAATATGGCCTGACCGCCGACAAAGGCTACACCGTGGCCGACCCAAATCTGGACGAACTTTTTCAGCTGTACAGCCAGCCGGGTCATGCCTACTGGGTCATCGAGCAGGACGGCCAGGTCGTGGGCGGCGGCGGCATTGCCCCACTGCTTTGCAGCGAGCCGGATATCTGTGAACTCCAGAAAATGTATTTCCTGCCAACGATACGCGGACAAGGCCTGGCGAAAAAGCTGGCGCTGGTCGCCCTGGAACATGCACGCTCACAGGGCTTTAAACGTTGCTACCTTGAAACCACCGCTTTCCTTAAAGAGGCCATTGGCCTGTATGAACATCTCGGCTTTGAGCATATCGATGCGCCACTGGGCTGCACGGGCCACGTGGACTGCGAAGTCAGGATGCTGAAAAGTCTGTAAGTTTTGTTCCTGCCGTCTTCTGTTAAGCGTCTGTAAACTGAATGCTCTACACTCACAGTTCACACCAAAACAGGGGAAAAGCGATGTCGAAGATAAAAAGCTACGCCGCACCGCAGGCGGGTGCAGAACTTGAGCTGTACGAGTACGATGCGGGCGAACTAAAAGCGGAAGACGTCGAAGTACAGGTTGATTACTGCGGGATCTGCCACTCAGATCTCTCGATGATCGACAATGAATGGGGCTTCTCCAGCTATCCGCTGGTGGCCGGGCACGAAGTCATTGGCCGCGTCGTGGCGCTCGGCAGCGCCGCGCAGGACAAAGGGCTGAAAGTGGGCCAGCGCGTGGGTATCGGCTGGACGGCACGCAGCTGCGGCCACTGCGACGCCTGTATCAGCGGCAATCAGATCAACTGCCTTGAGGGCGCAACGCCGACCATCCTGAACAAGGGCGGTTTCGCCGATAAGCTGCGCGCCGACTGGCAATGGGTTATCCCGCTGCCGGACAGCATTGATATTGAATCCGCAGGTCCGCTGCTGTGTGGCGGTATCACCGTCTTTAAACCGCTGCTGATGCATCACGTCACCGCCACCAGCCGCGTGGGCGTGATCGGGATTGGCGGTCTGGGCCATATCGCCATCAAGCTGCTGCACGCGATGGGCTGTGAAGTGACGGCGTTCAGCTCTAACCCGGCGAAAGAGCAGGAAGTGCTGGCGATGGGTGCGGATAAAGTGGTGAACAGTCGCGATCCCCAGGCGCTCACCGCTCTGGCAGGCCAGTTTGACCTGATCATTAACACCGTGAACGTCGATCTCGACTGGCAGCCGTACTTTGAAGCCCTGGCCTACGGCGGTAACTTCCACACCGTGGGTGCGGTGATGAAGCCGCTGCCGGTTCCGGCGTTTACCCTGATCGGCGGCGATCGCAGCATATCCGGCTCTGCTACCGGCACACCATATGAGTTACGCAAGCTGATGAAGTTTGCCGGACGCACAAAAGTGGCGCCAACCACCGAGCTGTATCCGATGTCAAAAATCAACGAAGCGATCCAGCACGTGCGCGACGGCAAAGCCCGCTACCGCGTGGTGTTGAAAGCGGATTTCTGATGTGAGATTGCCGGGGAATGTGCGGCCTGATGCCCTCACCCCAACCCTCTCCCACAGGGAGAGGGCGCAAACACTAAAAACGGTAACGGTTGTTACCGTTTTGCATCTACCATGGTCTTAAACACTTCCGCCACCGCGACCGCCCCCGGATCCATCACCCCGTCCAGATTCTCTTTATTCACGTACGACGAGCGTCCCGCGCCGGCTTTCGCCATTTTCGCCGTTGCTTCAGCCCCTTGCTGCGCGGCCTGCGCTGCCGCCTGAATATTGCCTTTCTGTAACGCCTCCAGCGCCGGTTGCAGGGCATCGATCAGCGTACGATCGCCGAGATCTGCACCGCCATACTGCTTCATCTGCGCCAGTCCGCTCAGCAATGCTTCAGGTAGCGACTGTCCATCGTGAAGCTTTTGTCCTGCCGCAGTGAAGAAGATCGACATCAACACCCCACTCGATCCGCCCATCACCGTTGCCAGCCGCTCGCCAACCAGCAGGAGGAATGTCGGCACGTCGTTAAGGGGCAGGTTGTTCTCCTCAAGTCGCTGCGCAATATCCCGCGCCCCTTGCGCAAAGGTGGAGCCCGTATCGCCATCGCCTACTTTGGCATCCAGCGCGTTAAGGCGATTTTCCAGCTGGATCAATGTTTTCGTTACCGAGGCGACGGCCTCGCTCACCTGCGGATTGTCCGACGGGGTATATTCCACGCGATCATGAAGGGCGCTATGGGGGACGGTACGCAGGGGCGCGAACGCGACGGGCTTCTGCCAGCCCAGCGTCTCGACCTCGGCGTGAATCGCCTTCTCGAAGAAATCGTTGAGCTTTAACAGCGTTAGCGAAAAGCCTTTCATATCCAGCGCACTCACCAGCGGCGCCGGGCCAATCAGATACGCAATGTTCTCTTTCAACGCCGAATGCGCCAGCTCTTTGGTGAGCAGAGCCATCTCCAGCGCTGACACGCCGCCGAGGTTGTTGATCAGCACCGCAAAGCGCCCGTCACCCGCCTGGGCTTTTAGCGGCGTCACCAGCGTATCGATAATCGCCCTGCTGTTCTGCGTATCCACCACCGATGCCCCCGGCTCGCCGTGAATCCCCAGCCCCAGCTCCACGTGGCCTTGCCTGATGCGTCCTTCTTCATCATCGCTACCCGGCAGGTTACAGGTTTGCATCGCAACCCCCAGGCTCCAGAGGTTATCGCAGGCCTGTTGTGCAATATCCCGCACGTCGTTTAGCGATTTCCCCTGTTCTGCCGCATATCCCGCAATCTTATGCACCAGCGCCGTTCCCGCGATACCACGCGGCTGCTTGTTATCCGGTAGGGCGATATCATCCGCCACGATAACCATCTCGACCTTCAGGCCGTAGCGTTTGGCTTTTTCCGCCGCCAGGCCAAAGTTAAGCCGGTCACCGGTGTAGTTTTTCACAATCAGCAGGCAGCCACGATCGCCCGTCACCGCCACAATGGCATTGAGGACCGCATCCACGCTTGGGGAAGCGAACAGATCGCCACACACCGCTGCGGTAAGCATGCCTTTACCGACGAACCCGGCATGTGCCGGTTCATGGCCGGAGCCGCCACCGGAGATCACCGCCACGCGGCTTTTATCCCAGTCGCCGCGAGCCACCACGCGGATGGCCGGATCGATATCCAGTTTGACGAGATTACCGTGCGGCGCGGAGAGAAGTATGCCTTCAATGGCATCGTTGACAAGCTGTTTGCGGTCGTTAAAAAAGAATCTGGACATAGTTTCCCAAAATTTTGTTTACCGTATGCAAAAGCATAGTCCGCACTGGATAATGCGCCGCAAAGTGAGGAATTTACGCAGACATTTTGCCGTCAGGTTGCCTATACTCCACCCAGGACTACGAGAGGACGTGCATCATGAGTACACCATTGTTAATCGCCAGGACGCTGGAAAAAGAGCTGTTTTTACTGCCCGCGATGGCGAACCGTCATGGCCTGATCACCGGCGCGACCGGGACGGGAAAAACCGTCACCCTGCAAAAGCTGGCTGAGTCGTTGTCAGAGACTGGCGTGCCGGTATTTATGGCTGACGTGAAGGGCGATTTAACCGGGGTGGCTCAGGAAGGTGCAGCGTCAGAAAAACTCCTCGAGCGCCTGAAAAATATCGGCATCACCGACTGGACGCCGCACGGTAATCCGGTGGTGGCCTGGGATATCTTCGGCGAAAAAGGCCATCCGGTGCGCGCCACCGTCTCCGACCTCGGCCCGCTGCTGCTGGCCCGTCTGCTTAACCTCAACGACGTGCAGTCCGGGGTACTGAACATTATCTTCCGTATCGCCGACGATCAGGGGCTACTGCTGCTCGACTTCAAAGATCTGCGCGCCATCACCCAGTACATTGGCGATAACGCCAAATCCTTCCAGAACCAGTACGGCAATATCAGCAGCGCCTCGGTGGGCGCCATTCAGCGCGGGCTCCTGACGCTGGAGCAACAGGGTGCCGAACACTTCTTCGGCGAGCCAATGCTGGATATCAAAGACTGGATGCGTACCGACAGCAGCGGCAAAGGCATCATCAACATTCTGAGCGCAGAGAAGCTCTACCAGATGCCGAAGCTTTACGCCGCCAGCCTGCTGTGGATGCTCTCTGAACTGTACGAACAACTGCCGGAAGCAGGCGATCTGGAAAAACCCAAACTGGTGTTCTTCTTTGACGAAGCGCACCTGTTGTTTAACGACGCGCCGCAGGTGCTGCTGGATAAAATTGAACAGGTTATCCGCCTGATCCGCTCCAAGGGTGTCGGGGTCTGGTTTGTGTCGCAAAACCCGTCGGATATTCCGGACAACGTACTGGGGCAGCTGGGTAACCGCGTGCAGCACGCCCTGCGCGCCTTTACGCCGAGAGATCAGAAAGCGGTGAAAGCCGCGGCGCAAACCATGCGTGCCAATCCGGCCTTTGATACCGAAACCGCCATTCAGGCGCTGGGTACCGGTGAAGCGCTGATTTCGTTCCTCGATGCAAAAGGCAGCCCGACAGTTGTCGAGCGTGCGATGGTGATTGCGCCCTGCTCGCGCATGGGGCCGGTAACGGACGATGAACGCAACGGCCTGATTAATCACTCCCCGGTGTACGGGAAGTATGAAGACGAGGTGGATCGCGAATCCGCGTTCGAGATGCTGCAAAAAGGGGTGCAGGCGACTGCCGAATCGCAGGATGCCCCTGCCGCAAAAGGGCAATCTGTTGCCGTGGACGACGGCATTCTCGGCGGGCTGAAAGATATTCTGTTCGGCAGCACCGGGCCACGCGGCGGCAAACGCGATGGCGTGGTTCAGACCATGGCAAAAAGCGCGACGCGTCAGATTACCAACCAGATAGTACGCGGCATGCTGGGAAGTCTGCTAGGCGGCCGTCGCCGGTAGCGGGGGAACCCACGGGCGGCCAAGCGCCGACCCCTGTACACCGTTCTCCTGTAGATAGCGGTCGATTTCCAGCATCCCCGTCCAGCGGTTCTCACACCAGAGCGGTGCCAGAAGCGTTGGGCGGCGGGCGCTGGCCGAGATGCGGTGGTAAACAATCTCCGGAGGCGTGTGGCGAATCATCTCCCCCGCCGTCACCGTATAGTCGTCGAGTTCGATACCACTTAACCGCCCCGCTTCCCAGGCTTTCGCCATTATGCTGCCCTTCACGATATGCAGCGGATGCAGCTTAATGCCATCCACGCCGGTCTCGACGACTTTTTCCAGCGTTTCCAGCCCGTGCTGCTGCCCTTCTCCTGGCAAGCCGACAATCAGATGCGAGCAGACTTTTAATCCACGCTCACGGGCGAGACGCGTGGTGCGCTGGTAGCAGGCGAAATCATGCCCGCGATTGATACGGTGCAGGGTTTTGTCATGCGCGGTCTGCAAGCCCAGCTCCAGCCAGATCTCGTAGCCCTTCTCTTTGTACTCACTAAGTAAATCCAGCACGGCCTCCGGCACGCAGTCCGGACGCGTCCCCACGCACAGCCCGACAATGTTCGCTTGAGCAACCGCCTGCTGATACATCGAGCGCAGTACCTGCACCTCAGCCCACGTGCTGGTGTAGGCCTGGAAATAGGCCAGATACTGCTTCGCGCGATTCACCAGACTCGCCTGATGGGCGAGCTGTTCAGCGATAGATTTATGCTGCTGGGCCTCGTCAGCAAACGAGGCCACGTTACAGAAAGTGCAGCCACCACGCCCGATGGTGCCATCGCGATTCGGGCAGCTAAAGCCGCCGTGCAGCGTCAGTTTGTGAACCTTTTGCCCATAGCGCTGCAAAAGATCCCCACCAAACATATTGACTAATTTCTGTAACTGCATAATCTGATAGACCGTCCCGAAGAAAGGGGACAAGCCTGCCATTTTTAGCCTCTGTCGGCGATGACCTGGATCAATCGCCTTGGACGGCCTTTACCTGTTTGAATAAATAATCACGATTACCGAGATTTCATTCACCCTGTACGTAATTACTTTTCCTTATGTTCTGATGGTTTTTTTCATTTATAGCGCCAGGACTGAAAAACAGTGATTTTATGCGGATTTGAATGCAACACCAGATTAATATTCTGCTATAAATCTGCATTTCAGCACGCTGCATCGATAATACCGCTTTCATATAGTGAGTCAGATCACACTCCCCTGCACCTCCCCGGTGCTTTAAGTGGTTGTAAAAATAGTTAAATACATATTAAAAACAAAAAGATAACTACGCTTTAGCACATTTTTGTATAAATAAGATTGCCATTTGACCTGTGTACCAATTCCCGATAAGTTGGAAATCCGCTGGAAGCTTTCTGGATGAGCGGCCTGCTCATCATATTTATGCAGTAATTGAGATTCCCTCTGAAGCAAGTCCTCAAACTTGTTTACCTGCGCGAAAGGATGAAAAAGAGGGCGAATGCGAGGTCCGCGTATGAAACGCTAACCCCGTCGCCATGCTCTTTCTGCGCCTGTGCGCCACGGTAAAGTTCAGTGGGAAGCCCGACGAGCCTGGGGAGGTTCACTGATATGTTGTACGATAAATCCCTTGAGAAGGATAACTGTGGTTTCGGCCTGATCGCCCACATAGAAGGCGAACCTAGCCACAAGGTAGTGCGTACTGCTATTCACGCACTGGCCCGTATGCAGCACCGTGGCGCCATCCTTGCCGATGGTAAAACCGGCGACGGTTGCGGCCTGCTGCTGCAAAAACCGGATCGTTTCTTCCGTATCGTAGCGGAAGAGCGCGGCTGGCGTTTAGCCAAAAACTACGCTGTCGGTATGCTGTTCCTGAATCAGGATCCTGAAAAAGCTGCCGCCTCACGCCGCATCGTTGAAGAAGAACTTCAGCGTGAAACCCTGTCGATCGTCGGCTGGCGCGATGTGCCAACCAACGAAGGGGTGCTCGGTGAAATCGCCCTCTCCTCGCTGCCTCGTATTGAACAGATTTTTGTCAATGCGCCTGCGGGCTGGCGTCCGCGTGATATGGAACGCCGTCTGTTTATCGCCCGCCGCCGCATTGAAAAACGTCTTCAGGATGATAAAGAGTTCTACGTCTGTAGCCTCTCTAACCTTGTGAACATCTATAAAGGTCTGTGTATGCCGGCTGACCTGCCGCGCTTCTACCTGGACCTGGCGGACCTGCGTCTGGAATCGGCCATTTGCCTGTTCCACCAGCGCTTCTCCACCAACACCGTTCCACGCTGGCCGCTGGCGCAGCCGTTCCGCTACCTGGCGCATAACGGCGAGATCAACACCATCACCGGCAACCGCCAGTGGGCCCGCGCCCGTACCTATAAATTCCAGACGCCGCTGATCCCGGACCTGCACGATGCCGCGCCGTTCGTGAACGAAACCGGCTCGGACTCCAGCTCCATGGATAACATGCTGGAACTGCTGCTGGCGGGCGGGATGGACATCGTGCGCGCCATGCGTCTGCTCGTGCCACCGGCCTGGCAGAACAACCCGGATATGGACCCTGAGCTGCGCGCGTTCTTCGACTTTAACTCCATGCACATGGAGCCGTGGGACGGCCCGGCGGGCATCGTTATGTCCGACGGTCGTTTTGCCGCCTGTAACCTGGACCGTAATGGTCTGCGTCCGGCGCGCTACGTTATTACCAAAGACAAGCTCATCACCTGTGCCTCTGAAGTCGGGATCTGGGATTACCAGCCAGACGAAGTGGTCGAGAAAGGCCGCGTCGGACCGGGCGAGCTGATGGTGATCGACACCCGCGGTGGGCGTATTCTGCATTCCGCCGAAACCGACAACGATCTGAAGAGCCGCCATCCGTACAAAGAGTGGATGGAGAAAAACGTGCGTCGTCTGGTGCCGTTTGAAGATCTGTCGGACGAAGAAGTGGGCAGCCGCGAGCTGGACGATGACACCCTCGCGAGCTTCCAGAAGCAGTTTAACTACAGCGCGGAAGAGCTGGACTCGGTTATCCGCGTGCTCGGTGAAAACGGCCAGGAAGCGGTCGGCTCAATGGGTGACGATACCCCGTTTGCCGTGCTCTCCAGCCAGCCACGCATTATTTATGACTACTTCCGTCAGCAGTTTGCGCAGGTCACTAACCCGCCAATCGATCCGCTGCGCGAAGCCCACGTCATGTCGCTGGCCACCAGCATCGGCCGTGAGATGAACGTCTTCTGTGAAGCTGAAGGCCAGGCGCACCGTCTGACCTTTAAATCACCGATCCTGCTGTACTCCGATTTCAAACAGCTCACCACCATGACCGAGGAGCACTATCGCGCCGACACGCTCGATATCACCTTCGACGTGACCGAAACGAGCCTCGAAGAGACGGTGAACGCGCTGTGCGATAAAGCCGAGCAGATGGTGCGTAACGGCACCGTTCTGCTGGTGCTGTCTGACCGCAACATCGCGAAAAACCGTCTGCCGGTGCCTGCACCCATGGCGGTGGGGGCTATCCAGACGCGTCTGGTGGACAAGAGCCTGCGCTGCGATGCCAACATCATCGTTGAAACCGCGAGCGCGCGCGACCCGCACCACTTTGCGGTGCTGTTAGGCTTTGGCGCCACGGCAATCTACCCGTATCTGGCCTACGAAACGCTGGCCCGCCTGGTAGATACCCGCGCGATCGACAAAGACTACCGCGCTGTGATGCTGAACTACCGTAACGGCATCAACAAAGGTCTGTACAAAATCATGTCCAAAATGGGCATCTCGACCATCGCCTCTTACCGCTGCTCGAAGCTGTTTGAAGCGGTCGGCCTGCATGACGACGTCGCCAACCTCTGCTTCCAGGGCGTGATCAGCCGTATCGGCGGCGCCGGTTTTGCTGACTTCCAGCAGGATCTGGTGAACCTATCGAAACGCGCCTGGCTGGCACGTAAGCCGCTGGAACAGGGCGGCCTGCTGAAATATGTCCACGGGGGTGAGTATCACGCTTATAACCCGGACGTGGTGCGCACGCTGCAACAGGCGGTGCAGAGCGGCGAGTACAGCGATTATCAGCAGTATGCAGAGCTGGTGAATAACCGTCCGGCAGCGACGCTGCGCGATCTCATTGCCCTCAATCCAGGTGATGAAGCGGTCAGCATTGACGAGGTTGAACCCGCGTCTGAGCTGTTCAAACGTTTCGACACCGCGGCGATGTCTATCGGCGCGCTGAGCCCGGAAGCCCACGAAGCGCTGGCGGAAGCCATGAACAGCATCGGCGGCAACTCCAACTCCGGCGAAGGCGGTGAAGATCCGGCCCGCTATGGCACCAATAAAGTGTCCCGTATTAAGCAGGTGGCGTCTGGTCGCTTTGGCGTAACGCCTGCGTACCTGGTTAACGCCGACGTGATTCAGATTAAAGTCGCGCAGGGTGCGAAACCGGGTGAAGGCGGTCAGCTGCCGGGTGATAAAGTCACCCCATACATCGCTAAGCTTCGCTATTCAGTGCCGGGCGTGACGCTGATCTCCCCGCCGCCGCACCACGATATCTACTCTATCGAGGATCTGGCGCAGCTGATTTTCGACCTGAAACAGGTCAACCCGAAAGCGATGATCTCCGTGAAGCTGGTTTCCGAACCGGGCGTTGGCACCATTGCCACCGGCGTGGCGAAAGCCTATGCGGATCTGATCACCATCGCCGGTTACGACGGCGGCACCGGCGCAAGCCCGCTCTCCTCCGTGAAATACGCGGGTTGTCCGTGGGAGCTTGGCCTGGTGGAAACCCAGCAGGCGCTGGTCGCTAACGGCCTGCGTCACAAGATCCGTTTGCAGGTGGACGGCGGACTGAAAACCGGCCTCGACATCATCAAAGCGGCGATTCTGGGAGCGGAAAGCTTCGGCTTTGGTACCGGCCCAATGGTTGCGCTCGGCTGTAAATACCTGCGTATTTGCCACCTGAACAACTGTGCAACGGGCGTTGCTACCCAGGACGAAAAGCTGCGTAAAAATCACTACCACGGCCTGCCGTTCAAAGTGACCAACTACTTTGACTTCATCGCCCGTGAAACCCGCGAGCTGATGGCGCAGCTGGGCGTGAAGCGTCTGGTAGACCTGATTGGCCGTACCGACCTGTTGAAAGAGCTTGAGGGCTTCACGGCCAAGCAGCAGAAGCTGGAGCTGTCTAAGCTGCTGGAAACCGCTCAGCCGCATCCTGGCAAAGCGGTTTACTGTACCGAGAACAACCCGCCGTTCGACAACGGCGTTCTGAACGCACAGCTGCTGCAACAGGCGAAGCCGTATGTGGATGAGAAGCAGAGCAAAACGTTCTGGTTTGATATCCGCAACACCGACCGTTCCGTGGGTGCGGCCCTCTCCGGTTACATCGCGCAAACGCACGGTGACCAGGGTCTGGCGTCGGATCCGATTACCGCGCACTTCAGCGGTACCGCGGGTCAGAGCTTCGGCGTGTGGAACGCAGGCGGAGTTGAGTTATACCTGACCGGCGATGCCAACGACTACGTCGGAAAAGGCATGGCGGGCGGTCTGCTGGCGGTGCGTCCTCCGGTTGGTTCAGCCTTCCGCAGCCATGAAGCGAGCATCATCGGCAATACCTGTCTGTACGGCGCAACCGGCGGTCGTCTGTTTGCCGCGGGCCGTGCGGGCGAACGTTTTGCGGTGCGTAACTCCGGCGCCATCACCGTGGTGGAAGGCATCGGCGATAACGGCTGTGAATACATGACGGGCGGAATTGTGTGCGTCCTGGGTAAAACCGGCGTGAACTTTGGCGCGGGCATGACGGGCGGTTTTGCCTACGTCCTGGATGAAGACGGTGAGTTCCGCAAACGCGTGAACCCGGAGCTGGTGGAAGTGCTGGACGTTGATACGCTGGCCATCCACGAAGAACACCTGCGCGGTTTAATTACCGAACACGTGCAGCATACCGGTTCTTCGCGCGGCGAAGAGATCCTGGCCAACTGGCCGGCGTTCTCTGCGAAATTCGCGCTGGTGAAGCCGAAGTCCAGCGATGTTAAAGCCCTGTTGGGTCACCGTAGTCGTAGCGCAGCAGAGCTGCGCGTGCAGGCGCAGTAAGGAATTCAGATGAGCCAGAACGTTTACCAGTTTATCGACCTTCAGCGTGTTGATCCGCCAAAGAAACCGCTGAAGATCCGTAAAATTGAATTTGTTGAAATCTATGAGCCGTTTTCAGAAGGCCAGGCCAAAGCACAGGCAGACCGCTGCCTGTCCTGCGGTAACCCTTACTGCGAATGGAAGTGTCCGGTCCATAACTACATCCCGAACTGGCTGAAGCTGGCCAACGAAGGGCGTATTTTTGAAGCCGCCGAGCTGTCTCATCAGACCAACACCCTGCCGGAAGTGTGCGGCCGCGTGTGCCCTCAGGATCGTCTGTGTGAAGGCTCCTGTACGCTGAACGACGAGTTTGGCGCGGTAACCATCGGCAACATCGAACGCTATATCAACGATAAAGCGTTCGAGATGGGCTGGCGCCCGGATATGACCGGTGTGCGTCAAACCGACAAGCGCGTAGCGATTATCGGCGCGGGCCCGGCAGGCCTGGCCTGTGCGGACGTGCTGACCCGTAACGGCGTGAAGGCGGTGGTCTTTGATCGCCACCCGGAGATTGGCGGCCTGCTGACCTTCGGTATCCCGGCCTTCAAGCTGGAGAAAGAGGTGATGACCCGCCGCCGCGAAATCTTCACCGGCATGGGCATTGAGTTCAAACTCAACACCGAAGTGGGCCGCGACGTGCAGCTCGACGACCTGCTGAAAGATTACGACGCCGTGTTCCTGGGCGTAGGCACTTATCAGTCCATGCGCGGTGGTCTGGAGAACGAAGATGCGCCAGGCGTGTACGACGCGCTGCCGTTCCTGATTGCGAATACCAAACAGCTAATGGGCTACGGCGAGACCGCCGATGAGCCGTTCGTCAGCATGGAAGGCAAACGCGTGGTGGTGCTGGGCGGCGGTGATACCGCAATGGACTGCGTGCGTACCTCCATTCGCCAGAATGCGGCGCATGTCATCTGTGCCTACCGCCGTGACGAAGAGAACATGCCGGGCTCTAAGCGCGAAGTGAAAAACGCACGTGAAGAGGGCGTCGAGTTCCAGTTCAACATCCAGCCTCTGGGTATTGAAGTGAATGCCAACGGTAAAGTGAGCGGCGTGAAGATGGCGCGCACGGAGATGGGTGCGCCAGATGCGAAAGGCCGTCGTCGCGCGGAGATCGTGGCCGGTTCTGAACACGTGATCCCGGCTGACGCCGTGGTGATGGCGTTTGGTTTCCGTCCTCACAGCATGGAGTGGCTGGCGAAGCACAGCGTAGAGCTGGACTCTCAGGGCCGCATCATTGCGCCAGAAGGCAGCGATAACGCGTTCCAGACCAGCAACCCGAAAATCTTCGCCGGTGGCGACATCGTTCGCGGCTCTGACCTGGTGGTCACGGCGATTGCCGAAGGCCGTAAAGCGGCTGACGGGATCATGAACTTCCTGGAAGTGTAAGCCCCTCTGACTCCCCGGCAGAAGCATAAAGCGGAACGCTGGGGAGCCTGTTTTCAGTAGCCTACCCTTAAGTTAATGGTGCCTTTTTAAGCAAAAAAGCAGCGTAAATCCCGACGTAAACGTTTGCTTTCGTGAAAAAAATGTATATTATGCGGCGGATTTTTTGGCCAAAATTCAAGGAGGCATTGTGTCGCAAGATAACAATTATAGCCAGGGCCCCGTCCCTCTGGCGGCGCGGAAAGGCGTGGTTCCACTCACTTTTGTGATGTTAGGGTTAACGTTTTTTTCCGCCAGTATGTGGACCGGAGGCACGCTCGGTACCGGTCTTTCCTATAATGATTTCTTCCTCGCAGTTCTCTTCGGCAATCTCCTCCTCGGTATTTACACTGCTTTTCTTGGCTACATTGGCGCAAAAACCGGCCTCTCAACCCATCTTCTTGCGCGTTACTCGTTCGGTATAAAAGGTTCCTGGCTTCCCTCCATGCTTTTAGGCGGTACGCAGGTAGGATGGTTTGGCGTCGGCGTAGCGATGTTTGCCATCCCGGTGAGTAAAGCCACGGGCATCGACGTGAACATCCTGATTGCGGTTTCCGGCCTGTTGATGACGTTAACCATTTTTTTTGGCATCTCTGCACTGACGATTTTATCCATCATCGCCGTACCCGCTATCGTCATCCTGGGTAGCTACTCCGTCTGGCTGGCGGTGGACGGCGTGGGAGGATTGGACCACCTCAAATCCATTGTGCCGCAGACGCCGCTCAACTTTTCCAGCGCGCTGGCGCTGGTTGTAGGCTCGTTTATCAGCGCAGGCACGCTGACCGCCGACTTCGTCCGCTTTGGCCGCAATGCCAAAGGTGCCGTTCTGGTGGCGATGGTGGCATTTTTCCTTGGCAACTCGCTGATGTTTATCTTCGGTGCGGCAGGCGCTGCCGCCGTAGGACAGGCCGATATTTCTGACGTGATGATCGCCCAGGGACTGCTGCTGCCGGCCATTGTCGTTCTTGGCCTGAATATCTGGACCACCAATGACAACGCGTTGTACGCCTCTGGTTTGGGTTTCGCCAATATTACTGGCCTTTCCAGCCGTACGCTGTCGGTGGTTAATGGCATTATCGGTACGCTGTGCGCGCTGTGGCTATACAACAACTTCGTTGGCTGGCTGACCTTTTTGTCGGCAGCGATTCCGCCGGTTGGCGGGGTGATTATCGCCGACTACCTGATTAATCGCCGCCGCTATGCCAGCTTCGACCACGCAAAATTTGTGTCCGTTAACTGGATTGCCATTTTCTCGGTCGCCCTGGGTGTTGCTGCCGGGCACTACATTCCGGGAATTGTCCCCGTTAACGCAGTATTGGGTGGCGTCTTCAGCTATTTGGTGTTAAACCCATTCGCCAAACGTACCCTTGCTAATCCTTCGGAGGTTTCCCATGCAGAATAATTCCCTCACTATCCGTCAGGCCCGTTTGCAGGGGCAAGAGGGTTTATGGCAAATCACGATTGAGGACGGACGCTTCAGCCGTATCGATCCTCAGGAAACCGCCTCTGCGCCAGTCGGTCAGGTGCTGGACGCCGAATGCGGGCTGGTTATCCCTCCTTTCATCGAGCCGCATATCCATCTGGATACAACGCAAACGGCGGGTGAACCGAACTGGAACCAGTCCGGCACGCTTTTCGAGGGAATCGAGCGCTGGGCCGAACGCAAGGCGATGCTTACCCACGAAGACGTTAAAACTCGCGCGATGCAGACCCTGAAGTGGCAAATCGCCAACGGCATTCAGTACGTACGTACACACGTTGACGTCTCGGACCCCACCCTTACGGCACTGAAAGCCATGCTGGAGGTGAAGCAGGAAGTCGCCCCGTGGGTCGATATGCAAATTGTGGCATTCCCGCAGGAAGGCATTCTTTCTTATCCGAACGGTGAAGAACTGCTTGAGGAAGCCGTGCGTTTAGGGGCGGATGTCATCGGCGCAATCCCCCACTTTGAATTTACGCGTGAATATGGCGTTGAGTCGCTGCATAAAACGTTTTCCCTGGCCAGAAAGTACGACCGACTGATCGATGTCCACTGTGATGAAATTGATGATGAACAATCGCGCTTCGTTGAAACCGTTGCCGCACTGGCACATCGTGACGGAATGGGTTCACGCGTGACCGCCAGCCATACCACGGCGATGCACTCCTATAATGGCGCGTATACGTCCCGACTGTTCCGCCTGTTAAAAATGTCAGGCATTAACTTCGTGGCAAACCCGCTGGTTAACACGCATTTGCAGGGCCGTTTCGATACCTATCCCAAACGCCGAGGCATCACACGCGTCAAAGAAATGCTGGAAGCGGAGATCAACGTCTGCTTTGGTCATGACGACGTTTTCGATCCGTGGTATCCGCTGGGAACCGCGAATATGCTTCAGGTTCTGCATATGGGGCTGCACGTTTGCCAACTGATGGGTTACGGGCAAATAAATGATGGGCTTAACCTGATCACTACCCACAGCGCGAAAACGCTCGATTTGCAGGACTATGGCGTGCTCGTTGGGAATACAGCAAACCTGGTGATTCTCCCGGCAGAGAATGGGTTTGATGCAGTTCGTCGCCAGACGCCGGCACGATACTCTGTTCGCCACGGCAAGGTGATTGCCGAGACGGTGCCCAGCCAGACAACCTTGCACCTGACGCAGCCGGAAGCGGTGACGTTTAAGCGCCAGAATATCGAATAACATTGCCGGATGGCGGCTGCGCCTTATCCGGCCTGCAAATTACGTTATGCCCGCAGGCCTGATAAGCGAAGCGCCATCAGGCCTATAAACTACGTATCCAGCAAGCGGGCGCGTACCTTCACCACGACTTTCTTTATCTCGCCTGGCTCAAGGATTGCGCATCCTGGCTTATGTGGCTCTCCCGGCATAAATACGGCGCACATCCCCGGCCGGAGGGTGACACACTGTTCACCTGCAATCTCACTGCACAACTGATAATCTTCTTCAGGATGAAAATCTTCACGCTGGCGTGCCGAGCCCGTCACGCCAAAGAGGATGCGCTCTTCTCCCGTCAATAACACCTGGATATCAATATATTGCTCATGCAGTTCCGCTTTCTTCTGGTCTGGAAACTGCGTGGCAAACGTCATCACGTTCATGAAGATATCCTCACCGCGAAGCTCATAACGTCCTGCCGCTTTTTCCAGCGGACGGGCAGCCAGCGCGAGGGTTAGCGCCTCCAGAAGAACGGGATGCAACCCCGTGGAGGGAAGCGTCCGAATCTCACCAAAAAACATCATCTTTCTCCCTGAGCTAACAGCGCCGCGCCCAGTAAGCCCGCATCGTGTCGATAGTGCGCGGCGGTTAATTCAACGTGATAAACAGAAGGATGCTCCTCAAGATACGCGCGGACCCGCGCCAGATACCCTCCTGCCAGCCCGATGCTGCCGCCAATCACCACGCGCTGGCAGTCCATCACCGCTTTCGTGTCGGCAATAAGCCGCGCAAGTACCTGTGCAGAACGTTGGACCAGTTCCGCCGCCTGTTTATTTCCCTCTGCCGCGCGCGCAAAAATCGTTTTTGCATCGCATCCTGCAAGCTCTCCCCTGGCTGCGGCGGCAATACCGCGACCAGACGCGATGGCTTCCACGCACCCCACGCGACCACAGCCGCATTGCGGGCCGTTTGGATCGGCGAGCGTATGCCCAAGATGCCCAGCCAGTCCGCCGCTTCCGGTCACGAGTTTCCCGTTACTGACTACGCCGCCCCCCACGCCCGTTGAAACAGTCAGGAATACCATGTCTTTAATTTCCTTCGCACTAACGTGATATTCCGCCCATGCCGCAGCCTGAGCATCATTGATCGCCAGGGTCGGCAAACCAGCAATGTCTTCGAGCGTCTGCACCAGCGGAAAATGGTGCAATCCTCCGAGATTTTGCGGGTTAATCGCCAGCAGATTGCCGTCCTGAATGATTCCGGTTGAGGCAATGGCCGCACGCGTTGCCTGGGTCTGTAACGGCTTGACCAGCTCAGCCAGCGCCTCACGCAGTGCGTCAGGCGTCTTACTGGCGGGCGTAGGGCATTCGCGTCGCGCGTGGATCTGTAAACCGTCATCCACCAGGGCGGCGGCAAGTTTAGTTCCACCTATGTCTATCGCCAGTGTCGTCATAGCACCGCCCCGCTCGGAAATGTTTTTATCCCGTTGTGACATACCTCATCCCTTACGAATGTGCCCGGTACAGGTCCGGGCAAGCGGATTAACTTTTGCTTTTCGCTAAAGCGCTTTTATCACCGCCAAACGGGACGGCTCCGCTGAAAGGTTTACCGTCAATAGCGTCATGCGTACGCAGGGCTTCTGGCCTGATCCAGCGCTGAACGCGGGAGGGCATATCCAGACCAATAAGCAAGATCACCACAAACGTCAGGCCAAAGGAGAGCGATCCCAGGGCCGTGCCCAGCGCCATATCCTGCGACAGCAGCGCGCCAATCACCGGGGCAATCGCGCCGCCCAACGCGCCAACGTTGTAGGTAAAGCCCAGACCCGCCGCACGCTGGTCGGTATCGAAATAGCCGCCGATGAGTTTGGGTAAGATCCCGGAGATCCCCTGCCCCAGCATCTGCTGGAAAAAGAGTAACAAGCCCAACACCCAGACATTGGCGCCGCCGATCGCAAAGACGGGAACAATCAGGAGCTGTGAGGCCAACAGGCTACAGACATAGGCCTTGCGGGTGCCAAGCCAGTCACCGAGAAAACCACCCACGCAGCAGCCTACCGCCGCACCGAAGCCGCTAAAGAACAGCACCTTCGCCACCGTTGACGGATCATAGGCCAGGTCGGTTTTCAGATAAGTGGGTAATAGCGCCTGAATCGGCCAGGAGTAGAGAAAGGCGAAGAGCACGACAACCATCAACGTGACGCCCGTCGGCCAGCGTTTACCGCTGCTTTGCACCATAAAGCTGATAAAGACGATGGCGCAAAGCAGGCCGAGAATAACGACCAGCCCCGCGTTGTTGAGTTCGCCTGCAAAACAGAACCACAGCGCCGTACCGGCAAACAGCGTCATCGCCATATTGATGACGCGGTATTTGCCGCGATACAGAATATCAACCATGGTGCGCACCGGGGCTTTGCCTTCGTGCTTCGCTTTCCAGTCCTCAGCTTCCGGAATATTTTTCCGCAGCCACAGGGCAAAGACGATGGGCAGAATGCCGATAAAGAACAGCGCCCGCCAGCCCCAGACGGGCACGACAAGGCTGTAGACCTGGGCCGCAGCCACGGCGCCGACGGAGAAACCGGAAATCAGAAAACCACTCGCCTTGTTGCGCAGGTGCTTTGGCCAGCTTTCAATCACATAGGTTGCGCTGGAGCCATATTCCCCCGCCATCCCCATGCCTATCACCATGCGGGCGATAAACAGGGTGACGTAACCCGGCGCAAAACCGCAGGCCAGCGTACCGCAGGAAAAGAGCACGATGCTGGTGATCATCGCCAGCTTGCGGCCATAGCGGTCGCCCATGGCGCCCAGCAGCAGGCCGCCGAACCAGCGCGATATAAAGGCCGCCGAAATCAGGCTCGCCGCTTCCACTGTCGTCAGGGCAAACTCGCTTTTTATTTCTGTCAGGACTAAGGCTATCAATACAAAATCGAAGCCATCAAGCAGATATCCCAGCCAGGCGGCGGAGAAGGCGCGCCACTGAGGACGGGTAAGATGGCGGTACCACGGGATGCTTTGGGTAGACTTACTCATTTCACTCTCCCGACGATTTCTCTGTCGTTTTGCCGGATGGCGGCTGCGCCTTATCCGGCCTACGTAGCATGTTTTTGTAGGCCGGATAAGGCGAAGCGCCCCCGGCTATGCGTTAGCGTTTTTCCGCCATTAGCTGCTCCGCCAGCGCTTTCAGCGCTGGCACGAATTTTTCATCCACAGGGGCAAACGGCTTACGGCACAGCGGCACGGATACCACGTCCATATAGTGCAGAACCGTTTTCAGACCACGGAACACCCCGGCTTTAATCAGCAGATCGATCACCGTGTTGCATTCGCTTTGCAGGCGCTGTGCGGTGGCGTTATCCCCTTCACGAACCGCTTTAGCGATCGCCTGGTAGCGCCAGCCCATAATGTTGTAGGTGCTGCCGATCCCCCCGTCCGCGCCGGCCAGCAGGCCGGAGGCGAAGATCTCGTCATAACCGTTGTAGAGCACCAGATCCGGATGTTCACGACGGATCTGCTCCATCTGGAAGAGATCGCCGGAGGTTTGCTTCAGCGCGCCGACGCCGGGCAGCGTTACCAGCGTGTTGATCTGATCCAGCGTTAACTTAACGCCGCTTAGCGCAGGGATGTTATAAACCACCATCGGCAACCCCTCCGCGGAGTCAATAATTGCACGATAGTGGTCGCAATGTTCTTCAAAGCTAAAGGGATAGTAAAACGGTGTGACGGCGGACACAGCGTCAAAACCGACGCGGGCGGCGGCCATGGCTAACTGCTGGCTTTCCGCCGTGCTGACGCAGCCAACATGGGCGATGAGCGTGATTTTCCCCTTCGCCTCTTCCGCCACAATCTCCATCACCTGCTCTCGTTCCGAAAGGCTCTGTACAAAGGCCTCTCCCGTTGAACCGCCGACGTACAGCCCATCGATACCCTGTTCAATATTGAACCGCACCAGACGGCGCAGGCTTTCTTTATCCAGCATCTGCTCAGAGTTAAACGGGGTCAGGAGTGCGGCCATTACGCCGCGTAATTGCGTTGCCATAGTTACCTCAATCGATCGTGTGTTTGTTATAACGACATACCTTTATACCTGTTATACCAGATCAATTAAGCAGCAGTAGAATACAGAACGCTTATATTGCGATCTGCTTCACTAAAGGATCGTTATTTTTTGGCTTTTGAATGCTGGCCGAAAGCGTGCCAGGTGGCGGAGACGCTGTTAAGGTGAGTTTGCAACGCCCGATCCGCTTCATCCGGATCCCGGCGGCGGATCGCATCCACAATTGCGATATGCTGGCGATAGCTGACTTCATTATGCTGATAAAGCTCTGCGTCCGGTACTTTAGGACGCGCCGCAATTAACCAGTCTAGCAGCGCAACGTGGATCGCATTGAAGATCGGATTGCCGGGGATCTCCGCCAGCACGCGGTGAAAATCGACATCGGAACGAATAAATAGCGTGTTGTCATCCAGGGACTGGCTGTTGATCTCCAGGGCTTTCGTGAGCTGCGCAATCTGATCGTCAGTGGCATATTCTGCGGCATAACGAACGAGGCTGGATTCAAAGAACAGGCGAAGCTGCTCGAAATGGGCAATACCGCCGGGCTGGGTCAGAAAGTCTTTCGCCATTCCCGACAATTCACTGATGATGGTATCGGCAGACGGCATGGTTACGCGGGCACGTTCACCGTTGTTAATCTGCACCAGCCCTTTACGCTTTAGCGCCGCCAGCGCTTCGCGCACCGAGGGGCGACCCACGTTGAAGAACTCCATCAGTTCGCGCTCGGAGGGTAACTGCTCTCCCTGGGCAAATTCCTTCCGACGGATCATCTGCTCCAGCTCTTCTTCCACCATATCAGACAGTTTTTTGCGCGCCAGCGGCCGACGGCGCAGGCTGCGACCAATGGTTTCATCAGAGTTTTCAGCTTTAAGATCAGTCGGTTTCATTGCAGTCCGGTGCCATTGAAGGAAAACAGTTCATCATAACACAGGAAATTAGAGGGGGCGAAAAGGGACGGAAAGCAAAACAGGCCCGTCGGGCCTGTTTGTTTATTTCACAACGCGCAGTGCGGGACGACCACCGCGTGGTGGTGGCTCGTCATCCGGATCGGTGTCATCATTATGATCGGGTTTATCGCCATCGATGACAGACATTACCGTGTCGCTTTCGCGTTCATCGGATGCCTCATCATCATTCAGGCTGGCAACCTCTTCATCATAAGCCGCTTCCGGCTCAAACATGGTGCCCGCACCGTTTTCACGGGCGTAGATAGCCAGCACAGCTGCCAGCGGCACGGAAACCTGACGCGGCACGCCGCCGAAGCGCGCATTAAAGCGCACTTCGTCGTTCGCCAGCTCCAGGTTACCCACTGCGCGTGGCGCAATATTCAGTACAATCTGTCCGTCGCGCGCGTATTCCATTGGAACCAGCACGCCCGGCAACGTCACATCCACAACCAGGTGCGGCGTGAGCTGGTTATCCAGCAGCCATTCATAGAAGGCGCGCAGCAGATACGGACGGCGTGGTGAAAGTTGTGACATTTCCACAGTCATTAGCCTCGGCCGAGACGCATTTCACGTTCCGGTTCAGTTAAAGATGCCAGGAAAGAGTCGCGCTCAAAGACGCGAGTCATGTAGCCTTTCAGCTCTTTCGCGCCAGGGCCGCTGAACTCTACGCCCAGGGTTGGCAGACGCCACAGCAACGGAGCCAGGTAGCAATCCACCAGGCTGAACTCGTCGCTCAGGAAGAAAGGCTTTTGACCAAATACCGGCGCAATCGCCAGCAGCTCTTCACGCAGCTGTTTACGTGCAGCATCCGCTTCAGAAGAGGAACCGTTGACGATAACGTTCATCAGCGAGTACCAGTCTTTCTCGATACGCTGCATGTACAGGCGGCTTTCACCACGCGCAACAGGATAAACAGGCATCAGCGGCGGATGCGGGAAACGCTCATCCAGGTATTCCATAATGATACGGGATTCCCACAGGGTCAGCTCGCGATCCACCAGCGTCGGTACGCTTTGGCTCGGGTTGAGATCGATCAGATCCTGAGGCGGGTTATCCTTTTCCACATGCTCGATCTCAAAACTGACACCCTTCTCGGCCAGCACGATACGAACCTGATGGCTATAAATGTCAGTAGGACCAGAAAACAGCGTCATTACCGAACGTTTGTTGGCAGCGACAGCCATGAAAACCTCCAGGTATATTCAGAATTTTTACTGCTACCAGCCCAACGGGGCCAGCCAGATGATGTATCGCCCATCCCAGAGAAGACACATTGTTCAAGAATCGAACAAAAATCGAGTATTCACCGATATTTGGGCAGAAAATTGGATGATAGTTTACCAGATTTTGATGGCTTTGTGGTGAGGGGATTCCGGAAATGTGGAAAAAGAGAAGATATATGAAATGTTACTGTGGATAACCTGCGCATTATCCATAAAAAAACCCGCCGAAGCGGGTTTTTCGCCAATCGTTCTGCGTAAGCAGAATGGATTAACGTTTGGAGAACTGTGGACGACGACGTGCTTTACGCAGACCCACTTTCTTACGTTCAACCTGACGAGCGTCACGAGTAACGAAGCCAGCTTTACGCAGTTCAGAACGCAGGGATTCGTCGTACTCCATCAGCGCGCGGGTGATACCGTGACGGATCGCACCTGCCTGACCGGAGATACCACCACCTTTAACGGTGATGTACAGATCCAGTTTTTCTACCATATCAACCAGTTCCAGCGGCTGGCGAACTACCATGCGGGCAGTTTCGCGACCGAAGTATTGTTCCAGAGAACGCTGGTTGATTACGATTTTACCACTGCCCGGTTTGATGAAAACGCGAGCTGCGGAACTTTTGCGGCGACCAGTGCCGTAGTATTGATTTTCAGCCATTGCCTATAATCCCGATTAGATGTCAAGAACTTGCGGTTGCTGTGCCGCGTGGTTGTGCTCGTTGCCTGCGTAAACTTTCAGTTTACGGAACATAGCACGACCCAGCGGGCCTTTTGGCAGCATGCCTTTAACCGCGATTTCAATCACACGCTCAGGACGGCGGGCAATCATCTCTTCAAAGGTCGCTTCTTTGATACCACCGATGTGGCCGGTGTGGTGGTAGTACATTTTGTCAGTACGCTTGTTGCCGGTAACAGCAACTTTGTCAGCGTTCAGAACGATGATGTAATCACCGGTATCAACGTGCGGAGTGTATTCCGCTTTATGCTTACCGCGCAGGCGACGAGCCAGTTCAGTAGCCAGACGGCCCAGAGTTTTACCGGTCGCGTCAACAACATACCAGTCGCGCTGTACGGTTTCTGGTTTAGCTGTAAAAGTTTTCATTAAAAGCTTACCCAAATAATAAGTTACACGTTGGTGAACACCCAAACGTTTAGTCAGTTGAGGTTCACACGACAAAGTCCGGCAAACCTACCCCTTCGAATAGCACATGCCGACACATAGAAAGTTTCGGGAAAAAAACCTTCTCGTAACGTGGGGTCGCAAGATTATAGAGAAGTTGAGGTCAAAGATCGACCCTTAAATGTGATTTGGAATGGGTTTTTCGGGGTCAGGTATTGTGCGGTCTGGTGCCCTCACCCCCAGCCCCTCTCCCACAGGGAGAGGGGAGCATTTATTACGGCATATGCTCACGCTTGAGGTACTCTTCGCTCTGCATCTCTTGCAGGCGCGACAGGCAGCGCTGGAACTCAAACTTCAGGCGCTCGCCCTGATAAACCTCATATAAAGGCACCTCGGCGCTGACCACCAGCTTAACGTGGCGCTCGTAAAACTCATCTACCAGCGCGATGAAGCGGCGCGCTTCGCTCTCCATGAGTGGGGTCATAACGGGCACATCCCACAACATAACGGTATGGAACAGACGCGAAAGTGCAATGTAGTCATGCTGGCTGCGGGCGTCCACGCAGAGCGTTGCAAACGAGACGGCCAGCGTCTGGTTTTCTACGCCAAGCGTCGGCAACGGACGATGATTAATCTCCAGCGCTGGCGCGTTACCCCGCGGCGCTCCCGCCAGCGCCAGCCACAGTTTATCCATCTCGCGGGCTGTGTCGGCGTTCAACGGCGAAAGCCACAGGTGTGCCTGCGTTAATGTGCGCAGTCGATAATCGACGCCGGCATCGACGTTCATGATGTCGCAGTGCTGTTTGATAGCATCAATGGCCGGCAGGAAACGCGCCCGCTGGAGACCATTGCGATAAAGCTCATCCGGCGGGATATTGGAGGTCGCCACCAGAGTGATCCCACGCACAAACAGCGCTTTCATGAGGCCCCCCAACAGCATGGCATCCGTAATATCGGAAACGAAGAACTCGTCGAAGCAGAGCACGTCCGTTTCCGCCTTAAAGCGATCGGCCACAATGTCCAGCGGGTCGGTTTCGCCCTGGAGCGCCGTCAGCTCTTCATGGACCCGCAGCATAAAACGGTGAAAGTGCAGGCGCTGCTTACGCGTGCCGGGCAGGCTCTGGTAGAACATGTCCATCAGCCAGGTCTTACCCCGCCCAACGCCGCCCCACATATATAAGCCACGAACCGGTGCGTTCACCGTGGGCTCTTTTTTGCCCAGTAAACGGCCGAATGCCGCCTTCAGCCCACTGCTCTGCACCGCATCGGCGGGTTTCGCCAGAAGTTCCTGATAAATCGTGTCCAGGCGGTTAACCGCTTCACGCTGGACATCATCCGGCTGGTGTGTGCCCTCGCTCAGGGCCAGTTGGTAACGCGATGAAGGGGACAGGTTTTGCATGATGTTGTTGTTATTCCTTTAGTTAAACCTCACCAGCGCGCGTGGCTGATGAAAAAAAGGCCGTTCTACACTACGCGATGATACGTCAGGATTCCACTTCTGCGGAAATAGCGGTTATAGTGGCATAATCAGGCACAGGCAGGAGCCGAGCCAACACCCTACGGAACAACAAGACAACGGGAGAAGTTCATGACCTGGGAATATGCGCTAATCGGTTTAGTCGTCGGCATCATCATTGGTGCTGTGGCCATGCGTTTCGGTAACCGCAAATTGCGTCAGCAGCAGTCACTGCAATACGAACTGGAAAAGAACAAAGCCGAACTGGAAGAATATCGCGAAGAGCTGGTCAGCCACTTTGCCCGTAGCGCTGAGCTGCTGGACAACATGGCGACAGATTATCGCCAGCTCTACCAGCACATGGCGAAAAGCTCCAGCAGCCTGCTGCCGGAAATGACCGCGGAGACCAACCCCTTCCGCAATCGTCTGGCTGATTCTGAAGCCGGTAACGATCAGGCTCCGGTTCAGATGCCACGCGACTATTCAGACGGCGCGTCCGGCCTGCTGCGCGGTGGCGTAAAACGCGATTAATCGCACAACCTGAATAAATTTTACGGGCGCACCTTATGCGCCCATCCTTTCTTCCCGTCCCCAGCTATTATTTAGTCAAACACCTCATTGTTCAGCGGTTGAAAATTCAATAACATCAAGATGTTTTTGGGGCCGTTCTTTTTCATTCCAGGATACGAGAGTCAGCATCAATGAAGAAAAAAAACCAGCTGTTGAGCGCCTTAGCGTTAAGTGTCGGGTTATCACTCTCGGCGTCCTTCCCCGCCAGTGCGGCACTGCCTTCGCAGGTGCCTGGACAAGAAGCCATTCCCAGCCTTGCGCCGATGCTTGAAAAAGTCCTGCCTGCGGTAGTCAGCGTTCAGGTGGAAGGGACGGCACGCCAAAGCCAGCGTATTCCTGAAGAGCTGAAGAAATATTTTGGCGAAGACGCGCCGGATCAGCAGGCTCAGCCATTTGAAGGCCTGGGCTCAGGGGTGATTATCGACGCGGCTAAGGGCTATATCCTGACCAATAACCACGTGATCAGCCAGGCCGATAAAATCAGCGTTCAGCTGAACGATGGTCGGGAGTTTGACGCCAAACTGATCGGCGGTGACGATCAGAGTGATATCGCCCTGCTACAGGTGCAAAACCCCAGCAACCTGACCCAGATCGCCATTGCAGATTCCGATAAGCTGCGCGTCGGTGATTTTGCCGTCGCGGTCGGTAACCCGTTCGGTTTAGGCCAGACCGCCACCTCCGGGATTGTCTCCGCCCTGGGGCGCAGCGGCCTGAATCTCGAAGGGCTGGAAAACTTCATCCAGACCGATGCCTCCATCAACCGGGGCAACTCCGGCGGTGCGCTGCTTAATCTGAACGGCGAGCTGATCGGCATCAACACCGCTATCCTCGCGCCAGGCGGCGGCAGCATCGGGATTGGTTTTGCCATTCCGAGTAACATGGCGAAAACCCTATCTCAACAGCTGATTCAGTTTGGCGAGGTTAAGCGCGGTCTGCTGGGCATCAAAGGCATGGAGATGAGCGCCGATATCGCCAAAGCCTTTAAGCTCAACGTCCAGCGCGGGGCGTTTGTCAGCGAAGTGCTGCCCAACTCAGGCTCTGCGAAAGCGGGCGTGAAATCCGGCGACATTATTGTCAGCCTGAACGATAAACCGCTGAGCAGCTTCGCTGAATTACGATCACGTATTGCCACCACGGAGCCGGGCGCTAAAGTGAAGCTGGGCCTGATCCGTGAGGGCAAACCGCTGACTGTGGAAGTGACGCTGGACAAGAGCACCTCCTCTTCCGCCAGCGCAGAACAGATCTCCCCGGCTCTACAGGGCGCTACGCTGAGCGACGGTCAGCTTAAAAACGGCACGAAAGGCATTTCTGTCACTACCGTTGAGAAGAGCAGCCCGGCCGCGCAGGCAGGTTTACATCAGGACGACGTGATCGTGGGCGTGAACCGCACTCGCGTGCAGTCTATTGCCGAAATGCGTAAGGTGCTGGAGAGTAAACCGGCGGTCATTGCCCTGCAAATTATCCGTGGCAACGACACCCTCTACATTTTACTGCGTTAACCATTTGCGACTCCGGACATCGCCGCTGCGTGTGATGTCCGGATAACTCATGTTATGCTGCAAACCGTTCCTTTTTTAACGACACACGCATCATGCTTTTAAAGCTCTTTCGTTCAATTGTCATTGGTTTGATCGTTGCCGGTCTGCTGCTGGTGGCTATGCCATCTTTACGCCAGTTCAACAAACTGTCGGCTCCTCAGTTCGACAGCACGGATGAAACGCCTGCGACGTACAATCAGGCGGTACGCCGTGCCGCCCCCGCCGTGGTTAACGTCTATAACCGCGGGCTTAACAGTTCCGCTCATAACCAGCTGGAGATCCGCACGCTCGGTTCCGGTGTGATCATGGATGACCGGGGCTACATCATCACCAATAAACACGTCATTAACGATGCCGACCAGATTATCGTCGCCTTACAGGATGGCCGCGTGTTTGAAGCCCTGCTGGTGGGGTCGGACAGCCTTACCGACCTGGCGGTGCTGAAGATCAACGCCACGGGCGGTCTGCCGACAATCCCGATTAATCGCAAACGCACGCCGCACATCGGCGATGTGGTGCTGGCGATCGGTAACCCGTACAACCTGGGCCAGACCATCACTCAGGGGATCATCAGCGCGACCGGTCGTATCGGCCTGAACCCGTCAGGGCGGCAGAACTTCCTGCAAACCGATGCCTCGATCAACCACGGTAACTCCGGCGGTGCGCTGGTGAACTCTCTGGGCGAACTGATGGGCATTAACACCCTCTCCTTCGACAAGAGCAACGACGGCGAAACGCCGGAAGGGATTGGCTTTGCCATTCCGTTCCAGCTGGCGACCAAGATCATGGACAAGCTGATCCGTGATGGCCGCGTGATCCGTGGCTACATCGGTATTGGCGGGCGTGAAATCGCGCCGATGCATACGCAGGGCGGTGGTATCGATCAGATCCAGGGGATTGTGGTCAACGAAGTGGCGCCTGGCGGCCCGGCGGCCAACGCAGGTATCCAGGTGAACGACGTTATCCTTTCCGTCAACGGTACGCCAGCGGTCTCTGCGCTGGAAACCATGGACCAGGTGGCTGAGATTCGCCCGGGCTCCATCATCCCTGTTGAAGTCATGCGTAATGACAAGAAGCTGACGATTCAGGTCACCATCCAGGAATACCCGGCCACTAACTGACGGGCATAAAAAAACGGAGCTTAACGCTCCGTTTTTTTTACCGGGATAAGATCACTTGTTAACGAATTCTTCGCCCAGCGTAATGTCTTTCTTCAGCGTATCCAGCATGCCTTCCATCGCGTTTTGCTCAAACGCGCTCAGCGTGCCGATAGACTTACGCTCTTCAACACCGTTTTTACCCAGCAGCAGCGGCTGAGAGAAGAAGCGCGCGTGTTCACCGTCGCCTTCAACATAGGCGCATTCAACAACGCCTTTTTCGCCCTGCAACGCGCGAACCAGAGACAGGCCGAAACGTGCCGCCGCCTGGCCCATAGACAGGGTTGCAGAACCGCCACCCGCCTTCGCTTCCACCACTTCGGTGCCTGCGTTCTGAATACGTTTGGTCAGGTCAGCCACTTCCTGCTCGGTGAAGCTCACGCCCGGGATCTGCGACAGCAGAGGCAGGATGGTCACGCCAGAGTGACCGCCGATAACCGGCACTTCCACTTCCGTTGGCTGCTTGCCTTTCAGCTCAGCCACGAAGGTATTGGAGCGGATGATATCCAGCGTAGTTACGCCGAACAGTTTGTTCTTGTCGTAAACGCCCGCTTTCTTCAGCACTTCTGCTGCGATAGCAACGGTGGTGTTCACCGGGTTGGTGATGATCCCGATGCACGCTTTCGGGCAGGTTTCAGCAATCTGCTGAACCAGGTTTTTCACGATGCCCGCGTTGACGTTGAACAGGTCTGAACGATCCATACCCGGTTTACGCGCAACACCCGCGGAGATCAGCACCACGTCGGCACCCTGCAACGCAGGACGCGCATCTTCACCGGAGAAGCCTTTGATTTTCACAGCTGTCGGGATGTGGCTCAGATCAACCGCCACACCTGGGGTTACCGGAGCAATATCGTACAGGGAGAGTTCTGAGCCTGAAGGCAGTTGGGTTTTCAGTAGTAGGGCAAGCGCCTGGCCGATACCACCAGCAGCGCCGAGGACTGCGACTTTCATCCTAAACTCCTTATTATGGTTAACTTAAGTATCTGTAACTCCGTTGCGGCGACCATAATTCAGCACGTCATTAATTACAATTTTCATCGCTAAAGAATTTGAGGTCGCACGTCTTTCGCCTTCACCTGAATACTATCGGGATGCAGGCAACAACGAATTAAGAGGGGGTTACAATACACCCTGCCACGCCACCAAAACAACATCATTTTGATAACATTTAATTTACTTTTAAGCTTATTTGCGCGGCGTGACCCAGGCATGTTTTCCGATAACGAAATCTGATAAAATCTCTCCCTTTCATAACATTATTTCAGCCTGGCGCCAGGTAGATAATTTGCATAAAAATTCATCCACATGCATAATAATGTTGTTTCTATCGTCATATTCCGGGTGACTTATGCGAAGCTCGTCTAAGCAAGAAGAATTAGTGAAGGCGTTTAAAGCGCTACTCAAAGAAGAGAAATTCAGTTCTCAGGGAGAAATTGTTCAGGCGTTGCAGGAACAAGGCTTCGACAACATCAACCAGTCGAAGGTCTCTCGCATGTTAACCAAGTTTGGTGCGGTGCGTACGCGCAACGCCAAAATGGAAATGGTTTATTGCCTGCCTGCTGAACTTGGCGTGCCAACGACCTCCAGCCCGCTGAAAAACCTGGTTCTGGACATCGACTATAACGATGCCGTGGTCGTGATCCACACCAGCCCGGGCGCAGCCCAGCTGATTGCCCGCCTGCTGGACTCGCTGGGTAAAGCAGAGGGGATCCTCGGGACCATCGCCGGCGATGACACCATTTTTACCACCCCGGCAAATGGTTTCTCGGTGAAAGACCTCTACGAAGCGATTCTGGTCCTGTTCGAACAGGAGCTGTAATTGTCTGCCCCGTAGCGCCTGGCTGCGGGGATCATTCTGCTTTTACCGCGTTTTACCCTGCTTTTCTCTGCCTGCTACTTTTGCAAATAGTGCTTTTTACCGCCTGTTAACATTCATTCAGTGAATGATCTGCCGCAAAATCGCACAAAAAATCAAATTAACATACCCCTTTGATTTAAATAAGAAAAAACCACAAACCTCGCATTGTGACGCCCTTTTTTATGCATTCTCGTTATAAAAAATGAATTTTTTAACGCGTAATAACAGACGAAACCATTAGTCTGGTATTAATTTTTTACGTGATTAGTGTATACTTGATTTTGTGATGAGGGTCACAGAACAAAGACCCCAGTAAAATAATTGACGAGGTAAATAATCATGAAAATTAAAACCACTGTAGCTGCCCTGAGCGTACTGTCAGTCCTGTCATTCGGTGCGTTTGCAGCCGACACCATCAATGCTGAACAGGCACAATCCCGTCAGGCTATCGGGACTGTTTCTGTTGGCGCCATCGGTACGTCTCCGATGGACATGCACGAAATGCTGAACAAAAAAGCGGAAGAACAGGGTGCGTCATCCTATCGCATCATCGAAGCGCGCAGTGGCGACCACTGGCACGCTACCGCAGAACTGTACAAATAAACCCTCGTCGTATCTCATCATACGACTTGCCCCTGACCTCCCGGTCAGGGGCTTTTTTATCACTGGCGCACGTTGAAACGCAGTTGCCCTTCCAGCTCCTCCTCCGCTTCATCAAACAGTAAAATCAATGCGCCAAAGCGTCTGCGCAGTTTTTCAGGCAGATGGGTAAATTCGATTTCCAGCGGTAACGGCAGATGATTGCCGGTAACCACATCCCACAGCATATCAAGATTGCTTACGCTGCCCCGCTCCAGGTCGAACGCCCGAATAAACTCGCGATAGAAGTCTTCCTGACTCTCAATTTCGTCAAAATCAAAGGTATAAATTTTCATTGCCAGCCACCCGGTACAGGCGGGCGGCAAATGCCGCCCTGTCTATTATAATCCCCCGATATGCAGGGTTTTGACTTCCAGAAACTCCTCCAGCCCCAGCACGGACCCTTCGCGGCCCAGCCCGGACTCTTTTACGCCCCCAAACGGACCCAGCTCGGTCGAGACCGCACATTCGTTAATTCCGATCATGCCGCTCTCAATGGCCTGTGAGACGCGGAACACGCGCGAAAGATTCTGGGTATAAAAGTAGGCTGCCAGCCCGTAAGGCGTATTGTTAGCGCGCATAACCACTTCGTCTTCCGAGGTGAAGCGGAAGCAGGCGGCAACGGGACCAAAGGTCTCCTCTTCTGCCAGCTTCATGCCTTCATGGCAGTCACCGAGTACGGTTGGCATCCAGAAGTTGCCGCCAAGTTCGTGCGGTTTACCCCCAGCCAGCACCGTGGCGCCCTTCGCTACCGCATCTTCGACGTGCTCACGGACTTTTTCGACAGCCGAAGGCTCAATCAGCGGGCCGACAACGACGCCCTCGTCCAGACCGTTACCCACCTTCAGCGCCTTCACCGCATCGGCAAGTTGATTGACAAACTTGTCATAGACCGTCTCCTGAATATAGAAACGGTTTACGCTGACGCAGACCTGCCCGGCGTTACGGAACTTATTGGCAATCGCGCCTTTGACGGCGGCCTCAATATCCGCGTCCTCGAAAACGATATATGGCGCATTACCGCCCAGCTCCATCGATACCTTTTTCATGGTCTCTGCGGAATTGCGAACCAGCGTTTTCCCGACGGCGGTTGATCCGGTAAACGAGATTTTGCGCACGTCATGGCTGGCCATAATGGCGTCACTAATTTCTGAGGTGCTCCCCGCGACCGCATTCAGCACACCATCCGGCACACCGGCCTGCTTCGCCAGCGTCAGCAGCGCAAAGGCGCTCAGCGGCGTGTTGTTTGCAGGCTTGATGACGCCGGTACATCCTGCTGCCAGCGCCGGGCCGAGCTTACGGGTGAGCATGGCCATCGGGAAATTCCATGGCGTGATAGCAGCAACCACCCCGACAGGTTCACGAGTGGCCAGAATACGGGAGCCGGGTTTAACCGGAGGAATGATTTCACCGTTGGCGCGCTTAGCCTGCTCCGCAAACCACTGAATGAAGCTGGCAGCGTAGTCCACCTCACCTTCAGCCTCTTTCAGCGGCTTGCCCTGCTCGGTAGTCATCAGCCGCCCGAGCCAGCTTTTGTTCTCGATAATCAGTTCATACCAGCGATAGAGGATCGTGGAGCGCTCTTTTGCCGTTTTTGCGCGCCATGCGGGAAAGGCCTTCGTCGCGGCCGCAATGGCCTCTTCGGTTTCGGCTTTCCCTGCTTTCGCCACTTTCGCGACCACCTCACCCGTGGCCGGGTTTAGCACATCAAACGTGGTGTCGAGTGTTTTCCAGATACCGTTAACCAGATACCCGGTCTGAAAAAGGATACTGTCCTGAAGAGCCTGGGTTGTCATGTGTCCTCCCTTCCTGAATGTTTGAACCTGCAAGAATAAGTATAGCCACAAAAAAACCGACGCTTTTGGCGTCGGTTTTCTCTTCATTAGCTGTCTGTCAGCGCATTTTGGTAGCGGTGCAGCATAAACACCAGCCGCTCTACCGGCTCGGTAACCTGCGGCGGCGCTTCCCAGATCCGCAGTTTCTCCTGGTAGATATCCAGTTCCTCCAGCAGTTGCTTAAAGTAGCGGCGACGTTTGTCATCACTCGATGCCGATATCACATGGTCCGCCGTTCGCCGTAGCTGGCGGTGGTAGGCGGACAAATCATCGTTGATCGGCACTGGCGCGTTCCGCAGACGCTGGTGCGCGATAATCATGGTTAACGCCAGGCGGAAGCGGGCGACATCGCCCGGGAATTTATTCAGCAACAGGAACAGCTGCTGATAGAGCGCCGGCAGGTGGTTCTCCTTGCGCCGCGCGGTGTTGGTAGTCAATGACGATACGGCGGCCGACACAAACTGATTCAGCAGCACACGCCCTGTCCGCGCCTGAGAGTTATCCCGCACCAGCAGGATCACCATCATCGCCAGGAAACAGCCCACCAGCTGACCTAATGCGCTATCCAGGAACTGGCTGAAATGGAAGGTCATCGGGTTATCCAGCACGATGATGTTAATCGTGCTCGCCAGCGCACCCAACGATCCCAGACGGCGTTTTTGTACCTCAATCCCGATAAAGAACGCCATCACCGCCAGGCTGATGCAGAGCAAAAGCATGCTTTGCTGCGTCGAGGGGATAATCACCAGGAAGTAGAGCGCGCCAATGGGTAACGCCGCAAAGGTGCCGTACAGAAAATCGATCGCGACCATGCGCGGGTTGGGCAGACGCATCGCCAGCGCGGTGACGACGGCAATCATCACCATCGCGCCGCTGCCGGACGTCCAGCCGGTCCACAGCCAGAACAGCGTGCCGAGTATACAGGCCAGGGTGGTACGCCAGAAATTAACCATCGCATGGTGGCGCTCGGCGGACTCCGGTTTGATCACCACTTCGCCCTGCAATACCTCTTCTTCCGCCGCACTGATTTTGGTGTTGCTAATCACGCCGCGTTTCAGGAGCAGGTAGCGCGTTGCGGCGCCAACCCAGGTATAAATGGTGACTGGCGTATCCCGTTCTCCTGTCCAGGCAATCACACGACGCATGCGTTTAAGCTGTCGATGCACGTCCTGCACCGTCTCCACGGGCTCATCAAACAGTTCGCGGAAAGTATCCGTTACCACTTCGGGGCGGGTGTTCTGAATCAGGTAGGTTTCACACGCCTGGGTGATCAGCGTTAACGAGACGGTATTGATCGCTTTCAGACGACGATTGGCCCGCTCCCAGCGGGAAGACTCCATGTTGAGATTACTGCGCATCCCTTCCAGCGCCTGCGTGCGGCGCACCAGCGCGCTCCAGGCCTTGTCGACCTCTTCGCTGTCGCCGTGCTTAATGCACAGCTGCATAAGCTGGTACTGAGCAACAATCAGCGCGTCCAGCTCACGATCGACTTCCTGCTTGATGGATCGCGGAGAGAAGAGCAGATCTGCGACAATCGCGCAGACGATACCAATGACAATCTCGCTACAACGTTCCACGGCGAACTGCGGAGCAAGCAGCGGTTCACTCTGAATGGTGATGATAATAATCAGCGCGGTATACCCCGCCAGACCCCAGGCGTACGAGTTCTCCACCTTCACCAGCGAAGAGACCCAGGTGCAAAAACCCGCCCAGATACAGCACACAATCAGCATCAGCAGCGGCGTGCGGATCATCAGGATGATAATGGTCAGGGCGGCGATACAGCCGATAAAGGTGCCGATAATACGCAGCATCCCGCGATAGCGAATTGCCCCGGAGTAAGGTTCGCCACCCGCCGCGAAGGCTGGACCGGCGGCGACGATCGCGGCGGTCAGAACGGCCCAGCGCGGCGTTTCAAGCTGGAAATGGAAGCCAACAAACAGCGCCAGCACAATGGCGCATGCCAGCTTCACGGCGAAGCGGATGTGCTGGCTGGCGATGGAAAAAATGCCCATAGCGATCAACCAAACTCGCGCAGGCGATGGGCGATTTGACGGAAGATAGAATCCTGGCTGGCATCACGGTCTTTTTCACCCGTGATCACCACCGTCGCGGTGGTGCCTGCGGGCCAGAGGTTGCTCTGCTGCTCATCCAGACGAATGCGTACCGGTACGCGCTGCGCCAGGCGAACCCACTCGAGGTTAGAATCGACGGTCGCCATCCCTTTTGTATCATTGGTACTGCTGGAGTTGGTCACCCCCGCGGCCACGCTGTCCACGGTTCCCTTCAGGACCCGGTTGCTGCCGAGCGGCGTGATTTCGGCGCGATAGCCCGGACGCACGCCTTCCAGCTTGGTCTCTTCCATATAGGCGAGGACGTAGAAGGAGTTCTGTTTCACCAGCGCCACGGCAGTAGAGCCGCGCGTGATAAACTCACCCGCATAGACGTTGAGGTTGGTCACCCAGCCATCGGACGGGGCGCGGATAACGGTACGCTCCAGATCGAGCTTCGCCAGATCGCGCGTCGCCTGCGCTTTTGCCAGCTGATGCAGCACGGTTTGCAGCACGTTATTGGACTGATCAATCTCTTCCCGGGACATGGCCTGGATGCCCAGCTTGTTACGGCGACCTGCTTCACGGCGTTTTTCAGCGGCCAGCGCGTTGTAATACGCCACGTCGGCTTCCGCTTCTTCCAGCGCTTTTTGATAGCGCGGCTGGTCGATGGTGAACAGCACCTGATCTTTTTTCACCAGTTGGTTATCGTGGACGTTGACCGCCGTAATGAGACCGGCGACATCGGGCGCTATCGCGACCACCTCCGCGCTGAAACGCGCATCGCGCGTCCACGGGGATTCGGTGTAATAAACCCAGGCGCGAAAAATAGCGATGAACGCCAGGATGACCAGCGCCATAGTGATGGCAGTGCGGGAGATTTTTCTTGTTAGCGTTTTCACATCAACCTCAGACAAACATGCGCGATATTAAATAGAACAGGCAGCAATACAGCGCGGTATTGAACAATGCAGGATGCCAGACGAAATCATAAATCCCGGTAGGGACCAGCACCTTGCGCACCAGCCAGAAGATCGCCAGTGATAAAAGAAGCTCGAAAAATATCGGTGGGAACGACAAACCGAACACCACGATAACGGGAAACAGACTCATGTTGACCTTGATTAAAGAGAGTGCAGGTTACTGGATTTTTAAGCTCGCGCCGCCGCAGGAGAGCAAGAATTGCCGGGCGAGAGTGGCGCAGCCGTTATGTAATTAATAATATATTAACGTAACTGTTATGCTGTTATCTATCATATGTGATCTAAATCACTTTTAAGCCAGAGTGAATAATGGAACGTCTAAAACGCATGTCCGTCTTTGCGAAAGTGGTTGAGCAAGGCTCTTTTACCGCCGCAGCACGTCAGCTACAAATGAGCGTCTCATCCATTAGCCAGACAGTGTCAAAACTGGAAGATGAGCTCCAGGTGAAACTACTCAACCGCAGCACCCGCAGCATCGGGCTGACGGAAGCGGGTAAAATTTACTATCAGGGCTGCCGTCGAATGCTGCATGAGGTGCAGGACGTTCACGAGCAGCTCTATGCCTTTAACAACACGCCTATCGGCACGCTGCGTATCGGGTGTTCTTCAACTATGGCACAAAATGTTCTCGCTGCCATGACGGCGGAAATGCTTAAAGAGTATCCCGGTTTAACCGTTAATCTGGTAACGGGCATTCCGGCACCGGACCTGATTGCCGATGGGTTAGACGTGGTGATCCGCGTTGGCGCGTTGCAGGACTCGAGCCTGTTCTCGCGTCGACTGGGCAGCATGCCGATGGTGGTCTGCGCGTCGAAAAGCTATCTGGCACAGTATGGCGTGCCGGAAAAACCTGCCGACCTGAGCAACCACTCGTGGCTGGAATACAGCGTTCGGCCAGATAACGAATTTGAACTGATCGCGCCGGAAGGGCTTTCCACTAAACTGCTGCCTGAAGGCCGCTTCGTGACCAACGATCCGATGACCATCTCACGCTGGCTGGTGGCCGGGGCCGGGATCGCCTACGTACCGCTGATGTGGGTGATCAACGAGATCAACAGCGGCGTGCTGGAGATCCTCTTCCCGCGCTACCAGTCCGATCCGCGTCCGGTGTACGCGCTCTATACCGAAAAGGACAAGCTGCCGCTGAAGGTGCAGGTCTGTATTAACTATCTGACGGACTATTTTGTGGAAGTGGCGGAGCTGTTTCAGGGCATGCGAGGCAGAAGGAAAGAGTAGGCTTTTCCCCTCTCCCCGTTGGGGAGAGGGTTAGAGTGCGGGGGAAAATTTACGCCGTGCCGCCCACCGTCAGATTATCAACTTTCAACGTAGGCTGACCGACGCCCACAGGCAGGCTCTGGCCCTCTTTGCCGCAAACGCCCACGCCGTTATCCAGTTTCAGGTCGTTACCGACCATGGAAATCTGCTGCATGGCCTCAATGCCGGAGCCAATCAGGGTTGCGCCCTTCACCGCTTTGGTCACTTTGCCCTTCTCAATCAGATACGCCTCTGAGGTAGAGAAGACAAATTTGCCGGAGGTGATATCCACCTGACCGCCGCCAAAGTTTGGCGCAAAGATACCGTAATCAACGGATTCGATAATCTCCTGCGGCGTGGACTGGCCCGGCAGCATGTAAGTATTGGTCATGCGCGGCATCGGCAGATGTGCGTAGGATTCACGACGGCCGTTACCCGTCGGCGCAACGCCCATCAGGCGCGCGTTAAGCTTGTCCTGCATGTAGCCTTTCAGTACGCCGTTTTCGATCAGCACGTTGTACTGACCCGGCGTACCTTCATCGTCGATAGAAATCGAGCCGCGACGGTCGAGCATGGTGCCATCATCCACCACGGTACACAGCTCTGAGGAGACAAGCTGCCCCATCTGACCGCTGAATACGGACGTCCCGCGACGGTTGAAATCACCTTCCAGGCCGTGACCGACCGCTTCGTGCAGCAGCACTCCCGGCCAGCCTGCACCCAGTACCACCGGCAACGTACCGGCGGGTGCAGCCACGGCAGACAGGTTGACCAGCGCCATGCGCACGGCTTCTTTTGCCCATGCATCCGCGCGGGCTTCGCCGTCGACATCGCCCAGGAACCAGTCATAACCAAAACGACCGCCGCCACCGCTGGAGCCGCGCTCGCGCTTACCGTCGTCTTCAACCTGCACGCTGATAGAGAGACGCACCAGCGGGCGAACATCCGCCGCCAGGGTACCGTCCGTCGCCGCCACCAGGATCAGTTCATAAACACCGGTCAGGCTGGCAGAGACTTCCTGCACGCGTTTATCCGCCGCGCGAGCCACTTTGTCCACGCGACGCAGGATGTCCAGCTTCTCTTCGCGGCTCATGCTTTGCAGCGGGTCGATGCTGGTATAGAGCGCAGCGTGCTGCACTTCACCCAGCGTTTTCACCCGTCCGTCGCCCGTATCGCGCACAATGGTTCGCGCCGCCTGCGCGCTCTGCTCCAGCGCGGCCAGGCTTATCTGGTCTGCATAGGCAAAACCGGTTTTTTCGCCGCTGACGGCGCGCACGCCGACGCCCTGGTCAATGTTATAAGAGCCATCTTTAATGATGCTGTCTTCTAAAACCCAGGATTCGTGATAGCTCGACTGGAAATAGAGATCGCCGTAGTCGAGGCGGCGTTCGGTCAGTTGACCAAGAATGGAGAACAGGTCCTGATGGCTCAGGCCGTTCGCTGCGAGCAAATGTTCACTTACCAGGTTCAGACTCATCTATTGCTACTCGTTCGTTGCCGCCAGTGGCGGTATAAAGATCGTATTTATTGAGAGTGAGGCAATTACCTGCCCACGTCAAATCATTGCTGTGCTTCTTTGCGCGGCTGGCGCAGCACCTCATTAATCTGTGGTTTATCAACCGGCCCGGTAATGCGATAGCGCAGAATCGAGACTTTGCTCCAGAGCGGTCCCAGCACTTTACTGGCCGCAAACACCGCCGCTCCGACGATCGGATTGACCACAAAGGCTGCCGCAACGCCCACGCTTGCGGAAATCTCCGGCGCCACCACGGCTTCCATATCCAGCTCGCGGCGCACGAGATCCACTGACCCTTTCATCGCGATATCCGCTTCCAGGCCGTCCACCAGCGTGTCGTCGGTGTGCAGAACGCCGTCTTTGATCCACGCCGTGCTGCGAATGGAATCGTAGTAGAAACCTTCGCTGAAGGTGTCGCTAAAGTCGAAGCGCAGCTTGCGCAGCAGCGCGTCAAAACTCAGCAGACGCAGGATCTGCCCGGCGCGCCCCGTGCTCACATCGGCAATCTCCCCCTTACCGAAGTGGGTTTTCAGGATGCCGTTAAGCGAAGCTTCATCGGGTGTCCATGGCGCTGCACGCCAGTGCAGATCGTAATTCACATCGAAGGACGATCCGCGAAGCGGCGTGCTAATGCCGAAGAAGTTAGCTGCGGCGTCCAGCTTGTTGCCTTTAATATCGCCTTTCAGCGAGGTGCGCTGTTCACCCGGTTTGTTCACCCATTCGCCAGCGGCAGTCATGCGGCCAAAGCCGGTATCCACCAGCCCACCAGAGAGGCTCAGCGTATTGCCCTGAATAGCAAAATCACCGTCGATACGGCCATATTTTTGCCCCCACAGCCAGCACTCCGCACAGCGCAACTGGAGATCGGGCCAGCCGCTGAAATCCACGCGCGACGTCCCACTGCCACTGACAGGAGAAGCGCTTGTCGACTCTGCTTTAGACGCCGTAAAGGTCGGATTGTAATAGAGATAACGGATAGCCGCCTGCCATGGCGCGTGATCGCGCATGGTCAACGAACCGTTGATCTCACGCCCCTGCGCCTCGACCTTTGAGCCGTTTACCGTCGGCCGGGAGACAATACTCAGGTTGTTCCACTGCTGCCCGCCCAGCGTCAGCGCAGGCGTGCGCAAGGTAATGGACTGTGGGAACTGCGCCGTTTGGTCGACGTTTTGCCCGACACCTTTCTGGAACAGTGCCAGCCACTCTGCGCCATCCATCGGCGGGAGATTCAGTTCAACGCCCGCCTGCTCCGGCAGCGGCGGCGTGGTACGGCTGTCCGTCGTCCAGATCGCTCTGTCCAGCGTCAGCTTGCGGTTAAGCAGCCAGCGGCTGTTGAAGTGGTTTGTTCCACCAGCGTTTCCGGTTAAATCGAAGCTGTTAAGGTTGCCCGCAACCTTAACGTTGACGGGCAATGCTTCACCGCTTTTCTTATTCAGCGGCGCGGGAAGTTGGCTGCTGAGGTTTTTCAGATCGCCCGTAATGTCGACGTTATAGCGCGCACCGGCATGATAAGGCAGGTCGATGGCGACCTTGCCATTCCATGACACCGCGCCGTCCACCGCATTCTCAATCGGCTTCGGCAGAACATCCATGCGTGACGGCTGCCAGTTCGCGTCCAAATTGACCGCCACCTGGTAGGCTTTATCGCCCTCGGTGGTGGAGAAATCGATATTGACGGGTTGATTGAACCAGGTCGCTTTCAGCGGCTCACTTTTCAGCGTGCCGTTAACAAAGCTGAACTGACCGCTGAGGTTTTTCAGCGTGCTGTCCAGCGGCTTGATATAGAGGCTGTTGTTATTAAGGCGAACGTCGCCTTTGGCGGTGGTCATTTCACCGTCCAGCGGGATATCCAGATGTAAGCGAGCATTCACATCGCCATCTAACTGCAACTGCTGAAGGGTGGCTGCCAGGGAGTCATTCAGCGGCGTATCTTCAAAGTACGGGCCAACCGCTTTACCTGGCCCCTTAATATCCGCATCAATCAGCAGTTTCTCTTTGGAGTAATCCGGGATGTTTGCCGTCAGGTTGCTTGCCGTTACGCCGCCCAGCGCAACGCTGTCCGTCTTCATCCACAGGCCGTCATTCAGGAAGTTGAGTTCAATATCCAGATTCTTCAGCGCCGGCCAGTCCGGCTGGAAGGCATAGGTGGCGTTGCGTAGAGGCACCAGAACCTGGAACTGGCCTTCGTTGTGCTTATACGGGAACAGGTGCGGGTTGCCGCCGTAGACCAGCGTGGCGTTATCCGCCTGGCCGCCCTGAATAGCGCCGCTGAGATAGTCCACCAGCGCTTTCCCCATCAGGTTTTCCGGGAAGTAGCGCCACGCCTGCGAACCGTCATCCGTGCTGATGCCCGCCAGAATACCCAACCACGGCTCATCGCCTTCAGGCTGTAGATAACGGAAATTACCGCGGGCATGTACCGCTTTGGCTTTCACATCGATATCGCGGCCATCGAGCTGAAAACCTTTGTCATTTTTCAGCCAGTTGAGGGTGGCATTTCCCTTTTCGATCTCCAGTGGCGCACGGAAGACCGTTTCGTACGGCATTTTCGCGTCCTGCATTTCTGCCGTCAGCCTGCCGTTTTCCACGCTTCCTTCCAGTTTACCGCTGAAGTGCTCGGCACCCGGCAGCAGTTTCCACTGTTTCCATGCGAGATTTTTCCATGCCGCCTGAAAACGCGTCTTTTCCGTAGCCTGGAGCGGAATATCCAGCGCCAGCCGGTTTATCTGCCCGCTCGGCTGCGTCGCCAGCCAGATTTCGCCCAGCTCCGGGGAGAGTTTTGCGGCCATTGAACGCAGCCCTTCGATCGCCGTCAGATCCAGGTTACTGGCGCGGATACGCAGCTCGTCGCTGCGTTTACCGTTTATCCCGCCGACGTCCTGCTCCGGCATCCACGCCAGCGTCAGCGCGCCGCGCGGCCAGGGTTTGTTATCCATGGAGATGCGCGTATCCGGAATAGCGAACTGCCAGCCGCCTTTATCCTGCGTCACGTGTGCGGTGAGGTTATCGACGGAAAGTTGATGCTGATGGTTTTCCCCTTTCCAGCTCGCGCCCCCCTGCTTAAGCCAGATATCGCCGCTGGCGAACGTCCCGTTCGTCAGGGTCATCCAGCCTTCCAGGCTGAAGCGCGCGGTCTCCAGCTGCATGTTCTGCTGTAGCCACTCACCGAGCCACGGCTTCACGTCCACGTCGTCCGCCTGTAGCCACACCCTGCCGTTGTTCAGCAAGCCATTGTCGTCACGCAGATCCATCCGCACCTGCATAACGCCGTGCTGCCCGTTCAGGCTGGAGAGATTCACCTGCCCCTCGGCGCGGTGGCGATCTTTCCCGTTTAACCATGTCAGCTGTGGGATCGCCAGCTCAGCGCGCTGGCCGGAAAGAGTAATAAAGCTCACTTCGCTGTCGCGCAGATCGAAATGATCGAACTGCCGCAGGAACAGATCGCTGATACGGCTGGTTTCCAGCCCCCGATCGCTGTCGCCGCTTCGCAGCGGCGTGTTAGTCATCAGCTGAAGTTGCCAGAAGGTGAGATCGCGAAACTGCCAGCGCAGATGCAGCAGGCTTTGCCAGACATCCAGCGCCAGGGTGACGCGTTTGATTTTGAGGTGGCCGCCATCTTTCAGGCCGGCGCTGATATCCCGGGCATCTAGCGTCGGGCCAAAGTTCTGCCAGCTTGCCTCGATATGACTCACGTCCACCGGCAGGCCGGTGGCGGATTCGATTTTTGCCAGGATCTGCGGACGCCAGCTGTCCAGATGCGGCAAGGCGAGACGCAGCCCGCTCACGAGCAACGCGACAATCACGACCAGCATTGCCCCTGTAAGCAGTAAAATCCCCGGCAATCGCCTCACGCGTCTCTCCTTGTCAGCCTTAAATCTCGCAGCGAACTGCGTTTACATCATGACGACGTCAAACTGCTCCTGGTTATAGAGCGGCTCAATTTGCACTTTTACCTGTTTGCCGACAAAGATTTCCACTTCTGCCAGCGCGTGCGACTCTTCCCCTTTCAGGGCCTCCGCCACCGCAGGGGAAGCATAGACCAGAAAACGGTCTGAGTCGTAGGCATGATGGACACGGACAATCTCACGCATGATCTCGTAGCAGACCGTCTCCACCGTCTTTACCGTTCCGCGTCCATGGCAGGTTGGACACTCATTACACAGGACATGTTCCACGCTTTCGCGGGTCCGTTTCCGGGTCATTTCCACCAGACCGAGCTGCGAGAAGCCATTGATGCTGGTTTTCACGCGGTCCTTACTCAGCGCCTGCTCCAGGGAGTGCAGCACGCGACGGCGGTGATCTTCATTGTTCATATCGATAAAGTCGATGATGATAATGCCGCCCAGATTACGCAGACGAAGCTGACGCGCGATGGCCTGCGTCGCTTCTATGTTGGTGTTGAAGATGGTGTCATCGAGGTTGCGATGGCCGACAAACGCGCCGGTGTTGATGTCGACGGTGGTCATCGCTTCGGTTTGATCGATGATCAGATAGCCACCCGATTTCAGCTCAACCTTACGCTCCAGCGCACGCTGGATTTCGTTTTCAACGTCATAGAGGTCAAATATTGGCTGGCGTCCGGTGTAATGCTCCAGCAGACCCGGCATTTCCGGGATGTATTCGGCGGTGAACTCCAGTAAGGCTTCGTACGTCAGACGGGAGTCCACGCGGATGCGGTCAAGCTGGGCGTCGGCGAAATCGCGTAATACGCGCTGAGCGAGCGCCAGCTCACCGTACAGCCTGTAGCGGGTCTGGTTGCGTTTTTTACGCTCCATCACTTTGGTCCAGACGCGCTTCAGATAGGCCGCATCCGAGGCCAGATCTTCTTCGCTGATCCCTTCCGCCGCGGTACGGATAATAAACCCGCCCTGCTCGTCGCAGTAGGCGCTGACCACCTTTTTCAGGCGCTCACGCTCGCTTTCGCTCTCAATACGCTGTGACACGCCGACGTGCGACGCCCCCGGCATAAAGACCAGATAGCGTGAAGGCAGGGTGATGTCGGTGGTCAGACGCGCGCCTTTGGTGCCAAGCGGATCTTTTACCACCTGTACCATCAGATCCTGGCCCTGACGCACCAGCTCAGAGATGTCGCGCACGGCAAATTGCTTTTGCTCTTCGCCTGCCACGCATTCGGTGTGCGGCATGATATCGGAGGCATGTAAAAACGCCGCCTTATCGAGCCCAATATCTACAAAAGCCGCCTGCATACCCGGCAGGACACGACTGACACGACCTTTGTAGATATTGCCTACGATTCCGCGTCGCGCTTCACGCTCAATATGAATTTCCTGGAGAATGCCACCATCAATGTAGGCCACACGGGTTTCCGATGGCGTTACGTTTACCAACAATTCAGCCGTCATAATTATCCCTTCCCTCACGCAGTGAGTTAAAATTGCTCAGCAACTCATACGTTTCCACCAGCGGTAAGCCGACTACGGCGTGATAGCTGCCATTTATCTTCCTGACAAAACAGCCACCCAACCCTTGAATACCGTATGCACCTGCTTTATCCATAGGTTCACCGCTGGCGATATAGCCGGCGATCTCCTCGTCGGTGAGGACTCTGAACGTCACTTCCGTTACCACAAGGCAATCCAGAACGTACTGGCTATCAGCCAGCGCTACCGCCGTCATCACCTGATGGGTTTGTCCGGACATATTACGCAGCATCCGCGCCGCATGGTCTGCGTCGCGAGGTTTCTCAAGCACCTCACCATTGAGAATGACGATGGTATCCGCACCCAGCACCGGTAAGTCACGCGGCACGCATGCAACGCCCGCCTGCGCTTTTTCACGCGCCAGACGAGAGACATACTGCTGAGCGCTTTCACCCTCAGCGCGTTTTTCTTCGATACCGGTAACGATGCGTTCGAAGGAGACACCCAACTGCGCGAGCAGTTCCTGGCGACGCGGAGAACCGGAGGCAAGATACAAAGACGTCATAGAAACCTTTTATTGCACGGCAAACTGCTGGCGAATTTTACGCATCAGCAGGAACAGCCACGGCCAGAGCACACCGTTTACTACACTACTCCAGAACACTTCCGGTCGGAAAGAGACGTTGATCACTAAAAACTCTGCCCAGAAAACAACGATATCCGCAGCGAGCGACAACAACATCACTACCAGCGCCTGTTGCCAGAGCGCAAGGTTACGAAAGAGCTGGAATTTGAGTGCGACGAGATACGCAATAATGCTCATGGATAAGGCGCGGACGCCAAGCGTAGAGCCACTGATAAGATCCAGTATGGCACCCATCACAAAACCTGTGCCGACATTTACGCGGTGCGGCAGGGCAAGGATCCAGTAGAGCAAAATGAGCAATACCCAGTTTGGCCGGAAAACAAGAATGTCGTCCGGCCAGGGCATAATTTGCAGCAACAGTGCAACGAGGAATGAGAGCCAGATTACCCAGCGCCCCTGGCTACGATAACTGGCCACTACTGCCCTCCACCCGAGACTTGCGGCGGTGGGGGTGCATCCGGCAGCGGCTGCGTTAACCCCGTCGCCGGAGCCGGTACGGGTGCAGGTGGTCCCATCGCATCCGGCGCAGGTAGCACCTGCGGCATCATCTGCATCAGGCGTTCGTTGGCCACGCGATGCACATCTTCCGGGGTCATCGGGTTAGCGCCGTTACGATCGGCGCCCCACAGCAGCAACAGGTAGCGCAAACGCTGCAAGCCGGCCGTTGGACGCGCCTGAATCACGGTGTAGGCACGTTGAGTGTCGAGCTTCACGGAAGAGACAACCGCAACCGGGTAGCCCTCAGGGAAACGACCGCCCAGACCTGACGTCACCAGCACGTCGCCCACGCGGATATCCGTGTTGGCGGGCAGGTGTTCCAGTTGCAGATCGTCCGTGCAGCCATTACCGGCGGCAATCACGCGAATATCGTTACGCAGCACCTGAATCGGCAGTGCATGGGTGGCATCGCAAATCAGCAACACGCGGCTGGTCAGTTTGGCAACCGCCACAACCTGGCCCACGACGCCCTTATCGCTGATGACAGGCTGACCTTCGTATACGCCGTTCACGCTGCCTTTATCAATCACCACCTGATCGCTGTACGGATCGTTTACGGTGGAGATTACCTGGGTGACCATTTTCTGTTCATCCTGGCGCAGCGGCGAGCCAAGCAGTTCGCGCAGACGGGCGTTTTCCTGCTTATATTGCCCCAGCATCAGCAGCTCGCTATTTTTCAGCAGCAGTTCCTGGCGTAACGCACGGTTTTCGAGTTCGAGCTGGTCACGCGATGAGAGCGTTTGCGACACGGAGTCGAGCAGTTCACGGGGACCATTTGAAATAAAGTAGAAAGGACTGACGGCGGTATCCATGTACGTTCGGATCTGGCTGAACGTACCGAGGCGGCTATCGGCAATAATGACCCCGAGCGCAACCAGAACCGCCAGGATCAGGCGAAACTGTAGCGACGGGCCACGGCTAAAAATTGGCTTCATAGGCTATGCGTATTCTCGCGTCAGAGAGAAAGGGTAGCGAATTGCTACCCTCTCACACCCGACTACTCTTCGCTAAACAAGTCGCCGCCGTGCATGTCGATCATTTCCAGCGCCTTGCCACCACCACGGGCGACGCAAGTCAGTGGATCTTCTGCAACTACGACAGGAATACCTGTCTCTTCCATTAACAGGCGGTCGAGGTTACGCAGCAGCGCACCACCACCGGTCAGAACCATACCGCGCTCGGAGATATCGGAAGCCAGCTCTGGCGGGCACTGTTCCAGCGCAACCATCACCGCGCTCACGATGCCGGTCAGCGGCTCCTGCAACGCTTCCAGGATTTCGTTGGAGTTCAGGGTGAATCCGCGTGGCACGCCTTCAGCCAGGTTACGACCGCGAACTTCGATCTCGCGTACTTCATCACCCGGATAGGCAGAACCGATTTCATGCTTGATGCGCTCTGCGGTTGCTTCACCGATCAGAGAGCCGTAGTTACGGCGAACGTAATTGATGATGGCTTCGTCGAAACGGTCGCCGCCGATACGCACGGAAGAGGAGTAGACCACACCGTTCAGGGAGATAACGGCCACTTCAGTGGTACCGCCACCGATATCCACCACCATAGAACCGGTAGCTTCAGAAACCGGCAGACCCGCACCAATTGCCGCAGCCATCGGTTCTTCAATCAGGAACACTTCACGCGCACCTGCGCCCTGAGCGGATTCACGGATCGCACGACGTTCAACCTGGGTCGCGCCAACCGGCACACACACCAGCACGCGCGGGCTTGGGCGCATGAAGCTGTTGCTGTGAACCTGCTTGATGAAGTGCTGAAGCATTTTTTCGGTCACGAAGAAGTCAGCAATAACGCCGTCTTTCATAGGGCGGATCGCGGCGATGTTGCCCGGCGTACGGCCCAGCATCTGCTTCGCATCATGACCTACTGCGGCCACGCTTTTTGGCGAGCCGGCACGATCCTGACGAATGGCCACAACGGAAGGCTCATTCAATACGATGCCTTGTCCTTTTACATAAATAAGGGTATTCGCGGTACCCAGGTCAATGGACAGGTCATTGGAAAACATGCCACGAAATTTTTTCAACATACTAAGGGATAATCCTGAAAGCTGGGGCGGAAAACAAAATCCGCTTACTTTACCAACCACACGCAGCAGCGACAAGGCGCAAAAATCGTCTGCTACGGTGAAAATTAGTGCAGCACGTTTCCTTTGTTACAAATTCATCCCCTGAATCCCTCAGGGCTGAGTAAACAGCAGCGTCCCTCACTTTCACTTGTAACCCACTAAAGGTCGTTCACTGGCTTTTATGCTCGTCTTACTCAAAGCTACAGGCGCGATATTCTACGTGAAAACAAAGTAAACGGCAGGTCAAACAGAGTATCTTTGCAAATATTTTTTCACATTGGTGTCAAGCGGCTGAGAGGCGGCAAAAAAATCCCCCTGACCGCCCGTCACGCCGCGCTCTGTCAACATCTGCCATTCACTACGTGAACGTACGCCTGTGGCAAATACTTGCGTTTGCGTTCCTTTGCACGCTTCCACCAGGCTTTGTACCAGCAGCTGGTTTTCCGTGCGTTTTTCAATATTCCTTACCAGACCCGGATGCAGCTTCAATAATTCAACATCCAGCTCTTTGATCCAGCGGGTGCTCACCAGCGTCAAACCCGCCTGGGTTACCGCCACGCGAGCCCCAAGCGCATTGATTAAACGCACTACCGGGCGCAACCGGCTGATGTGTTGACCCACATCTGCCTCTGCAAGTTCAAAAATAATGCGTTTGCGTTGCGATTTTTCGCATTGCATTAACGTGTCACGTAACCAGCGCTGGAAACGCGGACGGATCAGCGATTCGACGGTCACCTGTAAAGCCAGATTTTCTTCAGGCCAGTACGATAAAAACGGAATGAGACGGGTGATTTGCTGACGGTCATACTCTTCGGACAATCCGAATTGCAACACCATGGGCAGATATTCCGCGGAGATAACCTCTTCAGTGCCATCAAAAATACGGCACATCAGCTCACGATGATGAACATGACCACTCTTCATGACCGCCGGTTTTTGATAGATGCGTGGTCCCCCCCGGCTCAGCATCTGTTCAATCAGGGTTCGCCAGCGCACGTTGCCGCGCCCTTTCTCCGGCAGCGTATCATCATAGACTGCCCAGCCGTTCGCCCCCTGCAATACGGCGTTACGCGTGGCCGCTTCCGCATGTTCCATCACCTGCTCCGTCGACTGACCGCCGCGCCAGGCACAGATGCCCATATGCACCATATCGTCTCTGTCGAGCATTTTGCTCTGGGGCAGCGCATCGACGGCTTTCAGCAGCTGGCTGGCGATACTCTCGGACTCCTTTAAGGTGCGATGCGGCAGCAAGACGGCAAAATCGCTGCGGTGGTAGCGTGCCAGTAACGCGCCGGGGTAGCGCATAATAAAGGTGGACAGCAGGTTAATCAGCGTAAAGAGGTTCTCTTCCGCCACGCGCTGACCCCAGGTATCACGGAGCAGATCGAAGTCGGGCAGGCGAATCATCATTACCACGCCATGCGTACCCACCTTTTCGGGGTCATCAAGAAGGGTAGCCAGCTGATTATCAAAGAAGAGACGGTTGTTGAGGCCCGTTTTGTTATCCTGCGCGGCGTAAGAGCGAATCAATGTGTCCATACGGCTACGCTGATCGCTGGCAAACTGGATTTCGGAGAGCAACACGTCCAGGGCGCTACTGGTGCGTGATGGCCATTCATAAACCGATCCCCGCACCTGTGGACCCCGTTCGCCATTCAGTATCCGCACGGAGCGTGTTTCCAGCAGTTCCTGGCCGGAAAGTTGACGACGCTGCCAGCGAACGGCGAGGAAAATCAGCAGTACGATAAAGGCAACGGCGATGGTTAAGGGCGCGGTGGTCATAAGCGAGCGTAAATAGTTGCTCATCGGATCCTGGTACATCAGATGAATTGTCATACCCGGATGTTTAAGTGAATTAACCGTGACGTCCCGATACTGTTCTACCGTGCCGGCAGGACGATAGCTGCCCTGGCGGGTATGGCTGAAAACGGTCTGCTTCCCCTGTTTAATGTCGATCTGCACGATATCCACAGGCACCATTAACTCATCCAGCTCACGCGAAAGCGCCGGGAAGGAGGTTGCAATCAGGCGAGTGTCGATAACCGATGCAACCGATTCAACCCGGTTAACCAGCTTATCCTGGATGGCATTGTAAAAGCTCAGCGAGCAGCCGATTAGCGTGACAAATATGGTCAGCCCCGTCAGCAAGGTGATAAAAGCTGAGAACTTCGTCGTTAATCGCATCCTTGAGATTACTCCGTGGGTTGAAGGGGGTGCAAGTGAGCACTAACTTGCATTTCAAATGCGGCATACTACCAAACCTGGCGTATCTGGCAATTTATTGCGTTAAATCGGCACTGCGTTTCATTGAGCGAGTATAGTCATCAGAACATATTTTCCCATCATCAAACCTAGTGAGGACCCAGTATGCAGGCTTTGATCTTAGAACAGCAGGACGGCAAAACCGTTGCCTCAGTGCAAGCCATCGAGGAGAGCCGCCTGCCGGAGGGCGACGTGACCGTAGATATCGACTGGTCCAGCCTGAACTATAAGGATGCGCTGGCCATTACGGGAAAAGGTAAAATCATCCGAAATTTCCCGATGGTGCCAGGAATCGACTTTGCAGGCCGCGTACATACCAGTGAAGATCCACGTTTTCACGCCGGACAGCAGGTGCTGCTCACCGGCTGGGGCGTAGGTGAAAACCACTGGGGCGGACTGGCAGCGCAGGCGCGCGTAAAAGGTGACTGGCTGGTCCCGATGCCGAAAGGCCTGGACGGTCGTAAGGCGATGATCATCGGCACGGCAGGTTTCACCGCCATGCTGTGCGTGATGGCGCTGGAAGAGGCCGGGATCCGCCCTGACTCTGGCGAAATTGTCGTCACCGGCGCCAGCGGCGGCGTGGGCAGCACGGCCGTCACGCTGCTGCACAAGCTGGGGTATCAGGTTGCTGCCGTCTCAGGCCGCGAAAGTACGCATGATTATCTACGTCAATTGGGCGCAAGCCGCATTCTGAGCCGCGACGAATTTGCCGAGACCCGCCCGCTGGAAAAACAGGTCTGGGCTGGCGCAGTAGATACCGTCGGCGACAAAGTGCTGGCGAAGGTGCTGGCGCAAATGAATTACGGCGGCTGCGTGGCGGCCTGTGGTCTGGCGGGCGGTTTTGCCCTGCCGACGACGGTGATGCCATTTATTCTGCGTAACGTGCGTCTTCAGGGTGTCGATTCGGTCATGACCCCAGCCGAGCGGCGAGCTGAGGCCTGGGAACGTCTGGTGCAGGATCTGCCAGCCTCATTCTTTGACCAGAGCGCCACTGAGATTACCCTGAGCCAGGCGCCAGAGTTCGCCAGTAAAATCATGGACAATCAGTTCCACGGTCGTGCGCTGGTTAAAATCGCCTAATCTTCAAATTTTCGTGACATATTCGCGCTAACCCTCCTCCTCCGTCATGCTTAGAAAAACGCCTGACGGAGGATGCCATGAAAACCCGAAAACTGACGGAAGCCGACGTAACGTCTGAATCTGTCTTTATGCTACAGCGCCGCCAGATCCTGAAAATGCTTGGCATCAGCGCCACCGCCCTGACGCTCACCCCTGCGGCCCATGCCGATCTGCTCGACTGGTTTAAGGGCAACGATCGCCCGAAAGCCCCCTCCGGCGCACCGCTTAACTTCACCAAACCGGCGCAGTGGCAGAATAAACTGGCGCTGACGCCGGAAGATAAAGTCACCGGCTATAACAACTTCTATGAGTTTGGTCTCGATAAGGCCGATCCTGCCGCCAACGCCGGGAGCATGAAAACCGATCCCTGGACGCTGAAGATAGATGGCGAGGTGGCAAAACCGCTGACGCTGGATCATCATGACCTCACCACCCGCTTCCCACTTGAAGAACGCATTTACCGTATGCGCTGTGTGGAAGCCTGGTCGATGGTGGTGCCGTGGGTAGGTTTCCCTTTGCATAAACTGCTGGCGCTGGTTGAGCCCACCAGCAACGCGAAGTATGTTTCCTTCCAGACGCGCTACGCCCCGGACGAGATGCCAGGCCAGAAGGATCGGTTTATCGGCGGCGGGCTGGAGTATCCCTACGTTGAAGGTTTACGTCTCGACGAAGCCATGCATCCGCTTACGCTGCTCACCGTCGGGGTTTATGGCAAAGCGCTGCCACCGCAAAACGGGGCGCCCATTCGCCTGACCGTACCGTGGAAATACGGTTTCAAGGGCATCAAATCGATCGTCAGCATTAAGCTCACCCGTGAACGCCCCCCCACCACCTGGAACCTGGCAGCGCCTGACGAGTATGGTTTTTTTGCCAACGTTAACCCGCACGTTGACCATCCGCGCTGGTCGCAGGCGACGGAACGTTTTATCGGCTCCGGCGGCGCGCTGGATGTTAAACGCCAGCCAACGCTGCTGTTTAACGGCTATGCGGATGAGGTGGCATCCCTCTACCGTGGGCTGAATTTACGGGAGAACTTCTAAGTGCGTTTAACGGCAAAGCAGATAACCTGGCTGAAGGTACTCCTGCATTTAGCAGGATTGCTCCCCTTTATCTGGCTCTTCTGGGCAGCCAGCCAGGGACAGTTCAGTGCCGATCCGGCGAAAGATATTCAGCATTTTACGGGTCGGATGGCTCTGAAATTTTTGCTGGCGACCTTGCTCGTCTCACCGCTGGCGCGCTACGCTAAACAGCCATTATTGATACGCACCCGTCGGCTTTTAGGGCTATGGTGTTTTGCCTGGGCGACGCTGCATCTCACCAGCTACGCCCTGCTGGAACTGGGCATTAACAACCTGGCACTCCTTGGCAGCGAACTGGTGACGCGTCCCTATCTGACGCTGGGTATCGTAAGCTGGCTGGTTTTACTGGCGCTGACGCTGACATCCACGCAGTATGCGCAGCGAAAACTGGGTCGACGCTGGCAACTGCTGCACAACTTCGTCTATCTTGCCGCGATCCTCGCCCCGATTCATTACCTGTGGTCGGTGAAGATTTTATCCCCTCAGCCGGTCATCTACGCCCTGCTGGCCCTGGCCCTTTTAGCGTGGCGTTACAAGAAGTTCCGCCAGTGGTTGCGATAGTTCACGAAACTGTGCGTTTTCCCGCAGATTATTTATCAACCGCGAATCTTTTTCGGATAGCGGTTGATAATCTTCCCTGATAAGACCAGTATTTAGCTGCCAAATGCTACGAAATCGTTATAATGTGCGACTTCGGTTTTCCGGACAGGGGTTTTAGGCCTCTGAAAGGGTGACAATTGCGCTTTGAGGGTATATGTTGTTTTTTACCCGAAAATCGCAGGAGATAGCGGCACAATGCCTGACAAATTCCAAATTTTAGTATTGAACGGTCCGAACCTGAACATGCTCGGCACCCGTGAGCCAGAGAAGTACGGCACGCTGACATTGAGCGAAATTGTTAACCGTCTGAGTACGGAAGCAGCCCCGCTGAATGTGGATTTGGACCATTTTCAGTCAAACGCGGAGTACGCAATCATCGACCGTATTCATCAGGCTAAAGACACTGTGGACTATATCCTGATCAATCCGGCCGCGTTTACGCACACCAGTGTTGCTATACGCGACGCACTGCTCGCGGTGAGTATCCCGTTTATCGAGATCCACCTGAGTAACGTGCACGCCCGAGAGCCGTTCCGCCACCATTCCTACCTGTCAGATATCGCCGCTGGCGTGATTTGTGGGCTGGGTGCAGACGGCTATTCATACGCTTTACAGACAGCGGTAAAACGCTTGTCACAATCACACTAAACAAGAGTACGGAACCCACTCATGGATATTCGTAAGATTAAAAAACTGATCGAGCTGGTTGAAGAATCAGGCATCTCCGAACTGGAAATTTCTGAAGGCGAAGAGTCTGTACGCATCAGCCGTGCAGCCCCGGCCGCTAGCTTCCCGGTAATGCAGCAAGCTTACGCTGCGCCAGTGCAGCAGCCTGCGCTCTCCGCAGCCGTTGCACCAGTGGCAGCAGAAGCGGCACCTGCGGCTGCAACAGAAATCAGTGGTCACATCGTACGTTCCCCAATGGTTGGTACTTTCTACCGCACCCCGAGCCCGGACGCGAAGGCGTTCATCGAAGTGGGTCAGAAAGTCAACGTAGGCGATACCCTGTGCATCGTTGAAGCCATGAAAATGATGAACCAGATCGAAGCAGACAAATCAGGTACTGTGAAAGCGATCCTGGTCGAAAGTGGTCAGCCGGTAGAATTTGACGAGCCGCTGGTCGTCATCGAGTAACGAGGCGAACATGCTGGATAAAATTGTTATCGCCAACCGTGGCGAGATTGCACTGCGTATTCTTCGTGCCTGTAAAGAACTGGGCATCAAGACCGTGGCCGTGCACTCAAGCGCGGATCGCGATTTAAAACACGTATTGCTGGCGGATGAGACGGTCTGTATCGGTCCGGCTCCGTCCGTAAAAAGCTATCTGAACATCCCGGCGATCATCAGCGCCGCCGAAATCACTGGCGCGGTCGCGATTCACCCGGGTTATGGTTTCCTCTCTGAGAACGCCAACTTTGCTGAGCAGGTTGAACGCTCTGGCTTTATCTTCATTGGCCCGAAAGCCGACACCATTCGCCTGATGGGTGACAAAGTGTCTGCCATCACCGCGATGAAAAAAGCCGGCGTGCCAACCGTACCGGGCTCTGACGGCCCGCTGACCGACGATATGGATGCTAATCGCGCCCATGCTAAACGCATTGGCTATCCGGTGATCATCAAAGCGTCCGGCGGCGGCGGCGGTCGCGGTATGCGCGTTGTACGCAGCGATGCTGAACTGGCGCAGTCCATCTCCATGACCAAAGCGGAAGCGAAAGCGGCTTTCAGTAATGACATGGTGTACATGGAAAAATACCTGGAAAACCCACGCCACATCGAAATTCAGGTGCTGGCTGACGGTCAGGGCAACGCGATCTATCTGGCAGAACGTGACTGCTCCATGCAGCGTCGTCACCAGAAAGTGGTCGAAGAAGCGCCAGCGCCGGGCATTACGCCTGAACTGCGTCGCTACATCGGTGAGCGTTGCGCCAAAGCGTGTGTCGATATCGGCTATCGCGGGGCGGGTACCTTTGAGTTCCTGTTCGAAAACGGCGAGTTCTACTTCATTGAGATGAACACCCGTATTCAGGTTGAACACCCGGTTACCGAAATGATCACCGGCGTAGACCTGATCAAAGAACAGCTGCGTATCGCAGCCGGTCAGCCGCTGTCCATCAAACAGGAAGAAGTTGTGGTTAAAGGCCATGCGGTAGAGTGCCGTATCAACGCCGAAGACCCGAATACCTTCCTGCCAAGCCCGGGTAAAATCACGCGTTTCCACGCGCCGGGTGGCTTTGGTGTGCGCTGGGAGTCCCATATCTACGCCGGTTACACCGTACCGCCGTATTATGACTCAATGATCGGTAAGCTGATCTGCTACGGCGAAAACCGTGACGTGGCCATTGCCCGCATGAAGAACGCCCTTCAGGAGCTGATCATCGACGGGATCAAAACCAACGTTGATCTCCAGATGCGCATTATGAGCGACGAGCACTTCCAGAATGGTGGGACTAACATCCACTACCTGGAGAAAAAACTCGGTCTGAACGAGAAGTAAGAGACCAGTGTTGCTAAAAGGCCGGATTATCCGGCCTTTTTTATTTCTGGGGATCGCTAAGCCCCATCATGTACAATCCCCGCTTTCTTCATCCACAAGGGACAAAAAATGGACAAACGTTTTGTTCAGGCCCATAAAGAAGCGCGCTGGGCGCTGTGGCTGACCCTTCTCTATCTCGCCGCGTGGTTAGTAACTGCTTACTTACCTGATTCGGCGATTGGCATTACCGGCCTCCCGCACTGGTTTGAAATGGCCTGCCTGCTGCTGCCGCTGGTGTTTATCCTGCTGTGCTGGGCGATGGTGAAATTCATCTATCGCGATATTTCACTGGAGGACGATGATGCAGCTTGAAGTCATTCTGCCCCTTATCGCTTACCTGTTCCTGGTGTTTGGCCTGTCGGTTTATGCGATGCGTAAACGTTCGACCGGCACCTTTCTGAACGAGTATTTCCTCGGGAGCCGCTCAATGGGTGGCGTCGTGCTGGCCATGACGCTGACCGCCACGTACATCAGCGCCAGCTCGTTTATCGGTGGCCCCGGCGCCGCTTATAAGTACGGGCTGGGCTGGGTACTGCTGGCCATGATCCAGCTGCCTGCCATCTGGCTCTCTCTGGGCATACTGGGTAAAAAGTTTGCCATTCTGGCCCGTCGCTACAATGCCGTAACGCTGAACGATATGCTGTTTGCCCGCTATCAGAGTCGCTTGCTGGTATGGCTGGCAAGCCTGAGTCTGCTGGTGGCGTTTATTGGCGCAATGACGGTGCAGTTTATCGGCGGGGCGCGACTGCTGGAGACGGCAGCCGGGATCCCCTATGAGACGGGCCTGGTCATTTTCGGTGTGAGTATCGCGCTGTATACCGCGTTTGGCGGGTTCCGCGCCAGCGTACTCAACGACACGATGCAGGGGATGGTGATGCTCATTGGCACCCTCGTTCTGCTGGTAGGTATCGTGCATGCCGCAGGAGGCCTGAGTCATGCGGTTGAAACCCTGGAAGCGATCGATCCGAAACTGGTCTCGCCGCAGGGGGCGGATGACATCCTCTCTCCAGCCTTTATGACCTCGTTCTGGGTACTGGTGTGCTTTGGCGTGATTGGCCTGCCGCATACCGCCGTGCGCTGCATCTCATATAAAGACAGCAAAGCGGTGCACCGCGGGATCATTATCGGGACAATTGTGGTGGCGATCCTGATGTTCGGTATGCACCTGGCGGGTGCGCTGGGACGCGCGGTGATCCCTGACCTTACCGTACCGGATCTGGTCATTCCAACCCTGATGGTGAAAGTGCTTCCGCCGTTTGCCGCCGGGATTTTCCTCGCCGCACCCATGGCGGCCATTATGTCGACCATCAACGCTCAGTTGCTGCAAAGTTCCGCTACGATCATTAAAGATCTCTATCTGAATTTGCGCCCTGAACAGGTCGAAAATGAGCGACGCCTCAAGCGTATGTCGGCGGTTATTACCCTGGTGCTGGGGGCGTTGCTGCTGCTGGCCGCATGGCGTCCACCGGAGATGATCATCTGGCTGAACCTGCTCGCCTTTGGTGGGCTGGAGGCCGTTTTCCTGTGGCCGCTGGTGCTGGGGCTGTACTGGGAACGCGCGAATGCCGCGGGTGCATTAAGCGGCATGATTGTCGGGGGCGTCCTGTATGCCGTTCTCGCCACGTTTAAAATACAGTATCTGGGCTTCCATCCGATCGTGCCTTCGTTACTGTTAAGTTTACTGGCGTTTGTGGTGGGAAACCGTTTTGGTCGACCGGTGCCACAAACTGCCCTGTTTTCTACTGATAAATAAAGAGTTTTGCCATGCCGTGGATCCAATTAAAACTGAACACAACCGGCGCGAACGCCGAAGAACTGAGTGATGCGCTGATGGAGGCCGGTTCGGTCTCTATCACCTTCCAGGACACGCATGACACGCCGGTCTTTGAGCCGCTGCCAGGCGAAACGCGCCTGTGGGGTGATACGGACGTTATCGGCCTGTTCGATGCAGAAACCGACATGAAAGAGGTCGTGGCGATTCTGGAAAACCATCCGCTGCTGGGCGTGGGTTTCGCGCATAAAATTGAACAGCTGGAAGACAAAGACTGGGAACGCGAGTGGATGGACAACTTCCATCCGATGCAGTTTGGTCAGCGTCTGTGGATCTGCCCAAGCTGGCGTGAAGTTCCCGATAAAAACGCCGTCAACGTGATGCTGGATCCGGGTCTGGCGTTCGGCACCGGCACCCACCCGACAACCTCCCTGTGCCTGCAATGGCTGGATGGCCTGGATCTGGAAGGCAAAACCGTGATCGACTTCGGTTGCGGATCCGGGATCCTTGCTATCGCGGCGCTGAAACTGGGCGCGGCAAAAGCCATCGGGATCGACATCGATCCGCAGGCGATTCAGGCCAGCCGTGATAACGCCGAGCGTAATGGCGTTTCCGATCGCCTTGAACTGTATCTGCCCGATGCACAGCCAGAGGCGATGAAAGCCGATGTAGTGGTCGCGAATATCCTGGCTGGCCCGTTACGCGAGCTGGCGCCGTTAATCAGCGTGCTGCCGGTTGAAGGCGGTCTGCTGGGCCTGTCCGGTATCCTTGCCAGCCAGGCAGACAGCGTCTGTGAAGCCTACGCCGATCTCTTCGCGCTCGACCCGGTGGTCGAGAAAGAAGAGTGGTGTCGCATCACCGGCCGTAAAAAATAAGCGTTTGGCGTGGTCGTCTGACCACGCCTTTTCCCTTCGGTTTTTTCTCCCGCCTTCTTCCTTTCTTCGATAAAATAACCGCACAAATCATAATGTTACTCATTGATTTGGATAATAAAATTCACAGGAAGAATATGATGAAACACATTTCAGGCAAGGCAGCGCTGCTGGCGCTGAGCATGATTTCGGCTACGGCTTACGCATCACACTGGAGTTATCAGGGAGAAGGCGCACCGGAACATTGGGGCGAACTGGACGAGGCGTACAAGACGTGTAAAAGCGGAATGTATCAGTCGCCGGTCAACATAGATAACACGGTCAAAGCCCACATCTCTCCGCTGGAAACGCACTATATCGACGGCCCGGTCATTCTGACAAACAACGGCCATACTATCCAGGCAAGTGAAAATGCCGATACACGCGACAGCATCACGCTTGATAAACAGCGCTGGACGTTACAGCAGTTCCATTTCCATGCGCCATCCGAAAACACGGTGCACGGTAAAAAATACGCAATGGAAATGCATCTGGTCCATAAAAACGCTGACGGCGAACTGACGGTCGTTGCCGTTATGTTCGATCAGGGCGCGGCAAACACTGAACTGGATAAACTCTGGGGCGTGATGCCTGGACAGGTTGACCAGAACGTAACGATTAAGCCAACCCTCGATATGAATAAATTACTGCCCACGGATAAAACCTACTGGCGTTTTAGCGGCTCTCTGACCACGCCACCATGTTCAGAAGGGGTGACATGGCTGGTGCTCAAGCACCCGCTGACCGTCTCTGCTGAACAGCTGCAAAAATTCACTCACACCATGCACCATGAAAACAGCCGCCCGGTTCAACCGCTTCATGGCCGTCTGGTTGTTGAATAAGTCGATTTTTTTACGCTGATATCCTGTGCTGAAATGCGACGCAGATCGCAAAGAAGCGCCATAATCTGCTGCTTATAGCAGCAGATTATCCCGGACAATTTATTCATTTATTCAGAAATGATGAGAAGTTACGGGAAATTGTAAGCGCCCACAAAATGTTCATTTATTCATAACACAATGATTTAAATAGCGAATAATCTTATCCAAAAAGAATGACTGGCGATTCCTTGATCTACAACAGAGGATTGTTCAAAGTTTGGCCTTTCATCTCGTGCAAAAAATGCGTAATATACGCCGCCTTGCAGTCACAGTATGGTCATTTCTTAACTCATGCGCATCGGACACCACCAGCTCAGAAATCGCCTGATCGCAGCCCCAATGGCAGGTATTACCGACCGGCCGTTCAGGACGCTGTGTTACGAGATGGGAGCAGGCCTGACCGTTTCCGAGATGATGTCGTCTAACCCGCAGGTTTGGGAAAGCGATAAGTCCCGCCTACGGATGGTGCACATTGATGAACCAGGTATCCGCACCGTGCAAATTGCCGGAAGCGTGCCTGAAGAGATGGCAGATGCCGCGCGTATTAACGTGGAAAGTGGCGCCCAGATTATTGATATCAATATGGGTTGCCCGGCCAAAAAGGTGAATCGCAAGCTTGCAGGTTCAGCCCTTCTGCAATACCCCGACCAGGTGAAGTCAATCCTGACGGCGGTTGTCAGCGCAGTGGACGTTCCTGTTACGTTGAAGATTCGCACGGGTTGGTCGCCGGAACACCGTAACTGCGTAGAGATTGCCCAACTGGCCGAAGACTGTGGCATTCAGGCCCTGACCATACATGGACGCACTCGCGCCTGTTTGTTCAACGGTGAAGCTGAATACGACAGCATTCGGGCAGTTAAGCAGAAAGTTTCCATTCCGGTTATCGCGAATGGCGACATTACTGACCCGCTTAAAGCCAGAGCTGTGCTCGACTATACGGGAGCTGATGCTCTGATGATAGGACGTGCCGCTCAGGGAAGACCCTGGATCTTTCGGGAAATCCAGCATTATCTGGACACTGGGGAGCTGCTTGCCCCACTGCCTCTGGCAGAGGTTAAGCGCTTGCTTTGTTCGCATGTTCGGGAACTGCATGACCACTACGGCCAGGCAAAAGGGTACCGAATTGCGCGTAAACACGTCTCCTGGTATCTCCAGGAGCACGCTCCAAATGACCAGTTTCGGCGCACATTCAACGCCATTGAGGATGCCAGCGAACAGCTGGAGGCGTTGGAGGCATACTTCGAAAATCTTGCGTAATGAAATAAAGAGCTGACAGAACTATGTTCGAACAACGCGTAAATTCTGACGTACTGACCGTTTCTACCGTTAACTCTCAGGATCAGGTGACTCAAAAGCCCCTGCGTGACTCGGTTAAACAGGCACTGAAGAACTATTTTGCTCAACTGAACGGTCAGGATGTTAATGACCTGTATGAGCTGGTACTGGCTGAAGTTGAACAGCCACTGTTGGACATGGTGATGCAATACACCCGTGGTAATCAAACCCGCGCTGCCCTGATGATGGGCATCAACCGTGGTACCCTGCGTAAGAAACTGAAAAAATACGGCATGAACTAATTTCGATTAGCTAACTGCTTGTTTAAAAAGGCGCTCTTCGGCATGGGGAAGCGCCTTTTTTATCGTCCGGACGGGCAACCGTCAATGCTTTGTAAACCTTCTCTTTCCCCACTTTTCAACGCCCGCTTTTCGTGTATATTTCCAGCAACTTACAGGCTCTCTTTTCACGGAATGACACATGATTCGTAAATACTGGTGGCTGGTCGTTTTTGCTGTCTCTGTTTTCATTTTTGATGCGCTGCTGATGCAGTGGATTGAACTGATGAGCACCGAAACCGATAAATGTCGCAATATGAATTCCGTGAACCCGCTTAAACTGGTCAACTGCTCAGAGCTGGACTAACCGCTTCCATCCTGTCCCCCCCCCTGTTATCACTCAATAAAAACAGGGATTTAAATCACTTTTCGTCATTTCCTGACGATGATAATGTCTGTGCCCTTTCCAACCGCTCTTGCTTAACGTCTCACAACGAGTGAACAGACCATGCTGGTTAGCCAATACAACCAAATCCTCGTAGTCATCTCCTTTGTTGTTGCCATTCTTGCCGCCTATACCGCGCTGAATATGGCTGCGCGCGTTGCCGGAAGCCAGGGCATCGCTGCACGCGTCTGGCTGGCAGGTGGCGGTGTTTCGATGGGGATTGGCGTGTGGGCGATGCATTTCATCGGTATGCTGGCGATGGATCTTTCCATGAGCATGAGTTACAACGCGGTCCTGACCGTGCTTTCGATGGTTATCGCCATCAGCTCGTCAATGTTTGCCCTGTGGCTCGTTAGCGGCGAGCAGCTACGTTTGCGCCGGCTGCTGCCTGGCGCCGTCGTGATGGGAACGGGCATTGTTGCCATGCACTACACTGGTATGGCAGCCCTGGAGGTCACACCGGGTATTGTCTGGGATAAAACGTGGGTGGCTATCTCCGTGGTCATTGCCCTTGCCGCTTCACTGGCCGCTCTTTGGCTGACGTTCCGTTTACGTCAGGAAGCCGCACGAATGGCGTTGATGCGGCTGGGGGCGGCGATCACCATGGGCATCGCTATCGCTGGCATGCATTACGCCGGCATGGAAGCAGCACAATTTCCAATGTCGACGATGGTCCACCATCATGGCATTAACGGGAGCTGGCTGGCGATACTGGTTAGCGTGGTCGCGCTCGCTATTCTGGGGATTACGCTGCTGGTGTCGATGTTCGATGCCCGCCTTCAGGCTCGTACCTCGCTGCTGGCCTCATCACTGGCAGAAGCTAATCGTGAACTCGCACAGCTGGCGTTACATGATACGCTGACGCGATTACCCAATCGTATTCTGCTTGAGGATCGCCTCGATCAGGCCATCAGCAAGGCCGATCGCGAAGGAAGCCCTTTCGCGCTGATGTTTATGGATCTTGATGGCTTTAAAACCGTCAACGATGCCTATGGTCATGATGTCGGTGACAAGCTTCTGGTTGCGGTGACTCAGCGTTTGCTGTTGCAGTTGAAAGGTCAGTATACGCTGGCGCGTATCGGTGGGGATGAATTCGTCCTGCTGGCCGAAACCGCCACTCCGGATGATGCTGCCTCACTGGCAAATTCACTGGTGCGCGTCATTGATAGCCCGTTCCATCTCGATCCTTATGAACTGATGGTCACCCTGAGCATTGGCATTGCGCTCTATCCACACGATGGCAAAACCGATCGTGAACTGATGTTTAACGCTGATGCTGCGATGTACCACACGAAACATATGGGTCGTAACGGCTATCACTTCTTCCAGCCGTCAATGAATACGCTGGCGCAGACGCATCTACAGCTGATGAATGATCTGTGGCAGGCCATCGACCGTAATGAGTTACGCCTGCTTTATCAACCTAAATTCCACGCTCCTGCCGGGCCAGTCCTCGGGTTCGAAGCGCTGTTACGCTGGCAGCATCCCAAACAGGGGTTACTCTCCCCTGACCTGTTTCTACCGCTGGCAGAGAAAACGGGGCTGATTATTCCGATTGGAAACTGGGTAATCGACGAGGCCTGCCGCCAGCTGCATGAATGGCATCTTCAGGGCCACACGGACTGGTCAATGGCGGTGAATCTTTCTACATTGCAGTTCGAACAGCCGTCGCTGGTTAAAACAGTTCTCGATTGTCTGACGCGCCATAGCGTACCACCCGGCATGTTGATCCTGGAGGTGACCGAAACCACGGCAATGAACAATCCGGACGAAAGCGTTCGTGTCCTGACAGCGCTGACGGATGCGGGAGTAAAAGCCTCGATAGACGATTTTGGCACCGGTTACTCAAGCCTTCTGTATCTTAAGCGACTCCCCGCCTGCGAGTTGAAAATCGATCGTGCTTTTGTGAAAGAGTTAAGTGGTGAGAGCGAAGATGCGACGATTGTCTCGGCGATTGTCGCCCTGGCAAAAACGCTGAATCTGAAGGTCGTGGCGGAAGGGGTCGAAACCGCAGCGCAGCAAACCTTTCTGACAGAACTGGGATGCAATACGCTACAGGGTTACCTGCTGGGCAAACCGATTACCGCGCAAGCTATTATGGAACAGTGCCAGCACGGGGAGATGTCGCCACCCCGGACGCGGTCATGAGGCTGTATCGTAAACCACTGGCGCCACTCGGGTGATATTTAGTGTCGCCAGAATATTATCCACCAGCGCCGGTGCTTGTTTGTACAGATTAAAATTGTTGCTATCCATTAACCAGTTTTTAATGACACCGCTAAAAAAGGCGTGGAAAACAATCAGCGCCAGTTCAATATTGGTTTGCGAAGAGATAACGTTACGAGCAATGCATCGCTTTAGCGTCTTGCGAAGATAATCATCGTTTAAACCGATCCGCTTGCGTATTTCACATTCTGAAATCACATCGTCATGAAATTCACACTTATGATACAAAATTTGTAAAAGCGCATATTGCCGCGGCTCGCTCGCAATATATTGCAGTGCGACAATAAATTGTTCACGAAGCATTAACAAAGGGTCGTCATTTTCGGAAAGTATTAACCTGTCACGAATCATCTCACGCATCGGCAATTGCTGATCCCATATTGCAGTAAATATTTCCGCTTTACTCGAGAAATGCCAGTAAACCGCCCCGCGAGTGAGTTGAGCAGCATCGGCGATGTCGGTAAGCGTGGTGCTGGACACGCCACGCGTCGCGAATAGCCCGATAGCGGCTTCAATCAGCTGCTGGCGGGTCTTTTGAGCCTCTTCTTTCTTTTTGCGCGCCATAACCTGCTACTCATTACTCATAAGATTGATACGTTATCAAAGGATATTGCCGTGGTCGTGTAGTCAAAATATTAACCAAAACCCGTGTTAATTTTGCACAAAAAAAGTCAATTCATTTAATTTATAATTCACGTGAATAAATCGAATACATAAAATTCATAAAATATATGAATAGCATTCACCGAAAACATTTCGTTGATTATCCTGACAGAAAAAGAATGCCGAATGCACTGTGTCAGATTCCGATTTTTACTTTTAAAAGCTCCATCAGCACTTATAAATTAAAAAACATTAAACACCCTCATTATTATACGCGGCTACATTTCTATTTTTTGCCTCACACCCTTTCACCGATTCATGGCATATATCGGCTCAAGGGTAGTTTAAGGAACAGTAATGACGAATCACTTCAGATGCTTACCCTTATCCGGTTTCATTGTCTGTGCCGCGCTGCTCACCGGGTGCGATGGGCAAGAAAACCCACAGCAGCATGCGCAAGCTCCTCAGGTCAGTGTTCATATTGTTAAAAGCGCGCCACTGGCCGTAACGACAGAATTGCCCGGCAGAACTGACGCGTATCGTGTTGCGGAGGTTCGTCCTCAGGTAAGTGGTATCATTCTGCACCGTAATTTTACCGAAGGCAGCGACGTTAAAGCGGGTGAATCCCTTTATCAAATCGATCCGGCCACCTATCAGGCAGCCTACGACAATGCGAAAGGTGAACTGGTAAAAGCACAGGCGGCGGCGAATATCGCCCATCTGACGGTGAAACGTTACGTTCCGCTGGTTGGTACGCAATATGTGAGCAAGCAGGAGTACGATCAGGCGGTGGCAACTGCCCAGCAGGCGGATGCGAGCGTGGTTGCCGCGAAGGCTGGCGTTGAAAGCGCGCGGATCAACCTGGCCTATACGAAAGTCACATCCCCAATCAACGGGCGTATAGGTAAATCCAGCGTCACCGAAGGGGCGTTAGTCACTAATGGCCAGGCAACTGCACTGGCGACGGTTCAGCAACTCGATCCCATTTATGTCGATGTGACGCAATCCAGCAGCGATTTTATGCGCCTGAAGCAGCAGACGAGCCTGCAAAAGGGAGACACCAGCAGCGTCGAGTTGCTGATGGAAAATGGCCAGCCTTATCCGCTGAAAGGGACGCTCCAGTTCTCTGATGTCACGGTAGATGAAAGTACCGGCTCAATCACCCTTCGCGCCCTCTTCCCTAACCCACAGCATATGCTGTTACCGGGTATGTTTGTCCGTGCGCGCATCGATGAAGGTACGCAACCTGATGCCATTCTGGTTCCTCAGCAGGGGGTAACCCGTACACCACGCGGAGATGCCACCGTGCTTGTGGTAAATGAGAAAAACCAGGTGGAATCACGCACTGTCGTTGCACCGCAGGCGATTGGCGATCGCTGGCTGATCACGGAAGGCCTCAAAAACGGCGACCGCGTCATTATCAGCGGCCTGCAAAAAGTTCGCCCTGGCGTCACCGTCGTGGCTATTCCTGATACCGCAGCGACTCCAGCCAGTTAAGGAATAACGACATGGCTAATTTCTTTATTCAACGGCCTGTTTTCGCCTGGGTACTCGCCATCATTCTGATGATTGCGGGCGGGCTGGCCATTTTAAAACTACCGGTCGCGCAATATCCGACCATTGCGCCGCCGGCGGTTGCGGTGACAGCAACCTACCCGGGCGCTGATGCCCAGACGGTACAGGACACCGTCACTCAGGTTATCGAACAGAACATGAACGGTATCGATAATTTGATGTACATGTCGTCCACCAGTGATTCCGCTGGTAACGTCACCATTACGCTGACGTTCGAGTCGGGTACAGATCCTGATATTGCGCAGGTGCAGGTTCAGAACAAACTCCAGCTCGCCATGCCGCTGCTGCCACAAGAAGTGCAGCAGCAGGGGATCGGCGTGGAGAAATCCAGCAGCAGCTTCCTGCTGGTTGCAGGCTTTGTGTCGGACAATAAAAACCTCACGCAGGATGATATCTCCGACTATGTCGCTTCTAATGTAAAAGATGCGATCAGCCGTACTTCCGGCGTCGGTGACGTGCAGCTGTTCGGTGCCCAGTATGCAATGCGCATCTGGCTGGACAGCAACGCGATGAACAAATATCAGCTCACGCCGCTGGATATCATTAACCAGCTAAAAACGCAGAACGACCAGATTGCTGCGGGCCAGTTGGGCGGAACACCGTCCGTACCTGGGCAGCAACTGAACGCCTCAATTATTGCTCAAACGCGTCTGAAATCGCCGGAGGAGTTTGGTCGTGTGACGCTGAAGGTGAACCAGGACGGTTCAATGGTCCACCTGAAAGATGTGGCCCGCATTGAGCTGGGTGGCGAAAACTACAACATGGTCACCAAAATCAATGGCCAGGCAGCAACGGGGCTGGGGATCAAGCTGGCGACTGGCGCAAACGCGCTGGATACCGCTGCCGCCATCAAGAGTAAACTGGCGCAGTTGCAGCCCTTCTTCCCTCAGGGCCTGAAAGTCGTGTATCCGTACGACACCACACCTTTCGTGAAGATCTCAATCCATGAGGTGGTGAAGACACTGTTTGAAGCGATTGTTCTCGTGTTCCTGGTGATGTACTTGTTCCTGCAAAACCTGCGGGCAACGCTTATTCCGACGATCGCCGTGCCCGTGGTGTTACTGGGCACCTTTGCGGTACTGGCTGCGTTCGGGTTCTCCATTAACACCCTGACGATGTTCGGGATGGTATTGGCGATAGGTCTGCTCGTCGATGACGCCATCGTGGTGGTCGAGAACGTAGAACGCGTCATGGTTGAGGACAAGCTGCCGCCAAAAGAGGCGACGCAGAAGTCGATGGAGCAAATCCAGGGCGCTCTGGTGGGCATTGCCATGGTGCTTTCGGCGGTATTTATTCCGATGGCATTCTTTGGTGGTTCAACCGGGGCTATCTATCGTCAGTTCTCGCTGACCATTGTCTCCGCGATGGCCTTGTCGGTACTGGTGGCGTTGATATTAACGCCTGCTCTTTGTGCCACGCTGCTCAAACCGGTTTCCAGCGAACATCATGAAAAGAAAGGTGGTTTCTTCGGCTGGTTTAACGCGCTCTTTGATAAGAGTGTGGAGCACTACAGCAACAGCGTAAGCGGCATTTTACGTAAGACCGGCCGCTATCTGCTGGTTTACGTCATCATCGTCGGCGGCATGGCAGTTCTGTTCCTGCGCCTGCCTTCCTCCTTCCTGCCGGAAGAGGATCAGGGGGTGTTTATGACGATGGTTCAGTTGCCGGCAGGGGCGACGCAAATGCGTACTCAGCAGGTACTCGATCAGGTTCAGGATTATTACCTGACGAAAGAGAAAGCGAACGTTGAATCGGTCTTTACCGTAAACGGTTTTAGCTTTAGCGGACAGGGGCAGAACTCCGGTATCGCTTTCGTCAGCCTGAAGCCATGGGAAGAACGTCCGGGCAAGGAAAACGGCGTTGAGGCGATTGTCAGCCGCGCGACGAAAGCGTTCAGCCAGATCAAAGACGGTCTTGTATTTCCGTTTAACCTGCCTGCCATTATTGAACTGGGTACCGCAACAGGCTTTGACTTTGAACTGATTGACCAGGCAAACCTGGGGCATACGCAGTTAACCCAGGCGCGTAACCAGCTGCTGGGCATGGTGAGAGAACATCCTGACTTACTGGTTCGCGTGCGTCCTAATGGACTGGAAGATACGCCACAGTTCAAGCTGGACGTCGATCAGGAGAAGGCACAGGCGCTGGGTGTGAGCGTGTCTGACGTCAATCAGACGATTTCAACAGCGCTGGGTGGCACCTATGTGAACGACTTTATCGATCACGGACGGGTGAAAAAAGTTTATGTCCAGGCTGATGCTCGCTTCCGTATGTTACCCGGAGACATTAACGGCCTGTATGTGCGTAGCGCTAACGGCGAAATGGTGCCTTTCTCTGCCTTTAGCAGCTCTCACTGGGTGTACGGTTCACCGCGTCTGGAACGTTACAATGGGATGCCATCAATGGAGATCCTCGGTGAGTCTGCCCCTGGCAAAAGTACCGGTGAGGCAATGGCGTTGATGGAAAGCCTTGCGTCAAAACTGCCTTCCGGCATCGGCTACGACTGGACGGGGATGTCTTATCAGGAACGACTTTCCGGGAATCAGGCTCCGGCGCTGTACGCCATCTCACTGATTGTGGTGTTCCTGTGTCTGGCGGCCCTCTATGAAAGTTGGTCAATTCCCTTCTCGGTCATGCTGGTTGTGCCGCTGGGGGTGATCGGCGCGCTTCTGGCTGCATCAATGCGAGGGCTGAACAATGACGTTTACTTCCAGGTTGGTCTGCTTACGACAATTGGTTTATCAGCCAAGAACGCCATACTGATCGTTGAGTTCGCCAAGGATCTCATGGATAAAGAAGGCAAAGGGATTATCGAAGCCACGCTTGAAGCCTCGCGTATGCGTCTGCGTCCTATCCTGATGACTTCCCTGGCATTCATCCTTGGTGTTATGCCTCTGGTCATCAGCAGCGGTGCTGGTAGTGGGGCACAAAATGCGGTCGGGACGGGCGTGATGGGCGGGATGCTGTCAGCCACCCTGTTGGCCATTTTCTTTGTTCCTGTTTTCTTTGTGGTTGTCCGGAGACGGTTTACAAAGCACAAGGATTAATGAAAACCATAAAGGCACCTCTGGTGCCTTTTTTATTTCCTGAAAACAATGTAAAAACACTTCCCCTCTTCACATTTCCTCCATTAATAATCAGTGCCCGCGCTTTTTTCTTCATAATTTTTACAATCCACACAAATTGAGATTATTCCCCGTGCTGCATGGTATTAGTGCGGTGGTAAAATAATCATCAGTTCGTTAATTGCTGTATCGGCTCTTTAGCGAATAAGCGATCATATTGAGGTAACATCATGAAAAGATTCCTTTCCGTTGCACTTCTCGCTGCGCTGCTTGCTGGTTGCGCGCACGACTCTCCATGTGTACCGGTATACGACGATCAGGGGCGACTGGTTCACACCAATACCTGTATGAAGGGCACTACCCAGGATAACTGGGAAACAGCAGGTGCGATTGCTGGTGGCGCCGCGGCAATCGCTGGCCTGACACTCGGTATTGTCGCCCTGACTAAATAAGGCTTCTAAAAGCGCGGCCATCGCCGCGCTTTTATTTTTCCCTGATATAAGGAACGTATATTCCTCATCACGAATAGCATCAGATATTAATTAAATTCAATACGCTACCTTACTCCCCGCTATACCCCATACCTGTACATAACATTTAATTGATTTAACGCTGCTGCGAGCCAGCATAATGCATTCCACAACTTCAGTTTCAGTAGGGTAAAACGCTTTAATACGTCCGTAAGGTATTAATGGCGACAGCAGGAATATCGAATGAGGGAATTGGTTTGGCTGGAGCGATAACGCAAAAAGGCCATCCTTTCGGATGGCCTTTCTACTTGTTTGATGTCTGGCAGTTCCCTACTCTCACATGGGGAGACCCCACACTACCATCGGCGCTACGGCGTTTCACTTCTGAGTTCGGCATGGGGTCAGGTGGGACCACCGCGCTAAAGCCGCCAG
>NZ_KQ089940.1:649058-882347 GCF_001037725.1 Enterobacter sp. MGH120 | reverse complement strand
GGCTCCACGCAGACTGGCGTCCACGCTTCAAAGCCTCCCACCTATCCTACACATCAAGGACCAGTGTTCAGTGTCAAGCTATAGTAAAGGTTCACGGGGTCTTTCCGTCTTGCCGCGGGTACACTGCATCTTCACAGCGAGTTCAATTTCACTGAGTCTCGGGTGGAGACAGCCTGGCCATCATTACGCCATTCGTGCAGGTCGGAACTTACCCGACAAGGAATTTCGCTACCTTAGGACCGTTATAGTTACGGCCGCCGTTTACCGGGGCTTCGATCAAGAGCTTCGCGTTGCCGCTAACCCCATCAATTAACCTTCCGGCACCGGGCAGGCGTCACACCGTATACGTCCACTTTCGTGTTTGCACAGTGCTGTGTTTTTAATAAACAGTTGCAGCCAGCTGGTATCTTCGACTGATTTCAGCTCCGCCCGCAGGGGCTTCACCTACACATCAGCGTGCCTTCTCCCGAAGTTACGGCACCATTTTGCCTAGTTCCTTCACCCGAGTTCTCTCAAGCGCCTTGGTATTCTCTACCTGACCACCTGTGTCGGTTTGGGGTACGATTTCGTGTTACCTGATGCTTAGAGGCTTTTCCTGGAAGCAGGGCATTTATCACTTCAGCACCGTAGTGCCTCGTCATCACACCTCAGCGTTAATAAGGTACCGGATTTACCTGGAACCTCCGCCTACATGCTTAAACCGGGACAACCGTCGCCCGGCTGACATAGCCTTCTCCGTCCCCCCTTCGCAGTAACACCAAGTACAGGAATATTAACCTGTTTCCCATCGACTACGCCTTTCGGCCTCGCCTTAGGGGTCGACTCACCCTGCCCCGATTAACGTTGGACAGGAACCCTTGGTCTTCCGGCGAGCGGGCTTTTCACCCGCTTTATCGTTACTTATGTCAGCATTCGCACTTCTGATACCTCCAGCATGCCTCACAGCACACCTTCAACGGCTTACAGAACGCTCCCCTACCCAACAACACATAGTGTCGCTGCCGCAGCTTCGGTGCATGGTTTAGCCCCGTTACATCTTCCGCGCAGGCCGACTCGACCAGTGAGCTATTACGCTTTCTTTAAATGATGGCTGCTTCTAAGCCAACATCCTGGCTGTCTGTGCCTTCCCACATCGTTTCCCACTTAACCATGACTTTGGGACCTTAGCTGGCGGTCTGGGTTGTTTCCCTCTTCACGACGGACGTTAGCACCCGCCGTGTGTCTCCCGTGATAACATTCTTCGGTATTCGTAGTTTGCATCGGGTTGGTAAGCCGGGATGGCCCCCTAGCCGAAACAGTGCTCTACCCCCGAAGATGAGTTCACGAGGCGCTACCTAAATAGCTTTCGGGGAGAACCAGCTATCTCCCGGTTTGATTGGCCTTTCACCCCCAGCCACAGGTCATCCGCTAATTTTTCAACATTAGTCGGTTCGGTCCTCCAGTTAGTGTTACCCAACCTTCAACCTGCCCATGGCTAGATCACCGGGTTTCGGGTCTATACCCTGCAACTTAACGCCCAGTTAAGACTCGGTTTCCCTTCGGCTCCCCTATACGGTTAACCTTGCTACAGAATATAAGTCGCTGACCCATTATACAAAAGGTACGCAGTCACCCCATAAAGAGGCTCCCACTGCTTGTACGTACACGGTTTCAGGTTCTTTTTCACTCCCCTCGCCGGGGTTCTTTTCGCCTTTCCCTCACGGTACTGGTTCACTATCGGTCAGTCAGGAGTATTTAGCCTTGGAGGATGGTCCCCCCATATTCAGACAGGATACCACGTGTCCCGCCCTACTCTTCGAGTTCACAGCAAGTGTGCTTTCGTGTACGGGACTATCACCCTGTACCGTCGGACTTTCCAGACCGTTCCACTAACACACAAGCTGATTCAGACTCCGGGCTGCTCCCCGTTCGCTCGCCGCTACTGGGGGAATCTCGGTTGATTTCTTTTCCTCGGGGTACTTAGATGTTTCAGTTCCCCCGGTTCGCCTCGTTAACCTATGTATTCAGTTAACGATAGTGCAACGGATTGCACTGGGTTTCCCCATTCGGACATCGCCGGGTCAAGGGTTCATATCACCTCGCCGGCGCTTTTCGCAGATTAGCACGTCCTTCATCGCCTCTGACTGCCAGGGCATCCACCGTGTACGCTTAGTCGCTTAACCTCACAACCCGAAGATGTTTCATCTTCTGATTGCGAAAATTTGAGAGACTCGAACACACATGAGCTGTGTGTCGTTTCAATTTTCAGCTTGATCCAGATTTTTAAAGAGCAAATATCTCAAACATGACTCGCAAGTCAGTTTTGAGATATGACGGCAGGTGACTTTCACTCACGAACCAGCAAGTGGCGTCCCCTAGGGGATTCGAACCCCTGTTACCGCCGTGAAAGGGCGGTGTCCTGGGCCTCTAGACGAAGGGGACGTACAGTCTCAATCGCAAGACGCCTTGCTATTTACTTTTCATCAGACAATCTGTGTGAGCACTGCAAAGGCAGGTTCTTTAAGGTAAGGAGGTGATCCAACCGCAGGTTCCCCTACGGTTACCTTGTTACGACTTCACCCCAGTCATGAATCACAAAGTGGTAAGCGCCCTCCCGAAGGTTAAGCTACCTACTTCTTTTGCAACCCACTCCCATGGTGTGACGGGCGGTGTGTACAAGGCCCGGGAACGTATTCACCGTGGCATTCTGATCCACGATTACTAGCGATTCCGACTTCATGGAGTCGAGTTGCAGACTCCAATCCGGACTACGACGCACTTTATGAGGTCCGCTTGCTCTCGCGAGGTCGCTTCTCTTTGTATGCGCCATTGTAGCACGTGTGTAGCCCTACTCGTAAGGGCCATGATGACTTGACGTCATCCCCACCTTCCTCCAGTTTATCACTGGCAGTCTCCTTTGAGTTCCCGGCCGGACCGCTGGCAACAAAGGATAAGGGTTGCGCTCGTTGCGGGACTTAACCCAACATTTCACAACACGAGCTGACGACAGCCATGCAGCACCTGTCTCAGAGTTCCCGAAGGCACCAATCCATCTCTGGAAAGTTCTCTGGATGTCAAGAGTAGGTAAGGTTCTTCGCGTTGCATCGAATTAAACCACATGCTCCACCGCTTGTGCGGGCCCCCGTCAATTCATTTGAGTTTTAACCTTGCGGCCGTACTCCCCAGGCGGTCGACTTAACGCGTTAGCTCCGGAAGCCACGCCTCAAGGGCACAACCTCCAAGTCGACATCGTTTACGGCGTGGACTACCAGGGTATCTAATCCTGTTTGCTCCCCACGCTTTCGCACCTGAGCGTCAGTCTTTGTCCAGGGGGCCGCCTTCGCCACCGGTATTCCTCCAGATCTCTACGCATTTCACCGCTACACCTGGAATTCTACCCCCCTCTACAAGACTCTAGCCTGCCAGTTTCGAATGCAGTTCCCAGGTTGAGCCCGGGGATTTCACATCCGACTTGACAGACCGCCTGCGTGCGCTTTACGCCCAGTAATTCCGATTAACGCTTGCACCCTCCGTATTACCGCGGCTGCTGGCACGGAGTTAGCCGGTGCTTCTTCTGCGGGTAACGTCAATCGACAAGGTTATTAACCTTATCGCCTTCCTCCCCGCTGAAAGTACTTTACAACCCGAAGGCCTTCTTCATACACGCGGCATGGCTGCATCAGGCTTGCGCCCATTGTGCAATATTCCCCACTGCTGCCTCCCGTAGGAGTCTGGACCGTGTCTCAGTTCCAGTGTGGCTGGTCATCCTCTCAGACCAGCTAGGGATCGTCGCCTAGGTGAGCCGTTACCCCACCTACTAGCTAATCCCATCTGGGCACATCCGATGGCAAGAGGCCCGAAGGTCCCCCTCTTTGGTCTTGCGACGTTATGCGGTATTAGCTACCGTTTCCAGTAGTTATCCCCCTCCATCAGGCAGTTTCCCAGACATTACTCACCCGTCCGCCACTCGTCAGCGAAGCAGCAAGCTGCTTCCTGTTACCGTTCGACTTGCATGTGTTAGGCCTGCCGCCAGCGTTCAATCTGAGCCATGATCAAACTCTTCAATTTAAAAGTTTGATGCTCAATGAATTAAACTTCGTAATGAATTACGTGTTCACTCGTTGAGACTTGGTATTCATTTAGTGTCCGAAGACATTAAGAATCCATGTCACTTTGAGTGCCCACACAGATTGTCTGATAAATTGTTAAAGAGCAGTGCAACGCGGCTTTCGCTCACCGTTGCGAGGTGGCGTATATTACGCTTTCCTCTTTCAGAGTCAACCCGTTATTTCAGGATTTTTTCTCTTCAGCCGACCGGGTTGTCTGTGAAGTGATTCACATCCGCCGTGTCGATGGAGGCGCATTATAGGGATCCCAGTTTTTAGCACAAGTATTTTTTAGATCTTTTTTTCCAACTGATGATTTTCCGTTCTTTTCGCTGAAAACCCACCCGATCCGCTTAAAAATTGACGCATTTTGCCTTGCCTCGATCCAGGAATACGATCAAAGTCTTCTTTAATAGCGCTCATCTGTATCGAGGTAGATATGTTTGCAGTATTACGTCCTTATAAAGATCTGTTCCCCCAAAAAGGCGATCGCGTGATGATCGATACCAGCAGCGTGGTCATTGGTGATGTTCGCATGGCCGAGGATGTCAGCATCTGGCCACTCGTCGCGATCCGGGGCGATGTTAACTACGTTGCGATCGGTGCACGCACCAATATTCAGGACGGCAGCGTGCTGCATGTGACTCATAAGTCATCTTATAACCCTGAGGGCAATCCGCTCATCATTGGGGAAGATGTCACCGTCGGTCATAAAGTGATGCTCCACGGCTGCACAATCGGTAACAGGGTGCTCGTTGGGATGGGATCGATTTTGCTGGATGGCGTCATAGTAGAAGATGACGTAATGATTGGCGCAGGAAGCCTTGTTCCGCAAAACAAACGTCTGGAAAGTGGCTATCTCTATTTAGGCAGTCCGGTTAAACAGATCCGCCCCCTAAAAGAGGCGGAGATCGAAGGATTGAAATACTCAGCGAACAATTACGTTAAATGGAAGAATGACTATCTGGATCAGGATAACCAGACCCAACCCTGATCGTCTTCCTGCTGATCGCGGATCAAATCGCTGGCTTCCTCTTCCAGATCCCAGCGATTTTCGCAAAAGACCGCTAACGGATCTGAACCACCAAAGCGCTGATGCAACGTCTCCCCTTTAATCGCACAGGTGAGCTGCATTCCATGCACCAGCACCGGGAAACAAACCGCTTGCTTATTTTCATCCCAGATTTCTCTGTCGGGAAAATGAATCGCCTGATTCATGCCATCAGTTCCTGTTTCAGCTTTTCGATCACCGGTTCTACAGCAGGTAACACGCCATGCCAGAGTAGCACCGCATGAGCCGCCTGCCCCACCAGCATGCCCAGACCATCAGCCACGTGTTTTGCCCCCTGTTGTTCACACCAGGTCAGAAATGGCGTTTTCCCTTTTTGATAAAACATGTCATAGGCGTAGATGTGGGAATGAACCAGGGATGCAGGAATCGCCGGGATCTCTCCATTAATACCGCTTGAGGTGGCATTAATCACAAGATCAAATTCGTGACTCGCGAGATCGTCAAGTGCTACCGCAGTTACGCTGCCTGTGTGTGCGAACAACGCCGCCAGCTCTTCTGCTCTGGAGAAGGTACGGTTGGTGATTGTCACCGCACAATCCAGCGAAAGAAGAGGAAGCAATACGCCGCGCGACGCGCCACCCGCGCCGATCAGCAGGATCCGAAAGCCTGGTTTAATAAACGACAGTCGTTCCAGATCGCTGAGTAAACCTATGCCATCGGTGTTATCGCCCAGAAGGCGACCATCTTCGAGCCGCTTAAGAGTATTGACGGCACCAGCGAGCGACGCACGCTCGGTCAGCTCATCCGCACGCCCGAAAGCCTCTTCTTTAAAAGGCACCGTGACGTTCGCACCTTTACCACCCGCATCAAAAAAGCTATTCAGCGTCGGTATAAATGCATCAACAGGCGCAAGAACCCGACCATACGGGTGATCTATCTGCAATTGCTCTGCAAACAGCTGATGGATCAGAGGCGACTTGCTGTGCGCGATCGGGTTACCAAAAACAGCATAGGTTTCCATAACATTATCCCTGGCGAAAACGTTCGCCGGTCAAGGCATCGCGAATTTCTGACGGGTTAAGACGACCCCCGGTTTCACCCACGGCTACAGGGAAATCATTCCCGAACTGCGCCAGAACTTCTTCTGTTGTCCGACAAGGGGGAAGCCCGGTCAGGTTGGCGCTGGTTGAAACCAGGGGTTTACCAAATGCCTGGCATAACTCCACCACCAAGGGATGGTCGGTAACGCGTACCGCGAGTGAATCGAAACGCCCGGTTAGCCAGCGCGGCGTTGTCGGTTGTGCAGGGAAAACAAACGTCACGGGACCAGGCCACGCAGAGAAAATGGTTTCCCGCTGTGCAGGTGTCAGCATGGAATCATCAATATAAGGCTTAAGCTGCTCGTAGTTCGCAGCGATCAAAATCAATCCTTTTTCGACAGGCCGCTGTTTTAGCGCCAGCAGACGGTTAACGGCGACTTCGCTGTCAGGATCGCACCCGACCCCGAAAACGGCTTCTGTTGGATAGGCGATGACTTCTTCTTTTTTCAGGATGTCCACCGCCTGCGCGATGGAGCCTGATGGCAGGTTATTATTCACTGATTTGATCCGCCGAAACCGGCTTTCCACATTGTTTACTGGCGCAAAAGCGTTTCAAGCCTTGCGCGGTTTTCTTTTCTATAAGTAACGGATAATCGCAATGAGGGCAGACGCCCGCTACTGGTTTGAAATTGATAACGAACTGGCATTCAGGATAGCGATCGCACGAATGGAAGGTCTTGCCATAACGAGAGCGGCGCTGCACCAATTGACCACGCTGGCACTGAGGGCAGGCAATTGCCGTTTCATCTGGTTTATCAATTTGTTCCGTATGTTCACATTCCGGATAGCGGCTGCATCCGATAAACATCCCGAACCGCCCCTGCCGCAGCGCCAGTTCGCCGCCACAGAGTGGACAAAGCTGTCCCTCCAGAATTTTGACGATATGTCCGTCCGCCTGGCTTTTCAGGGGACGGACATAATCACATTCCGGATAGTGTGAACAACCGAGAAACGGACCGTGTTTCCCGGACCGAATAACAAGTTCAGCCCCACACTGTGGGCAGGGCTCGTTTTTATGCACCGTGAAGAGTGCTGATTTGGCCATAACAACTCTTGTTGCTGCACATAGAATTAATGCAGCATACCTTCATTCACTTCAAAGAGTAATTCTTCCATTTGCTGATAGGCATTTTCACAGCCTGGGATGTTGAATAGAACCATCAGGATCACCCATTTGAGATCTTCCAGTTCAAATTCAGCAGTATCCAGCGCCATGACGCGCTCTATCACCATCTCTCTCGTTTCGAGGTTTAGCACCTGAATCTGCTCGAGGAATAAAATGAATCCCCGGCAGCTGGCATCCAGCCTTTCACACTCTTCAGCTGTATAGATGCGCACAGACAATGGGTCAGAAGCAAGCTGCATCGGTTCGGCGAGGCCGTCCTGATAATCAGCCAACTTATCCAGCCACATCAACGCATTATAAATATCTTCCCGCTCAAAACCTGCGTCGGTCAGATCCCGTGTTAATTTGTCCTGATCCACCTGCATTTCTGCTTCGTTGTGGATGTAAGTCTCAAACAAATACATCAGTACGTCGAACATGGCATGCCCTCCTTAATCGGACATAGCCGCCGGGTACAGCTGCGATCCACCCTGCTAACTCCAGTTCGAGTAGCTGTGCTACCGTTACTGGCACAGGTTGGCCGGCACGTTCAGCGACAACGTCAACAGGTGTTACCTCATCTCCTACGTTAGCCAGGAGCTTGGGAAATGGCAATGCTACTGCCTCCTGATCCGATGAAATATGTCGCTTTTGGAGATCATCCTGCAACCAATGCAATCCATATTGCAAATTTTCCAGGATATCCTCTTTACAGGTCACCAGCGTCGCCCCCTGTTTTATCAGCCAGTGAGGGCCTTCGCAGCCAGGGTTCCCCAACGGGCCGGGTAGCGCAAAAACTTCACGCCCCTGCTCCAGTGCGCACCTTGCGGTAACCAGCGATCCACTCCGAATCGCAGCTTCGACCACCAGCACGCCCTGGCTTAACCCACTGATGATCCGGTTACGCCGTGGAAAGTTACCCGGTCTGGGCGATGTCGAAAGTGAAAACTCAGACACTATCGCCCCCTCTGAAGCGATAAGTTGCTCAGCCAGAATGTGATGACGACGCGGATAGAGACTAAAAAGACCATTGCCAAGCACGGCGACACTTTGCCCTTTTGCTGACAACGCCGCATGATGTGCCACACCATCGATGCCGCAAGCCAGGCCACTGGTGATCGTAAAGCCACATTGGGACAGCTGTTCACTCAGCATTTTCCCCCACCGCTCGCCATACCACGAGGGCGCACGGCTGCCCACAACCGCAAGCTGCATGCTATTAAGCACGTCAACGCGGCCTCGCACAAATAGCGCCCCGGGAAAATCAGGTATAGAACGTAACAATGGCGGAAAGCGAGGATCATCCGCTGTGAGAAGGTGGTTGTCGGTGTGTTCCAGCCATTCCAGACTACGTTCAAGCTCACTCTCACTGAACGAAAAAAACTTTACGGCATGTTTGGGCGAAAGCCCTGACGCGTTGACAGCTTCAGCATCGACGGTTGCCTGGCGAAGCAGCCTCTGCGCAATCTCCAGCATCGCGTCACCGTATAACGACCCGATGTTTATAAGCCGTAACCATATCTCTGTGGACGTCATCCTTTTCCCTGCCATAAGCAGCCTCAGCAATCTTTGCGATTGGTCACTGATGCTGTCAATCGACCGGGGATTTGTCTAGAATAGAAGTAATATTCTTATCAACTCCTGAACACGACTCTGGAAATTTATGGCAGTTTTGCAAGTGTTACATATTCCTGACGAGCGCCTTCGCATCGTCGCGGAACCGGTTAAAGAAGTGAATGCAGAAATTCAGCGTATCGTCGATGATATGTTCGATACCATGTACGCTGAAGAAGGCATTGGCCTTGCCGCGACCCAGGTAGACATTCACAAACGTATTATTGTGATCGACGTTTCTGAAAATCGTGATGAGCGCCTGGTGCTGATCAACCCTGAGATGCTGGAAAAAAGCGGCGAAACAGGTATTGAGGAAGGCTGTCTGTCTATCCCTGAACAGCGCGCTTTGGTGCCACGTGCCGAAAAAGTTAAAATCCGCGCACTGGATCGTGACGGCAATCCGTTTGAGCTGGAAGCCGACGATCTGCTGGCGATTTGCATTCAGCATGAGATGGATCACCTGGTCGGTAAGCTGTTTATCGATTACCTCTCACCGCTGAAGCAACAGCGTATTCGTCAGAAAGTTGAGAAACTGGATCGTTTACGTTCTCGCGCTTAACGCCCCCCGGATACAAGGAATAACGTGTCTACATCACTACGTATAATCTTCGCGGGTACCCCTGATTTTGCGGCGCGTCATCTCGACGCGCTGCTATCGTCTGGTCATCAGATTGTTGGCGTATTTACTCAGCCTGATCGTCCGGCTGGCCGCGGTAAAAAATTGATGCCTGGCCCGGTTAAAGTGCTGGCAGAAACGCATGGTTTGCCGGTTTTCCAGCCTGCATCATTACGACCTCAGGAAAACCAGCAGTTAGTGGCAGACCTGAACGCTGACGTGATGGTAGTTGTGGCTTACGGCCTCATTCTGCCGAAAGCGGTACTCGATATGCCCCGCCTGGGCTGTGTTAACGTTCATGGTTCCTTGCTCCCACGCTGGCGTGGTGCAGCCCCTATTCAGCGCGCTCTGTGGGCAGGCGATGCTGAAACTGGCGTGACAATCATGAAGATGGACGTAGGTTTAGACACGGGCGACATGCTGTATAAACTGGCGTGTCCCATTACCGCAGAAGATACCAGCGCCACGCTGTATGACAAGCTGGCGGATCTCGGTCCGCAGGGGCTGATTGAGACGTTGCAACAGCTTGCTGACAATACAGCGTCACCTGAAGTGCAGGATGAGGCACAGGTGACCTATGCTGAAAAACTGAGTAAAGAAGAAGCCCGGATCGACTGGTCCCTGTCAGCAGCTCAACTCGAACGCTGTATCCGCGCCTTTAATCCATGGCCGATGAGCTGGTTGATGATTGATGAGCAGCCAGTGAAAGTCTGGAAAGCTTCAGTTATTAACGGCAATACTTCGGCAGAGCCCGGTACGATTATCGACGCCAGCAAAAACGGTATCCAGGTTGCGACCGGAGAAGGGATCCTGAATCTTGAATCGCTGCAACCGGCCGGTAAAAAGGCAATGAGCGCGCAGGATCTATTAAATTCCCGTCGTGAATGGTTCATCCCTGGCAATCGCCTTGCCTGAACAAATTTACTCTTAAGGCCCGGTGTTTCCGGGCATTTTTATTTTTACGGTTATGAAAAGACAAAATCTACGCACTATGGCGGCTCAGGCCGTTGAGCAGGTTATCGAGCAGGGCCAGTCACTGAGTAATGTCCTGCCTCCACTGCAACAAAAGGTTTCCGATAAAGACAAAGCACTGCTTCAGGAGCTGTGCTTTGGCGTGCTGCGCACCCTCTCTCAGCTTGAATGGTTAATTAATAAGCTGATGTCACGCCCGATGAGCGGCAAGCAGCGTACCGTGCATTATTTGATCATGGTCGGTTTCTACCAGCTTCTTCATACCCGCATTCCACCTCATGCTGCGCTGGCTGAGACAGTGGAGGGTGCCGTTGCGATTAAACGTCCCCAGCTGAAAGGATTGATTAATGGCGTGCTGCGTCAGTTCCAGCGTCAGCAGGACGAACTGCTGGCAGAATTTGCGCAAAGCGAAGCGCGCTTCCTGCACCCTGAATGGCTGCTGAATCGCCTTAAAAAAGCCTACCCACAGCAATGGCAAGACATTGTGGATGCCAATAACCAACGTCCGCCGATGTGGTTACGCGTCAATCGTAACCATCATACCCGCGACGGATGGCTGGCCCTGCTGGAAGAGGCCGGAATGAGCGGCTTCACACATGCTGCTTATCCTGATGCGGTTCGTTTAGCCTCCCCTGCACCGGTACATGCATTACCCGGTTTTGAAGAGGGCTGGGTAACGGTACAGGACGCATCCGCTCAGGGCTGCATGACCTGGCTTGAACCGAAAGACGGGGAGCAGATCCTTGATCTCTGTGCAGCGCCAGGGGGGAAAACAACGCATATTCTGGAAGTGGCGCCGCAGGCCAGCGTGATGGCCGTGGATGTTGATGAGCAGCGTCTTTCACGCGTCTATGACAACCTCAAGCGTCTGGGTATGAAAGCTCAGGTTAAGCAAGGCGATGGACGTAAACCCGCAGACTGGTGTGGTGATACCAGGTTCGATCGTATTTTGCTGGACGCCCCTTGCTCAGCAACTGGCGTGATTCGTCGTCATCCCGATATCAAATGGCTGCGTCGCGATCGTGATATCAAGGAGCTTGCCCAGTTGCAATCCGAAATTCTGGATGCCATCTGGCCGCATCTCAAACCCGGCGGAACCCTGGTGTATGCAACCTGCTCTGTTCTTCCGGAAGAGAACCGTCAGCAAATTGCGGCTTTCCTGAAACGCACCCCGGACGCTACGCTGCATGATACGGGAACACCTGAGCACCCGGGTCTGCAAAACCTGCCGGGCGCAGAAGAGGGTGATGGTTTCTTTTACGCTAAGCTAATCAAAGAGTGATGTTGAGAACAGGTCACGAAAGATGAAAATTATCATTCTGGGCGCAGGGCAAGTTGGCGGAACGCTGGCGGAAAATCTCGTGGGCGAAAACAACGATATCACCATTGTGGATACCAATGGCGATCGCCTGCGCGTTTTGCAGGACAAGTTTGATCTTCGTGTTGTACAGGGGCACGGCTCTCACCCACGTGTGCTTCGGGAGGCGGGCGCGGACGATGCCGACATGCTGGTTGCAGTAACCAGTTCTGATGAAACCAACATGGTTGCATGTCAGGTGGCCTACTCGCTTTTCAACACACCGAACCGCATCGCCCGCATTCGCTCCCCGGACTATGTCCGGGATGCGGAAAAGCTGTTTAATTCCGAAGCAGTACCTATCGACCATCTTATTGCCCCTGAACAGCTGGTTATCGACAGTATTTATCGTCTGATTGAGTACCCGGGCGCGTTGCAGGTTGTGAACTTTGCGGAAGGAAAAGTAAGCCTGGCGGTTGTGAAGGCTTATTACGGCGGCCCGCTGATTGGTAATGCCCTGTCGACAATGCGCGAGCATATGCCACATATCGATACGCGTGTTGCGGCGATTTTCCGTCACGACAGACCTATTCGTCCGCAAGGGTCCACCATTGTCGAAGCCGGGGATGAAGTCTTCTTTATTGCGGCTTCTCAGCATATCCGTGCGGTGATGAGTGAACTTCAGCGTCTCGAAAAACCGTATAAACGTATTATGCTGGTTGGCGGCGGTAATATTGGCGCAGGTCTGGCGAGACGGCTGGAAAAAGACTACAGCGTGAAGCTGATCGAACGAGATCAACAGCGCGCGTCGGAGCTGGCTGAAAAGCTTCAGAATACTATCGTGTTTTATGGCGATGCTTCGGATCAGGAATTGCTGGCCGAAGAGCATATCGATCAGGTTGATCTTTTTATTGCCGTCACCAACGACGACGAAGCGAATATTATGTCCGCCATGCTCGCTAAACGTATGGGGGCGAAAAAAGTAATGGTGCTTATCCAGCGTAAGGCTTATGTCGACCTGGTACAGGGTAGCGTAATTGATATTGCTATTTCGCCTCAGCAAGCCACCATTTCTGCCCTGCTAAGCCATGTACGTAAAGCGGATATTGTCGGCGTGTCGTCTCTTCGTCGTGGTGTTGCTGAAGCCATTGAAGCCGTCGCTCATGGGGATGAAACGACGTCGCGCGTTGTTGGTCGCGCGATCGACGAAATTAAACTTCCACCAGGCACCATTATCGGCGCCGTAGTACGAGGTAACGATGTCATGATCGCCAATGATAATTTACGTATTGAGCAGGGTGACCACGTTATTATGTTCCTGACCGATAAAAAATTTATTACCGACGTCGAGCGTTTATTCCAGCCAAGCCCGTTCTTCCTGTAATGATTTGGGTGCTCAGACGAGAGCACCCAAATATTAACCTTCTAATTTTCATGCCTTTTATTTTTCATAACGATTATTTATCCCCAATGGCAATTAGCTAATCATTTGTTAAACTTATAGGCGTCAGCTGGCACAAGGAGAACATAATGAGTTTTATTAAAGAGTTTCGCGAATTTGCGATGCGCGGGAATGTGGTGGATTTGGCTGTGGGTGTCATTATTGGTGCGGCGTTCGGTAAGATCGTTTCATCATTAGTCGCCGACATTATTATGCCGCCGTTAGGACTGTTGATTGGAGGCATTGATTTCAAACAGTTCGCCTTCACCCTTCGGGAGGCTCAGGGCGATATCCCTGCGGTTGTAATGCACTATGGCGTATTCATTCAGAACGTATTTGATTTCGTGATCGTGGCATTTGCCATTTTCATGGCGATCAAACTTATCAACAGACTTAACCGTAAAAAAGAAGAACCGGCTGCTGCCCCGCCAGCACCAACTAAAGAAGAAGTCTTACTGACTGAAATTCGCGATCTGTTAAAAGAGCAGAACAACCGCGTTTAATCAGGCGACAGAAACAGAAAGGCCAGTGGTAAAAAAGCGATTAGCTTGCTTGCCACTGGCCTCCCAGTTACCCCGTTGTGCATGTTTACCTTTACGTAGATAACTCCCTTTTCCTTTCTTGTTCTTCTCAACACGCTGTCTGAAAAGCGGGTCGTGAAGCAATGCCTCAATGGCGTTATCCTTAATTTGTCCCTTAGTATGCTGATAGCGGCTCATCATTTCTCCTGAGCATAGTTAATGTCGGCGGGAATCTAGTCCCTGGCTGATAAAAAATCAACAACCCTGAGTTTCACTACTGGCGCCCTGTTCAAGAGCTTCCAGTATTGAGCAATAAACACTGCTATGAGCGGTACCGCAGCACGCGTCATTTAACCTTTGCAGAGATCGCTGCATAGCTTGCAGCTCCTGAATGCGTCCTTCAACTTCATCCAGCCGGGCCTGAACGATGCTTTTAGATTCCTGACACGTATGATGTTCAGGATCGATACGGATCGACAGCAGTTCACGGATCGACTCCAGCGTGAAGCCGAGTTGCCGTGCATAGCGGATAAAACGAAGGCGTTGCAGGTCGTTATCCGTATAAAGGCGAAATCCACCTTCCGTTCTGACCTCATGATCGATCATCTGCTGCTTTTCGTAGTAGCGGATAGTATCCGGCGTTACGTTAGCAAGCTTCGCAAGTTCACCTATGCGGTACATGGCTACTCCTCGTTTATTTTTTGCATTAACCTTTCACTGTACTCACCATGCAAAAAGTCAGTATTCATTCCCGTCTGGCGCAGTTTTAGCTCGATGAGCGCCAACCGACGACTGATTTCGGAGTACCGCGGGTCATTCTTATGAATGCCTTTAAGCAGATCGGCAAGCTCGACGGCTTCATTGCGTTGCTGAAGTTCAGGCGGTAAACAACCTGCGTTTTTCAGTAAGCGATAACCGGCCCGTAATTCAGGGGGAATATGTGAATCATCGTCCAGAATCAGCGGCTCACCGCTGCCGGGAAGATTTTCGAACTCGCCTTTGTTTTGGGCATCGCAAATATGGCGTTCAGCCCACTGATCGAGCAACCACATAATGAACTCCAGCGGATGAGCAGAAAAGATACAGACATTGTAGATAAGTGGAGATTCTGCGGATATAAAAAAACCCGCCGAGGCGGGTTTTTTTACGTTACTACAGATTACTCTGCAGCAGCTTCTGCTTTCTCTGAACGATCAACCAGCTCGATGTAAGCCATCGGCGCGTTGTCGCCTGCACGGAAGCCACACTTCAGAATGCGAGTGTAACCACCGGCACGGCTCGCGAAACGCGGGCCCAGTTCGTTAAACAGTTTTGCCACGATCTCGTTATCACGAGTACGGGCGAATGCCAGACGACGATTAGCAACGCTGTCAGTCTTGGCAAGAGTAATCAGCGGCTCAACTACGCGACGCAGCTCTTTCGCTTTAGGCAGGGTCGTCTTGATGATTTCATGACGAACCAGTGAACCTGCCATGTTGCGGAACATAGCCTGGCGATGGCTGCTGTTGCGGTTCAGTTGACGACCACTCTTACGATGGCGCATGACCTTATCCTTCTCAGTAAAACCTTAACCTGTGATCCGGTTACTCGTCAGCAATGCTTGCTGGTGGCCAGTTTTCCAGGCGCATGCCCAGAGACAGACCACGTGAAGCCAGCACGTCTTTAATCTCGGTAAGAGATTTTTTACCCAGGTTCGGCGTTTTCAGCAACTCAACCTCGGTACGCTGTACCAGATCACCGATATAGTGGATAGCTTCTGCCTTGAGGCAGTTAGCAGAGCGGACAGTCAATTCCAGATCGTCAACAGGGCGCAGCAGGATCGGATCGAATTCTGGTTTCTCTTCTTTCACTTCCGGCTGACGTACATCACGTAAGTCAACGAAAGCTTCCAGTTGTTCTGCCAGGATGGTTGCCGCACGACGAATCGCCTCTTCAGGATCGATTGTGCCATTGGTTTCCATTTCGATGACCAGCTTGTCCAGGTCGGTACGCTGTTCTACACGCGCTGCTTCAACATTGTAGGCAATACGCTCTACAGGGCTGTAACATGCGTCGACCAGCAGACGGCCGATTGGGCGCTCATCTTCTTCCGAATGAATTCGGGCAGAAGCCGGCACATAACCACGACCGCGCTGAACTTTGATACGCATGCTAATAGCTGCGTTCTCATCGGTCAGGTGGCAGATCACGTGCTGCGGCTTGACGATTTCAACATCACCGTCGTGGGTGATGTCGGCTGCAGTCACAGGGCCAATGCCAGATTTATTCAGAGTAAGAATAACTTCATCTTTACCCTGAACTCTCACCGCCAGCCCTTTCAGGTTGAGCAGGATTTCAAGGATATCTTCCTGAACGCCTTCTTTGGTGCTGTACTCATGAAGTACACCATCAATCTCAACCTCGGTCACCGCGCAACCCGGCATCGATGAGAGCAGAATACGGCGCAGTGCGTTACCCAGAGTATGGCCAAAGCCACGCTCTAAAGGCTCAAGGGTCACCTTGGCGTGCGTCGAACTCACTTGCTCGATATCTACCAGGCGCGGTTTTAGAAACTCTGTCACAGAACCCTGCATTGTGTCCTCTCTTTGGTACTAAGCTTTACTTGGAGTAAAGCTCGACGATCAGGTGTTCGTTAATGTCCGCAGACAGATCAGAACGTTCTGGCTGACGCTTGAACGTACCTTCCATCTTGCCAGCATCAACTTCCAGCCAGGTTGGCTTTTCACGCTGCTCAGCCAGCTCCAGAGCGGCTTTCACGCGAGATTGCTTTTTCGCTTTCTCACGAATGCTAACAACGTCATTCGCTTTAACCTGATAAGAAGCGATGTTAACAACACGACCGTTTACCATGATTGCTTTATGGCTAACCAGCTGGCGTGATTCAGCACGAGTCGCGCCGAAGCCCATACGGTATACAACGTTGTCCAGACGACCTTCCAGCAGAGCCAGCAGGTTTTCACCTGTGTTGCCTTTCAGACGTGCTGCTTCTTTATAGTAGTTACGGAACTGACGCTCCAGCACACCGTAGATACGGCGAACTTTTTGCTTTTCACGCAACTGCACACCATAGTCAGACAGACGCGGTTTACGCGCACCGTGCTGGCCAGGAGCTTGTTCAATTTTACACTTGGTATCGATCGCGCGAACGCCAGACTTAAGGAATAAGTCGGTGCCCTCACGACGGCTCAGCTTGAGCTTAGGACCCAAATATCTTGCCATTTTCTATCTCCAACTAACCTAAAAAACGAGCGTTATACGCGACGTTTTTTCGGCGGACGACAACCGTTATGAGGGATCGGAGTCACATCAGTAATATTCGTGATGCGGAAACCAGCGGCGTTCAGAGCGCGAACAGTAGATTCACGACCCGGACCCGGACCTTTAACCATAACTTCCAGATTCTTGATGCCGTATTCTTTTACGGCTTCAGCGCAACGCTCTGCTGCAACCTGAGCTGCGAACGGAGTGGATTTGCGAGAACCACGGAAACCGGAACCACCGGCTGTTGCCCAACCCAATGCGTTACCCTGACGATCAGTAATAGTAACGATGGTGTTGTTGAAAGAAGCATGGATATGAGCCACGCCGTCAGAGACTTGTTTTCTTACACGTTTACGTGCACGAACTGGTGCCTTTGCCATTATTCAATCACCCCGATTATTTCTTGATCGGTTTGCGCGGACCCTTACGGGTACGTGCGTTGGTCTTAGTACGCTGACCGCGCACTGGCAGACCACGACGATGACGCAAACCGCGATAGCAACCAAGATCCATCAGGCGCTTGATGCTCATGCTGATTTCACGGCGCAGATCACCTTCAACGACAAATTTGGCAACTTCGTCACGCAGCGTGTCGATTTGTTCTTCAGACAGCTCACTGATCTTAACATCTTCAGCGATACCCGCTGCAGCCAGAATGGCTTTAGAACGGGTCTTGCCGACGCCATAGATCGAAGTTAATGCGATCACAGCATGTTTCTGATCAGGAATGTTAATGCCTGCTATACGGGCCACTATGCACTCCTACTATTTAATATGTACGCACCATGCTGAAAAGCCCGTTTTCAGGATACTCAAATGGAAACGTACAGACATACAAAAGATTGGCTGGCTAATCTAGCCAGCTCAACCCAACTTTGCAAGAAAAATATGCGAAATAATCAGCCTTGGCGCTGTTTATGCTTCGGCTCGGCACTGCAAATCACACGGATGACACCATCACGCTTAACGATTTTGCAGTTACGGCATAATTTCTTGACGGAAGCACGAACTTTCATTTTTACTCTCCGTAACTTCTCAGGCGACCAGTTAGCGGCCGTAGCCTTTCAGGTTCGCCTTCTTCAATGCAGACTCATACTGACTGGACATCATCAGAGTTTGCACTTGAGCCATAAAGTCCATAATCACGACCACAACGATAAGCAGTGAGGTCCCACCGAAGTAGAACGGTACTTTCATTGCATCACGCATGAACTCCGGGATCAGGCAGATAAAAGTAATATAAAGCGCACCAACCAAAGTCAGGCGAGTCATTACTTTATCGATATACTTCGCCGTTTGCTCTCCCGGACGAATTCCTGGTACAAATGCACCGGACTTCTTCAGGTTATCTGCTGTTTCACGCGGGTTGAAGACCAACGCCGTGTAGAAGAAACAGAAGAAGATGATCGCAGACGCATAGAGTAACACATAAAGTGGTTGCCCAGGCTGCAAATACAGCGAAATTGTTGTCAGCCAGTTCCAACCAGTACCGCCCCCGAACCATGACGCGATGGTTGCCGGGAACAGAATAATACTGGAAGCGAAGATAGCCGGGATAACCCCCGCCATATTCACTTTCAGCGGTAAATGTGTGCTCTGTGCAGCATAGACACGACGACCCTGCTGACGTTTAGCGTAGTTCACCACAATGCGGCGTTGACCACGTTCAACGAAGACAACAAAGAACGTCACTGCAAATACTAATACTGCAACCAACAGCAACAGGAGGAAGTGCAGGTCGCCTTGACGCGCTTGCTCGATAGTATGGGCGATGGCCGGCGGGAGACCCGCAACGATACCGGCGAAGATAATGATTGAGATACCGTTACCGATACCTCGTTCAGTAATCTGTTCGCCGAGCCACATCAGGAACATGGTCCCTGTGACCAGACTTACAACAGCGGTGAAATAGAATGCAAAGCCTGGGTTTAATACCAGGCCCTGCATACCAGGCATATTCGGAAGACCGGTAGCAATACCGATCGACTGGAATATTGCCAGCACCAGAGTGCCGTAACGGGTGTACTGGCTAATCTTACGACGTCCAGACTCCCCTTCTTTCTTCAACTCTGCCAGGGCCGGATGAACGACCGTCAGCAGCTGGATAATAATCGATGCCGAAATGTACGGCATAATACCCAGTGCGAAAATAGAAGCACGGCTGAGAGCACCACCAGAGAACATGTTGAACATTTCAATGATGGTGCCTCGCTGTTGCTCAAGCAGTTTGGCAAGTACAGCGGCATCAATACCAGGGATCGGAATAAAAGAGCCAATACGGAACACAATCAGCGCGCCGATTACAAACAGCAGTCTGCGTTTCAGCTCGCCAAATCCACCTTTGGCACTTTGAAAATCTAATCCCGGTTGCTTAGCCATCTGCTACTTATTCCTCAATTTTACCGCCAGCAGCTTCGATAGCAGCACGAGCACCTTTAGTAACACGCAGGCCACGAACAGTTACCGGAGTAGAAACTTCACCAGCCAGGATCACTTTCGCGAACTCGATCTGGATACCGATAATGTTAGCCGCTTTCAGCGTGTTCAGGTCTACAACGCCGCCTTCAACTTTCGCCAGGTCAGACAAACGGATTTCCGCTGTGATCGCTGCTTTGCGAGAGGTGAAGCCGAACTTCGGCAGACGACGGTACAGTGGCATCTGGCCACCCTCGAAACCGCGACGTACGCCACCGCCAGAACGAGAATTCTGACCTTTGTGACCACGACCACCGGTTTTGCCGAGGCCAGAACCGATACCACGACCCAGGCGTTTACCCGCCTTTTTAGAGCCTTCGGCCGGAGACAGAGTATTTAAACGCATCTCTTACTCCTCAACTTTAACCATGAAGTAAACCGCGTTGACCATACCACGAACAGCAGGAGTATCCTCGCGCTCAACGGTATGACCAATACGACGCAGACCCAGGCCAAGCAGCGTTGCCTTGTGTTTCGGCAGACGACCGATTGCACTGCGGGTTTGAGTGATTTTAATAGTCTTTGCCATGGTCAATTACCCCAGAATTTCTTCAACGGATTTACCACGCTTGGCAGCGACCATTTCTGGAGAATTCATATTTTCCAGGCCATCAATAGTTGCACGAACCACGTTGATCGGGTTGGTGGAACCATATGCTTTAGCCAGAACGTTATGAACTCCAGCAACTTCCAGAACGGCGCGCATTGCACCACCGGCGATGATACCGGTACCTTCGGAAGCTGGCTGCATGAATACACGAGAACCCGTGTGAACACCTTTAACTGGGTGTTGCAGGGTACCGTTGTTCAGCGCGACGTTAATCATATTGCGACGGGCTTTTTCCATCGCTTTCTGGATCGCTGCTGGAACTTCACGCGCTTTACCGTAACCAAAACCAACGCGACCGTTACCATCACCCACTACAGTCAGAGCTGTGAAGGAGAAAATACGACCACCTTTAACGGTTTTAGATACGCGGTTTACCGCGATCAGCTTTTCCTGCAGTTCGCCAGCCTGTTTTTCGATGTGAGCCATCTTACACCTCTACCTTAGAACTGAAGGCCAGCTTCACGGGCAGCATCTGCCAGTGCCTGGACACGACCATGATATTGGAACCCGGAACGGTCAAAGGAAACATTGCTGATGCCTTTTTCCAGAGCGCGTTCAGCGACAGCTTTACCTACAGCTGCTGCGGCGTCTTTGTTACCGGTATACTTCAATTGTTCTGAGATAGCTTTTTCTACAGTAGAAGCAGCTACCAGAACTTCAGAACCGTTCGGTGCAATTACCTGTGCGTAAATATGACGCGGGGTACGATGTACCACCAGGCGAGTTGCACCCAGCTCTTTGAGCTTGCGGCGTGCGCGGGTCGCACGACGGATACGAGCAGATTTCTTATCCATAGTGTTACCTTACTTCTTCTTAGCCTCTTTGGTACGCACGACTTCGTCGGCGTAACGAACACCCTTGCCTTTATAAGGCTCAGGACGACGGTAGGCGCGCAGATCTGCTGCAACCTGACCGATCAGCTGTTTATCAGCGCCTTTCAGCACGATTTCAGTCTGAGTCGGGCATTCTGCAGTGATACCGGCCGGCAGCGGATGCTCAACAGGGTGTGAGAAGCCCAGAGACAGGCCTACTGCATTCCCTTTGATAGCTGCACGATAACCTACACCAACCAGCTGAAGCTTTTTAGTGAAGCCTTCGGTAACACCAACAACCATTGAGTTCAGCAGGGCACGCGCGGTACCAGCCTGAGCCCATCCATCCACGAAACCATCACGTGGACCGAAGGTCAGAGCGTTATCTGCATGTTTAACTTCAACAGCATTGTTGAGGGTACGAGTCAGCTCGCCGTTTTTACCTTTGATCGTAATAACCTGACCGTCGATTTTTACATCAACGCCGGCAGGAATAACGACCGGTGCTTTAGCAACACGAGACATTCTTTCCTCCGATTAGGCTACGTAGCAGATAATTTCGCCACCAAGACCAGCCTGGCGCGCTGCACGATCAGTCATAACACCTTTAGAGGTAGAAACAACTGCGATACCAAGACCAGCCATTACTTTTGGCAGCTCATCTTTTTTCTTATAGATGCGCAGGCCTGGGCGGCTGACACGCTGAATGCTTTCTACAACAGCTTTACCCTGGAAATACTTGAGAGTAAGTTCCAGTTCCGGCTTGGTGTCGCCTTCAACTTTAAAATCTTCGATAAAACCTTCTTCCTTCAGCACGTTGGCAATTGCCACTTTCAGCTTGGCGGAAGGCATGGTGACCGCAACTTTGTTCGCGGCCTGACCGTTACGGATACGGGTCAGCATATCCGCGATCGGATCTTGCATGCTCATCTGTCTTTACTCCCGTGATTCAATTGGTAATTACCAGCTAGCCTTTTTCAAGCCTGGCACTTCACCGCGCATGGCGGCTTCACGCAGTTTGATACGGCTCAACCCAAACTTGCCCACATAACCATGTGGACGACCTGTTTGACGACAGCGGTTACGCTGACGAGACGGGCTGGAATCACGCGGCAGAGACTGCAGCTTGAGAACCGCATTCCAACGATCTTCGTCGGAAGCGTTCACATCAGAAATGATCGCTTTCAGTTCAGCGCGTTTAGCGAAGAATTTATCAGCTAAAGCTACGCGCTTTACTTCGCGTGCTTTCATTGATTGCTTAGCCATTCAGTAACCCTACCTTACTTGCGGAACGGGAAGTCAAAGGCAGCCAGCAGAGCACGGCCTTCTTCATCAGATTTCGCAGTAGTGGTAATGGTAATATCCAAACCACGCACGCGGTCGACTTTATCGTAGTCGATTTCTGGGAAGATGATCTGCTCACGGACACCCATGCTGTAGTTACCACGACCGTCGAAAGACTTAGCGGACAAGCCACGGAAGTCACGGATACGTGGAACAGCAATAGTGATCAGGCGCTCAAGGAACTCCCACATGCGTTCGCCACGCAGAGTTACTTTACAGCCGATCGGATAGCCCTGACGGATTTTGAAGCCTGCAACAGATTTGCGTGCTTTGGTGATCAGCGGTTTTTGACCGGAGATTGCTGTCAGGTCAGCTGCTGCGTTATCCAGCAGTTTCTTGTCAGCGATCGCTTCACCAACACCCATGTTCAGGGTGATCTTCTCGACCCGAGGGACTTGCATGACAGAATTGTAGTTAAACTCAGTCATGAGTTTGTTAACTACTTCGTCTTTGTAGTAATCATGCAGTTTCGCCATCGTACTACTCCAAATTACTTGATAGTTTCGCTGTTAGATTTGAAGAAACGGACTTTTTTACCGTCTTCGAATCTAAAGCCTACACGGTCAGCCTTGCCGGTAGCCGCATTGAAGATTGCAACGTTAGAAACCTGAATAGCAGCTTCTTTTTCAACGATGCCGCCTGGTTGGTTCAGGGCCGGAACCGGCTTCTGATGTTTCTTAACCAGGTTAATACCTTCAACGACAAGTTTGCCGGAAGACAGAACATTTTTTACTTTACCGCGTTTACCTTTATCTTTACCGGTTAACACGATAACTTCGTCATCACGACGGATTTTCGCTGCCATGATTCGCTCCTTAGAGTACTTCTGGTGCCAGAGAGATAATTTTCATGAACTTCTCAGTACGAAGTTCACGAGTTACCGGCCCAAAGATACGCGTGCCGATAGGCTGCTCGCTGTTATTGTTTAAAATAACGCATGCATTACCATCGAAGCGAATGACAGAACCGTCAGGGCGACGAACACCCTTCTTGGTGCGCACCACTACCGCCTTCAGCACATCACCTTTTTTGACCTTACCACGTGGAATTGCTTCCTTGATGGTGATCTTGATGATGTCGCCTACGCCTGCGTAGCGACGGTGCGAGCCACCCAGAACCTTGATACACATTACGCGACGTGCACCGGAGTTGTCGGCGACGTTCAGCATAGTCTGTTCTTGGATCATTTTAGTGCTCCGCTAATGTCAACTACTACCTGAGACTCTAAAATCAGAGCCGTTAAAAAGCCCCATATCGAGGGCGCGGCATTATAACACCGCTTCTGCAATATGGGTAGAAAAAATAAACGGCTCATCGCTGAGCCGTTTATTCGTATTGAGAATGCGTACTCTATTACAGAACCGCTTTCTCTACAACGCGAACCAGCGTCCAGGACTTAGTCTTGGACAGTGGACGGCATTCACGGATTTCCACCTTGTCGCCGATACCACATTCGTTGTTCTCGTCATGTACGTGCAGTTTGGTCGTACGCTTGATGAATTTACCGTAGATCGGGTGTTTCACAAAACGTTCGATAGCTACAACAATGGATTTCTCCATTTTATCGCTAACAACACGACCTTGCAGAGTACGGATTTTATCGGTCATTACGCACCCGCCTTCTGAGTCAGTAAAGTCTTAACGCGCGCAACATTGCGACGCACTTGCTTCAGCAGGTGAGTCTGTTGCAGCTGGCCACTTGCAGCCTGCATACGCAGGTTGAACTGCTCACGCAGCAGGTTCAGCAGCTCAGCGTTCAGCTCTTCAACGCTTTTTTCACGCAGCTCTTTTGCTTTCATTACATCACCGTCTTAGTTACAAAGGTGGTTTTGATAGGCAGTTTCGCTGCTGCCAGGCCGAAGGCTTCACGGGCCAGCTCTTCCGGAACACCGTCCATTTCATAAAGGACTTTGCCCGGTTGGATCAAGGCAACCCAGTACTCCACGTTACCTTTACCTTTACCCATACGAACTTCCAGTGGCTTCTCGGTGATCGGTTTGTCCGGGAATACACGGATCCAGATCTTACCTTGACGCTTAACTGCACGGGTCATTGCACGACGTGCTGCTTCGATCTGACGTGCAGTCAGACGACCACGGCCAACAGCTTTCAGACCGAAAGTGCCGAAGCTAACATCCGTACCCTGCGCCAGACCACGGTTGCGGCCTTTGTGCACTTTACGGAATTTTGTACGCTTTGGTTGTAACATCAGCGACGCTCCTTATTTACGGCCTTTACGCTGCTGCTTTTTAGGTTGAGCAGCCGGTTTTTCCGGTTGTTCAACAGCAGCCATACCACCCAGGATCTCACCTTTGAAGATCCATACCTTAACGCCGATTACACCGTAAGTGGTGTGCGCTTCAGAGGTGTTGTAGTCGATGTCAGCACGCAGAGTGTGCAGCGGTACGCGACCTTCGCGGTACCATTCGGTACGTGCGATTTCCGCGCCGCCCAGACGGCCGCTAACTTCAACTTTGATACCTTTAGCGCCCAGACGCATTGCGTTCTGTACAGCACGCTTCATAGCACGACGGAACATAACGCGACGTTCCAGCTGAGAAGTGATGCTGTCAGCAACCAATTTAGCGTCCAGTTCAGGCTTACGAACTTCAGCGATATTGATCTGTGCAGGAACGCCAGCGATATCCGCTACGACCTTGCGCAGTTTTTCTACGTCTTCGCCTTTCTTACCGATAACGATGCCAGGGCGAGCAGTGTGAATAGTCACACGGATGCTCTTAGCTGGACGCTCGATAACGATACGAGATACAGACGCTTTAGCCAGTTCCTTAGTCAGGTACTGACGTACTTTAAAATCGCTGTCCAGGTTGTCAGCGAATTCTTTGGTGTTCGCAAACCAGGTAGAGTTCCATGGTTTTACAATACCCAGGCGAATACCATTAGGATGTACTTTCTGACCCATTGCTAGTCTCCAGAGTCTCAGCGATCGGACACAACCACAGTAATGTGGCTGGTGCGCTTCAGGATGCGATCTGCACGACCTTTCGCACGCGGCATAATGCGCTTCATGCTTGGGCCTTCATCTACGAAAATTTTCGCGACTTTCAGATCGTCGATGTCAGCGCCATCGTTGTGTTCAGCGTTAGCAATGGCAGATTCCAGTACTTTCTTGACCAATACCGCAGCTTTCTTGTTGGTATAGGTCAGGATGTCCAGGGCCTGCGACACTTTCTTACCGCGAATCAGGTCAGCAACAAGGCGAACCTTCTGTGCAGAAGAACGAGCATGGCGATGTTGAGCTAAAGTTTCCATCTCTTCCTCCTACCTTATTTCTTCTTCGCTTTTTTATCAGCAGCGTGGCCGCGATAAGTACGAGTCGGTGCGAATTCACCCAGTTTGTGACCAACCATTTCGTCGGTAACAAAGACTGGAACGTGCTGACGACCATTATGGACAGCGATGGTCAAACCGATCATGTTAGGAAAGATCGTTGAACGACGGGACCAAGTGCGCAGGGGCTTCTTGTCTCCGCTTTCCACCGCTTTCTCTACCTTCTTCAGCAAGTGCAGGTCAATAAAAGGACCTTTCTTGAGAGAACGTGGCATGGCTTATCCTCTAAAATTATTTGCTACGGCGACGTACGATAAATTTATCAGTACGCTTGTTGCTGCGGGTCTTCTTACCTTTGGTCTGAACGCCCCACGGAGTTACCGGGTGCTTACCAAAGTTACGACCTTCACCACCACCATGTGGGTGGTCGACTGGGTTCATCGCAGTACCGCGAACGGTAGGACGAACACCACGCCAGCGTGCAGCACCAGCTTTACCCAGAACGCGCAGCATATGCTCAGCATTGCCAACTTCGCCCAGAGTAGCGCGGCAGTCTGCTTCGACTTTACGCATTTCACCAGAACGCAGACGCAGGGTGACATAAGCACCGTCACGCGCAACGATCTGAACGTAAGTACCCGCGGAACGCGCCAGCTGACCGCCTTTACCTGGTTTCATTTCTACGTTATGAACGGTAGAACCAACCGGGATATTGCGCATCGGCAGGGTGTTGCCTGCTTTGATTGCAGCATCAACGCCAGACTGAATCTGGTCGCCAGCTTTCAGGCCTTTAGGGGCCAGGATGTAACGGCGTTCGCCATCTTTGTACAGAACCAGCGCGATGTTCGCGGAACGGTTCGGATCGTACTCAAGACGCTCAACAACTGCTGGGATACCGTCTTTGTTGCGTTTGAAGTCAACAATACGATAAGCCTGCTTGTGGCCACCACCGATGTGACGAGTGGTGATACGGCCATTGTTGTTACGACCACCGGATTTGCTGTTTTTTTCCAGCAACGGAGCAAAAGGTTTGCCCTTGTGCAGCTCAGGGTTAACCACTTTAACTACGTGGCGACGACCCGGAGATGTCGGTTTACATTTAACAACTGCCATTGTATTACTCCTCCGACTTACTCAGCGCCGCCAACGAAGTCCAGGTTCTGGCCTTCTTTCAGGGTGACGTAAGCTTTTTTCCAGTCGCTACGACGACCGATACGCTGTCCGTGACGTTTAACTTTCCCTTTAACTACCAGGGTGTTAACGACTTCGACTTCGACTTCAAACAGTTTCTGCACAGCAGCTTTGATCTCTGCTTTGGTCGCGTCTTTAGCAACTTTGAGAACGATGGTGTTTGTTTTTTCCATCGCAGTAGACGCTTTTTCAGAAACGTGCGGTGCGCGCAGCACCTTCAGCAGACGTTCTTCACGAATCATGCCAGCATCTCCTCAACTTGCTTAACAGCATCAGCAGTCATTACGACTTTGTCGAAGGCGATCAGGCTAACCGGGTCGATACCAGTCGCGTCGCGTACGTCAACCTTGTGCAGGTTACGCGCGGCCAGGAACAGGTTCTCGTCCAGCTCACCGGTGATGATCAGCACATCTTCCAGAGCCATGTCTTTCAGTTTCTGTGCCAGCAGCTTAGTTTTAGGCGCTTCAACAGAGAACTTCTCGACAACGATCAGACGATCCTGACGTACCAGTTCGGACAGAATGCTTTTCAGCGCGCCGCGGTACATCTTTTTGTTAACTTTTTGACTGTGGTCCTGTGGACGCGCAGCGAAGGTCACGCCACCTGAACGCCAGATCGGGCTCTTGATAGAACCTGAACGCGCACGGCCGGTACCTTTCTGGCGCCATGGCTTTTTGCCTGAACCAGTTACTTCAGCACGAGTCTTCTGAGCACGAGTACCCTGACGAGCACCAGCTGCATAAGCAACAACAACCTGGTGAACCAGCGCTTCGTTGAAATCACGACCGAAGGTAGTTTCGGAAACAGTCAGCGCGCTCTGCGCGTCTTTCAATACTAATTCCATTGCTATCCCCTTACGCCTTCACAGCTGGTTTAACGATCAGGTCGCTACCGGTTGCACCCGGGACCGCACCTTTAACCAGCAGCAGGTTGCGCTCAGCGTCAACACGTACTACGTCCAGGCTCTGAACGGTTACACGTTCGTTGCCCAGCTGACCTGCCATTTTCTTGCCTTTGAACACTTTGCCCGGAGTCTGGTTCTGACCGATAGAACCCGGAACGCGGTGAGACAAGGAGTTACCGTGAGTAGCGTCCTGGGTACGGAAGTTCCAGCGCTTAACGGTACCAGCAAAACCTTTACCTTTAGAGGTACCGGTTACGTCAACTTTTTTAACGTCAGCAAACAGCTCAACGCTAATGTCCTGACCTACGGTGAACTCTTCGCCTTCAGCAAGACGGAATTCCCACAGACCACGGCCAGCTTCAACGCCAGCTTTAGCGAAGTGACCCGCTTCTGGTTTGGTTACACGGTTAGCTTTTTTAGCACCAGTGGTAACCTGAATAGCGCGGTAGCCATCGTTAGCCAGATCTTTAACCTGAGTAACGCGGTTTGCTTCAACTTCGATTACGGTTACTGGGATAGAAACGCCATCTTCAGTGAAGATGCGGGTCATACCCACTTTTTTACCGACTAAACCAATCATTGTTTCAACCTCTCAATCGCTCGATGACCTGATTAACCCAGGCTGATCTGCACGTCTACACCGGCAGCCAGATCCAGACGCATCAGAGCATCAACGGTTTTCTCAGTTGGCTCAACGATGTCAACCAGACGCTTGTGAGTGCGGATTTCGTACTGATCACGCGCATCTTTGTTAACGTGCGGAGAGATCAGAACGGTAAAGCGCTCTTTGCGGGTCGGCAGCGGGATCGGACCACGGACTTGCGCACCAGTGCGCTTAGCAGTCTCGACGATTTCCGCGGTTGATTGATCGATCAGACGATGATCAAACGCTTTAAGGCGGATACGGATTCTTTGGTTCTGCATGAGACCAGAGCTCCAATTATTTTATAAACGAAAATGATTACTCCTCAAACCCATTACGATTGATGGGAGAGTGTAACCGTTCTTACGTAGCTCCCCAATTGGGAGCATTGTTGAGTAACAAAGTGAGCTACTCTGGTTCAGATTGAACCCGCCGTCAATTACGACAAGCCCGCGCATTATACGTAAATCAGAGAAAGACGCAAGTGCCGTTTAGAAATTAAGCGCCAAAGACGTACTATACGTAAGGCCGCGCAATTTTTTATGCAAAGTATCCCTTCTCAACTCTTTGTATGAAGCCGCTACGCAATTGCTGTTTTTACACATTGCCGGGCATGCAGATTATTACGAGTATGCGCTCAAACCATTTTGAGGCTCTCGCTATGCTACTGTCCCTCCCCTTTCTGTTGATCTATTTTGCGTTATCGGCCTTGCTTGTTCGCACCGATATCCGCACGGGGCTTCTTCCCGATAAATTTCTTTGCCCGCTGCTATGGACGGGCCTGCTCTACCAGCTTTGTCTCCATCCTGATTTTTTGCCGAGCGCGGTAGTGGGTGCGATGACAGGATATGCCGGATTCGCCATTATCTATTGGGGATACCGGCTCATCTGCCGACGTGAAGGGATGGGATATGGCGACATAAAATATCTGGCGGCGCTGGGGGCATGGCATGGCTGGTGTGTACTACCAATACTGGCATTAGTGGCCGCGTTAATGGCTCTGCTGTATCTGGTTGCTTTCTCGTTGTTTACCCCTGATAAGCAGGCATTAAAAAACCCACTGCCTTTTGGGCCATTTCTGGCGGCAGCGGGTTTATGCGTTGGCTGGGAAAGCCTGATTAACTTTCCACTTTGATCTGAGACTGAAGGTAGTTCTGTAGGCCAATTTTGCTAATGAGATCCAGTTCGGTCTCAAGCCAGTCGATGTGCCCTTCTTCATCGGCCAGGATCTGGATCATCATATCGCGGCTGACGTAGTCATGTACGCTGTCCGCATAGGCAATGGCTTCACGCAGATCTTTTGCACCCTCCAGCTCCAGCCGGAGATCAGAACGCAGCATCTCTTCGACATCTTCTCCGATGCCCAGTTTTCCGAGATCCTGTAGGTTAGGAATGCCTTCGAGGAATAAAATACGCTCAATGTATTTATCGGCGTGTTTCATTTCATCAATGGACTCATGGTATTCAACATCGTTGAGGCGAGTCAGTCCCCAGTTTTTAAACATTCTTGCATGGAGAAAATACTGATTGATTGCGACAAGCTCATTTCCCAATAATTTATTGAGATAACTTATGATTTTAACATCACCTTTCATTATATAGTCCCTCCGCTTCCACTCATTGAAGCGTAGATCGGGCTACGGGGATGTCAAAAAAAAGATAGAGGCTTACGCGATCTCTTTGAATTCCGGGATCTGCATCAGTTCGTCCTGCATGATCTCACGCGCTGCGCGAACGCATTTACCGCATTGATTTCCCACCGGAACAAACTTGCGAAGCTGCTGGAAAGATTGTGGTTGAAACTGGCGAACGGCCTGACGAATTTTTTTGTCGCTTACACCATTACATAAACAAACGTACATAAAGACTCCCGTTCAAAATATGCGCAAAGTGTAAGTGAGAATGGTTATGATTACAATAGCGCGGGCGTCGGAATACGTGGCGGGAGAAAGCAAAAAATGCGAATTTTTATGACAATGCCCCAACGGCAGAAAACAAAAAAGGACGCCGGAGCGTCCTTTTTATTTCAGGGATAATTAATTAGCCCAGAACTTTAGCAACAACGCCCGCGCCAACGGTACGGCCGCCTTCACGGATTGCGAAACGCAGACCGTCGTCCATCGCGATTGGGTGGATCAGCGTCACAACCATCTTGATGTTGTCGCCTGGCATTACCATCTCTACGCCTTCTGGCAGTTCGATGGTACCGGTCACGTCAGTTGTACGGAAGTAGAACTGTGGACGGTAGCCTTTGAAGAACGGAGTATGACGGCCGCCTTCGTCTTTGGACAGAATGTACACTTCAGATTCGAACTTGGTGTGTGGCTTGATTGAGCCTGGCTTCGCCAGAACCTGACCACGTTCGATTTCTTCACGTTTGATACCACGCAGCAGAACACCAACGTTCTCACCAGCACGGCCTTCGTCCAGCAGTTTGCGGAACATTTCAACGCCAGTACAGGTAGACTTCGCAGTCTCTTTGATACCAACGATTTCAACTTCTTCACCAACTTTGATGATACCGCGCTCTACACGACCGGTAACAACGGTACCACGACCGGAGATGGAGAATACGTCTTCGATTGGCAGCAGGAATGGCTTGTCAATCGCACGCTCTGGTTCTGGGATGTAAGAATCCAGGTAGCCAGCCAGTTCGATGATTTTCTCTTCCCACTCTGCTTCGCCTTCCAGCGCTTTCAGCGCGGAACCACGAACGATTGGAGTGTCGTCGCCTGGGAAATCGTACTGAGACAGCAGTTCACGAACTTCCATCTCTACCAGTTCCAGCAGCTCTTCGTCATCAACCATGTCACATTTGTTCAGGAACACGATGATGAAAGGAACGCCTACCTGACGACCCAGCAGGATGTGCTCACGAGTCTGAGGCATAGGGCCGTCAGTCGCAGCAACAACCAGGATCGCGCCGTCCATCTGCGCAGCACCGGTGATCATGTTTTTAACATAGTCGGCGTGGCCTGGGCAGTCTACGTGTGCGTAGTGGCGAGTCGGGGTGTCATACTCAACGTGAGAGGTGTTGATGGTGATACCACGAGCTTTTTCTTCTGGTGCGTTATCGATCTGGTCGAAAGCACGAGCAGCACCGCCGTAGGTTTTAGCCAGTACGGTAGTGATTGCAGCAGTCAGGGTAGTTTTACCATGGTCAACGTGGCCGATAGTACCAACGTTGACGTGCGGTTTTGTACGTTCAAATTTTTCTTTAGACACGGCTATATTCCTTACTATAGTGCTCTCCCCTTCGGAGAGAGCACGGGACTTAGGTTTTAATCCTGTGGATTACTTACCACGGGCTTCGATAACGGCCTGAGCAACGTTGTTCGGCGCATCATCATACTTCAGGAATTCCATAGTGTATGATGCACGACCTTTGGTCAGAGAACGCAGCTGAGTCGCATATCCGAACATTTCAGACAGCGGAACTTCAGCGTGGATCTTAACGCCAGTTACTTCGGATTCCTGACCACGCAGCATACCGCGACGACGGCTCAAGTCACCGATAACGTCACCGGTGTTCTCTTCAGGAGTTTCTACTTCAACCTTCATGATCGGCTCAAGCAGAACTGGTTTTGCTTTCTTAAAGCCTTCTTTAAAGGCAATAGACGCAGCCAGTTTAAACGCCAGTTCAGAGGAGTCAACGTCGTGGTAAGAACCGAAGTGCAGACGAACACCCATGTCTACAACCGGGTAACCAGCCAGAGGACCAGCTTTCAGCTGCTCCTGGATGCCTTTATCAACGGCAGGGATGTATTCGCCAGGAATTACACCACCTTTGATGTCATTGATGAACTCGTAACCTTTAGGGTTAGAGCCCGGCTCCAGTGGGTACATGTCGATCACAACGTGACCGTACTGACCGCGACCACCAGACTGCTTAGCGTGTTTACCTTCAACATCGGTAACTTTCGCGCGAATCGCTTCGCGGTAAGCAACCTGAGGTTTACCCACGTTCGCTTCAACGTTGAATTCACGCTTCATACGGTCAACGATGATGTCCAGGTGCAGTTCACCCATACCAGCGATGATGGTCTGGTTAGATTCTTCATCAGTCCATACGCGGAATGATGGGTCTTCTTTCGCCAGACGGCCCAGAGCCAGACCCATTTTTTCCTGGTCAGCTTTGGTTTTTGGTTCAACTGCGATGGAGATTACCGGCTCAGGGAATTCCATACGCTCCAGAATGATCGGGTGATCCGGGTCACACAGGGTGTCACCAGTGGTCACGTCTTTCAGACCGATAGCAGCAGCGATGTCGCCCGCACGAACTTCTTTGATCTCTTCACGTTTGTTAGCGTGCATCTGTACGATACGGCCAAAACGTTCACGCGCCGCTTTCACGGAGTTCAGGATGGTGTCACCGGAGTTAACCACACCAGAGTAAACGCGGAAGAAGGTCAGGTTACCTACGAATGGGTCGGTAGCAATTTTGAACGCCAGTGCAGAGAACGGCTCGTCATCACTTGCGTGACGCTCAGCCGGAGTATCTTTACCGTCGTCCAGGATGCCGTTGATCGCAGGAACGTCAACCGGGGATGGCAGGTAGTCAACTACCGCATCCAGCATCGCCTGAACACCTTTGTTCTTGAACGCAGAACCACAGGTTACCAGGATGATTTCGTTGTTCAGAACGCGCTGACGCAGAGCAGATTTGATCTCTTGCTCAGACAGTTCTTCACCACCCAGGTATTTCTCCATCAGCTCTTCAGAAGCTTCTGCTGCGGATTCGATCAGGTTCTGGTGCCATTCGTCAGCCAGGTCCTGCATCTCTGCCGGGATATCTTCGTATTCGAAGGTAACGCCCGCATCTGCTTCGTTCCAGTTGATGGCTTTCATTTTCACCAGGTCGATAACGCCGGTGAAACCTTCTTCAGCACCAATTGCCAGCTGAAGCGGAACAGGGTTCGCGCCCAGACGGGTTTTGATCTGGCCAACAACTTTCAGGAAGTTAGCACCCATACGGTCCATTTTGTTAACGAACGCGATGCGTGGAACTTTATATTTGTTTGCCTGACGCCATACGGTTTCAGACTGTGGCTGAACACCACCAACTGCGCAATAAACCATTACCGCGCCGTCAAGAACACGCATGGAACGTTCTACTTCGATGGTGAAGTCAACGTGCCCTGGGGTGTCGATGATGTTTACGCGATGCGGTTCGTACTGCTTAGCCATACCTGACCAGAATGCAGTAGTCGCTGCGGAGGTGATAGTAATACCACGCTCCTGCTCCTGTTCCATCCAGTCCATGGTGGCTGCGCCGTCATGAACTTCACCGATTTTATGGTTTACACCGGTGTAGAACAGAATACGTTCGGTAGTAGTGGTTTTACCGGCGTCGATGTGCGCACTGATACCGATGTTACGGTAGCGTGCGATGGGTGTTGTACGAGCCATTTGATTCCTCGTTTATATCTTTAGGCGTTCAGTTAAGTTACCCAGAGCGGGCGGCTTCTCTGAAGCGCCCGCCTGGTGACTACGACTCCGAAGGGATTACCAACGGTAGTGTGCGAACGCCTTGTTGGCTTCTGCCATACGGTGAACGTCTTCACGTTTCTTAACTGCGGTACCTTTGTTTTCCGCAGCATCAGAAAGTTCGTTCGCCAGACGCAGAGCCATGGATTTATCACCGCGTTTACGAGCAGCTTCAACGATCCAACGCATTGCCAGAGCATTACGACGAACCGGACGAACTTCAACTGGAACCTGATAAGTAGAACCACCAACGCGGCGAGACTTAACTTCTACAGTCGGGCGCACGTTGTCGAGAGCGACTTCGAAGGCTTCCAGTTCATTTTTACCAGAACGCTGAGCCAGGGTCTCCAGCGCGCTGTATACGATTGCTTCTGCGGTAGATTTTTTACCATCTACCATCAGGATATTTACAAATTTTGCCAGCAGTTCTGATCCGAATTTCGGATCTGGAAGAATTTTACGCTGACCAATGACGCGACGACGTGGCATGGGATTACTCCGTTGTTAATTCAGGATTGTCCAAAACTCTACGAGTTTAGTTTGACATTAAGATAAATCAGTTTGGCCTTACTTAACGGAGAACCATTAAGCCTTAGGACGCTTCACGCCGTACTTGGAGCGAGCCTGCTTACGGTCTTTAACACCTGAGCAGTCCAGCGCACCACGAACGGTGTGGTAACGAACACCCGGAAGGTCTTTAACACGACCGCCACGGATCAGGATCACGGAGTGCTCCTGAAGGTTGTGACCTTCACCACCGATGTAGGAAGTCACTTCGAAACCGTTAGTCAAACGCACACGGCATACTTTACGCAGTGCGGAGTTTGGTTTTTTAGGAGTGGTGGTATATACACGAGTACATACGCCACGTTTCTGCGGGCAGGCTTCCAGCGCAGGCACGTTGCTTTTTGCAACTTTGCGTGCACGTGGTTTGCGTACCAGCTGGTTAACTGTTGCCATTAAATAGCTCCTGGTTTTAGCTTTTGCTTCGTAAACACGTAATAAAACGACCTCATACAATATGAGGACGCGAAATTTTAGGGCTACGTCGAAAAGGTGTCAAGAAATATACAGCGATCTCAAATCACCAGTTCATTTGACTGGCGTGCGTCACAGTAAGATTGACGAAATCAGTATAGCCAACCACGTCAATTTTGGCTGAAATTTGACCAGAAAGACCCCGCGCATCCAGATCCTCTTTCAGCGCAGAGACTGTTATGGGGGCATTAGCGAGGATTTCAACAAAACGGCTGCCTTCAAGCGCCGCAAGCACGCCATCCTGAATCAGCAGCAGATCATCACCTTCGCGCAGCATGCTCAGTAACGTGTCGATATCGCATTGCCACGGTGAACGGCTCAGGGTATGGAGCATGACAGCCTCAGAAAGTCAGAACGGTATTGTAGTGAGAGAGTTGTTCGCGCAGCGCAGCAGATGTCAGGATCGTCACGTCCAGCACGAACGGTGTTTTCTCGTTTAACCCACGCGCGGCCAGCGAGTCGGCGCACACATAGAAGGTTTCAATGTCATAGAGCGGCAGAACTTTAAAGGTCGCAATGTAGTCGCGCGCAAGAATGGCCTGCGGTTGTTGGCCTGCCAGAAGCTGGAATACGCCATCGCCTAAAAAGAAGACGCCGATATCTTCGGTTAAAGCCGATGTCGCGAGCAATGCATCCAGCCCTTCCCGGCCTGAAGCGCTGCCATGCGGCGCAGAAGTAAAAACAAACGCTACGCGCTTCATCAAAATTGCACCACTCTGTCGCAGGACAACGCCGCCTGTGCCAAGGCACCCAGTCCGCTGAGCGAAAAGCCCGGTTGCAGGTTAGCCCCCGCCAGACCAAGGCGTTCGGCTTCGGTCACATCCGTCACGCCGCGACGCAGTGCCGCCGCGACGCAGATATGCAGGTCAACGCCCTGCGTTTCGTTTAATTTTTGCCAGGCGCGCACGAGGTCAAACTCATCGCTCGCCGGAGACGTAAACTGGTTCGCGTTATATACGCCTTCGCGATAAAAGAAGACGCTTGCCAGTTCATGACCGGCATCAAGCAGCGCATGGGCAAACTGTAGCGCGCTGCTGGCCTGCTGGGTACCGTACGCCGGGCCCGTCACCATTAACGCAAAACGCATTACTTGTCTTGTCCCAGGAAGTCGCCGCTTTTGAACTGGCGAATATAGAGGTAAACCGTGTGTTTGGAGATATTCAGGCGATCGGCCACCTGGTTGATGGCATCTTTGATATCAAAAATCCCTTTCTCATAGAGGTTCAGGACGATCTGACGATTCTTGGCGTTGTTGGATACGTTGCGATCGGCATTCACCTCTTCAATGGTGAACTCCAGCGTCTGGGTCACGAGATCCTCAACCGAAGAAGCAAAGTTCACCGATGAGCCCACGTCCGGCGTTTCGGGCGGGATGAAGGTGCTCATGATTTGCGAGAATGGCACATCAAGGTTCATGTTGATGCACAGCAAACCGATTACCCGGTGTTCGCGATTTCGAATCGCGATCGTTTCTGATTTCATCAGCACGCCACTTTTGGCGCGGGTGAAATAGCATTTTGAGACGCTGCTGTCCGCGCCGGTCATGTCATGCAACATACGCAATGCAAGGTCGGTTATTGGCGAACCAATTTTACGGCCAGTGTGCTCACCATTCGCAATGCGGATAGCGGAACACTTAAGATCTTGCAGGGAATGCAATACGATTTCGCAGTGGGAACCAATGAGCATCGCTAACCCGTCCACTACCGCTTCGTAGGATTTCAGAATATCGAAGTCGGTCTGGTCAAATGGACGTTGATCCAGCAAATCAAGTTCACTGGTTTCGTTGGTTAAAAGCGACCTGGACATGAAAAAAACACTCCTTTTCAGGAGCCTGTCGTTAGGTTTTCAGGGCAGGCTCATTATCTACACGGACAACTAAATTAATACAGCGTGTATAACGCTTTCCAGTGTTAATTATATCTGCCCCACAATAAAAAAACCGCCGCCTGTAAAGGCGGCGGTTTTTTTCAGCATTACTTCTTAGCTGCTGCGGCTTTGTCGTCAGCCGGTGCGTCTGTTTTCGCATCCGCTTTCGGCGCCGGTTTGATGTCCAGCAGTTCTACATCAAATACCAGCGTGGAGTTAGCCGGGATACCCGGAACGCCGGTTTTGCCGTAAGCCAGATCCGGTGGGATGACCAGCTTGATTTTACCGCCTTTCTTGATGTTCTTCAGGCCTTCGGTCCAGCCCGGGATCACACCATCCAGACGGAAGGAGAGAGGCTCACCGCGGGTATAAGAGTTATCGAACTCTTTACCGTCGATCAGCGTACCTTTGTAGTTCACCACAACGGTGTCGCTGTCTTTAGGCGCGTCGCCGGTACCTTCTTTCTCAACTTTATAGATCAGGCCAGTAGAAGACGTTTTAACGCCTTTCTCTTTAGCGAACTTGTCGCGGTAGGCTTTGCCTTTCGCTTCGTTATCTTTAGCGTCTGCTTCCATCTTGGTCTGAGCGGCGCCTTTCACGCGCGCTTCAAACGCTTGCAGAGTCTGCTCGATTTCCTGGTCAGACAGTTTGCTCTTGTCTGCGAACGCATCCTGAACCCCTGCGATCAGCTGGTTTTTGTCCAGTTTGATGCCCAGTTTCTCTTGTTCTTTCAGAGAGTTTTCCATGTAACGACCCAGAGACGCGCCAAGTGCGTAGGCGGATTTCTGGTCGTCATTTTTGAATGCCGCTTTGCTGTCTGTAGTCGCAGCAGGCTTCGCAGCAGTATCAGCAGCGAAAGACAGCGGCGCATTGAGCGCTACAGCCATAGTGGTCGCCAGCAGCGTAACTTTAAACAGTGATTTCATCCATATCTCCAGGACCTGAGGTCTCTCACCCCAGTGTTAAACGTAAATGAGTGACGTACTATAAAACGTTGCGGAAGAAATCTACAGACAGACTCCCCCGAATGTCGCTTCTTTTCAGACTATTTTTGTTTAAATAAGTTTCTTGTCAGGGAGATGGATACTGTACTTAAGGAAAAAGTCAGCTAAACTTCGCCGCCGCTGGTCCATTATGGCGAATGAGAGATAAACGAGGTGAATGATGAAGGATACAACGATCGAAGCGAGACTGGCTGAGCTGGAAAGCCGCCTGGCTTTTCAGGACATCACCATCGAAGAACTGAATCAGACCGTGACGGCCCATGAGCTTGAAATGGCAAAACTGCGCGATCACATGCGCCTGCTGACGGAAAAGCTGAAGGCCACGCAGCCGTCAAACATTGCCTCTCAGTCAGAAGAGACGCCACCACCTCATTATTGAGGCGTAAAAAAAGCGGGATTATCCCGCTTTTTTATTTTCCGGAGTACGGAATCAGTGGCAACCGCAGCCGCCGTTACCGCAACCACCTTTACCGTGGCCGTGGTCATGACCATGGTCGTGGCCGTGACCACCACAGCAGCCATCGTGGCCGTGATCGTGGTCATGATCGTGACCGTGCGCACCGTGAACGTGGCCATGAGCCAGCTCTTCTTCGGTCGCTTCACGGATCGCAACAACTTCTACGTTGAACTTCAGGTTCTGACCCGCCAGCATGTGGTTGCCGTCAACCACAACGTGGTCGTCTTCAACTTCAGTGATTTCAACCGGAACCGGACCCTGGTCAGTTTCCGCCAGGAAGCGCATGCCAACCTGCAACTCGTCGACGCCCATGAATACGTCTTTAGGAACGCGCTGAACCAGGTTGTCATCATACTGACCGTAAGCGTCGTTCGCGCCTACAGCAACGTCGAATTTGTCGCCAACTTCATGGCCTTCCAGCGCCGTTTCCAGGCCGGAAATCAGGGAACCGTGACCATGCAGGTAGTCCAGCGGCGCACTCACCGGAGACTCATCAACCAACACACCGTCTTCTGTACGTACCTGATAGGCCAGGCTGACCACCAGGTCTTTTGCTACTTTCATGATATCTCCTGAGCGTGGGAAAATTGCTGGCGCAGATTGTAGCGGAAATCTGCACCCGTGTACCCTTAAGCTTAAAAAAACTCAGAGCATATCGCTAGTCTGGATGAAAAATGCCGATCACTTGCTCTTCTTTGCGAACGTGATCGCGGGCTTCTTTATCGGCCTCACGCATCTGGTGACCGCACTTAACACATTCAACGATATCGATATTATTTTCACGCCACATGGCCAGCGTATCTTGCGCCTGGCAGGATGGGCATTTTGCGCCCGCGATAAAGCGTTTACGTACAGCCATCTTTCGTTACCCTTTATTCAAATTCATCCCAGCCGTCGAGCTGGCGTCGTTCCTGTTGCATCTCACGCTGGAAGATCTCCTCCAGTTCGCGACGCGCTTCCCGAACGCGGGAGATCTGCGCCGTGTCGCTGTGCACGGGCATCAGTTCACGCAGCATTCGCATATCCAGCCGGCGGAAATGCATCTGGGCGCGTTGCGCCTGGTGAGGATGCATACCCAGCGAAACCAGCGCCTTGCGTCCCAGCTCCAGCGCGCTGGAGAAGGTTTCGCGGGAGAAGTGTTTCACACCCGCCTGCAAAAGTTCGTGAGCCTCCACACGTCCACGCGCACGCGCCAGAATATGCAGATGCGGGAAATGCTGCTGGCACAGCTCCACCAGCTTCATCGTGTCTTCCGGATCGTTGCAGGTGATGACGATGGACTCCGCAGCCTCTGCCCCCGCCGAGCGCAACAGCTCAAGCTGCGTCGCATCGCCGTAGTACACCTTATAACCATATTTGCGCATCAGGTTGACGGCGCTGATATCGCGCTCCAGCACCGTAATGCGCATTTTATTCGCCATCAACAGGCGACCAATCACCTGTCCGAAGCGACCAAAGCCCACGACGATCACCTGCGGTTTATCATCTTCCACCCACGGCGCTTCGTCTTCATCGTCTGCGGGATTCAGGCGGCGCGACAGCAGTTTGTCCACCAGCTTCATCAGCAGCGGGGTGGTCATCATCGACAGCGTAACCGTCACCAGCAGCAGCGCCATCTGGTCATCTTTGAACAGCTTCTGAGACGACGCCGTGGAAAACAGCACAAACGCAAATTCTCCACCCTGGCTTAACACGCTGGAAAACTGCATTCTTTCCGAGCTGCGCAGCCCGTAAATCCTCGCGAGGAGATACAGCACCAGCGTTTTGACCGCCACCAGCACGGCGACACTCGCAATAACCCACAGCAGATGGGTATAGAGCACGCCAAGATTAAGCGCCATACCCACCGAGATAAAGAACAGCCCTAACAGCAGCCCCTTAAACGGATCGATGGCGGTCTCCAGCTCGTGGCGGTACTCGCTTTCCGCAAGCAGCACCCCGGCGATAAACGTCCCAAGCGCCATCGACAGCCCCAGCGCATCCATAAACAGCGCTGAGCCAAGCACCAGCAGCAGCGTTGCGGCGGTGAATACCTCGCGCACGCCGGATGCGGCAATAAACCGGAATACCGGACGCAGTAAAAACCGTCCGCCGATCAGCATCCCCGCGAAGGCCAGCACCTTCATGGAGATCTTCATCCAGTCGAAATGATCGTCTCCGGAGCCCGCCAGTAGCGGCACCAGCGCCAGCGCCGGGATCACCGCTAAATCCTGGAACAGCAGCACCGAAAAACCCAACTGCCCCGCCTCGTTGCGGTTCATCCCTTTGTCGCGCATCAGCTGAAGCGCCATCGCCGTCGACGACATCGCAAGACCGATCCCGCCAATCACCGCGGCCTGCCAGGAAAACTGCGTCAACATCAGCAGTCCCGCGAGAATGGCCGCGCTGAGTAACACCTGCGCCGCCCCGACGCCAAAAATAGATTGCCGCAGTTGCCACAGCTTGGCGGGGTTCAGCTCCAGCCCGATGATAAACATCAGGAAGACCACGCCCAGCTCGGAGAAGTGGAGAATTTCATCCACATCGCTGATAAATCCAAGCCCCCAGGGGCCAATGGCGATCCCTGCCAGCAAATAGCCCAGCACCGCGCCAATGCCGAGACGCGCAGCAAGCGGGACCGCGACGACGGCGGCAAACAGAAACAGCACCCCGGCAAGGAGTAAATTCGAACCGTCCATTAGCGTCCTCCCGCCGGAATCGGTGACGCCAGCCATTCGCCATAGGCCCTGGCATGGCTCGCCAGTGCTTTCGGATCCTGTCGCCGTGCCCAGTAGATAATAATCGGGCTCATCCAGTGCATACGGCACATCGCCGCCGTCAGCTCAAACGGCCGCAGAATGTCGCTCATGGGGTAACGGTTCAGCCCGTCGTGACGGTAAGCGCTTTCCGGCTCACCGGTGGTAATGACACTCCGCCAGTACTTTCCCGCCAGTTGGTTGCCCCCCACCCCGCTGGAGAAGCCCCGGCTCAGCACGCGGTCCAGCCACTCTTTGAGCAGCGCCGGACAGCTGTAGGTATAAAGCGGATGCTGGAACACAATCACGTCGTGCTGACGCAGCAGTTCCTGCTCGTAAGGAATATCGATAAAAAAATCAGGATAGTGCGCGTAGAGATCGTGCACCGTTACGTTACTGAGCTGTGTGGCCGGCTTAAGCAGCACCCGGTTCGCCACCGAGTCCTGTGATTCCGGATGGGCATACAGCAGCAGCACTTTCGCTGTCTGAGACATCACTCCCCTCCCGGTTCTGTTTTTGTGTATTGTTGTCGTTTTGGGCTACCATGGCGGCCCGGTGGGGAAAATGGCCCACACCTTACATTATCATAATGACAAATTAACATAGTCGGAACATACGGCGCTTCTATGATTGTTTTCTCCTCGTTACAAATTCGTCGCGGCGTGCGCGTCCTGCTGGATAACGCGACTGCTACCATCAACCCGGGCCAGAAAGTGGGGCTGGTCGGCAAAAACGGCTGCGGTAAATCCACCCTGCTGGCGCTGCTGAAAAACGAGATAAGCGCGGATGGCGGTAACTTTACCTTCCCGGGCAACTGGCAGCTCGCTTGGGTGAACCAGGAGACGCCCGCGCTGAGCGAACCCGCGCTCGACTATGTTATCGACGGCGATCGTGAATACCGCAAGCTCGAAGCGGAGCTCAACGCCGCCAACGAACGTAACGACGGCCACGCCATCGCCACCGTCCACGGCAAGCTGGACGCCATCGATGCCTGGACCATTCGCTCCCGTGCCTCCAGCCTGCTGCACGGTCTGGGTTTCAGCAACGAACAGCTTGAACGCCCGGTGAGCGATTTCTCGGGCGGCTGGCGCATGCGCCTTAACCTGGCCCAGGCGCTGATCTGCCGCTCCGACCTTTTGCTGCTCGATGAACCAACCAACCACCTCGATCTTGATGCGGTTATTTGGCTGGAGAAGTGGCTCAAGAGCTATCAGGGCACTCTGATTCTGATCTCTCACGACCGCGACTTCCTCGATCCGGTAGTTGATAAAATCATTCATATCGAACAGCAAAGCATGTTCGAATACACCGGCAACTACAGCTCTTTCGAGCGCCAGCGCGCGACGCGCCTTGCCCAGCAGCAGGCGATGTATGAAAGCCAGCAGCAGCGCGTGGCGCACCTGCAAAGCTTTGTGGATCGCTTCAAGGCCAAGGCGTCAAAAGCCAAGCAGGCGCAGAGCCGCATCAAGATGCTGGAACGCATGGAGATGATCGCCCCGGCGCACGTGGATAACCCGTTCCACTTCAGCTTCCGCGAGCCTGAAAGCCTGCCTAACCCGCTGCTGAAGATGGAGAAGGTCAGCGCGGGCTATGCCGAGCGCATTATTCTCGATTCCATCAAGCTCAACCTGGTGCCGGGTTCACGTATTGGTCTGCTGGGGCGCAACGGTGCCGGTAAATCGACGCTGATCAAACTGCTGGCGGGCGAGCTTAACCCGGTCAGCGGCGAAATCGGCCTGGCGAAGGGCATCAAGCTAGGCTACTTCGCCCAGCATCAGCTGGAATTTTTACGCGCGGATGAATCGCCGATCCAGCACCTGGCGCGCCTGGCGCCGCAGGAGATGGAGCAGAAACTGCGCGACTACCTCGGCGGCTTTGGCTTCCAGGGCGATAAGGTGACTGAAAACACCGAGCGCTTCTCCGGCGGCGAAAAGGCCCGTCTGGTGCTGGCGCTGATCGTCTGGCAGCGTCCAAACCTGCTGCTGCTTGATGAACCGACCAACCACCTCGATCTCGACATGCGCCAGGCGCTGACCGAAGCGCTGATAGAGTTCGAAGGGGCGCTGGTTGTCGTATCGCACGACCGCCACCTGATCCGCTCCACCACCGACGATCTCTACCTGGTGCACGGCGGCAAAGTGGAGCCGTTCGACGGCGATCTGGAAGATTATCAGCAGTGGCTGACGGACGTGCAGAAGCAGGAAAACCAGCCGGAAGAGTCAGCGAAAGACAACGCCAACAGCGCCCAGGCGCGTAAAGATCAGAAGCGCCGTGAAGCGGAAATGCGCACCCAGACGCAGCCGCTGCGTAAAGAGATTGCCCGTCTCGAAAAAGAGATGGAAAAGCTCAACGCCACGCTTGCTGCCGTCGAAGAGAAGCTGGGCGACAGCGAACTGTACGATCAGAGCCGCAAAGCGGAGCTGACGGACTGTCTGCAAACTCAGGCGAAAGCCAAATCCAGCCTCGAAGAGTGCGAAATGGCATGGCTGGACGCGCAGGAACAGCTGGAAGCGATGCTGCAAGCCGACTAACACGCCGGGAGGGTTATGGGCTTCGATACCACGAGCGAGATTACATTCCGTAAGCTCAGCATCTTCATGACGTTCATGGAGAAGGGCAATATCGCACGTACCGCCGAAACGCTCGGCCTGAGCGGTGTCAGCGTGCACCGCGCGCTGCATACCCTCGAAGAGAACGTCCGCTGCCCGCTCTTTGCTCACAAAGGGCGTAACCTGATTGCCCTCCCCTCCGCGTGGACGCTGCTGGAGTATTGTCAGGAGGTGATGCAGGTGATGGAGCGCGGGCTGGAAGAGTCGCGCAAGATCGCCGGTATCGGCCAGGGACGGTTGCGCGTCGGCACGCTCTACTCGCTGACGCTGGAAACCGTGCCGCGCCTGATAATGGGCATGAAGCTGCGCCGTCCGGATCTGGAGATGGATCTGACGATGGGCTCGAACGAAACCCTGCTCCATATGCTGGATGAGGGATCGCTGGATGCGATTTTAATCTCTATTTCCGAAAGCGATATCGACCGTAACAGCCTCGAAGTGCTTCCTCTGTTCCATGACGATATTTTCCTTGCCGCACCGGCCTCTGCCACGCTGAATACCAGCGGCCCCGCCGATCTGCGTGATTATAAAGATCAGAAGTTTGTCGCCCTCGCGGAAGGGTTCGCCACTTACGCCGGGTTTCAGGAAGCGTTTCATATCGCCGGTTTCGAGCCGGAGATTGTGACGCGCGTGAACGATATCTTCTCGATGCTGAGTCTGGTGCAGGCGGGGGTCGGGTTTACGCTGATGCCGGGCAGGATGAAGAAAGTGTATGAAAATTCGGTACAGCTACTGAAGCTGGCGCAGCCGTACCAGATGCAGCAGCTGATTGCGATCGTCTTTGCCCGCAACCGCGAGCAGGATCCGAGCCTGCGGGCATTGGCCGCGGAAGGGCGGATGTATGCGAGAAGTTTGCAGGATAGTGCCTGATGTTATTGCCCGGTGGCGGCTGCGCCTTACCGGGCCTACTCCCGAATTGTAGGCCCGGTAAGCGTAGCGCCACCGGGCTAAAAACTCATGCACGAAGCCGACCCGCCAGATGCACCGCCACGTCCACCCCGCTGCGCTCCAGCGAAATGGATTCACCTTCCCACGCCGCCTGCCGCGTCAGACAGGTCAGGATGCCCCCTGGCGGCATCTCAATCGCCAGCCGCGCTTCACGCTCGTTAGCGGAAATCACCGCCTCCTGCCAGCGCACGGTTCGCGCCATATTCATCGCCAGATCGTCGGCAATTTTCTCCGGCTGCCAGAGCACGCGTCCGGTACTGCCGCTCAGGTACGCACAGCGCGGACGTGAAAGCGTGACCGAATTAAATGCTGCCACCAGCTTCTGCGCCGGTTCCGCCAGCAGTTCACAGTGCGACGGTACGCTCACCGCCAGCCGCTTAGCCTTGCTCGCGCCTTTTGCCAGGGCGCGCTCCGCCACCTGCGCCATGCCGTCATCGGCTCCGGCAATCACGATCTGCGTTTCGGCGTTCAGGTTAGCAATATAGGTTCCTGTCCCCTGAATCAGGTTTTCCACCTGCGGCAGGGTCAACCCCATAATTGCCGTCAGGCCGTAGCCGTGAGGATACGCCTGCTCCATCAGATCGCCGCGCAACGCCACCAGCTTCAGCGCGTCCGTAAAGTCCAGCGCGCCGGCGATAACCGCCGCAGGATAAGCGCCAATGGACAGCCCGCTGACGATATCCGGCGACACGCCGCGACGTTCCAGCTCGCGCGCCCACGCCACGCCGGCAATCAACAGCGAAAGCTGAACCGCACGGGTGTGGGTTAACGAGCATGCGCTGTCCAGGGTATCGACTTCCGCCCCCAGCACAGCACGGGCCTGCTCCAGCTCCGTTCCCGGCAGGTTTTGCAGCATACCTTCATGCTGTGTGCCCTGCCCCGGAAAGGTAAACAGTATTTTCATTACTCCTCCCTGTGCCATGGATCCGCCACCAGGCGCGGTCCACATTGCGTTTTTAGCAGCGTTTTGCCGTCGCGTAACCATTCCGCCAGCGCGAATCCGCCCTCGGGCGTGTCCACCTGCGTATCCGCCCGGCACAACGCACGGCTGAGCTGAGCCTGCCAGCCAGTAAACGCCTCAGGGGAAACGGCACGCGGGGCGCGGATGAGCAGATCGAGATCGCTGTCGGCGTGGATCACCGGAATGCCGGTCGCCAGCGCGTAACCCGTACTGCCGGTTATCCCCCACGTCCACGGCCACGACTGCTGCGCAAGCTGAAGCGCCACCTGAACCGGCGGCTGAGTGATAAACGGCGAACGCAGCAGGTCGGCGGCAACGCTCAAATCTTCGGGCGACACCACGCGCAACACGTTCTCAGGCTTCACCCATCCGGCCGCCCGCTGGTCGCGGCGCAATCCGCGCACGCCAACGGGAATACGGCCTTCATTATCAACATCACGCCGCACCACTACCGGTAGTCCGGCATGCCAGGCCGCGTCCACCCAGGATTCGGTAATCCCTTCCAGGGCGTCGCGCGCGGTAAGCCAGATGAGGTCGTGTGGGCGTAATGTTGTGGTCATGATTACATTCCTGAAGTCAGCGAGATAAACAGCGGCAGCGACAGGATACACAGTACGGAGCTCAACAGCAGCACGGCTTCAGCATCCGGCGACTGCACGCCAAAGCGGTTACCGAACACCACGCCAAAGAAGCCCGCGGACAGCGCAATCATCAGGATGGCGGTGATCGCCACGGAGCCGTGCAGACCGAAGATTAAAACGATACCCCAGGCGATCGCTGGCTGGATCAGCAGCTTGGCGATAGTGGAAGTGATCACCATGGTGTTGATCTGAAGTTTACGCGCGGAGAGGATCACCCCGGTCAGGAACAGCGCCGCAGCGGTCGCAGACAGTCCCAGCGGTTTAATCGCCGCCAGTACCAGCTCCGGCATTTTGATGCCGATAGCGGACAGGATCACACCCAGCAGCGGGCCCATCACGATCGGTTTTTTAATGGAACGCCACATCAGCACCGGCAGCATGGAAAGCGTTGAACCCGAGTTATTGCCTTCGGCGCGGGCTTTCTCACGCTCCAGAATCAGCAGGCAGAACGGGGTCATCAACACTGAACCACAGGCGATGGAGACCGCCACGGACAGTGACGTTGAAGGGCCTTCGCCCAGCACGCTGCCCAGAATCGGCAGGCCAAGCGCCGCGTAGTTTGGCAGGGCGACGGTAAGCGTCAGCACGGCCGCATCCTGCGGGGATTTTTTAAACACTTTCGTCGCGAGGAAGTAGATGACCGCATAGGTGATCCACATCGCCAGGGTGAGCACCAGGATCAGCGGCGACTGCGCCACGATGCCGGTCCACGGGGTTTGCACGGTGGCGCTGAACAGCGCAGCCGGGAGTGCAAAATCCATCACGAAGATATTCAGCAGGGAAACATTTTTGTTATCGACCATCTTTGCCTTACCGGCCCAGAATCCCAGCAGCATGATGACGAAAATCGGTGCAAGAGCATGAACAATTACGTAAGTCATAAATCACCTGTAGTAAAAAAGTTTAAGCACTGGCGCGATGTTTATTATTTTCAGGATGCAGGTTCCCGCGTGGACGCAACGGGCGCGCCCACGGGGTGATGCATCTGGCAGGTCTCTTTTTACTTACCAGCTGGCTCGCATACGTTCACGTACGAGCGCCGAGCTGCGGCGGTTGTCAGCACCCAGACGGTTTTTCAACGTGGTGTCCTGACGAGCGTCGCTGATGGCCTGTTGCAGGGTGGTTTTCACCCGCGTCAGATCGCTTTCGGTAGGGGCATCCGGATTGCTGATATCCAGCAGGTCGGAAAGCAGCCCCAGCGTGGCGTAGTTGCTGATGTCATACGCCATTGGCGGAATGGTTGCAGCCAGTTTTTCCAGCGCCTCAACGGTACGCAGCGTAATGCGCGCCGCAGACTCTTTGCCCATGGCATGGATCAGCACGCCTTTATCGTTGAAGGCAATCAGACGGTTAGCCTGGTAGCCGTGCGCCAGAAACGCGCCGGACATGGCCTTACCGACGATAAGACCAATCACCGGATGACCCGCCAGCCGCGCATTAGCGTAGGCGGCAGCGGCGCCGGCCAGCGCCTGGTGGATACCAAACGCCTCTTCGCGACGGCCATAGGCCTGGCTTGGGACGTCGATTACCGCCACAATCGGGCGCTTCACGGCTTTATCTGCGTCGGCGGCGACGGTTTCGCTGACCACTTTTGCCAGCGTCCATCCTTCCAGCAGGCCGACTTCACCCTGCGCCGCGCGCGGGAAGTGGTTGTTGGCGTCCGGCACCACGGCGACAAAACGCACCGTTTCACCGTTTAGCTCGCCGTCTGCGGCCTGCACGGACGGGCATAACCCCTCCAGACGTTTCGCGTTCGGGGCCAGAGTTTCCAGCCAGAGTTCGCCACGGCTAATTGAGTTAGTCATCATTTCACCTCCCGGGCAAAAAGCGCTTTAATCTGTTCGGCATCGGCCTGTTTGCGGGTGTCGAAATTCGTCAGACGGTTCAGGTAATCGTCGTAGTTATCGGTGCGATGTTTCGCCGGTACGCCTTTGGCGATGGCGTCGTTCATCGCGGCTTTCACCGCGTTCACGCCGTCGCCCACCAGCGCGTCCACCAGCCCGCTTTCAAAGCGTACTTCGCCGCCGGTCATGCTCCAGATAAACGGACGGTCGCGGGAGTCATACTCTTCAATGCTCGCTTCCTGCTCGATAACCTGCGGACCGTTGAGGCCGAGCCGCGCTTCGCGGGTCACAATCAGGTAGCTGCACAGCGCCGCGGCGATAGACATCCCACCGAAGCAGCCCACGGTCCCGGCGACAATCCCGACGACCGGGGTATAGCGACGCAGGTCAACGATCGCGGCGTGGATATCGGCAATCGCCGCCAGGCCGAGGTTGGCTTCCTGCAAACGTACGCCGCCGGTTTCGAGGCACAGCACCGCCTGAGTCGGAATGCCGTTGCGGTTATCTTCCGCCGCCAGCTCCAGCGCTGCCGCCATTTTGGCGCCGGACACTTCGCCCATGCTGCCGCCCTGGAAGGTGCCTTCAATCGCCACCACCACCGCAGGCTGGCCGTTGATGGTCCCTTTCGCGACCACCATGCCGTCATCGGCCTGAGGAACAATCCCCTGTGGCCCAAGCCACGGAGAGATAATGCCTTCAAACGGATCCAGCAGTTCGCGGTAGCTGCCGTCGTCGAGCAGCGCCTGCGCACGCTGGCGCGCTTTTAATTCGATAAAGCTGCTGTCATCACGCATGGTTCACCCCTTCAAAAACCTGTTCGATACGAATGCGTGCCACGCCCGGCGTCGCGCCGAAGTCGTGGATGGTCAGCTTACCTGCGGGCAGGCTGCTGACGGTTTGCAGGCGGTTGAACAATGCCTCCCAGCGCCCGCGGCTGTTGTCGACGGAGGTGGTGATATCAATGGTTAAGGTCTGGCCCGGTTCGGCGGTGAAAAGCACCTCCATATCCCCGGAACCGACGACCCCTGCCAGCGCCCTGCCGCTTACTTCGCGGCTGGCGGGCACGGTCAATGTGATTTTTTCCATAACATCCTCTTAATGCTTTGAATAGGGCGTTTCGGCGCGGTCAAGAAACAGCGTGGCGGCAAGCAGGTCTGCGGCTCCGCCCGGCGAGGCGTTAAGCGCCAGCATCTGACGGTCTAACCGCGCCAGCGCCTGCTGCCCCGCGAGGGTTGCGCATCCTCCGGCGTTCAGCACCGCACCGGCGCCGCTCTGCATGGCGTCCAGCCCCTCCATGCCGGCGCGCGACAGCACGCAGGTGTCGGTGAGCGAGGTCATGATCGCCATCAGCGCGTCGAGTCTGGCCTGCGTTTCGCTGCTGCCGTTGAGACGGCTGAGGCGAAGCTGCGGCAGCGCGCGCTGCATAACGTGCGGAAACGCCTGCTGAGCCTCTTCACGCGCGCCCGGTACACGGTAGCGGTGCGTGACGCGTAACCCCTTGCTGAACACTTTCGGCGCCGCGTCATCCGGCAGCTTCGCCAGCTGAGCGGCGGTGTTCGCGACGGTTTGCGCCCGGGCATCGCCGCCCAGCATCGCCACCGCGCTCACCAGCAATCCCAGCGCCCAGATCGCGCCACGGTGCGTGTTCACGCCGTCGGTAGCGGCCATCATCTGCCGTTCACCTTCGCGACCCAGGCGGCCAACGGTTTGCCTGAGGGCAATATCCGCCGGACGCTGCCAGCTCTGCTGCGCCAGCGCCTGAAACGTGGGGGTCAGGCTGTGAGCGGAGCGCTCCATCAGCGCAAGCGATAAATCGTGGTGCGCGCCGTTCCCCCGGCTGTCCACCAGACCGGGCTTCGGGCTTAAACGTGCTTCGTCAATCAGACACTGCGTGGCGGTTCGCGCCAGCCATTCGGCACCGCCTTCAACCTGGATCTGGGGCAGAAGTTTCATTACCAGCTCCGGAATTTCGCAGGTGGGTTGTAAAGACCGCCGGACCATTCCACCAGGTCCGCGACGCTACCGGCCGCCAGCAGCGAACGGGTGGCATCGGTGCGGCGAATGCCCATATCTTCCGGATACACAACCTTGCCGCTCTGGCGCAGTTCCGCCACGCGTTTGGCGTCAACGCCCAGACCGATATCGGTGATACCCGCCACGGCGGCGACCATGGCGCGACGCTCTTCCAGATCTTTCGCCCGGTAGAGGTAAGCAATCCCCTCTTCCGTCAGCACGTGGGTGACGTCATCGCCGTAAATCATGACCGGCGCCAGCGGCATACCAGAGGCTTTCGCGACCTCAACGGCGTCGAGTTTTTCCACGAAGGTTGGCTTCACGCCCGCCTGGAAGGTTTCCACCATCTGCACAACCAGCTTTTTACCGCGCTGCATCGGGTCAGGCTCGGTGATCATGTTCAGCCAGGCCGGTGTGGCGTGGCGACGACCGTGCGGATCGTGGCCCATGTTTGGCGCGCCGCCGAAGCCGGAAAGACGGCCGCGAGTCACGGTTGAGGAGTTAGCGTAACCGTCGACCTGTAGCGTGGAGCCGATAAACATATCGACCGCGTACTGACCTGCCAGCTGACAGAAGGCGCGGTTAGAGCGCATGGAGCCGTCGGCACCGGTAAAGAACACGTCAGGACGGGCGCGGATGTACTCTTCCATTCCCAGCTCGCCGCCGAAGCAGTGGACGCTCTCCACCCAGCCGCTTTCGATGGCCGGGATCAGCGTTGGATGCGGGTTCAGGGTCCAGTGTTTACAGATTTTGCCTTTGAGTCCGAGCTGTTCGCCGTAGGTTGGCAGCAGCAGCTCGATCGCTGCGGTGTTAAAGCCAATCCCGTGGTTCAGGGACTGCACCTGGTGTTCAGCGTAGATGCCTTTAATCGCCATCATCGCCATCAGGATGTGTTCCTGTTTGATCAGGCGCGGGTCACGGGTGAAGAGCGGTTCGATAAAGAACGGCTTATCGGCAACCACCACAAAATCAATCCACGAGCCCGGAATATCCACACGCGGCAGGTCGCACTCGTCGTCCACCAGCTCGTTTACCTGCGCGATGACGATGCCGTCATGGAACGCGGCGGCTTCCACCAGCGCCGGAGTATCTTCGGTACTCGCCCCGGTATAGAGGTTGCCTTTGCGGTCCGCTTTAAAACCGGCAATCAGCGCCACGTTTGGCGATAGGTCGACGTATAAACGTGAGTAGAGTTCGATGTAGGTGTGAATCGCCCCGATTTCGAGCTGACCATCCTCCAGCAGTTGGGAGATTCGCAGGCTTTGCGTACCGGAGAAGGAGAAGTCCAGCTTGCGGGCGATGCCTTTCTCAAAGATGTCCAGATGTTCGCTGCGGCCCACGCTCGGCATGATCATATGCAGATCGTGCACGATTTGCGGGTTCACTTCCGCCAGTGAACGGGAAAGGAAATCCGCCTGCTTCTGGTTGTTGCCTTCCAGAACGACTTTGTCGCCTGGTGCGATCAGTTTTTCCAGCATGGCGACAAGATCGCCGGTTGGCAGTACCTTGCCCTGCACCGGTACGGACGCCAGACGACGCGCTTTCTCACTGCGTCGGGTGTTCCATTGCCGGGTGGGTGTTTGCCCAGATAACATTATTAACCTCCTGATTCAGCACATCATTCTGATTTGCTTAACGTTGAGTAAAGTGTGCGCTCTGGTGAGAAAGGCATCAATTAAGCGTAGAGCCAAATCATTAGCCTGAGAGTAATAATCAAGGTAAATATTTGTGATCGGGATCAGTTCATGTTTCGGAAAAACGGGCTAAACGGGGTACAATTCGGAAGGTATAGTTAATTTCTGACAAGAATCAGCATCGCCCTTATGACCCAAATCATTCCCTCAGACTTCGACATTGCAGCCGAAGAGAGCGCAGAGTTCGTGCCCATGCGCGGTGTGGCTAACCCTCACCTGCAAACCATGCTGCCGCGCCTGATCCGCCGCAAGGTACAGTTCACCCCGCACTGGCAACGGCTGGATTTGCCGGATGGCGATTTTTTGGATCTCGCCTGGAGCGAAGATCCGGATCGGGCCAGACATAAACCCCGTCTGGTGGTGTTTCACGGTCTGGAAGGCAGCCTGCACAGCCCTTACGCACACGGTCTCATTGAGGCGGCGAAAGCCCGCGGCTGGCTTGGGGTAGTGATGCATTTTCGCGGATGCAGCGGCGAGCCTAATCGTCAGAAACGTATTTATCACTCGGGTGAAACCGAGGACGGTACCTGGTTCCTGCGCTGGCTAAGAGACAATTTCGGCGAGGCGCCAACGGCAGCGGTGGGGTATTCGCTGGGCGGCAATATGCTGGCCTGCCTGCTGGCGAAGGAGAGCGACGCCGTACCGCTGGATGCGGCGGTGATCGTCTCTGCGCCCTTTATGCTGGAGCAGTGCAGCTATCATATGGAAAAGGGGTTTTCGCGAGTGTACCAGCGCTACCTGCTCAACCTGCTGAAAGCCAACGCCGCGCGCAAGCTGAAGGCCTATCCGGATACGCTGCCTGTGACGCTGCAACAGCTCAAACGCGTGAAGCGCCTGCGCGAGTTTGATGATTTGATCACCTCGAAAATTCACGGCTTTGCCGATGCGATTGACTATTACCGTCAGTGCAGCGCCATGCCTTTACTGAACCAAATCACGAAACCTACGCTGATTATCCACGCCAAAGATGATCCGTTTATGGATCATCACTCGATTCCGGCGCCCGATCATCTGCCGGCCAACGTGGAGTATCAGCTCACCCAATTCGGGGGACACGTCGGCTTTGTCGGCGGCACGCTGCGTCGGCCAAAAATGTGGCTTGAGACGCGTATTCCCGACTGGTTAACGGCTTATCTGGACGGTAAATAATGATTATTCCCTGGCAGGATCTCTCTCCCGACACGCTCGATAATCTGATTGAAAGCTTTGTCTTGCGCGAAGGCACCGATTATGGTGAACATGAACGTTCGCTTGAACAAAAGGTCAACGATGTTAAGCGCCAGCTTAAAAGCGGCGACGTGGTGCTGGTATGGTCCGAACTGCATGAGACGGTCAATATCATGCCACGCAACGCGTTTCACGGCTGATCTTTACACTTTTCCAGTCAGGGAGTTGCTATGTCTGCCAGACATCCGGTTATTGCCGTTACGGGTTCGAGTGGGGCGGGAACCACTACCACCAGCCTCGCCTTCCGCAAGATCTTCGCCCAGCTTAACTTACGGGCGGCAGAGGTAGAAGGCGACAGCTTTCACCGCTACACGCGCCCGGAGATGGATATGGCCATCCGCAAAGCGCGCGATCTGGGTAAACACATCAGCTACTTCGGCCCGGAGGCGAATGACTTCGGCCTGCTGGAGCAAACCTTCCGTGAATACGGGCAAAGCGGTACCGGGCAGTCCCGCAAGTATCTCCACACCTACGATGAAGCCGTGCCCTGGAACCAGGTCCCCGGCACGTTCACGCCCTGGCAGCCGCTGCCGGAACCGACTGACGTGCTGTTTTACGAAGGATTGCACGGCGGCGTGGTGACGCCTCAGCACGACGTGGCGCGCCACGTGGATTTTCTGGTGGGGGTGGTGCCGATTGTTAACCTTGAGTGGATCCAGAAGCTGACGCGTGACATGAGCGAGCGCGGCCATTCGCGAGAGGCGGTCATGGACTCGGTGGTGCGCTCCATGGAAGATTACATCAACTTCCTGACGCCGCAGTTCTCCCGAACCCACATTAACTTCCAGCGCGTCCCCACCGTGGACACCTCCAACCCGTTCGCTGCAAAAAGCATCCCTTCCCTGGACGAGAGCTTTGTGGTGATCCACTTCCGCAACCTGGAAGGCATTGATTACCCCTGGCTGCTGGCGATGCTACAGGGTTCGTTTATTTCGCACATGAATACGTTAGTGGTGCCCGGGGGAAAAATGGGGCTGGCAATGGAGCTGATCATGACACCGCTGGTGCAGCGGCTGATGGAAGGAAAGCAGATCGCGTGACGCCTGTTGCCGGATGGCGCTTCGCTTATCCGGCCTACGGGCGTGCTTTTGTAGGGCGGGTCAGCGCAGCGCCACCCGCCAAAAAATTAAGCCGCGATCACTTCATACGAATGGGTGATTTTTACCGCTTTCTCCAGCATTAGCGCCACAGAGCAGTATTTCTCCGCAGACAGGTCAACCGCACGCGAGACCGCCGCATCCTTCAGTTCTTTGCCGGTGACGATAAAGTGCAGATTAATATGCGTGAACAGGCGTGGCGCCTCTTCGCGACGTTCTGACGTCAGCTTCACTTCACAATCGGTCACGTCATGACGGCCTTTTTGCAGGATCGACACCACGTCGATCGCACTGCATCCGCCTGCCGCCATCAGCACCATTTCCATTGGGCTTGGCGCTTTATCGCCGGAGTTGCCATCCATCAAAACCTGGTGCCCGGAAGCAGACTCGCCCAGGAACGTTAACCCTTCAACCCATTTCACACGCGCTTGCATATTCACTCACTCCAACGTTGCATTTTTTATGACAGATTACGTGTACGTTACATTTCTCGCAACGGAAGGCGACCTGCGTCATGCTGAAGCGAGACACCAGGAGACACGCGGCGAAAGCTATGCTAAAACACTCTGGATGCTACAGTAATACATTGACGTTACACATGTATGCAGAGGACATCAAACTTTACTGGCTGCGAAACGTTACGACAGCCGACTTCCCAGGTATGGGTAAGAATTCGATTGCAACCCCAGAGTCCGGATGCATCTTATGACTCTGGTGACAGCTTATAACAGAGGATAACAGCGCATGGTGCTTGGCAAACCGCAAACAGACCCGACTCTCGAATGGTTCTTGTCTCATTGCCACATTCATAAGTACCCATCAAAGAGCACGCTGATTCACCAGGGTGAAAAAGCGGAAACGTTGTATTACATCGTTAAAGGCTCGGTGGCCGTGCTGATCAAAGATGAAGAAGGGAAAGAGATGATCCTTTCTTATCTGAACCAGGGCGATTTTATCGGTGAACTGGGCCTGTTTGAAGAAGGCCAGGAACGTAGCGCCTGGGTTCGTGCAAAAACAGCATGTGAAGTGGCTGAAATTTCTTACAAGAAATTCCGTCAGCTGATTCAGGTCAACCCTGACATCCTGATGCGTCTTTCTTCCCAGATGGCACGCCGTCTGCAAGTGACCTCTGAGAAGGTGGGTAACCTCGCCTTCCTGGACGTGACCGGTCGTATCGCGCAGACGCTGTTGAACCTGGCGAAACAGCCAGACGCCATGACCCACCCTGACGGTATGCAAATTAAAATTACCCGTCAGGAAATCGGTCAGATCGTCGGCTGCTCCCGTGAAACAGTGGGCCGTATCCTGAAGATGCTGGAAGACCAGAACCTGATCTCTGCCCACGGTAAAACTATCGTGGTCTACGGAACCCGTTAATTTCGGTCAAACGGCGTGCCGCCGCAGGGTGGCACGCCGTTTTTGTCTCTACTCCTCATGTGGCGCAGGCTGATCTATCACCCGGAAGTTAACTACGCACTACGACAAACGCTGGTGTTGTGTCTTCCCGTGGCCGTGGGCCTGATCCTCGGACATCTTCAGCAAGGCCTGCTGTTTTCCCTCGTGCCCGCCTGCTGCAACATTGCCGGTCTGGATACACCGCATAAACGCTTTTTTAAACGTCTGATTATTGGCGGCTGCCTGTTTGCCGGCTGTAGCCTTGCCGTACAACTCTTACTGGCCCGCGACATTCCTCTGCCGTTGATCCTGACCGTGCTGGCGATGACGCTCGGCGTCACCGCCGAAATCAGCTCGCTGCACGCCCGGCTGCTTCCCGCGTCGCTGATTGCCGCCATCTTCACCTTAAGCCTTGCGGGCAATATGCCGGTGTGGGAGCCATTGCTGATTTACGCCCTCGGCACGCTATGGTACGGGCTGTTTAACTGGTTCTGGTTCTGGCTGTGGCGGGAACAGCCGCTGCGCGAATCCCTGAGCCTGCTCTACGTGCAGCTTGCTGAATACTGCGAAGCAAAATACACCCTGCTCACTCAACATACCGACCCGGAAAAATCCCTGCCGCCGCTGCTGGCGCGCCAGCAAAAAGTGGTGGATCTGATCAGCCAGTGCTATCAGCAGTTGCACATGCTTGCCGCCAACAAAAATCATGAATACAAGCGGCTGCTGCGAACCTTCCAGGTCGGGCTGGATTTGCAGGAGCATATCTCCGTCAGCCTTCATAATCCGGAAGAGGTGCAAAAGCTGGTGGAGCGCAGCCATGCGGAAGCGGTGATCCGCTGGAACGCGCAGACCGTCGCGGCCCGCCTGCGGGTGCTGGCTGACGATATCCTCTATCACCGCTACCCGACGCGCTTTAACATGGACAAACAGCTCGGCGCGCTGGAAAAGATTGCGCGTCAGCACGCGGATAACCCGGTCGGGCAATTTGCTGCCTGGCATTTCAGCCGCATCGCCCGGGTGTTACGCACCCAGCGCCCGCTTTATGCCCGGGACCTGATGGCCGATAAGCAAAAACGGCTGCCGCTGCTGCCCGCGCTCAAAAGCTATCTATCACTGAAATCTTCCGCCCTGCGCAATGCCGCGCGGATCAGTGTGATGCTGAGCATCGCCAGCCTGATGGGAATGGCCCTGCACCTGCCGAAACCCTACTGGATCTTAATGACCGTGCTGTTTGTCACCCAGAACGGCTATGGCGCCACGCGGGTGCGCATTCTGCATCGGGCGGGCGGTACGATGGCGGGGCTGATTATCGCGGGCGTGACGCTGCACTTTCACGTGCCGGAAGGCTATACCCTGGCCGGTATGCTGGCGATCACGCTGGTGAGCTACCTGATCATCCGCAAAAACTACGGCTGGGCGATGGTGGGCTTTACGGTCACGGCGGTGTATACCCTGCAACTGCTCACGCTTAACGGGGAACAGTTTATTATTGCCCGGCTGGTCGATACGCTAATTGGCTGCCTGATCGCCTTTGGCGGCATGGTCTGGTTGTGGCCGCAGTGGCAAAGCGGGCTGCTGAGGCAGAACGCCCACGACGCGCTCGAAGCCGATCAGCAGGCCATTCGTCTTATTCTGAGCGATGACCCGCAGCCCTCTCCGCTGGCCTACGAGCGCATGAAGGTCAACCAGGCGCATAACGCCCTGTTCAACTCCCTTAACCAGGCCATGCAGGAGCCGGGCTTTAACGCGCACTATCTGGCTGACATGAAGCTGTGGGTCACGCACAGCCAGTTTATCGTCGAGCACATCAATGCCATGACGACGCTGGCGCGGGAGCACACGATGCTGACGCCGGATCTGGCGCAGCGCTATTTGCAGTCGTGTGAAATTGCGTTGCAGCGCTGTCAGCAGCGTCTGGAGTATGACGCGCCGGGCGAGTCAGGGGATTCGAACATTCTGGAAGCGCCGGAGACGCTGACCCATGGGCCGATGAGCACCCTGGAGCAGCATTTGCAGCGCGTGCTGGGGCATCTGAACACCATGCACACCATTTCGTCGGTGGCATGGCGTCAGCGCCCGCATCACGGGATTTGGTTAACGCGTCGGTTAAAACGAACCGCGTATTAGCCTCTGACGATCTTCGCGACCGCCGCGGCAAAACGGGTTAGTCCGTCTTCGATGTCTTTGTCTTCCACCACCAGCGATGGCGCAAAGCGCATCACGTCCGGCCCGGCGTTGAGCACCATGACGCCTTCGTGCGCGGCGGCGTGCAGGAAATCGCGCGCGCGGCCTTTGTACTGCGGCTTCAGTTCGGCGCCGATCAGCAGCCCCATCCCGCGGATGTCACTGAAGACATCAAACTGTTGGTCAATCTGCTGGAGATGTTTCACAAACAGGTCGCGTTTCGCATTCACGCCATTCAGGACGTCCGGCGTATTAATGATGTCGAACGCCGCACCCGCCACGGCGCACGCCAGCGGATTACCGCCGTAGGTGGAGCCGTGTGAGCCCACATGAAATGCGGAAGCGATATCCTGGGTGGTGAGCACCGCACTGACCGGGAAACCGCCGCCGAGCGCTTTCGCGCTGGTCAGAATATCCGGCGTTACGCCGTAGTGCATATAAGCAAACAGGTCTCCGGTACGCCCCATCCCACACTGCACTTCATCAAACACCAGCAGCGCCTGGTGCTCGTCGCACAGCTCGCGCAGCCCTTGCAGAAATTCCGGGGTGGCCGCCGTGACGCCGCCTTCCCCCTGAATGGGCTCGACCACCACGGCACAGGTGTGATCGTCCATCACCGCTTTAACGGCGTGGAGATCGTTAAACGGCACGTGGATGATATCCGCAGGTTTCGGACCAAAGCCGTCGGAATACTTCGGCTGGCCGCCAACGGAAACGGTAAAGAAGGAGCGACCGTGGAAGGCGTTATGGAAGGCGATGATTTTGGTTTTGTACGGGCTATGACGCGTGGTTGCGTAGTAGCGCGCCAGCTTAAAGGCGGTTTCGTTGGCTTCGGTGCCGGAGTTCATAAACAGCACGCGTTCGGCGAAGGTGGCATCGATGATCTTACGCCCCAGACGCAGCGCCGGTTCGTTGGTGAACACGTTGCTCGTGTGCCACAGCGTTTCGCCCTGCGTTTTCAGCGCGTCCACCAGCGCAGGATGGCAATGGCCCAGCGCCGTCACCGCAATACCGCCTGCGAAATCAACATACTCGTTGCCCTGCTGATCCCAGACGCGGCTGCCTCTCCCTTTCACCGGGATAAACTCAGCCGGTGCATAAATCGGCAGGATCACTTCATCGAATGTCGCGCGGGTAATTGCTGGTTGTTCAGTTGCCATGTCATGACCATCCATTTTTATGTCACATTGATTGTGAAAATATAATCACAAAATATGCATAAAAAATCACAACAAGGCAACAGATATTCAGCGATTAAGGAAATTGGCCAGCAGCGCGTGCCCCTGTTCGCTGAGAATGCTTTCCGGGTGGAACTGCACGCCTTCCAGATCGTACTCACGGTGACGAATGCCCATGATCTCCTGCGTCTCGCTCCAGGCGGTGACCTCAAAGCAGGCCGGCAGGGTCGGCGGATCAATGATCAGAGAATGGTAGCGCGTCACGATTAACGGATTGTTTAGCCCCAGGAATACGCCGGTACCGGTGTGCGTGACCGGAGAGGTTTTGCCGTGCATGACTTTCGCGGCACGGACAATGGTGGCGCCAAAGACCTGCGCAATGGCCTGATGACCCAGGCAGACGCCCAGAATCGGCAGTTTGCCCGCATAATGGCGGATCGCCTCCAGCGAGATACCAGACTCCGAAGGGGTACACGGCCCCGGCGAAATCACGATTTTCTGGGGTGCCAGCGCGTCAATGTCAGCCAGCGCGATCTCATCGTTACGGCGGACAACCACCTCTGCCCCCAGCTCACAAAAATACTGGTAAAGGTTCCAGGTAAAGGAATCGTAGTTATCAATCAGCAGAATCATGGCGGCTCCTGAAAAAATGGCCGCCCTATTTTACGCAGATTCCCGCGCTTCGCTCACAACTTTGGCAAAGATGGCGTTCAGGGCGGTCAAATCCCCCATTGCCCCGCTCTGATTGGCGGCTGCCCAGTCGTTCGGGCCGATCCCCTGCCAGTTCAGCACATAGCCCGCATGAATAGCCAGTTGTTCAAAGAAGATCCGCTGGGCCACGCCATTACCGCTCATAAACGGATGTAGCATGTTGATTTCACAGTAGTAATGACTGATTCTGTCTGTAAACTCTGCTTTCTGAAGGCCCACCAGATATTTATCACTTTCCAGCGAAGCCATCAGCTCATTACCCACTTTCTCGATGTACTCGAAATGGCAAAAAGGAATGTCGCCCTTAGAAATATCGGCGGTGCGCAGCTCGCCCGCGCCTTTCATTTCGTTGCGGAATAAATGGCGGTGAATAAGACACAGATGGGGTAAACCCGGTGCGGAAGGCCCCAGTTCCAGCGTCTCGATATCGGGTTCAGCGGGACCCTTACCTTTTTCAAGGAGGCAGCTGGCCTGAAAATTGACCTTACGTTGTTGCTCCCAGAGACGGGATTTTTGCTTGTCGGTGAGTTTTTTCACTACGCCTCCCTGAATAGTCCGTTTGCCACAAGTATAAGCAGCAAAACGCGCTTTCGCAGGGAGGGTGGAAAGACACGGGCAAGATGTGCCCGTGTGGGGGAACGATTACGGCAGCACTTTCGCGGAGAGAATGACGACTGGCTTAGACGGCACATTCTGGTATGGACCGACATCGTGAGTCTGAACCTGAGAGATCTTATCCGCAACGTCCATGCCTTTCACCACTTTGCCAAACACCGCGTAGCCAAAGTCGCGCTGACCGTGGTCCAGGAAAGCGTTATCAGCCACGTTGAGGAAGAACTGGCTGGTGGCGCTGTCTTTGTCCGCCGTACGCGCCATGGAGATGGTGCCGCGCTTGTTCAGCAGGCCGTTGTCTGCTTCATTTTTGATAGGCGGGTTGGGCTGTTTCTGCTGCATCTGCTCGTTAAAACCGCCACCCTGAATCATAAAGCCCGGGATCACGCGGTGGAACGTGGTGTTGTTATAAAAACCACTGTTCACGTAGTCGAGGAAGTTTTTCACCGAAACAGGGGCTTTCTGGCTATCCAGCTCCAGCTCAATATTCCCCGCAGAGGTAGTCAGCAGGACGTGGGGGTCTCCTTTAGCTGCCAGCGCAGCAGGGGAAACGGCAGAAAGAGCAAACACAGCTGCGACAGCCGCCAGTGTTGATTTGAGCATGAGAATTCCTTAACAAAGCGCAGTATAAAAAGCGAATGGCTTGATTCTAAAGAGCAGTATGAACCCAGACCAGTCTTTTACCTAATTTTACCAAATTGAAACAATTATTACCGCGCAAACGATTGTTCACCCCACAACGTAATGTGATCTGCATCACGTTAAAACCTGCAATTGTGCTCAAAATTTTCTGAAAAGATTTAATTAGATCACTTTCGCGACTAAAATCTGCCCGCTCAAACGCAGTCATTGCGTTTTTCTTTACTTTTAACAGGCCAGACATGACTAACAGCAATCGCATCAAGCTCACATGGATCAGCTTCTTCTCTTACGCCCTGACCGGCGCGTTGGTGATCGTCACCGGGATGGTGATGGGAAATATCGCAGACTACTTCCAGCTGCCCGTTTCCAGCATGAGTAACACCTTCACCTTCCTGAACGCGGGGATCCTGATCTCTATTTTCCTTAATGCCTGGCTGATGGAAATCGTGCCGCTGAAAACGCAGCTGCGTTTCGGCTTCGTGCTGATGGTTGCCGCCGTGGCGGGCCTGATGCTGAGCCACAGCATCGCCCTCTTCTCTGCCGCCATGTTCGTGCTGGGCCTGGTGAGCGGGATCACCATGTCGATCGGTACATTCCTGATTACGCACATGTATGAAGGCCGCCAGCGCGGCGCGCGTCTGCTGTTCACCGACTCCTTCTTCAGCATGGCCGGGATGATTTTCCCGATGGTCGCCGCGTATCTTCTGGCGCGCAGCATTGAGTGGTACTGGGTGTACGCCTGCATTGGTCTGGTTTATGTCGCGATCTTTGTTCTCACCTTCGGCTGCGAGTTCCCGGTGCTGGGCAAAAAAGCGCAGACTACGTCCGAGCCGGTTGCGAAAGAAAAATGGGGTATCGGCGTACTGTTCCTCTCCATCGCCGCGCTGTGTTACATCCTCGGTCAGCTGGGCTTTATCTCCTGGGTTCCTGAATACGCGAAAGGTCTGGGCATGAGCCTGAACGACGCGGGTAAACTGGTGAGCGATTTCTGGATGTCTTACATGTTCGGCATGTGGGCGTTTAGCTTTATCCTGCGCTTCTTCGACCTGCAACGGATCCTGACCGTTCTGGCGGGTCTGGCGACCGTGCTGATGTATCTGTTCATCAACGGTTCCCCGGAGCATATGCCGTGGTTCATCCTGACCCTGGGCTTCTTCTCCAGTGCGATTTACACCTCGATCATCACCCTTGGCTCTCTTCAGACCAAAGTGGCCTCGCCAAAGCTGGTGAACTCCGTGCTGACCTGCGGCACCATCGGCACCATGCTGACCTTCGTGGTCACGGGCCCGATTGTTGCGCACAGCGGCCCGCTGGCGGCGCTGCATACCGCTAACGGTCTGTACGCCGTGGTGTTCATCATGTGCTTCGTGCTGGGCTTTGTGACCCGTCACCGTCAACACAACCCGGCAACAGCTACCCACTAATCGCCATAACCCCTTTGCGTACTGCAAAGGGGGTTTTCCCCTGCTCACCCGCCCTGCCCGCCGATGGGTAAAAAACCCCACTATATTTGTGCAAAAAATAAGCAAGCACAAAAATCAAACAATATCCGTCACTTATAAAAATCCTGACAAATCATAGATATACCCACTAAGGGGTAGGTGAAGGCGTATTTGATTTGCATCAATAAGTGCCCCTGCTGAATCGTTAAGGTAGGCAGTAATAGAAAAGAAATCGAGGCAAAAATGAGCAAAGTCAGACTCGCTATCATCGGTAACGGCATGGTCGGCCACCGCTTTATTGAGGATCTTCTCGATAAAGCCGATGCTGAGCAGTTCGATATTACCGTGTTCTGTGAAGAACCCCGCAAGGCGTACGACCGTGTGCACTTGTCTTCCTACTTCTCTCACCATACCGCCGAAGAGCTCTCTCTGGTGCGTGAAGGGTTCTACGAGAAGCATGGCGTAAAAGTGCTGGTGGGCGAACGCGCTATCACCATCAACCGTCAGGAGAAAGTGATCCACTCCAGCGCCGGACGTACGGTTTTTTACGATAAGCTGATCATGGCGACGGGCTCGTATCCGTGGATCCCGCCTATTAAAGGGTCGGAAACCCAGGATTGCTTCGTTTACCGTACCATTGAAGACCTCAACGCCATTGAATCCTGCGCACGTCGAAGCAAACGCGGCGCGGTTGTCGGCGGTGGTCTGCTGGGTCTGGAAGCGGCAGGCGCACTGAAAAACCTCGGCGTTGAAACCCACGTCATCGAATTTGCCCCGATGCTGATGGCGGAACAGCTGGACCATATGGGTGGCGACCAGCTACGCCGTAAAATCGAAAGCATGGGCGTGAAGGTTCACACCAGCAAGAACACCAAAGAGATCGTGCAGGAAGGCACCGAAGCGCGTAAAACCATGCGCTTTGCCGACGGCAGCGAGCTGGAAGTGGATTTCATCGTCTTCTCCACCGGTATTCGCCCGCGCGACAAGCTGGCCACCCAGTGCGGTCTGGCCGTTGCGCAGCGCGGCGGGATCATGATCAACGATACCTGCCAGACCTCCGATCCGGATATCTACGCCATCGGCGAATGCGCCAGCTGGAATAACCGCGTATACGGTCTGGTTGCACCAGGGTACAAAATGGCGCAGGTCGCCGTTGACCATATCCTCGGCAGCGAAAACGCCTTCACCGGCGCAGACATGAGCGCCAAGCTGAAACTGCTGGGCGTGGACGTGGGCGGTATTGGTGATGCGCATGGCCGCACCCCGAACTCCCGCAGCTATGTTTATCTGGACGAAAGCAAAGAAGTCTACAAACGTCTCATCGTCAGCCCGGACAACAAAACCCTGCTCGGGGCGGTGCTGGTGGGTGATACCAGCGACTTCGGTAACCTGCTCCAGCTGGTGCTGAACGCCATTGAGCTGCCGGAGAACCCGGACGCGCTAATCCTCCCGGCGCACGCCTCCAGCGGTAAGCCGTCCATCGGCGTGGATAAACTGCCGGACAGCGCGCAGATTTGCTCCTGCTTCGACGTGACCAAAGGCATGCTGATCTCCGCCATTAACAAAGGCTGCCACACCGTTGCGGCGCTGAAGGCGGAAACCAAAGCCGGGACCGGCTGCGGCGGCTGTATTCCTCTGGTCACTCAGGTGCTGAACGCCGAGCTGGCAAAACAGGGCATTGAAGTGAACAACAACCTGTGCGAGCACTTCGCTTACTCTCGCCAGGAGCTGTATCACTTAATCCGCGTGGAAGGCATTAAGTCCTTCGACGAACTGCTGGAGAAACACGGCCAGGGCTATGGCTGTGAAGTATGTAAGCCTACCGTCGGTTCCCTGCTGGCGTCCTGCTGGAACGAATATGTGCTCAAACCAGAACACACTCCGCTTCAGGACACCAACGATAACTTCCTGGCCAATATTCAGAAAGACGGGACTTACTCGGTGATCCCGCGTTCTGCCGGAGGGGAGATTACCCCGGAAGGGCTGGTCGCCGTGGGCCGTATCGCCCGTGAGTTTAACCTGTACACCAAAATCACCGGCTCCCAGCGTATCGGCCTGTTCGGTGCGCAGAAAGATGACCTGCCGGAAATCTGGCGTCAGCTGATTGAAGCGGGCTTTGAAACCGGTCACGCGTACGCCAAGGCGCTGCGCATGGCGAAAACCTGCGTCGGCAGCACCTGGTGCCGCTACGGCGTGGGCGACAGCGTGGGCTTCGGCGTAGAGCTGGAAAATCGCTACAAAGGCATCCGTACGCCGCACAAAATGAAGTTCGGCGTGTCAGGATGTACCCGTGAATGTGCGGAAGCCCAGGGGAAAGACGTGGGTATCATCGCCACCGAGAAAGGCTGGAACCTGTACGTGTGCGGTAACGGCGGGATGAAACCTCGCCACGCGGATCTGCTGGCCGCCGATCTCGATCGCGATACGCTGATCAAATACCTCGACCGCTTCATGATGTTCTACATTCGTACCGCCGATAAGCTGACCCGTACCGCGTCCTGGCTGGATAATCTCGAAGGCGGCATCGACTACCTGAAGTCGGTCATTATCGACGACAAGCTGGGTCTGAATGAACAGCTGGAATCCGAGATGACTCGCCTGCGCGAGGCGGTGATCTGCGAGTGGACCGAAACCGTGAACACGCCAGCGGCGCAGACGCGCTTCAAACACTTTATCAACAGCACCCAGCGCGACCCGAACGTGCAGGTGGTGCCGGAGCGCGAACAGCACCGTCCAGCGACCCCGTATGAACGTATTCCGGTGATGCTGGTGGAGGAAAACGCATGAGCCAGTGGGTAAACATCTGCAACATTAACGACATTCTGCCAGCAACCGGCGTCTGTGCCCTGCTGGGCAACGAGCAGGTGGCGATTTTCCGCCCTCGCCACGATGAACAGGTCTATGCCATCAGCAATATCGACCCGTTCTTCGAGGCCAGCGTGCTCTCCCGCGGTCTGATTGCGGAGCACCAGGGCGAGCTGTGGGTTGCCAGCCCGCTGAAAAAGCAGCGCTTCCGCTTAACCGACGGACTCTGCATGGAAGATGAAAGCTTCTCGGTCAAACACTACGACGTCCGCGTGAAGGACGGCGAGGTGCAGCTGAAAGCGTAACCTCTCGCCTTTTCAATAGGAAAGGCTTATGACCCCTTATGGGTAACGGCAGGAAAAACCGTATGTTCTGTACGATTCCTGCTGTTATCCTGACGTCAATTCTTCCCCCGCCATGAATGCTGTGAGGTAACGTCGTGGATCACCTGCCGATTTTTTGTCAATTACGCAACCGCGACTGCCTGCTCGTGGGCGGCGGCGATGTGGCTGAACGCAAGGCACGCCTGCTGTTAGAGGCGGGTGCCCGGCTGACCGTCAACGCCCTCACTTTTGCCCCACAGTTTGACGTCTGGGCGCAAGAAGGGATGCTCACCCAGGTGCAGGGCGAATTTGATGAATCCCTGCTGGATACCTGCTGGCTGACCATCGCCGCAACGGATAACGATGACGTTAACCAGCGCGTCAGCGACGCCTGCGAAGCGCGCCGCATCTTCTGTAACGTGGTGGATGCGCCGAAAGAGGCGAGCTTTATCATGCCGTCGATTATTGACCGTTCACCGCTGATGATTGCGGTGTCGTCCGGCGGGCGCTCGCCCGTTCTTGCCCGTCTGCTGCGGGAAAAACTGGAAGCCGTGCTGCCGCAGCATCTTGGTCAGATAGCCCATTACGCCGGGCAGTTGCGTTCCCGCGTGAAGCAAACCTTCGCAACCGTGGGCGAACGCCGTCGCTTCTGGGAGAAGTTCTTTGTCAACGACAGGCTGGCGCAGTCGCTGGCCAATCAGGACACCAAAGCCGTTGAAGAGACGACCGAGCAACTCCTCTCTGAACCGCTGGATCATCGCGGTGAAGTGGTGCTGGTGGGCGCTGGCCCCGGCGATGCGGGCCTGCTGACGCTGAAGGGTCTCCAGCAGATCCAGCAGGCGGACATCGTGGTGTATGACCGTCTGGTCTCTGATGACATCATGAATCTGGTGCGCCGGGATGCTGACCGCGTGTTCGTCGGCAAACGGGCAGGTTATCACTGCGTACCGCAGGAGGAGATCAACCAGATCCTGCTGCGGGAAGCGCAAAAAGGTAAGCGCGTGGTGCGCCTGAAAGGGGGCGATCCGTTTATCTTTGGTCGCGGCGGCGAGGAGCTGGAAACCCTGTGCAACGCGGGTATTCCGTTCTCCGTGGTGCCGGGCATTACGGCGGCGTCCGGCTGTTCTGCCTATTCCGGCATTCCGTTAACCCATCGCGACTATGCCCAGAGCGTGCGCCTGGTGACGGGCCACCTGAAAACCGGCAGCGAACTGGACTGGCATAATCTGGCCGCTGAAAAGCAGACGCTGGTGTTCTATATGGGGCTAAATCAGGCAGCCACGATTCAGGCGAAACTGCTGGAGCACGGCATGGAAGCAGATATGCCGGTCGCACTGGTGGAAAACGGCACCGCCATTACGCAGCGCGTGGTCGATGGCGTGCTGACGCAGCTGGGCGAGCTGGCGCAGCAGGTTGAAAGCCCGGCGCTGATCGTGGTGGGTCGCGTGGTAGCCCTGCGCGAAAAACTGAACTGGTTCTCCAGCCACTAACGCATAATCTCTCCCGGGAGTAGTCTTTAAGCGGACTACTCCCTTCTTACCTCAGTCGATAACATACCGCCCGCATAATGGAACTTTTCCATTTATTCCCTCGTGTTACATCCAATTTTCGATTTTTTGACAAGGAATGCGTATGTTCAAACTGGCAAAAGCTGCCGTACTGGTCGGCCTGTTATCAACTCTGACGGCCTGCACCGGTCACGTTCAAAATACTAAAAATAATTGCAGCTACGATTACCTGCTTCACCCGGCGATCTCCATTTCGAAGATCATCGGCGGTTGCGGCCCGGCGGCACAGCAGTAAGCGTTTTTCAGGCGTAAAAAAACCGGGGATGTCCCGGTTTTTTTGTTTCGTCAGTTTTGTCGGGTGGTGGCTCCGCCTTACCCGACCTGCAAAGTCCCGTAGGCCGGGTAAGCGTTAGCGCCACCCGGCAAAGCGGCTTAAGGTTTCGCCACAAACCCAATCGCGTCGTACACCGCTTTCAGGGTTTCGGAGGCGCGCGCGCTGGCTTTTTCCGCGCCCTCTTTCATCACTTTTTGCAGGAAAGCTTCGTCGTTACGGTAACGGTGATAGCGCTCCTGCAACTCGGTCAGCATGCCGGAAACGGCGTCTGCCACTTCGCCTTTCAGGTGGCCGTACATCTTGCCTTCAAAGTGCTTTTCCAGCTCAGGAATGCTCTGTCCGGTCACACCGGAGAGAATGTCCAGCAGGTTTGACACGCCCGCTTTGTTCTGCACGTCGTAGCGCACCACTGGCGGCTCGTCGGAGTCGGTCACCGCACGCTTGAGCTTTTTCACCACCGATTTCGGATCTTCCAGCAGGCCGATAACGTTGTTGCGGTTATCGTCAGACTTGGACATCTTTTTGGTCGGCTCCAGCAGCGACATCACGCGCGCACCGGATTTCGGAATAAACGGCTCAGGCACTTTGAACACGTCACCGTAAAGCGCATTGAAGCGCTGGGCAATATCGCGGCTCAGCTCCAGGTGCTGCTTCTGGTCTTCACCCACCGGCACCTGGTTGGTCTGGTACAGCAGAATGTCGGCCGCCATCAGCACCGGATAGTCAAACAGACCGGCGTTGATGTTTTCAGAGTAGCGGGCAGACTTATCCTTGAACTGGGTCATGCGGCTCAGCTCGCCGAAATAGGTGTAGCAGTTCAGCGCCCAGCCCAGCTGCGCGTGCTCTGGCACGTGAGACTGAACGAAAATGGTGCTCTTCTCTGGATCGATACCGCACGCCAGGTACAGCGCCAGCGTATCAAGTGTTGCTTTGCGCAGCTTCTCGGGATCCTGACGCGCGGTGATAGCATGCAAATCCACGATGCAGTAAATGCAGTGGTAGTCATCCTGCATGCTCACCCACTGACGTAACGCACCCATGTAGTTACCAATGGTCAGTTCACCTGAAGGCTGTGCGCCACTAAAAACGATGGGCTTAGTCATTATTCAATTCCTGATGTTCACTGTGCGAGAGCCCGAGTGCGGGCAACAAATCTTTGAAGTGGTCGAACACAACGTCCGGCTCACTCAGCGTAATGGCTTCACCATAGTTGTAGCCGTAGGTCAACCCAACCGACGGGCAACCTGCCGCTCTGGCAGCCAGAATATCATTGCGGGAATCCCCGACAAAGAGCAGCTCCGCAGGCGCTAAGGATAATTTTCCTGCCACCAGCAATAGCGGTTCCGGATGCGGCTTTTTATTCTGCACGTCATCGCCGCCCACAATTACGGAGAAGTATTTCGCGATATCCAGCGCTTCCAGCAGAGGCGCAACGAACGGTGTCGGCTTGTTAGTCACCAGTCCCAGCGGGATGCCTTTGGCATGTAGCGCGCTCAGCGTTTCAGCGACATCCGGGAACAGGAAGCTACCCTCTTCGACGGTCTCTTCGTAGAAACGGTCGAACAGTTTGCGCAGAATACGCTGCTGCTCATCCTGGGGAATATCCGCGTGGTCAACACTCGGTTTACCTTGCGCGGAACGCTGAGAGGCACGCTCCTGACGAGCCCAGGTCAGCGCGCGCTCCATCAGCACGTCTGCACCGTTACCAATCCACGTCACCACGCGCTCTTCGCCTGCAACGGGGAGTTCAAGGGCATACAGCGCCTGATCGACGGCGCGGGTTAATCCTGGCGCGCTGTCGACCAGCGTGCCGTCGAGGTCAAATGCTACACCCCGAATAGCCTGCAATTTATCCATGACTTACCTTCGCCAGTTCACGGCGCATTTCATCAATGACTTTTTTGTAATCCGGTTGATCGAAGATGGCGGAGCCTGCGACGAACATATCCGCCCCTGCCGCCGCAATCTCACCGATGTTATTGACCTTCACGCCGCCGTCCACTTCCAGACGAATATCATAGCCAGACTCATCGATACGGCGGCGCACTTCACGCAGTTTGTCGAGGGTCTGAGGGATAAATGACTGACCACCAAAGCCCGGGTTGACGGACATCAGCAGGATCACGTCCAGCTTGTCCATCACGTAGTCGAGATAGCTCAGCGGGGTCGCCGGGTTAAAGACCAGTCCCGCCTTACAGCCGTTCTCTTTGATCAGCTGTAGCGTGCGGTCAACGTGTTCGGAGGCTTCCGGGTGGAAAGTGATGATACTGGCACCCGCCGCGGCGAAATCAGGCACGATGCGGTCAACCGGTTTCACCATCAGATGCACGTCAATGGGCGCGGTGATCCCGTAGTTACGCAGCGCTTTAAGCACCATCGGACCGATGGTCAGGTTGGGAACGTAGTGGTTATCCATAACGTCGAAATGGACGACATCCGCGCCAGCCGCGAGAGCTTTGGCAGTGTCTTCACCCAGGCGGGCAAAATCGGCCGACAGAATTGAGGGGGCAATCAAAAACTGTTTCATCCGCATCTCCTTGAAATGTGTTTACCGGCGGGCAAAGGCTCAGGGTCGATAAAGCGCCAGAAGTTCGTCCACCTTTTTACGTGTGCCGCCGTTGCTGCTAATGCTACGCCGCACTTTTACCTGAAAATGCTTCGCGGCTTTGTACCATTCGCGCGTATCAGGCGTGTCGTGATTCGAAATTAACACCGGAATTCTTTTGCTGACCAGCTTTTCCGCCATCTCAGCCAGACGAGCCTGCTCGGCCGGGCTGAAGCTATTGGTGTGGTAGGCGGTGAAATTTGCCGTGGCAGACAGTGGCGCGTAAGGCGGGTCGCAGTAGACCACCGAGTTTACGCCCGCCAGATCCATGCACTCTTCATAGGAGAGACAGTAGAACTCGGCATTCTGCGCTTTTTCAGCAAAGTGATACAGCTCGTCCTGTGGGAAGTAGGGACGCTTATAGCGGCCAAACGGCACGTTAAACTCGCCACGCAGATTATACCGGCACAGACCGTTGTAACCATGGCGGTTGAGATAAAGAAACAACAGCGCGCGACGGAACGGATCCTGGCTTTGATTAAACTCAGCGCGGAACTGATAGTAGACGTCCGGGTTGTTGTTCTCTGGCGTAAACAGCTTCCGCGCCTCTTCCACATACTCATCGGTACGCAGTTTGACGATGTTATAGAGGCTGATAAGGTCGCTGTTGATATCCGCCAGGATATAACGAGAAAAATCGGTATTCAGGAACACCGATCCAGCACCAACGAAGGGCTCGATAAGACACTCGCCTTTCGGCAGGTGCTTTTTAATATCGTCGAGCAGGGGGTATTTCCCCCCTGCCCATTTCAGAAAAGCGCGATTTTTTTTCATGCTGACTAACTGATTACACCTTCTCCGGCTGTGGAGAAAGCTCCGACAGCATCCTGCGCTTTAAACATTACTTCAGATCGGCCTGCACCTGATGAATCGGCTTCGCCCACGGGTTTTTCGCCTGCACGTCGGCTGGCAGCGTGGAAACGGCACGTTTTGCTTCATCTTTGGAAGCATAAATACCACTCACCAGCACATACCACGGTTGACCGTTACGGGTCGTCTGATAAACCACGTAGTTTTTCAGATTCGATTTCTTCGCCCAGGCGTTGAGGTTGTCATAGTTAGACGAACTGCTCAGCTGAAGGGTGTAGTTGCTGGAAGAGGCCGACTGCAAAGAACCCACGTTGCCCGTCGTTTTACCTGATGCAGCGCCCGTTTTGGCTGCGGGAGCCGCAGGTGTTGTTGCAGAAGGTGTTGTTGCAGCAGGCGCGGTTGTGGTCGCCGTTGCTTTCGGTGCAGTGGTTGCCGCAGGCGTTGGCGCTTTAACCGGCTGGCTCACAGCAGGTTTGGTCTGCGCTGGCGCTTTCGTTTCTGGCGCTTTTGCCACGGTTTGCGGTTTCGTCTCACGCTTCGGCTCAATCACAGCCTGCTTACGCTCCTGGCGTGGCGCAGTCTGCGTCTGGCGCGGTTTGGTTTCCGTTGTCGCCGTTTGCTGCTGGGCATTGCTGCCATGAACTGGCGCAACGGTGGCTGGTTCAGTTGGCAGCGTGGAGTTCACCACGGCAGCGTTAACCTGCTCCTGATTCTGCGGCTGCATCAGCGCATTGTTCAGATCGCCCTGAACTTCAACACGCTGCTGACCTTCAGGCGTCGCAGGCGCCTGGCCCTGAGTCGGGGTCGCAGAGACAGGCGGCAGAGAGATATCCTGGCCAGCGCTGGTGTTACCTGCGGTCTGCTCTGCGGAAGTGGTGCCCGGCGCAGGCTGAGCGCCATTCGCCTGGTTGCTCGCATCGTTACCAGACAGGTCAATGCTCTTCTCGGCAGACGCCGTCTGCTCGGTAGAATTGGTAGAAGGTGCTTTTAGCGCGGACCCAATGCCGACAATCAGCAAGACCAGCACCAGAACGCCAAGGCCCATCATAATGTACTGACGGGAGGCCGGTTTTGCCGCTACCGCTTTTTTACGTTTGCGCGGACGACGTTCAACAGGCTGTTCATCCATTAACTCTTCTTCGGATTCATACTCCTCGTCTTCTCGCTCATTTCGCGCGTTACGGCTACGCGAAGGGCGACGATCGTCTGCATCCAGTTCGACATCGTCAAAATTGATCTGCGGCTCGTTATCACGTTCTGAAGATTGACGAGAACGACCAGTACGACGATCGCTGGGATCGGGTTTCAGCTCGTCTTCTGGTTTGAATTCATCCATTTAACACCCCACTCAAAGGCTTCTGCCAACGACTCTGCATTTACCTGAAGCTAAAACGACCACCTGTTACAGCGGTCTGACCTTTCTAGTTGTTACGCCTGCTGACAATCAGCAATAGCGCCAAGTACGACTTCGTGCGGCACTCCGCCGCGCACTTCACTTTTCCCTATTGCAAGCGGGAGTACCAGACGCATCTCACCTGCCAATACTTTTTTATCGCGCATCATGTGGGGAAGGTACGCCTGCGCAGACATTTCCTGCGGACCACTCACCGGCAAGCCAGCACGTTTAAGCAACGCGATGATACGTGCTGTCTCTTCCGGCCTGAACTGCCCCAGACGTTCAGAGGCTCGCGCCGCCATAACCATTCCGGCAGCGACAGCTTCACCGTGAAGCCAGTTACCGTAGCCCATTTCGGCTTCGATCGCATGACCAAACGTATGCCCCAGATTCAGTAAAGCACGTAAGCCGGTTTCACGCTCATCTGCGGCAACGACTTCTGCTTTCAGCTCACAACAACGGCGAATACAGTAGGCCATTGCCTGCCCGTCGAGGCGCAGCAGCGCATCCATATTCTCTTCCAGCCAGGTGAAGAATTCCCCGTCAAGAATAATGCCGTATTTGATCACTTCTGCAAGGCCGGACGCCAGTTCGCGCGCTGGCAAGGTTTTCAGACAGTCGAGATCCACCACCACCGAGGCAGGCTGGTAGAACGCGCCAATCATGTTTTTGCCGAGCGGATGGTTAACCGCCGTTTTACCGCCCACAGAAGAATCGACCTGTGAGAGCAACGTGGTTGGAATTTGAATAAAGCGCACGCCGCGCTGATAGCTGGCGGCTGCAAAACCGGTCAGATCGCCCACAACGCCGCCGCCCAGGGCAAGCAGTGTTGTATCACGACCGTGCGGTTTTTGCAGAAGTGCGGTAAAGACGGTATCCAGTACCGTCAGGCTTTTGTACTGCTCGCCATCGGGCAGAATCACACTGTCGACCTTCACGCCCGCCTGCTCAAGCAGGTGACGTACACGGTCGAGATAAAGCGGAGCCAGCGTCTCGTTGGTGACCAGCATCGCCTGATCACCCGCTTTCAGTGGTAAGAAGGAAGCTGGGTCGTTAAACAAACCAGCCGCGATGGTGATAGGGTAACTACGTTCCCCGAGAGTAACTGTAATCCTCTCCATGACGCGACATCCACCTTAAATGCTTTTACCCGCAGGCGAGTGTATATAAAGCCAGAATCAGTTGCTTTCCAGCATATGAATAATCTGGTTTGCAACCACTTTAGCGCTTTGATCGTCAGTACGAATGGTCACATCAGCAATCTCTTCGTACAGAGGATTGCGTTCATCGGCCAAAGCTTCCAGAACTTCACGTGGCGGTGTTTCAACCTGCAACAACGGGCGCTTTTTATCACGCTGCGTGCGTGCCAGCTGTTTTTCGATGGTCGTCTCAAGATAGACCACTACGCCACGGGCGGAGAGACGGTTGCGGGTTTCGCGAGATTTTACAGAGCCGCCGCCAGTTGCCAGCACAATGCCCTGTTTTTCCGTGAGTTCGTTGATCACTTTTTCTTCTCGGTCACGGAAACCTTCTTCGCCTTCTACGTCGAAGACCCAGCCCACATCCGCTCCGGTTCGTTTCTCAATCTCTTGATCAGAATCGTAAAATTCCATATTGAGTTGTTGAGCTAACTGACGCCCAATAGTGCTTTTGCCGGCACCCATAGGCCCAACCAGAAAGATATTGCGTTTCTCTGCCATTTTTTCGGTACTACTAAGACTATTCGTTAATGGTAATCCCCGCTGCGCAGACACCCGGCGTAGCAGGACATGAACTGAAACCTCATTTGCAATAGAGCGAGAGTCAGACGAAAAATTATCTCAATACTCCGGCTTGTTTGGCAACTGATTAAATCACCGTTCCCGGCGCATAAGGAAATAAGACGTAAGTCCAACTCAAATCGGTACTCCTTGTATGCTAATTCATGCCCCACGTCAAACATCTGCAACAAACTGAATGCAAAATCATTGCGGGGATCGTTACCCATTAATGAATACTGACCAGACGTGGCGTGATAAACACCACTAACTCGCGCCGTTCGTTATCTTTTCCGTCATGGCGGAACAGCTGACCCAGCCACGGAATGTTGCCCAGCACGGGCACGCTGTCGCGTCCGGTTTTATTCTTTTGCGAAAAGATCCCGCCCAGCGCGAGCGTTTCCCCACTTTTTACCTCTACCTGCGTTTCGATCTCCTGCTTATCGATCGCCAGCGTTTCGCCGTCTGCCTGTTGCAGCACCTGGCCGGGCATATTTTCACTGATATGCAGTTTCAGGCGCACGCGACCGCCTGGCAGGACCACCGGCGTGACCTCCATGCCTAATACCGCCTCTTTAAATTCAACGGACGTCGCCCCGCTCTCGCCGCTGGAAACCTGATACGGAATTTCGCTGCCCTGCTTGATGCTGGCCGGCTGCATGTGCGATGCCAGCAGCCGCGGGCTGGCGATGATATCCACCTGCTGCTTTTGCTCAAGCGCCGACAACTCAAGATCCAGCATCCTGCCGTTGATGCGCCCGATGTTAAACCCTGCGTGGGTGGTTGCACTGGCCACCGACAGGTCCGCCCCCAGCGTCGTGACCTGACCCACCTTACCGGCCTCCGTTGCGTCAGCGAGGTTCCATTTCACCCCCAGTTCACGCAGGCTTTTTTCACTGATGGTCACAATCTGCGCCGCCAGTTCCACCTGCTCGACGGGCAGATCCATCTGCACAGCCCAGCGCTGGAGCATATCCACCACCGTCTGGTTATCCCTGACCAGGAAACGGTTGGTGCGCTTGTCGACGGAGAGACTGCCTTTCGGGCTTAAGAGCTTTTCTGCCGCTTTTTGCAATTCGGCAGCATCCGCATAAGCAAACGGAATGCTGTGAGAGTGCAGCGGGGCGTCAAGCAGACGCTGGGCCCGCTCCTGCTCTTTACGCGTCTGTTGCTCCCGTTGCCAGGCCGCCGTATGCACATAAAAAATGCCGCCCTCTTCCCGCAATACCAGCCCGGTGCTGTTCACTACCGTCTGAAGCGCCTGTCTCCAGGGCACCCGCGTTAAATTCAGCGAAAGCGAACCGCTGACATCCGGCGACACCACCAGATTGCGATCCTCCTGCGCCACCAGCGCCTGTAATATCTGCACCACCGGGACATCATCCACCAGCAGGGTGACCGGTTTTGGCGTCGCGGCCCACAGGGGCTGGCTGAGTGCCGCCAGTAACAGCCCTATCCTTATCTTCACTTTTTTTCGTTCCTTCTCGTTGCCATGTCCATCGCTTCGGCTCGCACATGTCGCCGACATCAACGGTCAGTTGTTGTTTATCTATCGCGCTCACCCGCCAGCCTGTCGGTAACCGCACCTGCGTTTTTACCCGGTACCAACGCTTCTGCCCGTCCTGCATAAGGCCGATATCCCTGCTGCCGCTGACTACCCCCTGATACCGCCACTGGCTGAGCTGCCCGGCTGCGCAACGCTCTTCCGGCACAGAGAAGGGATCCCGCATCCCGGTCAGGAAAAGCGGAGAAAGCAGGATCAGCAAACGGGCTTTACTGCGCATGACCGATCTCCAGTTGCAGGCTGAGGCGTAACTGTTTGCCCTGTGGGGTGATGGAAAACGCCCTCACCCGCGCGTTCTCAAGCGCCAGCCGGGAAAAGAGCGCCGGGACCGCGCCCCAGGAGGCATCCAGCGCCAGCTCTCCCCCACTCTGCTGCGGCTTCCAGTACACCAGCCTTGCGCCCTCACGCTGAAAAGCCAGGGGAGAAAAGGGCTGCGAGGGCGTCACTTGCGTAACCACTGCTCGCCGTCCGGCCTCTGGCCACAGCGAGGCGTTGATTCGCTTCGCACTGATGGCCTGCGCCTGAATATCGGTGTAGCGCAGAGCTGCGGGCCTGAGCAGCAGTCCCCAAATTGCCCACGCAACAAGCCCCGATGCGATCAACCAGCAAAGGACGCGCCGGGAAGGACGTGCATCAGTCCAGCGTTGATACCAGATACCCACGGGCTACCTCCGGCTATGCAGTTGAAAAGAGAACATCCATCGCCCCTGGCTATCCTGTTGCATTTCGCCTGCCGGTCCGGGGTTAAATCCCGTCACCCTTTTCAGTGCATCGGTCATGGCGGTGAGCGCTGGCAGTGAGGTGGTATAGCCGGTCAGGGTCAGCGAGGGTGGCTGATAACGCAGCGCCGTTAGCCACGCCTGCCGGGGCATTGCGCTGGCAAGGGACTCCAGCGCAGGTTGCCAGGCCGGATCAAACGGCAGCGAAGGGGTTTTCTGCCCCGCTGACTGCGGCTGACGGGCTCTCAATACTTTCTGTACCGCACGTGTCCCCGCCAGTTCGCTCTGCAACGCCTGCAATGCGAGAGTCTGCGTCGCCCGCAGGCTGATACTCCCCGCCAGCATCACCAGCCATGAGCCAGCAAACAGCAGCCCCCAGAAACGCAGGCGCTGATTACGTTGCTGCCGACGCCAGGGTAAAAGATTGGGCATGCTCATTACGGCGCCTCGCTCATGGCCAGCGCCAGGGCGACGGTGTAATCAGCACCGCATTCCGGCAGCGGCGGCTGGCACAGCGTCACCGCTTCCCAGGGATCGCGGGCAGCATCAAACACGGCGATATCAGAAGGAGAAAGCGCAAGCAGCGCCGCCAGTTCATTCACCGTCGCCGCTTCTGTGGTGTAGCGCCGCCCCCACTGGTGACGCATCGCCCATAGCCACTGGTGTTGATCTCTCCAGGCGACGCACCGGGCGGGGGCAACAGCAGAGAGAAGATTAGCCAGCGCGCCGGCATCCGGGGCGATTGCTGCCAGACGCAAACGCAGCGCGTTCGCCAGCGTCAACAGGGTATCGACCTCTCTGTTTTGCGCTGCGGTAACCTGAAAAGTGTTGCTGAACGTATCCTGCGCGTAGTCAAAGCAGAGCGTATCGGCGGGCATCTCCAGCTCACGCGCTAATGCGGCGCCTACCCAGGTGAGCTGTTCGCTGTCACGCAAGGTAACGGATGGACGGGGCAACGCGCGTTGCAGAACGCGCGTCGCCGGAAATGAGAGAAATACCCGGTGCGAGTGCGGCAATGTTTTCCGCCAGCCACGTAATGCGTTAACCAGCTGTTCTGGCTTAAGTATTTTGCCTTCCCCGATAACGCCGTCCGACAGCGGTACCGCCCACCAGCGCCGTAAACGCCAACCGGCCCGCTCTCTGGTCAGCGCTACCGCAACCACCTTATCCTGTTGAATATGAACGCCTGTTTGCCACGTTTTAAAAGCCATGCTTCACGATCTCCTTATCGCCCGTCGGAGTGACGGCTATATCAATGAATCAGGCTTGCCTTTATACTACCGCGCGATTGTTTAGAAACTGCCCAGGCTAAACCAAATGGGAAATCTCCGGTGAAGTTCGTAAAGTATTTATTGATCCTTGCAGTCTGTTGCATTCTGCTGGGAGCAGGCTCGATTATTGGTTTGTACAAATATGTCGAGCCGCAACTCCCTGATGTCGCCACGCTTCGTGATGTGCGGCTTCAGATCCCTATGCAGGTCTATAGCGCCGATGGTGAACTGATGGCGCAATACGGCGAGAAACGTCGTATCCCTCTGACCTTAAATCAAATTCCACCCGTGATGGTGAAGGCTTTTATCGCCACCGAGGACAGCCGATTTTACGAGCACCACGGTGTCGATCCGGTCGGTATTTTCCGTGCGGCAAGCGTGGCGCTGTTCTCCGGTCATGCCTCTCAGGGGGCAAGTACCATTACCCAGCAGCTGGCGCGTAACTTCTTCCTCAGCCCGGAAAAGACGCTGATGCGTAAGATCAAAGAGGTGTTCCTCGCGATCCGCATTGAGCAACTGCTGAGCAAAGACGAGATCCTTGAGCTTTACCTCAACAAGATCTATCTGGGCTACCGCGCCTATGGCGTAGGGGCTGCGGCTCAGGTCTATTTTGGTAAGCCGATCGATCAGCTCACGCTGAGCGAAATGGCGACTATTGCCGGCCTGCCAAAAGCGCCATCCACGTTTAACCCGCTCTACTCGCTGGACCGCGCCACCGCGCGCCGTAACGTGGTGCTGTCGCGTATGTTGAGCGAAGGCTATATCAGCCAGTCTGAGTACGATAAGGCGCGCAGCGACGTTATTGACGCCAATTACCATGCGCCGGAAATCGCCTTCTCTGCACCGTATCTTACTGAAATGGTTCGCCAGGAGATGGTGAGTCGCTACGGTGATAAAGCGTATGAAGATGGTTATCGCGTCTATACCACCGTGACCCGCAAGGTGCAGCAGGCTGCCCAGCAGGCGGTGCGTAATAACGTGATGGATTACGATATGCGTCACGGCTATCGCGGCCCGTCCAACGTGCTGTGGAAAGTGGGTGAAGGCGCATGGGACAGTAAAAAAATCACGGATTCCCTGAAAGCACTGCCGACCTATGGCCCGCTGCGTCCGGCGGTCGTCACCCAGGCCGATCCACAGGAAGCAGTGGCGATGATGGCCGATGGCACATCCGTTTCGCTGCGCATGGAGGGTGTCCGCTGGGCGCGTCCATACCGTTCTGACACCCTTCAGGGGCCTACGCCACGTAAAGTGACCGATGTCGTACAAACCGGACAACAAATCTGGGTGCGTCAGGTCGGTGATGCCTGGTGGCTGGCGCAGGTGCCGGACGTAAACTCTGCGCTGGTCTCCATCAATCCGCAGAACGGCGCCGTGATGGCGCTGGTTGGCGGGTTCGATTTCAACCAGAGCAAATTTAACCGCGCGACCCAGGCGCTGCGTCAGGTTGGTTCGAACATCAAACCGTTCCTGTATACCGCGGCGATGGATAAGGGGCTGACTCTCGCCAGCATTCTCAACGACGTGCCAATTTCCCGCTGGGACGCCGGTGCGGGCTCTGACTGGCAGCCGAAGAACTCTCCGGCGCAATACGCTGGCCCTATCCGTCTGCGCCAGGGCCTTGGCCAGTCGAAGAACGTGGTCATGGTTCGCGCGATGCGTGCGATGGGCGTGGATTATGCGGCAGAGTATCTGCAACGCTTTGGCTTCCCGGCGCAAAACATCGTTCATACTGAATCTCTGGCGCTCGGCTCCGCGTCCTTTACGCCGCTCCAGGTTGCGCGTGGCTACTCGGTGATGGCGAACGGCGGCTTCCTGGTCGATCCGTATTTCATCAGCAAAATCGAGAACGATCAGGGCGGCGTACTGTTTGAAGCGAAACCGAAAATTGCCTGCCCTGAATGCGATATTCCGGTGATTTACGGCGACACGCCAAAATCCAATGTCCTGGAAAACAAGGATATGGAAGATGTGGCGATCTCTCAGGAACGTCAGAATCTGGCGGTGCCGCAGCCTCAGCTGGAACAGGCCAATCAGGCGCTGGTCGCCCAGAGTGGCGCGCAGGAGTATGCCCCGCACGTGATCAGCACGCCGCTGTCGTTCCTGATTAAGAGCGCACTGAACACCAACATCTTTGGTGAACCGGGCTGGCAAGGCACCGGCTGGCGAGCGGGCCGCGATTTGCAGCGCCACGACATCGGCGGCAAAACCGGGACAACCAACAGTTCAAAAGATGCCTGGTTCTCAGGTTATGGCCCGGGGGTTGTCACCTCCGTCTGGATTGGTTTTGACGATCACCGCCGCGATCTGGGGCGCACGACCGCCTCTGGCGCGATTAAAGATCAGATTTCCGGTTACGAAGGCGGCGCGAAGAGTGCGCAACCTGCCTGGGATGCATACATGAAGGCCGTTCTCGAGGGCGTACCAGAGCAGCCGCTAACGCCTCCACCGGGCGTGGTGACGGTGAATATCGACCGCAGTACCGGACAGCTCGCGAATGGCGGTAACAGCCGTGCCGAGTATTTCATCGAGGGCACTCAGCCAACCACGCAGGCAGTGCATGAGGTGGGTACGGAATTGATTGATAACGGCGAAACGCACGAGCTGTTCTGACGCCAACAAAAAAGCCGGGTGGCGACTACGCCTGACCCGGCCTACAACGTCAATGCAAAACGGCAACCTTCGGTTGCCGTTTTTAATGGTGGCGCTACAAACGTCCCTGTCCCTTCAGCCACTCCCGCACCAGGAACAGTGCGCTCACGTTGCGCGCCTCGTTAAAGTCAGGATCTTCCAGCAAATCCATCAGATGAGCCAGCGGCCAGCGAACCTGCGGCAGCGGTTCCGGCTCGTCTCCTTCCAGCGATTCAGGATAGAGATCTTCCGCGACAACGATGTTCATTTTGCTGGAGAAATAGGACGGTGCCATGCTCAGCTTTTTCAGGAACGTCAGCTCTTTCGCGCCAAAACCGACCTCTTCTTTCAGCTCCCGGTTTGCCGCTTCAAACACCGTTTCACCCGGGTCGATCAGTCCTTTGGAGAAGCCCAGCTCGTAGGATTCTGTGCCCACGGCGTATTCACGAATGAGGATCAGGTGCTCGTCGACGATGGGCACAATCATCACCGCTTCACGCGAGGAGGGGCGCATACGCTCATAAACACGACGCACACCGTTGCTGAACTCCAGATCCACGCTTTCGACATTAAACAGACGCGATTTCGCGACGGTTTCAACATTCAGAATGGTGGGCTTTTGTAAGGGTTTGGTCATCTTGACGGGTCTTTGCTGGGTGAACTGGCTTTATTGTGCGATACGCCGCACGGTTTCGGCAATGTCAATTGCTCTTTATTTACATTTATGCAACGTAACTGTAGGCGATTCTCATTTCAAAACAAATGTCAAGAGGTTGAAATGTTTCCAGGAATTTGCTGATATCGCGCCGGAACAGGCTTTGTTATCATTACCGGTCAATGGGATGCGCGTCAACATGCTCAAGTTAGACTCCATACTTGCCGATAGCCGACCACAGAATCTCATTCATTGTACAAAAGGTGCGACTGACAACACCTGTAAGAAGATAAGTAAGATGGGGAAAGCATGAGCACCATTTTGATTTTTCTCGCTGCTGTGCTGGCCTGCGCGTCGATTGCGGTGTGGGTATTCAGGCGCCGCGTACATCGCCGTTATCGGCTGCCCTTTTTGAACGCGTTCGCCGGGGCAAACACGCGCAAGCTTTCGCCAGAGGAACGCAGCACCGTTGAGCAGTATCTCGACACGCTGAACCGATCCCGGCTTTCGCCTGGCCCTACCGGTGCCAGCGCCGCCCCCGTATCGCTCAACCTTAACGCCCAAAGCGACACCGTTCTGTGCGTAACGCGCTCCATTACCCGCTACGGTATTACAACCGACGATCCCAACAAGTGGCGTTACTATCTCGACTCTGTTGAAGTGCACCTGCCTCCCTTCTGGGAGCAGTATATTAACGACGAAAACAGCGTCGAGCTCATCCATACCGATACGCTGCCGCTGGTTATCTCCCTCAATGGTCATACACTGAGCGAATATGTTCAGGAAGCGCCACGCTTTGCGCTGGAACGCGCAAGCGGAACGCAGGCCTCTATTCGCGGTGAAGAGACTGAGCAGATCGAACTGCTGAACATCCGCCAGGAAACGCATGAAGAGTACGTCCTGAGCCGCCCGGATGGCATTCGCGAAGCGGTGCTGATTGTCGCCTCGTTCCTGCTCTTTTTCATCTGCCTGCTGACGCCGGACGTGTTTGTTCCGTGGCTCGCGGGTGGCGCAGTACTGCTTCTGGCCGCCGGGCTGTGGGGCATATTTGCTCCGCCGGCAAAAACGTCATTACGCGAAATTCACTGCCTGCGCGGAACCCCAAAACGCTGGGGACTGTTCGGTGAGAACGATCAGGAACATATCAACAATATCTCGCTCGGGATCATCGATCTTATCTATCCGCGCCACTGGCAGCCGTGGATTGCGCAGGACCTTGGCCACAAAACGGATATTGATATCTATCTCGACCGCCACGTTGTACGCCAGGGGCGCTACTTATCCCTGCACGACGAAGTGAAAAACTTCCCGCTTCAGCACTGGCTCCGCAGCGCGGTGATTGCCGGTGGCGCCGCGTTAATCTTCGTCATGCTGCTGCTCTTCGTGCCGCTGGATATGCCGATTAAATTTACCCTGTCGTGGATCAAAGGGGCGCAAACTGTGGAAGCCACCAGCGTACAGCAGCTCGAAGAAGCGGGTGTACGCGTGGGAGATACGTTGCGCCTCAAAGGCACCGGGATGTGTAATATCCACACGCCGGGCGCCTGGAACACGCGCCAGAACTCGCCGTTCGCGCCGTTCGACTGCTCTCAGATCATCTGGAATGACGCCTCTCCGCTGCCGCTGCCGGAATCGGATGTGGTCAACAAGGCCACTGCGCTCACCCAGACGATTAATCGCCAGCTCCATCCAAAACCGGATGATGATTCTCGCGTCAGCCCTGCCCTGCGTTCGGCTATTCAGAAGTCGGGCATGGTACTGCTGGATGACTTTGGCGAAATCGTCCTGAAAACAGAGGATCTCTGTTCCGCCCAGGATGACTGTATCCGGCTCAAGAACGCGCTGGTCAACCTCGGCAACAGCAAAGACTGGGACGCGCTGGTGAAACGCGCCGAAGCGGGACGCCTGGACGGTGTGAACGTGCTTCTGCGTCCGGTCAGCGCCGAGTCGCTGGATAACCTGGTGGCGACCTCTACCGCCCCCTTCGTGATGCGTGAAACCACCCGTGCTGCCCAGGCGCTTAACAGCCCGGCGCCCGGCGGTTTTGTGATTGCCAGCGATGAAGGCAGCGACCTGGTGGATCAACCTTATCCGCAGGTTTCGCTGTATGACTATCCTGCCCAGGAGCAGTGGAGCGAATTCCAGCGTCTGGCGCAGATGCTGATGCAGACGCCATTCAGCGCGGAAGGGATCGTCACCACCCTCTTTACCGACGCCAACGGCACGCGTCATATTGGCCTGCACCGTATGCCGGATAGCGCTGGCCTGTGGCGCTATATAGGGACATCCCTGCTGCTGATTGCAATGCTGGCGTGCATTGTCTGGAACGGTTATCAGGCCGTACGCCGCTATCAGCGTTCCCGCACGCGGCTGGCAGAAATCCAGGCCTACTACGAAAATTGCCTGAACCCGAAACTGATCTCCTCTTCCGAGAGCCTGATCGGATAACGTCCCTGCGCGACAAGTTGTGCTACCCTGTCGCGCACGTTTCTTCTGGCTGGAGTTCCCCCTTATGCATCTTAATATCGACTGGCAGGCGGTCGATACCGTCCTGCTTGATATGGACGGCACGCTGCTTGATCTCGCCTTTGATAACTATTTCTGGCAAAAGCTGGTCCCGGAAACATACGGTGAACAGCAGGGGATCTCCCCGGCGGAAGCGCAGGAATTCATTCGTTCGCAATATAGCGCGGTGCAGCATACGCTAAACTGGTACTGTCTTGACTACTGGAGCGAGCGACTCGGTTTGGATATTTGTGCCATGACCACCGCCCAGGGCGCACGCGCCGTACTGCGCGACGATACGGTCCCGTTCCTGGATGCGCTGAAAGCCTGCGGTAAGCGCCGCATTTTGCTGACGAATGCGCATCCCCATAACCTGGCCGTGAAGCTGGAACATACCGGTCTTGCTTCACACCTTGATTTATTGCTTTCCACCCACACATTTGGTTATCCGAAAGAGGATCAGCGGTTGTGGCATGCCGTGGTGGAAGAGACCGGTTTACAGCCGGAACGCACGCTGTTTATTGACGACAGCGAGCCGATTCTGGATTCTGCGGCCGCTTTTGGCATTCGCTATTGTCTGGGCGTGACTAATCCGGATTCCGGCCTGGCTGAAAAAAGCTATCTGCGACATCCGGGGCTGAACGACTATCGCCGGATGATCCCCTCACTCACCGTGAAGGAGACGCCATGAAAGAAAAACCCGCTGATGGGGTAAGACTGGATAAATGGCTGTGGGCCGCCCGTTTTTACAAAACGCGCGCCCTTGCCCGTGAAATGGTTGATGGCGGAAAGGTGCATTACAACGGTCAGCGCAGCAAACCGAGCAAGCTGGTTGAACTGAATGCCACGCTAACGCTTCGCCAGGGCAACGATGAGAAAACGGTGGTGGTGAAAGCCATTACCGAGCAGCGGCGGCCCGCAACCGAAGCCGTTTTGCTGTATGAAGAGACGGCCGAAAGCATAGAGAAGCGCGAGAAAACCGCGCTGGCGCGCAAGATGAATGCGCTGACCATGCCTCACCCGGACCGGCGACCGGATAAAAAAGAGCGCCGCGATCTGATGAAATTTAAACACGGTGAGAGCGAGTAACCCTCACCTGCACGAGAGATGAAAATGGCCCAACACGACCAATTACACCGCTATCTGTTTGAACAATTCGCCGTGCGCGGCGAGCTGGTCACCGTATCCGAAACCTGGAAACAGATTCTGGAAAACCACAACTACCCGCTGCCGGTGAAAACCCTGTTGGGCGAACTGCTGGTTGCCACCAGCCTGCTGACCGCCACGCTGAAGTTCGCTGGCGATATTACCGTTCAGTTGCAGGGTGATGGCCCGATGTCGCTGGCGGTGATCAACGGCAATAACCAGCAGCAGATGCGCGGCGTGGCGCGCGTTCAGGGCGATATCCCTGAAAATGCGGATCTGAAAACGCTGGTCGGAAATGGCTACCTGGTTATCACGATCTCGCCTGAAGAGGGTGAGCGCTATCAGGGCGTTGTCGGTCTGGAAGGCGACACGCTTGCCGCCTGCCTGGAAGATTACTTCATGCGTTCCGAACAGCTGCCAACCCGCCTGTTCATCCGCACCGGTGAAGTGGATGGTCAGCCTGCTGCCGGTGGTATGCTGCTTCAGGTTCTGCCTGCGCAGGATGCACAGACCAATGATTTCGAGCATCTGGCAACGCTGACGGAAACCATCAAAGCGGAAGAGTTGTTCACCCTGTCGGCGACCGACGTGCTGTGGCGTCTGTACCACGAAGAAGAAGTGACGGTTTACGATCCGCAGGATGTGGAATTTAAGTGCACCTGCTCTCGCGAGCGTTGTGCTGGCGCCCTGAAAACGCTGCCGGATGAAGAGATCGACAGCATCATGGCGGAAGACGGTGAGATCGATATGCACTGTGATTACTGCGGTACGCACTACGTGTTCAATTCCATGGATATCGCGGAGATCCGCAATAACGCCTCTCCGGCGGACCCGCAGGTTCACTAAGCTCTGAGCCTGTTGCCCGGCGGCGCTATGCTTGCACGGGCCTACAATGAATTGTGCAATTTTTTGATATGATTGCTAGTTGTAGGCCGGGTAAGCGTAGCGCCACCCGGCAAGAAAAAGCACTAACGCCACTGCGCATTATTGTAACTGTCGTAGCTCATATCGACACGCTCCCCAAAAATCTCAATATCCGCCCAGGGCTTCACGACAGATTTCACTTTCCTCTGCCTTAATGCGCGGTCAAGTTCTTCTCTGGTCAACGCCTCCGGCATTTTCCACGCGTCCCCGGCGATCCTCCAGCCCGTGTTGGTTTGTGTGTAAGCCACGATCCTGCGATCGGTAAATTGAAATAGCACGGCTTCCGGCTTGCCGTCGCTGTTAAGATCCAGCGGAATGAGTAAACAGTTTCTCTGGGCGCTATCGCAGCTCTCAAAGCGATACTGATTGCTGAGCATGGCTCGCCACAATGCCTTATCTGGACGGGCCATTCCCGGTGCGAGCTGGATCTGTTTTTCCAGCATCGCGGCGGTCATCTTACCTGCTCCGCCAGCGTTCCCGGAGAGAAGTCCATTTATTTCACGCTGGCGTTTTGGGTTTGAGATAAACTGTGGATCATTTTGCAGCATTTGCATCGCCTCTCGCCCCTTTCGTCCGGTATTGCTGAGCATATACAGGCTTACCTGGTCTGCGTTTATTCTGCCATCCTGATAACGCGCCATATGGCTTTCAACGCTGATACGCCAGGGATCAAGCACCGGTGTATAGACCAACACCAGGAAGATCAGCGCCAGTAATCCGGTAGCCGGAGTGATATGAGCCTGGAGCCTTTGTGGATCCCGACGGTAAAAAAGTACGCTAAGACAGAATCCTACCGTCCAGACCAGCGCCACTATCGTAATCAGCACACCGTACAGACGCTCCGGTGACCAGCCATACTGTGCGATGCGCAGCCAGAGCGCCCAGCCCGCCAGGACGGGATACGCAGGAGCGATAATCACGGCAAGATGAATCATTCCTCGCAGGGGAGAGAAGTAAGGCAGCTTTTGACGTTGTGGGTGCCATACGACAGTCACCAGCAATAACAGCAACAGCGCCAGCGTCGTCAGTAAGCCCGCAGCCGAGATCCGTGCTGAAACAGCCTCTAAGCCAACGAAGGGCAATATGCCTATAAAGAGCAGCGCCAGCGCAGCCATCAGTGGAAGCAAACCTGTCGCGATAAGCGTAAGGAGATTTTGCAATGCCAGAATCAGCCGAACCTGCATACGCGCAAGTACTGCCGCGCTGGCTGAAACCACGCCAATCGCCACTGAAATAAACCAGTCAGAATTAAAGAAAAGCCGATCAAAAAAAGAGATGCCAATGAGTTTAAAAAGCTCAGCCCAGAGGAAAAGCACCAGCCAGAACAGCCCATTCGAGACAAAAACAAGAAGAAATGTCAGCGCGTTATGCCAGTTTTTATCGTTGAAATCGCGGTAGAAAGCGTCCGTCGGTGCGGTCTCAAGGCGTCACTGAAGCCATGGCAACAGGAGAAGCGTCATCAGGAGCAGATGAAAACCGAAAAGGAGCACCGCATTTCTGGTATCCCAGTTGTCCAGCCCCGCAACGCTCCACTTAAGCCAGCCGCCCATCCCCGCGACTGCCGCGCCAATTATCCCGAGTGACAGCCACAAAAATGGCTTTCTGAATGACGTCATGGCAAGCGACAACGTGGTTGTCATTACCACGGTGGCAGGTACTACACACATCAGCCACAGCGTATCCGATGGCAATTTTGCGTACTCGATATACCACGTGATTACATAGCAAATTACGCCCTGTAAAGCCCCCGCCAGCACGACGGCTACGCGCGTTGAAGGGGATAACGCCTCACGGTTTTCCATTTCTCATCCCTTGTTCATGAAAAATCTATTGTCTCATCAAAGCAAAACTCTGGCCCCCACCTCAAACTCTGAAAATAGCTGACCCAAGAGACCTGAATCGTTTTCCCAATGTAACCCTTACGTAATTTTCTTACATGTATGCGATTACATTCACATTCTTCTGGATAAATTCACCAGAGATTAACCTTTTAAGAACATTTTCCCCATCCAAAAAGCGATTCCTGCGATAATCTGCCCGCCCTGTGACTGGAGTCGCAGCGTTTTCCGTTAGTAAGGGTTTTGACCAGATACGTAAATCTATGAGCCCCGTCGCGGTTAACATCCCCAGAAAAACCCTACAATTTCAGGCAGTACATATTGGCTAAGGAGCAGTGATATGCGTGTTAATGGTTTAACCCCGCAAGATCTCAAGGCTTATGGTATTCACGACGTCCAGGAAGTGGTCTACAACCCCGATTACGATACGCTGTATCAGGAAGAGCTCAATCCGGCACTGGAAGGATACGAGCGCGGTGTGTTGACGAACCTGGGTGCTATCGCCGTCGATACGGGTATTTTTACCGGTCGTTCGCCTAAAGATAAGTATATCGTCCGAGACGACACCACCCGCGATACGCTGTGGTGGGCTGATAAGGGCAAAGGGAAGAACGATAACAAACCGCTCTCCCCGGAAACCTGGCAGCATCTGAAAGGACTTGTCACCCATCAGCTTTCCGGCAAGCGTCTGTTTATTATTGATGCGTTCTGCGGCGCTAACGCCGACACCCGTCTCTCCGTACGGTTCATTACTGAAGTGGCCTGGCAGGCGCATTTCGTGAAGAACATGTTCATTCGTCCGACCGATGAAGAACTGCAAGACTTCACCCCTGACTTTATCGTGATGAACGGCGCGAAATGCACCAACCCGCAGTGGAAAGAGCAGGGTCTTAATTCCGAAAACTTTATCGCCTTCAACCTGACCGAGCGTATCCAGCTGATCGGCGGTACCTGGTACGGCGGCGAAATGAAGAAAGGGATGTTCTCGGTCATGAACTACCTGCTGCCGCTGCGCGGTATCGCCTCCATGCACTGCTCGGCGAACGTCGGGGAAAAAGGCGATGTAGCAGTGTTCTTCGGCCTTTCCGGCACCGGTAAAACAACGCTGTCCACCGATCCAAAACGTCGTCTGATTGGCGACGATGAACACGGCTGGGATGATGACGGCGTGTTTAACTTTGAAGGCGGCTGCTACGCGAAGACCATTCGCCTGTCGGAAGAGGCAGAGCCGGATATCTACCACGCGATTCGCCGCGATGCGCTGCTGGAAAACGTCACCGTGCGTGCCGATGGTTCTATCGACTTCGACGATGCCTCGAAAACGGAAAACACCCGCGTCTCTTACCCGATCTACCACATCGAGAACATCGTCAAGCCGGTATCGAAGGCGGGTCATGCCACGAAGGTGATTTTCCTGACCGCGGATGCGTTCGGCGTGCTGCCACCGGTTTCCCGCCTGACCGCCAGCCAGACGCAGTACCATTTCCTCTCCGGCTTTACCGCTAAACTGGCGGGTACCGAGCGCGGTGTGACCGAGCCAACCCCAACCTTCTCCGCCTGCTTCGGCGCGGCGTTCCTGTCGCTGCACCCAACGCAGTACGCGGAAGTGCTGGTGAAACGCATGCAGGCATCCGGCGCCCAGGCGTATCTGGTGAACACCGGCTGGAACGGGACGGGCAAACGTATCTCCATCAAAGATACACGCGCCATCATCGACGCGATTCTGGATGGTTCGCTGGATAACGCTGAGACCTTTACGCTGCCGATGTTCGATCTGGCGATCCCAACAGAGCTGCCGGGCGTGGATACGCGTATCCTGGATCCGCGTAACACCTACGGTTCACCGGAACAGTGGCGTGAGAAGGCTGAATCGCTGGCGAAACTGTTTATCGAAAACTTCGAGAAGTATACCGACACCCCGGCCGGTGCTGCGCTGGTGAGTGCGGGACCAAGGTAAAAGCAAAAAGGCAACGAAAGTTGCCTTTTTAATGTTTTCTCCCTCTCCCCGTGGGAGAGGGCCGGGGTGAGGGCATCAGGCCCCCCCTTTTTTAACTCTCTTTCACCTGCCCCCGTAAAACCGGCACCGGTAACCACGCACGAATGCTCAAACCGCCCCGCTCGCTGGTGCCAATTTCCAGCAGTCCGTTATGGTTATCAACAATACGCTGCACAATCGCCAGGCCTAAGCCGGTTCCGCTGGTGCTGCGCGCGCTGTCGCCGCGCACAAATGGCTGGAACAGGTGCTTACGCTGCTCAGGCTTGATGCCCGGGCCATCGTCTTCCACCTGGAACCAGGCGCGGTTGAGTTCCGTACCGCTGCTGACTTTGATCCAGCCGTTGCCGTACCGCGCCGCGTTGACCACCATATTCGCCACCGCGCGTTTAATGGAGAGCGGATGCATACGTACCTGAATCTCACCTGCCTGAAGGTCGGTCGCAATTTCACGTTCGTAGCCGCTTTCGGCGGCAACCACTTCGCCCAGAACCGCGTTCAGATCCGCCATCTCCATCGGCATCTCCTGCCCGGTGCGCAGGTAGTCGATAAACTGCTCGATGATGGCGTTACACTCTTCGATATCCTTGTTGATGGACTCTGCAAGATAACCATCCTGCTCGCCCATCATCTCTGTTGCCAGCCGGATACGCGTCAGCGGGGTGCGAAGGTCATGGCTGACCCCGGCCATCAGCAGCGTACGGTCGTCCGCCAGCTGTTTAACGCCTGCCGCCATGTGGTTAAACGCACGCGTTACCGAGCGCACTTCCGATGCGCCATACTCGCGCAGCGGCGGTGGGATAATACCTTTACCGACCTGCAATGCCGCATGCTCCAGGTCGACCAGCGGTCGGTTCTGGATACGAATAAACAGCCATGCGCCGCCGATGGCCAGCAGCATGATCGCCAGGGTGTATCGGAACAGCGGCGAGAAGTCGCCCTGATGAATCTCGGTGAGCGGAACACGCACCCAAATGTTGGGTGACAGCCAGGTTTTCAGCCAGACAACCGGCGAGCTTTTATTGACCTCAACGCGCACTTCCGTCGGGCCGCCAAGCTGCTGCGCCATCTGCTGACTGAGGAATTCATAGTGCTGCGCCCAGCGCAGGCCGGCATCTTCCGCCGCTTCGTTCGAGTAGAGAGAAATGCCCAGCTCACGGTAGATTTCCCGACGGAACGCCGGGGGAACAACCAACTGCGTGCCGTCCTCCAGTTGCAGTTTGTCGGTCATCAGCATACGCACTTCGTATGCCAGCACCTTATTAAACTGCTGAAGGCTCGGCAGGATTGCAAAGTTCAGCACCACCAGGTAGGTCGTCACCAGGCTGACAAACAGCAGGGTGACGATCAATAACAGCGTGCGGGCAAACGAACTTCGCGGCGAGAAGCGCATTCGCCTCATGCTTTAGAGCCGTCCGGGACAAACACGTAGCCCAGACCCCACACGGTCTGAATATAACGAGGATGCGCCGGATCTTCTTCCACCATACGGCGCAGACGAGAGATCTGCACGTCGATAGAACGCTCCATCGCGGAGTATTCACGACCACGCGCCAGGTTCATCAGCTTGTCACGGGAGAGCGGCTCACGCGGGTGACTGACCAGCGCTTTCAGCACCGCGAACTCGCCGCTGGTGAGCGGCATTGGCTCATCTTCACGGAACATTTCACGGGTGCCGAGGTTCAGCTTGAACTTACCGAATGCAATGACGGCCTCTTCCTGAGATGGCGCGCCCGGCAGCTCGTTCGCCTGACGACGCAGCACGGCGCGAATACGCGCCAGCAGTTCACGCGGGTTGAACGGCTTTGGAATGTAGTCATCAGCGCCGATCTCAAGGCCGACGATACGGTCAACTTCTTCACCCTTCGCCGTCACCATGATGATCGGCATCGGGTTGCTCTGGCTGCGCAGACGGCGGCAAATAGAGAGCCCGTCTTCGCCAGGCAGCATCAGGTCCAACACCATCAGGTGGAAGGATTCACGCGTCAGCAGACGATCCATCTGTTCCGCGTTCGCGACGCTACGAACCTGGAAGCCCTGCTCGGTCAGATAACGTTCCAGCAGCGCACGCAGGCGCATGTCGTCATCTACGACCAGAATTTTGTAGTTCTCTTGCATTGTGTGTACTCCCAAAGGTTCGGATAAGCCTGGAACAGCGTATTCTAAAAAAGTGCACGGGTTCGACCAGCAAATTCTGGTATAAATTCTAGACGAAATTGTTACAAAGCATATTTAACAGCAGCTTATCTGTTCATTTCATCACATAAATCATTATTAATCTTGTCTGTTACACTGTGCGCTACGTATTTTGCGCAAAGACAGTTAACCGGCATTAAAGGCTGCACCATGAAAACGCCTCTGATCACCCGTGAAGGGTACGAGAAACTCAAAAAAGAGATGGATTACCTGTGGCGCGAAGAGCGTCCGGAAGTGACCAAAAAAGTCACCTGGGCAGCAAGCCTGGGCGACCGCAGCGAGAATGCGGACTACCAGTACAATAAAAAGCGGCTGCGCGAAATCGATCGCCGGGTACGCTACCTGACGAAGTGCCTCGAGAATCTCAAAATTGTCGATTACTCCCCGCAGCAGGAAGGTAAAGTCTTCTTCGGCGCGTGGGTCGAAATTGAAAACGACAGCGGCGACACCCTGCGTTTTCGTATCGTCGGCTACGATGAAATTTTCGGTCGTAAGGATTACATTTCTATCGACTCACCCATGGCCCGCGCCCTGCTGAAAAAAGAGGTAGGCGATTTAGCCATTGTCCAGACGCCTGCGGGTGAAGCAAGCTGGTACGTCAACGAAATCGAGTATGTTAAATAGTCCGAGAGCGCCCTCCCCGGCTGGCATTTTTTGGTGTCAGCCCGTATAACTATCCCCCTGATTTTCGATCCACAAGATGAACTGACCATGATGAAAGAGTCGCTCTGCCGCATTATTGCGGGTGAACTTCAGGCCAGAGCCGAACAGGTAGAAGCTGCCGTTCGCCTGCTTGATGAAGGGAACACCGTGCCGTTTATTGCACGTTATCGTAAGGAAGTCACCGGCGGTCTGGATGACACGCAGCTGCGAAACCTGGAGACCCGTCTGGGCTATCTTCGCGAGCTGGAAGACCGACGTCAGGCGATCCTCAAATCTATCGGCGAGCAGGGCAAGCTGACCAGTGACCTGGAAAAAGCCATTAACGGTACCCTGAGTAAAACCGAGCTCGAAGACCTCTATCTGCCGTACAAACCGAAGCGCCGCACGCGCGGGCAAATTGCGATCGAAGCCGGCCTTGAGCCACTGGCCGATCTGCTGTGGAACGAACCGTCCCACGATCCGGAAACCGAAGCCGCCAAATTTATCGACGCCGATAAAGGCGTAGCAGACACCAAAGCCGCGCTGGACGGCGCTCGCTACATTCTGATGGAGCGCTTCGCCGAAGACGCGGCGCTGCTGGCCAAAGTGCGTGATTACCTGTGGAAGAACGCGCATATCGTCTCCACCGTGGTGTCCGGCAAAGAGGAAGAAGGCGCGAAATTCCGCGACTACTTCGATCACCACGAACCCATTTCTACCGCGCCGTCTCACCGCGCGCTGGCGATGTTCCGCGGCCGTAACGAAGGCGTGCTGCAACTCTCCCTGAATGCCGATCCACAGTTTGACGAGCCGCCAAAAGAGAGCCACTGCGAGCAGATCATTATCGACCATCTGGGCCTGCGCCTGAACAACGCCCCGGCGGACAGCTGGCGCAAAGGCGTGGTGAGCTGGACCTGGCGCATCAAGGTGCTGATGCACCTCGAAACCGAGCTGATGGGCACCGTGCGCGAGCGCGCCGAAGACGAAGCGATCAACGTCTTCGCCCGTAACCTGCACGACCTGCTGATGGCGGCGCCAGCTGGCCTGCGCGCCACCATGGGTCTCGATCCGGGTCTGCGTACCGGCGTGAAGGTGGCCGTGGTTGACGGCACCGGCAAGCTGGTTGCCACCGACACCATTTACCCGCACACCGGTCAGGCAGCGAAAGCGGCTGTCGTCGTCGCCGCGCTGTGCGAGAAGTACAACGTTGAGCTGGTTGCCATCGGTAACGGTACGGCGTCCCGAGAAACTGAACGTTTCTATCTCGACGTGCAGAAGCAGTTCCCGAAAGTGACGGCGCAGAAAGTGATCGTCAGTGAAGCGGGGGCATCTGTCTATTCCGCCTCGGAACTGGCAGCGCAGGAGTTCCCGGATCTGGACGTTTCCCTGCGCGGCGCGGTCTCTATCGCCCGTCGTTTGCAGGATCCGCTGGCGGAGCTGGTGAAGATTGACCCGAAATCCATCGGCGTGGGCCAGTATCAGCACGACGTGAGCCAGACGCAGCTGGCGCGTAAGCTGGATGCGGTAGTGGAAGACTGTGTTAACGCCGTCGGCGTGGACCTGAACACCGCTTCCGTGCCCCTGCTGACCCGCGTGGCGGGCCTGACCCGTATGATGGCGCAGAATATCGTCGCCTGGCGTGATGAAAACGGTCAGTTCCAGAACCGCCAGCAGTTGCTGAAGGTGAGCCGTCTGGGGCCAAAAGCATTTGAGCAGTGCGCGGGCTTCCTGCGCATCAACCACGGCGATAACCCGCTGGATGCCTCTACCGTTCACCCGGAAGCCTATCCGGTTGTCGAGCGTATCCTGGCCGCCACCCGGCAGGCGCTGAAAGACCTGATGGGCGATAGCAGCGCGCTGCGTAACCTGAAAGCGGTGGATTTCACCGACGAACAGTTCGGCGTGCCGACGGTCACCGACATCATCAAAGAGTTGGAAAAACCGGGCCGCGATCCGCGCCCTGAGTTTAAAACCGCGACCTTTGCTGAGGGCGTAGAAACCATGAACGACCTGCTGCCGGGCATGGTGCTGGAGGGGGCGGTAACCAACGTCACCAACTTTGGCGCGTTTGTGGATATCGGCGTGCATCAGGATGGTCTGGTGCATATCTCTTCCCTCGCCGACAAGTTCGTTGAAGATCCGCACACCGTGGTCAAAGCGGGCGACATCGTGAAGGTGAAAGTGCTGGAAGTGGATCTCCAGCGCAAGCGTATTGCCCTGACCATGCGTCTGGACGAGCAGCCGGGCGACACTAACGTGCGCCGTGGCGGTAATGGCGGTGGCCGTGAACAGCAGCGTCCGGCAGCGAAAGCCGCGAAGCCACGCGGACGTGACGCACAGCCGGCGGGCAACAGCGCGATGATGGATGCGCTGGCAGCGGCGATGGGTAAGAAACGCTAATGCTGTAAATGCCCGGTGGCGCGACGCTTACCGGGCCTACGGTTTTGTAGGCCGGGCAAACGCAGTGCCGCCCGGCAAGCAGGCCGCAGGGAATTAAAATAAATATGTTGTATCCATATTTAAACCACGAATTATCACCTCATTAACAAATAGCCCTCTTTTTATTTTCACCTCAATTTCGAAAATATTGAGCAAGGTCAAGCAGACCGCAAATTAATACGATTAACAACATCCCGTCACATTTTTATTATTGCTGATAAAAACTATTCTCATTATCATCGCAGTGTAGATTATTTAACCTATCGTGGAATCAGGCGCTATGCAATTCACTCCAGACAGTGCGTGGAAAATTATCGGTTTTACCCGTGAGATAAGCCCGGCCTATCGGCAGAAGCTCCTGTCACTGGGCATGCTACCCGGCTCATCATTCCAGGTTGTGCGCGTTGCGCCGTTGGGCGATCCAGTTCATATCGAAACCCGACGCGTTAATCTGGTTCTGCGTAAAAAAGATCTCGCATTAATTGAAATTGAATCTTTATCCCGTTAACAAGCCAGCGGTTTCAGTGAGTCTACTACAATGAAAAAATTAACTATTGGCTTAATTGGCAATCCTAATTCCGGCAAGACAACCTTATTTAATCAGTTAACTGGCGCACGCCAGCGTGTGGGAAATTGGGCAGGCGTGACGGTTGAACGCAAAGAAGGCCAGTTCACCACGACAGATAATCAGGTCACGCTGGTTGATTTACCGGGGACCTATTCCCTCACCACGATTTCATCCCAGACCTCTCTCGATGAGCAAATTGCCTGCCACTATATTCTGAGCGGCGACGCGGATCTGCTTATCAACGTGGTGGATGCCTCTAACCTCGAACGAAATCTGTATCTCACGTTACAGCTGCTGGAGCTGGGTATTCCCTGCATCGTGGCGCTTAACATGCTCGACATCGCGGAGAAGCAAAAGCTGCGCATCGACGTCGATGCCCTCTCCGCCCGTCTGGGCTGCCCGGTGGTTCCGCTGGTTTCTACCCGCGCGCGCGGCATTGACGCCCTGAAGCTGGCGATTGACCGCCACACGGGCAATGCCGACGTCGAACTGGTGCACTACGCCCAGCCGCTGCTGCGCGAAGCCGGGCAGCTGGCGCAGGAGATGGATAACAGCATGCCCGCCAGACAACGTCTGTGGCTTGGCCTGCAAATGCTGGAAGGCGATATCTACAGCCGCGCCTACGCAGGCGATGCGGCGGATAAGCTGGATGTCGCACAGGCTCGCCTTAGCGACGAGCTGGATGACCCGGCCCTGCACATTGCGGATGCGCGCTATCAGGCCATCGCCGCTATCTGTGACGTGGTCAGCAATGCATTAACCGCTGAACCCAGCCGCTTCACCGCCGCCGTGGATAAGATTGTGCTCAACCGCTTCCTCGGTTTACCGATCTTTTTACTTGTGATGTATGTGATGTTCCTGCTCGCCATTAACATCGGCGGTGCATTACAACCTATCTTTGATGGCGGCTCTGTCGCTATCTTCGTGCACGGTATTCAGTGGCTGGGCTACACCCTCCACTTCCCGGAATGGTTGACCATCTTCCTTGCGCAGGGGATCGGCGGCGGGATCAATACCGTCCTGCCGCTGGTGCCGCAGATCGGCATGATGTACCTGTTCCTCTCCTTCCTTGAGGATTCCGGTTACATGGCGCGCGCCGCCTTCGTGATGGACCGCCTGATGCAGGCGCTGGGGCTGCCGGGCAAATCCTTCGTGCCGCTGATTGTCGGCTTTGGCTGTAACGTGCCGTCAGTCATGGGCGCGCGTACGCTGGATGCCCCGCGCGAACGCCTGATGACCATCATGATGGCGCCGTTCATGTCCTGCGGCGCGCGGCTGGCGATCTTCGCGGTCTTTGCCGCGGCGTTCTTTGGTCAGGAAGGAGCGCTGGCCGTCTTCTCCCTGTATGTGCTGGGTATCGTGATGGCTATTCTCACCGGCCTGATGCTGAAGCACACCATCATGCGTGGCGAAGCGTCGCCGTTCGTGATGGAACTGCCGGTTTATCACGTTCCGCATCTGAAAAGCCTGATTATTCAGACATGGCAGCGCCTGAAGGGCTTCGTTCTGCGCGCCGGTAAGGTGATTGTGGTGGTCAGCATTTTCCTGAGCGCCCTGAACAGCTTCACCCTGAGCGGCCAGGCCGCGGACAACATTAATGACTCTGCCCTGGCCTCCGTCAGCCGGATCATTACGCCGGTCTTCAAACCGATTGGCGTTCAGGAAGACAACTGGCAGGCAACCGTGGGCCTGTTCACCGGCGCGATGGCGAAAGAGGTGGTGGTCGGCACCCTGAACACGCTTTACACCGCGGAAAACATCCAGGAAGAGGAGTTTAATCCGGCAGCGTTCAACCTCGGCGATGAACTGCTTGGCGCGGTGGAAGAAACCTGGCAGAGCCTGAAAGACACCTTCAGCCTGAGCGTACTGGCGAACCCGATTGAAGCCAGCAAAGGCGACGGCGAAATGGCGACCGGAGCAATGGGCGTGATGGGCCAGAAATTTGGCAGCGCGTCGGCGGCCTACAGCTACCTGATCTTCGTCCTGCTCTATATTCCGTGCATCTCGGTCATGGGCGCCATTGCCCGTGAGTCCAGCCGCGGCTGGATGGGCTTCTCCATCCTGTGGGGGCTGAACATTGCCTACTCGCTGGCGACCGTGTTTTATCAGGCCGTCAATTACAGCCAGCATCCGCGCTACAGCCTGGTCTGTATCCTCGCGGTGATCCTGTTTAACGTAATGGTGATTGGCCTGCTGCGCCGGGCGCGTAGCCGCGTTGACGTAAACCTGCTGGCGACGCGTAAAACCCCGACGACGTGCTGTAGTAGCCCTGCGGGCGACTGTCACTGAGGGGAAAAAAGATGGCATCGTTGATTCAGGTTCGTGACTTACTGGCGTTACAGGGACGAATGGAGGCGAAGCAGCTCAGCCTCAGCCTGCATACGCCGCAGCCGATGATCGATGCCATGCTGGAAAGGCTGGAGGCCATGGGGAAAGCCGTGCGCATTCAGGAAGAGCCGGACGGTTGTCTGTCCGGCAGTTGTAAGAGTTGTCCTGAAGGTAAAGCCTGTCTCAGGGAGTGGTGGACGCTTCGCTGATAAAACCGGACAGCGCCGAACAAAACTCAGCAGGATGAGAGATGAACGGCGCATGTGCCGCTTTGGCAACCACCATTGATTTACTCTCCGGCCACAGCGCATCCAGCAGCGGAACCACCTTGCGCGGAACCAGTCCATCCAGATAGCCATAAATACGCAGATGCGGCACCGTTAACGACGCCAGCGGCTCGCGCAGATCGGCCGTTTTCAGGATTTCCAGCCCTCCGTTCAGCACCTCAACCTCCGGCATCGGCAGAGAAAGCACCGTCTGCTTCAGCGTCCGCGCATCCTGACGGGCGGTTTCTGTTCCCATCGTCTGTAATGCCAGGAAACGCTCCACCGTCCGCTGGAAGTCTTCGCTCAGTTGATGCTGGAACCCGGCCAGCACCTCAGGTTTGATGCCCGGCCACGCCTCGCGGGCGCTGAAACAGGGTGATGAGGCAACGGTGATCAGCGCCTGGACCCGTTCAGGATGGCGCAGCGCAATCTGGCTTGCCACCAGCCCGCCCAGGCTCCAGCCGAGCCAGACGGCTTTTTGCGGCGCCGCTTCCAGAACCTGCTCCGCCATGTCGTCGAGCGTCATCGCGCCGTAGCCGTGGCTGCGGCCATAGCCCGGTAGATCCACCAGGTGTACCGTGAATTGCGAGGCCAGTTCCTCACTTATGCAACGCCACACTTCGGCGTTCAGTCCCCATCCGTGCAGCAGCACAAGATGACAATTTCCCGTCCCAACGGTCTGCCACCACAGCGTCTTCATCAGTTAACGTTCTCTTTTTTCACATGGAGGTTGCGTATGCTAACAGTGCCCGGCTTGTGCTGGCTATGCCGAATGCCACTTGCGATGAGCGCGTGGGGCGTCTGTTCCGTTTGCACGCGAGCGCTGGGTTACCTGAAGGGCTGTCCGCAATGCGGCTTGCCTGCCGTAAGCCAGACGCTCCCCTGCGGCCGTTGCCTGAAAAAAGCGCCGCCGTGGAGCGCGCTGGTGGCGGTGGATGATTACGTTTTGCCGCTGAGTCGTCTGGTTCAGACGTTTAAGTTTTCCAGCCAGACTGCACTGGCGCAGCCCCTGGCACGCCTGTTGTTACTGGCGGTATTACAGGCGCGAAGAACGCGCGGGCTGCCGCCGGTCGACACGCTTGTGAACGTGCCACTGTTTCAGCGTCGGCACTGGCGGCGGGGATACAATCAGAGCGACCTGCTGTGCCGTCCGCTCGCCCACTGGCTGGGTTGCCGGTACCCAGCCTCTGCGCTGAAACGTACTCATGCCACTGCCGTTCAGCACCGGCTCAACGCCCGGTCGCGCAAAAGGAACCTGAAAAACGCCTTTCGCCTTGAATTGCCGGTCAACGGCCTCCATATCGCGATTGTGGATGATGTCGTCACCACGGGCAGTACCGTGGCTGAACTTTCCCGACTGCTTTTGCAAAGCGGCGCCGCGTCAGTTCAGGTATGGTGTCTGTGCCGTACCTTGTAGCCCTTCTTCAATGGGCGTATGATTATACCCAGGTAATTTAGTCAACTATTAGGCCAAAGCTATGATCCGTATTTCCGATTCTGCACAAGCGCACTTTGCCAAACTGCTGGCAAATCAGGAAGAAGGGACGCAGATCCGCGTGTTTGTGATCAATCCAGGCACTCCGAATGCAGAATGTGGTGTCTCTTATTGTCCTCCGGATGCTGTGGAAGCAACTGACACTGCCCTTAAATTTGAACAGCTCACCGCGTACGTTGATGAGCTGAGCGCGCCGTATCTTGAAGATGCGGAGATTGATTTCGTCACTGACCAGCTGGGTTCTCAGCTGACGCTGAAGGCGCCAAACGCGAAGATGCGTAAAGTCTCTGACGATGCCCCGCTGATGGAGCGTGTGGAATATCTGCTGCAATCGCAGATCAACCCGCAGCTGGCCGGCCACGGGGGACGTGTTTCCCTGATGGAAATCACCGAAGATGGTCTGGCGATCCTGCAATTCGGCGGCGGCTGTAACGGCTGCTCCATGGTTGATGTAACCCTGAAAGAAGGGATCGAGAAGCAGCTGCTGAACGAATTCCCGGAACTGAAAGGCGTGCGCGATCTGACCGAGCACCAGCGCGGCGAGCACTCTTACTACTGATTCAGTACCCGTCTGTATTGCCCGGTGGCGCTGCGCTTACCGGGCCTACTTTTTCTTGCCTCCCCCTCTGTATGTTGACCTGCGTCTCATAATTTAAATTTTACCTGCCTGGGTGATTCTCAATCACATCATGTTACCCGTATCATTCTCGTGGGCACTCAACACCCTTATAACAGCCGACTAAACTTAACGTTTTCGCAGGCATCAGTATGAGTGCCGTTAACACTCTGTTCCCAGTTGGGACAACCGGAATTTGTCGTTGAAACAATGACGTTACCCATAACAATTCAAAGGCCAGGTCAATCATGCCATTAGTCATCGTCGCTATCGGTGTTGTGTTATTACTGCTCTTGATGATCCGCTTCAAAATGAACGGATTTATCGCTCTGGTTCTGGTGGCACTTGCAGTCGGTCTGATGCAGGGAATGCCGCTGGTTAAAGTTATCAGCTCCATTAAAGCCGGTGTCGGCGGTACGCTCGGCAGCCTGGCGCTGATCATGGGCTTCGGCGCCATGCTCGGTAAAATGCTCGCGGACTGCGGTGGCGCACAGCGTATTGCCACAACGCTGATCGACAAATTTGGTAAGAAGAACATTCAATGGGCGGTGGTGTTAACCGGTTTTACCGTCGGTTTCGCGCTGTTCTATGAAGTGGGCTTCGTGCTGATGCTGCCGCTGGTGTTCACCATCGCCGCTGCCGCCAACATCCCGCTGCTGTTCGTGGGTGTGCCGATGGCTGCGGCGCTGTCCGTCACCCACGGTTTCCTGCCGCCGCACCCGGGCCCAACGGCTATCGCCACCATCTTCCATGCCGATATGGGTAAAACCCTGCTGTTCGGTACGATTCTGGCGATCCCGACGGTGATTCTGGCAGGCCCGGTGTATGCGCGCTTCCTGAAAGGCATTGATAAGCCTATCCCGGAAGGGCTGTACAGCGCCAAAACCTTTACTGAAGAAGAGATGCCAGGCTTTGGCGTCAGCGTCTGGACCTCACTGGTACCGGTGATCCTGATGGCGATGCGTGCCATAGCAGAGATGGTTCTGCCGAAAGGTCACGCGTTCCTGTCCGTTGCGGAGTTCCTGGGCGACCCGGTGATGGCGACGCTGATTGCGGTCCTGATCGCCATGTTCACCTTCGGTCTTAACCGTGGCCGTTCCATGGATCAGATCAACGACACGCTGACTTCTTCCATCAAAATCATTGCCATGATGCTGCTGATCATCGGCGGTGGCGGCGCGTTCAAGCAGGTGCTGGTCGACAGCGGCGTGGATAAATACATCGCGGCCATGATGCATGAAACCAACGTCTCCCCGCTGCTGATGGCATGGTCTATTGCCGCGGTGTTGCGTATCGCGCTGGGCTCTGCGACCGTTGCGGCGATTACCGCGGGCGGTATCGTTGCGCCGCTGATTGCGACCACGGGCGTAAGCCCTGAGCTGATGGTTATTGCGGTCGGTTCCGGTAGCGTGATTTTCTCCCACGTGAACGATCCGGGCTTCTGGCTGTTCAAGGAGTACTTCAACCTGACCATCGGTGAAACCATCAAGTCCTGGTCCGCGCTGGAAACCATTATTTCGGTGTGCGGTCTGGTCGGGGTGCTGCTGTTGAATATGGTGGTTTGATGTATTAAGTCGGGTGGCGGCTATGCCTTACCCGACCTACTTAATGCACGTAGGCCCGGTAAGCGTTAGCGCCACCGGGCAATAAAAAACCCGCCACTGGCGGGTTTTTTATCACTTCTTCGCTGCTGCTTTTCGCCGTTTATCCAAATCCTTAATCAACCTGTTCACCCCGTCATCGGCAAACATCGCTTCAAGCGTTGTGGACAGCTTGCGACGCCAGTTTTTGTACTGATAGCTGGTGCCGGGGATGTTTACCGGCTCCGCCATATCAATCCAGTCTTCCGGTTGCAGACCGAGCAACGCGCTGTTGCTGTCGGCAATATAGCGCTGTAAGCCACGGTTAAGCGTTGGCGTCATCGACATCAGCGACGCCTTATGCCCGGCGCGCTTCGGCAGACAGCCATGCTTATGCAGCGCATCCAGCAACCCCTGCTTCGCCAGCTCGCGATCCTGATACAGCCCACGCAGAACCTCTTCATCCGGGTAGAGACCCAGCGTTTTGCCGAGCGTCAGGTCGCCGCTTTCCCAGTAGCCTCTGAGCGTAGGAAGATCATGCGTCGTCGCGACTGCCATTGACTGTTCAGGGTACGCTTTCGGCGCGCGGAAGGTTTTCTCATGGTCGTTTTCAAAATAGAGCACTTTGTAGGAGTAAACCCCGCTGTCGCGGAGCTTGCTGACAATTTCCATCGGCACGGTACCGAGATCTTCGCCAATCACCATGCACTGATGACGTTTACTCTCCAGCGCGAGGATTGAGAGCAGGTCGTCCACCGGATACTGCACGTACGCCCCGTGGTCAGCCGTTTCACCGTACGGGATCCACCACAGGCGCAGCACGGACATCACGTGGTCGATACGCAACGCACCGCAGTTCTTCATGTTAGCGCGCAGCAGGTCGATAAACGGCTCGTAGGCACGCGCCGCCATCACGTGCGGATCCATCGGCGGTAAGCCCCAGTTCTGACCAAGCGGGCCCAGAATATCCGGCGGCGCCCCCACAGAAGCTTTCAGGCAGTAAAGTTCACGGTCACACCAGGTTTCCGCCCCGCCTTCCGCCACGCCGACGGCCAGATCGCGATACAACCCGATCGGCATGTTATAGCCCTGGCTCACCTGCCAGCAGGCGGCAAACTGGCTGTACGCCAGCCACTGCAACCAGAGATAGAAATCCACCTCGTCGGCATGCGTCTCACAGAATGCCTTCACTTCCGGGGTATCAACGGACTGATAGGCTTCCGGCCACACCGGCCAGCCCCAGCGCATCTCGTCCTCCTGAACCTGATACGCATGCAGCGCATCAAACGCTGCCTGCCAGTAAAGGCTCTCGCCTTCCTGCATCACAAACTGGCGGAAGGCTGCCATCTGCTCGTCGTCACGCTTCGCAAAGCCCTTCCAGGCCAGACGCAGAGCCGCCATTTTCAGCGCGGTAACGGAGGCGTAATCAACCCAGTCCGCATCGCGGGCTTGTTTCAGCAGCTGTTGCGTGGTCTCAAGCTTCCACCACGCCTGCGCCTCTTTGCTGTTTTTGAAATCGTCTAACGCGTTAACGTCGATGTAAATCACGTTCAGCCAGCGACGGGAAGACGGGCTGTACGGGCTGGCGCTTTCCGGATTCGCCGGATAGAGGGCGTGGATCGGGTTGAGGCCGATGAACGCGCCGCCGCGCTCGCCCACGGATGCCAGCATCTTTTTCAGGTCGCCAAAATCGCCGATTCCCCAGTTGCTGTCGGAACGCAGGGTGTAGAGCTGCACGCAGGCACCCCACAGCTTTTTGCCTTCGAGCAGCGCCTGCGGCTCATAGCAGCGCTTTGGCGCCACGATCACCCGACAGTGAAAACGCTGGTCGTCCCGGGTGAGCGTAAGCGTGTGGTAGCCCTCCGGTAGCTTCGCCGGAAGGTTGAGGGTTTTGCCGCCGGTGGCATGGCCTTTGTGCTGATGCCCCTCTTCGGTGGTGAGCAGCCAGCTGAACTCGCCGCGCCCTTCCACCGCCAGCGGCATCTTTTTGCCCGCGGTAAAGACCTTCACGTTCGGCACCGGCGCACCCGACGCTTTCGCGTCGGTTTTGTGCATGGCATCCAGCAAACGTCTTTTGGTGTCCGCACCAATAGACTGCGGTTTGCCGTGCGCATTGATGTAACTGAGGCTAATTCCCGCCGCCTGCGCGGCACTGTCCAGACGTTTACTCTCCATCGCGCTTCCTTAGCGTTTTGCCTGCCAGATACGAGCCTGATAATCACGGATTGAGCGGTCAGAGCTGAACATACCGCAGCGCGCGGTGTTCAGGATACACGCGCGGGTCCAGGCATCCTGGTCGCGATACAGCACGTCGACCTGCTTCTGCGCTTCAACGTAAGCCGAGAAGTCAGCCATCACCAGGTACGGGTCGCCGCCCTGTTTGTCCATGCTGTGCAGCATCTGGTCAAACGCGTGCTTGTCGCCGTCGCTGTACTTCCCGCTTTCCAGCTCTTTGAGCACCGCATCCAGCACTTTATCTTTTTTACGCCATTTCACCGGGTCGTACCCTTTGGCTTTGATGGCTTTCACTTCTTCAACAGTATGGCCGAAGATAAAGATGTTCTCTTCGCCGACCTTCTCGGCGATTTCGACGTTCGCACCGTCCAGCGTGCCGACGGTCAGCGCGCCGTTCAGGGCCAGCTTCATGTTGCCGGTACCGGACGCTTCTTTACCGGCGGTAGAGATCTGCTCGGAAATATCCGCCGCCGGGATCAGCATTTCAGCCGCAGAAACGCAGTAGTCCGGCAGGAACACCACCTTCAGCTTGTCGCCCACTTTCGGATCGCTGTTGATCGCCGCCGCCACTTTATTAATGGCAAGGATAATGTTTTTCGCCAGGTAGTAGCCCGGCGCCGCTTTCGCACCGAACAGGAACACGCGCGGGACGCGGTCGGCCTGCGGGTTCTCGCGGATCTCTTTGTACAGCGCCAGAATGTGCAGCAGGTTCAGGTGCTGACGTTTGTACTCGTGCAGTCGTTTGATCTGGATATCGAAAATCGCATTCGGGTTGATCTCAATTCCGGTGCGCATTTTCACAAACTCGGCCAGACGAACCTTGTTCTCCAGCTTAATGGCGCGGTACTGCTCGCGGAACTTCGCGTTGTCGGCCTGTTTTTCCAGGTTGATGAGCTGGTCCAGGTCGTTGGCCCACTCTTTCTTCAGGGTCTTGTCCAGCAGGCCGGCCAGCAGCGGGTTGCACTGCTTAATCCAGCGACGCGGCGTGATGCCGTTGGTCACGTTATGGAATTTGGTCGGCCACAGCTGGTGGTATTCCGGGAAGAGATCTTTCACCACCAGATCCGAGTGCAGCGCGGCCACGCCGTTCACCGCAAAGCCGCTGACCACGCACATGTTCGCCATGCGCACCTGCTTGTCGTGCACCACTGCCAGCTTCGCCCAGACGGCCTTATCGCCCGGCCAGGTTTTCTCCACCAGCGTTTTGAACTGGTCGTTAATCTTGTTGATGATCTGCATATGGCGCGGCAGCAGCGTTTTCACCAGCTTCTCATCCCAGCACTCCAGCGCTTCCGGCATCAGGGTGTGGTTGGTGTAGGCGAAGGTGCGGCTGGTGATGGCCCAGGCGTCGTCCCAGCTCAGCTGATGCTCGTCGATCAGCACGCGCAGCAGTTCCGGGATGGCAATGGTCGGATGCGTGTCGTTAAGCTGAATAACTTCGAAGTCCGGCAGCTGCGCCAGCTTGCGGCCCGCCAGGTGGTGGCGACGCAGAATATCCGCCACGGAGCAGGCGCACTGGAAGTACTGCTGCATCAGACGCAGCTTTTTACCCGCCAGATGATTATCGTTCGGGTAGAGGACTTTGGTCAGCTTCTCGGCGTCGATCCCCTGCTGCTCGGCGCGCAGGAAATCACCGTCGTTGAATTTGGTCAGGTTAAACGGATGCGCGTGCTTCGCCTGCCACAGGCGCAGCGGCTGCGCCACGCCGTTACGGTAGCCGAGTACCGGCAGATCCCAGGCTTCACCGGTAATGGTGAACGCCGGTTCCCAGAGCCCCTGCTTCGTGACTTTCCCGCCAATCCCGACCTGCACATCCAGCTGCGCGTTGTGGCGGAACCACGGATAGGTATTGCGGTGCCAGTCGTCTGGCGCTTCCATCTGATGGCCGTCGGCAAATGACTGACGAAACAGGCCGTACTGATAGTTCAGGCCATAGCCAATCGCCGACTGGCCCACGGTTGCCATGGAATCCAGGAAGCAGGCTGCCAGACGTCCCAGACCGCCGTTACCCAGCGCCGGATCAATCTCTTCTTCCAGCAGATCGGTCAGGTTGATGTCGTGTTCTTTCAGCACGTCACCGACCTCCTGATACCAGCCAAGATTCAGCAGATTGTTACCCGTCAGACGGCCAATCAGGAACTCCATTGAAATGTAGTTGACGTGACGCTGGCCTTTCACGGGCTTCGTCACAGGCTGAGCGTCCAGCTGCTCTGCGAGCGCCCCGCTCACCGCCTGCCACCACTGGTGAGGCGTCATTTCGTTTGCAGCATGAAGGCCAAAACGCTGCCACTGACGTGTCAGGGCAGCCTGAAATTGAGCTTTGTTGAAAGTAGGCTGTGACATAGGGAATCGGCATCCTGTAGAGAGTAAAAACATTTAACGCTAGTGTGCCTGGCTCATTGTGCCTCTTCCTCCTCCTGTCGGGGATTAGACAGGGAGGAGTAGCGGGGATGAGCATAAAAGTGTGATCGAGGCCACTGTGTGAGTGTGCGCTTCGCGGAAAAAGCGATCCCGGAAGAGCGTCAAAGAAATGAAATGCAGTTTCGGAGGAAATTAATCATCGCTGAAATGATTACTTACGTAGAATAATATTTCCGCGCGTCGGGATTATTCAGCACCCCTATTAAGCCGATGCAACTTTCCCCGAAGTTAATTAACTTCAGCGTCATTATCTCTTTCTGAAACCAGTTTCAGCGCAACCGCGACTTATGCAGACAAGCCAGAAGCAGCGCGGCATCCAGCCATTTACGGAAAGTTCCATCGGTGATGAGAATGTTTTGTGACAGAGTGCAAATTCAGAGCCTCCAAACCCAGACATAACTTGCAATAGTTCCTCTATTGGCCGAACTTATAGATATTAATTACGAAGCGCAAAAAAAATAAATTCTCTCGTTCCCCACAGTGAAGTGAAAACTATGTTGATTCCGTCCAAATTAAGTCGCCCGGTTCGTCTTGACCATACTGTGGTCCGCGAGCGCCTGCTGGCTAAACTTTCCGGTGCGCATAATTTCCGACTGGCGCTGGTTACGAGTCCTGCGGGTTATGGAAAAACAACGCTCATTTCGCAATGGGCGGCAGGTAAAAGCGATCTTGGCTGGTACTCCCTGGATGAAGGGGATAACCAGCAGGAGCGTTTTGCCAGCTATTTAATTGCCGCGATTCAGCAGGCAACCAACGGACACTGCGTCACCAGCGAGGTGATGGTGCAAAAGCGCCAGTACGCCAGCCTGTCCTCTCTTTTCTCCCAGCTGTTTATCGAGCTGGCCGAATGGCATCGCCCGCTGTATGTGGTGATTGATGATTATCATCTGATCACCAACCCGGTTATTCACGAGTCCATGCGTTTCTTCCTGCGCCATCAGCCGGAAAACCTGACGCTGGTTGTCCTGTCGCGTAACCTTCCGCAGTTGGGCATTGCCAACCTGCGCGTGCGCGATCAGCTGCTGGAAATCGGCAGTCAGCAGCTGGCCTTTACCCATCAGGAAGCGAAGCAGTTCTTTGACTGCCGCCTGACGTCTCCGATTGAGGCGTCGGAAAGCAGCCGCCTGTGCGATGACGTTGCCGGCTGGGCCACGGCGCTTCAGCTGATTGCCCTCTCCGCGCGGCAAAACAACAGCCCGACGCATCAGTCCGCACGCCGCCTGGCGGGCATCAACGCCAGCCACCTGTCGGATTATCTGGTGGATGAGGTACTCGACAGGGTTGACCTCTCCACCCGCCATTTCCTGCTGAAAAGCTCCCTGCTGCGTTCCATGAACGATGCGCTGATCGTGCGCGTCACCGGCATTGAAAACGGGCAGCTTCAGCTCGAAGAGATTGAACGTCAGGGTCTGTTCCTGACGCGCATGGACGATCCCGGCGAATGGTTTAGCTACCATCCGCTGTTTGGCAGCTTCCTGCGCCAGCGTTGCCAGTGGGAACTGGCCGCAGAGCTGCCTGACATTCACCGCGCCGCCGCCGAAAGCTGGATGGCGCAAGGTTTTCCGAGCGAGGCTATCCACCATGCGCTGGCCGCCGGGGATGCCGGTATGCTGCGCGATATTCTGCTCAACCACGCGTGGGGACTGTTCAACCACAGTGAACTGACGCTGCTGGAAGAGTCGTTAAAAGCGCTGCCGTGGGAAAGCCTGCTGGAGAATCCGCGTCTGGTGCTGCTCCAGGCCTGGCTGATGCAGAGCCAGCATCGCTACAGCGAAGTGAACACCCTGCTGGCGCGCGCCGAGCAGGAGATGGAAAGCGAGATGGATACCACCCTGCATGGCGAATTTAACGCCCTGCGTGCGCAGGTGGCGATTAACGACGGTGACCCTGAGGAAGCCGAACGGCTGGCGATGGTCGCGCTGGATGAGCTGCCGCTGGCGAATTTTTACAGCCGTATTGTGGCCACCTCGGTACACGGCGAAGTGCTGCACTGTAAGGGCGATCTCACGCGTTCGCTTTCACTCATGCAGCAAACCGAACAGATGGCGCGCCGCCACGATGTCTGGCATTACGCCCTCTGGAGCCTGATCCAGCAAAGCGAGATTTTATTTGCTCAGGGATTCCTGCAAGCCGCCTGGGAAAACCAGGAGAAAGCGTTCCAGCTGATCCGTGAACAGCATCTGGAACAGCTGCCGATGCACGAGTTCCTGTTGCGTATTCGCGCTCAGCTGCTGTGGGCATGGTCGCGTCTGGATGAAGCAGAAAGCTGCGCCCGCCAGGGTCTGAATGTCCTTTCGAGCTTCCAGCCGCAGCAGCAGCTCCAGTGTCTGGCTCTGCTGGTGCAGTGCTCGCTGGCGCGCGGCGACCTGGATAATGCCCGCAACCATCTTAACCGCCTGGAAAACCTGCTCGGCAACGGGCAGTACCATAGCGACTGGGTATCCAACGCCGATAAGGTGCGGGTGATTTACTGGCAGATGACCGGCGATAAAAAGTCCGCCGCCAACTGGCTGCGTCATACGCCTAAACCGGAATTTGCCAATAACCACTTCCTGCAAAGCCAGTGGCGCAACATCGCTCGCGTGCAGATCCTGCTGGGTGACTTTGAGCCTGCCGAGATTGTGCTGGAAGAGTTAAACGAAAACGCCCGCAGCCTGCGCCTGATGAGCGATTTAAACCGCAACCTGCTGCTGTTAAACCAGCTTTACTGGCAGGCGGGCCGTAAAAACGATGCCCAGCGCGTACTGCTGGAAGCGTTACAGCTGGCGAACCGCACCGGGTTTATCAGCCACTTTGTGATTGAGGGTGAAGTGATGGCCCAGCAGCTGCGCCAGCTGATTCAGCTCAACACACTGCCAGAACTCGATCAGCATCGCGCCCAGCGCATTCTGCGCGAGATTAACCAGCACCACCGCCACAAGTTTGCGCACTTCGATGAGAACTTTGTTGAACGTCTGCTGAACCATCCGGAAGTGCCGGAGCTTATCCGCACCAGCCCGCTCACCCAGCGTGAATGGCAGGTGCTGGGGCTGATCTATTCCGGCTACAGCAACGAGCAGATTGCCGGTGAGCTGGCGGTGGCGGCGACCACCATCAAAACGCACATTCGCAATCTGTATCAGAAGCTGGGCGTAGCGCACCGACAGGATGCGGTGCAGCATGCGCAGCAGCTGTTGAAGATGATGGGATATGGAGTGTAATTTCTCTGCGGTCTGATGCCCTCACCCCGGCCCTCTCCCACAGGGAGAGGGAGAAAATTTTGTAGGTCGGGTAAGCGCAGCGCCACCCGACACAACCGCTAGCACAATTCCAGCTGCAAATTATTATCTTTAATCACCTGCATCACGCCCGCCGGCGGCATCACGTCGGTGTAAACCGCATCCACCATGCTGATGCTGCCCATGTTGACCATCGCGTTACGGCCAAATTTGGAGTGGTCCACCACCAGCATCACGTGACGTGAGTTTTCAATGATCGCGCGCTTGGTGCGCACCTCGTGGTAATCAAACTCCAGCAGCGAGCCGTCGCTGTCGATGCCGCTGATCCCCAGAATGCCGAAGTCGAGGCGGAACTGGGAGATGAAGTCGAGGGTCGCTTCGCCAATAATTCCGCCGTCGCGGCTGCGCAGTTCGCCGCCCGCGAGGATGATGCGGAAATCGTCTTTCTGCATCAACGTGTTGGCCACGTTCAGGTTGTTGGTCACCACGCGCAGGTTCTCGTGGTTCAGCAGCGCATGGGCGACCGCTTCCGGCGTGGTGCCGATATCAATAAACAGCGTCGCGCCGTTCGGGATCTGGCTCGCCACTTTACGGGCGATACGCTCTTTCTCTGCCGTTTGCGTCGCCTTACGGTCATGCCATGAGGTGTTCACCGAGCTGGACGGCAGTGCGGCGCCGCCGTGGTGACGCAAAATACGGTTCTGATCGGCCAGGTCGTTGAGGTCACGACGGATGGTTTGCGGGCTGACGGCAAACTGCTCCACCAGCTCTTCAGTACTGACGTATCCCTGTTTTTTTACCAGTTCGATAATGGCGTCATGACGTTGTGTTTGTTTCATGAAATATCCCTGGGAATTATGTTCGTTTTCGCGCATGGAGCGTATCGGCCAGCGCCATCGCCAGCCCGACCGCCAGGCCGGTAACGTGCGCACCATTGGCGATAGACATACCAAACAGATCAAACCATCCGGCAATAAGCCATATTAACGCAAAGGTTATTAATCCACGTTGTAAATAGATGCCACTATCCGGGTCGCGCTCGCCTCTGAGCCAGGCGTAACCCATCAGGGCGTACACCACGCCGGATAACCCGCCAAACCACGGACCGCTGAATTTGTGCTGCACGTAGCCGCTTAACAGGGCGCTGATAAGGGTGATCACAATCAGCTTGCCGCTGCCGAGCCGCTTCTCCACCGCCCCGCCGAGATACCACCACCACAGCAGGTTAAAGAGGATATGCATCACCGAGAAGTGCATCAGCGCATGCGTGAAGTAGCGCCAGACGTCAAATTGCAGGGAGGGATCGTACGGCCATGCGAGGGCAATCATCACGCTCTGGTCGCCCACCACGCTCATAATAATGAAGACGATGATGCAGGCTGCCATCAAAAGCAGCGTAAACGGTCCTGCGCGCTCGCGCAGGGTGGCGAGAAACGGAAAACGTTGATAGTGCAGGCCACTGCCGGTCTGGCCGGATTGCCAGCTTGCCGCCAGATAACGCGGGTCGCCCGGGTTTTCCAGAAAACGCGCAAGCTCGTCGTTCACGCGGCCGGCCTGGCTTTCGTCTGCCAGCCAGACATCCGTCTGTGTATGCTGCTGAATAGTCAGGATAATGCCCTGCGTCGCCATATAGTCGACAAACGCCTGGGCGACGCGCGGGTTGCTAAAAGAGGTGATCATCAACATGGGCAGCGGTCGCTTATTTCCACACAAAAGGGGACAGTATAGCGGGATCAGCGCTCAAACGCGTATTCAACTTCTGCCGGGAAATGACGATGCCAGGCATCGAAGCCGCCATCGACGCTGTACACCGCGTCGTAACCCTGCTGGAGCAGATACTGCGCCGCGCCTTTACTACTGTTGCCGTGATAGCACATCACCATCACCGGGGTATCGAAGTCGTTATCGCGCATAAACGCGCCCAGCGTGTCGTTGGTGAGATGGAACGCGCCCGGCGTGTGGCCCATCGCAAAGCTCTGCGGATCGCGGATATCCACCAGCACCGCTTGTCCCTGGTGCATCTTCTGATGGGCTTCTTCTACGTTAATACATTCAAACTGATCCATGGTGTTCTCATCTTATATTCAGGTGTGGTGCGGTTTTCCCCTCACCCTACCCTCTCCCGGAGGGAGAGGGAAACGGATCACCCTCTCCCCGTGGGAGAGGGCTGGGGTGAGGGCATCAGACCGCACCATTTTACCCCGTAGTGTACGTCCTGGCGGCGGGTAAACGCCATTATGTTATCCATATCACTCTAAATTGTTTTTTTGATGTTACCAAAAGCGCGTTCCTTTGCTATTATGAGCGATATCGAACATTTTTGAGCTTTAACGAAAGTGCATGAGGGTGTTATGGAAACCAAAGATCTGATTGTGATAGGCGGTGGCATCAACGGTGCCGGTATTGCGGTTGATGCCGCAGGACGCGGTTTATCCGTGCTGATGCTGGAAGCTAACGATCTCGCCTGCGCGACGTCGTCCGCCAGTTCCAAGCTGATCCACGGTGGCCTGCGCTACCTGGAACACTACGAATTTCGCCTGGTCAGCGAAGCGCTGGCTGAACGCGAAGTACTGCTGAAAATGGCTCCGCATCTGGCGATCCCGATGCGTTTCCGTCTGCCTCATCGCCCGCATCTGCGTCCGGCGTGGATGATCCGCATTGGTCTGTTTATGTACGATCATCTGGGTAAACGCACCAGCCTGCCGGGTTCGACAGGTTTGCGTTTTGGCTCAGAGTCGGTTCTTAAACCTGAAATCGTGCGCGGTTTCGAATATTCCGACTGCTGGGTGGACGATGCGCGTCTGGTGCTGGCTAACGCGCAGATGGTCGAGAAGAAAGGCGGCGAGGTGAAAACCCGTACCCGCGCGACCGCCGCACGCCGCGAAAACGGCCTGTGGATTGTGGAAGCGGAAGACGTGGATACCGGTGAGAAGTTTAGCTGGAAAGCGCGCGGCCTGGTGAACGCCACCGGCCCGTGGGTAAAACAGTTCTTCGATGACGGTATGCACCTGCCTTCTCCGTACGGCATCCGCCTGATCAAGGGCAGCCACATTGTGGTGCCGCGCGTGCATACCCAGAAACAGGCTTATATCCTGCAAAATGAAGACAAGCGCATTGTGTTTGTGATCCCGTGGATGGACGAGTTCTCCATCATCGGCACCACCGACGTGGAGTACAAGGGCGATCCGAAAAACGTTGAGATCGACGAGAGTGAAGTCAGCTACCTGTTGAAAGTGTACAACGCGCACTTTAAGAAACAGCTGGCGCGCGATGACGTGGTCTGGACCTACTCCGGCGTGCGTCCGCTGTGTGATGACGAGTCTGACTCACCGCAGGCCATCACCCGTGACTATACGCTTGATATTCATGACGTGGACGGTCAGGCGCCCCTGCTGTCGGTATTTGGCGGTAAGCTCACCACCTACCGTAAACTGGCGGAGCACGCGCTGGAGAAACTGGCGCCGTATTACAAAGGCATCGGCCCGGCGTGGACGAAAGGCGCCGTGCTGCCTGGCGGCGATATCGGCGATAACCGCGACGATTACGCCGCGAAGCTGCGTCGCCGCTTCCCGTTCATTACCGAAGGAATGGCGCGCCACTATGCCCGCACCTACGGCAGCAACACCGAACTGTTCCTCGGCGAGGCGAAAGAGATTGCCGATCTGGGCGAGCATTTTGGCCATGAGCTGTACGAAGCGGAACTGCGCTACCTGGTGGAACACGAGTGGGTGCGCCGTCTGGACGATGCTATCTGGCGTCGTACTAAAGAAGGGATGTGGCTGAATGCCGAGCAGCAGTCTCGCGTGGCGCAATGGTTGCAGCAGCATGCGGGAAAGCGTGAATTGTCGTTGGCGTCGTAATTGAAAAAAAGCCGGGTGGCGGCTCCGCCTTACCCGGCCTACTCGATCCCGTAGGCCCGGTAAGCGCAGCGCCACCGGGCTTTGTTTTTACAACCGCACCGGATCAATATGCCAGATATTCTCGGCATACTCTTTGATAGTCCTGTCCGACGAGAAGTATCCCATGTTGGCGATGTTATGCATCGCGGCGCTGGTCCACTTCTCCTGCTGACGGTACAGTTCGTCCACCTTATCCTGACAATCCACGTAGCTGCGGTAATCCGCCAGCACCTGATAGTGATCGCCAAAGTTAATCAGCAAGTCCACCAGATCGCGATAGCGTCCGGGCTCCTCAGGGTTAAACACGCCGGTGGCGATTTGCGTCAGCACCTGGCGTAACTCGTCATCCTCTTCATAATACTCACGCGGCGAGTAGCCCTGCTTGCGCAGCGCCTCCACCTCTTCCGCCGTATTCCCGAAAATAAAGATATTCTCCGCGCCCACATGCTCCAGCATTTCGACATTTGCGCCGTCCAGCGTGCCGATAGTCAGCGCGCCGTTCAGGGCAAACTTCATATTACTGGTGCCGGATGCTTCCGTCCCCGCCGTGGAAATCTGCTCAGAGAGATCCGCCGCCGGAATAATCAGCTGCGCCAGGCTTACGCTGTAGTTCGGGATAAACACGACCTTCAGCTTATCGCCAATGTCCGGATCGTGATTCACCACCTTCGCCACATCGTTGATGAGATGAATGATGTGCTTCGCCATGTAGTACGCGGACGCCGCCTTACCGGCAAAGATTTTCACGCGCGGCACCCACTCCGCCGTCGGGTCAGCCTTAATGCGGTTGTAGTGGGTAATAACGTGCAGGACATTCATCAGCTGACGCTTGTACTCGTGGATACGTTTGATCTGCACGTCGAACAGCGCTTTCGGGTTCGCCACCACGTTCAGATGCATCGCCAGCCAGACCGCCAGACGCTTCTTGTTCAGCAGCTTGGCTTCCCGTACCGCTTTATTCACCGTCGGGAAATCAATGTGCTGCTCCAGCTCGCTCAGCTGGCTCAAATCGGTGCGCCAGGTGCGGCCAATGTTCTCATCCAGAACGTCGGAGAGCGGCTGGTTCGCCAGCGCCAGCCAGCGGCGCGGGGTGACGCCGTTGGTCACGTTGCAGAAACGCGTCGGGAAGATCTTCGCAAAGTCCGCAAACAGGGACTGCACCATCAGGTTCGAGTGCAGCTCTGACACGCCGTTCACCTTGTGGCTGATCACCACCGCCAGCCAGGCCATGCGTACGCGACGCCCGTTGGATTCATCAATGATCGAGGCGCGGCTCAGCAGACCGGTATCGTTCGGGTACTGCTCCTGCAAGGTCTTGAGGAAGTAGTCGTTGATCTCGAAGATGATTTGCAGATGGCGCGGCAGAATTTTGCCGAGCATATCCACCGGCCACGTCTCCAGCGCTTCGCTCATCAGCGTATGGTTGGTGTACGAGAACACCTGGCAGGTTACTTCAAACGCGTCATCCCAGCTGAACTTATGCTCGTCAATCAGCAGGCGCATCAGCTCAGGGATCGACAGCACCGGATGGGTATCGTTGAGGTGAATGGCGGTTTTTTCCGCCAGATTCGCATAGGTTTTGTGCAGCTGATAGTGACGGCTAAGGATATCCTGAATCGTTGCCGAGACGAGGAAATACTCCTGACGCAGGCGCAGCTCGCGGCCTGAGTAGGTCGAGTCATCCGGATACAGGACGCGTGACACATTCTCGGAGTGGTTTTTATCTTCCACCGCCGCGAAGTAGTCACCCTGGTTGAATTTACCCAGGTTGATCTCGCTACTGGCCTGCGCGTTCCACAGGCGCAGCGTATTGGTCGCATCGGTGTCGTAGCCGGGGATGATCTGGTCATAGGCCACGGCGAGGATCTCCTCGGTTTCCACCCAGCGGGATTTTTTCCCTTCCTGCTGAATACGCCCGCCAAAACGCACCTTGTAGCGCGTGTTGTGGCGCTTGAACTCCCACGGGTTACCGTACTCCAGCCAGTAGTCTGGAGACTCTTTCTGACGACCATCCACGATATTCTGCTTGAACATACCGTAGTCGTAGCGAATACCGTAGCCGCGCCCCGGCAGCGCCAGCGTCGCCAGTGAATCGAGGAAACAGGCGGCAAGACGCCCGAGACCACCGTTACCCAGCCCCGGGTCGTTCTCTTCGTCAATCAGCTCTTCTAAATCCAGCCCCATCTCTTCCAGTGCGTTTTTGACGTCGTCATAAATCCCGAGCGATAACAGCGCATTGGAGAGGGTGCGACCAATCAGAAACTCCATCGACAGGTAATACACCTGTCGCGTCTCCTGCGAAAGCTGGGCGCGGTTGGAGCGCAGCCAGCGTTCGACCATACGGTCACGCACCGCAAACAGCGTGGCGTTCAGCCACTCATGTTTGTTGGCAATAACGGGATCTTTCCCAATGGTAAACATCAGCTTATAGGCGATGGAGTGTTTCAACGCCTCAACGCTGAGCGTGGGGGAAGAGTAGCTAAATGGAGCATTCATATCAGTAACTTCGCCTCGTTACATCAAGCGTTGATAAAGGTCGCGGTAGGACTGCGCCGCAACGTGCCAGCCAAAGTCCATGGACATCGCCTGACGTTGTACGTAACGCCACAGGGATGGACGGGACCACAAGACGAAAGCACGCCGGATCGCCCGAAGCAGCGACCAGGCATTACTGTCCTCGAAAACAAACCCGCTGGCGATACCGTCCGCCAGGTTTTCCAGGGAGCTGTCAGACACCGTATCCGCCAGCCCGCCCGTGCGGCGTACCAGCGGCAACGTGCCGTATTTCAGACCATAGAGCTGCGTCAGGCCGCAGGGCTCGAAGCGGCTCGGCACCAGAATCACGTCCGCGCCGCCCATGATGCGGTGCGAGAACGCTTCGTGATAGCCAATCTGCACGCCCACCTGCCCCGGATGTTCCGCCGCGGCCGCAAGGAAACCTTCCTGCAATACCGGGTCGCCCGCGCCGAGCAGCGCCAGCTGGCCGCCCTGCTCCAGTAATCCCGGCAGCGCTTCCAGCACCAGATCCAGCCCTTTCTGGCTGGTCAGGCGGCTGACCACCGCAAACAGCGGCACCTTGTCGTTGACCTTCAGCCCCATCGCAATCTGTAGCTGGCGCTTGTTCTCCGCTTTGTCCTCCACGGAGTCGCGACCATAGCGCGCCGCCAGCAGGAGGTCCGTTTCCGGATTCCAGATCTGTTCATCCACGCCGTTCAGAATGCCCGACAGGCGACCTTCACGGTGGCGCTGTTGCAGCAGCCCTTCCATACCGTAACCGAACTCCGGCTGGGTAATTTCCCGCGCGTAGGTTGGGCTGACCGCCGTGATGTGGTCGGCGTAGTACAGACCCGCCTTCAGGAACGAAATCTGTCCGTTAAACTCCAGTCCGTGCATGTTAAAGAACGACCATGGCAGATCGATGTCATTCATATGATGCGCGTAATACATGCCCTGATACGCCAGGTTGTGCACCGTAAACACCGATTTGGCCGGGTGCCCCTTCGCCGCCAGATACGCAGGAGCCAGCCCCGCATGCCAGTCATGCGCGTGCACCACGTTCGGACGCCAGAACGGATCCAGTCCGACGGCCATTTCCGCCCCCACCCAGCCGAGCAGGGCAAAGCGCATCACGTTATCGGTATAGGCGTACAGGTTGGTATCGTGATACGGGCTGCCGGGTCGATCGTATAAATGCGGGGCATCAATCAGGTAAATCCCTACGCCATTGTAATGTCCAAACAGCAGGGTGATACGTCCCGCGAAGGTCTCGCGACGGGTAACAACCTTTGCATCGGGAATACCGCGCCGGATATCCGGAAAAGCGGGCAACAACACGCGGGTATCCACCCCTCCGGCGATTTGCGCCGCTGGTAATGCACCAAGAACATCCGCCAGGCCGCCCGTTTTTAACAACGGGAACATCTCAGAACATACGTGTAAAACCTGCATCATCGCTCCTGTTTGATTTGCAGCTTCCGCAACATTTCCCGTGTTACTAACACGATCCCCTCTTCCGAACGGTAGAAACGACGCGCATCTTCTTCCGCGTTTTCCCCAATCACCATCCCTTCGGGAATGATGCAGGCACGATCGATAACGCAGCGACGCAGACGACATGAGCGCCCTACCCAGACATCCGGCAGCAGAACTGCCGAATCGATATTACAGAATGAGTTTATACGCACGCGCGGGAACAGCACGGACTGCACCACCACCGAACCGGAGATAATGCAACCGCCAGAAACCAGCGAGTTGAGCGTCATGCCGTGGCTGCCGGAGCGATCCTGAACGAACTTCGCCGGCGGCAACGATTCCATATGCGTGCGAATCGGCCAGTTCTGGTCGTACATATCCAGCTCAGGCGTGACGGACGCCAGGTCGAGGTTCGCTTTCCAGTAGGCTTCCAGCGTACCGACGTCGCGCCAGTAAGGTTCCGCATTCGGGTCTGACTGCACGCAGGACAGCGGGAAGGGATGTGCATACGCCATGCCAGCTTTGGTGATTTTCGGGATGATGTCTTTACCGAAGTCGTGGCTGGAGTTTTCGTCTTTGTCGTCCTCTTCCAGCAGTTCATAAAGATAATCGGCATCAAAGACATAGATCCCCATGCTGGCGAGCGATTTGGTGTCGTCGCCCGGCATGGTTGGCGGGTTCGCCGGTTTTTCGACAAAGTCGATAATCTTGTCATCGCCATCTACATGCATCACGCCAAACGCGGTTGCTTCCGCAACAGGCACCGGCAGACACGCCACGGTGCAGCGCGCCCCTTTTTCGACGTGGTCGATCAGCATGTGGGAGTAATCTTGCTTGTAGATGTGGTCCCCGGCGAGGATGACGATGTATTCCGCGCTGTAGCGACGAATGATGTCGAGGTTCTGGGTCACGGCATCCGCCGTGCCGCGGTACCAGTTCTCCCCGTGAACGCGCTGCTGCGCCGGGAGCAGATCGACAAATTCGTTCATCTCTTCGCTGAAGAATGACCAGCCGCGCTGAATGTGCTGCACCAGCGTGTGCGACTGATACTGGGTAATGACGCCAATACGGCGAATGCCTGAGTTCAGGCAGTTGGAAAGTGCAAAATCGATAATACGGAACTTACCACCAAAGTGAACGGCCGGTTTGGCGCGCTTGATGGTCAAATCTTTCAGACGGGTACCACGCCCGCCCGCGAGTATCAGGGCAACTGTTTTTAATGGTAGCTGGCGCGCCAACATTAACGGATCGTTCTTCTCTAATCTAACCATGACTAACTCCTTTTTTATCATCTTTGGAATACGCACACTCCGTGCGCAGGCCCGTGCCAGACAGCCATAACAACCGGATTATCCGCTCCGGCAAAGGGAGGAATGGCTCGCCATTCCCCGTCAGGTAAAACAATCTCTGCGACGTCATCCGTCGCGTTCAGCGTCACCAGCCATGCATCCGAAAGCAGGATTTGCAGACAGGGTATGGCGTGTTGCCACTCTTGCGCGCTTAACGGTTGCGCGTCTTTATTCAGCCAGCGAACGTTTCCGTCGCCCTCTTCCCACCAGCGGTCGGCGGTGAGCGCGGGGATGCGCTGGCGAAGATGGATCAGCGCCGCGGTGAAATGGGTCAGCCCGCTATTCGCTTCTCCCCAGTCGAGCCAGGTCAGGGTGTTGTCCTGGCAATAGGCGTTGTTGTTGCCGTGCTGGCTGTGGCCGTGCTCATCGCCCGCCAGCAGCATCGGCGTGCCCTGCGACAACAAAAGCGTCGTCAGCAGCGCATGAACGCTGGCGCGTCGCCGCTCGATCACATCCAGACTTCCGCCTAACCCTTCTATACCATGGTTGAAGCTATGGTTATTGTTAGTCCCATCGCGATTCTCCTCGCCGTTTGCCTCATTGTGTTTCTGATTGAAACAAACGCAGTCGCGCAGCGTAAAACCGTCGTGTGCCGTCAGCAGGTTAATGGTGGCCGACGGACGTTTGCCGTCACGCTTGAAGAGATCGCTGGAGCCGGCAAAGCGACCGGCAAACTCCCCCAGCGACAGATCGCGCGTCAGCCAGAAGCGGCGGATGGCATCGCGGAAGTGGTCGTTCCACTCGGCAAACAGCGGCGGGAAATTCCCCACCTGATAACCGCCCTCTCCGATGTCCCAGGGCTCCGCGATCAGCTTAACCTTTGAGAGCACCGGGCAGTTTTTGATGGCCTCAAACAGCGGCGCCTGCTGGCTGAACGCCGGGGTGCGCCCCATCACCGGCGCCAGGTCGAAGCGAAAACCGTCCACGTGGAACGTCTCAACCCAGTATTTCAGGCACTCGTACGCGTAATGCGTAACGGCCGGATGACTGAGGTTGAGGGTGTTACCGCACCCGGTCCAGTTCTCGTAATCGCCGTCGTCCCTGATCCAATAATAGCTACGGTTATCGATTCCGCGCTGTGAGAGCGTCGGGCCGTCAAGATCGCTTTCCGCACTGTGGTTCAGCACCACGTCCAGAATGACCTCGATACCCGCCGCGTGAAGCGCCTTCACCGCATCGCGAAACTCATCCCGTGCCTTCTCCGGCTGCACCGCGTAGCGCGGGTCGAGGGCGAACATCGCCAGCGGGTTGTAGCCCCAGTAGTTGCTTAACCCAAGACGCTGTAGCCGCGGCTCGCTGGCGAAATGCGCCACGGGCAACAGCTCCAGCGCGGTGATCCCTAAGTGCTTCAGGTACGCGACCATCGTCGGATGCCCAAGCGCTTTGTAGGTGCCGCGCATCTCTTTAGGGATTGACGGGTGCAGATATGTCAGCCCTTTAACGTGGGCTTCATAAATAACGGTGTTGCCCCACGGCGTGCGCGGCGGGGCATCGTCTTCCCAGTCGTAGAGATCGTGCACCACCACGCTTTTGGGCGCGACGGGCGCGCTGTCGCGGTGGTCAGGTTCGCCGTAGCCAACGTGGAACAGCGAGTCATCTTTAAACTCACCGTCCACGCGGTGCGCGCACGGGTCAATCAGCAGCTTCGCCGGGTTAAACCAGTGCCCCTGAGAGGGCTCCCAGGGGCCGTGTACGCGAAAACCGTAGTGCATCCCCGGCCGTCCTCCGGCCAGGTAGCCATGCCAGGTATCCCCTGTGCGCGCCGGTAAATCGTAACGGTGCTCGTTACCTTCCCCGTCAAACACACAGAGTTCCACCCGCTCCGCATGGGCGGAAAAGAGCGTGAAGTTCACCCCCTTTCCGTCAAAACTCGCCCCGAGCGGTTCGGGTTTACCTGCCGTAAGCTGCGTCATTCACCCTCCCGCACCAGCCAGATTGTGCCAAGCGGCGGCAGCGTCAGGCTCAGGGAGTTCGGACGGCCGTGGCTTTCAATGGCATCGCTCTGCACCAGGCCACCGTTACCCGCGTTGCTGCCGTGGTAGTGCATGGAGTCGGTATTGAGAATTTCGCGCCATTTGCCCGGCTGGTTAATGCCGAAGCGGTAGTGTTCGCGCGGCACCGGCGTGAAGTTGCTGGCGACAATGATCTCGTTACCCGCCTTGTCGCGGCGCACAAAGACAAACACCGAGCGCTCGTGGTCGTCCACCACCAGCCACTCAAAGCCGTACGGATCGAAGTCCAGCTCGTGCAGCGCTTTGTGGTGGCGATAGGTCAGGTTCAGGTCACGGACCAGACGCTGTACGCCGTGGTGCCAGTTGTCCGCACCTTCCAGCAGATGCCAGTCAAGGCTGCTATCGTGGTTCCATTCGCGGCCCTGAGCGAACTCGTTGCCCATAAACAGCAGCTTTTTACCCGGGAAAGCAAACAGCCAGCCGTAGTAAGCGCGCAGGTTGGCAAACTTCTGCCATGGGTCGCCCGGCATGCGGTCGAGAATGGATTTCTTGCCGTGCACCACTTCATCGTGCGACAGCGGCAGCATGAAGTTTTCGGTGTAGTTATAGAGCAACCCGAAGGTGAGCTTATCGTGGTGATACTGACGATAAACCGGGTCGAGCTTCATGTAGTCGAGCGTGTCGTGCATCCAGCCGAGGTTCCATTTGTACCAGAAGCCCAGACCACCCATTGCCGGTGGACGGGAAACGCCCGGGAAGTCGGTGGACTCTTCCGCCATGGTCACGGCGCCTTCCACCTGCTCGCCGATAATGCGGTTGGTGTTGCGCAGAAACTCAATCGCTTCGAGGTTTTCACGGCCACCATACTCGTTCGGGATCCACTCCCCCTCTTTGCGGCTGTAGTCGCGGTAGATCATCGACGCCACCGCATCCACGCGCAGGGCATCAATGCCGAAGCGCTCGATCCAGTACAGCGCGTTCCCGACCAGGTAGTTCGATACTTCACGGCGACCGTAGTTGTAGATCAGCGTGTTCCAGTCCTGGTGATAGCCTTCGCGCGGGTCGCTGTGCTCGTACAGCTTTGTGCCGTCGAACTCTGCCAGCGCAAAATCATCCGACGGGAAGTGGCCCGGCACCCAGTCGAGGATCACGTTCAGCCCGGCGGCGTGCGCGGCATCGATGAAATAGCGGAAGTCATCGCGCGTGCCGAAGCGGCGCGTGGGCGCATACAGCCCGGTTGGCTGATAGCCCCAGCTGCCGTCAAATGGGTGTTCGTTGATCGGCAGCAGCTCCAGATGGGTAAAGCCCATCCATTTGGCGTACGGCACCAGCTGGTCCGCCAGCTCGCGATAGCTCAGCCAGAAGTTGTTATCGGTGTGGCGACGCCACGAGCCGAGATGCACTTCATAGACGGAGATTGGCGCATCAAAGCGGTTGGCCTGCTTGCGCTCCTCACTCTGGACAACCTTCTCCGGCAGGCCGCAAATCAGCGAGGCGGTATTCGGGCGTAGCTCTGCCTCAAAGGCGTACGGGTCAGATTTAATGCGCAGCTTGCCGTTGGCATCGATCATCTCGAATTTGTAGAGCTGACCGTTGTGCGCGCCGGGGATAAACAGCTCCCAGATGCCGGTTTCCCGGCGCAGACGCATGGGGTGACGACGACCGTCCCAGTAGTTGAACTGCCCGACGACGGAGACGCGCTGGGCGTTTGGCGCCCATACGGCAAAACGCGTGCCGGTGATACCGTCCATGGTATCTGCATGGGCACCCAGCGTTTCGTAGGGGCGTAAATGGGTCCCTTCGGACAGCAGCCAGGCGTCCATCTCTTTTAAGAGCGGGCCAAAGCTATAGGGATCGTCAATCAGGTTTTGCTGACCGTGCCAGATAACGGCAAGCTGATAACGAAAAGGATTTTTACGGCGGGGCATGACGCCCGAGAAGAAGCCACGCGAGTCGAGGCATTCCAGATTACCCACCTTGCGGCCGGTTTTGGGTTCGATAACCCACACTTCTGTTGCATCCGGTAACAGCGCCCGAACTTCCAGTCCGGCCTCTGTACGGTGCATCCCTAGCACAGAAAAGGGGTCGGCAAAGTGACCCGCAATAAGCGCATTAATCACGTCTCTCGAAATACGATCGGACATGGTGTTCATCCTGTTTTTTTATGTCGCCCTTTTTACGCGCTCCGGGACGACTTTTAATGTGACCTAAACGGTGCAGTTAATCCTCTCTGCTCCGCCCTACCCTCAGGTGAGAAATAAATCTTCCTTAAAGCATAGCCAACGTCGTGGGTCCTCCTGATAAAAAATAAGACATCTGCGTTTTACTCCATGTAGTACGCAAAAAAAGGGGGTGACAATCACCCCCCGTGTTTAACAAATTATTACGCCAGCTGGCGCAGCATACGGCGCAGCGGCTCGGCTGCACCCCACAGCAGCTGATCGCCAACGGTGAACGCGGAGAGGTACTCCGGCCCCATGTTCAGCTTGCGCAGACGACCAACCGGGGTGGTCAGCGTGCCGGTAACGGCTGCCGGGGTCAGTTCGCGCATGGTGATATCGCGATCGTTTGGCACCACTTTCGCCCACGGGTTGTGTGCGGCCAGCAGCTCTTCCACGGTCGGAATAGACACATCTTTTTTCAGTTTAATGGTAAAGGCCTGGCTGTGGCAGCGCAGCGCGCCGATACGCACGCACAGACCGTCAACCGGAATGGTGTTCGCGGTGCCGAGGATTTTGTTGGTCTCAGCCTGGCCCTTCCACTCTTCGCGGGTCTGGCCGTTATCCAGCTGTTTGTCGATCCACGGGATCAGGCCACCGGCCAGCGGTACGCCAAAGTTATCCACCGGCAGCTCGCCGCTGCGGGTGAGCTGAGTGACTTTACGCTCGATGTCGAGGATGGCGGACGCCGGGTCTGCCAGCTCGGCAGCGACGCTCTGGTGCAGCTGGCCCATCTGGGTCAGCAGCTCACGCATATGACGCGCGCCGCCGCCGGACGCCGCCTGGTAGGTCGCCACGGAGACCCACTCCACCAGATCCTGTGCGAACAGGCCGCCGAGGGACATCAGCATCAGGCTGACGGTGCAGTTACCGCCAACAAAGGTTTTCACGCCGTTGTTCAGGCCGTCGGTGATGACGCCCTGGTTAACCGGGTCAAGAATAATGATGGCATCGTCTTTCATGCGAAGCGAAGAGGCCGCATCAATCCAGTAGCCCTGCCAGCCGCTTTCACGCAGCTTCGGATAGATTTCGTTGGTATAATCGCCGCCCTGGCAGGTCACAATAATGTCGAGTGCCTTCAGCGCTTCCAGATCGTAAGCATCCTGCAACGTGCCTGTGGTACCCCCAAAGGACGGTGCAGCCTGGCCGAGCTGGGAAGTGGAGAAGAAGACCGGGCGGATGGCGTCGAAATCGCGCTCTTCAACCATGCGTTGCATGAGTACAGAGCCGACCATACCGCGCCAGCCGATAAAACCAACGTTTTTCATAGCATTTTTTTCCTGCAAGGGGTGTGTGCTGATTGTGCAAGCCAGTATTGAACTGGGATATGCTTCACATTACAAAATGCTGCCAAAGTCGCAAGCGAAATTAATCGATGATTGCCCGGCAATCAGAAAAAGTGCTAATCATCGCAATGACCACAATAAGTATCAGGGATAATTTAAGATGAGTGAAATCATTTCCGCAGCGGTTTTATTGATCCTGATTATGGATCCGCTCGGTAATCTGCCGATCTTCATGTCGGTGCTGAAGCATACCGAGCCGAAGCGCCGCCGGGCGATCATGATCCGCGAGCTGCTCATCGCCCTGCTGGTGATGTTTATCTTCCTGTTCGCCGGTGAAAAAATCCTCGCTTTCCTGAACTTACGCGCCGAAACGGTCTCCATTTCCGGCGGGATCATTTTGTTCCTGATTGCTATTAAGATGATTTTCCCGAGCGCGGAGGGCAGCAGCAGCGGCCTGCCTGCGGGTGAAGAGCCGTTTATCGTGCCGCTGGCAATTCCGCTGGTCGCCGGGCCAACGATTCTGGCGACGCTGATGCTGCTGTCGCATCAGTATCCGAATCAGATGAGCCATCTGGTGATTGCCCTGCTGATCGCCTGGGGCGGGACGTTTATTATCCTGTTGCAGTCGTCGCTGTTCCTGCGCCTGCTGGGTGAGAAAGGGGTAAACGCCCTGGAGCGCCTGATGGGGCTGATTCTGGTGATGATGGCAACGCAGATGTTCCTGGACGGGATCCGGGCGTGGATGAAAGGGTGAAGATGTAAAAAAGCCGGGTGGCGCTTACGCTTACCCGGCCTACGGGACCTGAGGTTTTTGTAGGTCGGGTAAGGCGAAGCCGCCACCCGACAAAATACGCCCTCTGCGGCCTGATGCCCTCACCCCAGCCCTCTCCCACGGGGAGAGGGAGAAAACCGGGATTAGCTCAGCAGCGTAAACGCAATCATCCCGACAACCGCACCCGTCGTGCCGAGGATGGTTTCCATCAGCGTCCAGGTTTTCAGGGTTTGCGCTTCGGTTGCGCCGGTAAATTTACCGAACAGCCAGAAGCCCGCGTCGTTCACGTGAGAAACCACAATCGAGCCACCCGCGATACAGATAGAGAGCGCCGCCATCTGCGCACCGGAGTAGTTCAGCTGTTCAATCACCGGCATCACCAGACCCACGGCGGTTAAGCACGCTACGGTCGCGGAGCCCTGAATGATACGTACCGCCGCGGCCAGCACGAAACAGGTGACTGCAATCGGCAGCCCCATCCCGGTCAGCGCTTCGCCCAGCGCCGGACCAACGCCGGAATCCACCAGCACCTGCTTAAACACGCCGCCCGCCCCGATCACCAGCAGGATAATCCCCGCCGGTTGCAGCGCGGCACCACAGATCTCCATCACGCGGTCTTTCGGCATGCCCTGACGCATCGCCAGGCCGTAAATTGCTACCAGACACGCCACCAGGATCGCGGTGAACGGATGACCAATAAATTCGAACCATTCGTAAGCGGTTGACCCCACCGGCACAAAGCGCGCAGCGATGGTTTTCAGGCCCACCAGCACCAGCGGCAGCAGGATCAGCGACAGGCTGAAGCCGAAGGACGGCATTTTGCCCTCGCCCAGGTGCGGCTCGGAGATGTCATCCGGAATGTGCAGCTCAACGTAACGGCTGATGAAGTTGCCCCACAGCGGACCGGCGATAATCATCCCCGGAATTGCCGCGCACAGGCCAATCAGGATCATCCAGCCAAAGTCAGCATGCATCTGGGAGGCCAGCAGCATCGGCGCAGGCCCCGGCAGCAGGAACGCCGCCGCCGCCGCCACGCCCGCAAACAGCGGAATGACCAGCTTCACGAGGTTGGTACCAGTATGCCGCGCCATGGAGAACGCCACGCTAATCAGCAGCACAACGGCCACTTCAAAGAACAGCGGCAGCGCGCAAATCAGACCGGCCAGACCAATCGCGTAGTGCGCACGGCTGTGCCCGAAGGATTTCAGCATCTTGACCGCAATCTGATCGACCGCGCCCGTCTCGTGCAAAATCTTGCCAAACATCGCGCCCAGCGCCACCACAATGGCCAGGAAGCCGAGCGTGCCGCCCATCCCTTTTTCCATCGTCGCCGCGATTTTGTCGAGCGGCATACCGGAAAAGAGACCGGCACCAATAGAAACCACCATCAAAGCCACAAAGGCGTGCATACGCGCCTTCATCACTAAAAACAGCAGCAGCAATACGGAACCCACTGCTGTCAAAACTAGCGTTAATGTACTCAAAACTTACTGCCTTTTATTAATAACCTCGATGGTGCTGGCAACAACACCTTCCAGCGGCTGATCGATATCAACCACTAAGACATCCTGTTCGTCAGCTCCCGGCTCCTGCAACGCTTCGAACTGCGTTACCAGCATCTGGGTTTTGAAGAAGTGGCCTTTACGCGCCTTCAGGCGGCTTTCAATCACCCCGAAATCACCTTTCAGGTAGATGAAAGAGAGGTTCGGGTTGCCGTCGCGCAGCAGGTCGCGATAGGTTTTTTTCAGTGCGGAACAGACGATCAGGGAGACTTTATTGGTGCGCTGCATCGCGAACGCGGCGTCATTCAGCGCCTGCAACCATGGTTTGCGGTCGTCGTCGTTCAGCGGCTCGCCGGAAGCCATTTTCATGATGTTGCTGCGCGGATGGAGGAAGTCACCATCAAGAAACGCAGCCTGGAGTTGATGCGCCACTTCGCTCGCCACGGCAGATTTACCGCTACCGGACACGCCCATCAGGACGTAAACGTGGTGATCGTGATTAGTCGTGCTCAAAGGGTGTCCCTCAGTCAATTGTTACGGGTAACAGTTATCGGTAACATTGTCCTGCCGGGGCATATGAGAAGCAATATCCAAACGTGCGCGAAGTGAATAAGTGTGAGCTACTTCAAATTTGTCGGATTAAATAGATCCACCCGGTGACAAGGTGAAACCTAAATCTAACATTTTCGGGGTAACTGCCTCACCACGAATGCGCGCCAGCAGGCGTTCTGCGCCAATGCGGCCCATGCGTTCACGCGGGGTCAGGACGCTCGCCAGACGCGGCTCCATCACCTGGCCAATGTCGTGGCCGTGGAAGCCGGCAATCGCCATATCATCCGGGATTTTTAAACCCAGACGCTGGCACTCAAACGCGGCGCCGACCGCAAGGTCATCGTTGGTGCAGAAAATACCGTCCAGTTGCGGATACTCGCGTCGCGCCTGACGCATCAGCTCAATACCCGACGTGTAAGAAGAAGATTGCTCCACCATCACGCTGTACGGGGTCAAACCGGCGTCGAGCATCGCCTGCTCGTATCCCTTCTGTTTGATGATAGTACGTTCATCCAGACGCGCACCCAGATAGGCCACATGGCGATGACCGCGGGCGATGATCGCCGCCGTCATCTGACGCGCCGCTTCAAAGTTATCGAACCCCACGGCGATGTCGAGGCACGGCGACTGGCTGTCCATCAGTTCCACCACCGGAATGCCTGCCACTTCAATCATTTTCAGCGTGCGCGGGGTGTGAGTACGTTCCGTTAAAATCAAGCCGTCGATGTTCCAGGAAAGCATCGATTCAAGACGTTCCTCTTCCAGTTCCGGCTTGTACCCGTAGTGGGCGAGCATGGTCTGATAGCCAAACGCATCGGTGACGCTTTCAATGCCACGCAGCACTTCGGCGAATACCTGGTTGGTTAAGGAAGGAAGCAGGACGCCCACCGCACGGCTGGTCGCATTGGAGAGAATATCGGGCGCGCGGTTGGGGATATAACCCAGTTCATCAAGGGCGGCGGCAATCTTGCCACGCAACGCCACGGAAACCTGTTCCGGGTTACGTAAAAAACGGCTGACCGTCATTTTGGTCACACCGACGCGATCGGCGACATCCTGAAGTACGGGGCGTTTCTTTTTCATCGTCCTGAGAAATCTTGAAGTGAGAGATTTGCTCAGTTTATCACGGACAAAGCTCAACCTTCCCCGTTTAAAGGGAAGGTTGAGAAATTATTTAGACCGGCGGCAGGTCAAACAGCAGAATTTCACTTTCGCTGTCGGCATGCACGGAGAGCGCCTGCTCATCCCAGACTGCCAGGCCATCGGCGGTTGTCGCTTTGGTGCCGTTGATGGACACTTCACCTTTCACCACCTGGATCCACACGCGGCGGTTAGCGGCAATCTGGTGTACAGACTGTTCATCTTTCGCCAGCGCCCAGCGGTACAGCTCCATATCCTGATGCACTTTCAGGGAACCTTCACGCGCATCCGGGGACAGCACCAGCTGTTTGCCCTGTTTCGCGTCGAAGCGGCGCTGCTCGTAGCGTGGCGTGATGCCGGTCTCTTCTGGAATGATCCAGATTTGATACAGGTGCAGTTTTTCCGTTTTGCTCGGGTTGTACTCAGAGTGACGCACCCCGGTACCCGCGCTCATAATCTGGAACTCGCCCGCCGGAACCTGCTCTTTGTTGCCCATGCTGTCCTGGTGCTCAACCGCCCCTTCCAGCACATAGGTCAGGATTTCCATGTCTTTGTGCGGGTGGGTACCGAAGCCCTGGCCTGCATCAATCACGTCGTCGTTAATGACGCGCAGTGCGGAGAAGCCCATAAAGTTCGGGTCGTAGTAGTCGGCAAACGAGAATGAATGCCATGAGTCCAGCCAGCCATGATTCGCGTGACCACGTTCGTTTGCTTTGCGTAAGTAGATCATTGTTTTCACCCTCAGTTCGTTTCGATGGAGTAAGTGTGGACGCAAAGGCCCTGGGATCATAGAGGGTGAAAATTGACTCCTCTGTTCAAAAATTTAGAACAAGCGCAGAGGAGCCGTTTTTGCTTATCTGGCGAGGGTTACCGTGGCAGGCGAGGCCTGCTCGAAGGCCCGTTCAAGGATTTCCAGATTGGTCAGAACGTCAGATTCCTTGACATAATTCGGCGCGCCGGTGGTGAGGGTGTCATACAGCGCATCGTAGACGCGTCCATAGTCGCCCGTTTCCGGCTTCAGCTCTTCCCTGACCACCAGGCCCTCGTCGTTCACGTACTCCAGCACGCCCACGGAATCATCTGCCGCAAAGCCCGGTTCACCCGGCATGATATTGGCCTTCAGGCTGGTCTCCTGTTGGTCAATACCGTACTTGATAAAGGAGCCTTTCTTACCGTGAACGATAAATTTCGGGTAGTCGATTTTCACCAGATGGCTGGTTTTTACGATGGCTTTGAGATCGCCGTAGAACAGCTGCGCTTCAAAGGTATCGTCCGGGTTGGCCTTATTGCGCAGGCTGCGGATGTCATACGCCACGTGGTCCGGGCGGCCAAACAGGGAGATGAGCTGGTCCATGGTGTGCACGCCCAGACCATAGAAGGAGCCATCCTGCGGCAGGCCGGGCTGGGTTTCCGCCACCGGTCGGTAGTAATCGAAGTGGCTTTCGATTTCCACGATCTCGCCGAGTTTGCCGCTTTCAATTGCCTTTTTTGCCGTCAGGAAGCAGCTGTCAAAGCGACGGTTCTGGTACGGCGTGACGGTCAGCCCTTTGCTTTTCGCCAGCGCGAACAGCTCCTTCGCTTCGGCGATGGTCGGGGTGAACGGTTTTTCCACCAGCACGTTTTTACCCGCTTCCAGCGCGCGTTTCGCGTAGTCAAAGTGGCTGTCGGCGTGGGTACAGACCACCACCAGCTTCACCTGCGGGTCGTTAAGCACCTCATCAAGATCGCTGGTGAAATGAATATGGGAATACTGCGGAGACTGCTCTTCTGGCTTCGCGCGGCGGCGATAGATATGGGCCACGTGCCAGGTCTCTTTTCGGTTAAGAACATACGGAAGGTGGTAACGCGTGGTGCTTTTGCCAAATCCAATAAATGCACAATGTAGTGTCATGGCTCAGTCCTTTTGGAAGGTTACTGAGTTTTACCATAGCGCATGTTTTGCCCTCACCCCAGCCCTCTCCCACAGGGAGAGGGAGAAAAAGGGCAAAAAAAAAGCCAGCGAGAAGCTGGCTAAAGTAATACTGGAAGCAATGTGAGCAATGTCGTGCTTTCAGGTTCCCGTAGGAGGTCTTCCTGAATGCAGAGCAATAATAATCATTCTCATTCGCACTTGTCCAACACTTTTTGCAAAAAATAGCGATTGACTCAACTTTTAAAGTCACTGATGTTGGAGGGGACTTTTAACTGACTGAGGAACAAGGAATGAGTGAGATAGTGATACGCCACGCTGAACCGAAAGATTACGACGCCATTCGTCAGATCCACGCCCAGCCGGAGGTGTACCACAACACGCTACAGGTTCCTCATCCTTCAATGGAAATGTGGCAAATGCGGCTAGGCGAACAGCCGGGCATTAAACAGCTGGTTGCCTGCATTGATGATATCGTGGTCGGCCACCTCACCATTGATGTCGCCCAGCGACCACGCCGCAGCCACGTTGCAGATTTCGGTATCTGCGTTGGCGCGCAGTGGCATAACCGCGGCGTGGCCAGCGCACTGATTCGCACCATGATCGATATGTGCGACAACTGGCTGCGCGTCGACCGCATCGAGTTAACGGTGTTTGTGGATAACGAACCGGCAATCGCGGTGTACAAAAAGCACGGGTTTGAGATTGAAGGCACCGGCAGGCGCTACGCCCTGCGCAACGGCGAGTATGTGGATGCGTATTATATGGCGCGTATGAAGTAGTTTGTTGCCGGGTGGCGGCTTCGCCTTACCCGGCCTACGTTCGTGCCGTTCCAGGCCCGGTAAGCGCAGCGCCACCGGGCAAAAAAATCAATACCCCGCCGTTAAATCATCCACCGAACGCGGGTCCGATGCGCCAAACAGCGCCCCGTCCGGCCCGACCATAATGCTCTGGGTGCTGCCCATCGCCTCCTTCACCGCCACCTTCTGCCCGCGCTGCTCAAGCAGCTTGAGGGTGTCCGGGCTAAAGCCCTTCTCCACGCGCAGCTCGTCCGGCAGCCACTGGTGGTGGAAACGCGGCGCATTGGTCGCTTCAGCGACGTTCATCCCAAAGTCGATACTGTTCACCACCATTTGCAGCACGGTTGTGATAATCCGGCTCCCGCCAGGGCTGCCGGTCACCAGCCAGGTTTTGCCGTCTTTCACCACGATGGTGGGCGACATGGACGACAGCGGGCGCTTCTTCGGCCCGACCGCATTCGCATCGCCGCCGACCAGGCCGTAGACGTTCGGCACGCCCGGTTTGGCAGAGAAGTCATCCATCTCGTTGTTCAGCAAAATACCGCTGTTGCCCGCCACAATCCCGGTGCCGAAAGTGGTGTTAAGCGTGTAGGTCACCGCCACCGCGTTACCGTCTTTATCCACCACCGAGAAATGGGTGGTCTGGTTACTTTCATACGGCGCCAGCTTGCCGGGGCGGATCTCGCTCGACGGCTTCGCCTTGTTGATGTCGATCTCGTCGGCAATCGATTTGGCATAGGCTTTGTTGGTCAGCGCCTGCCACGGCACCTTCACGAAGTCCGGATCGCCAAGGTATTCCGAGCGGTCAGCGTAGGCGCGCTTCTCTGCCTCCGCCATCACCTGCATGGCATCGGCGCTACCGAAGCCGAACTTGTGCATATCGAAGTTTTCCAGAATATTGAGGATCTGCACGATGTGAATGCCCCCGGAGGACGGCGGCGGCATGGAGAAGACCTCGTAGCCGCGATAGGTGCCGCTGATCGGCTCGCGCTCCACCGCCTTATATTCCGCCAGATCCGCTTTGGTGATCAGCCCGCCGTTCTTCTGCATCTCATCGGCAATCTGATCGGCAATCGGCCCCTTATAGAAGGCGTCCGGACCGTTTTCAGCAATCAGTTCGAGACTTTTTGCGAGATTCTTCTGCACCAGCTTATCGCCCTTCTTCAGCGGCTCGCCGTCTTTCCAGAAGATAGCCTTGCTGTTCTCATGATTGGGAATAACTTCGCTGCCGTAGGTTTTGAGGTCGTCCGCCAGCGCGTCGTTGACGACGAAGCCGTCGCGCGCCAGCTTGATGGCAGGCTGCACCACTTTATTCAGAGGCAGCGTGCCGTATTTTTCCAGCGCCAGCGAGAACCCCGCAACGGTGCCCGGCGTGCCGGAGGCAAGGTGCGAGGTCAGAGATTTTTTACTGTCCGGATTGCCCTGATCGTCGAGGAACATATCGCGGGAGGCCTGATTCGGCGCCATCTCACGGAAGTCGATGGCCGTGGTTTTACCGTCTTTGGTGCGCAGCATCATAAACCCGCCGCCGCCCAGGTTCCCCGCCTGTGGATGCGTCACCGCCAGCGCATATCCCACCGCGACCGCCGCATCCACCGCGTTACCGCCCTGCTTAAGAATATCGACGCCCACCTGCGTTGCCAGCGCGTCAACCGAGGCCACCATGCCGTGCGTCGCCCGCACGGGGTGAAAAACATCCTCCTCCACGCCGTAAGAGACCGGAGGAGCGGCGGGCGGGTTGGCCGCCACGGTAAATGTGCCGCCTGCCATCAGCGCAGCGATGGCGACCCAGCGCAAAAAGGTTGGTTTCATCATTATTGTTCTCCAGGTGAAGGGGCCCATATTCCCCGCTTAAGCCTGGTTCACAACTCTTAAAAAATCATCGTTATGCCGGAATCAGGGTAAACTTAAGAGAAGCCTCAAAGGAGGAGATAACCATGAAACGATTACTGATCCTGACCGCGCTGCTTCCGTTCGCCGCGCTCGCACAGCCAATCAACACCCTGAACAACCCGAACCAGCCGGGCTACGTCATTCCGAGCCAGCAGCGTATGCAGACGGAGATGATGAGCCAGCAACAGCAGCAGAAAGGGATGCTCAATCAGCAGTTAAAAACGCAGACCCAGGTGCAGCAGCAGCACCTGCAAAACCAGATGAATACCAACACCCAGCGCGTGCAGCAGGGCCAGATGCGGGAGCAGCCGCTGCCAAACTCAAACGGTGGGATGTTAGGGGGCGGGGTGTCGCAAAGCAGCGGTCAGCAGCACATGCTGCCGACCCAGCAGAACGGCAGTATGCTTAATAAATAAAGTTCGGCCCGATCTGGTCAATCGCATCGGTACAGATGCTGTCCACGCCCCAGCGCAGCAGCTCGGCTGCACGCTGGGGTTTGTTGACGGTATACACCAGGATATGCAGACCGGCCTCCTTCAACAGCGTCACGCGCGCTTCATCCAGCAGCTTATGGTTGAGGTGGATCGACACGCAGCCTAAGCGGGTCGCCAGCGCGCGCCAGTCTTCTCGCCACTCATCCAGCAGCAGCCCGCGCGGCAACTCCGGAACGGCGGCCTGTGCGGCTTCCAGCGCGTCGATGTCAAACGACGATAACAGCGGCGGGGTCATCCCTTCCCACAGCTCGCGCGCGGCAAGGGCAATCACTTTACCCGTCAGCGGCCCGGTGCCGGTGGTCGGTTTGATTTCGATGTTGGCCATCATGCCGTGTTGACGACAGCGGTCCGCCACTTCCGCCAGCAGCGGCAGCGGTTCGCCTTTAAATTCGCCGCTGTACCAGCTACCGGCATCCACCTTCAGCAGGTCACGCCACGGCAGTTCGCCCGCCACGCCCCAGCCGTTGCTGGTGCGTTCGAGATTGTCGTCGTGCAGCAGGAAAATTTCGCCGTCCTTCGACAGCTTCGCGTCGAACTCGATCATCGTGTGGCCGTAGCGCGCGCCAACGTCAATTGCCGCCAGGGTGTTTTCCGGCGCCAGTTTACCGCCGCCACGGTGGGCGACGATGTGGGGGTAAGGCCAGTTGCTCATACTCGTTGTCCTGTTTCACCGTCAAATAAGTGCAGGTGATTTTCCGGCATATGCAGCCACAGCGTGCTGCCTGCCTTCGGGCGCTCCTGGTGCGGCAGACGCACCACCAGCTTTTGCTCGCCCCAGCGCCCGTGCGCCAGGTTGTCTGCGCCCAGCATCTCCAGCGTATCCATCACCAGCGGCACGCCGCCGTCCGCCTGAGACGTCAAACCAATATGCTCCGGGCGGATACCGAGCGTCATCTTACGCCCGGCGTAGCCACGATAGTACCAGTTGATCGGCAACGCCATCCCGCTTTCCAGCTCGAAGTGGGTTCCCGCCGCATTGATCCGCCCGTCCAGCAGGTTCATCGCCGGGCTGCCGATAAAGCTCGCCACAAAACGGCTGGCCGGTTTTTCGTAGACCTCCACCGGGGTGCCAATCTGCTCGGCGATGCCTTTGTTCATCACCATCACGCGCTGGGCGAGGGTCATGGCTTCAACCTGATCGTGAGTCACATAGAGGGACGTGGTTTTCAGGCGGCGATGCAGCTGCTGTAGCTCAAGGCGCATCTGCACGCGCAGTTTGGCGTCGAGGTTTGACAGCGGTTCGTCGAACAGGAATACCGCCGGGTCGCGCACGATGGCGCGCCCCATCGCCACGCGCTGACGCTGGCCGCCGGAGAGCTCGCGCGGGCGGCGCTTAAGCAGGCCGTCAAGTTCCAGAATGCGCGCGGCTTCTTTTACGCGCTCGTCGATATGACCTTTGCCCATACCGCGAATTTTCAGCCCCCAGGCCATGTTCTCTTCCACGCTCATGTGCGGATAGAGGGCATAGTTCTGGAACACCATCGCGATGCCGCGATCTTTGGGCTCCATCTCGGTGACGCGCTGGCGGTCAATCCAGATATCCCCGGACGTTACGCGCTCCAGCCCGGCCACCATACGCAGCAGGGTGGATTTTCCGCAGCCGGACGGGCCGACCATCACGATAAATTCCCCGTCCGCCACGTCGAGCGTCAGCGGCTGAATGACCTGGGTTTTACCGTCCCAGCTTTTGGTAACTGCCTGTAATTTTAAACCTGCCATCTTATTTCTCGCTATCGACCAGGCCGCGGACAAACGCGCGCTGCATGGCTAAAACAATGACTACGGGTGGGATAAGGGTGAGCAGCATCGCCGCCATCACCTGGTTCCAGAGGGTGGTGCCTTCGCCGGTGGCGATCATGCCTTTAATGCCTGCCACGGCGGTGCCGAGGTTGACGTCCTGAACGATCAGCAGCGGCCACAGGTACTGGTTCCAGCCGTAGATAAAGGTGATCACAAACAGCGCCGCGAGGTTGGTTTTCGACAGCGGCAGCACGATGTCGCGGAAGAAGCGCATCGGCGAGGCCCCGTCGATGCGCGCGGCTTCAATCAACTCATACGGCAGGGTCATAAAGAACTGGCGGAACAGGAAGGTGGCGGTCGCCGAGGCCATCAGCGGCAGGGTTAAGCCCGCGTAGCTGTCGAGCATCTTCAGGTTGGCGATCACCTCCACCGTCGGGAAGATACGCACCTCTACCGGCAGCATCAGGGTGATGAAAATCATCCAGAAAAACAGGTTACGCAGCGGAAAGCGGAACCAGACGATGGCGAACGCTGAGAGCATCGACACCGTAATTTTGCCGACGGTGATGCCAAACGCCATGATGAAGCTGTTGAGCATCATCAGCCAGAACGGCGCGCTGTTGGCGCCCACGCCCTGGGTCCAGATAGTTTTCATGTTCTCGAAAAGGTGTCCGCCCGGGATCAGCGTCATCGGCGTGTCGAACACCGCTTTAGTGTCCAGCGTGGCGGCGACGAAGGCCACGTACAGTGGGAACAGGATGACGATAATCCCTAAAATCAGCATGGTATGGCTGAAAATCGTCAGCCCGCGACGGTTCTCAATCATTGGTAGCGCACCTTACTTTCGACATAGCGGAACTGCACCACCGTGAGGATGATGACGAGGAACATCAGCACCACCGACTGCGCGGCAGAAGCGGAGAGATCCAACCCCGCAAAGCCTTCGCGGTAGATCTTGTAGATCAGCGTCGTTGTCGCCTGCACCGGACCGCCTGCGGTCGCCGCGTCGATCACGGGGAAGGTATCGAAGAAGGCGTACACGAGGTTAACCACCAGCAGGAAGAAACTCACCGGGGCGATCAGCGGCAGCGACAGGCGGAAGAAGCGGCGCACCGGCCCTGCGCCGTCGATGGCGGCGGCCTCCACCAGCGAACGCGGGATAGACTGTAGCGCGGCAAAGAAAAACAGGAAGTTATAGCTGATCTGCTTCCACACCGAGGCGAACACCACCAGGAACATCGCCTGACCGCTGTTCTGAGCGTGGTTCCAGTCGTAGCCGAACTCGCCCAGGAAGTGGGTAATCAGCCCGCGCCCTGGGTTAAACAGGAAGATCCACAGCACGGCGGCCACGGCAGGAGCCACGGCGTAGGGCAGCAGCATCAGGGTCTGATACAGACGGCTGCCGCGCACCACGTAATCCACCAGCGCGGCGAAAAACAGCGAGGCTAAAAGGCCGCTGACGGTCACCAGGGCGCTGAATTTGATCGTCGTCCAGAAGGAGTCCAGGTAGTAGCTGTCGTGGAACAGCGCGGTAAAGTTGTCCAGCCCGACAAACTGGCTGGAAAGCCCGAACGGATCGACGCTTTGTACCGAGTACCACAGCGCTTCGCCCGCAGGCCAGATAAAAAAGATAACGGTGATGACCAGCTGCGGCGCAACCAGCAGGTACGGCAGCCAGCGGGAACGGAACACCGGACGGGATGATGACATTGAGATTTGGTTCCTGAACAATGCCGGGTGGCGGCTACGCCTTACCCGGCCTACAAATATTTCTCCCTCTCCCCGTGGGAGAGGGTTGGGGTGAGGGCATCAGCCCGCACGATCCCCGTAGGCCCGGATCGCTACGCGTCACCGGGCGAATCACGGATTACGATTTCGTCGACTGCTCAAAGCGGCGCAGCAGCTGATTCCCGCGCTCTACCGCAGCGTCCAGCGCCTGCTGTGGCGTTTTCTTACCGGTCCAGACGCTTTCCAGCTCTTCATCGACGATGGTGCGGATCTGCGGCATGTTGCCCAGACGCAGGCCTTTGGTGAACGGCAACGGCGGCTTGTTCAGCATCTGGCGCGTCGCGATGTCTGCGCCCGGGTTCTTGCTGTAGAAGCCCTGCTCGCGGGTCAGGTCGTACGCGGCTTTGGTGATCGGCAGATAGCCGGTCTTCTGGTGCCATTCGGCGGCGTTTTCCGGCTTCGCCAGGAAGTCGAGGAACTCGGCCACGCCTTTGTAGGTGCCGTTGTCTTTACCCTGCATCACCCACAGGCTCGCCCCGCCGATGATGGCGTTTTGCGGCGCGCCCTTCACGTCGGCGTCGTACGGCATCATGCCCACGCCGTAGTTGAATTTGGCATAGTGACGTATATCCGCCAGCGAGCCGGACGAGGCGGTAGTAATGGCACAGTCGCCGTTGTAGAACTTCTCGGTGGATTCGTCTTTACGCCCGAAGTAGCTGAAGTCGCCCTTCTTGTTGAGTGCTTCCAGCAGCGCGATGTGCTTCACCTGCTCCGGCTTATTGAACTCCAGCACCGCGTCGGTACCGTCGAAGCCGTTGTTTTGGGTGGCAACCGGCAGGCCGTGCCAGGCGCTGAAGTTTTCAATCTGGATCCAGCCCTGCCAGCCGCTGGCGTAGCCGCACTTCATCCCCGCCGCTTTCAGCTTCGCGGTGTACTCGGCCAGGTCCTGCCAGGTTTTTGGCGGCTGCTCCGGATCTAAACCGGCTTTTTTGAAGGCGTCTTTGTTGTAGTACAGCACCGGCGTGGAGCTGTTAAACGGCTGGGACAGCAGGTGGCCGGTTTTGGAATCGGTGTAGTAACCCGCTACGGTCGGTACGAACTGGGATTCGTCAAAGTTAATGCCCGCCTCTTTGAACACCTCGTACACCGGCTTGATGGCTTTGGAGGCCATCATGGTGGCGGTGCCCACTTCATAAACCTGTAACAGCGCAGGCGCGTTACCGGTACGGAAGGCGGCGATGCCCGCGCTCAGGCTCTGCTCGTAGTTGCCTTTGTACACCGGCACAATTTTGTAATCCGGGTGGGTGTCGTTGAAACGCTGCGCCAGGGAGTCAACCTCTTTACCCAACTCCCCTTCCATGGAATGCCAGAACGGAATGGTGGTCACAGCCATTGCGTTCGTCGCAAAAGCCAGACCCAGTGCCAGACCCAAAGCTGTGTGTCGTAACGATGTCATTGTCATCTCTCTTATTGTGCCGGATGCGCGATATCACGCGTTTTATGCTCGCGAGGTAACATGACATGCTCGAATGACAGAAAAATAACTGTTTGTTTACAGATAAGTGACAGCCAGGCGTCACGGGGATGATGGTTGTGTGAAGGGGTGTAGTGGTTAAAAAAGCCGGGTGGCGGCTACGCCTTACCCGGCCTGGTCGATCCCTGTAGGCCCGGTAAGCGCAGCGCCACCGGGCAACACAGACGGCTTAGCCTCCGAGGTACGCACTCCGCACCGCCTCGTTCGCCAGCAGCGCGTCACCGGTATCGGAGAGCACCACGCGCCCATTCTCCAGCACGTAGCCACGGTCGGCGAGCTTCAGCGCCTGGTTGGCGTTCTGCTCGACGAGGAAGATGGTCATCCCCTCTTTACGCAACTGCTCGATGGTGTCGAAGATCTGCTGGATAATGATCGGCGCAAGACCAAGCGACGGCTCGTCCAGCAGCAGCAGGCGCGGCTGGCTCATCAGCGCGCGGCCAATCGCCAGCATCTGCTGCTCGCCGCCGGACATGGTGCCCGCTCGCTGAATACGACGCTCCCACAGGCGCGGGAAGAGTTCGTACACCCACTTGATGCGGGTCTGGAATTCATCCCGATGGGCGAAGAAACCGCCCATCGCCAGGTTCTCTTCCACCGTCATGCGGGAGAATACGCGGCGCCCTTCCGGGACAATCGCCACCGCTTCACGCATGATCTTAGCCGTCTGCCAGTCGGTAATATCTTTGCCGTCAAACACAATCCGCCCGCTGGTGGCGCGCGGGTCGCCGCACAGGGTGCCGAGCAGCGTGGTTTTACCCGCGCCGTTGGCGCCAATCAGGGTGACGATTTCGCCCTGATTGATGTGCAGGCTGACGTCGTGCAGCGCCTGGATCTTGCCGTAGTGCGCGTTGACCTTGTCGAACGTTAACATCGCTTTTTCCATCTTATGCCTCACCAAGGTATGCGCGGATCACGTCCGGGTTGTTGCGGATCTCTTCCGGCGTGCCGTTTGCCAGCGGCGTGCCCTGGTTTACCACGTAGATACGGTCCGAAATGCCCATCACCAGCTTCATGTCATGCTCAATCAGCAGGATGGTGGTGTCGTGATGGTCGCGCAGCTCGGCAATCAGCTCGTCCAGCTCTTTGGTCTCTTTCGGATTGAGACCTGCCGCTGGTTCGTCGAGCATCAGGATCTCCGGCTGGGTCACCATACAGCGCACGATCTCAAGGCGACGCTGATCCCCGTAAGCGAGGTTGCTCGCCTGACGGTTAGCGTGCTGGAGCAGGCCGATACGGTCGAGCCAGGTCGCGGCGCGGTCGAGCGCCTCCTCCTGCGTGCGGCGAAAGGCCGGGGTTTTCAGCAGGCCAGAGAACAGCCCGGTTTTCAGCTGCTGATGCTGTGCCACCAGCAGGTTCTCAATCACCGTCATCTCGCGGAACAGACGCACGTGCTGGAAGGTACGCACCACGCCCATGCGGGCAATCTGCTGGCCCGGCAGCCCTTCAAGGTGCTGGTCGCGCAGCATGATGGTGCCGCCCGTCGGCTTGTAGAAGCCGGTCAAACAGTTAAAGACCGTGGTTTTTCCCGCGCCGTTCGGGCCAATCAGGGAGACAATCTCTTTCTTGTGCAGATCCAGATTCACATTGTTGACCGCCAGCAGGCCGCCAAAACGCATCATCAGGCCGTTAACGGATAATAAAGGCTTCATGCCTGCTCTCCTTTCGCCTGTGTGCGTTTCAGCTTCAGCTGTGGACGGGTCATCGGCAGCAGACCCTGCGGACGCCAGATCATCATCAGCACCATCAAACCACCCAGCATTAACATGCTGTATTCGTTAAAGTCGCGCATCAGCTCGCGGGAGACCACCAGCAGGATAGCCGCGAGGATCACGGCGAACTGCGAGCCCATTCCACCGAGCACCACAATCGCCAGCACAAAGGCGGATTCGGCAAAGGTGAACGATTCAGGGCTGACGAAGCCCTGACGTGCGGCAAACAGCGTCCCGGCGAAACCGGCAAACGCGGCGCTGATGGTAAATGCGGTCAGCTTGATGCGGGTCGGATTCAGCCCCAGGGAGCGGCAGGCGATCTCATCTTCGCGCAGCGCTTCCCACGCGCGGCCCAGCGGCATGCGCAGCAGACGGTTGATCACGAACAGGGTAATCACCACCAGCAGCAGCGCCACCAGATAGAGCCAGATCACGCGGTCGGACGGATCGTACTTGATGCCAAAGAAATTGCTGAAGGTATCCCAGCCGCCTTCACGGGCGGTACGGCTGAACTCCAGGCCGAAGAAGGTCGGTTTCGGGATCTGGCTGATGCCGTTCGGACCGCCGGTCACTTCGGTATTGTTGAGCAGCAGAATACGGACGATTTCGCCGAAGCCTAAGGTCACAATCGCCAGATAGTCACCGCGCAGGCGCAGCACCGGGAAGCCGAGCAGGAAGCCCGCCGCGGCAGAGACCAGCCCCGCCAGCGGCAGACAGGTCCAGAAGCCGAGGCCGTAATAGTGGTTCAGCAGCGCGAAGGTGTACGCGCCGATGGCGTAGAACCCGCCGTAGCCCAGCACCAGCAGGCCAGACAGCCCCACCACCACGTTCAGACCGAGACCCAGAATCACGTAGATCATGGTCAGGGTGGCAATATCCACCGTCCCGCGCGAGACCATAAACGGCCACGCCACGGCAGCCACCAGCAGCGCCACCAGGAACAGCTTCTGTTTCACCGTTGTACCGTCGATCGCCGGCAGGACGAATTTCGGCCCGGAGACGTTTTTCAGCGTCTTCTGGAACAGCGGACGCAACAGCTGGAACAAGAACACCACCGCGGTGCCGATAAACACCCACTGCCAGCGGATGTCGGGAGCGGTATCCACCACCAGCTTCGTGCCGTCCAGTCCTAACTGGACGCCCATAAAGACGCCCGCCAGGACGAAGAACATGGCGGCAGAGAGCAGCGCCATCGCAAAATGCATCGGTTTCATACTTTCTCTACCTCCGGACGGCCCAGAATACCGGTAGGCATTACCAGCAGAACCAGAATCAGCAGGGCAAACGACACCACATCTTTATATTCGGTGCTCAGGTACGCCGAGGAGAGCGCTTCGGCCACGCCCAGGATCAGGCCGCCGATCATCGCGCCCGGAATGCTGCCGATGCCGCCCAGTACCGCCGCGGTGAAGGCTTTCATCCCGGCCATAAAGCCGATGTACGGGTTGATTACGCCGTAGAACTGGCCGAGCAACACGCCAGCCACCGCCGCCATCGCTGCGCCGATCACGAAGGTCAGGGCAATCACGCGGTCGGTGTTAATCCCGAGCAGGCTCGCCATCTTCAGATCTTCCGCGCAGGCGCGGCAGGCGCGTCCCATGCGGGAGTAGCGGATGAACAGGGTCAGGGCCAGCATGGCAATAAAGGTCACAACCCAGATAACCAGCTGCATGGTGGTGATAGTGGCAGAGAAGTTTTCGCTGGCCCCTACAATCCACTGGCCGTTAAACAGGCTTGGCAGCGCCACGTCGCGTGAACCTTCGGTCAGGCTGACGTAGTTTTGCAGGAAAATGGACATACCGATGGCGGAGATCAGCGCGATCAGGCGTTTGGAGCTGCGCACCGGCCGGTAGGCCACCCGTTCAATACTCCAGCCGTAGGCGCTGGCGATCACAATCGCGCCGACAAACCCGGCGGCCACCAGCAGCCAGCTGCTGTCGATGCCCATCATCATCAGCGCGGCGATAATCATAAAGGAGACGTAGCTACCGATCATGTACACCTCGCCGTGGGCGAAGTTGATCATGCCGATAATGCCGTAAACCATCGTGTAGCCGATGGCGATCAGCGCGTAGGTGCTTCCCAGCGTGACGCCGTTAAACATCTGCTGCAAGAAGTAGAGAAACTGCTCGGACATAAGAAAACCTTTTTATACCCGCCCGGTGAGCCGGGCGGTGGGATGATTATTTGGCGACCGAGGAAGACCCGTCGGCGTGCCACTTAAAGACACCAAACTCAAATCCCTTCAGATCGCCTTTCTCATCCCAGTTCAGCGGCCCAATCACGGTGTTCGCCCCGTGTGCTTTTAAATCTTTCACCAGATCCAGCGGCTCTTTACTGCCGGTACGGTCCAGCGCGGTGGCCAGAGACTGCACGGCCGCGTAGGTGATCCAGACGTACGGACCGCTCGGATCTTTCTTCTGCGCCTTGAGCGCATCCACGATAGCCTTATTCGCCGGATCCTGGTCATAGCGTTTTGGCATCGTCACCAGCATGCCTTCGGCAGAATCGCCCGCGATGTTGGACAGGGAGGCATTACCGACGCCCTCTGGCCCCATAAACTGGGTTTTCAGGCCGGTGGCGCGCGCCTGGCGCAGCATCTGCCCCATTTCCGGGTAGTAGCCGCCGTAGTAAACGAAGTCGATATTCTCTTTTTGCAGACGGGCGATCAGCGCGGAGAAGTCTTTCTCACCGGCGGTAATGCCGTCGAAGAAGACGATATTCGCCCCGCCTTTTTTCAGGCCGTCCTGTACGGAACGCGCCAGGCCTTCGCCGTACTGCTGCTTATCATGGATGATGGCGATACGCTGCGGCTTAACGGTTTCAAGGATGTATTTGGCGGCGGTTGGCCCCTGAGAGGAGTCCAGACCGGCGGTACGCATGATGTGCTGGTAGCCGCGCTGGGTCAGTTCCGGGTTGGTGGCACCCGGGGTGATCATCAGAATGCCTTCGTCTTCGTAGATATCAGACGCTGGCTGCGTGGAGGAGGAACACAGGTGCCCGATGACGTACTGGATACCGTCGTTAACGATTTTGTTGGCGACCGCGACGGCCTGTTTTGGATCGCAGGCGTCGTCATACTCCACGCCTACCAGCTTGTCGCCTTTGATGCCGCCTTTGGCGTTGATATCTTTGATGGCCTGACGCGCGCCGTTGAACTCCATGTCACCCCACTGGGCAACAGGGCCGGACATCGCCCCCACTACCGCAACTTTAATGTCGTCTGCCATAGCGGCATGCGAGATCGACAGTGCGACCATCCCCGCGATTAACGTCTTCGCGTTCCTTTTCATCTCTGAATCCCCATTCGTGATGTCATGTTTATATTTTGTTTTATTATGGTTAAAAAGCATTCTGTACTTTTTATGAACAACGCTATTTTTACCAGTGCCTTTAATGGTTTAGCGCAGTTTTTTGTCAAAAACCAGACTAAAATCTCTATTTTTCAGGCGATTAAGCAAAGATAATATTCTGAAATCAGGCGGAGATAAACAAATAAAAGCGCGGTTTGCAGCATAAAATAACGGTACAAAGCGCCGAATAAATCACTGCCCTTCAGGTTAAAATTCTGCTTATTTTTCGATCCATGTGTTTTCAAACTGCCCATCGCGCTGCCAAAAAACTAATCACCTGGTAAATGGGAAGAAAAAGAGAAAGCGCCTGAGCAAATAAATTGAGTACACTGGCCCTACTCTTTTTGATTTGGACAAGCAGCTAATGAAACTGACTATCGTGCGTCTGGTGACCTTTAGCGACCAGGATCGTATCGACCTGGGCAAGATCTGGCCGGAATATTCCCCTTCATCGCTGGCCGTCGATGAAAACCACCGCATCTATGCCGCGCGTTTTAATGAACGTCTGCTGGCCGCCGTCCGCGTAACGCTGAGCGGCACGGAAGGGGCGCTGGACTCCCTGCGCGTGCGCGACGTGACCCGTCGTCGCGGGGTCGGGCAGTATTTGATTGAAGAGGTGATCCGCGAAAACCCGAGCGTAACCTCCTGGTGGATGGCCGACGTGGGCGTAGAGGATCGCGGCGTGATGGCGGCGTTTATGCAGGCGTTAGGGTTTACGGCGCAGGCGAACGGGTGGGAGAAGCGCTAAAAGAAAGCCGGGTGGCGGCTGCGAGGTGCTCATAGTAGGCCCGGTAAGCGAAGCGCCACCGGGCAAAAGAGGGCTGAGCGGGCTGATGCCCTCACCCCGGCCCTCTCCCACGGGGAGAGGGAGAAAACATTAAAAAAGGCAACTTGCGTTGCCTTTTTGCGTTTATTTTGCGTCAGTCGCCGTGCCGTTGGCATGCCAGTCAAACACGCCGAACTCGAAGCCCTTCAAATCGCCCTTCTCATCCCAGGACAGCGGCCCCATCACGGTTTCCACCGAGTTCGCTTTCAGCCAGGTGGCAATCTCCGCCGGATCGGCTGACTGGTTCAGGCCCGCTTGCAGAGACTGCAACGCTGCGTAGGTGGTCCAGACGAACGCACCACTTGGATCCTGTTTCTTCGCCTTGATGGCATCGACAACAGGTTTGTTCGCAGGCACCTGGTCGTAGTTCTTCGGTTTGGTCACCAGCAGCCCTTCAGCGGATTCACCCGCGATATTAGACAGGGAAACGTTCGCGACACCTTCTGGCCCCATGAACTGCGTCTTCAGACCCGCCGCACGCGCCTGGCGCAGGATCTGCCCCATTTCCGGGTGGTAGCCGCCGTAGTAAACGAAATCGATATTTTCTTTCTTCAGACGCGCGACCAGGGTCGAGAAGTCTTTCTCACCGGCGGTGATACCGTCAAAGAACACCACGTTGGCGTTCGCTTTTTTCAGGTTATCCTGCACCGCACGGGCCAGGCCTTCGCCGTACTGCTGTTTGTCATGAACAATCGCGATGCGCTGCGGCTTCACTTTTTCCACGATATATTTCGCGGCGGTTGGCCCCTGATCGGAGTCCAGACCGGTGGTACGCAGGATCAGCTTATAGCCGCGCGCGGTCAGCTCTGGCGCCGTCGCGGCCGGCGTGATCATCAGAATGCCTTCGTCTTCGTAGATGTCAGACGCGGGCTGGGTGGAAGAGGAGCACAGGTGACCGATAACGTATTTGATCCCGTCGTTTACCACTTTGTTCGCCACCGCGACCGCCTGTTTCGGGTCACAGGCATCGTCATATTTTACGATTTGCAGCTTTTCGCCCTTGATGCCGCCCTTGGCATTAATGTCTGCAACCGCCTGTTCCGCGCCGGTAAATTCCTGGTCGCCGTACTGTGCTACCGGACCGGACATCGCGCCCACCACGGCCACTTTAATATCGGCCTGGGCCATAGTGCTGAATGCCAACGCGATACATCCTACCAGTAACGCTTTACCCTTCATGTTCATCCTGAGATTCCCCATTATTATGGTTATAACGATTGTTGTGATGTTGTTGTTTAGCGCTTTATTTCAGTTATAGGCGTGCTGTTCGCGCTTTTTCAGCATACTCTGCTAAAACATACCCCATTTTTATGATTTTGGAATAGCTAATTTGAAATGAAAATATGATAAGCCCAACTGTCATTTAAGCCGGGCTTTTGGCTTTATCGTGTCAGCGAGGCGGAAATAATATCCAGCGCTTTACGGAACTGCACTTCGGGGATGGTGAGCGGGTAGAGGAAGCGAATAACGTTGCCGTAAACGCCGCAGCTCAAAAGCAGCAGCCCTTCGTTCAACGCGCGCTCCTGAACCTGACGGGTAAATTCGGGCGACGGCTGTCCGGTTTGCGGATCGGTAAATTCTACCGCCACCATCGAGCCCTGCCCACGGATATCGGCGATATACGGACAACCATCCTTCGCTTTATTCAGCACCTCGACCAGATGATGCCCGAGATGCGCCGCGCGGGTGCAGAGATCGTCCTCGTCAATCACATCCAGCACCGCATGGGCCGCCGCAATCGCCAGCGGGTTACCCGCGTAGGTGCCGCCCAACCCACCCGGCGCGGGCGCATCCATCACCTCCGCCCGGCCAGAGACGGCAGAGAGCGGCATCCCGCCCGCCAGGCTTTTCGCCATGGTGATCAGATCGGGCTTCACGCAGTGGTTTTCCATGGAGAACAGCTTGCCGGTACGCGCGAAGCCGGTTTGCACTTCGTCGGCAATCAGTAAAATCCCGTGGGTATCGCACAGGGCACGCAGCGCCTGCATAAAATCAGCGGGCGCGACGTTGAACCCGCCCTCGCCCTGAACCGGTTCAATAATGATTGCCGCCACCTGTTCGGGCGCGATATCGGCTTTGAAGATGCGCTCCAGGCTTTTTAACGCTTCGGCGGTACTGATGCCGTGCAGGCTGTTGGGGAATTGCGCGTGGTACACCGAGCCGGGGAACGGGCCGAAGCCGAGCTTATAGGGCGCCACTTTGCCGGTCAGCGCCATGGTCATAAAGGTACGGCCGTGGAACGCGCCGCCGAAGGTGATAAGGCCGGGACGTCTGGTGTACGCGCGGGCGATTTTCACCGCGTTTTCGACCGCTTCCGCCCCCGTTGAGAAGAAGGCGGTTTTGGCTGGCCCCTCTATGGGTACGCGCTGGTTGATGCGCTCGGCAAGCGCCACATAACCTTCATAGGGGACGATTTGATAAGCGGTATGGGTAAAGGCGTGAAGCTGTTTTTCGATGGCGGCGATAACTTTAGGATGGCGATGCCCGGTATTCAGCACGGCGATCCCGGCGGCAAAATCAATATACTCATTACCTTCCACGTCCCACACCGTGGCGTTTTCGGCTTTATCGGCATAGAAGTTACACATGACGCCGATACCGCGCGGCGTCGCCTGTAAACGCCGGTCGTTCAGTTCGTTATTTTTCACCCTGTCACCCTCTGAAAGTCGCCTGCTTAGCGCATCAGTAAGTGTTTGCCAGGGGCAGGGAATTCGCCAGAGAGGGCGCTAAAAAAACAAAACCCCCGAATTTGCATTCGAGGGTTCTCGGTGTACTTCGCGGAAATTACGCTTCGATAGCGGCGCGAAGTTTTTTCATGGCGTTTTTCTCAAGCTGACGCACACGTTCAGCGGAGACGCCGTAGCGGTCGGCCAGTTCCTGCAACGTGGACTTGTTATCTTCGTCCAGCCAGCGGGCACGGATGATATCCTGGCTACGCTCGTCGAGGCCTTCCATCGCGAAGGTCAGCTTGTTCGCCGCCTGGTCTTCCCAGTTATCCTCTTCAATGCCGTCAGCAAAGTTAGAGGTTTTATCCTGTAGATACAGAACCGGGGCCATCGGCTGGCTGTCGGACGCGTCATCGTCGGCAGACATATCAAACGTCATGTCCTGAGCGGCCATACGGGATTCCATCTCGCGGACGTCTTTGCTGGAAACGCCCAGCTCGCGCGCCACCATTTCCACTTCATCCTGATTGAACCAGCCCAGACGCTGCTTGGTTTTACGCAGGTTGAAGAACAGTTTGCGCTGCGCTTTCGTCGTGGCGACTTTCACTATACGCCAGTTACGCAGGACGTATTCGTGAATTTCCGCTTTGATCCAGTGCACGGCGAAGGAGACGAGTCGCACACCCACTTCCGGGTTAAAGCGACGTACCGCCTTCATCAGGCCAATGTTACCTTCCTGAATCAGGTCCGCCTGCGGCAGGCCGTAGCCCGCATAATTACGAGCAACGTGAACAACAAAGCGCAGGTGAGACAGGATCAGCGTTTTAGCTGCTTCCAGATCGCCCTGGTAATGCAGCTTTTCAGCAAGCTCCTTTTCTTCCTCAGCCGTTAACATCGGCCAGGTGTTCGCAGCCCGGATGTAAGATTCCAGGTTACCAACAGGGGCTAAAGCTAAAGTTTGCATTTCTTTGGTCATTCATTCCTCTCAATGTTTCTTCTGGTCCAGGTTGTCCCCGTCAGGCAACAACCATGCCAAAGCGTTTGAGCAACGAGATTAGCATTCACTCTTTTATCAGACAGTGATTTTATCCACAAGTTCCAGGTGCAACAGTGAATAAATTACGCACAAAATGTGACATGAAGATGATTACAGGGGAAGAGACAACAGGGACGCTTTCCCTGCAAGCGAACATCTCGGTGCAGGGAAAGATTATATCACGCTTTTATTAGTCGGGAGTAAAGTGGCGTAAATGTTGAACCGTTGCCAGCCATGCCGCCACCCAGCCGATCATGGAGCACACCAGCAGCAACAGCAGGCACTCATCGAACCCTAAGCCACTGATATCAAACTTAGTTCCGAAAACCTGCGCCACTTCAGTCACGGCAGACGACAGCCGCATCACCAAAATTTCTGACAATATCAATGAAAGAAATGCACCAGAAAAACCTAATAACGCGCCGCCGTAAAGGAACGGGCGGAGGATGAAACCATCCGTTGCGCCAATCAGTTTCTGCACGTTGATGGTATCGCGACGGGCGAAGATGCTCAGGCGCACGCTATTACCGATGACGAGGAACACCGCCGCCACCATCAGCACGCCGATCATCGCCGACACGCGTCCTACCAGCCCGGTCAGGGCGGCAAGACGGGCAAACCAGCTGTCGTCCATGCGCACTTCATCAATCCCGTTAATGCGGGTAATGCGGTCGCGCAGGGTGTTGAGCGAATCCGTGCCCTGGAAATCGAGTTTCGGGATCACCACCGCCACCGCGGGCAGCGGGTTCTCTTCAAGCATATCCAGCGCGCCGCCGAATCCGGACCAGTTGCGGAACTCACCCAGCGCTTCATCGCGGGAAAGATAGTTCACCTTCTCCACGCCCTGCTCGGCCTGAATCTGCCCCACCACCTGAGCCGCCGCGTTATCGTCGAGGGCTTTATCCAGATAAACGGTGATCTGCGGCGACGGATAGTACTGGGACGCCGCCTGGTTTACGTTTTTGTAAACCATGTAGCAGACGCTGGGCAGCGTCAGGGAGATGGCAATCACCATCACCGTCAGGAACGTCGCCAGCGGTTTGCTTTTCAGATCCTGCAACGCGCCCTGGAAGGCGTACCGCACCTGCTCGTTAAAGACGTTGGTTTTGCGGGAGTTCGGTTTCGGTGCCGCTTTGGCACGCTTAGGCGCATTGCGATTGCCGTCCCCGCCGCCCTGAGGCTTGCGGAAACGGTCAAACCGGTTGCTGAACTGCCGAATCTGGTTCATTGCATCACGCTTATTCACCGTGGCCTCCGTGCAAATGCCCGTCGCTCAGGGTCAGCATGCGGTACGAACGGCGGGAGATCAGCCCCATGTCGTGCGTCGCCATCAGTACCGTGACCCCCACGCGGTTAAATTCCTCAAACAGACGCAGGATCCCTTCAGAGAGGGCATCGTCCAGGTTACCGGTCGGTTCATCCGCCAGCAAAACGGCAGGCTTGTTCACTACCGCGCGGGCGATACCCACGCGCTGCTGCTCACCGCCGGAGAGCTGGATCGGGAAGTTCTTCGCTTTGTCCAGCAGCCCGACCTTATCCAGCGCCGCCGAAACGCGACGGCGGATATCATCGTAACTGGCGCCAGCAATAATCAGCGGGATCGCGACGTTATCGAAAACCGTGCGATCCATCAGCAGGTGGTGATCCTGGAAAATCATGCCAATCTGACGACGCAGGAACGGCACTTCACGGTTCTTAAGACGGCTAATTTCATGGCCGCTGAACCAGATTTTCCCGGCGCTTGGCCGCTCGATCCCACAGATCAGCTTGAGCAGGGTACTTTTCCCTGCGCCGGAATGGCCGGTCAGGAATGCCATCTCGCCTGGCTGGAGGTGGAATGTCACCCCCTGTAGCGCTTGTCTCCCGCCGAGATAGGCCTTGCTGACGTGTTCAAAGCGAATCATTGTTAGTCCTCTCGGGCAAATAGTGCCTCAATAAAGTCGTCCGCTTTAAACGGACGTAAATCCTCAATACGCTCGCCCACACCGATGTAACGGATAGGAATGCCGAACTGGTCGGCCACGGAGAAGATCACCCCGCCTTTCGCGGTACCGTCCAGCTTGGTCAGCGCGATCCCGGTCAGTCCTACCGCTTCATGGAACAGTTTCGCCTGGCTGATGGCGTTCTGTCCGGTGCTGGCGTCGATAGTCAGCATAATTTCATGCGGTGCATCTTCGTCCAGCTTCTTCATGACGCGAACGATTTTCTTCAGCTCTTCCATCAGGTGCGATTTGTTCTGCAAACGCCCTGCGGTATCCGCAATCAGCACGTCCACGTTACGCGACTTCGCCGCCTGGATGGCATCGAAAATCACGGACGCGGAATCCGCGCCGGTGTGCTGAGCAATAACCGGAATATTGTTGCGCTGGCCCCACACCTGAAGTTGTTCCACCGCTGCCGCACGGAAGGTATCGCCCGCCGCCAGCATCACCGATTTGCCCTGCTGCTCAAACTGGCGCGCCAGCTTGCCGATGGTGGTGGTTTTGCCCACGCCGTTGACGCCAACCATCAGGATAACAAACGGCATTTTGCCTTCAATATTAAGCGGTTCGTCAACTTTTGCGAGAATTTCACCCATCTCGTCTTTCAGCAGGCCGTACAGCGCCTCGGCGTCACGCAGCTGTTTGCGGCTCGCCCCTTCGGTCAGGTTGGCGATGATCTTCCGGGTGGTTTCCACGCCCACGTCCGCAATCAGCAGTTGCTCTTCCAGCTCCTCAAACAGATCGTCGTCGATCTTTTTGCCGCGGAACAGACTGATAAATCCGGAACCTAAGTTTTCTTTGGTTTTGAGCAGGCTGCGCTTCAGGCGCGCGAAGAAACCTTCTTTGGTCGGTTTTTCTTGCTCCTGAACGATCTCTTCTTCGGCCTGCGCTTCCACCGGCACGACGATGACCGCTTCTTCAGCCGCTTCCGCCGCCAGCGCCTGGGCTTCCAGCTCTTCGTCGGTCAGCTCTGGCTCAAGGGCCGCTTCTTCTTCCACCGCCTCAACAATTTCAACGGTTTCCGCTTCGGCCTGCCACTCTTCGGCAGAAACCTCTTCAGCTTTCACCTCTTCCGGCAGCGGCAGCTCTTCGTGTTCGATAGTGGCCTGCGGCGCTTCGTTAAGGGTTTCAACGATAACCGGCTCTGGTTTTTCGCTCTCCTGAACCTGTTCAGTAACCTCAACCACCTCTTCGGCAAAGGATTCAATCTCTTCTTTGCTGTGGGCTGGCTCTTCCGCTTCGACAACCGCAGCGGTTTCGACAGGCGTTTCAGGCTGTGACGGCTCTTCTACAACCTGCTGTTCTTCGGTTTTCTGTTCTGTTTCTTGCTCTTTTTCACCGAAACCCAACCAGGAAAAGAAGCCACGTTTTTTTTGTTTTGCCATCTGCGACTACACTCCTCGCGGCGCTATATACAGGGAAGCTAAAAAAATGATGAAATAGTCTAACACTTTACTTAATTGACATCACCGCCCGCAATCGCAGGGCAATGGTTAACAGAGCTTTCCTGAGATGAAGAAACCCACCCGCGCCCCGGCCGGTCAAATTCGCATTATCGGCGGTCAGTGGCGAGGCCGGAAATTACCGGTGCCGGACAGCCCCGGTTTACGCCCCACCACGGACCGCGTTCGCGAGACGCTGTTTAACTGGCTCGCCCCGTCTATGGTAGACGCCAACTGCCTGGACTGCTTCGCCGGAAGCGGTGCATTGGGGCTGGAAGCGCTGTCGCGTTATGCCGCCAGCGCCACGCTGCTGGAGATGGAGCGCGGCGTCGCGCAGACGTTGCAGCAAAATCTGGCTACGCTGAAGGCAACCAACGCGAAAGTGGTGAATACCAACACGCTGAGCTTCCTCGCCCAACAGGGGATGCCGTTCAACGTGGTATTTGTTGACCCGCCGTTCCGTAAAGGGCTGCTGGAAGAGACATTATCGTTGCTGGAAAAAAATGGCTGGCTGGCAGACGAAGCGCTGATTTACGTTGAAAGCGAAGTGGAAAATGGCCTGCCGCCCGTTCCCGTTCACTGGGATCTGCACCGCGAGAAGGTCGCCGGCCAGGTGGCTTATCGTCTGTATCACCGTCAGGCACAAGGAGGATCCGATGCCAGTACTGATTAACGTAGGGCGCGTACTGATGCTGGGCGTCTGGGCATTTTTGATTTTGAATCTGGTGCACCCGTTCCCGCGTCCGCTGAATATCTTTATTAACGTGGCGCTGATTTTTACCGCGTTCATGCATGCCTTGCAGATGGTGATGCTGAAAAACGGTCTGCCGAAAGATGGCCCACCGATGACCGGCTGGCAGCAGCTGCGGGTGTTTATTTTCGGCGTGTTTGAGCTGCTGGTGTGGATGAAGAAGTTTAAGGCGCAGGTGAAGAAGTAAGGTGCGCTATTGCCCGGTGGCGCGCAGCGATCCGGGCCTACGTAACCCCGTAGGCCGGGCAAACGCAGTGCCGCCCGGCATTACTGCTCAGGTGTAAAACCTTCAAACCGCGACCCTTTGTAACTCAGCGTGCCTTTCTCCCCCACCGTCAGCTGGTGGTACTGCTGCGCCTCCAGGCGGAAGGTCATCTCCAGCCCGCCGGTTTCCGGCTTAAAGCTCGCTTCATAGCGCATCGTTGTGCCCGCTGGCGTCACCTGCTGCTGGCGGGAGCGGCGGTCGTTAAGCGGCTTCTCACGCTTGTTCGTCACCACCACGCGCTTTTGCATCAGCGGCGCGGCGTCATTGTCGGCCTTCTCACGGCGCTGCTGCACGAAGCGAAACGAGGCGGCAATGACGATAATCGCCACCACGATAATGAAAAACAGCGGCATCTTGCTCATTGAAAAATCCCATCAGATTATGCGGAATTCAGGATACCTCGCCTGCCCCGGCATTGCCAAACGCCCGCTCGCGTCACTACACTGGATCAGGAACTGATCATTCAGCCTCAACAGTTACAGGGAGTTAATATGCTTTGGTCATTTATCGCTGTCTGTTTTTCCGCATGGCTTTTCGTCGATGCGTCTTACCGTGGCCCAGCCTGGCAGCGCTGGTTGTTTAAACCCGTCACGCTATTACTCCTGCTGTTGCTTGCCTGGCAGGCCCCGATGTTTAACGCCGTTAGCTATCTTGTCCTCGCGGGGCTGTGTGCTTCCCTGATTGGCGATGCCTTAACCCTGCTGCCGCGCCAGCGCCTGCTGTACGCCGTGGGGGCGTTCTTCCTGTCGCATCTGCTCTATACCATCTACTTTGCCAGCCAGATGACGCTCTCCTTCTTCTGGCCGCTGCCGCTGGTGCTGCTGGTGATTGGCGCCCTGCTGATCGCGGTGATCTGGTCGCGTCTGGAAGAGATGCGTCTCCCGGTCTGTACGTTTATCGCCATGACGCTGGTGATGGTGTGGCTGGCGGGCGAGCTGTGGTTCTTCCGTCCGACCGCTCCGGCAATGTCTGCGTTCTTCGGTGCCGCACTGTTGCTGTTGGGTAATATCGTCTGGCTGGGCAGCCACTATCGCCGCCGCTTCCGTGCGGATAATGCGATTTCCGCCGCCTGTTACTTTGCCGGACACTTCCTGATTGTGCGTTCGCTGTATATCTAAATAACGCTTGACTCTGGAGTCGACTCCAGAGTGTATGCTGCGGTTAATGAGAAAATTATCATTACCGGAGACTGCCATGTCGACTCCAGAAACACCTAAAAAAGTTCCCCAATTCTCGGCACTTAAGCTCAGCCCGGTTCCGCCAAAAGAGGACTGCTGCTGCGAGGGCGCGTGCGAAACCCGGACCGAAGCGCTGCCTGAAAACGGCAATCACTACAGCTGGGTGGTCAACGGCATGGACTGCGCGGCCTGCGCCCGCAAAGTGGAAAATGCAGTGAAGCAGGTGCCGGGTGTGAACCACGTTCAGGTGCTGTTCGCTACCGAAAAGCTGCTGGTCAGCGCCGAAAACGACGTCAGCAGACAGGTTGAAGCCGCCGTCAGCAAAGCGGGTTATACCCTGCGCAGCGAAACGGCGCCCGCAGAAAAAACGTCCCCGCTAAAAGAAAATCTGCCGCTCATTACCCTCATCATCATGATGGCCCTGAGCTGGGGGCTGGAGCAAATCAACCACCCGTTCGGCAACCTGGCGTTTATCGCCACCACGCTGGTTGGCCTGTTCCCGATTGCGCGTCAGGCGCTGCGTCTGATGAGAAGCGGCAGCTGGTTTGCCATCGAAACGCTGATGAGCGTGGCGGCTATCGGGGCGCTGTTTATTGGCGCGACGGCGGAAGCGGCGATGGTGCTGCTGCTGTTCTTAATTGGCGAACGCCTTGAGGGCTGGGCGGCGAGCCGGGCGCGTAAAGGGGTGAGCGCGCTGATGGCGCTGAAGCCGGAAACCGCCACGCGGGTTATTCATGGTCAGCGTGAAACGGTCGCCATCAATACCCTGCGCCCGGGCGACGTGATTGAAGTGCCCGCAGGCGGACGTCTGCCAGCCGATGGGACCCTCATTACCGCCACCGCGAGCTTTGACGAAAGCGCCCTGACCGGGGAATCCATCCCGGTAGCGCGCGCGGCAGGTGAAAAGGTGCCTGCGGGCGCCACCAGCGTCGACCGACTGGTGCTGCTGACGGTCCTTTCCGAACCGGGCGACAGCGCCATCGACCGCATCCTCAGGCTGATAGAAGAAGCCGAGGAGCGCCGCGCGCCGGTAGAACGCTTTATCGATCGCTTCAGCCGGATTTACACCCCCGCCATCATGCTGGTGGCGCTGCTGGTCACCGTCGTCCCGCCGCTGTTCTTCGGCGCGCCGTGGGAGGGCTGGATTTACAAAGGGCTGACGCTGCTGCTGATCGGCTGTCCGTGTGCGCTGGTGATCTCCACCCCGGCGGCGATTACCTCAGGGCTGGCGGCGGCGGCACGTCGCGGGGCGCTGATTAAGGGCGGCGCGGCGCTGGAACAGCTGAGCCAGGTTCAGCACATCGCCTTCGATAAAACCGGCACGCTGACCGTCGGCAAGCCGCAGGTGACCGGCGTGTATCCGCAGGACATCAGTGAAGACGAGTTGCTTATACTGGCCGCCGCCGTTGAACAGGGCTCCACCCACCCTCTGGCGCAGGCGATTGTGCGTGAAGCGAAGGGGCGCGGGCTGACCATCCCTCCGGCAACCGCCCAGCGAGCGCTGGTCGGGTCAGGGATTGAGGCTGTGGTCGAAGGCAAAAAAGTGCTGATCGCCGCGGCAGGCGCGTTCCCTAATCCACAGGTTGAAGCATTAGAGCAGGCCGGGCAGACGGTCGTTGCCGTGATGCAGGACGGTGTACCGATGGGCATGCTGGCGCTGCGCGACACCCTGCGTGACGATGCGAAAGACGCCGTCGACGCGCTGCACAGGCTGGGGGTACAGGGCGTGATCCTGACCGGTGATAACCCGCGCGCGGCGGCGGCGATTGCCGGCGAGCTGGGGCTGGAGTTTAAGGCCGGATTGTTGCCTGCGGATAAAGTCAGCGCGGTAACCGAGCTGAACGGTCATGCCCCGCTGGCGATGGTCGGGGACGGGATAAACGACGCCCCGGCAATGAAGGCTTCCACCATCGGCATTGCGATGGGCAGCGGCACCGACGTGGCGCTGGAGACCGCCGACGCGGCGCTGACGCACAACCGCCTGACCGGGCTGGCGCAGATGATAGATCTTGCGCGGGCGACGCGGGCCAATATTCGGCAGAACATCGGCATTGCGCTGGGTCTGAAGGGGATTTTCCTGGTCACCACGCTGCTCGGTATGACCGGACTGTGGCTGGCGGTACTGGCGGATACGGGGGCGACGGTGCTGGTGACGGCGAACGCGTTGCGGCTGTTGCGCCGTCGGTAAAAATGCCCGGTGGCGGCTACGCCTTACCGGGCCTACAACATCTCCGAACCGTAACCGTAGGCCGGGTAAGGCGTAGCCGCCACCCGGCATAAAACGGCGTCACTGCATCCCTAGCACCCCCGGCAACCACAATGATATCGCCGGGATGTATGTCACCATCCCCAGCACTACCAGCAACATACCGTAAAACGGCAGCATCGCCCGCACCACGTGCTCGATCTTCTGCTTACTTACCGCGCTCGCCACGAACAGCACCGACCCGACCGGCGGCGTGATCAGCCCAATCCCCAGGTTCACCATCATGATCATTCCGAAATGCACCGGATCGATCCCCAGCGAGTTGGTCACCGGCAGCAGTACCGGGGTCAGGATCAGGATGATCGGCGCCATGTCCATTAGCGTGCCAATCAACAGCAGCATGATATTGAGGTACATGAGGATCACGTATTTGTTATCGGAGAGCGACGTGAAGAATTCGGTGATGCGCATCGGCAGCTGCATGTAGGTCATTACCGCGCCAAACGCCGCGGCAAAGCCAATCAAAATCATCACGATGGTGACGGTTTTCACCGTGCGACACATCAGCTTCGGCAGTTCATTCCACTTGTAATCGCGGTAAATGAACATGGTGACGAAGAACGCCCACAGGCAGGCCACGGCGGCAGATTCGGTCGCCGTGAAGATCCCGGACAAGATCCCGCCGAGGATAATCACCACCGTCATCAGCCCCCACAGGGCATCGAGCATGATTTTCAGCGCCTGCCTGAACGGGATTTTGTCCCCCTTCGGATAGCCGCGCTTGCGGGCGAAGCACAGGCAGAGCACCATCAGGCTCACGCCCAGCAGCAGGCCCGGCAGCACGCCCGCGATAAACAGCGTGGCGATGGAAACCGTTCCCCCTGCCGCCAGGGAATAAATCACCGAGTTGTGGCTGGGCGGGATCAGGATCGCCTGCACCGACCCGCTGGCCGTCACCGCCGCCGCGTATTCGCGCGGATAGCCCTTCTTCTCCATCTCCGGGATCATCACGCTGCCGATAGACGCCGTATCCGCCACCGACGAGCCGGAAATCGCGCCGAAGAACGTTGATGCCACGATGTTCACCAGCGACAGCCCGCCGCGAATAAAGCCGACAAAAACGTACGCGAAGTTGACCAGCCGTCGGGCAATGCCCCCTTCCGCCATGATCGCCCCAGCAAGAATGAAGAACGGGATCGCCAGCAGGGTAAATTTATTCACCCCGCTGGTGATCTGGATCATCAGCGCCTCCAGCGGCAGGTCAATCCACAGCGCGCCCGCCACGGCGCTTAAGCCGACGGCGAAGGCCACCGGCATCCCCAGCGCCAGCAAAATGGCGAGGGTGAATAACAAAACAAACGCATCCATTGTTCACCCCTTAACTGTGATTGCCGATCAGCACGACCGGACGGTTTTCCTGCGAGCCAAACAGCAGGCGTTCAAGCACAAACAGGATCAAAATGGCCGATCCGACAGGTAGCGGCAGATAGCTTTCGCCGGAGGTCAGAAGCGGAAACTCCGCCACCGGCTGCTCCCACAGCTCGACGCACAGCCAGTAGCTGTACCAGCACATCAGGCCTGAAATCATCAGCATCAGCAGATCCACCACCCGCGCGCACACTCTTTGCAGCGACGCGGGCAGGCGGTCGGTGAGCATGTTGACCGCAATATGCGACCCGGCGCGGTAGCTCACCGCCGCGCCGATAAAGGTAAACGTCACCATGCAGATAATGGCGATCGGCTCCGGCCAGGATTCGCCGCGATTGAGCACATAGCGAGAGAAGATGCCAATGGGGATCACAATCGTCATCACCAACAGCGAAATACCCGCCACCGCCATGGCGAACAGATACAGACGGTCCATCCACTTCAGGTAGAGTTCGGACATACGTACTCCGGTTTACTGGACGTCAGCGATGGCTTTCATCAGATCCTGATGCTTATCGCCATACTGCGCGCGCACCGGCTCTGTCGCCTTGATAAACACCGTTTTATCGATGTCGTGGAACTGCACCCCGCCGGCCTTCATTTTCGCCAGCGCCTGGTCGTTATACGCATTCCACAGCTTGCGCTGCTCGAACTGCGCTTCGCGGGCCAGCGCCAGGATCTTTTGCTGTTCGTCAGCGCTGAGCTTGTCCCATTTCACTTTGGAATAGAGCAGCATTTCCGGGGTGATGAAGTGGCCGCTCAGCGTATAGTTTTTGGCGACCGGCATATAGTTGTGGGCGATAAAGGTTGGCGGGTTGTTCTCCGCGCCGTCGATCACCCCGGTCTGCATGCCGCTGTAAACCTCGCTGACGCCCATCGCCACCGAGTTCGCCCCCATCGCTTTCAGCGTGGCCAGCGCCACCGGGCTGCCCTGCACGCGGATTTTCTTCCCTTTCAGATCGTCCGGTTTGACGATCGGCTCTTTGGTGATCAGGTTACGGGTGCCGGAATCCATCCAGCCAAGAAAGACCAGACGCGATTTCGGGTTGGCGGTGAGTTTGTCGCCAATCTGCTTGCCGATATCCCCGTCGATCACCTTGTGCATGTGGTCTTCATCGCGGAATACGTAGGGCAGCGTAAACACTTCGATATCCGGCAGAATGGCAGCCACCGGCGCCATGGAGACGCGGATCATGTCGATCGCCCCCATCTGCGCCTGCTCAATCATCTGCTTTTCATCCCCCAGCACGCCGCCGGGGAAGACCTTAATCTCCAGCTTGCCATCGGTTTGTTGTTTGAGTTTTTCACCCATGTGCTGAACCGCCACCACGTTCGGGTAGCCTTCGGGATGCACATCGGCGGCTTTGATGGTCTGGGCAGAAACGGTGCAGGCAAAAGCAGACAGGCACAGCGCGGCCAGTAACGGCTTGAGGGTCGTTTTCATTAAGTCAACTCCAGGGTAGTGAGATAAGCGTTAAAACGGTGTTTTAGTTTTTGACGCTTAAAAATTAGACTACGGCTGGAAAAGGGAGGGTGAAGCGCCTCACAAAAGCGCGAAATTTTGAAACGATGGTTCGAAATTGTGATGGTTACTTGTCGGGTGGCGGCTGCGCCTTACCCGACCTACTACACCCGTAGGCCCGTGCAAGCGAAGCGCCGCCGGGCATCAGGCCGCACTTACCCCTTACGAATCAAATACCGGTACGGCAAGGTCTCGGTTTGCTGCGCCACCAGTTCATGTTCCATAAAGGTACAAAAGCCGGGGATATCACGGGTGGTAGCCGGGTCATCGGCGACGATCAGCAGCGTTTCGCCACTCTGCATGTTACGGACGGTTTTACGCACCATCATTACCGGCTCCGGGCAACGGAGGCCCTGAGCATCAAGCGTGTGGTCTGGGCTGGAAAACAGGTCGGTCATTTTCTTCTCGTTCAGGTAAAAACGGCTGTAGTTTACGCCCCGCTATCGCCAATGCAAACCAGGTTAACGATTGCGTGAAAATTAGCCATTGCAAAGTGTCGTCAAAGCAGTATCATGCGGCGGCTTTATTGGGTTCCCTCACCCCAAATATTAATCAAAAAGGTACAATATGAACTCCTTTACACAATCGCAGCGCGTCAAGGCGTTGTTCTGGCTTTCGCTATTTCATCTGCTGGTGATCATCTCCAGTAACTATCTGGTACAGCTCCCCATCTCCATTTTTGGTTTCCATACCACCTGGGGCGCGTTCAGTTTCCCGTTTATTTTCCTTGCGACGGATTTAACCGTGCGTATTTTTGGCGCACCGCTGGCGCGGCGGATTATTTTTGCGGTGATGATCCCGGCACTGTTTGTCTCCTACGCCATCTCCTCACTGTTTTACATGGGCAGCTGGCAGGGCTTCGAAGCGCTGACGCACTTCAACCTGTTCGTCGCGCGTATTGCCACCGCCAGCTTTATGGCTTATGCCCTGGGGCAGATCCTCGATGTCCACGTGTTTAACCGCCTGCGTCAAAACCATCGCTGGTGGATGGCACCAACGGCCTCCACGCTGTTCGGTAACGTGAGCGATACGCTGGCCTTCTTCTTCATCGCCTTCTGGCGCAGCCCGGACGCCTTCATGGCAGAACACTGGATGGAAATCGCTCTGGTGGACTACGCCTTTAAGGTGCTTATCAGCCTGGTCTTCTTCCTGCCGATGTACGGCGTGCTGTTGAATATGCTGCTGAAAAGGCTGGCAGATAAATCTGAAATCTCCGCATTGCAGGCAGGTTAAGGGTTCGCTTTATCAGTTGTGATAAGATGAACGAATGAGCCGTTATGGCCGTTTATCGAAAGGAAGAAGTCAATGCGCAATCTGGTTAAATATGTCGGGATTGGCCTGCTGGTTGTTGGCCTTGCAGCCTGTGATAACAGCGACACCAAAACGCCTGCTCAGGGCGCGTCAGCAGAAAGCAACGCCACTGGTCAGCCGGTGAGCCTGATGGATGGCAAACTCAGTTTCTCTCTGCCCGCGGACATGACCGACCAGAGCGGTAAGCTGGGCACCCAGGCGAACAATATGCACGTCTATTCCGATGCCACCGGCCAAAAAGCGGTGATTGTGATCGTCGGTGACGATACCAGCGAAGATCTTGGCGTGCTGGCTAAACGCCTGGAAGATCAGCAGCGCAGCCGCGACCCGCAGCTTCAGGTGGTCACCAACAAGTCTGTTGAACTGAAAGGCCACACGCTGCAACAGCTGGACAGCATCATCTCTGCCAAAGGCCAGACCGCCTACTCCTCCGTGGTGCTAGGCAAGGTGGACAATAAACTGCTGACCATGCAGATCACCCTGCCGGCAGACAATCAGCAGAAAGCGCAGACCGCCGCTGAAAACATCATTAACACCCTCGTGATCCAGTAATCGTTCACCAGGATGCCGTGGCCTCCGTCGCTTGCGCCGGGGGCCATTTTTTTGCCACGACTTTCAGACTAACACGCCAGACGAAGCCCATCCGGCGCACTACAATTAACACGCCCCCCGGAAAAAGGAATTCTTATGACTGCCAGCCCGCCCGACAAAGCCGGACTTCATATTTTATTAAAACTTGCCTGCCTGGTGGTTATCCTTGCGGGTATCCACGCGGCGGCGGATATCATTGTTCAGCTTCTGCTGGCGCTGTTTTTCGCCATTGTGCTCAACCCGCTGGTGACATGGTTTTTACGCCGGGGCATCAGCCGCCCGGTCGCGATTACCATTGTGGTGATGGTGATGCTGGTTGTCCTGACGGCGCTGTTCGGCGTGCTCGCCGCCTCGCTGAGCGAATTTTCCACCATGCTGCCGCAGTACAATAAAGAGCTGACGCGCAAGCTGGTCGATCTTCAGCGCATGTTGCCGTTCGTGAATCTGCATATCTCACCGGAACGGATGCTGCGTCGGATGGATTCCGAGAAGGTGATGACCTACGCCACCACGTTGATGACCGGGCTTTCCGGGGCAATGGCCAGCATTCTGCTGCTGGTGATGACGGTGGTGTTTATGCTGTTCGAAGTGCGCCACGTGCCGTATAAACTGCGTTTTGCCCTGAACAATCCGCAGATCCACATTGCCGGCTTGCACCGCGCGCTGAAGGGCGTATCCAAATATCTGGCGCTGAAAACGCTGTTAAGCCTGTGGACCGGCGTGATCGTCTGGCTGGGGCTGGTACTGCTGGACGTGCAGTTCGCGCTGATGTGGGGCGTGCTGGCGTTTTTACTGAACTACGTACCCAATATCGGCGCGGTGCTTTCCGCCGTTCCGCCGATGATCCAGGCGTTCCTGTTTAACGGTTTTTATGAGTGCATGCTGGTAGGGGCGCTGTTCCTTGTCGTGCATATGGTGCTGGGTAACATTCTCGAGCCGCGCATGATGGGCCACCGTCTGGGCATGTCGACGATGGTGGTGTTTTTATCGTTACTGATCTGGGGATGGCTGCTGGGTCCGGTGGGCATGCTGCTCTCCGTGCCGCTCACCAGCGTCTGTAAAATCTGGATGGAAACCACGAAAGGAGGCAGTAAACTCGCCATTCTTCTGGGTCCGGGTCGGCCAAAAAGCCGTTTGCCGGGATAACCGGGTGGAAAGGGTCAAAAGTGACGTTTATTCGCCAGCGCGACGACAACATTGTACGATGTGCGCAGCAAATCGCGCTGGCGAAGAAAAAGTCACAGAAACAGGTTTATCGCGGACGCGCGTAGATGAAATTTACACTTACCCTTATCGACTGGCAGGCAAGAGCGCCAGGACTCAGCGATGCCGACGAATGGCAGGCATGGTCACGCCGGTCTGACGCCATCGATCCCGCTGCACCGCTGGCGAAACTGACCGATCTGCCGATGATGACCGCCCGCCGCCTGAATTCAGGCAGCAGGCTGGCCGTCGATCTTGGCCTGATGATGCTGCGCAAACACCGCATCGATGCCGTCGTCTACAGCAGCCGTCATGGGGAGCTGGAGCGCAATTTCCGTATTCTCCAGGCCCTGGCGGCAGAACAGCCCGTTTCCCCCACCGATTTTGCCATGTCGGTACACAACTCGGCGGTCGGCAATCTCACTATCGCCGCGCGTCAGCCTGTTGTCTCTTCGTCGGTTTCCGCCGGTATGGATACCTTCCAGCAGAGCTTGTGCGACGTGCTGAGCCTGCTGCATGCGGGCTACTCCCGCGTGTTGCTGGTGGATTTCGACGGTCTGCTGCCTGATTTTTATCACGCCGGGCTGCCGCCGCAGATGCCCGTCTGGCCCTACGCGCTGGCGCTGGTGATTGAGGCGGGAAATACGCTCAGCTGTGAAACGCACATCAACCGCACGCCTGAAGAGCCCGCGCTGCCGCAAAGCCTCCAGTTCCTGCGCCATTACCTGCGGGACGAGCGCCAGTTTACCCTGCCGGGCGAGCGCCTGCTGTGGCAATGGACGCGCCAATGAGAGGGTTGCGTTCCCGCCTCGATCGGATATGGCGGATGCTGATGACCGGATTGTGCTTCGTCCTGTTCGGCCTCGGCGGGCTGACGCTGTCGCTGGTGTGGTTTAACCTGCTGCTGATTTTCCAGCGCGACCGCACTCAACGTCGCCGCCTGGCACGCCGCACTATTTCTGCCAGTTTTCGCCTGTTCCTCGCGGTGGTACGCGGTGCAGGGGTACTGGATTACCGTTTCAACAACCTGGACGTTCTGCGCGCCGAGCGGGGCTGTCTGGTGATTGCGAATCATCCCTCGCTGCTGGACTACGTTCTGCTGGCGTCGGTGATGAACGAAACCGACTGTCTGGTGAAAAGCGCGTTGCTTCGTAACCCGTTCGTCAGCGGCGTGATCCGCGCGGCTGACTATCTGATTAACAGCGAAGCCGACACGCTGCTTGCCGCAAGCCAGCAGCGTCTGGCCCAGGGCGATACCCTGCTTATCTTCCCTGAAGGCACCCGCACCCGGGTGGGGGAAGCCATGACCCTGCAACGTGGGGCGGCGAATATCGCCGTTCGCTGCAACAGCGCCGTGCGCGTGGTGGTGATCCACTGTAGCGAACGGATGCTGGATAAACAGAGCAGCTGGTATAACGTGCCCCCCAACAAACCTGTTTTCACCGTGGATGTTCGCGAACGCATCAACATTCATGATTTTTATGATGCGAGTCAGCACGAACCCGCGCTGGCAGCAAGGCATTTAAACCGGCATATGCAGCATCAGTTAACAACCGGTCTTCAATCTTTGTCAGGAACGAAAGATGCAAGCGCTCTATCTTGAAATTAAGAATCTCATTATCTCTACGCTGAATCTGGAAGAACTTACCCCAGAGGATATTGATACAGACGCCGCGCTCTTTGGCGACGGCCTCGGTCTGGACTCAATCGACGCCCTTGAGCTGGGGCTGGCGGTAAAAAATCAGTACGGCGTAGTGCTTTCTGCCGAAAGTGACGAGATGCGTCAGCACTTCTATTCCGTTGCCACGCTCGCGGCTTTTATCCATCAACAACGCGCCTGAGAATGACCGCTATGACAGAACAACAAACGATTTATCAGGAAGTCTCTGCGCTTCTTATTACGCTGTTTGAAATCGCCCCGGAGGATATTACCCCTGAGGCTCGTCTTTACGAGGATCTGGATCTCGACAGCATTGATGCCGTCGATATGGTGGTGCACCTGCAAAAGAAAACGGGCCATAAAATCAAGCCCGAAACCTTCAAAGCGGTGCGCACGGTGCAGGACGTCGTGGACGTTGTGGAACAGCTTCAGCGCGACGCGTAACGTGCGTTCGATTCCAGTTCTTCCCGCCCTGACGGGGCTGATGCTGCTGGCATGGCCGTTTTTGATCGGCTTCGGGCTGGCGAATAATAGCCTGCACGGGATACTGCCCGTGATGGCGCTGGTGCTGCTGTTGCGCGTCTGCCAGGCCCGTCGGCAGGGCGGCCCCCTGCGTTATCTGTTCGTGAGCGTGGCGCTGGCCGGCATAGCACTTTGCGCGGCGAGCTACGTCCTGCACGCGCACCAGTGGGTGCTGTTATATCCGGTGGTGGTGAATCTGGTGATGCTGGTGGTGTTTGGCGGTTCGCTGTGGACGGCAATGACTGTTGTTGAACGGCTGGCGCGCCTGCGTGAACCGGATCTCTCCCCCGTCGGGGTACGTTACACGCGCCGGGTTACCCAGGTCTGGTGCGGCTTTTTTATTATCAACGGGGCGATCGCGCTGTTTACCGTATTACACGCCGATATCCGTCTGTGGACGCTGTGGAATGGGATGATTGCCTATCTCCTGATGGGCACGCTGATGGCTGGCGAGTGGGTGGTGCGACAACGGGTGATGAAAAACGATGCTTAACCCTCTTCCGCTTAGCCAGTGGCTCAGTGCGCCCCGCCCTGACGACACCCCTGTCGCCTGGCAGGACGACCATCTCTGGACGCTTGGCGATCTGCGCCACGACGTCACTCAGTTGGTCGACACGCTGCGTCGTGAAGATGGCGAACGCTGGGCGTTGTGCATCGAAAACGGTTATCTGTTTATTGTCGCGCTGCTGGCGACGCTGCATGCGGGTAAAACGCCGGTCCTCCCCGGGCACAGCCGGGCGGCGCAGCTTAACGAACAGCGGGCGCTGTTCAGCGGCGTCCTGAGCGACACCACGCTCGATTTTCAGGGGCGACAGCTGCGGGTGGCTTCCGCGCAGTGGGCAGGCCATCCTTTTTCACCGCTGCCTGCCATCGGTGAGACGCGCACGATCGAGCTTTACACCTCCGGCTCGACCGGCACGCCGCAGCGGGTAAGTAAGCCGGTGGTCAGCCTTGATCGTGAGGCTCGTCTGCTGGCGGCGCATTTTGGCGAGCGTCTGGCGGGCTGTCACGTCGTGGCTTCCGTGGTGCTGCACCACCTGTATGGCCTGACGTTTCGTGTTGTCTTACCCATGGCGCTCGGCCTGCCGCTGCATGCCAGCCTGCTCAACTATGCCGAGCAGCTCTCTGCCCTTCCCGACGATAAACGCTATCTTTTCATCAGCAGTCCGGCGTTTCTCAAGCGGCTGGACGCGTCGCTGACGCCGCCCCCCGTCAACCTGCTCGTCTCCGCCGGCGGCGCACTGCCCTGGCTGGAGGTCGCCGCGGTTCAGGCCTGGCTCAACGTCTGGCCGGATGAAATATACGGCAGCACGGAAACGGGCGTAATGGCCTGGCGCTACCGTCAGGAGGAAAGCACGCGCTGGCAGCCTTTTCCCGGCGTGGCGTTTCACGGCGATCGCGTGACGTCGCCGCTGATCCCCGAGGCGGAGGGAATCGTGCTGGATGATATCCTGCACTTCACGGCTGACGGGCAGTTCAGCCTCGTCGGGCGTCGTGGTCGGGTGGTCAAAATTGAAGATAAGCGCATTTCACTCGATGACATTGAGCACCGCCTGCTGGCGCTGGACGGCATCCGCGAGGCCGCCGCGCTGACGGTGACGCGCGGCGGGCGTCAGGGCATTGGCGTATTGCTGGTGCTGAATGAAGCGGTGCGTCAGCAACACGAACAGAGCAAAACAGCGCAGGAGCTCGCCTGGCGACGCGCCCTTCGCCCCTGGCTTGAACCGGTTGCCGTACCGCGCTACTGGCGGATCGTTGATGAAATCCCGGTCAACAGCATGAACAAGCGCGTGACTGCGCAGCTACAGGAGTTGTTTCATGAAGATCCCTGAAATCGGGCGCCTCCAGCCCGATCCACAGCATCTGGAGATAACCTTTTATCTTGATCCTGACCTGCTCTGGTTTAAGGGACATTTCGCCGTACAGCCGCTGCTGCCGGGCGTGGCGCAGCTCGACTGGGTGATGCATTACGCCGCCGCGCTGGCGTCGGGCTACCGTTTTCACAGTATTCAGAACGTGAAGTTCGCCGCCCCGCTGTTGCCGGAGAACACGGTCACGCTGCTCCTTGCCTGGCAGCCTGAACGCCAGTTGCTGACCTTTAGCTACCAGCGCCATGCGGGTAACGAGCGCCACACCGCCAGCAGCGGGAAGATTCGCTTATGTCAGTAACCTTCCGTCCCTGCGTGCTGATCCCCTGCTACAACCACGGGGCGATGATGGCTTCGGTGCTGGCGCGCCTGGCACCTTTCGATCTGCCCTGTCTGGTGGTGGACGACGGCAGCGATGAAACCACGCGCCGCACGCTTGAAGCGCTGGCGGCGGATCGTCCGCAGATCACACTGCTGCGGCTGGCCGAAAACAGCGGCAAAGGCGCGGCGGTGATGCAGGGGCTGAAAGGCTGCGCCGATCGCGGCTTCACCCACGCCGTTCAGGTGGACGCTGACGGCCAGCACGCTATCGAGGACATTCCCAAACTGCTGGCGCTGGCCGGGCGTCATCCCGATGCGCTCATTTCCGGGCAGCCCGTTTACGATGACTCAATCCCCCGATCGCGCCTGTACGGGCGCTGGATAACGCACGTCTGGGTCTGGATTGAAACCCTCTCCCTGCAACTGAAAGACAGTATGTGCGGGTTTCGCGTTTACCCGATAGCCCCGGTTCTGCGCCTTGCAGCAACCACGCCGCTCGGCAGGCGAATGGATTTTGATACCGAAGTGATGGTGCGCCTCTACTGGCAGGGCAACACCAGCTATTTTCTGCCCACCCGCGTGACCTATCCGCCGGACGGGGTATCCCATTTTGATGCCCTGAAAGACAACGTGCGCATCTCGTTGATGCATACCCGTCTGTTTCTCGGCATGCTGCCGCGCATTCCTTCCCTGCTGATGCGTCGCCGCTCACAGCACTGGGCGCAGCAGCAGGAGGTAAAAGGATTATGGGGCATGCGCCTGATGCTGCGCGTCTGGCAGCTGCTGGGGCGAAAGGCGTTTACCGCCCTGCTGTGGCCGGTTACCGCCGTCTACTGGCTGACCGCCCGCTCTGCGCGTCAGGCGTCGCAGCAGTGGCTGGCGCGGGTTAAAACGGTGATGGCACAGCGGCAAATGCCGCAACCCGCGCGGCTTAACAGTTTTTCCCACTTCCTGCGCTTCGGTCATGCCATGCTGAATAAAGTGGCCAGCTGGCGCGGCGAAATGAAACTCCATCGCGATCTGGTCTTTGCGCCAGGCGCGCAGGAGGCGCTGGGGCTCGACGATCCTCAGGGCAAACTGCTGCTCGCGTCGCATCTTGGCGATGTGGAGGCCTGCCGGGCGCTGGCCCAGCGCGAAGGGGCGAAAACCATCAACGCGCTGGTCTTCAGCGACAACGCCAGACGCTTTAAGCAGGTGATGGAGGAGATGGCACCGCAGGCGGGCATTCACCTGATGCCGGTCACCGACATTGGCCCGGAGACTGCGATCCTCATTAAAGAGAAGCTGGATCGCGGCGAATGGGTGGCGATCGTGGGCGATCGCATCGCCGTCACCCCGCAGCGCGGCGGTAGCTGGCGGGTGATATGGAGCGAATTTATGGGCCAGCCCGCGCCGTTCCCGCAGGGGCCGTTTATCCTGGCGTCCATTTTGCGCTGCCCGGTGGTGCTGATTTTTGCCCTCTGCCAGCAGGGAAAGCTGACCCTGCACTGCGAGCCGTTTGCCGACCCGCTGCTGCTGCCGCGCGGCGAACGCCAGCAGGCGCTACAGCAGACCGTCGACCGCTATGCGCAGCGGCTGGAGCATTACGCGCTCTTGTCGCCGCTCGACTGGTTTAATTTTTTCGATTTCTGGCAGCTGCCAGAGATCAACGAGAAGGAGTAAAGGGTGCTGACCGATCCCCGCTTTACGGCTGAAGTTGAAATCACCGTTCCGTTCCACGACGTCGATATGATGGGGGTGGTGTGGCACGGCAACTACTTCCGCTACTTTGAGATTGCCCGCGAAGCGCTGCTCAACCAGTTTGATTACGGCTATCGCCAGATGAAAGCGTCCGGCTACGTCTGGCCGGTGGTGGATACCCGGGTGAAATACCGCGACGCGGTGACCTTCGAGCAGCGCATTCGCGTCCGCGCCCACATTGAAGAGGTTGAAAACCGTCTGCGCATCGCCTATCAAATCTTCGACGCGCAAACCGGGAAACGCACCACCACCGGCTACACCATTCAGGTGGCGGTGGAAGAAGCAAGCCGGGAGATGTGCTTTGTCAGCCCGGCCATTCTGTTCGAACGCATGGGGATCGCGCCATGAAATGGATAACGCTACTCGCGCTGCTGGTAAGCCCGCTGGTGAACGCGATCACGCTGGATGAACTGCAACAGCGGTTTGCGGAGCAACCGGTAGTGCGCGCACACTTCGAACAGATCCGCACGATCAAGGATATGCCTCAGCCCCTGCGCTCGCAGGGGGAGATGCTGATCGCCCGTGACAATGGCCTGCTGTGGGATCAAAAAGCGCCGTTCCCGATGACGCTGCTGCTGGATGACAAACGGATGGTGCAGATCGTCAACGGTCAGTCGCCGCAGACCATTACCGCCGACACTAACCCGCAGATGTTCCAGTTCAACCATCTGCTGCGGGCGCTGTTCCAGGCCGACCGCAAGGTGCTGGAAGAGAACTTCCGCGTCGATTTCAAAGACCTGGGCGAAGGCCGCTGGTCACTGGTGCTGACGCCCGTCACCACACCGCTGGACAAGATTTTCTCCACCCTTGATTTGAAGGGCGCGATCTATCTGGAATCCATTCGCCTGAACGATAAGCAGGGCGACACGACGGATATCGCCCTCTCCCGCCACCAACTGACGCCCGCCCGCCTGACCGATGCAGAACGCCAGCGCTTTGCCGCACCGTAACGCCCTGCGCCCGGCGCTGCTGTGGGCCGCGGTATGCCTGATCCTGCTGGGCGTGCTGCTGTCGCTGCTGCCCGGCGCGCGGCTGAACAGCAGCGTGCTCGCCATGCTGCCGAAACAGACGCTCGGCGCGATCCCTCCCGCTCTCAACGACGGATTTATGCAGCGCCTCGACCGCCAGCTCATCTGGCTGGTCAGCCCCGGCAAACAGCAGGACCCGCGCGTGGCGCAGCAGTGGTTAACCCTGCTGCAACGCAGCCAGGCGCTGAGTGTCGTAAAAGGTCCGCTGGATGCCGCCGGGCAACAGGCCTGGGGAGATTTCTTCTGGCAACACCGCAATGGCCTGGTCGATCCGGCCACCCGCGCCCGCCTGCAAAACGGCGGTGAAGCGCAGGCCCAGTGGGTCCTGTCCCAGCTCTACTCCGCCTTTTCCGGTGTGAGCGGCAAGGAGCTGCAAAACGATCCGCTGATGCTGATGCGCGGCGCGCAGCTCGCGCTGGCGAAAAACAGCCAGAAGATGCAGCTGATGGACGGCTGGCTGGTGACAAAAGATGCGGCCGGGAACTACTGGTATCTGCTGCACGGCGAGCTGGCGGGCTCATCGTTTGATATGCAGCAAACCCACCAGCTGGTGACCACCCTTAACGCGTTGCAGCAGACGCTGAAAAGCCAGTATCCACAGGCGCAGCTGCTCTCGCGCGGGACGGTGTTCTACAGCGATTACGCCAGCCAACAGGCTAAAAACGATATTTCCACGCTTGGCGTCGCCACGGTGCTCGGGGTGATCCTGCTGATTGTGTCGGTGTTTCGCTCCGTGCGTCCGCTGCTGCTGAGCCTGCTCTCCATTGCCATCGGCGCGCTGGCGGGGACGGTCGTGACGCTGCTGCTGTTCGGTGAACTGCACCTGATGACGCTGGTGATGAGCATGAGCATCATCGGCATCTCGGCGGACTATACGATTTACTACCTCACGGAGCGGATGGTGCACGGCGCGGAACACTCGCCCTGGCAAAGCCTGGCGAAAGTACGTAACGCGCTGCTGCTGGCGCTGCTGACCACCGTCGTGGCGTATCTCTTCATGATGCTGGCCCCCTTCCCCGGCATTCGTCAGATGGCGGTGTTCGCCGCCGCAGGGCTGAGCGCCTCGTGCCTGACGGTAATGTTCTGGCATCCGTGGCTGTGCCGGGGCATGCCGGTCCGCCCGGTCCCCCTGAGAGGGATTATGCAGCGCTGGCTGAACGCCTGGCGCGACGGTAAAGCCCTCTCTGTCGGGCTGCCGGTAGCGCTGGCGCTGCTCTCCGCCATCGGGATCGCCAGCCTGCGGGTGGATGACGATATCGCCCGGCTTCAGGCGCTGCCGCAGGACATTCTGGCGCAGGAAAAAACCATCACCGCCCTGACCGGGCAAAATGTCGATCAGAAGTGGTTCGTGGTGTACGGCGCGTCGGCTCAGGAAACGCTGGAGCGGCTGGAGGCGTTTACCCCGGCGCTGGCGCAGGCGCAAAAAGCCGGTGAATTAACCCGCTGGCGCACCCTGCCGCTGAACTCGCTGGCGCGGCAGAACAGCGATCTGCATCTTCTGCGTAACGCCGCACCGACGGTGATGAAAATGCTGCAAAGCACGGGGCTGAAGACCAGTGAACCGAACCTGAACGCCATGCCTGTCAGCGTGGAAGCGTGGCTCGCCAGCCCGGCCAGCGAGGGCTGGCGTTTGCTGTGGCTGACGCTGCCGGACGGCAAAAGCGGTGTGCTGGTCCCGGTCGATGGCGTCAGAAACAGCGCCGCGCTCGGTGAGCTGGCCGCCCGCCATCCCGGGGTCGTCTGGGTTGACCGTAAGGCCAGCTTCGACAGCCTGTTTGCGCTCTACCGCTCGCTGCTGACGGGGCTGCTGGGCGTGGCGCTGGCGGTGATTGCCTGCGGCGCGATGCTACGCCTCGGCTGGCGAAAAGGGCTGGTGGCGCTGGTGCCGTCCGTGCTGTCGCTGGGCGGCGGGCTGGCGGCGCTGGCCATGACGGGCCATCCGGTGAACCTGTTTTCCCTGCTGGCGCTGGTGCTGGTCCTCGGCATTGGCATTAACTACACGCTGTTTTTCAGCAACCCGCGCGGCACGCCGCTGACCTCCATGCTGGCGATTACCCTCGCCATGATGACTACCCTGCTGACGCTGGGGATGCTGGTGTTCAGCACCACTCAGGCCATCAGCAGCTTTGGCATTGTGCTGGTGAGCGGTATCTTCACCGCGTTCCTGCTCGCCCCGCTGGCGATGCCGTCTAACAAAGAGAACTTACCATGACCCGTTTCATTCGCCTGGCGGCAGTGATGATGGCCCTGTTGCTGGCGGGGTGTAGCCATACAACGAACCGCGATGACGCGAGCCCTCAGGCCTGGCTCCAGCCCGGCACCCGCGTCACGCTGCCCCCGCCGGGCATCACGCCTGCCATCCGCGCGCAGCAGTTGCTTACCGGCAGTTTTAAAGGCCAGTCCCAGTCGCTGCTGGTGATGCTGAACGCCGATGGAAATAAAGTGACGCTTGCCGGCCTCTCTTCCGTCGGGATCCGCCTGTTCCTCGCCACCTACGACAACACCGGGATCCACACCGAGCAGTCGGTTGTGATGCCGCAGCTGCCGCCCGCCAGCCAGGTGCTGGCCGACGTGATGCTGAGCCACTGGCCGCTCAGCGCCTGGCAGCCGCAGTTGCCGAAAGGCTGGACGCTGAACGATACTGACACCAGACGCGAACTGCGCAACCCCGAGGGCAAGCTGGTCACGGAAATTGTCTACCTGAACCGTAACGGCAGGCGCGAACCGATTAGCATTGTGCAGCACGCTTTTCACTACCACATCACCATTCAATATCTGGGTGACTGAGATGATTTACCTTTCTGCCGTTGGCATGGTCAACGCGCTCGGCAACTCGGCTGATGAAATAGCGGCGAACCTGATCGCTGGTGTGGCCCCCGGGATGCGCCAGCGTGCGGGCTGGCTACAGGGTTTACCCGAGGCCGTGCTGGGGGGCGTGGAGGGTGAACTTCCCCCTGTCCCCGAGTCTTTTTCTGCGCATCGCAGCCGCAACAACCAGCTGCTGCTGGCGGCGCTGGCGCAAATCCGGCCCGCCGTCGATGCGGCCATTGCGCGCGTGGGGCGCGACCGCGTGGCGGTTGTTCTGGGCACCAGCACCTCCGGGCTGGACGAGGGTGATGAGTACGTGCGCCGCGCGCAGAACGGCGAGAGCAGCCCGCAGTGGCAATATCCGCAGCAGGAGCTGGGCGATCCGTCGCGCTTTCTCGCCCGCTGGCTTGCGCTGGACGGCCCGGCGTATACCATCTCAACCGCCTGCTCCTCCAGCGCGCGGGCGATCATCAGCGGTCGGCGCCTGATTGACGCCGGGCTGGTGGACGTCGCCATCGTCGGCGGGGCCGACAGCCTGAGCCGCATGCCGGTCAACGGCTTCAACAGCCTGGAGTCCTTCTCCCCGACCCTGTGCGAACCGTTTGGCCGCCACCGTCGGGGGATCACCATTGGCGAAGCGGCGGCACTGATGGTGCTGACCCGCGAGCCGGGCGAGGTTGCGCTCCTGGGCGCGGGGGAATCCAGCGATGCGTACCATATTTCCGCCCCGCATCCGCAGGGCGAAGGGGCGATCCGCGCCATCAACCAGGCGCTGAACGAGGCGGGCATGACGGCGGCGGACGTCGGTTATATCAACCTGCACGGCACCGCCACGCCGCTGAACGATCGCATTGAGGCGCAGGTGATCCACGGTCTCTTTGGCGACCGCGTGCCGTGCAGCTCCACGAAACATCTTACCGGCCACACGCTGGGCGCAGCGGGGATCACCGAGGCCGCCCTGAGCTGGCTGATCCTGACCCGAGACCTGCCGCTGCCGCCGCAGGATTTTTCCCGCTACGCACCAGACGACACCCTGCCCGCCTTCGGCCTGCTGCACCAGAGCGCACCGCTGAATAAACCGGCGATCCTGTCAAACTCCTTCGCGTTTGGCGGCAACAACGCCAGCCTTCTGCTGGGGAGGGTATGATGCGCTACTTACCTCCCGGGGATTATCTTCCTCACGACACGCCGATGCTGCTGCTTGAGAGCGTGGAAAACGTCACCGATGACCGCGCCGTTTGCAGCGTGACGGTGAACGATCGGGGCGTTCTGGCTCCGTTCCTGGACGCGGACGGCAACCTGCCTGGCTGGTTTGCGCTGGAGCTGATGGCCCAGACCGTGGGCGTCTGGTCTGAATGGCACCGGATGCAAAAAGGGCTGCCGCACTGTGCGCTGGGCATGGTGCTGGGCGCGCGCGAGCTGGTGTGCGACGCAGGGCATTTTGCCGCAGGCAGCACGCTGATCATCACCATCGAACGTCTGATGCAGGATGAACGCTTTGGCAGCTTCGAGTGCACCATTCATGCGGATAGTGTCTCCCTCGCCACGGGCCGCGTGAACACCTTCCAGCCGAGCGAGGAAGAATTAACCACACTTTTCAACCAGGGAACACCATCATGAGATCCGTACTGGTCACCGGCGCCAGCAAAGGCATTGGCCGCGCTATCGCCCTTCAGCTTGCGGCGGACGGTTTCACCGTCGGCGTGCATTACCATCGTGATGAAGCGGGCGCGCAGGAGACGCTGGAAGCGATTGTCCAGGCAGGCGGCGCGGGCCGTTTACTCACCTTCGACGTGAGCAACCGCGAGCAGTGCCGCACGGTGCTGGAACAGGAGATCGCTGACCACGGCGCGTGGTATGGCGTGGTCAGTAACGCCGGTATTACCCGCGACGGTGCTTTTCCGGCGCTCAGCGACGATGACTGGGACAGCGTGATCCACACCAATCTCGACAGTTTTTATAACGTCATTCATCCCTGCATTATGCCGATGATCGGCACCCGCAAGGGCGGGCGGATCATCACCCTGTCGTCGGTGTCAGGCATTATGGGCAACCGTGGGCAGGTGAACTACAGCGCGGCGAAAGCCGGGATCATCGGCGCCACCAAAGCGCTCGCCACCGAGCTGGCAAAACGCAAAATCACCGTCAACTGCATCGCGCCGGGGCTGATCGATACCGGCATGATCGAGATGGACGAAGCCGCGCTGCACGCGGCGATGTCGATGATTCCGATGCAGCGTATGGGCCAGGCCGAGGAGGTCGCCGGACTGGCGAGTTACCTGATGTCGGATAAAGCAGGCTATGTGACGCGTCAGGTGATTTCGATTAACGGAGGCATGCTATGACCCGTCGGGTAGTGATTACGGGCATGGGCGGCGTCACCGCGTTCGGCGAGGACTGGCCGACCATCTCGCGCCGTCTGCGCGAGTATGAAAATGCGGTGCGAACCATGACGGAGTGGCAGGCGTATGACGGCCTGCAAACCCTGCTCGCCGCGCCGATTGAAGATTTCACTCTCCCCGCTCACTATACCCGTAAGCGCATTCGCGCCATGGGCCGCGTGTCGCTGCTCTCTACCCGCGCCACCGAGCTGGCGCTGGAGCAGGCGGGGCTGATCGACGACGCGGTGCTGACCAACGGTCAGACCGGCATCGCCTACGGCTCGTCGACCGGCAGCACCGGGCCGGTCAGCGAGTTTGCCTCCATGCTCACCGAAAAGCACACCCACAACATCACCGGCACCACCTACGTGCAGATGATGCCGCACACCACAGCGGTGAATACCGGGCTGTTCTTTGGCCTGCGCGGACGGGTGATCCCCACCTCGAGCGCCTGTACCTCTGGCAGCCAGGCGATTGGCTACGCCTGGGAAGCGATTCGTCACGGCTACCAGACGGTGATGGTGGCAGGCGGCGCGGAGGAGCTGTGCCCGTCGGAAGCGGCGGTTTTCGATACCCTGTTTGCCACCAGCCAGCGTAACGACGCGCCAAAAACCACGCCGTCGCCGTTTGACGTTCAGCGCGATGGCCTGGTGATTGGCGAAGGGGCGGGCACGCTGGTGCTGGAAGCGCTGGATCACGCCAGAGCGCGCGGGGCGACAATCTATGGTGAGATCGTGGGCTTTGCCACCAACTGCGATGCGGCGCACATCACCCAGCCCCAGCGGGAAACCATGCAGGTGTGTATGGCGCAGTCGCTGGCGATGGCAGGCCTTGGCCCTCAGGACATTGGTTATATTTCTGCCCACGGCACGGCAACCGATCGCGGGGATATCGCCGAGAGTCAGGCGACCGCCGCCATTTTCAGCGACAGCGTGCCCATCTCATCCTTAAAGAGTTATTTCGGCCATACCCTGGGCGCCTGCGGCGCGCTGGAAGCCTTGCTGAGTCTGCACATGATGCGGGAGGGCTGGTTCACGCCGACGCTCAATTTAAGACAACCGGATGAGCAATGCGGCGCTTTAGATTATATTATGGGGGAAACCCGCCCGATTGATTGCGAATTTATTCAGAGCAATAACTTTGCCTTTGGCGGCATCAATACCTCGATAATCATTAAACGCTGGGCGTAACTATGTACCAGTTTGTACTGGGAAAGATCTCCACCCTTAGCGCGGACCCGCTGGCGTCAACGCTCGCAGACATGGCACCTCAGGGTGCACGACACGCTTCCTGGCTTGCAGGCCGGACGCTGCTCGCCAGAACGTTATCCCCCTCACCGCTTCCCGAGATAATTTACGGCGAGCAGGGAAAACCGGCCTTCGCTAACGGCCATCCGCTGTGGTTTAACCTGAGCCACAGCGGGGACGACATTGCCCTGCTGATGAGCGATGAAGGTGAAGTGGGCTGCGATATCGAAGTGATCCGCCCGCGGGAGAACTGGCAGGCGCTGGCGAATGCCGTTTTCAGCCTCACCGAACATGACGAGCTGGAACGTGAAGCGCCGGAAGAGCAGCTTTCCGCATTCTGGCGCATCTGGACGCGCAAAGAGGCGATCGTCAAACAGCGTGGCGGCAGCGCGTGGCAGATTGTCAGTATTGACAGCACCGCCCAGACCCTCCCGGTCAGTCAGCTACGCTTCGGCTCGCTGAGCCTGGCGGTCTGTACCCCTACGCCTTTCACCTTAACGGCGGAAGCGGTTACTTACTCCGGTATTTCTGCGGCATAAAAATGACCAGCACGCCGAGTATAATCAAGCCGACGCCCGCCAGCCCGCGCCAGGAAAAGTGTTCTCCCCAGCCGGGCAGTAAAATTGCAGCACTCCACACCAGGATGTAACTGAGGCTCAGCAAGGCATACGCTTTGCTGAGCGCCATACGATGCAATGCCAGATACCAGCAGCCCATTGAGGCGCAATAGCCTGTCAGCCCCAGCATCAGCGCGCCCGTACCGGGGACTATATGCCAGAGGGCTGCCCAGAAAGCGTCGCTCATCGGGGGCAGCGTCATCATCGCATGACGCAGCAGCAGCTGCGCCACGCTGACTAACACTACGCTGCATAACGCCCAACACGCACCGTTCACAGGCTTCCTCCCAGCAAAATAACCCCGACGATAATTAACCCGACGCCCAGCCAGTGACGTAGCGGGACAGGCTCATGCCAGACGATTTTTGCCGCCAGCGTTACCCAGACAAAGTTAAGGCTCAGCATGGGGTACGCCACCCCGACGGGCAGATGCTGCAATACCACCAGCCAGGCAACCATCCCGCCACCCAGCATCAGCAGGGCCAGCCCAAGCCACAGGGCGACCTGCTGACCGCCGCCTGCCCGGGTCGCCTGTTTCTGGCACAGTTGACCTGCGCAGCTCAACAGGCTTGCCAGCACCAGCCAGATCCAGGCCATCACTGCGGCAGATATTGCAGGTAAGCCAGACGCCCCTGAATCGTCAGGTTGTCCGGTTTTGGCAGCCCGGCGCGGGCCAGGTCGTCGTTTTTCGACAGCAGGATCACCAGCGACACCGGTCCCTGCTGACGATGCGCTTCAAGCCAGTGCGCGATATCATCTTTGCTCACAAAACGCCCCTTAGCGTCCGGATAATCCAGGCCGTATTTCAGCTCACCGCTCTGCCCATACAAAATGATGTCATTACGCTGAAGCTCCCACGCCAGCCCGGAGGCTATACCAACGTTGTTCGCCAGGACGAATTTACTCATCTGTAATGGCTCGCGAACGGAATCCACCAGCGACTGCGGCTGTTTGGAATCCACTACCCGGTCCGGGATCGCAAAACCCACCAGCAGCGCCAGCCCGGCAGGGCAAAGCGCCGCCAGCCACCAGCGCTGCGGATTTTTAAGGGTAAACCAGCCCACCGAGGCCCAGACCAGAAACGCCACCACGGCACAGAAGACTTTGTACAATTCGACCGGTGTCCAGACCGGATGTTTAGCAAGCCCCCATGGCGATACCACCAGCGCCGCCAGCATGCCAAGCACGCCAAACGCGATATTGATCCCACCGTTAATACGTAACGCTTTTTCGGCGACGGTGCAGGCGTAGCGCGCCATCAGGATCGCCAGCGGCGCAAAGCACGGCAGGATATAGGTCGGCAGCTTGCCTTTGGCGATGCTGAAGAACAGCAGCGGCATCACTATCCAGCCCAGCAGATAAAGCCCCGCCCTCTCGTTTTCTCTGTCTCGCCATCCCAGGCGCAGCGAGCCCGGCAGCATCGCCAGCCACGGCAGACTTCCCGCGATGAGGAACGGCAGATAGTACCAGAACGGCGCTTTATGCTGGGCATCGCTCCGGGCAAAGCGCTGGATATGCTCCACCCAGAAGAAGTAACGCCAGAAATCGGGTTCACGCTGAGCGATTGCCAGCCCCCAGGGCAGGACGATAAGTACGCAGCTGAGGATCGCCAGCCAGCCGAAAACCAGCACCTCCTTCCAGCGTCGTTGCGCAATCACCCACGGCAGCACGCCAATCACCGGTACCGCCAGCGCCAGGAAGCCTTTGGTCATGACGCCCATGCCGCAGGCCAGCCCCAGCAGAATGTAGCCCCCCGCTTTTCCGGCTATCGTTTTCGCCTGCGAAGCCAGCCAGAAGCTGCACATAGCCGCCACCAGCCAGAGGGTGATAATGGGATCCAGCACGGCGTAGGTGCCGATGCCATAGACCAGGAACAGGGTTAAGAAGATCAGGCCGGAGAAGATCGCCACCCGCTTATCCTGCCAGAGACGCCAGGCCAGCCAGATCACCAGCAGCGCCGTCAGCCCGGTGCAGAATATCGCCCCCGCGCGAACGGCAAAATTGGTGTGTCCAAATAGCCATTGCCCGATGCTGTTCACCCAGTAACCGGCAATGGGTTTTTCAAAGTAACGCAGCCCGAGGAAATGCGGGACCACCCAATCGCCGGAGGCCAGCATTTCGCGGCTGATTTCCGCATAGCGCGTTTCATCAGGCTGCCATAACAGGCGAAGGTTGACCGGAAGGAGGTAGTAAACGACAAACAGGGCGAGAAGCGTCAGGCCATAGCGGGCTGTTTTCATAGTGCCGGGCTCACGGTTTGTTGATAGCCAAGCCAGCCTTCCCGGCCAGCCATTTCACGACGGACGATTTTTCCCAGGGGCAGCGTGCCAGGATCCTCCGGCAACAGCTGGCTTAACGGGCAGAACTGAATGCCCTCCTGCGCCGCCAGCGCAAGCAACGCGTCGAAATCCTGCTGATACGCAATGCCTTCCACTTCGGCATGGATGGTATAAACCGGCGTACCGGCATCGCGGTGCATCGCATCCAGAATGTAACGGTTAAACCTGTCGGCACTCACCTCGCGCCCGACCACTTCATCCCACGTCGGAAGGGTGACCGGAATCTGCACCGTGCCGGTTCGGTTTTCCCCCAGCAGCGGTAAAAACGGTCCGGTGCCCCGGCAATCGCTGTTGTAGCGAAAGGCAAAGCGCTCTTTGGCCTTCACCACGCGCTGGTCGGCCCGCCATCCCGCCACGGCGGAACAGCGCACAGGCTGGCCGGTAATGGCTTCCAGCTCCAGCACGCCGCGCTCAACCTCACGCGCCAGGCGGGGGATATCCCACACGCCCGCCCAGGCCTGCCAGGCATGGTGATCCCAGGCGTGCAGCCCCACTTCATGATGCTGCGCGGCCTTGCAGATGATCGCTTCATTTTCCGCGCCGATGCGCCTGCCGGGCCATGCGGTTCCGGCCAGCAGGATATCCCAGCCGTAGAGCGATGCCGCGCGCGAGCGCAGCATTTTGTACAGAAAGGCCGGTTTAACCAGGCGCCACAGATGACGCCCCATGTTGTCTGGCCCGACGCTGAAGAAAAGCGTCGCGCGCACGTCGTGCTTGCTTAGCAGTTCCAGCAGCCGCGGCACACCCTCACGCGTGCCGCGAAAGGTGTCGACGTCAATGCGTAAACCGACCTTTTTCATGATGCCTGTTCCGACAGCTCCACGGTGCGCAGGAAGAAGTCGAGCGTTTCATCAATGGTCTGCTCCATCTTCACCGTCGGCGTCCAGTTCAGGCAGCGCTTCGCATTGCGGATGCTCGGCTTGCGGTGCTCAACGTCCTGATAACCCTTGCCGTAGTAGCTGCTGCTCTCCACTTCGCGGAAACCGGCAAACGGCGGGAACTGGCTGCGCAGCGGGTGACGTTCAAAGCTTGCCAGCAGCATTTCCGCCAGCTCGCGGATGCTCGCTTCGTTGTCCGGGTTACCGATGTTGATGATCTCTCCGTTACAGCGGCCGTCTTTGTTTTCGATGATGCGGAACAGCGCTTCAATACCGTCGCTGATATCGGTGAAGCAACGTTTCTGTTTGCCACCTTCAATCAGCTTAATGGGCGAACCTTCCACCAGGTTGAGGATCAGCTGGGTGATAGCGCGGGAGCTGCCGATACGCGCGGCGTTCAGGTTGTCCAGGCGCGGCCCCATCCAGTTAAACGGGCGGAACAGGGTAAAGCGTAGCCCCTCTTTCTCACCGTATGCCCAGATCACGCGGTCCAGCAGCTGTTTGGAGACGGAGTAGATCCAGCGCTGCTTGTTAATCGGCCCGACCACCAGACTGGAGGTGTCTTCATCGAAGTTATTGTCGGTACACATGCCGTACACTTCCGACGTCGACGGGAAGATGATGCGCTTATCGTATTTCACGCAGTCGCGGATAATCTTCAGGTTCTCTTCGAAATCGAGTTCGAACACGCGCAGCGGGTTACGGGTGTATTCAATCGGGGTGGCAATCGCCACCAGCGGCAGCACCACGTCACATTTTTTGATGTGGTACTCGATCCATTCGGAATGGATGCTGATGTCCCCTTCAACGAAGTGGAAACGGGGATTAGTGAGGAATCGACCGATCGCATCGGATCCGATATCGAGACCGTAGATCTCGTAATTGTCGTCTTCCAGCAGCCGTTCGGTCAGATGGTTACCGATAAACCCGTTCACGCCGAGGATTAAGACGCGCGTGCGGCGTTTGATCGCCACCACCGGCGCGCTGGTGATCAGCGCCCCCGCCACCAGCCCAAGAGACTGCGCCAGCTGCGCCCCCTGCACGTACAGCCCGTTATCCGTTTGTCCGGTGACGATCTCCAGCGCCTGCTCGCCGCAGCTCACAATCAGCGGAGAGACGGAGATGACGGTGCCCGGTTTTGCCGCCGGAATGTCCTCACGCACGCGGGATTTCCAGACGATAAATTTACTGACCCCGGCGAAGCTGTACGCGCCCGGCCACGGGTCGGTCACGGCGCGCACCAGGTTATGCAGCTGACGCGCCGGTTTCGCCCAGTCCAGTCGCCCGTCCTCCGGCGTGCGGCGACCAAAACTGCTTGCCTTGCTTTCGTCCTGCGCGGTTTCGGTAAAAGTCCCCTGACGGATCGTCGGCAGCGCGTCGCGAAGCAGGCTTTGCGCGGCGATGCAGAGCTTGTGGTGCAGCTCCAGCGCCGTTTCATCAGCGCCAATGCCCACTTTCAGCTGTGCCACGATACCGCCCGCATCGGCACGGCGTACCATTTTGTGCAGCGTTACGCCGGTTTCCGTTTCACCGTTAACCAGCGCCCAGTTCAGCGGCGCACGGCCACGGTAGGCAGGCAGCAGCGAGCCGTGCAGGTTAAATGCGCCTTTTGTCGCCACGCTCAGGATGTCGTCGCAAAGCAGATTGCGGTAGTAGAAAGAGAAAATCACGTCCGGCGCGAGTTTCTGAATGCGATCCACCCACAGCGGATGGTTCACATCGTCCGGGGCGTAAACCGGAATACCGTGTTCAGCCGCAATACGCGCCACCGAGCCGAAGAAGTGGTTTTCCCCGGCAACATCCGGATGGGTGAAGATGGCGGTAATGTCGAAGCCTGCGTCCAGCAAGGCTTGCGTGCCCGTGCAACCCATATCGTGATAGGCAAAGACGACGGTTTTCATGGGTGGTTTTCCTCTTGAGATGCCAGGTGCTCCTGACGGACAACACGTTGAATAAAATAGCGCGGACGCGCGCGAACATCGTTGTAAATACGGCCAATGTACTCACCCAGCAGACCCATACCGATGAACTGGGCGCCAATGAACGTGAACAGCACGGCAAACAGCATAAAGACCCCTTCCGCCGCCCACTGGGGACCAAAGACCAGCCGCAGAACGACCAGCAGAACGGAAAGCGCAAACCCGGCCAGCGCGATAACGCTGCCGAACACGCTCAACAGGCGCAGCGGCGTGGTGGTCAGGCAGGTGATCAGGTCGTACATCAGGTTGATCAGACGCATGAAGCTGTATTTTGACTCCCCGTGCTCGCGCTCGGCGTGCAGCACCGGGATCTCCGTCGCTTTACGGGCAAAGGTGTTCGCCAGAATCGGAATGAAGGTGCTGCGCTCGTGGCAGTGCAGCATGGCGTCGACGATGTGGCGGCGATAGGCGCGCAGCATGCAGCCGTAGTCGCCCATCGCTTTACCGGTGGTGCGCTGGATCAGACGGTTGATGGTGCGAGACGCCAGCTTACGGAACAGGCTGTCCTGGCGGTTTTGCCGCACGGTGCCGACCACGTCGTAGCCTTCGTCGGCTTTGGCGACCAGACGCGGGATCTCTTCCGGCGGGTTTTGCAGATCAGCATCCAGGGTGATCACCAGATCGCCCGTAACGTGGCTGAACCCGGCCATAATTGCCGAGTGCTGGCCGTAGTTACGGTTGAGCAGTACGGCAACAATGTGGCTGCCCTCCGCTTGCGCGGCGTCGGTCAGCATCCGCGCGGAGTCGTCGCTGCTGCCGTCGTCCACCAGCAGAATTTCATAAGCTTTGCCGAGCGTCTCGCAGGCGGCAGTCGTGCGGCGGATCAGTTCCGGCAGGCTCTCCTGCTCGTTATAGACCGGGATCACCACGGAAACTTTTTGTACAGGCGGCGCACTGAACATATCAATGTCCTGCAAGCTGATGGAGCGCGGTAATGACGCGGGTTGTGTCGTCATGGGTCATGTCCGGGAAAAGAGGGAGAGAACAAATACGCGCGCTGTTCCATTCAGAGTTCGGAAGCGACACATCAGGGAAACGCTCGCGGTAGTATTTTTGCGTATGTGCCGCACGGAAATGCAGGCCCGTACCGATGCCCTGCTCCTTCAGCGCGGCCATCAGGGCATCACGCGAGAGGCCGCACCGGGCCTCATCCACGCGAATGATAAACAGGTGCCAGGCGTGCAGATGCGGCCAGGACGGAATGCGCAGCGGCTGGAAAGGGGTATCCGAGAGTTCAAGCCGATAGCGGTCGGCAATGTCGCGACGGCGCCTGTTGGCTTCGCCCAGCTTGCCGAGCTGCACCAGCGCCAGCGCGGCGTTGATATCCGCGAGGTTGTATTTAAAACCCGGGGTGATGACCTCGGCCTGCGGCGCGCGGCCATGGGTCTGGCGGTCATAGGCATCAACGCCCAGACCGTGGAACTTCAGGCTACGGATGTTTTGCGCCAGCTGCTCGTCATCCGTCACCACCAGCCCACCTTCGGCGCAGGTCATGTTTTTGATGGCGTGGAAGGAGAAAATTGCGGTGCCCCGCCAGCCCACATGACGGCTGTGGTAGTACGTTCCGGCGGCATGGGCCGCGTCTTCAATGACAGGAATACCGTGACGTTCACCGACGGCGCGGATGGCGTCAATATCGCACGGCGCACCCGCATAATGAACCGGCACAATGGCTTTGGTGCGAGGCGTAACGGCGGCGTCGACCGCTTCAGGCGTCACCATCAGCGTGTCTCTGTCGACGTCGATCATCACCGGTATGGCACCCAGCAGCACGATCATATTCAGCGTCGATACCCAGGTCAGGGAGGGCGTAATCACCTCATCGCCGGGACCAATCCCCATCGCCATCAGGGTGACGTGCATCCCCGCCGTGGCAGAGGAGACGGCAATCGCATGACGGTTTCCCGTCAGCGTACAGAACGCCTCTTCAAGCATCTGATTTTTCGGCCCGGTGGTGATCCAGCCGGAGGTTACTACCTCCTGGACCGCGGCGATTTCCTCCGCGCCCATTGAGGGCCGGGAAAAAGGCAAAAAATCACGCATTATTAATTTCCTTGAGTTATGCATGGCAACTTTTTGATATTAACCAAATGCCGATGCGTTTATTTCAACGAACCATAAACTCATCTCAAGGTAACGTTCATTTCTTAGGGAAAAATTAAGATGGTGATAAAAAGGAGGAATGAATTGATATAAATTTATTATTAAACAATAGGTTAAGTAATTATGAATTATTTATTATGTGATTCCGCTCACCGTATTAAAGTCAATTATCTAAACCAAACATCAACAAATAAAAAAATCCCCGACCATTTCCAATAAATATGAAATGAGTCGGGAACTTTTCTTTTTAGTTAATTGTCGCGCTTATTTTAAATTATCAGGAAAGTTTTTTGGCAACTCGCTGGCCGCGCACGCAATAACGCTGTCGTCATTCGCACCGCAGTCGCGCACGAAGGTGATGGTGGCAAATTCATCAATCACTTCGGTTGGATACGCTGGCCCGGCATCACGGTAGCTATTCATCAGTGGAATGTGATCGTTCTGGAAGCAGACGGTTTTTTCCGGATTATTCATGACCCAGCGCGGGAAGAAGATGGTGCCGTGGAACAGGCTGTCTCCCAGGTTCACGATCAGGCTCACGTCGGTACCGGTTGGCTCCGTCCAGGAAATTTTATAGATGCTCTCCCCAACACGGACAATGTAGGCCTGCTGATCTTTCACCCAACGGTTGCCCACCAGACCACTGTGAATACGGTAGTCCAGGGTGTTTTCGTTTTTAACGTAAATTTCGTAGTTCCAGCCATTATCGTAGGTATATACCAGATGTTTACCGACGAAGCCGCTTAAATCATGTTTATCGAAGGTGCTCATAAGATGTCTCCTTTGTTTTGATGAGACGATCGTACCCCTTCAAAAAATGAATGAATAACGCTATGTTTGAATCAAATTCATCCAAAATTTAGATTAATTATGCACAAGACGACGCTCGAACAATGGGCCTTGCTGGAGAGAGTCATCGAGGCGGGCAGCTTCGCTAAGGCGGCGGAAGAGACCCACCGCAGCCAGTCCTCGGTCAGCTATAACCTGTCGCTTTTGCAGGAACGGCTGGGCGTGGCGCTCCTGATGACAGAGGGACGGCGTGCCGTGCTGACACCGGCGGGTGAGCTGTTGCTGAATCAGGTTAAACCGCTGCTGAAAGCCTTCGCCTATGTTGAAACGCGCGCTGCGACCCTGCGCAGCGGGATGCGAACCCGTATCGACCTGATGGTAGACAGTATTTTTCCGCGCAGCCGGCTGTTCGCGATTTTGCGCCAGTTTCAGCAGCTGTACCCGCAAACGCAGGTGCGGCTTACCGAGGTGCTGGAAAACAGCCGCGCGGATGCGCTCAATGATGAAGCCGACGTGATGGTCTTAACCCGCCGCCAGGACATTACCGGCCTGGGGGAATGGCTGATGAATATCGATTTTGTTGCCGTCGCGCATCACGCTCACCCGCTGTTTGCGCTGGATACACCGCTTAACGACGAGATGCTACGACCGTGGCCGCGCATTCAGATCGCAGACAGCCAGCCCACCGCTCACTCTACCGGGGAGTCGTGGACCTTCTCCACCATCGATGCCGCGATCGAAGCGGTGATGTATCAGGTTGGATACGGCTGGTTACCGGAAGAACGCATTCAGACCCCGCTCCAGCAGGGCATCCTTAAAACGCTGCCGCTCAGCCACGGCGTACGTCGCGCCACGCCGCTGCACCTCATCGTCAAACGCTCCCTCAGCCCGCTGGACGAGCAGGTTGAGACGCTGTTGCGCCTTTTTAAACAGGAGCCGTCATCGTCAACTGCTACGCTTTAAGTTTTGAACCATAAGATGACAAGGAGCGAATGATGAAAATTGATTTAACGGGGAAAGTAGCGCTGGTGACCGCGTCCACCGGCGGTATTGGGTTTGCCATCGCCCGCGGGCTGGCGGAGAGCGGTGCGGAAGTGATCGTGAACGGGCGCAGCGTCGACTCGGTGAACAAAGGCATTCAGGCGCTACAGCAGGTGGTGCCTGGCGTACAGGTCCGTGCCGCCATCGCCGATCTGAGCTCGCAGGAGGGCGTTGACGAACTGCTCAGGGTCGCCTCGCACGTCGATATTCTGGTGAATAACGCCGGGATCTATGGCCAGCAGGATTTTTATTCCACCGACGACGAGACCTGGGAACGCTACTGGCAGACCAACGTGATGTCCGGCGTGCGCCTCTCTCGTGCCCTGCTGCCCGGCATGGTACAAAAGGGCTGGGGTCGGGTAGTGTTTATCTCGTCGGAATCGGCATGCAATATTCCTGCGGATATGATCCACTATGGCGTGACAAAAACCGCCCAGCTCTCGCTGGCGCGCGGTCTGGCGAAGTTCGTGGCAGGCAGTGGCGTGACGGTGAACAGCGTGCTGCCGGGCCCGACAATGTCGGACGGTTTTGCCGCGATGATGAAAGACGAGATCGAAAGAACCGGTAAATCGCTGGAACAGCTGGCGAAAGAGTTCGTGATGGCGAATCGCCCCAGCTCGGTGATCCAGCGCGCTGCCACGGTGGAAGAAGTGGCAAATATGGTGGTATATGTCTGTTCCATGCAGGCCTCCGCGACTTCCGGCGCGGCGCTGCGCGTTGACGGCGGCGTGGTGGATGACATTGTTTGACCCGTCAGGCCACAGGTTCAGGAAAAAATGCGACCTGATATAAGGACTGTGAAGGTAAAGCAGGTAAACTAGTGAACAGAATGTGTATTTCAGCTAAGACGTATTTATGACCAATATGATTGCCGACGAAGCCGTGGCGAAGTCCAGCGTGCTCTCTGTCTTTGACTTTGATGGTACGTTGACGCACCACGACAGTTTTATCCCGTTCCTGCGCTTTGCCTTTGGCAAGCGCTACTTTGCTGGCCGACTGGTGCGCATGGCCCTGCCTACGCTGCACTGTGTGCGCCGCAAGCTGACGCGAGATGAGCTGAAAGAGGTGTTGATCAAAACCTTCCTGACGGGGGTGGATGAGCACTGGTTACGTCAGCAGGCGGAAGCCTTCTGTGAAAAATACTGGAACAAGCTGATGCGCCCGGAAGGTGTGCTGGCCGTCGCCAACGAGGTCAATTCCGGTGCGGAAGTGACGATTTGCTCTGCTTCCCCGGCGCTGGTATTGCAGCCGTGGGCCGATAAGCTCGGCATTAAGCTGATTGGCACGCAGCTGGAAGTGAAAGACGGCAAGCTGACCGGGCGGATCACCGGCCACAACTGCCGTTGTGCCCAGAAGGTGGCGAGGCTGGAGAAGGTGTATGGGGATTTGAACGCGTATCACCTGCGCGCCTGGGGCGACACGCGTGGCGACCACGAGTTGCTGGCGGCGGCGCAGGATCCGCACTGGCGGCATTTTCATCATCCGAGCAAGCGCCGAAATTCACCAATTAAGGGTTAGGTGCGGCCCGGTGCCCTCACCCCGGCCCTCTCCCACAGGGAGAGGGAGAAAAGCGGTACATCAGGCCTCACGTTTTCCCGGGAACATCACGCTCGCAATAATCCCCAGCGCCAGTACCCCCAGCACCACAAACAGGCTTGCCGTGGCGCCGATGTTATAACCGTGATGCCAGAAGTGGTCGGTCGCATTCAGCCCCAGCTTGAACGCCACGAAGAACAGCAGTAACACTACCGCTTTCTCCAGATGCACCAGATACTGCTTCAGCGCTTCCAGCACGAAGTAGAGGGTACGCAGGCCGAGGATCGCGAACATCATGGCGCTGTAGATGATCAGCGGCTCACGGCTGACGGCAATGATTGCGGGTACGGAATCGAAGGCGAACATCACGTCGGACAGCTCCACCACCGCGACGCAGAGCAGCAGCGGCGTCGCGTAGCGCTTCGCCTTCTTCACGCGGCCTACCATCACATCCTTGTTTTCAGGTTTCTCCAGTTCGGCATCCACCTCTTTCTGGGTCAGGATAAACGCATGGCTGCTGATTTTTGGCCACACCGGGTAGAAGCGTTTCACCAGGCGGTACGCCAGATGGTTGGAGTAATCTTCTACTTCATCGCTCTCTTCATTGCGTTTCAGCATCATCACCGCCGTCCAGCCGACGACCAGCGCAAAAATGACCTCAACATACGGTCCCAGGCTCAGCAGGCTGGTGCCAATGGCAACAAAAATACCACGGAACACAATCGCCCCGAGCACGCCCCAGTAGAGCACGCGGTGACGATATCTATCCGGCACGCCGAACCAGGCGAAGATCGCCATCATCACAAACAGGTTGTCGACGGAGAGCACCTCTTCCAGCGCATAGCCGGTCAGGAACAGACTGGCCATCTCCGCGCCGTGGTGCACGTATAAGAATCCGGCGAAGGCCATCGCCATCATGACCCAGAAGATGGACCACATGACCGCGCTTTTCAGCGAGATCGGTTTATCGTGACGGTGCATGAAGAGGTCGATAAACATCGCCCCAACGGCCATCACCACGAAGACAACAACGGTTTCCGTCGGGAAACCGAGATGAGCAGCAGACATAGACAACCCTTTTAAGAAGACAAAACACCATGCACACAATAAAAAGCGTGGACCCGTTAAGGACGCAGCACGCTAAAAAAATAAATATTAACCGTTCTTTTCAGCAAGTGCCTGCGCGCATGCCCAGGCACTGGCCCACGCCCACTGGAAGTTATACCCGCCGAGCCAGCCGGTCACGTCCATCACTTCACCAATGAAATAAAGACCCGGCACGTTGCGGGCTTCCATCGTGCGGGATGAGAGTTCGTTTGTATCCACGCCGCCCAGCGTCACTTCCGCCGTGCGGTAACCTTCGGTGCCGTTTGGCTGTACGCGCCAGTTCGTCAGCGTCTCCACCAGCGTTTCCTGCTCGCGGCTGTTGAGCTGCTTGAGCGCGACATCCGGAATTTGCCCTAACACCTGCAAGCACTCCACGAGACGCTTCGGCAGCTGCATCGCCAGGGTATTTTTCAGGCTTTGATTCGGGTGCGCAGCGCGTTGCTCGTTAAGGAAGGCGTCCAGATCGCAGTCCGGCACCAGGTTTACGGAGACAAACTCCCCCGGCTGCCAGTAGCTGGAGATCTGCAATACCGCCGGGCCCGAGAGTCCGCGATGGGTAAAGAGCAGATTTTCGCGGAACACCGTGCCGTCTTCGGCCGTAATGACCGACGGCACAGACACGCCGGAGAGCGTCTGAAGCTGTTCCAGCAGCGGCTTATGCAGCGTGAACGGTACCAGCCCGGCGCGGGTGGGCAGTACCTTCAGGCCAAACTGCTCGGCAATTTTATAGCCGAACGGTGAAGCGCCCAGCCCCGGCATCGAGAGGCCGCCGCTGGCGATCACCAGGTTATCGGCGCTGACGGTTTCACCGTTGAGTTGCAGCGTGTAGCCCTGCTCGTCACGGGCGACGTCCAGCACTTCGGTGCGCAGGCGCATAACTACGCCGCCTTTTTCGCACTCGGCCACCAGCATATCGACAATTTGCTGCGCGGAGTCGTCGCAGAACAGCTGTCCCAGCGTCTTCTCATGCCACGCGATACCGTGTTTACCCACCAGCTCGATAAAATCCCACTGGGTGTAGCGCGCCAGCGCAGATTTGCAAAAATGACGGTTCTGGCTCAAATAGGCCGCAGGCTCGACATAAAGATTAGTAAAGTTGCATCGCCCGCCGCCAGACATCAGGATCTTGCGGCCAGGCTTTTTTCCGTTATCCAGCAGCAGCACGCGACGACCCGCTTGTCCGGCCATCGCCGCACAAAACATACCCGCCGCACCGGCGCCAATTACTACGGCATCAAACCTTTCCACGTCAAAATCCTCTTCGTTAACTGCCGCGGATTGTAAAGTTTCCTCAGTGGTCGCACCAGCGTAAAAAGATATTACAAAGCCATTTCATTGATATTTAAAGATTATCCTTTCAGGCACATTTCTCAAATCAGGTGGTATGTCAAAAAAAGTCTATATTTCACTTTGCCCGTTGCGCATTTGTCCTGGATAATGCGCCGCGTTCATGTCCTCAAAATGGCGTAACGTCCTATGCTACATTTGTTTGCCGGCCTGGATTTACATACCGGGCTTTTATTATTGCTTGCTCTGGTTTTTGTGCTGTTTTACGAAGCGATCAACGGCTTCCACGACACTGCAAACGCAGTAGCAACGGTTATCTACACTCGCGCAATGCGATCGCAGCTTGCGGTCGTGATGGCGGCGGTATTTAACTTTTTTGGTGTCCTCCTGGGCGGACTGAGCGTTGCGTATGCCATTGTGCATATGCTGCCAACGGATCTGCTGCTTAACGTGAGTTCCGGTCATGGCCTGGCCATGGTGTTCTCAATGCTGCTTGCTGCGATTATCTGGAACCTCGGTACCTGGTATTTCGGCCTGCCGGCATCCAGCTCTCACACCCTCATCGGCGCGATTATCGGTATCGGGTTAACCAATGCCCTGATGACCGGGACCTCCGTCGTTGATGCGCTGAATATCCCGAAAGTGCTGGGGATTTTCGCTTCGCTCATCGTCTCCCCTATCGTCGGTCTGGTGGTGGCAGGTGGCTTGATTTTCATCCTGCGTCGCTACTGGAGCAACACGAAAAAACGTGCGCGTATCCACCTGACGCCAGCAGAGCGTGAGAAGAAAGACGGCAAGAAAAAGCCGCCGTTCTGGACGCGTATCGCGCTGATCATTTCCGCTATTGGCGTCGCCTTCTCTCATGGCGCGAACGATGGTCAGAAAGGTATCGGTCTGGTGATGCTGGTTCTGATTGGCGTCGCACCGGCGGGCTTCGTGGTTAACATGAACGCCTCCGGTTACGAAATCACCCGTACCCGTGATGCGGTTAACAACGTTGAGACTTACTTCCAGCAGCATCCTGATTTGCTGAAGAAAGCGACCGGCGTGGACCAGCTGATTCCTTCTCCGGAGTCAGGCGCAACGACGGCACCGGGCGAGTTCCATTGCCATCCGGCAAACGCGATTAACGCGCTGGAACGTGCGAAAGGTATGCTGGCCGATATCGAAAGCTATGACAAACTGGCTGTTGAACAGCGTGGTCAACTGCGTCGCATCATGCTCTGTATCTCCGACGTGACGGATAAAGTCGCGAAGCTGCCAGAGGTTAATGCTGACGACCAACGTCTGCTGAAGAAACTGAAAGGCGATATGCTCAACACCATTGAGTACGCGCCAATCTGGATCATCATGGCGGTCGCGCTGGCGCTGGGTATCGGTACGATGATTGGCTGGCGTCGTGTGGCGACCACCATCGGTGAGAAGATCGGTAAGAAAGGCATGACCTATGCGCAGGGTATGTCCGCGCAGATGACGGCAGCGGTATCTATCGGTCTGGCGAGCTACACCGGTATGCCAGTCTCCACCACCCACGTACTCTCTTCGTCCGTGGCAGGTACCATGATTGTTGACGGCGGCGGTTTGCAGCGTAAAACCGTGACCAACATTCTGATGGCCTGGGTGTTCACCCTCCCGGCGTCCATCCTGCTGTCTGGCGGTCTGTACTGGATTTCGCTGAAGCTGATTTAATCGGCTGAAGGCGACAAAAAAGCGGGTCAGGAAACTGGCCCGCTTTTTTTATGCTCAGTGCCAAATCATCAGCGCAATCATACTCACCACAACCAGACCACACAGGGCGCTGGTCAAAATGAACTGACGACGCAGGCGCTCGCAGCGACGGATAAACTCTTCATCGTGGTGATCGCGGTAGCGTTGGTAGTAGATATACCCCACCAGACGCATCTGCTTGCTGGGCTGTCCGTGCGAGGTGAAGAACCCTCCACCGTCCACATACTGATAAAGCAACGGATCGCAACCACGAAGTACCACTAACAGCGCACGTAACGATGAGAAGTAGCGCGCCATATTCACTATGCAAACCACGCATAACGCCCAAAACAATGCGACGGTGCTAATCATACATCCTCCCCGGCGTCCGCCCACGAAGCAAGGCTTCTGAGCTACCGCACCCCAATGCCCTGACAGACAGTTCAGTGAAAGAATGACTAAAAGTCGATCCGGTTCGCGTTTTAATATCCGAACGGCTCATTAAATAGTGTAGGAGATCCGTTAATTTTTTTGCCACAAGGTTAATCGTTATCAACACCAAAGCTTGAAAAATATGTTTAACTGGGCCGTAATGAAAGCATCAGACGACGGCTTTCCCATTTAGTCATCGATAACTTAAGGAAGGAGTAACACTATGGCTTACAAACACATTCTCATCGCGGTAGACCTCTCCCCGGAGAGTAAAGTGCTGGTTGATAAAGCAGTATCCATGGCACGTCCCTACAACGCGAAAGTTTCGCTGATTCACGTTGATGTGAATTACTCCGACCTCTACACCGGTCTGATCGACGTGAATCTCGGCGATATGCAGAAACGCATCTCCGAAGAGACTCATCACGCGCTGAGCGAGCTTTCTACCAACGCGGGCTATCCAATCACTGAAACCTTAAGCGGTAGCGGCGATCTGGGCCAGGTGCTGGTTGATGCGATTAAGAAATACGATATGGACCTGGTGGTATGCGGTCATCACCAGGACTTCTGGAGCAAGCTGATGTCTTCCGCGCGCCAGCTGATTAACACCGTACACGTGGATATGCTGATTGTTCCACTGCGTGACGAAGAAGACGAGTAAGTGCAAAAAAGCCCGGTGGCGCTAACGCTTACCGGGCCTACAAGGTAAAAGCAAAACGGCAACACGGTTGCCGTTTTTAATGTTTGTTCCCTCTCCCTGTGGGAGAGGGTTAGGGTGAGGGCATCAGCCCGCACTATTCTGGCGTTCCCGAATAAATATCAAATCGGTGTCCTTTGGTGGTCACCGCGTTAGTGGTCGCAACGTCCGCCAGCGGCGGCGCATAGTCCGGCCGCTTCACCACCACCCGCTTCGTCGCCAGCTGACGAGCCGGCTCCAGCAGGCCATCGGCATCTAAATCTGGCCCCACCAGAGACTGAAACACCCGCATCTCTTTCTTCACCAGCGCGCTTTTCTGCTTATGCGGGAACATGGGGTCGAGATAGACCACCTGCGGGCGCGGGGTGATATCGGTCAGCGCCGTCAGGCTGGAGGCATGAATAAGTTGCAAACGTTCCTGTAACCACGGGCCGATTTCCGGGTCCGCGTAGCCCCGCGTCAGCCCGTCGTCGAGCAGCGCGGCGACAACTGGATTACGCTCCAGCATCCGCACCCGACAGCCGACAGACGCCAGCACAAAGGCATCGCGCCCCAGCCCCGCCGTGGCATCCACCACGTCCGGCAGATAGCTGCCTTTAATGCCGACCGCTTTGGCCACCGCTTCACCGCGACCGCCGCCAAACTTACGCCGGTGCGCCATCGCGCCGCCGACAAAATCGACAAAAATCCCGCCAAGCTTTGGCTCATCGAGCTTGCGCAGCTCCAGATGTTCCGGCGTCATCACCAGCGCCATCAGGTTGTCTTCATCATGTTCCAGCCCCCAGCGGGCCGCCAGAACAGATAAGGCGCCGTCCCCGGCGCCTGTTTCATCTACTAAGCAGATCTTCACGTAGCAATCAGCCTTTGATTCCGTAATGCTCCAGCATCGCATCCAGCTGCGGCTCGCGGCCACGGAAGCGTTTGAACAGCTCCATAGGCTCTTCTGAACCGCCGCGCGTCAGGATGTTATCAAGGAACGACTGACCGGTTTCGCGGTTGAAAATCCCCTCTTCTTCGAAGCGCGAGAAGGCATCTGCCGCCAGCACGTCGGCCCACAGGTAGCTGTAGTAGCCTGCGGCGTACCCGCCTGCGAAGATATGGCTGAACGCGTGCGGGAAGCGTCCCCAGGTCGGGCCTGGAATAACCGCGACCTGCTTTTTAATCTCAGCCAGGGTTTCGAGGATTTTCGCCCCCTGCTCCGGGCTGAACTCGGCGTGCAGGCGGAAGTCGAACAGGCCGAACTCCAGCTGACGCAGGATGAACATCGCCGCCTGGTAGTTTTTCGCCGCCAGCATTTTATCCAGCAGTTCTTTCGGCAGCGGTTCGCCCGTTTCGTAATGGCCGGAGATAAATGCCAGCGCGTCCGGCTCCCAGCACCAGTTTTCCATAAACTGGCTTGGCAGCTCGACCGCATCCCATGGCACACCGCTGATACCGGCGACGCCAGCGGTTTCGATGCGGGTCAGCATGTGGTGCAGGCCGTGACCGAACTCGTGGAACAGGGTGATCACTTCATCGTGGGTAAACAGCGCAGGTTTGCCGCTCACCGGGCGGTTGAAGTTACAGGTCAGGTAGGCGACCGGTTTTTGCAGGGAACCATCCGCTTTACGCATCTGGCCCACGCAGTCGTCCATCCACGCCCCGCCACGTTTGTTTTCACGCGCGTAAAGATCCAGATAGAAGCTGCCGCGCAGCTCGTTTTTCTCGTCATACAGCTCGAAGAAGCGCACGTCCGGATGCCAGACGTCGATGTCGGTACGCTCTTTCGCGGTAATGCCGTAGATGCGTTTCACCACCTCGAACAGGCCGTTAACGGCTTTGTTTTCCGGGAAGTACGGACGCAGCTGTTCGTCGCTGATGCTGTAGAGATGCTGTTTCTGTTTTTCGCTGTAGTACGCGATATCCCACGGCTGAAGCTCGTCCACGCCGAACTCCGCTTTCGCAAAGGCGCGCAGCTGAGCCAGTTCTTTTTCACCCTGAGGACGGGCGCGTTTCGCCAGATCGGTCAGGAAGTCGAGCACCTGCTGTGGGTTCTCGGCCATTTTGGTGGCAAGGGATTTATCGGCATAGCTGTCGAAGCCCAGCAGCTGTGCCAGCTCGTGGCGCAGGGCGAGGATCTCCGCCATCACCGGGCTGTTATCCCACTTACCGGCATTCGGCCCCTGATCGGAGGCGCGGGTGCTGTAGGCGCGGTACATCTCTTCGCGCAGGGCCTGGTTGTCGCAGTAGGTCATCACCGGCAGATAGCTTGGGATATCCAGCGTTAACAGGAAGCCTTCCTGCTCTTTCGCTTCGGCCTGGGCTTTTGCCGCCGCCAGCGCGCTTTCCGGCATACCCGCCAGTTCAGATTCATCGGTAATCAGCTTCGTCCAGCCCATGGTGGCGTCGAGGACGTTGTTGCTGTACTGGTTGCCCAGCTCGGACAGGCGCGCGGCGATTTCGCCGTAGCGAACCTGTTTTTCTTTTGGCAGGCCAATCCCGGACAGTTCGAAATCACGCAGGGCGTTATCGACCGATTTTTTCTGCGCCGTGTTCAGTTCGGCATAGTGGTCGCCGTCGCGCAGGTCGCGGTAGGCTTTGTAGAGCCCCTCATGCTGACCGATCCAGGTGCTGTACTCAGAGAGCAGCGGCAGGGTCTGTTCGTAGGCCTCACGCAGCTCCGGGCTGTTTTTCACCGAGTTCAGGTGACTCACCGGGGAGAAGATACGCCCCAGCACGTCGTCCACTTCGGCCAGCGGCTGACACAGATTTTCCCAGGTGTACGGCGCGCCCTGCGCGACCACGTTTTCTACCGCCGCACGGCAGTTGTTCAGCGACTGGGTAACGGCCGGAACCACATGCTCAGGGAGGATTTTAGAAAACGGTGGCAACGAAAAAGGCGTCAGTAATGGATTGGTCATAAACGCTGTCCTGTTGAAATAGATGAATGAAGCGCGCATCCGGCGCTGTGCATATTGTTCAGTAATGGGGTTAAGTGTAGAGGATTTCAATGCCGAAGGTTGTCGAAAAACGCCCGGTGGCGCTGCGCTTACCGGGCCTGCGGGTAATCTGTGCCGTTCTGCTGTAAACTGTGGCAAATCGTCAATTCAGCGGAATATCATTACCCATGCTCAGTTATCGCCACAGCTTCCACGCAGGCAACCACGCCGACGTCCTCAAACACACCGTTCAGAGCCTGATCATCGAATCGCTTAAAGAAAAGGATAAACCGTTCCTTTATCTGGACACCCACGCGGGCGCGGGCCGTTATCAGCTGAGCGGCGAGCATGCCGAGCGTACCGGTGAATATCTGGAAGGGATTGCGCGTATCTGGCAGCAGGACGATCTGCCTGCCGAGCTGGAGCCGTACATTGGCGTGGTGAATCACTTCAACCGCAACGGCCAGCTGCGTTACTACCCGGGTTCACCGCTGATTGCCCGCCAGCTGCTGCGCGAGCAGGACAGCCTTCAGCTGACAGAGCTGCACCCGAGCGACTTCCCGCTGCTGCGTTCTGAGTTTCAGAAAGATAACCGCGCCCGCGTGGACAAAGCCGATGGCTACCAGCAGCTGAAAGCCAAACTGCCGCCGGTTTCCCGTCGCGGCCTGGTGCTGATCGACCCGCCGTACGAAATCAAAACCGACTATCAGGCGGTGGTGACCGGCATTAACGAAGGTTACAAACGCTTTGCGACCGGCACCTATGCCCTGTGGTATCCGGTAGTGCTGCGCGCGCAAATTAAACGCATGATCAAAGACCTCGAAGCGACCGGCATTCGTAAAATCCTGCAAATTGAGCTGGCGGTGCGCCCTGACAGCGACCAGCGCGGCATGACCGCGTCCGGCATGATCGTCATTAACCCGCCGTGGAAGCTCGAAGCACAGATGAACAACGTGCTGCCGTGGCTGCACAAAACGCTGGTGCCAGCCGGTACGGGTCACGCCACCGTGAGCTGGATCGTACCGGAGTAATCGCAGCCATCGGTGGAAACTATTGATTTCAGGTATACAATCGCGGCAATTCACGATTAAGGACAACGCTATGACTAAGCATTATGACTACATCGCAATCGGCGGCGGCAGCGGCGGCATCGCCTCCATCAACCGTGCAGCCATGTACGGCCAGAAGTGTGCGCTGATTGAAGCCAAAGAACTCGGCGGCACCTGCGTGAACGTGGGTTGTGTACCGAAGAAAGTGATGTGGCATGCCGCGCAAATCCGTGAAGCTATCCATATGTATGGCCCGGACTACGGCTTTGACACCACCATCAACCACTTCGACTGGGATAAACTGATCGCCAGCCGTACCGCCTACATCGACCGTATTCACACCTCGTACGATAACGTACTGGGCAAGAATAACGTCGACGTGATCCGCGGCTTCGCCCGTTTCGTGGATGCGAAGACGATCGAAGTGAATGGCGAGACGATCACCGCCGATCACATCCTGATCGCCACCGGCGGCCGTCCGAGCCACCCGAACATTCCGGGCGCGGAATACGGTATCGACTCCGACGGTTTCTTCGAGCTGCCTGCTCTGCCAGAACGCGTGGCCATTGTGGGCGCAGGTTACATCGCGGTTGAGCTGGCCGGCGTGATTAACGGCCTGGGAGCGGAAGCGCACCTGTTCGTGCGTAAACACGCGCCGCTGCGCAGCTTTGACCCGCTGATCGTCGACACGCTGGTCGAGGTGATGAACGCCGAAGGCCCAACCCTGCACACCAACGCCGTGCCAAAAGCGGTGGTGAAAAATGCGGACGGTAGCCTGACTCTGGAGCTGGAAGATGGTCGCAGCCAGACCGTTGATTGCCTGATCTGGGCGATTGGTCGTGAACCGGCCACCGACAACTTCAATCTGGCCGCAACCGGGGTGAAAACCAATGAAAAAGGCTACATTGTCGTTGATAAATTCCAGAACACCAGCGTACCGGGCATTTATGCCGTCGGTGATAACACCGGCGCCGTAGAGCTGACGCCGGTTGCCGTGGCGGCGGGGCGTCGTCTTTCCGAGCGTCTGTTTAATAACAAGCCGGACGAACATCTGGACTACAGCAACATCCCGACCGTGGTCTTCAGCCACCCGCCAATCGGTACCGTCGGCTTAACCGAGCCGCAGGCGCGTGAGCAGTACGGCGATGACCAGGTGAAAGTGTATAAATCGGCGTTTACCGCGATGTATACCGCGGTCACCTCGCACCGTCAGCCATGCCGCATGAAGCTGGTCTGCGTGGGCCCGGAGGAGAAGATCGTCGGCATCCACGGCATTGGTTTCGGCATGGACGAGATCCTGCAAGGCTTCGCGGTGGCACTGAAGATGGGCGCAACGAAGAAAGACTTCGATAACACCGTGGCGATCCACCCGACTGCGGCGGAAGAGTTTGTGACTATGCGCTGATCCGTCTGATCCGCAACAAAACCGGCCAGCTGGCCGGTTTTTTTATGCCCTGGGCAGGTAAACCCAACGGCTGTACAAACGGTAACAAAATAACCCGGTACCCGCGGTGGAATTAACTAATCTTAGAAAGCGCTACGCGTTCGCCTGTTACTACGGAAAAAGATTAGAGATATGAAAATGCACGTAAAGATCACCGCAAAACTGATGGCCAAAATGCACCTTGTACTCGCGCTGGTATGGGCGATACTGACTATTCCTACCCTGCTGTGGTGGAAAAACAGCATTCTGTGGGTGTCGTTAATGAGCATTTACGCCATCGTGATTTCCCATCTGGCTGCGTACAGCGCCGCCCATGCGGAAAAAGCGGCCAGCAAAGCGATGGATAAAAGCGAAGGCGCCAGCCAGAAAGCCAATCAAACCGCCAACAGCCTTCAGGGCGATGCGCGTCAGGCACATTAATCCGTGCTTATATGCAGAATACCGAATGCTCTGAATTTTATTCCTGCTCTGTTTCCAAAGATTCTGATTTAATAATTTCATAATCAAAGGGATATCTGATTTTCAGCGTGTTTAAATCCATTTTGAAAGCGTGATCTACCGCACACTTCGCACCGCATTAACCGAAGCGAATGTCTACGCTTTAAAGATAGCCGGGAAAAACCCGTATTGGTTACGACAAAAACCGGAGGTCCTGAACACCATGTTCAACCAGAAACTACAGACTGCCGAGGATATCGAGTTCGAGATTGCAGAAGAGCTGCGCTACGAAACCGATCCCTGTGAGTTAAAACTGGATGAGATGATCGAGGCAGAGCCGGAACCGGAAATGATTGAAGGGCTGCCGGCGTCCGATGCCCTTACGCCCGCAGACCGCTACCTTGAACTGTTTGAACACGTCCAGTCGTCGCGGCTGTTTGCGGACAGCAAAACCTTTCCCGACTGCGCGCCGAAGATGGATCCGCTGGATATTTTGATCCGCTATCGCAAGGTGCGTCGTCACCGTGATTTTGACCTGGCGCGCTTTGTGGAGAATCACTTCTGGCTGCCGGAGGACTACAGCAAAGAGTACGTCTCTGACCCCGGCCTGTCCCTGAAAGAACATATTGATAATCTGTGGCCGGTGCTGACGCGTGAGCCGCAGGATCACATCCCGTGGTCGTCGCTGCTGGCGCTGCCGCAGGCCTATATTGTGCCCGGTGGGCGATTCAGTGAGACCTACTACTGGGACTCTTACTTCTCCATGCTGGGGCTTGCTGAAAGCGGTCGTAACGATCTGCTGAAATGTATGGCCGATAACTTCGCCTGGCTGATAGAGCGCTACGGCCATATCCCGAACGGCAACCGTACCTACTATCTCAGCCGCTCCCAGCCGCCCGTTTTTGCCCTGATGGTGGAGCTGTTTGAAGAGGACGGCGTGCGCGGGGCGAAGCGCTATCTTGAGCATCTTAAGATGGAGTACGCCTTCTGGATGGACGGGGCGGAATCGCTGCTGCTCAATCAGGCCTATCGCAGTGCGGTTCGCATGCCGGATGGCTCATTGCTCAACCGCTACTGGGACGATCGCGACACGCCGCGAGATGAATCGTGGATTGAGGACGTGGAAACCGCCCGTCATTCCGGTCGTCCGCCGAACGAGGTGTATCGCGACCTGCGCGCCGGGGCAGCCTCAGGATGGGATTACTCATCCCGCTGGCTGCGCGATCCTGCGCGGCTGGCCAGCATCCGCACGACACAATTTATCCCCATTGATTTGAACGCATTCCTGTTCAAACTGGAGAGCGCTATCGCCAATATCTCCGCGTCGAAAGGGGATAAAGAGACGGCTGATCTGTTCCGCCAGAAAGCCAGCGACCGGCGCGCGGCGGTGAACCGCTATCTGTGGGACGAAGAGAACGGCTGTTATCGTGATTACGACTGGCGGCGTGAAGCCCTGGCGCTGTTCTCTGCGGCCAGCATTGTGCCGCTGTATGTGGGCATGGCGACGCATGAGCAGGCTGAACGGCTGTCCGATGCCGTTAAAGCCCGTCTGCTCACGCCGGGCGGTATTCTCGCCACCGAATATGAAACCGGGGAGCAGTGGGATAAGCCGAACGGCTGGGCGCCGCTCCAGTGGATGGCGATCCAGGGGTTTAAGCAGTACGGCAACGACTCGCTGGGAGATGAGATCGCCTGGAGCTGGCTGCACACGGTGAACCATTACTACAAAACCCATCATAAGCTGATTGAGAAGTACCACATCGCCAGCAGCACGCCACGCGAAGGTGGCGGGGGTGAGTATCCGTTGCAGGATGGCTTCGGCTGGACGAATGGCGTGGTGCGGCGGTTGATTGGGCTGTATGGGGAGCCCTGAGCCTCACCCCTCACCCTGCCCCTCTCCCCTGAGTGGCAGGGTGAGGGGGAAAAATAATCAGCGGATCACCTCATAAATGGCAGTCTGGATGGACTGCCATTTTTTTGTGCTGGCATCGGGCTGCGTCTTCGCGCGGCGCGTTGCCATATCGGCGTCGTGCTGCTGGCGTTTCACCACCGCGGGGACGGTACAGAATGCTTTCAGGTACTGCTTACGCATAGGCGTCAGCGATTCGCCGTTCGCCATCGCATGGCTAAGCGTATTAATAAAGCGTCGGCAGGGCTTTTGCTCTGTCATTTGCAGGCGGTAGCGCAACATTACTTCCAGTACATCGTCGTAGCCTGCCGACAACGCCTCCTCCGTCCATGACATTTTCCAGTCCATCCCGCCCTGCAAAAACAGGAGCGCCACGCGGGTGTCATTGCGATTGATGGCCGAGCGGAAATTATTCTCATCCCAGGTAACACCCATGCGGGTTAACGTCTCGCGTGAGGAAGGCGTTTCGCGCATCTCCTGCACCTGCGCGGGAGATGCCGTACTGGCCACAGCCGGCTGCGGTTTACTGCTGGTCACCAGCCAGAATCCCCCCACGACAATCGCGATAACCATCACGCCAACCGCTCCCCACAGCACGCCGGAAATCAGCTGTTCGCGCTGCTCTGGCGTACGCGCGGCGCGCTGAGTCGGTTTTTCTATACTGTCGCGCACTTCAAAAAGATCGCCGCCTGTGGTGCGGTCCATTTTTTGCGCCTTTTCCCAGAACGCGTGCAGCTCGCTTTCGTCCACCGCCATCAGCGCCGCCGGGTTAACGCGTGTCCGCCCTTCCTCAAACGCGCGCTGAACGGAGCGGGTGATCTGCGTGTAATAGCAGTCGAGCAGCTGGATTTGCGCCCCGCTTAACGGCTGCTGCACGGTGATGCTGTTGCGGATTTGTCGAATATCTTCGAGGAAGGTTTGCAGGGTTTTGCGGGGCTCTACCAGCAGCGTCAGCATGTCCGGAGCGTTAAACAGCGGCGCGTAGTAGCGGCTAAATTCTTTTTTATCCACCAGCAGCTGGGCCAGTTCGCTGAACAACATGCCGCTCAGAACATCATTAATCTCACCGTTTTTCAGCCAGCGACGCACGCGTTCAGCGTTAAACAAGGTCTTAAGATGATTATTCAGCCGTACCGGAACGGGCCACGCCTGCTGTATCAGCCCTTTAATCATCAGCTCAATGGCACGCACCTGTTTCTGCGCCTGAAGCTGGCTCTCCTTCTCTGGCACCCTCCCGGTATCGTAGGTCAGGAGGGGCTGTTGCAGACGCAGATATTCAAGGGAGGTGACGAAGCGCATCGCCGCAATCAGTTGATTTTCGCTGACATCCTGCCCGCTTTCATACTGGGGAACACGCTGCTGAAGCAAGCGTAATTGCAGCGTAAAGGCCGTCATTTCCGCATCATTCAGATTCAGCTTCCTGGCTACGGCGCCCCACCCGCCCAGCCCCAGGCGGGCGCTATCCAGTTGCTCCAGAAACCAGCGTGGATCTTTTCCTTCAGAAACATGTACATTCAACAGAAGTAAAATTTCAACAGACGCCTGACGGATCGCTGCCAGACAGTGTTCAAACTGTTCGCGGGTATGATGCGATGAGCTAATCATCATTGTTTTCCTTGAGAGACAATGAGTACCGCTAAAGCGGCATTAAAAGTCGTTTTTCTTTTTATTTATATGAGGTTAAACATACCTGACTTTCTGTTGAAATAAAGTGACAACCTTATAATCATTTGCAATGCCTCCGGAGGATCGTCATGCCCGCCTTAACCACCGCGCGTCTCACCTGCTCGCCGCTGCAAGAGCAAGACTGGCCCTTTTTTCTGTCGCTACAGCAAAATCCTGAGGTGATGCGTTTTGTCGCCCCTGCGCGTAGCGAGGCGGACATTCGGGAAGCCTTTGAGTCTCGTCTGTTGCCGTGGACGCCGGGCAGCTCGCACTGGCTCTGCCTTGTGGTGCGTGAAACGGCCAGCCAGACGCCGCTGGGCGTAACCGGCTATGTGCACCGGGAAGCAGATTGTGCTGAAGTCGGTTTTCTCTTTGCGCCCTCTGCGCAGGGGAAAGGTTACGGCTTTGAATCTCTGCGGGCTGTGTGTGATTTCGCGCTGACTCAGGGTAATATCCGTCGGCTCACCGCCACCGTGACGGCGGGAAATATCGCCTCAAGGCGACTGCTGGAAAAAACAGGTTTTCAACTGGAAGGTGAGTTGCGTGAGAGTTATTTCCTTTCAGGGCAATGGCATAACGACTGGCTATTCGGTTTACTGAAAAAGGAATTCCCGTTCAGTTTAACCTGATTAACAGCCATTTGGCGGATATTTCCCCGGCGGCGTTTCCTCTATAGTCGTGCCACTAAGAGGAAACGCTTATGACGGGTTATGCAATGCAGATATCTTCTGCTGCAATCGCATTAATTAAAAAACAACAGGGTCTTTCCCTGGAGAAATACCGTGACGAAAAGGGTATATGGGTTATTGGTTATGGTCACGTGATTCGCCAGTGGGAAAAATTTAACAGTCTCATCACGCCGATTGAGGCGGAGAATTTGCTTTTTAATGATATTCAATTATGTGAGGCGCTGCTGCGGGAAATGAACAAACGCCCATTAACCCAACAGCAGCATGACGCCCTGATATTAACCCTCTTCAGTTTTGGGGAAGAGTCCCCTCTGCCTGAGAAGATACTTCAGGCCGTCGCCCGGGTGTAGTACATCGCGGCCTGCGTCCGGTTTTTGACATCAAGACGCCGGAAAAGCGTCTCAAGATGGGCTTTTACCGTTGCCGCACTGATATTGAGATTACGACCAATCTCTTTATTGGACTCTCCGGCCGCCAGTAACTTCAATACCTCACGCTGGCGCTCGCTTAACACTGCCAGTTCATCCTGAGAGGAGTGCTGCTTCAGCCACTCGCCGGGAAAACAGACCATTCCACGCGATACGGAATCCAGCACTGCGGAAAAGCGTTCGGGATTCGCATTGCGGGGAACTATCGCCACCACGTTGCGCTGAAACATTTGCTCAACCCAACGTCGCTCTTTTTTCGTTAACACCAACACCACGCGCGACGCTGGAAAACGATCCATAATCTCTTCCAGTAAAGCCACACCATTATCACGAATTAAATACCCATCTATCATGACGATAGCGGAGGGTGACGCGGATAATTGCGCCCATAATTCATCAGTCTGACGAGCCCCTGTCATCTCTATTTTCGGAATTAACTTCTGCAAACTGTACATCGCTCCATGAATAAATAATGACTGCCTGTCAAACATGATTACTCGCATCGTTTTACTCCTCTGAGAATAGCGAAGGGGGATTCTACAGAGGCATTTTTTAAGAAAAAACTCAATGAATGGAGAGGTTACAAATCACCCAGCTCTCTTTATATCTTCCAGCATTTAGACATACTTGTTTTAAGGATTTCCTTAAGAGGGTTCCCTCCCCCTTAAGACTGAACATTACAGGAACATACCGCCTGAAACTTCAATACGTTGCGCATTCATCCAGCCCAGTTTGTCACTGAGCAACGCCGCAATGGCGTCACCAATATCATCGGGCAGGCCCACGCGTCCCAGCGCTGTCTGCGAGGCCAGCAGCTGGTTAAGCTCCGCATTATCCCGCACGCGTCCGCCCCCAAAGTCGGTTTCAATCGCGCCGGGCGCGATGATATTGACGGAAATTCCGCGCGCACCAAGCTCTTTTGCCTGATAGCGGGTCAGCACTTCCATCGCCCCTTTCATTGCCGCGTAGGTGCCTGAACCGGGCTGAGTAAAACGGGCCAGTCCGCTGGAGACGTTCAGGATCCGCCCTCCGTCTTTTATGAGCGGCAGCAGCTGTTGCGTGAGGAAAAACGGCCCTTTGAAGTGAATGTTCAGCGCATCATCAAACTGCGCCTCGGTCGTCTCGGTATAGGGTGCGTATAACCCTGTACCTGCGTTGTTCACTAAATAGTCAAAGGTGTCACGTTGCCAGACGTGTTTGAGGGTATCCTTCACCTGCTGAGCAAAGCGCGAAAAGCTTACCGTATCGCCGACGTTAAGCTGCAATGCTGCCGCTTTTCCACCTGTTCCCTCGATTTCGCGCACAACTTCCTGCGCCTCCTGCTGGCTGTTGTTCCAGGTCAGGATGATCCCTGTCCCTTCCGCGGCCAGCTTCAAAACGGCATTTTTCCCCAGGCCGCGGCTACCGCCCGTCACTAAAGCAATACGTTCACTCATAATTCACCTCGTTTCGGCTGTGATGAAGATTGAGAAAGAGCTTATTAGATGGTAGAAAATCAATAAATAGTGCCGTCAGCGCTTCACTGTTTCATTCATAACAACAATGACCAACATCTATGGATAAAATACACGCAATGCAGCTTTTCCTTCGGGTCGCGGAACTGGAAAGTTTTTCCCGCGCGGCGGAGACGTTAAGCCTGCCGAAGGGGAGCGTATCGCGACAGATCCAGGCACTGGAAAACGCACTGGGCACGCAGCTGCTGCACCGCACTACCCGCCGCGTCAGCCTGACGCAGGACGGCATGGTTTATTACGAGCGCGCTAAAGATCTGCTGATGAATCTGGACGAACTGGACGGCATGTTCCTGCACGACCCTTCAACCATCAGCGGTCGGCTACGTGTGGATATGCCCGTTGCCATTGCGCGAAATGTAGTCATTCCGAAACTGCCTGCATTTTTACAACAGTTTCCCGGCATTGAGCTGGAGCTGAGTAGCAGCGATCGTCTGGTCGATGTCATCCGCGAAGGATTTGACTGTGTGGTTCGCGTGGGAAACTTAAAGGACTCCGGGCTTATCGCCCGCCCGCTTGGGAAACTCTCGGTGATTAACTGCGCCAGCCCGGATTATCTGACGCGATTCGGCTACCCTGAGACGCTGGACGATTTGGCTTCGCATGCCCTCATCCACTACTCCGCCACGCTGGGCACGCGTCCGCAGGGTTTTGAGTATTACAACGGCAGCGCGACCCAGTGGGTAAAAACGGGAGGCGTATTGACGGTTAACAGCACGGAAACCTACCAGGCCGCCTGTATCGCCGGGCTTGGCATTATTCAGGTTCCGCGCGTCGGGGTGCGTGATGCCCTGCGCACGAAAAAACTCGTTGAGATCCTGCCGCAATACCGGGCTGAACCGATGCCCGTCTCCCTCATTTATCCCCACCGCCGTAACCTCTCCCGCCGGGTGCATGTGTTTATGGAGTGGCTTACCGAACTCACAAAAGGTTACGTCGACTAGTCACAAGCTATAATTCAGTAACATCCAGCTCAACGAAAAGGAAAATGCGCGTGACGCCGGAAAATAACCCGCAACGACCGACTCAACATTTAGATTATGAACCCATCAAAAAGATGGATAACGAGCCTGAAGCGCCGAAAGAGCCTGGAACGGCCAGCAAAGCGCTGGGCACCGTGACCGGCATAGCCGAAAAAATTCAGCAGATACCCGCGATTGCTCACCTGATACGCGCCGCCGAGCGCTTTAACGACCGCATGGGAAATCAGTTTGGCGCGGCGATTACCTATTTCTCGTTCCTGTCGATGATCCCCATCCTGATGGTGTCATTTGCCGCCGCCGGTTTTGTGCTGGCGTCTCACCCGACGCTGTTGCAGGACATCTTCAATAAGATCCTGACCAACGTCAGCGACCAGACGCTCGCCGCGACGCTCAAAAGCACCATCAATACCGCCGTGCAGCAGCGTACCACCGTGGGTATCGTCGGGTTGCTGATTGCGCTCTATTCCGGGGTGAACTGGATGGGCAACCTGCGTGAGGCTATTCGCGCCCAGTCGCGTGACGTCTGGGAGCGTAGACCGCAGGATCAGGAGAAGATATGGGTGAAGTATCTGCGCGACTTTATTTCGCTGATTGGGCTGCTGGTGGCGCTGGTCATTACGCTCTCCATCACCTCGGTCGCCGGTTCCGCGCAGCAGATGATTATCTCCGCGCTGTACCTGGATTACATTGAATGGCTGAAACCTGCCTGGCGCGGCATTGGGCTGGCCATTTCTATCTTTGCTAACTACCTTCTGTTCTTCTGGATCTTCTGGCGTTTGCCCCGCCATCGTCCGCGCAAGAAGGCGCTGATGCGCGGGACATTGATTGCCGCCATTGGTTTTGAGGTGATCAAGATTGTGATGACCTATACGCTGCCGTCACTGGTGAAGTCTCCCTCCGGCGCGGCCTTTGGTTCGGTGCTGGGGCTGATGGCTTTCTTCTATTTCTTCGCTCGCCTGACGCTGTTCTGCGCCGCGTGGATCGCCACGGCAGAGTATAAAGATGACCCGCGCATGCCGGGTAAAACCCACCGCTGATATCATGTCGGGCTGATATTTCAGCCCGATTCGCCATTTCAGCATATAAATCCAGGCCGTAACTTTTATTTAACGCAAAACCAGTTTTAATGACTGATATTTAAAAAGTGTGAAGCATTTCATAGAAGTGTTTTCGCTGGTCTGAAAATTATCCGCTTTTTGTTGCTTTTATGACCACACCACGCCTTTGTTACAGATTGAAATGTCGCTTTTGCTATGCCTAATATGGCCCTTCGTTCGTCCAAAAATAAGAAAATATTATGCAAGCAACAGCCACCACACTTAACGAAGGGGCGGAACACGTTCCGGTCAACTCGCGCAATAAAGTCGTCGTCGCATCGCTGATTGGCACCGCCATTGAGTTCTTCGACTTTTATATTTACGCCACCGCTGCGGTCATTGTCTTTCCGCATATTTTCTTCCCTCAGGGCGACCCGACGGCAGCCACGCTACAGTCTTTAGCCACCTTTGCTATCGCCTTCGTTGCGCGTCCGATTGGTTCAGCTGTCTTTGGGCATTTTGGCGATCGCGTCGGCCGTAAAGTGACGCTGGTTGCCTCGCTGCTGACGATGGGGATCTCCACCGTCGCCATCGGCCTGCTGCCGACCTATGAAACTATTGGCATTCTGGCGCCTGTGCTGCTGGCGCTGGCGCGCTTTGGGCAGGGTCTGGGGCTGGGCGGGGAATGGGGCGGCGCGGCACTGCTGGCGACCGAAAACGCCCCGGCGCGCAAACGTGCCCTGTATGGCTCTTTCCCGCAGCTGGGCGCACCGATTGGGTTCTTCTTTGCTAACGGCACCTTCCTGCTCCTCTCCTGGCTGCTGACTGACGAACAGTTCATGAACTGGGGCTGGCGTATTCCATTCGTCTTCTCTGCCGTGCTGGTGCTGATTGGCCTGTACGTTCGCGTGTCGCTGCACGAGACGCCGGTCTTCGCTAAAGTCGCCGCGGCGAAAAAGCAGGTTAAAGTTCCGCTGGGGACGCTGCTGACCAAACACCTCCGCGTGACCGTGCTGGGCACGTTCATCATGCTGGCGACCTACACGCTGTTCTACATCATGACCGTTTACTCCATGACCTTCAGTACCGCCGCCGCGCCGGTCGGCCTGGGCCTGCCGCGTAACGAAGTGCTGTGGATGCTGATGATGGCGGTCATCGGATTTGGTGTGATGGTGCCCATCGCGGGCCTGCTGGCGGATAAATTTGGCCGTCGTTCAAGCATGATCGTCATCACCTCGCTGATTATTCTGTTCGCGCTGTTTGTCTTCCCGCCGCTGCTGGGTTCAGGTAGCCCTGCGCTGGTGATGGCGTATCTGCTGATTGGCCTGAGCCTGATGGGGCTGACTTTTGGCCCAATGGGCGCGCTGCTGCCGGAGCTGTTCCCGACTGAAGTGCGTTACACCGGCGCGTCGTTCTCCTATAACGTTTCGTCGATTCTGGGCGCCTCGGTGGCTCCGTATATCGCCACATGGCTTCAGGCGAACTATGGCCTGTTCTATGTGGGTGTCTATCTGGCGGCAATGGCAGCGCTGACGCTGATTGCGCTGCTGCTGACGCACGAGACGAAGCATCAGGCGCTGTAAGTGAATGCCGGGTGGCGGCTACGCCTTACCCGGCCTACAATTTAGCCCTCTCCCGCAAGGGAGAGGGAGAAACGGGATTACTTCTTCATCTGCGACAAAATCGTCCGACACTGATTCGCTTCGCCTTCTGACGGCGAAATCAACGCCAGCAGCGCCGCCGCAGGGGTGACCAGCGTAGCGAGCGCGGCGGCGACCGCACCACGCGCAATCAACGGCCCGGCCTTCACGCCCGCCTGCGGATCTTTGAAGGTCCCGCGAACGTACAGCGGCGAGCGCAGGGTGATGATACGAATGCCTTTACTTTCCGGATCGATGGTTAAATCCAGCTGCTCGGACGCCATGCTGGCGGTACCGGTGACGTTGATAACCGCGTTTTCCGTGTCGAAAGCGAAGATCTGCGGACGCGCCACACCGTTGACCAGATCCAGATTTGCCGCCGCGCAGTTAACGCGTACTTCGTCGTCACCGAAGATTTGCCCGATGATAAAGTTCCCGACGTTCAGCCCCAGGATCTCCATCAGGTTACGGCTCACCAGCCCGTCGTTCATCAGCAGCTTCAGGTTGCCGTTTCCGCTACCCAGCAGCGCCGCTACCGAGTTACCCGTGCCGCGAATATCCGCGTCGCCGTTCATCTCACCGAGGGTTTTCTGCATCAGCTCCACGTCCGGCATCAGCTCTTTCAGCTTCAGCCGACGCGCCTGGATCTCCGCCCTTCCCTGCATCGGCTTTTTATCCCCCTCCAGGTGGATATTCGATGAGATGGTTCCCCCAGCCATGCCAAACTTCAGCGGTTGCAGGCGCAGGTCGGCGTTTTTCAGGATGATATGGGTCGAGAGGTTGCTCAGCGGCAGCGTGCTGCCATGCTCAATTTTACGTCCTTTGAAGCGCACATCCGCATCCATCACGTCCCATTTGTCGGTTTCGAAGCGGTCATAGGGCAGCACTTTACCCGCAGGCTGAACGTCCTTTTTAACCTCTTTAGACTTCGTGCCTTTGCCCGAATCTACGCCAATCAGCGGACCAAGATCGGCCAGACGCAGCTGGCGGGATTCAACGTCCCCCTCCAGTTTCGGGCGCGGTTTACCGGTGGTGTAGGTCAGCGTGCCGTGGATATCGCTGTCGCCGATGCGGCCGTTGAATCCCCGGTAGTCAAAGACGGACGATTTTTCGGTGTTGATTTTGGCAACCAGGCGCCCGTCCGTTTCAAACGGCGGGGTATCCGGCAGCAGTACGCCGGTCAAATCGTACAGTTCACCCAGCGAATCCCCGGCAAACTTAAGCTGGAGGTCGACGCCGCCCATGTTCATCGGGTCGTTAACCGTGCCCACGAACGCCACGCGGGTGTTGCCCGAGCGGAAATCCGCCTGCACCGGGAACGGCGTGCCCTCACTCCTGAGCGCCAGCATGCCGCCGATTTTGCCTTTACCGGTCAGCGGCTGGCCGTTGTAGCGCCCTTTCGCCGTCAGGCCGAAGACGTAATCGCCCGCTTTGCTGTCATCGCCTTTGGCTTTACTGCCCGTCACTTCGCTAAACGGCAGAGGCTTACCCAGCGGATCGACGAGGATCTCCACGTCAGCCTTACTCACCTTATCGTCAATGGCGATCCTCCCCCGATCGAACAGAATATTGTCGAGGCGGAAAGACCACGAAGAGGGCTGCGCATTCTGATCTTTATCGCCGCTGCTGGCGAGATCGAACGTCCAGTTGTTGTTTTTCTCTGACAGGCGAATTAGCCGCGCGTCGGGCTGCTGAAGTTTGATCCACGGCAGATACACCGTTTTGGTTAACAGGGCTAACGGCGCCAGCGTGGCTTCCACGCGCGGCAGGTGGATCATGGTCACTTCGGGGATGTCCGGCGGGTTGCCGAGAATGATGTCGTCGGCGTGAACGTGCGGCCATGGCACCCAGCTTCGCCAGCCGGTTTCCTCTTTCTGGCGCTCCCACACGACACCCAAATCGCCACGTATTGCGAAGGGGCGGTTTAGCTCGGTTGAGACTTTCTGGTTGATGGTCGGTTTGAGCCGGTTCCAGTCAAACGTGGCGATAATGATGATTAAGACCACGATCAGCAACAAGAAAATCCCTGCTGTCCAGGAAATCACCCTGGTTGTTTTTGTCATTGTTGTCCCCTTTCCTGATGAACTTGCCTCTAAAACTATAGTTCAGACAAAGGGAAGCGGGCAGATCAGAGGATGGTTATCACCTTTTCCAGAGTATCCATGGGGACAGGACGAGAGAGGAAATAACCCTGTGCCGCCGCTGCCGGGGAATTTTGCACGTCGCGCCACTCCTCCAGCGTCTCTACGCCTTCCACAATGACGCCCTGGCAATAGCGGTTCATCAGTTGCAGGAGCATCGTAAACAGGTTCCGTCCCTCCGGCGTCTGGCGCAGCATGATAAACAGATCGCGGGCCACTTTGATGTAGTCATAACGCACTTCGCTCAGGGCGGAGAAGTTGGCCATACCGGTACCGAAATCATCCAGCCACAGCGGGCCAAACTCACACATCGAGGCAAACGAGGAGTCCTGCGGCAGCTGAACATGTTCCACCAGCTCGAAGCGCATCCACGGCAAGGTGGCAATCAGCGCCTGCAATGTCGCGTTCTGACGTAACGCCATCAGGGTTGGGCCATCCACGTTCACCGACGCCAGAATACCGTGCTGCTCGAAGAACGCCTGCTTCGTCGCCAGCATTCTCAGCTGCTCTTCCAGCACGTCGATACGCTGACGCACGGCAACCTCCGCAAAATAGCGGTCCGGTGCAATACGCTGTGAAGGATTCGATGGATGAGTGACGACCGTTAACACCTCAATCGCCATTAACCGACCGTCGGTACGGTAGATGGGCTGATAGGTGTACGCTCGCTCACATTGCAGCCAGTAGCGATGCTCCTGCAAGTTCTCAATACTTGCCTCAGGCGTAGTGCTCAGCCGCTGGATAACCTGCTCTGACTTCATTTCGGATGTCCTGTTGTATGGGATAGCCTTTCTGGACTCGTCACTGAGTTATCGGCCCGCCAGGTGAGAACTTTATGTTCAATTCACCGGGAAAATGAAATTAAGATGACAGAAATATGCCGGAATACGCGCTGGCTCAAAAAAAATAATGGAACGTCGTTTTAATATAGTTGACCATAAAAAACACACAGCGCACACTACCCTTAATTACTTTGTTCAGGTTCACGACTATGTCTAAAAAAATTGCCGTGATTGGCGAATGCATGATTGAGCTGTCCCAGAAAGGCGCGGAAGTCAGCCGCGGTTTTGGTGGCGATACATTGAACACCTCCGTTTACATTGCCCGTCAGGTCGCCCCCGACGCGCTGAGCGTGAGCTACGTTACCGCGCTGGGAACGGACAGCTTCAGCCAGCAGATGCTGGAAGCCTGGCAGGGTGAAAACGTTGGGACCTCGCTGATCCAGCGAATGGAAAACCGCCTGCCGGGTTTGTACTACATCGAAACCGACAGCACCGGCGAGCGCACCTTCTATTACTGGCGTAATGAAGCGGCCGCCAAATTCTGGCTGGAAAGCGAGGCCGCCGCTGCCATTTGCGAAGAACTGGCCACCTTCGATTATCTCTACCTGAGCGGGATCAGCCTGGCGATCCTGAGCCAGGAGAGCCGTGAAAAACTGCTGTCACTGCTGCGCGAATGCCGTGCCAATGGCGGTAAGGTGATTTTCGATAACAACTACCGTCCGCGTTTGTGGGCCAGCCGTGAAGAGACGCAGCAGGTCTACCAGCAGATGCTCGAATGCACCGATATCGCCTTCCTGACGCTGGATGATGAAGATGCTCTGTGGGGCGAAAAACCGGTTGATGAGGTCATTGCCCGGACGCAGGCTGCCGGGGTCAGCGAAGTGGTGATCAAGCGCGGGGCGGAGTCTTGCCTGGTGGCGGTTGCAGGTGAAGCCGTGACAGAGGTGCCGGCGGTGAAGCTGGCGAAAGAGAAAGTAATCGATACCACGGCGGCGGGAGATTCTTTCAGCGCGGGGTATCTGGCGGTACGTCTGACGGGGGGAACGCCGGAAGCGGCGGCGCAGCGCGGTCACTTGACGGCCAGCACGGTGATTCAGTATCGCGGAGCGATTATTCCGCGCGAGGCGATGCCTGCTTAAGGACTGTGCGGGCTGATGCCCGCACCCTAACCCTCTCCCTCAGGGCTGAGGGAACGCAGAGCTTACTGGCCCTGCGGAATATCGCTCGCATCCTGGTGTAAATCATCGGCTGCCGTTTGCGCTGGCTGCGGCGGCGTCGCCATGATGGCGCTCCAGGTGGCCTTCAACTCTTTCATGTCATATTCCGGCTCACCTTTCGGCTGCAACAGAATCAACGCCATATCCTGCGACAGCTGCTGACGCAGATCCTGATTCAGCATCTCCACGGTCAGACCGTTCAGGAAGTCCTGACGCAGTTTCTGATACTGCTCCGGCGCGATATCCACCACCTGATTCTGCAAGGAGCGAATGCGCTGGCTGATTAAGATATCGGTATCGGCGCGGGCATAGGTGGCGAACAGTTTCTGCAATTCGAGGGATTTCTGCGCCACCAGCGCGTTAAACTCCTCTTCAGACAGGCCCTCTTTCCGCACTTTAGCCAGCTCTTTCGCCACCACGCCGAGATTGGCATTCAGCTTATCGCCCGGCGATTCCACGTTAATGGCGCACTGGGCGCGCTGGAACAGCACTCGGCAGTCAAAGCCCAGGCCAATATCTTTCACGTTGTTCTTGCTGAGCGTCTGCTGAACGTGCCAGAACAGCGCTTCACGCGCGAGATCCGCACGCCAGTAACGCAACAGCGCAGAAGACTCGCGGATCGGCTGCCAGGCCGTATCCCACATCATTGAAAGACGATCCTGACGCACGGTATCCGTCATGATGCTGACCGTCTCAGGACGCAGCGGGGACAAGGTAGGAACAGGGGCGGGCGTTTCACGCTTCCCTTTCAGATCGCCAAATGCTTTGTTGATCTGTTCTATCACCGCACGGCTGTCCACGTTGCCCACCACAATCAGGGTCATGGCATCCGGGGTGTACCACTGCTGGTAGAAAGATTTCACCTGCGCGGCATCAACCGGCTGTTTCAGCGGCTCTGCCGGGTCGTGGCCAAGCAGCGTTGACCCTTTCAGGCGGTAGCGCCACCAGCCTTCTTTGGTATCCGTCGGCCAGGTCGCCACCATGTCGCTGTTGCTCAACGCATAGTTAACGGTCTCAGGCGTAATCGCCAGTTTGCCGGTGGCATCGGAAAGGTAGGTCAGCGCTTCTTTAAGCAGATCGTTACGGTTGTTGGGCAGGCTCAGGTTAAACATGGTGTAGTCATAGGAGACCACAGCCGGGGGCAGCGGGCGTTTCGGATCGATGGCCTGTTGCCATAAAGAACGCACCTGAACCGCCTGCAAACTGCCGCTCTGGGTGAGCGCCAGTCGAGGAATAAAGTGGCTTAAGCCGGTCTGCTGGGTGCTTTCAGTGAGGGAGCCGGTATTCACAGAAAGACGGATTTCAATGCGATCGCTCGGACGTTGCGGAGTGGATAATACCTGCCACTGGAAACCATTCGCCAGTGTTCCCTGTTGCCAGGCCGGGTCTGGCTGGAGCGCATCTGCCTGCACATAACTGGCTGCTGCCATCATCAGCAAACCGCCGGTTAAGAGTCGAATTTTTGTGCCCTGCATGTGAACCCCTGATCAACATTCCTGGTTAAAGAGAGTGTCTCGCGACGTGAGCACTCAAAGATGACGATGAAAACCTTCCGATTAGACAGCGTGTTCGGCTAAACGTCACGGGCGGAAGTGAAATATACCCAAAAAAAATCTTGTCGAATTATGACAGGTATGAACGGTTATTATGCGCAGGTGCCCGCATCCCCACAAGGGAATACGGGCATTTATGAGGGATTAAGAGGATAAACCGGGGGTTTTGTCCTCAGAAGTGCGGTTATTCAGCGTATCGTTAAGCTTCTTGTGATCCAGCTCTTTCACCCACTTCGCCACCACAATCGTCGCCACGCCATTGCCGACCAGGTTGGTTAACGCACGGGCTTCAGACATAAAGCGGTCAATACCGAGGATCAGGGCCAGGCCCGCCACCGGCAGATGGCCCACCGCCGAAATGGTGGCCGCCAGCACGATAAATCCGCTGCCCGTTACGCCCGCCGCCCCTTTTGAAGAGAGCAGAAGCACCACCAGCAGCGTAATCTGATGGAAGATATCCATGTGGCTGTTAGTGGCCTGGGCAATAAAGACCGCCGCCATCGTCAGGTATATCGAGGTGCCGTCCAGGTTAAAGGAGTAGCCCGTAGGAATAACCAGCCCCACCACTGACTTACGGCAGCCCAGCTTTTCCATTTTATCGAGCATACGCGGCAGCGCGGACTCCGAAGAGGATGTGCCGAGGACAATCAGCAGCTCTTCACGAATATAACGGATAAATTTGAAGATGCTGAAGCCGGTCGCACGGGCGATGGAGCCGAGCACCACCACCACAAACAGAATACAGGTGATGTAGAAACAGACGATCAGCTGGCCAAGCTGTACCAGCGTGCCGACGCCATATTTCCCGATGGTGAAGGCCATCGCGCCAAAGGCGCCAATCGGGGCCAGACGCATGATCATGTTGATGATGCCGAAGATCACCTGCGAGAAGCTTTCAATGACGTTAAAAATCAGCTGGCCTTTGCTGCCAAGACGGTGCAGGGCAAAGCCAAAAAGCACGGCAAACAGCAGCACCTGGAGGATGTTTCCGCTGGCGAACGCGCCAATCACGCTGCTCGGGATCACGTCCAGCAGGAAGGCAACAATCCCCTGATCTTTCGCCTGTTCAGCGTAAACCGCCACCGCTTTCGCATCCAGCGTGGCCGGGTCGACGTTCATGCCCGCGCCTGGCTGTACCACGTTGACAATTATCAGGCCGATAATCAGCGCGATGGTACTGACAATCTCGAAGTACAGCAGGGCAACCGCCCCCGTACGCCCGACCGCCTTCATGCTTTCCATGCCAGCGATACCGGTCACCACGGTACAGAAAATGACCGGCGCGATGATCATTTTGATGAGCTTAACGAACGCGTCGCCAAGCGGTTTCATCTGCGCGCCCAGCTCCGGGTAGTAGTGACCGAGCAGAATACCGATGGCGATGGCTGTCAGGACCTGGAAGTAAAGACTTTTGAAGAGTGAGGTTTTCATAGGGTGTCCCTGGAAAGAAAAACTACAGGCTTTGTAAGGTTATGGTTAACCTGCGGCTTTAAAATAACACCCACATAACAGGACAGAAATAAACGGGGTTCAAATTTGAAACACAAATGTTAAGAACTTTGAGCTGGCTCGCACAAGCCAGCAACAAAATTACACTTTTGCGTTATTGCCAGCGTCGGCGAGATAGCGTTGCTCAAAGATATCCGTCGGTACGGCGCGGTCAAACAGGAAGCCCTGTCCGCTCTCCACGCCCGCCGCAGCCAGCCACTCACGCTGGGCGTCGGTTTCAATACCCTCGGCAATTACGTGCAGATTCAGGCTGTGCGCCATCTGAATAATGGCCTGTACCAGGCTGCAATCCCCCGGCAGCCCATCCACAAAGGTTTTGTCGATTTTCAGGACGTCCACCGGCAACGTTTTCATGTGCTGGAGCTGACGCAGGCCAGAATACCCCATACCAAAATCGTCCAGCGCAATGCGGATCCCGGCATTACGCAGCGGTTTCAGAATGGCGACAGCATCGTCAGGATTGTCGATACAACGGCTCTCGGTGACTTCCAGGATCAACGTGTGGGGCTGAATGCGGTAGCGGTGGATCAACTCGAGCATCTCCGGCACCATGGTCGGGTGCATCAGCTGTAGCGCAGAGAGATTCACCGACAGCGGCAGCGTGATGCCCCGTTGTTGCCAGGCCGCAAGCTGGCGGCAGGACTCTTCCAGCACCCAGTAGCCGACGGTGACCATCAGGCCGCAGGACTCGATACGTTCGATCATCCCCTCAGGCAGCTCCCACGTGCCGTCCGGCTGTTGCATACGCAGCAACGCTTCGGCGCTGGTCACTTCCCCCGTGCGCAAATTGACCTGCGGCTGTAGCCAGAGCGCAAACTGGCGATTGTCCATCGCCGTCAGAATGTCGCTCTCTTCCGTCAGGCGCTGCTGGGCTTTTTCCATCTGCTCCGGATCAAAGAACTGGATCTGGTTTTTGCCTTTCCGGCGCGCGGTGAACGCGGCCGAGAAGGCCCGACGATAAAGCTGCTCGGCGGTCAGCCCCCCGTAGTACATCGCAATACCGATGCTGGCGCTCGGGCGAAGCTGGATACCCTGAATGGGCAGCCGCTCATTAATGACAGTGAGTACTTGCTGACCTAGCGTAATGGCGTGCCACGGCTCTTTAACACCGTGCGCGATCACCACCAGGTCATAACCGCTGACCTGGGTGAGCACCATGCGCGGCGCCAGAACGGATTTCACCTTTTCCACCAGCGTCAGCAACAGCATCTCGCGCTGGCTCTCTTTCAGCACGCCCGCCGTGTCCTGCAAGGTTTCGCAGGCAATCACCATCAGCGCGGTGGTCTGCTGGCGGGCGACGGTCTGCTCCAGCAAGGCCATTAAAAACGCTTTGTTTGGCAGATCGGATACCGGAAAACGGGTGGCATTGCTACTGAGCTCTTCCTGCTGACGCAGGACACGCTGCTGGTTGATATTGTAACTCCGGACCAGCATGCCAATTTCATCGTCGTGATGCAGGCGCGGCAACGGAAGCTGATGCCCCATGTGCTCCTGTGGAGAGAGGTCGTTCAGCTCCCGGGCTATGCGGCGCAACGGATGCACAATTAACCGGTTGATACACCACGTCAGCGCCACGCTCAGCATTAGTGTCAAAAGTAAGTAAGTAGTCACCAACGTAGCAACCCAGCTCATAACAAATTTATACATGCGGTACGAGTCGGCCTGTAGCACCAGGTAGGCCAGCGGCTGCGGGTTAGCCGGTCTTTCCAGAGAATAGAGAGGCAGGGAAATTTGCACCGGCAGTTCAAACAGGCGCATCACCATCATCGGGACGGGACGCTCCGGGATAAAGCTCATCCGCAGCGCCTGGAACTGGTTCGGCAGCACGACATCCGCGCGGCTCACGATACCGGCGGGCTGAATGCGCTTCAGGATGGATTCCGCCTCGGGGATATCCCCTTTCAGGATCGAGGCTGACAGGGGTTCCCGCACCGAGCGGGCAATACTTTCCAGTTGCGAAGCCGTGTTATAGCGATTCTGCTGTACGGAGTGAAACAGCAAAATGACGCAGAAGATGAAGACAAACAGCATTGTGACGGCAGACACCATCGCCATCTGTTTGATCGTTAAGGAACGGCTGACACGCAAAATGACTCTCCACAAAACTCGAAGCGCAGGGCGCACCAGGGTGTAAACCTGGTGCGCCCGAGTATACCCGATAGCTGCACTTTTAAGAGAGACTTACAATTAGATTAAGAAAAAATCCGATCACCAGTCTGCATAAGGCACCAGCGGTTCCGGTGGTAAGTCCATATCACCTTGCCAGCCCGCGGCAGAATACCGAACGTAGAGCAGCGCATGGCTCGGGGTATAGTCTTTTGCTTCCTGAATATCGACGCCCAGTCCGACAAACCAGTTGGACGTCACGCGGCGTTCAACAATCGCCCTTGCGGTATAACCCGTCCCTGACGAGCTACTTCCGGTTTCCATTACACCTTTATCGGTATAACGGCCTGGCTCATTGTCCGGGATCAGCCCCTGTAACGGATAACGCATCACATCTTTTGTTTTTGAATGAGACCAGGAGACGGAGCCGCCCAGCTCCCATGACCAGTTCTCTGTGCGTTTACGCCAGTTCACCGGTAAGGCGAACGACACATACTCCTGGGGACTGTAGTAACCGCCCTGGCCCAGCGAATAGCCACTTAAATCCTTATCGTAATGCCAGAGCATGTTGGACACGCCCACCGTCAGGCGTTCGTTGTTCTGATTGATGAGCTTGTAGTAATAGCCGGTCATCCAGCGGACGCGCCAGTTATCTTCGACATTCTTCCCGGTGAGGCTGTCGGCACTCAGGCTTGACCAGATCCCGTTAGCTTCGCCTTTGTCGTAGCTCATGCTCACGCCGCCACCGGTGGCACGCACGCCGCCCCAGGTGGTGTCGGTATTGGGATCTTTTTGCCCGGCGAAGGCCAGCACCGAGCTGGAAATCGGACGGCGATGGGCGTTCAGGGTGTAGCCAATCGGCCCTAAATCGTTGCTGTAGCTCAGGCTACCCACCACATCGACCACGTCGAAGCCCATCGGCGTTGTACCGATATCCCACGACCAGGTTTTGTTCTGCCAGCCGACGGCCACGCTGGCGCCGTTGGCCGACTGGTTTGTGCTACCGCGACATGGCGTTTCGGCGCAGGTACCCCATGTCGGATCGTAGGTTCCGTTATCGGTGGCAAAGGAACCGGCGTTCATATTGACCAGATCGCTACGGAAGAACATACGTCCATCCGACAGCGGCGCATCAACCTGGAGCATGGTGGTGTGCGCTTTCAGGTCGGAATAGCCCCCCGTGCCGCTGGACCCCCAGTAGTCGTGTTGCAGCGTGACGTTCAGATCCTGCTGACGATAAAGATCGCCTGCATCGCTGCGCACGCCGCGCTTCAGCCAGTCATCTTTCTCATCGTTACGCGTGAGCCGCGTAAAGCTGTCGTTATCGGTCGGACGGGTCGTTGTGATGCCCGATGAGACCATCGCATCTTTCCAGGTGTCCAGCGCCTGCTGAGGCTGACCATTTTGTGCCTGGAAACGGGCGGCATCGCGCATCACCAGCGCACTTTCCATCGAAGGCGGCTGCGATTTGGCCTGCGGAAGAATGGCGTTGAAGGTCTTTTCTGCCGCGGCATGATCACCCAGGCCAGCCTGCGCCATGGCAAGCCGGCGCTGCATATTGATGGAGAGCGGTTCGCCGTTCTGTGCCGCGGGCAGTTTCGCCAGCGCCGCGCGCGCCGCGTCCTTGTTGTCCTGGGCAAGATAGACCTCGGTCAGGCCGAGGATCGCGTCTTCGTTCTGCGGTTCGCGTTGCAGGACGGTGTTGTAGGCGGTTTTCGCGGCCTCATGATCGCCACGCTGTTCAGCCCAGTCCGCCAGCGTCAGGTCGATACGGGTGGACGGAGGCTGCTGGCGAAGCAACGTTTCCGCCTCCTGCTCTTTTCCACTGTCGCGCAGGCGGTTGGCGGTTTCCAGCACCTGGTTACTTTGCAGGCGGTCCGCCAGCGCCTGAATGTTGCCGTTCCACTTGTCGCGCGGCAGCGTGTTCAGATGCGCCAGCGCCGCCCGGTCCTGATCGTTACCGGACAGGTACAGCCCGCTGGCGTAAACCTGATCCGGATCGCCCGGTTTCTGGCTTGCCAGCTGACGCATCAGGTTATCCGCCTGGCTGCGCTGACCCGCGCTATACAGATCGCGTGACAGTCGGTAGGTGATCCACACGTCGCCCGGGGAAAGCGCAAGGCGTCGGCGCTGAAGTTCTGCGGCCTGCGCATATTTCCCCTCGCTTTCCAGCTGTTCGGCCTGGGCTGACAACTGCTCGTTCGTCAGGCTACGTTCAATATCATCAATGCTGCGGCGCTGGCTGGCAGAGAGCGACTGAATAAACTGCGTCGCCTTCTCCGGAGACTGCGCGCGATAAATATTGGCGAGACCGCGTACCGCGTTGCTGTTGCCGCTGTCCATCCGCAACGCCTGGCGGTAATAACGCTCGGCCGCGTCGTTATCTTTGCGCGCCGCCGCCGCATCACCGAGGCCCAGAACCGCGTAGCTGTCGGTATTGTCGATATTGCGCGCCTGCTGGTAATAGCGTTCGGCCTGGGCCGTATTGTTGGCTTTCAGGGCGTTATCCCCCTGCTGGATCAGCAGCCAGTATCGGTTGACCTTCAGCAGGCTGTCCCATTTGCCCCGGTTATCGCTCTGCGGATCGAGGGCGATCGCCTTTTCAAACTGAGCAACCGCACGCGCGCGATCGCCTTTCTGAGAATAGGCCTGCCCCAGCGCGCCTACGGCTTCACTGTCGGCGTGGTTGGCGCTGACTGCTTTTTGCAACTCCGTTACCGCTTTACTGCCCTGCCCGGCATCCACTGCGGCTAACCCTTCGGCTTTGGCGCGGAACGCCGGATCGGCAAGCTGTTTTTGCTGCGCTTCAAGCTGGGCGCGCGCCGCCGTCACGTTATCGCCATCGCTGAACACGCTCAGGTATTGTTGCAGCGCGGTAACGCTGGCGCTGCTGGCCGGCTGATCTTTGATCTGCTGGTACCACATGTCCGACGCCTGACTGCGGCCATTGTTCGATTTGGCCATCTCCTGTAACACCGCAAACCCTTCATCACGCCGTCCGCTCTGGAACAAAAGCTGTGCCAGCGAGGACTGTAGCGGGACGTTACCCGGACTGCTGGCGTTTATTTTCTTAAGCTGATTAATGGCCAGGTTGCGGCGGGCTGGCTCTTTCGCCACCACGTTCCAGTACTCCGTCGCGATGTCGCCACTGGGCGGCTTACCGTCAAACAGTTTGTCATACGCGGCAATGGCTTCCTGGGTGTGCCCGGTGGTGGCAAGCAGGCGAGCCTGCTGGAGGGCCTGGCGACCATCCGGCGTGGAGAGCAGCATGGTAGTACGGGAGGACTGATAGGCACTGGAATCGGGCGCCATTCCTTTCAGGCGATCCAGCTCTTTTTGCGCGCCCGCCGTATCGCCCTGTCGTAACAGGTAGCGGAAGCGCGCGGCAATCACGTCCGGGTTGTTGGGGTCGATCAGCTCAAGGCGATAGAGCGACTGGCGCACTAAATCCTCACGCTGGGTGGATTCCCCCAGACGGACCTGTTCCAGCAGCTGTCTCTGCTGCGGGGAGTTGGCGGCCTGGGCCAGGGGCATTAGCGCCAGGCCAAGCGATAAGGTGAGTAGATTCAGTGTGAACGTGCGCATTCCTGGCCCCAGTCCGGTAGTAATTCACCTTGCACGGTGAAACGAAAACGATGCTGATCCCACCCTTGTCCAAAGAGGGTCAGAACGTAGCTGTAATAAGCATTGTTATCGGGAAAACGATCGGCGACGTGCTGGCGTTGCACCGCTTGCGCGTCCCGGTTTTGTAAAAACGGAAGGAGGGAGGCAGAAAACCCTACCGGCCCATCTCCGGTGCGTTTCCCGGTCGCGACGTCCACTTTCTCCGGCGGCAAGCCTTGTTTGATTGTGGTGGTCGCCATGGGCTTGAAACGCGCCAGTAGTCGGGCTTTCTGCGGATCGTTATCGTTCATCATCCCTACCCACAGATAGACGCGAATCGCATCGTAGCTGCCGATCAGGGATGCATCCTGCGACAGCTGCCAGCCGCCCTTTTTCTGGTATTTCACCCAGTTCGGGGAAAATCCTTTAGGCGCGGTCTCCAGCAGCAGACGCAGGTTGGTTTCACGGAGCGTCGTCCACGGCGCGCCAAAACGGGTGAAATAGCTCGCAAGCTGCGGCGGCAGGTAGCTGGGGTTGAAGCGCCAGACACTCTCTTCGGCAAAACCGACTTTACCCGGCAGCAGCATAGAACCCAGCCCCGGCACCTTCACCACTTCCTCACTGGCAATGCGCGTCAACAGCGCCTTACCCGTGCGCGTGTAATCGGGATTTTTCCACAGCCGCCCGGCCTCCAGCAGCGACCAGGCAATCCAGATATCGGCATCAGACGCGGAGTTAGGGTCGATAACCGCCCAGGTTTCGTCGTCCTTTTTCCCCCACAGCCAGGCCGGGAGATGTTGGGTTAAATCTCCCTCGGCAAGGTTATCGCGCGTCCATGCCAGCAGCAGATCGAACGCCTTGCGATCGTTTGCCGCGAGGGCAAAGAACAGTCCGTAGCTTTGCCCTTCGGAGGTGGTGATTTTGCGCGCGTCACTGGGATCAATGACGCGCCCACTTTCGCTCATATAATCCTGCTTGAACGTCTCCCAGGCAGGCCAGCGACAGGCGGCGTGAAGATTCGCCGCCGCCAGCATCAACGCTGCGACTACACACCCGCGAAAGATTTTCATCACCGCTTACTCATGGTCCGGGTTAAGACGACGACGGCTGATGATTCGCAGCAGACGCCACAGTACCCACGCCAGCAGTACAACGCTGAGCGCAGCCAGCACGGCCAGCAGCACCGGGTGGTTAGACAGGGCGTACCACAGGCGTTCGAACCACGGCAGATGACCGACGTAGTAGACATCCCCCACGCGCAGGCTGTTTACCCCCGACTCACGGATCACCGAGACGGAACCGAACATTGCCGCCCGTTTACCGCTGTCGTTCATGGCCGTGTTGAGTAGCTCATACCCGCGCGTGCTGTCCGCCAGCAGGGCGATAACGCTGCGCTGGTCGTTGTACGGCGACTGGAAGCCGACAATCGCGGCCATCGGACCCGTTGAGCTTACGGTCGTCCTGATATTGGCCTGACGATCGCCGCTGTCCGGCATGATGCTCGGGAACTCGGTCTGACGCAGCGGCGTGTTAACCCACGACTGAGCCGCCTGCACCAGCAGATCGACGCGCTTCTCGTCTTTCAGCTTGTCCGGAATGTTGCCGATGACCATGATATCGGCATCTTTGTTCTGGATCTGGCTCCCGTCATCCGTCACCGTCACGTTGATAGCCGGCAAGCCGGTTTGCGCCCCGACGGTGCCCATGGTGTCCAGCAGCGTGGTAACCTGGCCTTCGTTGGCCGCTTTTGGCATCACGACAATCGATTCAGAGAGGTCTGCCATGCGGCTGAACGGGAAGCTGGCGTTAGCAAAGGCACGCAGATCCGGCATCGCAATAAAGTGGTAATACTTCGAGAAGTCGATCGTGGAATCATCGCCAATCACCACGTGGTTTTGCACCGGCTGGAAGGTAATACAGTTTTCCACCGATCCACCCGGCATGGGGTTCATATACTGGAAGTTAAACCGCAGCTGGTTCACCGCACCGAGCTTCAGCGCCGGGATCGACACATCGGTTTTGCCATCCAGCAGCCCCTGTAATACAGGCAGACGAAGCATCAACCGGTTTGTCTCCTGGCTGCTGGTCAGGCTGAACGATTGCAGGAACTGGTTGTTGAGGCTGATATCCATGCGCGAGCTGTCTTTGGTCGCCGGCGCGGTGTAACGGTAGTTCAGATTGATATCAATGCCGTTGGTGCGCAGCAGATAGAGATCCGGCGGCAGGTTCAGCGACAGGCTGACAGGAGAAGGTTCAAGCCCGGTTGACTGCAATTGCTCTTCATAGGTTTTCAGTTCGCCAAAGGTGATGGCCCGGTCGGTACGTACCCAGTTCGGCGCATCATAAGGCTTACGTGCCAGCAGCGGTTTCACCTCATCCACCACAACGCTGTTACCGCGGAACAGGATATTCCCCTGCGCAATGCCTTTCGCCGCCTGCACCAGATCTTTGTCATCACGGCCGAAGATCACCAACAGCTTCACGTACGGATTGTCCGGATGGCTGATCATCTCGATGGTGGGCGCTTTCACCTCCGGATGGTCACGCAGGAAAGCCGGACGTTTGGCGTTGGTGGCAAACACGATCGCGTTTTTGTCCGGCATTTTGTCGTACATGACCGGGAAACTTTGTCCACGCCAGCCGGAACGGGAACCAAACCAGGATGCCACGATAGAGGCCGCCAGCTGTTCGGTCACATCGGGAGAGCAGGCAAAGACCATCGGCAGGTTCAGCGGACGGTTATCACGCGGGTCGAAGAACGGCACCGGGAAGGCGGAGAGATCGTTTTTCAACGCCAGCGGCTGATAGGTCATCTGAAGCGAAGAGTTACGCCCGACATCCAGCCACAGGGTGCTGCTGGCCGGGTTTTCACAGACATCGCGGTAGTGGCCGACAAACTCCAGACGCACGCGGTTAAAATCGGTGATAAACAGCGGATTAATCGGCACCTGAGCCAGGGTTTTCTTACCCAGTTGCTCTTTGGTGACGGGCAGGACGTCCATCAGCTCGTCATTCAGATAGACCTTAAGCTGGGACTGCACCGGCAGCAGCGACGGCGATGGGGTGTATTCCAGGTTGAGCATCGCTTTCGACACGACTTCATCGCTGCGCATACCGAATTCGATACCGCCATTTGGGTTGATGCCGCGCAGAACCATGCTGCCCGGAGGAGGCGCGATCTGGGCAAACGTCAGCTTAACGTCACGCGACGGCGTATTTTCGGCAACCACCGGCGCACTGGCTCCCGGCACGCCAGGCATGACCTGCCCAACCACCGGGTTGTCGGCGGGCAGCGTATTCCCCGTCGTCGGCTGATTCGGGACGACGTTTTCCGTCTGCCCCGGCGCGGCCGTCACAACCGGATCGGTCGCTTGCGCGACGACAGGCACCGTTGGCGCGGGCGTGGCCGCTGCGTTATCAGGCGCTGCGTTAGCCACTGTTGCAGGGAGCGCACTCATCCCCATTGCCACTGCACATAACCAGGAAAGTTTTGTTTTCATCGCGTTATCATCATTGTTGAGCCATAACCGGGTCCGCCTGCTTCGCTTCATCTCGCTCAGGTCGACGCGGAATGAACGACACGACCCAGGAAACCAGTGAAGTAAGTGACCGGAAAATTAATTTCACCGACGACGGGGCAAATTCTGCAAGGTGACGATAGCCACGGAACCCCAGCTTAAGAATATCCAGCAGGCTTTCCAGAGGCTTATCCTCAGGGAAGCTGTCCTGCCAGAGAGCCCACGTATCCGCGCGGGCAAACGTACACTGCACAAAATCAATGTGTTGCTTTTTGGTCAGCGGCATCAGTTGCAGACCCACTTCATTTCCTCTCACACGCACCACCTGCGTCGGGAAGACATACTCCTGCTGGCCGCGCTTAAGCAGTAGGTTGACCTTCTGCCCCTCCAGCACCTTCGCCTGACCGTTGATCTTGATACCCAGACCGCCATCCGAAAAGTCATGTACGGTACAGGAGAAGAGATGTCCATCGTCGCGAGCAATGGCCGCTGGCATGCTGATTTCGACGCGATGCGCGCGGCGAACCTGTTTGCTCTCCACCGATACCGCCACCGCGCCGCCGAGGATAATCAGGTTATAAAACACCCACGCCATACTCACGAAGACCGTCAGAATTTCGTTTTCCGGGCCGTAGAAGTAGCGCCAGATCCCAACAATCACGCCCACAATATTCAGCAGCACCAGGAAGATATAGGGCCGGGAGATCACCCAGTCGACATACTCCTCTTCCACCAGCCCGCCCTTCGCGGTGACGTTGAATTTCCCTTTATGCGGGTTAATCAGCGCCACCATGGTGGGCGGCGCGATGTACCAGGCCAGCACCGTTTCGTAAATTTCACTCCAGAAGGAGTGGCGATATTTCCCCTGAATCTTCGAGTTCGTCAGGCTGGCGTGGATCATGTGCGGCAGAACGAACAGGGCAATCATCAGCGCAGGCGCATAGATGATGTAAGCGTGAAGGAGCAGGAACGCCAGCGGCGCAGTGAGGAAGATAAGCCGTGGAATACCGGACAGGAAGTGGAACATGGCGTTAACGTAGCACAGCCGTTGCGCCAGCTTCAGCCCTTTACCCATCAGCGGGTTATCGAGCCTGAAAATTTGCACCATGCCGCGGGCCCAGCGAATACGCTGGCCGATGTGCGCCGACAGGGATTCCGTGGCCAGCCCCGCCGCCTGAGGAATACGCATGTAGGCGGAGGTATAGCCAAGACGGTGCAGACGCAGCGAGGTGTGCGCATCTTCCGTGACCGTCTCGACGGCGATCCCGCCAATTTCATCCAGCGGTTTCCGGCGGATCACCGCACAGGAGCCGCAGAAGAACGTTGCGTCCCACATGTCGTTCCCGTCCTGCACGAGTCCATAGAACAGCGTGCCCTCGTTCGGGGTTTTACGAAAACGGCCGAGGTTACGTTCAAACGGGTCCGGCGAGAAGAAGTGGTGCGGCGTCTGCATCATCGCCAGCTCTTTCTCCTTCAGGAACCAGCCCATGGTCATTTGCAGGAACGAGCGCGTTGGCACGTGGTCGCAGTCGAAAATAGAGACGAACTCCCCTTTGGCATATTTCAGCGCATTGTTGATGTTACCGGCTTTCGCGTGTTCATGCGTGGTACGGGCGATGTACTCTACCCCCACTTCGTCCGCGAACTGGCGGAACTCGGCACGGCCACCGTCATCGAGGATCCAGATTTTGATTTTATCCTTCGGCCAGTCGATACCCAGCGCGGCGTAAATGGTGTTTTTTACCACCGACAGATCTTCGTTGTAGGTCGGCACGAAAAGGTCAACCGTAGGCCACTGGGTCGTGTCTTTTGGCAGCGGCACCGGCTGTCGATTCAGCGGCCAGATAACCTGGAAGTAACCCAGCACCAGCACGATCCAGGCGTAAGTCTCAGCAAACAGCAGGACTAAGCCGCACACCAGGCTGACCGGATCGTCCCAGTTCAGCGTTGAGGTATATCGCCACCAGATGTAGCGGCAGGAAACGGTCAGCGATAGCACAATCAGCATCAGGGCAGAAAAACGCCCTGGTATGCGCCGCACCAGCAGCGCCACGCCCCACAGCAGGATCAGGAAGGTGAACTGCGCCAGCGGGTTGAAGGGCTGGGTAATACAGACCAGCGCAAGAATCAGCGAGAACACCACAACCACGCCGAGAATAAAACGCCGCAAGCCCGGGTGTAGGTGCCCGAGCTCTTTGTGGTTATCTAAATGACCCATTTTGTCGCCCACCCGGTCAGGTAGCCGGTCAAGCCACTGGTGGTAGTGTTCACGCAGGTTCTGCACACGATCGAAGCTGCGCCAGCGGGACGTTTTTTTCTCCGCGCCCGTTGAGGTCGTTAGTAGCCAGATGGACTGAATAGCGTAGCGCGCGGGATCCAGCGGACGCGGCTTGTCAGGGTTGATATGCGGATAGAGTTCACCGTGGCGCGCACGAATGCGTTGCCAGCGGGGATGTTCGAGGGGGATGAACATCCACGCCAGAATCATCCACAAACAGCCCAGCGCAGCGCTCAGCGACGAGGCGCCGTGATGACGGTAATGGCGGTAGCGTTCACTTAAGCGCGAACTGACCGGCGGAATGAGCAGCCAGTTAGTCAGGCCGCTCATACTGAACTCCCGGCAGGCTCCGGCCGTTTAGCAAAGTGCAGCAGACACCAGTTGGCCAGCGTCAGGATCTCTTCCGCCGCCAGTGAATCGCTACGGTACTCCCCGAGAGGTTGTTTGGACGCGAGGCACTCCGCCATCGCTTCGTCACGATGGATCACCATCGGCAACAGGCGGCGCTGACTCTGGAGCCAGACCTGGTAGAGATCGTCCTGGATCTGGCTGCCAATGCGCAGATCGTTGATCAGAATATGGGCATTGGCAGGCATCGGCTGCTGATGCAGACGGATATGACAATTCGCATCTACGTTCGCGATGGAGAGCACATGGTCGCACTGCGCCAGCAGCTGGCGGGTCAGCGACGCGGCACCGTGCGGCAGGTCCAGCAGGATCCACTGATAGTGCCCGCTCTCTTTCAGGCTCTGCAATGCGGTGATGAAGCGAGAGAACAGGCGCTGGTACGCGGCTTCATTCCCGCGCTCGGTTTCGGTCAATTGACCAAAGGGAAGCAAATCGAGCTGGGAGGTATAACGCAAACCCGCATCCCGCCAGTCTTTATCGTCCAGAAGCGCGCGTCCCCAGCCGTTTGCATGCGTAAAGTCGACATTGAATGACATGCGCAGCAAATTATCGGAACAGGCATCAATGACCAGTACCGATTCACCTAATACCTGCAATGACCACGCCAGCGCCGCGGTAACGGAAGTTGTACCCACCCCACCACGGACGCCCTGTAATCCTAGTACAGCCATCAATGGCTTCCTTATTGTTGTTGGGCAAACTCAGCTAATAACGGCCAACGTTTAATAGCCGCCGCCAACTGTTCACGCTGGGAAATATCGGTGTAATCTATTTCAGGCAAAGAAAAAGCCTGCGTGAGTGCCAAAAAATCGTTCTGGAATGTGTAACCCAGACTTGAGTCGACTGGGGTTGCGGGTTCGTTATTTTGCATTCTTTTTTCATCCCTTTGAGTAAAATCATAAGATTCAGATGCAGCGAGGCGTCCTGCCCATTAAATTTCATTTACATGCTAAATCTGATGTTCTTTAATTTCAATGTTAGGTTTATTTCTACGCTTTCGCTAGTAAACTGAGAGACATAGAAATTCGACGAAAAGAGGGACACCGTGGACTCCATATTTTCTATTGGCATCCAGTCATTATGGGACGAATTGCGCCACATGCCAGTCGGAGGAGTCTGGTGGGTTAATACGGATCGTAATGAAGATGCCATCAGTCTGGTAAACCAGACGATAGCGGCGCAGGGGAAGGATTCCCGCGTGGCCGTCATTACGATGGGCGAAGAGCCGAAGTCAATCATCAGGCTCGACAGTGACCGTGGACCCCAGACAGTACGATTATTTTCCATGCCTGCGGAGGCTGACAGTCTATACTTTTTACCCCGCGATATTCAGTGTTCTATTGTTCCTGAACACTATTTACTGATTCTAAAATGCTCTAATAACGGCCTGCAAAATATCCCGTCTGAAAAACTGCTGAAATGGCTGGGAAGAATCAACAGATGGGCAAAAAATCAAAATTGCACCTTATTGGTTGTTAACCCAGGCAGTAATAATGACAAGCTTTTTTCACTTTTAATGAGTGAATACCGTTCCCTCTATGGCCTGGCCAGTATTCGTGTCCAGACCGACCGCCATCTTTACGACGTGGCTTTCTGGTGCAATGAAAAAGGGGTGAGCTCCCGACAACAACTTACCCTCAAACATGTCGGGGATGAGTGGCATCTTGCTCAACAAGAAGAAACAGTAGTTCAGCCACGCAGTGATGAAAAACGCGTTCTGAGCCATATTGCGGTACTGGAAGGTGCGCCTGCACTGTCTGAGCACTGGTCACTGTTCGATACCAATGAAGCCTTATTTGATGAGGCGCGCACCACGCAGGCGGCGACCATTATCTTCTCGTTGATCCAGAATAACCAAATCGAAACGCTGGCAAGGCACATACACACATTACGTCGCCAGCGCGGCAGTGCGTTAAAAATTGTGGTGCGTGAAAATAATACCAGCCTGCGCGCCACCGATGAGCGCTTATTACTGGGCTGCGGCGCGAATATGGTCATTCCGTGGAATGCTCCCCTGTCGCGCTGTCTGACGCTGATCGAAAGCATCCAGGGCCAGCAGTTTAATCGACATGTTCCGGAAGATATCAGCACCCTGCTTTCAATGACGCAGCCGATGAAACTGCGCGGCTACCAGAAATGGGACACCTTCTGCGATGCGGTGGGCAACATGATGAGCAATACGCTGTTACCGGCAGACGGAAAAGGGGTGATGGTTGCCCTGCGCCCCGTGCCGGGTATTCGCGTTGAGCAGGCGCTCACTCTGTGCCGCCCTAACCGTATCGGGGACATCATGACCATTGGCGATAACCGCCTGGTGCTGTTCCTCTCCTTCTGCCGGGTGAACGATCTGGATACTGCGCTTAACCATATCTTCCCGCTTCCTACCGCGGATATCTTCTCGAACCGTATGGTCTGGTTTGAAGATAACCTGATCGCGGCTGAGCTTGTCCAGATGCGTGCCCTGCCACCCGAAAAGTGGGCCAAACCGTTGCCTGTCACCAGCGGTGCCAAACCGGTACTCAATGCGAAACATGACGGGCATGTCTGGCGTCGGGTACCTGAGCCGCTACGCTTACTGGATGAGAACAAGGAGAGCGCGCCATTATGAATATCAGCGATATCATCCAACTGGTTGTTCTGTGCGCGCTGATTTTTTTGCCGCTTGGCTACTATGCACGCCATTCCCTGCGCCGTATTCGCGATACGGTCAGATTACTGTTCGTCAAACCTCGCTATATTAAACCCGCCGGAACACTGACTCGCGCTCCGAACGTCAAGGCAAACCGAAAACATGACTAATTCTACCTATACCTCTTCGGCGCCCTCGCCACTCTGGCAATACTGGCGCGGCCTGTCCGGCTGGAATTTCTACTTTCTGGTGAAGTTTGGTCTGCTGTGGGCAGGCTATCTTAATTTCCACCCTCTGCTTAACCTGGTGTTTATGGCATTCCTGCTGATGCCAATCCCGAACCTCAGGCTGCACCGTATACGTCACTGGGTCGCTATCCCCATCGGTTTCGCCCTGTTCTGGCATGATACCTGGCTGCCCGGCCCTGAAAGCATCATGAGCCAGGGCTCCCAGGTCGCAGGTTTCAGTGCGGACTATATGCTCGATCTGGTTGAGCGCTTTATTAACTGGCAGATGATTGGCGCGGTATTTGTCCTGCTGGTCGCCTGGCTGTTCCTGTCTCAGTGGATCCGGATGACGGTGTTTGTCGTCGCGATTATGATCTGGCTTAACGTCCTGACGCTGACGGGCCCGAGCTTCTCGCTGTGGCCAGCCGGTCAGCCGACGACAACCGTGACCACCACGGGCGGTTCCGCCGCCGCGACCGTTGCGACAGCAGGGGATACGCCTGTGGTTGGGGATATTCCTGCGCAGACTGCACCGCCGACATCCACTAACCTGAACGCGTGGCTCTCCAGTTTTTACGCTGCGGAAGATAAGCGTCAGACGAAATTCCCGGACGCGCTGCCTGCCGATGCTCAGCCGTTTGAGCTGCTGGTCATTAACATCTGTTCTCTGTCCTGGGCTGACGTTGACGCGGCTGGTTTGATGTCGCACCCGCTGTGGTCGCATTTCGATATTCAGTTTAAGGACTTCAACTCGGCCACGTCGTACAGCGGCCCGGCGGCTATCCGCCTGCTGCGCGCCAGCTGCGGACAGCCTTCGCATAAGAACCTCTACCAGCCGGCAGCTAACCAGTGTTATCTGTTTGATAACCTCGCAAAACTGGGCTTTACCCAGCACCTGATGATGGGCCATAACGGTCAGTTCGGTAACTTCCTGAAAGAAGTGCGTGAACAGGGTGGCATGCAGGCCCCGCTGATGGACCAGAAAGGGCTGCCGGTAACGTTGCTGGGCTTTGATGGCTCGCCGGTGTATGACGATACCGCCGTGCTTCAGCGCTGGTTAGATACCGTCGGCAAAGAGGAAGGGACACGTAGTGCGACGTTCTATAACACGCTGCCGCTGCACGACGGGAACCATTATCCCGGCGTGAGTAAAACGGCCGATTATAAGGCCCGTGCTCAGAAGTTCTTTGACGAGCTGAACGCGTTCTTCAACGAGCTGGAAAAATCAGGTCGCAAAGTGATGGTGGTGGTAGTACCAGAACACGGAGGGGCGCTGAAAGGCGACAGGATGCAGGTGTCTGGTCTGCGCGATATCCCAAGCCCGTCCATCACTAACGTTCCGGCCGGGATTAAGTTCTTTGGCATGAAGGCGCCGCATCAGGGAGCGCCCATTGAAATCACCCAGCCAAGCAGCTATCTGGCTATCTCGGAACTGGTTGCTCGCGCTGTAGACGGTAAGCTGTTTGTGGAAGATAGCGTGAATTGGGATCAACTCACCAGCGGGCTGCCGCAGACGGCGGAGGTATCGGAAAACGCCAATGCGGTGGTGATCCAGTATCAGAATAAGCCTTATGTCCGACTGAATGCCGGGGATTGGGTGCCGTATCCGCAGTGATGACCTGCTACACCCTCTCCCCTGTGGGGAGAGGGTTACTCCGCACTTCGTAACGAAATTTCACCGCCCACCCAGGGCTTAATCACGCCATCCTGTTCAAGAAGCAACGCGCCCTGCGCGTCAATGCCGCGTGATGTGCCGTAAATTTCTTTATCTCCAATCAGCAGCTTCACCGGTCGGTTAATAAAGTTATCCAGCTTTTCCCAGCGGGACAGGAATGGCGCTAACCCCTCTTGTTCAAAGAGCGTCAGCGAACTACGCAACTCATTGATCATGCGGACGGCAAGCGTATTGCGATCGATGGTGATCCCCGCTTCCTGCAAGTTGGTCCAGGCCTGGTTCACGACATCGTTCTGCACGTTTCGCATCACCATGTTCAGTCCCGCCCCAATGACGATCTGTGCGGCATCGCCTGTTTTTCCCGTCAGTTCAACCAGGATCCCCGCCAGCTTTCGATCGTTGAGATACAGATCGTTGGGCCATTTTACCCGCACCTGATCGGCACCCAGATCGTGCAGCACCTCTGCCATCACAATGCCGATCACCAGGCTCAGCCCGATGGCCGCAGCTGGCCCCTGTTCAAGCCGCCAATACATGGAAAGGTAGAGGTTGGCGCCAAATGGTGAGAACCACTTACGCCCCCGGCGGCCACGTCCTGCCTGTTGGTACTCGGCAACGCAGGCATCACCGGATTTCAGCTCGCTCAGGCGATCCAGCAGATACTGGTTCGTCGAATCAATGACCGGCAATACCGCGACGTTACCGTGCCCAATCTGGCTGCGGATGACCTCTTCATTCAGTAACTGGATCGGTTCCGGCAGGCTGTAGCCTTTTCCCGGCACCGTAAACACATCCACGCCCCAGTCGCGGAGCGTTTGAATATGCTTATTGATCGCAGCACGGCTCATGCCCAGCTGTTCGCCCAGCTGCTCGCCAGAATGAAACTCGCCATCGGCAAGGATACCGATGAGAGTTAACGGAATAGTATTGTCCTTCACGCAATGGTCTCCACGGCATTCACTTCGCCCGTTCGGCCAATAAAGCGAACTTCAGGCTCCAGCCAGACGTCGAATTTTTCGCCCACGCGCTGGCGCACATGATGCGCCAGGTTGACGACATCTTCACTTGTCGCGTTGGACTGGTTGATCAGTACCAGCGCCTGCTGACGATGAACAGCAGCGCCACCAAGAGTCGTACCTTTTAATTCACACTGATCGATAAGCCAGCCTGCGGCCAGCTTCACGCTACCATCCGCCTGAGGATAATGCGGGGCCGTTGGCCAGCCGGCGAGAAACGCTTTTGCATTTTCGCTGCTGATCACCGGGTTTTTGAAGAAACTACCCGCATTTCCGTTTACTTTCGGGTCCGGGAGCTTGGTCATTCGCATGTGGCAAACGGAATCAAATACCTCACGCGGTGTGACGGTAGCCGGGTCGAGACGGGTCAGATCGCCGTAAGTCAGAGCGGGTTTCCAGGCTTTCGCCAGGCGCAGGCCAACGGCCACAATGACGAAACGATCCTGATAGTCGTGCTTGAAAATGCTGTCGCGATAGCCAAAGCGGCACTGCTCTGCGGTCAGGCGCTTCGCCGTTCCGGTCGCGAGTTCGATACAGTCGACATATTCGCAGACGTGTTTCAGTTCGATGCCGTAGGCACCGATGTTTTGAATAGGAGATGATCCTGCACAGCCCGGGATCAGAGCCAGGTTTTCCAGCCCTGGCATCCCTTTTTCGAGGGTATATTGCACCAGATGGTGCCAGTTCTCGCCAGCACCCACGTGTAAATGCCAGCTGTCAGCGCTCTCTTTACGCTCAATCCCCATGATGCGATTGACGATTACCGTCCCCGCAAAATCATCGAGAAACAGGACATTACTTCCTTCGCCCAGAATAAGTACGGGTTCACCGTTTTCTGTTGCGTTTTGCCATGCATTCAGCAACTGCTGAGCACTGTCGGCACGTACAATTTGATTAGCATTCCGTTGAATACCAAAGGTATTCCAGGGCTTAAGGGAGTGATTCATAGACGCTATCCTGATGCAAAAACCGGGATAGTTTACCGTATATATGGGGGGATAGGTGATTTGTTTATGGAAAGGAAGCAGGTGCACAAACGCAAAAAGGCCATCCTTGCGGATGGCCTCTTCACTTGTTTGATGCCTGGCAGTTCCCTACTCTCACATGGGGAGACCCCACACTACCATCGGCGCTACGGCGTTTCACTTCTGAGTTCGGCATGGGGTCAGGTGGGACCACCGCGCTAAAGCCGCCAGGCAAATTCTGTTAATCTGTATCAAAGCTGAAATTTGATTGTCTGTCTCTTCGCCAAAACACCTTCGGCGTTGTAAGGTTAAGCCTCACGGTTCATTAGTATCGGTTAGCTCAACGCATCGCTGCGCTTACACACCCGACCTATCAACGTCATCGTCTTTAACGTTCCTTCAGGAGACTTAAAGTCTCAGGGAGAACTCATCTCGGGGCAAGTTTCGTGCTTAGATGCTTTCAGCACTTATCTCTTCCGCATTTAGCTACCGGGCAGTGCCATTGGCATGACAACCCGAACACCAGTGATGCGTCCACTCCGGTCCTCTCGTACTAGGAGCAGCCCCCCTCAATTCTCCAGCGCCCACGGCAGATAGGGACCGAACTGTCTCACGACGTTCTAAACCCAGCTCGCGTACCACTTTAAATGGCGAACAGCCATACCCTTGGGACCTACTTCAGCCCCAGGATGTGATGAGCCGACATCGAGGTGCCAAACACCGCCGTCGATATGAACTCTTGGGCGGTATCAGCCTGTTATCCCCGGAGTACCTTTTATCCGTT
>NZ_KQ089940.1:571147-645989 GCF_001037725.1 Enterobacter sp. MGH120 | reverse complement strand
TTAGGCCTGCCGCCAGCGTTCAATCTGAGCCATGATCAAACTCTTCAATTTAAAAGTTTGATGCTCAATGAATTAAACTTCGTAATGAATTACGTGTTCACTCGTTGAGACTTGGTATTCATTTAGTGTCCGAAGACAGTAAGAATCCATGTCACTTTGAGTGCCCACACAGATTGTCTGATAAATTGTTAAAGAGCAGTGCCGCTTCGTTTTCGCTGCGGCGCGGGGTGTGCATATTACGCTTTCCCGCTTCAGAGTCAAGCGTTTGTTTTGCTTTTCTCTGCTGACCCGGCGGCTTGCGTGCCGTTGTTCCGTGTCAGTGGAGGCGCATTATAGGGAGTTCTTCTGAAGTGACAAGCACTAAATACAAAAAAAATTTTGTTCGCTCACTTTTCAAACTCAACGCTTATTTATCCCGCGCATCGTCCGTTAAACGCGCAATTTCACGGGCAAAACTGGCGACCTGGGCCCAGTCGGTATAAACCACTTCTTTACGCGTATCCGTTTCCCCGCCCGTCATTTTCATGATCAGGCGGATCATAAAGCGGTCATACCAGCGGTAACGCGGGTAACGCAGCGCGCCAGCAAAGACAGAACAGATATCGGGCTGCCATGGCGAACTTAGCAAAAACTTGCGCGTATAGCTGTTGGTCTGCGGCGTACGCTTCTCCGCTTTACGGGCAACCAGGTTGACCGAGTAAAACGCGCCAGGCAGCTGAGCGAGTTCCGCCGTATGCTTTTTCACAAAGCGATCCAGCGCCGGATGGAAATGACCGTAGCGAATTGAAGCGCCAATCACCACGCGGTCGTAATCCTGCCAGGCAATCTGCTCTGTGCGATTCAGGTTCACCACATCAGAATAAATGCCCAGCTCTTTGAGTTCGGAAGCCAGATATGAAGCAATCTCACGCGTTTGCCCGTCACGCGTTGAGAAAAGAATTAACGTTTTCACCAATGTCTCCTTACTCACGCCAGAATGTTGGGGTAAACAGCACCAGCAGCGTAAAGACCTCAAGACGCCCAAACAGCATATTGGCGATTAAGATCCACTTCGCCACCGGGTTCATACTGGCGAAGTTATCCGCCACGACGCCCAGCCCCGGCCCCAGATTGTTTAACGTTGCCACCACAGAGGCGAAGGCAGAGAAATCATCCACGCCCGTGGCGATAATCGCCAGCATACTGACAATAAAGACCAGCGCATAAGCGGAGAAGAATCCCCACACCGCTTCGAGGATGCGCTCCGGCAGCGCGCGGTTCCCCAGCTTAATACTGTAAACCGCATTCGGGTGGACCAGACGTTTCAGCTCACGGTTCCCCTGCTTGAACAGCAGCAGAATGCGGATCACCTTCAGACCGCCGCCCGTTGACCCGGCGCAACCGCCGATAAACGCAGAGCACAACAGCAGCACCGGCAGGAACAGTGGCCAACGCGCAATACTGTCCGTGGTGAAACCAGCGGTTGTCGCCATCGATACCACCTGGAAGAAGGCCTGGTTCAGGGTCGTGACCGCCGAGTTATAAACATCGTGGAACCACAGTACCAGGGTACAGATAACCACCAGGGTCAGCTGGACGCCAATAAACATCCGGAATTCCGGGTCGCGCCAGTACACCTTCAGGCTCCGTCCGCTAAGCAACGAGAAGTGTAGACCGTAGTTACAGCCTGAGATCAGCAAAAAGATGGCAATGATGGTATTGATTGTCGGGCTGTCGAAGTAGCCGACGCTGGCATCGTGGGTGGAGAACCCGCCGATAGCAATAGTCGCAAAGCTGTGTCCGATGGCATCAAACGCAGGCATCCCGGCAAACCACAGCGCCAGCGCGCAGGCCACCGTCAGCAGGACATAGATAAGCCACAGGGTTTTCGCCGTCTCCGCAATACGCGGGCGCATCTTGTTATCTTTCAGCGGGCCGGGCATCTCCGCCCGGTAAAGCTGCATCCCCCCGACGCCCAGAATCGGCAGGATAGCCACCGCCAGGACGATGATCCCCATACCGCCGAACCACTGGAGCATCTGCCGGTAAAAGAGAATCGCATGCGGGAGCGAATCCAGCCCCACAAGCGTGGTGGCGCCGGTGGTCGTTAATCCGGAGAACGATTCAAAAAACGCATCCGTGACGGTGAGATTCGGTTGTTCGGAGAAGATAAACGGCAGCGCACCCACGCTTCCCAGTACCGTCCAGAACAGGACCACAATCAGAAACCCCTCCCGGGATTTCAGTTCACCTTTCTCACGGCGGTTTGGCCACCACAGCAGGGAGCCAATCGTCAGCGCGACAAAAAAGGTTTGCGTAAATGCACGCCCCGCGCCGTCCCGGTAGATGAGCGCCACCAGTCCGGGAATGATCATTGTCCCGGAGAAAAGTATGACCAGCAATCCAACGATTCGGGTAATGGCACGAAAATGCATCTCTGCCGCTTCCTTAGGTATTCAAAATTGTGAGGTGGGGATTATTCTTCAATCGGCAGTAATTGCAATGAACCGCGACTAAAATCAGCGAGTTTTGCTGAAAAAGCAGCCAGTTCCGCCTGAGGAAGCGCCACGCGTAATTGCACCATTGCCTGATAATCACTGTGTGCGATGACACCGTTAAACTGTTTAAGCAGTGCTTCGATACCCGATAGCTGGGCGTAATCGCATAACAAAGTATATTCCGTAAGTGGCGTTTTGCGGGTTGTTATCAGCAGATTAAGCGCCTGCTGGACACCACCTCCGTAGGCTTTAACCAGCCCTCCGGTGCCTAACAAAATGCCCCCGTAGTAGCGGACCACGACGGCGGTGATTTCACCCACGCCGCTGCCCATCAACTGGGAGAGCATCGGTTTTCCGGCCGTACCCGCCGGTTCACCGTCGTCAGAAAACCCGAGCTGCTGTGAGTCGTCTGGCGGCCCTGCGACCCACGCCACACAGTGATGGCGGGCATCGGGGTGCTGCGCGCGGACGGACTCGACGAACGCCTTCGCCGCCTCCACGCCGTCGGTATGCGCCAGCAGCGTGATAAAGCGGCTTTTCTTGATTTCCTCAACAAAGGTGACCGGCTCGGCCGGTATCAGCCAGCTTTCCATCAGGCCAGCTTCAGATCTCGCGTCATGTTCTCAATGCTGTTCTCGTGAATAACCACGTTATCCTCGATACGAATGCCGCCATACGGCTTCAGCGCTTCAATTTTCTCCCAGTTGAAGTGCTTGCTGAATTGCCCTTCGCGCCACGGTGCCAACAGGGATTCAATAAAGTAGATGCCCGGCTCGATGGTCAATACCATACGCGGCGCCAGAACGCGGGTGCAGCGCAGATAAGGATATTTAGACGGTGCCGCCAGGTGCGTACCGGTATCATCCTGCATAAAGCCCGCGACGTCATGAACCTGCAACCCCAGCGGGTGGCCGATACCATGCGGCATAAATGGCCCGGTCAGATCGTTCTCAACCATCGCCTCTTCGCTCATGTCTTTGACAATCTGATGCTTACGCAGCAGTTTAGCGATGCGCTGATGGAACTGGATGTGATAATCCACGTAGCTGGTTCCGGCCTTCATGGTGCCAATTAGCGCCAGCTGTTCGTCGTTCACGTCTTTGATCAATTGCGCAAAATCGGTATCCGCATTCGCCGCCCAGGTACGGGTCAGGTCTGCCGCATAACCATTGTACTCAGCCCCCGCGTCCAGCAGGAAGCTGCGCATCTCAGCCGGAACCTGATGATCCAGTTTGGTGTAGTGCAGAACCGAGGCATGTTCATTCAGCGCCACGATGTTGCTGTACGGCACGTCGGTATCGCGGTGGCCGGTCGCCGTCAGGTAGGCCTGATTAATATCGAACTCGCTCATACCGGACTGGAACGCTTCGTGCGCCGCACGGTGGCCATTCACCGCCGTTTTTTGCGCTTCACGCATGCAGTAAAGTTCGTAGTCGGTCTTGTAGGCGCGATAGTAGTGCAGATAATCCAGCACGCCTTTCGGGTTGAGTTTATCTGCCGGAATATCCAGACCCAGCGCACGCTCAGGAACCGGACCAATGTAGCCGATGTTGCCGCGCGCCGCTGGCAGCTGGCTGCCAATACCGTCTGCTTTTGGCAGCGCAATCACGTCAATTTCTTCGGTCCAGAATGAGGTCGGCAGCGGCTCCACGTTGTGCCAGTAATCGACCGGCAGGTAGAACCACAGTTTCGGCTTGTTCACGCCATCCACCAGCAGCCAGCAATTTGGAACCTGCGTGACAGGCACCCAGGCTTTAAACTGCGGGTTAACCTTGAAGGGATAAGCATGGTCATCAAGAAAAGTATTCATCAGCTCGCCGGAGTGGATCAGCAGGGCATCCAGCTTGAAGCGGGCCAGTACATCGCGGGTACGTTCCTGTAGGGTAACGATATGATTTTTATAAAGCGAAGCCAGTGAGTCCATCATTCTTCCTTTCGTTTTTTTGACCTCAAGTCATCGCATCTTAGCACACCTCACTCCGGCTGCGTGATTTCCACCGACCGTGATCAGCGCAGCAATTTCTTAATGACTAATTTGCATTTTATTAACATAAATTCCACACTCCGTTTCATCTGGTATGACCAGATCCAATTGCTGGATTCAGGAGACCGACATGCTCTACAAAGGCGACACCCTGTACGTAGACTGGCTGGAAGATGGCATTGCCGAACTGGTGTTCGATGCCCCCGGCTCAGTGAACAAGCTTGATACCGCGACGGTGGCCAGTCTTGGCCAGGCGCTGGATGTACTTGAAAAGCAATCAGATTTGAAAGGGCTGCTGCTGCGCTCCAACAAAGCGGCCTTTATCGTTGGCGCGGATATCACCGAATTCCTGTCGCTGTTCCTGGTGCCCGAAGAACAGCTGAGCCAGTGGCTGCACTTTGCCAACAGCGTTTTTAATCGTCTGGAAGATCTGCCTGTCCCGACCCTTTCCGCCGTTAACGGCTACGCGCTGGGCGGTGGCTGCGAGTGCGTGCTGGCGACCGACTACCGTCTGGCGACGCCGGACCTGCGCATCGGCCTGCCGGAAACCAAGCTGGGCATCATGCCGGGCTTTGGCGGTTCCGTGCGTATGCCGCGCATGCTGGGTGCCGACAGCGCGCTGGAGATCATTGCCGCGGGTAAAGATGTCGGCGCAGAACAGGCGCAGAAAATCGGCCTGGTGGACGGCGTGGTTAAGCCTGAAAAACTGATTGAGGGTGCTATCGCCATTCTGCGTCAGGCGATTAACGGCGATCTCGACTGGAAAGCCAAACGTCAGCCAAAGCTGGAGCCATTAAAGCTCAGCAAAATTGAAGCCACCATGAGCTTCACCATCGCCAAAGGCATGGTGATGCAGACGGCGGGTAAACACTACCCGGCGCCGATCACGGCGGTGAAAACCATTGAAGCGGCAGCCCGTCTGGGCCGTGATGACGCTCTGAAGCTTGAAAACCAGAGCTTTGTCCCGCTGGCGCACACCAACGAAGCCCGCGCGCTGGTTGGTATCTTCCTTAACGATCAGTTCGTGAAGGGCAAAGCCAAACAACTCACCAAAAACGTAGAAACGCCAAAACACGCGGCGGTACTCGGCGCGGGCATTATGGGGGGCGGCATCGCCTATCAGTCTGCCTGGAAAGGCGTGCCGGTGGTGATGAAGGACATCAACGAGAAATCCCTGACGCTGGGCATGACCGAAGCGGCCAAGCTGCTGAATAAACAGCTTGAGCGCGGCAAAATTGATGGTCTGAAGCTTGCAGGCGTGATCTCCACCATCCAGCCAGTGCTGGAATACAGCGGTTTCGACCGTGTGGACGTGGTGGTTGAAGCGGTCGTCGAGAACCCGAAAGTGAAAAAAGCGGTGCTGGCCGAAACCGAAGACAAGGTGCGTCCGGAAACCGTGCTGGCCTCTAACACCTCCACCATTCCTATCAGCGAACTGGCGAGCGTGCTGAAGCGTCCGGAAAACTTCTGCGGGATGCACTTCTTTAACCCGGTGCACCGCATGCCGCTGGTCGAAGTGATCCGAGGGGAAAAAACCTCCGACGAAACCATCGCCAAAGTGGTGGCGTGGGCGAGCAAGATGGGCAAAACGCCGATCGTGGTTAACGACTGCCCGGGCTTCTTCGTTAACCGCGTGCTGTTCCCGTACTTCGCCGGTTTCAGCCAGCTGCTGCGCGACGGCGCAGACTTCCGCAAAATCGACAAAGTGATGGAAAAACAGTTCGGCTGGCCGATGGGCCCGGCGTATCTGCTGGACGTTGTCGGCATTGACACTGCCCATCACGCGCAGGCGGTGATGGCGGCGGGCTTCCCGCAGCGCATGCAGAAAGATTATCGCGACGCCATTGATGCCCTGTTCGACGCCAACCGCTTCGGGCAGAAAAACGGTCTGGGCTTCTGGCGCTATAAAGAAGACAGCAAAGGCAAACCGAAGAAAGAAGAAGATCCGGCGGTGGATGGCCTGCTGGCCGACGTCAGTCAGCCAAAACGCGACTTCACCGACGATGAGATCATCGCACGGATGATGATCCCAATGGTCAACGAAGTGGTGCGCTGCCTCGAAGAAGGCATTATCGCCAGCCCGGCAGAAGCGGATATGGCGCTGGTGTACGGCCTCGGCTTCCCTCCGTTCCACGGAGGCGCGTTCCGCTGGCTGGATACGCTCGGCAGCGCCCGCTATCTCGATATGGCTCAGCAGTACCAGCACCTCGGCCCGCTTTATGAGGTGCCGGAAGGGCTGCGTAACAAAGCGCGCCATAACGAACCCTACTACCCAGCAGTTGAGCCAGCCCGTCCGGTTGGCGAACTGAAAACGGCTTAAGGAGTCACAATGGAAAAGGTTGTCATTGTTGATGCGATTCGCACCCCGATGGGCCGTTCAAAAGGCGGTGCGTTCCGTAACGTGCGCGCGGAAGATCTCTCCGCGCACCTGATGCGTAGCCTGCTGGCGCGTAACCCGGCGCTGGACCCAGCAGCGCTGGACGATATTTACTGGGGCTGCGTGCAGCAGACGCTGGAGCAGGGCTTCAACATCGCCCGTAACGCGTCCCTGCTGGCGGAGATCCCGCATTCGGTTCCGGCCGTCACCGTCAACCGTCTTTGCGGTTCGTCGATGCAGGCGCTGCACGACGCGGCACGGATGATCATGACCGGCGATGCGCAGGCCTGTCTGGTGGGCGGCGTGGAGCACATGGGCCACGTGCCGATGAGCCACGGGGTCGATTTCCATCCTGGCATGAGCCGCAACGTGGCGAAAGCCGCCGGTATGATGGGCCTGACCGCCGAGATGCTCTCCCGTCTGCACGGCATCAGCCGTGAGATGCAGGATGCGTTTGCCGCGCGCTCGCATGCCCGCGCCTGGGCCGCCACGCAGTCTGGTGCCTTTAAGAATGAGATCATCCCAACCGGCGGTCACGACGCAGACGGCGTACTGAAGCAGTTCAGCTACGACGAAGTTATCCGCCCGGAAACCACGGTCGAAGCGCTTTCTACCCTGCGTCCGGCGTTTGATCCGGTCACCGGTACGGTAACGGCGGGCACCTCGTCTGCCCTGTCCGACGGTGCCGCCGCGATGCTGGTGATGAGCGAGAGCCGCGCCCGCGAATTAGGCCTGACGCCACGCGCCCGCGTGCGTTCGATGGCAGTCGTGGGCTGCGATCCTTCCATCATGGGTTACGGTCCGGTTCCGGCGTCAAAACTGGCGCTGAAAAAAGCGGGGCTGAGCGCAAGTGATATCGACCTCTTTGAGATGAACGAAGCGTTCGCCGCGCAGATCCTGCCGTGCATTAAAGATCTGGGGCTGATGGATCAGATCGACGAGAAGATTAACCTCAACGGCGGCGCGATCGCCCTCGGTCACCCGCTGGGCTGCTCTGGGGCGCGTATCAGTACCACGCTGATTAACCTGATGGAACGCAAAGATGCCCAGTTCGGACTGGCAACGATGTGTATTGGGTTGGGTCAGGGTATCGCGACGGTGTTTGAGAGGGTGTAAATAAGGAAAAGTATCTCAAAGTAACGTAGGCCCGATAAGCATCGCGCCATCGGGCTTTTGCCGGGAGGCGCTACGCTTTCCCGGCCTACGAAGAGAAAAAGTTTAGTTGCCGTTCTTCCCGCCTGTCAGGGGCGGGTTTTTTACGTTATTGCAGCAGCGAAATATCCGCCACGCGCAGGAACAGCTCACGCAGTTTCTCAAGCATCGAGAGACGGTTAATCCGCAGCTCTTTATCTTCCACGTTCACCATCACCTTCTCGAAGAAGGCGTCGATGACGTCACGCAGCTCCGCCAGCTCCACCAGTGCTTCCTGGTAGCGACCTTCCGCGAAATACGGCTCCAGCTTGTCGCGCAGCACCACAACCTGCATCGCCAGAGAAATCTCTTCCGGCTCTTTCAGGGTTGCAGCGTTGACGCGCTCGTTCAGCGTTTCGTCGGATTTCGCGAGGATGTTGGATACACGCTTGTTGGCCGCGGCCAGCGCAGACGCCGCTTCCAGCGTACGGAAGTGGGATACCGCTTTCATACGCGCATCGAAATCTGCCGGACGGGTCGGACGACGCGCCAGCACCGCCTGAATGGTATCAACGGAGTAACCTTCGTCCTGATACCACGCGCGGAAACGACCGAGCATAAAGTCGATAACATCATCCACAACCTTCGCGTTGGTCAGCTTATCGCCGTACAGACGTACCGCTTCTTCGGTCAGCGTTTGCAGATCGAGGTTGAGGTTCTTCTCTACGATGATTCGCAGCACGCCCAGCGCAGCACGACGCAGCGCAAACGGGTCTTTATCGCCTTTCGGATGCTGACCGATACCGAAGATACCCGCCAGGGTGTCCATCTTATCGGCAATCGCCACGGCGCAGGCAACCGGGTTAGACGGCAGATCGTCACCGGCAAAGCGCGGCTGATACTGCTCGTTCAGGGCTACCGCCACGTCTTCCGCTTCGCCATCGTGACGCGCATAGTGCATACCCATCACGCCCTGGGTGTCGGTAAATTCGAACACCATGTTGGTCATCAGGTCGCACTTGGAGAGCAGGCCCGCACGGGTAGCGTGGTTAACGTCGGCGCCAATTTCACGGGCAATCCAGCCGGACAGCTCCGCGATACGGTCGGTCTTGTCGCGCAGCGTACCCAGCTGCTGCTGGAACAGTACGGTTTGCAGACGCGGCAGGTTATCTTCCAGACGTTTTTTACGGTCGGTATTGAAGAAGAACTCGGCATCCGCCAGACGCGGACGCACCACTTTCTCGTTACCGGAGATAATCTGGCTCGGATCTTTCGATTCAATGTTCGCCACGAAGATGAAGTTTGGCAGCAGCTTGCCGTCGTTGGCGTAAACCGGGAAGTACTTCTGGTCACCCTTCATGGTGTAAACCAGCGCTTCTGCCGGAACGGCCAGGAATTTCTCTTCGAATTTCGCGGTCAGTACAACCGGCCATTCGACCAGCGAAGTCACCTCTTCCAGCAGGCTGTCGCTCAGATCGGCATTACCGCCAATTTTGCGCGCCGCGTCTTCTGCGTCCGCTTTGATTTTGGCTTTACGCTGTTCGTAGTCAGCAATGACCTTGCCGCGCTCCAGCAGGATCTGCGGGTACTGGTCAGCATTGTCGATAGTGAACTCCGACTCGCCCATAAAGCGATGGCCGCGGATCACGCGATCGGACGCCACGCCCAGAATGGTCGCCGGGATAACGGTATCGCCCAGCAGCAGGGTCACGGTGTGAACCGGACGCACAAAGTGTACGTCGGACGCGCCCCAGCGCATCAGCTTAGGAATCGGCAATTTTGCCAGCGAGGTCGCGATCATGTCAGGCAGCAGCGCTTCGGCGCTTTCGCCTTTCACATGGGCACGGTACAGCAGCCATTCACCTTTGTCGGTGGTCAGACGCTCAGCCTGATCAACAGTGATGCCGCAGCCGCGCGCCCAGCCTTCTGCCGCTTTGCTCGGCTTGCCTTCCGCGTCGAACGCCTGAGCAATGGCCGGGCCACGTTTTTCAACTTCGCGATCCGGCTGGGACGCTGCCAGGTTTGCCACTTTCAGCGCCAGACGACGCGGCGCAGCAAACCACTCAATTTTACCGTGCGCCAGGCCAGCGTTATCCAGCTCAGCAGTGACGTTCGCAGCGAAAGATTCAGCCAGGCTGCGCAGGGCTTTTGGTGGCAGCTCTTCAGTGCCGATTTCCACCAGGAAAGTTTTCTCAGACATGGCCGCCTCTTATTTGTTTCGGTTGCACATCGGGAAGCCAAGGGCTTCACGGGACGCGTAGTAAGCTTCTGCAACGGCTTTGGTCAGGGTACGAATACGCAGAATGTAGCGCTGACGTTCAGTCACGGAGATCGCTTTGCGGGCATCCAGCAGGTTGAAGCTGTGGGCAGCCTTCAGAATACGCTCGTAGGCAGGCAGCGGCAGCGGAGTCTCCAGCGCCAGCAGCTGCTGGGCTTCTTTCTCGTACTGCTCGAAGCAGGTGAACAGGAAGTCCACGTCCGCGTATTCGAAGTTATAGGTGGATTGCTCCACTTCGTTCTGATGGAACACGTCGCCGTAGGTGGTTTTACCCAGCGGGCCGTCGCTCCAGACCAGGTCGTAAACGCTGTCTACGCCCTGAATGTACATGGCCAGACGTTCCAGACCATAGGTGATTTCGCCGGTAATCGGTTTACATTCCAGACCGCCAACCTGCTGGAAGTAAGTGAACTGGGTCACTTCCATGCCGTTCAGCCACACTTCCCAACCCAGACCCCAGGCACCCAGCGTTGGGTTTTCCCAGTTATCTTCCACGAAACGAATGTCGTGAATGGTTGGATCCATACCCAGCTCTTTCAGTGACCCGAGGTACAGTTCCTGAATGTTGTCGGGTGATGGCTTAATCACCACCTGGAACTGATAGTAGTGCTGCAAACGGTTCGGGTTTTCGCCGTAACGGCCATCGGTCGGACGACGGGATGGCTGCACATAGGCGGTCGCCATTGGCTCTGGCCCTAACGCGCGCAGGCTGGTCATCGGGTGTGAGGTGCCTGCGCCAACTTCCATGTCCAAAGGTTGAACAATGGTGCAGCCCTGACGAGCCCAGTAATCCTGTAAGGTCAGGATCAGGCCCTGGAAGGTCTTGGTATCAAACTTTTGCATAGTATTTCGTGCTGGATACGTGTGGTTTTAAATGGAAGGGATCAGTATACCCGCTGGCTGCAAGATATACAGTACGAAACGGGGTTGTTTAGGGAAAATTGGGGAATAAGCCCTACAGCCAGAACCTGCGAAGGCTCTGGTTGCTGCTTATACGAGCAATTTAACGCATTGAGAGATGTAAAAACTGGCCGTCTGCATCAAAAGAGCAGACAAAGCCCTCTTTACGCGCCGTATAGCCTTTCAGTTCATAGCTGCCCTGAAAGCGCTCGAAGCCGTTTATATGAATTTTCTGTGCTTCGGAATTATAGCGGTGAGCCGCCTGATCCCTGCACAGCTGTTCCATATTCAGAGAACGCTCCGGGCTCATTTTCCCCTGCTGAGCTTTTTGGACAGGTATCTCCTCAGAAGCACTGCATCCTGTTAATAAGAGCAGCAGAAAGAGTGACACCCCACGCTTCATCATCATTTTTATTACCGCCCTGGTCAGTGGCTGTTATTTTTAGTAGCAACACGTTTATAGATTAAAGTCCGTCATTCTGCGAATCTCGCCAGCTCCCTACAAGTTAGCCTGGCTAAACTCAGAATTTTCCAAGGGAAAAGTTTTACACAATCGCAGTCACACTTTTTTTATCAGGAATACAGAGGAACTGATGCAGTCAAAAATTAACTGGATTGATAACCTGCGGGGAATAGCCTGTCTGATGGTGGTGATGATCCACACAACGACCTGGTATGTCACGAACGCGCACAGTATCAGCCCTGTTAACTGGGATGTCGCCAATATTCTGAACTCGGCCTCCCGCGTGAGCGTCCCGCTGTTCTTTATGATTTCCGGTTTTCTCTTTTTTGGCGAGCGTAGCGCGCAGCCGAGACATTTCATCCGTATTGTCTCCTGTCTGCTGTTTTACAGCGCCTTTTCGCTGCTCTATATCATCCTGTTCACTTCAATTAACGCTGAACGTTCCCTGCTCAATTTGTTGCAAAAACCGGTGTTCTATCATCTGTGGTTTTTCTTCGCGATAATCGTTATCTATCTGGTGTCACCGTTAATTCAGGTAAAAAACGTCAGCGGTAAAATGCTGCTGGCCTTGATGGTAATAATCGGGATCGTGGCCAACCCGAATACCGTTTCACAGAAAATTGATGGCTTTGAATGGCTGCCCGTTAACCTCTATATCACCGGGGATACATTTTATTACGTGCTGTACGGCATGCTGGGGCGCGCCATTGGCATGATGGAGACGCAAAAGCGAGGAATAAACTGGCTATGCGCAGCCGCGTTTCTCGTCGGTGTGTTTATTATCTCTCGCGGGACGCTGCATGAGCTGCAATGGCGCGGCAACTTTGCCGATACCTGGTATCTCTACTGCGGGCCGATGGTCTTTATCTGCGCGATCTCTCTGCTGACGCTGGTTAAAAACACCCTGAATGCCCGCCCGCTTCCGGTGCTGGGGTTTATCTCTCGCCACTCGCTGGGCATTTACGGTTTTCACGCGCTGGTGATCCACGCCCTGCGCACCCGCGGCGTTGAGCTTAAAAGCTGGCCGGTGCTGGATATTGTCTGGATATTTACCGTTACGCTGGTTGTCAGCCTGCTGCTGTCAATGTTGCTGCAAAGAATCGATACGCGCAGGTTTGTAAGCTAACCCGGTTGAAGGCTGGTAGGCCGGGTAAGCGTTATCGCCACCCGGCTCCTGTTTATGACATTAGCGGCAAAAGCTGCTGATAGATTTTGCGGAACACGTCTCGTCTTTCAGCATAGCGAGCATGATTTTTCGCATCAGGACGATGCTGTCGTTCAAGCGGCAGCTGGGGCAAAAGCTGGTGCAGTGGTTTATCCGGGTTCAGCGCAATTTGCGCCAGCCGTGCCGCACCGAGCGCCGGGCCGACATCGCCTCCCGTACGATAGTCCAGCTGCAACCCGCTGATATCGGAAAGCATTTGCCGCCAGTAGCTGCTTCGTGCACCGCCGCCAATTAACGTAATGCTGGATGGCGTCAGTCCACAGTCATGCACGACATCCATTCCGTCCGCCAGAGCATAGCCAACGCCTTCAAGCACCGCGCGCGCAAGCTCTGCCGGGCCGTGCTGATGGGTAAGACCGAAGAACACCCCTTTCGCTTCCGGGTTGTTATGCGGCGTCCGCTCGCCGGAAAGGTACGGTAAAAACCAGACCGCACCGGCATTATCATCTGCCTGCTGTGCCGCTGTGATAAGCGCCGGGACGTCCGCCATTCCGGTTAGCTTTGCCGCCCAGTCAAGGCAGGAAGCCGCGCTCAGCATCACCGACATCAAATGCCATTTACCCGGCAACGCGTGGCAGAAGCTGTGTACGGCGCTTCCCGGGTTGCTACGATACCCGTCACTGACGGCAAAATAGACGCCGGAAGTGCCGAGCGAGAGCATGGCCTGCCCTGCCTCGACCATCCCCACGCCGACCGCACCCGCCGCATTATCGCCGCCGCCGGCGACGACAGGTACGGCTGGCATGTTCCAGCGTTCAGCAACAGAAGGCTGCAAAGCGCCCGTGATTTCACTGCCTTCAAACAGCGCAGGCATATGGTCGCGCGTCAGCTGGCAGGCATCCAGCATCGCCTCGCTCCAGTCCCGTTTCGCCACGTCGAGCCACATCGTGCCCGCGGCGTCAGACATGTCGCTGGCAAAATCCCCCGTCATGCGAAAACGCAGGTAGTCTTTCGGCAACAGAACCTTCGCCACCTGACGAAAAATCTCAGGCTCATGACGCTGCACCCACAGGAGTTTTGGCGCGGTAAAACCGGGCATCATCAGGTTGCCCGTAATTTCGCGGGACGCAGGCACACGCTCCTCAAGGATCGCGCACTCTTCCGCACAGCGGCCATCGTTCCAGAGAATAGCCGGGCGCAGAACGCGATGCTGACTATCCAGCAACGTTGCGCCATGCATTTGCCCGGCAATGCCCAGCGCCTTCACGTCGCGCAGGCTGTGCTGCTCGCCTAAGGCTTTCATCGCACGCTCTGTCGCCTGCCACCACTGCTCCGGATCTTGTTCCGACCATAGCGGATACGGACGTGAAACCTGCAACTTTTCAGTCTGCGTGGCTAATACATCGCCCTGCTCGCTTAACAGGATGGCTTTCACCCCCGACGTGCCAAGATCGATCCCGATATACATGTGGTGACTCCTTTGACAGAAATGCCCGGTGGCGCTGCGCTTACCGGGCCTGGATGCTGTTATTTATCGAACAGGTAGTGATTGACCAGGTTTTCCAGCAGCTCCTGATGGCCGCTCTGATGCTGCGGCGCAAGCTGATGCTGTTCAGCGTACTTCGCGATCTCCGCAAGCGATAACTGACCTTTCAAAATTTGCTGGCCCAGCTCACTGTTCCAGCCGCTGTAGCGCTTCGCCACGCGCTTATCCAGCTCACCGTCTTCAATCATACGGGCCGCTACTTTCAGCGCCAGCGCCATGGTGTCCATCGCGCCAATATGCCCGTAGAACAGATCGTATTTGTCGGTGCTCTGGCGACGCACTTTGGCGTCGAAGTTCAGGCCGCCGGTGGTGAAACCGCCCGCTTTGATGATCTCGTACATCACCAGCGCATTCTCTTCCACGCTGTTCGGGAACTGGTCGGTATCCCAGCCCAGCTGTGGATCACCACGGTTAGCATCGACAGAGCCGAAGATGCCCAGCGCAATCGCAGAGGCAATTTCGTGATGGAACGAGTGGCCCGCCAGGGTAGCGTGGTTAGCCTCAATATTCACTTTGATCTCTTTTTCCAGACCAAACTGCTTCAGGAAGCCATACACGGTGGCGACATCATAATCATACTGATGCTTGGTTGGCTCCTGTGGTTTTGGCTCAATCAGCAGCGTGCCGCGGAAACCGATTTTGTGTTTGTGGTCCACAACCATCTGCATAAAGCGACCAATCTGCTCACGCTCCTGACGCAGGTCGGTATTCAGCAGCGTTTCATAGCCTTCACGACCGCCCCAGAGTACATAGTTCTCACCGCCCAGCTGATGCGTGGCGTTCATCGCGGTCACGACCTGGGTTGCCGCCCAGCTGAAGACTTCCGGGTCCGGGTTGGTTGCCGCACCCGCGCCATAGCGAGGATTGGTAAAGCAGTTAGCCGTACCCCAGAGCAGCTTCACGCAGCTTTGCTGCTGTTTTTCAGCCAGTACGTCGACCATCTGCGCGAAATTGTTCAGATACTCTTTCAGCGATGCCCCTTCCGGCGACACGTCCACATCGTGGAAACAGTAGTACGGCACGTTCAGCTTATGGAAGAACTCGAACGCGACGTCGGCTTTACGCTTCGCCAGCTCAATGGCCTCGCCCGGCTGTTGCCATGGACGGTCAAAAGAGCCCACGCCGAACATATCGGCACCGTTCCAGCAGAAGGTGTGCCAGTAGCAGGCGGCAAAGCGCAAGTGATCTTCCATGCGCTTACCCAGCACCAGCTCATCCGGGTTGTAGTGACGAAATGCTAAAGGATTGGTCGTTTTCGTGCCTTCGAAACGAACGCGATCGAGTTGGTCGAAATAAGCTTGCATATTGAGCTCCATAATCAGGGTATGCGGCGTGGTCTTGCTTCTGGAGTAATAGTGAATAGACATTGGAGGTTGCTCAATTACGTTATTTCACACTGCTATTGAGATAATGCGCAATTGTGCGCTGGCTCGCAAAATAATGCGCAGACAAACTATTTTTCGGCGCGCATTCCAGAATCAAATGTAATTAATAGGTTACGCTTTTTAAAATCCGATCGCGGTCATAAATTCAGAAATAAACCAAATATCGTAATGAGAAGATAAAAATCTGTAATTGCCAGCAGGCCTTTCCACGTTAAAAATTTGCTGCGTCTCAGCAGTGAACGTTTCTTTTATCTCAGCTACACATACCCCTACAAAAAGGCCTAATAATTATGAAGATAAAGAACCTGACCCTAACGCTCTGCACTACTCTCCTGCTTGCAAGCTTTGCCGGACATGCCAAAGAGGTCAAAATCGGCATGGCGATTGATGACTTACGCCTGGAGCGCTGGCAAAAAGATCGCGATATATTTGTTAAAAAAGCGGAATCTCTCGGCGCGGAGGTGTTCGTTCAGTCCGCTAACGGCAACGAAGAGACGCAAATGTCGCAAATCGAGAATATGATCAACCGTGGCGTCGATGTGCTGGTCATTATCCCGTATAACGGCCAGGTATTAAGCAACGTGGTGAAAGAAGCGAAACAGGAAGGGATAAAAGTCCTGGCTTATGACCGCATGATTAATAATGCCGATATTGATTATTATATTTCGTTCGACAATGAAAAGGTGGGAGAATTACAGGCTAAAAGCCTGGTCGCAAAAGTGCCTCAGGGAAATTATTTCCTGATGGGCGGCTCGCCTGTGGATAACAACGCCAAACTGTTCCGCCAGGGACAAATGAAAGTGCTGAAGCCGTATATCGACGAGGGCAAAATTAAAGTCGTCGGCGACCAGTGGGCTGACGGCTGGTTACCGGAAAACGCGCTGAAAATTATGGAAAACGCGTTGACCGCAAATAACAACAAAATCGATGCGGTGGTGGCCTCTAACGATGCCACTGCGGGTGGCGCCATTCAGGCGCTGAGCGCGCAGGGACTGGCCGGGAAAGTCGCTATTTCCGGACAGGACGCCGACCTTGCGGGTGTAAAACGCATCATCGCGGGTACCCAGACCATGACGGTGTATAAGCCCATTACCGAGCTTGCCAATACGGCCGCCGAAATTGCCGTTGAGCTGGGCAATGGCCAGCAACCTAAAGCAGACGCGACGTTAAATAACGGCCTGAAAGACGTACCTGCTCGCCTGCTTACCCCTATCGAAGTCAACAAAGAGAATATTGACGCCACCGTGGTGAAAGACGGTTTCCATAAGAAGAGTGAACTGTAATCCAGCGCAGCCCCTGCCCGGCAGGGGCGCATTGACCTGCCCTGTTCATCTGTTGGGCTATGCGGAGCAGTTATGTCTTATTTACTTGAAATGAAAAGCATCACCAAAGCCTTCGGGGCGGTGAAAGCAGTCGATAACGTAAGCCTGCGGCTGAATCCCGGCGAAGTGATGTCGCTGTGCGGTGAAAATGGCTCGGGAAAATCTACGCTGATGAAAGTGTTGTGCGGGATCTACCCGCACGGCAGCTACGAGGGCGAAATCGTTTTTGCCGGTGAGGTGCTCCAGGCCACGCACATTCGCGATACCGAACGTAAAGGCATCGCTATCATTCACCAGGAGCTGGCGCTGGTGAAGCACCTTACCGTGCTGGAAAATATCTTTCTCGGTGCCGAACTCTCACGCCACGGCGTACTGGATTACGACACCATGACGCTGCGCTGCGAAAAACTGCTGGCTCAGGTGAGCCTGGCTATCTCACCGGATACGCGCGTGGGCGACTTAGGTTTAGGCCAGCAGCAGCTGGTGGAGATCGCCAAGGCGCTGAACAAACAGGTGCGCCTGTTGATCCTCGACGAACCAACCGCTTCACTCACCGAACAGGAAACCGCCGTTCTGCTCAATATCATCCGCGATCTGCAAAACCACGGTATCGCCTGCATCTATATTTCGCACAAGCTCAATGAGGTGAAAGCCATTTCCGACACCATCTGCGTCATCCGCGACGGGCAGCACATCGGCACGCGTGAAGCAGAAGGCATGAGCGAGGATGACATCATCACCATGATGGTGGGTCGCGAACTCACCGCGCTGTATCCCAACGAACCGCACACCATCGGCGAAGAGCTCCTGCGCGTGGAAAACCTGACGGCGTGGCATCCCGTTAACCGCCATATCAAGCGCGTGGATAACCTCTCCTTCTCGCTGCACCGCGGCGAAATTCTCGGCATTGCGGGTTTAGTGGGTGCGGGAAGAACCGAGGCCGTGCAGTGTCTCTTTGGCGTCTGGCCGGGGCGCTGGGAAGGCAAAATTTATATCGACGGTCAGCCGGTAAAAATCGACAACTGCCAGCAGGCTATTGCTAAGGGCATTGCCATGGTGCCAGAAGATCGCAAAAAAGACGGCATCGTGCCGGTAATGGCGGTGGGAAAAAATATCACGCTGGCGGCGCTCAGCCAGTTTTCCGGCGCGCTGAGCAGCCTGGATGATGCCGCAGAACAGCAGTGTATTCTCCAGTCGCTTGCCCGGCTTAAGGTGAAAACCTCCTCGCCGGAGCTGGCGATAGGACGCCTGAGCGGCGGCAACCAGCAGAAAGCGATTCTGGCGCGCTGCCTGCTGCTTAATCCGCGCATTTTAATTCTGGACGAACCCACCCGCGGGATCGATATCGGCGCGAAGTATGAAATCTACAAGCTGATCAACCAGCTTGTGCAGCAAGGGATTGCCGTCATTGTTATCTCGTCCGAATTGCCTGAAGTGCTGGGGCTGAGCGACCGCGTGCTGGTCATGCATGAAGGGAAACTCAAAGCCAACCTGAACAACCAGAACCTGACGCAAGAGCAGGTGATGGAAGCTGCCTTAAGGAGCGAACGCCATGTCGAAAAGCAACCCGTCTGATATCAAAGTCGCTGTTCCGACGCCCGGTGCGTTCGCAGGACTTAAATCGCTGAATCTGCAAGTTTTTGTAATGATTGCCGCCATTATCGTGATCATGTTGTTCTTTACCTGGATGACCGATGGCTCCTATTTGAGCGCACGTAACGTCTCTAACCTGCTGCGTCAGACCGCCATCACCGGGATCCTGGCGGTGGGGATGGTCTTTGTGATTATCTCAGCGGAAATTGACCTGTCGGTAGGATCGATGATGGGTCTGCTCGGCGGCGTGGCGGCAATTTTTGACGTCTGGCTAGGCTGGCCGCTGCCGCTGACGATTGCGGTCACGCTGGTGCTGGGTCTGCTGCTGGGGGCGTGGAATGGCTGGTGGGTGGCCTACCGTAAAGTCCCGTCGTTTATCGTCACCTTAGCGGGGATGCTGGCCTTCCGCGGCATTCTGATTGGGATCACCAACGGCACCACCGTCTCCCCGACCAGCGCCTCGATGTCCCAGATTGGCCAAAGCTACCTCTCTGATGGCGTCGGTTTTACGATCGGCGTGGTTGGGCTGATGGCGTTTGTCGCGTGGCAATGGCGAGGACGCATGCGTCGCCAGGCGCTGGGGCTGGCCTCGCCTGCCTCAACCTCGGTTGTCGGCCGTCAGGCGCTTACTGCGGTGATTGTGCTGGGGGCCATCTGGCTGTTAAACGATTATCGCGGCGTCCCAACGCCCGTTCTGCTGCTGGCGCTGTTGCTGTTAGGTGGGATGTTTATGGCCACACGTACCGCATTCGGTCGCCGTATTTATGCCATCGGCGGCAATCTGGAAGCCGCGCGTTTATCTGGTATCAACGTAGAACGCACCAAACTCGCCGTCTTTGCCATCAACGGCCTGATGGTGGCCATCGCGGGGCTGATCCTCAGTTCGCGACTGGGGGCGGGCTCCCCGTCTGCGGGTAACATTGCCGAGCTGGACGCCATCGCCGCCTGCGTGATTGGCGGGACCAGCCTCGCCGGGGGCATTGGCAGCGTGGCGGGGGCGGTGATGGGCGCATTTATTATGGCTTCGCTGGATAACGGGATGAGTATGATGGACGTGCCGACGTTTTGGCAGTATATCGTCAAGGGTGCCATTCTTTTGCTGGCAGTCTGGATGGACTCTGCCACCAAGCGGCGCGCCTGATAACACTATCGTGACTAATTTGGGAAATGAGCCATGTTTGAAAAGCGTCACCGCATTACGTTGTTATTCAATGCCAACAAAGCCTATGACCGGCAGGTGGTTGAAGGGGTTGGCGAATATTTGCAGGCGTCGCAATCCGAATGGGATATTTTCATCGAAGAAGATTTTCGTACCCGTCTGGAGAACATCAAAGACTGGCTGGGAGATGGGGTCATCGCTGACTTTGACGACCCCGTGATTGAACAGTTGCTGAGTGGCGTCGACGTGCCTATCGTGGGCGTTGGCGGCTCTTACCATACACCGGAACATTACCCCCCCGTTCACTATATCGCCACGGATAACCATGCTCTGGTCGAGACCGCCTTCCTCCATTTAAAGGAGAAAGGCGTACATCGTTTTGCGTTTTACGGATTGCCCGCCACCAGCGGAAAGCGCTGGGCGATGGAGCGTGAATATGCCTTCTGCCAGCTGGTTGCCCAGGAGAAGTATCGCGGCGTCGTTTATCAGGGGCTGGAAACCGCGCCAGAAAACTGGCAGCACGCACAAAATCGCCTGGCTGACTGGCTGCAAACGCTGCCGCCCCAGACAGGGATTATCGCCGTGACGGACGCCCGTGCCCGCCACGTATTACAGGTGTGCGAACATTTGCATATTCCGGTGCCTGAAAAGCTGTGCGTGATTGGTATTGATAACGAAGAGCTTACGCGCTATCTGTCGCGCGTGGCGCTCTCATCCGTGGCTCAGGGTACCCGTCAGATGGGCTATCAGGCCGCAAAGCTGCTGCACAGACTGTTAGACAACGAATCCCTGCCGCTCCAGCGTCTGCTGGTTCCGCCCGTTCGCGTGGTCGAGCGTCGCTCAACTGACTACCGCTCCTTAAACGATCCGGCCGTGATTCAGGCGATGCACTACATTCGCAATCATGCCTGCAAAGGGATTAAGGTCGATCAGGTGCTCGATTCGGTCGGCATTTCACGTTCGAATCTGGAGAAGCGGTTCAAAGAGGAAGTCGGTGAGACGATTCACGCCGTGATCCATGCGGAAAAGCTGGAGAAAGCGCGCAGTCTGCTGATCTCCACCTCGCTGTCGATCAACGAGATTTCACAGATGTGCGGCTATCCGTCGCTTCAGTATTTCTATTCGGTGTTCAGAAAAGAGTATGACACCACGCCGAAGGAGTACCGGGAACGGTACAGTGAAGTCCTGCTCTAGAAAAAAGAACGCCTTCCAGTGGAAGGCGTTTTTCATTACATATGTGCGGCAATCAGACGCTGGTTATCCTGGTACATGGAGAACAGGTAATTGTTATAACGCTGTCCCTGAGTGGAATAACCTTTCAGCTTGTGGATCATCGCCGTAGCCGTTACTTCCTGGTCCGCCTTACGCAGCTGAGCGCGTGACTTACGGAACGAGGAGTAGGCCGGGTGGGTGTTCAGGTTCACCACATAGGCATTCACGGAATCTTTCACCGATTCAAACTGTGAATAGCCTTTCACCTTGCCGGGTGCATTAGTACAACGACCTTTTGCGCATTTCATGCCAAACAGATTGTTGTTGTTGCGCGCCAGCTTCGAGGTGCCCCAACCGCTTTCGGCGGCGGCCATTGTCGCGACCATACTGCCTGGAATAATGTCCACACGCTCTAACAGAGTGTTCCACGGCACACGACGCGTGTTCCCGCTCCACTTCACTTTATAGCGTTTGGCGATGTCTTTCAGGCGAGTGCGCTCAGACGGCGACCAGCGGCTATCGTACTGTTTGGAGATCAGCCAGTTACGATCCGCAGTAATCGCGGCATTTTGACTTTTAATGTAAGGCATTACCGTCCGGAGAAACGCTTTTTTCCTTGGTGTCCCGGAAGGGTATTTTCGCAAATCAGGAAGTGAACTACTCTTTGCACTATTGCGAGAATACTCTTGTTTACTGCTAACCTTACTGCTTGTCGTCTTTATTACGTGGGCTTTCTTACTCGTTGTATCCGCGTGCGTCTTTGCAAGCACCTCACCTGAAAATGCCATGGTGAGTAACATGAGTATCGCGGCCCCATATCGTCGAATGGGAGTCGATATCATTAGGTCTCCTGGTCGGATATAAACATTCCAACACCTTATTTTCTTCAAAAATTTGAGAGCGGAATCTCAAATCATACCAAAAATAGTCCTCAAGAGCACGTATACAAATAGTCCAATTCCGAAACTATGTCATCCGGAACATGCTCATTAAATCACCAGCACTGGAAAAATGTGCGCGATATCGCAGATAACTGCCTAATTTTGCGCGGGATCACTCATCCCTTCGCGTCCTCCTGGCAGAAAGCCTCAGAGGAGGAGTTTTTCTCCTGAGCCGAGTGGCACACTGGTCAAAAATGCCGCGACAGGAAAATGGAATGAAACGCACTGCATTAGCTGTTCTGATGTTACCCGCATTCGCGCATGCCGACTGGTCATCGCCGGGATTTAACGCGTTTAGCGCTGAAGGTACCGGCGTCTTTACCAGCCAGGCAACGCTTGCGAAGGGTACCCGCCCGCTGACGTTGAGTCTTGATAACGCGTGCTGGCAGCCGACAGGTGCCATTAAGCTCAACGAGATGCTGTCGCTCAAACCCTGCGAAGGGACCCCACCGCAGTGGCGGTTATTCCGTGACGGCGTTTATCAGATGCGTATTGATACGCGCTCGGGAACGCCGACGCTGATGTTGACGGTACAAAGTGCGGCGCCACAGCCTGTCGCAAACGTTACCCGCCAGTGCCCGAAGTGGGACGGCAAACCGCTCACGATCGATGTCGTTAACACCTTTCCGGAAGGCACGGTGGTGCGTGATTTTTACAGCAAACAGACCGCGACCGTTCAAAACGGCAAAGTAATTCTTCAGCCAGCCGCCAACAGCAATGGCCTGCTGCTGCTTGAGCGCGCCGAGACGGACAAACCCGCGCCATTCAGCTGGCAAAACGCCACCGTCTATTTCGTGCTGACCGATCGCTTCGTAAATGGCGACCCCACCAACGACAACAGCTATGGCCGCCATAAAGACGGTATGCAGGAGATTGGTACTTTCCACGGCGGCGATCTGAAAGGGCTTACCAGCAAACTGGATTACCTTCAGCAACTGGGCGTGAATGCGCTCTGGATAAGCTCACCACTGGAGCAAATCCACGGCTGGGTTGGCGGCGGCACCAAAGGGGATTTCCCCCACTACGCCTATCACGGCTATTACACTCAGGACTGGACGAAACTCGACGCCAACATGGGCAGCGAAGATGATTTACGCCAGCTTGTCGACGACGCGCACAGGCGAGGTATCCGCGTCCTGTTTGACATTGTCATGAACCACGCGGGTTATGCGACGCTTGCAGATATGCAGGAGTATCAGTTTGGCGCGCTCTATTTGCAGGGCGATGAGCTGAAAAAAAACCTCGGCGAGCGCTGGACTGACTGGAAGCCAGGCGCCGGTCAAAGCTGGCACAGCTTCAACGATTACATCAACTTCAGTGACAAAGCCGCATGGGAAAAATGGTGGGGTAAAAAATGGATCCGTACCGATATCGGTGATTATGACAACCCGGGCTTTGACGATCTGACCATGTCGCTGGCCTTCCTGCCGGATCTGAAAACGGAATCTAAGATCCCGTCAGGTTTGCCGAACTTTTATCAACACAAGCCCGACACCAACGCGAAAGTGATGACGAATTTCACGCCGCGAGATTACCTGACCCACTGGCTCAGCCAGTGGGTACGTGACTACGGCATCGACGGCTTCCGGGTCGATACCGCTAAGCACGTTGAGCCTGAAGCCTGGCAGCAACTGAAAAACCAGGCCAGCCAGGCGCTGGCCGCGTGGAAAGCCGCCAACCCGGACAAAAAACTCGACAATGCGCCATTCTGGATGACCGGTGAATCCTGGGGCCACGGCGTGATGCAGAGCGATTATTACCGCCACGGCTTCGATGCGATGATCAACTTTGACTATCAGGAGCAGGCGGCGAAAGCGGTGGACTGTCTGGCCGATATGGATTTGACCTGGCAGCAAATGGCAGAAAAGCTGCAAAGTTTTAATGTGCTGAGCTATCTCTCCTCCCATGATACGCGTCTGTTCCGTGAAGGGGGCCAGCGCGCCGCTGAGTTACTGCTGCTGGCACCGGGAAGCGTCCAGATCTATTACGGCGATGAATCAGAGCGTCCATTCGGCCCGACGGGCTCCGATCCGCTACAGGGAACCCGTTCGGATATGAACTGGCAGGACGTCACGGGTAAACAGGCGTTAACTGTCGCCCACTGGCAGCTTCTGGGGCAGTTCCGCGCCCGTCATCCGGCGGTGGGTGAAGGCAAGCAAACAACGCTGTCAATGAAAGAGGGCTACGGCTTTGTGCGCGAGCACAAGGGCGATAAGGTGATGGTGGTGTGGGCGGGTAATCAATAGACCCCCTCACCCTAACCCTCTCCTCAGGGGGAGAGGGGCATTCACCAGAACAATTCACCACACAAATACAAACCCGCCACATAAAACAACAAATCCGACCACATCCGCCGATTTGCACCAACACGGTGCTGGCGTTATGGTTACTGCCTTTCATATTAAGCCCGACAGATCACCTGCTATGACGTTTTCACTATTCGGCGACAAATTTACCCGCCATTCAGGCATTACCCGCCTGATGGAGGATCTCAACGACGGGCTGCGCACCCCAGGCGCTATCATGCTTGGTGGCGGAAACCCGGCTCAAATTCCGGAGATGAACACCTACTTCCAGACGCTGCTGGCAGAGATGCTGGAAAACGGTAAAGCAACCGATGCGCTATGTAATTACGACGGCCCTCAGGGTAAAACAGAACTACTGACGCTTCTGGCGGCAATGCTGAGGGAAGCGCTGGGTTGGGATATCGAACCACAGAATATTGCACTGACAAACGGCAGTCAGAGCGCGTTTTTCTACTTATTCAATCTGTTCGCCGGACGCCGCGCCGACGGCACCACGAAAAAAGTGCTGTTCCCGCTGGCACCGGAGTATATCGGCTATGCCGATGCCGGCCTCGAAGAAGACCTGTTTGTTTCCGCACGTCCGAATATCGAGTTGCTGCCAGAGGGCCAGTTCAAATATCACGTCGATTTTGAACATCTGCATATCGGTGAAGAGACGGGCATGATCTGCGTATCACGTCCCACCAACCCGACGGGCAACGTGATCACCGACGACGAGCTGATGAAGCTGGATGCGCTGGCGAATCAGCACGGCATCCCGCTGGTGATCGATAACGCCTATGGCGTACCGTTCCCGGGGATCATCTTCAGCGAAGCGCGTCCGCTATGGAACCCGAACATCATCCTCTGCATGAGCCTCTCCAAGCTGGGCCTGCCGGGCAGCCGTTGCGGCATTATCATTGCTAACGAGAAAATCATCACCGCCATTACCAATATGAACGGCATTATTAGCCTTTCTCCTGGCGGCATCGGCCCGGCGATGATGTGCGAGATGATCAGGCGTAACGACCTGCTGCGCCTGTCGAATGAGGTGATTAAGCCGTTTTACTCTCAGCGCGTTCAGGAAACCATCGCCATCCTTCGCCGCTACTTACCGGAAGAACGCTGCCTGATCCATAAACCGGAAGGGGCAATTTTCCTGTGGCTGTGGTTTAAGGATCTGCCCATTACGACAGAGCTGCTTTATCAGCGTCTGAAAAAACGTGGCGTACTGATGGTGCCAGGGGATTACTTCTTCCCGGGGCTGGATAAGCCGTGGCCGCACACGCACCAGTGCATGCGCATGAACTACGTCCCGGACCCGGAAAAAATCGAAGCGGGTGTGAAAATTCTCGCCGAAGAGATTGAGAACGCCTGGCGCGAGGCCGGTTAATAAAACCTCAGGCCAGATTACGCAGCCGTTCCGCGCGTAATCTGGCGGGGTCTATGCAGCGCAGCGCGTGGGTGGGACAGGCTTCGACGCAGGCGGGACCGCCCTCGCGATGCGCGCACAAATCACATTTCAGCGCCTGAACGCGATCTTCCACGACCCGAACCTGCATTGCCCCGAACGGGCACGCCACCATACAGCTTTTGCAGCCGATACAGCGAGCCTGCTCAACGAGCCAGGCTCCCGCAGCACGGTGAATGGCCCCCGTCGGGCAGACATTCGCGCAGGGCGCATCTTCACACTGGTGGCAGCCCACGGCCGTGGTGAAGGTACCCCCCTTAACCACGCGGATCCGTGACGTAAGCGCTTCTGGCGTGGCGCTGCTTTGATGCGACATCATGCACGCCACCTCACAGGTGCGGCACCCGATACATTTTTCTGGATCCGTCAGAATAAATCGGTTCATCAGTTACGCCTCGCGCACGTTAAACCCCAGTTCTTTCGAGATAGCTTCCGCCGTGTCACGCAGCGGTTTTAGCAAGTTTTTCTCACCCACCTGCTTCATGCGCGACGTCGACAGCGAAATGGAGATGGCATAGGGCACGCGCCCGTGAATATCAAAGACCGGCACGGCGATACATGACACCCCCAGCTCGTTCTCTTCTTTATCCATCGCCATACTGTGATCGCGAATTTCCGCCAGCTCATCATACATCGCGCTCAGTTCGGTGATGGTGTTGCGGGTCAAAGGTTGGATCTGTTCCTGGTGGCTTTCCCAGTAGCTCGCCACGTAATCCTGATGACCAAACGCCATATAGATTTTGCCCATCGCAGAACAATAGAGTGGCATATGCTGGCCGATATATGCGCGCGTGCGCAGCATACCGGTTGTCGGCTCAAGCTTATAAATCAGGATCGCGTGATCATCTTCACGGCTGGAGAAGTTGACCGTTTCGCCGGTGGCAATGTTCAGCGCCTCGAGGTGCGGCGCCGCCACGTGAATAATATTGAGCGATGAAAGCGCCTTTTGCCCGACGGCGATAAATTTGGTGGTCAGACGATAGCTCCCTGCCGCCGGCGCCGGCGTCACGTACCCGCACGACTGCAACCCCTGCAATAACCGGTGCACGGTGCTTTTATTCAGCCCCGCCAGTTCTGATAAATGCGCAAGCGGACACCCGTTCGGATAGTTACTGAGGATTTCAATCAGCATCAGGCCGCGAAACAAGCTCTGGCTACCTGCTGGCCTCTCTTTTTCTTGCGTCATTTCGCTCTCTTTTATGCTCATCAAATGGCTCCTGTTTATCGCGCCCTGATGGTAGCGCAAAGTGTGGTTTAGTTCACGATCTCAACAGAAAAAACACAACCATTTGATTTTAATCGATTTTGAAAAACGTGAATGTCGTTGATCTGACAAAATTTGATCGTTATATTTGAAATCAGATTTCGTATAGTGAAATTTAGCGATAAAAAAGCACTCGCACTTGCCCCTAAAAAAACAGGAGAACAGGGATGAAAGTGACCTTCGAAGAGTTGAAAGCGGCGTTCAATCGGGTTCTGCTCGATCGCGGTGTAAAAGCGGATACCGCTGACGCCTGCGCCGAGATGTTCGCCCGCACCACGGAGTCCGGCGTTTATTCACACGGCGTCAACCGCTTCCCGCGATTTATTCAGCAGCTTGACGCAGGCGACATCATCCCTAACGCCCAGCCGAAACGCGTAACGACATTAGGCGCCATCGAACAGTGGGATGCCCAGCGTTCCATCGGCAACCTGACGGCGAAGAAGATGATGGACCGTGCTACCGAGCTGGCGTCCGATCACGGGATCGGCCTGGTGGCGCTGCGTAACGCTAACCACTGGATGCGCGGCGGCAGCTACGGCTGGCAGGCGGCGGAGAAAGGCTATATCGGCATCTGCTGGACTAACTCTATTGCCGTGATGCCCGCGTGGGGATCAAAAGAATGCTGCATCGGCACAAACCCGCTGATCGTCGCTATCCCGTCGAATCCAATCACCATGGTCGATATGTCGATGTCGATGTTCTCCTACGGCATGCTGGAGGTGAATCGCCTGGCCGGACGCGAATTACCGGTCGACGGCGGCTTTGACGATGAAGGCAATCTGACCAGAGAGCCGGGCGTGATTGAGAAAAACCGTCGCATTCTGCCCATGGGCTACTGGAAAGGTTCCGGCTTGTCGATTGTGCTCGACATGATCGCCACCCTGCTCTCTGACGGCGCGTCCGTCGCGGAAGTGACCCAGGACAACAGCGACGAATACGGCGTATCGCAGATCTTTATCGCCATCGAAGTGGATCGCCTGATCGACGGTCCAACCCGCGATGCCAAACTACAGCGCATCATGGACTTCATCACCACCGCAGAACGCGCTGATGAAAATGTCGCCGTCCGTCTGCCAGGCCATGAGTTCACACGCCTGCTGGAGGAGAATCGCCGCAACGGCATCACGGTTGACGACAGCGTGTGGGCGAAAATCCAGTCTCTGTAAGGAGTGGGTCATGATATTCGGACATATTGCACAGCCAAATCCATGTCGCCTGCCGCTGGCGATAGAAAAGGCGCTTAATTTTCTGCGTACCACGGATTTCACCACCCTGGCGCCGGGCGTGATCGAAATTGAAGGCCGCAACATTTTTGCCCAGGTTCTCGACCTCACCACAAGGGAACAACACGAGAACCGCCCTGAAGTCCATCGCCGCTATCTGGATATCCAGTTTCTGGCCTGGGGCGAAGAAAAAATCGGTATTGCTATTGATACCGGGAATAACAAAATCAGCGAATCATTGCTGGAGCAACGGGATATTATTTTTTATCACGACAGCGAACATGAGTCATTTATCGAAATGATACCTGGCAGTTACGCCATATTTTTCCCGCAGGATGTTCACCGTCCTGCCTGTATTAAAAACAAGGGATCCGCAATTCGTAAAATTGTGGTGAAAGTGGCCATCAGCGAATTAGATTAATTTTCTGATAAATACAGGAATGCGAAATGACCAACACCGGTTTTATTATTGGTGCGTACCCCTGTGCACCCTCATTTCACCAGAAAGGGGAGCAGGAAGAATACGCCTTCTGGCGGGAACTTTCCGACACGCCAAATATTCGCGGGCTGGAACAACCTTGCCTTGAAAATCTCCATCCGTTTGGTGATGAATGGCTGTTTCGTCATACGCCGGGCGACTGGCAGATCGTTGTCACAGCCGTTATGGAAACCATGCGCCGCCGCGGCAGCAACGGCGCGTTTGGCCTGGCGTCCGCGGACGAAGAACAGCGTAAAGCGTGCATTGAATATTACCGCCATCTGCATCAAAAGATTGATGCCGTTAACACCCGCTTTCCCGGGAAAGTGATCGCTCTGGAAATGCAGGCCGCACCGCAGGCGGGTAATGATTCTGTCGAGCAAGCGACAGAAGCATTCTCCCGCTCGGTACGGGAAATCGCGAGCTGGGACTGGGGCTGCGATCTGGTGCTGGAACACTGTGATGCGATGAATGGCCCGGCGCCGCGTAAAGGGTTCTTGCCCTTAGAGCAGGTGCTGGAGGTAGTGAAAGAGACCGATATCAGCGTCTGTATCAACTGGGCACGTTCGGCCATCGAAGGTCGCAACACCGCCCTTCCGCTGGAACATGTTCAGGCGGCACTCGCTGCCGGGAAGCTGGGGGCGCTGATGTTTTCGGGCACGACCCCTCACGGTGAGTATGGAGAATGGCAGGATCTGCACGCGCCGTTTTCTTCGTTCTGCGCCGACAGTCTCATGTCCACTGAACATGTAAAAACGCTGTTTACTGCGGCGAGCGCCGCAACATTGAAATTCTCCGGTATTAAATTACTGGAAATAAATGCTAATGCTGACGTCAGCCATCGCATCGCTATTTTGCGCGACGGCATTAGCGCTATGAATAAAGCGTCACAATAAAAATAAAGAATACATTTTCCGGTTACCTTCAATGAGATATTAACTATGAATATTTCTTCTAATGCTCTACACGCGGACATTCCGCGCCAGCGCTGGCTAAGGATCATTCCCCCTATTCTTATCGCCTGCATTATTTCCTATATGGACCGCGTAAATATAGCTTTTGCGATGCCCGGCGGTATGGATGAAGAGCTGGGCATTTCCGCCACGATGGCGGGCCTGGCGGGGGGGATCTTTTTTATCGGCTATTTGTTCCTGCAAGTTCCCGGCGGCAAAATTGCCGTGCACGGCAGCGGTAAGAAGTTTATCGGCTGGTCGCTGGTTGCCTGGGCGGTGATCTCGGTTCTGACCGGGCTTGTGACCAACCAGTATCAGCTGCTGGTACTGCGCTTCTTACTCGGCGTGGCGGAAGGCGGGATGCTGCCCGTTGTGCTCACGATGATCAGTAACTGGTTCCCGGATGCCGAGCGCGGGCGCGCCAACGCGATTGTGATCATGTTCGTGCCCATCGCCGGGATCATCACCGCCCCGCTGTCGGGCTGGATTATTACCGCTCTCGACTGGCGCTGGCTGTTCATCATTGAAGGTTTGATGTCCGTCGTTGTGCTGGTGCTGTGGGCGTTCACCGTTTACGACCGACCGCAGGAAGCCCGCTGGATTTCAGAAGCAGAGAAAAACTATCTGGTGCAAACGCTGGCGGCTGAACAGCAGGCCATCGCCGGAAAAGAGGTGAAAAACGCGTCACTCGGCGCAGTGCTTTCCGACAAAACCATGTGGCAGCTGATCGCCCTGAACTTCTTTTACCAGACCGGGATTTACGGCTACACGCTCTGGCTGCCGACCATCCTGAAAGAGCTGACACACACTAGCATCGGTCAGGTGGGCATGCTCGCCATCCTACCTTACATCGGGGCCATTGCGGGGATGTTCCTGTTCTCAACGCTTTCTGACCGCACCGGCAAGCGCAAGCTGTTTGTCTCCCTGCCATTGATTGGCTTTGCGCTCTGCATGTTCCTCTCCGTGGCGCTGAAAGAGCACACCTGGCTGGCCTATGCCGCGCTGGTGGGCTGTGGCTTCTTCCTGCAATCCGCAGCGGGGGTGTTCTGGACCATACCGGCGCGTCTGTTCAGCGCTGAGATGGCGGGTGGCGCTCGCGGCGTGATTAATGCCCTGGGCAACCTCGGCGGGTTCTGCGGTCCTTATGCGGTAGGCGTACTGATCACCCTGTACAGCAAAGACGCAGGCGTTTACTGCCTTGCAGTTTCGCTGGCGCTGGCATCGCTGCTGGCCCTGCTGTTACCGGCGAAATGCGATGCCGGAGCAGAGCCCAACCCCACGGTGACTCCACATAAACGTGCGGCCTGAGGCCCTCACCTGACCCACTAAACCAAACCGTAGGCCGGGTAAGCGAAGCGCCACCCGGCAATTAAGCGAGAAGAAGATGAGTGAAAAAGAGCCCTTCTGGCTGGGTATCGATTGTGGCGGTACTTATCTGAAAGCCGGTTTATACAACAGCCAGGGCAAAGAAGTCTGTATTGAACGCCGCTCAGTGGCCACGCTCAGCCCCCGCGCCGGCTACGCCGAGCGGGATATGCACCAGCTCTGGCAGCACTGCCACAAAACTGTCGCCCTGCTGCTCAAAAATTCAGGCGCTGACGGCGGTCAGATCAAAGGCGTTGGCATTTCAGCCCAGGGCAAGGGGCTGTTTCTGCTCGATAAACAGGATCGCCCCCTGGGTAACGCCATACTCTCCTCCGATCGCCGTGCGCTGGAGATCGTGCAACGCTGGCAGCAGGACGGTATACCCGAAAAGCTCTATCCGCATACTCGCCAGACGCTGTGGACGGGGCATCCGGCCTCACTCCTGCGCTGGGTTAAAGAGAACGAGCCGCAGCGGTATCAGCAAATTGGCAGCGTGATGATGGCGCACGATTACCTGCGCTGGTGTCTGACCGGGGTCAAAGGCTGCGAAGAGAGCAACATCTCGGAATCCAATCTCTACAACATGAATACCGGGCAGTACGATCCGCAGCTCACGCGCTGGCTCGGCATCAGCGACATTGACGGTGCCCTGCCGCCTATTATCGGTTCAGCAGAAATTTGCGGGGAAATCACCGCTCAGGCAGCCGCACTGACCGGTCTCACGGCGGGTACTCCCGTCGTTGGTGGACTGTTTGATGTGGTTTCCACCGCGATCTGCGCCGGGCTGCATGACGAACATACGCTGAATGCCGTAATGGGGACCTGGGCCGTAACCAGTGGGATTGCCCACGGCATCCGCGACAACGAGCCTTTCCCCTACGTCTATGGCCGCTACGTCCATCCGCAGCAGTTCATCGTTCATGAAGCCAGCCCCACGTCGTCCGGCAACCTGGAATGGCTGACGGCCCAATGGGGCGATATGTCATTCGATGAGATTAACCACGCCGTGGCCAGCCTGCCAAAAGCTGAAAGCGATGTGTTCTTCCTGCCTTTCCTCTACGGCAGCAACGCCGGGCTGGAGATGACCAGCGGCTTCTATGGCTTGCAGGCGCTGCATACCCGCGCGCACCTCCTCCAGGCGGTTTATGAAGGGGTGGTATTCAGCCACATGACCCACCTCAACCGTATGCTCGAACGCTTTCCCCACGTGCAGGCCCTGCGCGTGACGGGCGGCCCAACCCATTCGGACGTGTGGATGCAGATGCTCGCGGACGTCAGCGGCCTGGCGATTGAACTCCCGCAGGTGGAAGAGACCGGCTGTTCCGGTGCGGCGCTGGCCGCGCTCGTCGGTACAGGCCTCTATCCCGATTTTTACGCCGCTCAGCGCTCCCTCAGGCATGACATCCGGATGATCGAACCTGACATGCGTGCCCATGCCGCCTACCAGCGCAAATATCACCGTTACCAGCTACTGATTTCAGCATTACAGGGCTATCACGCCCGTGTTAAGGAGTACGACCTATGAGCCGACCATTATTGCAGCTGGCGCTCGACCACACCTCGCTTCAGGCCGCGCAGCGCGATGTCGCGACGCTTTCCGATCACGTCGACATCGTCGAAGCCGGCACCATTCTATGCCTGACCGAAGGGCTAAACGCCGTTCGCGCCCTGCGTGCGCAGTGTCCGGATAAAATTATCGTGGCGGACTGGAAAGTCGCCGATGCCGGAGAAACGCTGGCTGAGCAGGCGTTTGGCGCAGGCGCAAACTGGATGACCATCATCTGTGCCGCCCCGCTGGCCACCGTTGAACGTGGCCACGAGGTCGCACTGCGCGGCGGCGGCGAGATCCAGATGGAGCTGTTTGGCAACTGGACGCTGGACGACGCGCGCGCGTGGCATCGCATCGGGGTGAAGCAGGCGATTTACCACCGCGGGCGCGACGCACAGGCCAGCGGCCAGCAGTGGGGTGAGGCGGATCTCAGCAAAATGAAGGCGCTGTCCGATATCGGTTTGCAGCTTTCTATAACTGGCGGTATCACCCCCGCTGACCTGTCGCTGTTTAAGCAGATCAACGTCAAAGCCTTCATTGCCGGGCGCGCGCTGGCAGGCGCCGATAATCCGCCGCAGGTGGCACAGGCATTCCATTCGCAAATCCGCGACATCTGGGGAGAGTAACCATGCGTCAGCATCCGTTAGGCATTTACGAAAAAGCGCTGCCAAAAGATCTCTCCTGGCCGGAGCGCCTGGTTCTGGCAAAAAGCTGCGGCTTCGATTTTGTGGAGATGTCGGTGGATGAGACCGACGAGCGTTTATCGCGCCTTGAATGGAGTACCACGCAGCGCGCCTCTCTTGTGGAAGCGATGCTGGAGACCCGCGTGGCCATCCCGTCGATGTGCTTGTCTGCCCATCGTCGCTTCCCGTTTGGCAGCCGCGATGAAATCGTGCGCGAACGCGCCCGCGAGATCATGACCAAAGCCATCCGGCTGGCCCGTGATTTGGGTATTCGCACCATCCAGCTTGCGGGTTATGACGTGTACTACGAGGAACACGATGAGGGCACGCAACAGCGCTTTGCCGAAGGGCTGGCGTGGGCCGTAGAGCAGGCTGCCGCCGCGCAGGTAATGCTGGCGGTAGAGATCATGGACACTGCGTTTATGAACTCCATCAGCAAGTGGAAAAAGTGGGACGACATGCTCGCCTCGCCGTGGTTCAGCGTTTACCCGGACGTCGGCAACCTGAGCGCGTGGGGCAACGACGTCACCGCCGAGCTGACGCTGGGCATTGACCGCATCGCCGCTATCCACCTGAAAGATACCCGGCCCGTTACCGAGCAAAGCCCCGGACAGTTCCGCGACGTGCCGTTTGGCGAGGGCTGCGTCGATTTCGTTGGCGTGTTTAACACGCTGAATCAACTTAATTATCGCGGCGCATTTCTGATTGAAATGTGGACCGAGAAAGCCAAAGAGCCGGTGCTGGAGATCATCCAGGCGCGCCGCTGGATTGAAGCCCGAATGCAGGAAGGAGGCATGACATGTTAGAACAACTCAAAGCCGAGGTGCTGGCGGCAAATCTCGCCCTGCCCGCCCACCAGCTGGTGACGTTCACCTGGGGCAACGTCAGCGCGGTTGACCGTGCCAGCGGCATGATGGTGATCAAACCATCCGGCGTGGAGTACGACGTGATGACCGCAGAAGATATGGTGGTGGTAAATATCGCCACGGGTAAAGTGGTCGAGGGGAGTAAAAAGCCCTCCTCCGACACCCCGACCCATCTCGCGCTGTATCGTCGTTACCCGGAAATTGGCGGCATTGTGCATACCCATTCCCGCCACGCCACCATCTGGTCGCAGGCGGGGCAAGATTTACCCGCGTGGGGAACGACGCACGCGGACTATTTTTACGGTGCGATCCCCTGCACGCGGCTGATGACCACGGCTGAAATCGCGGGTGAATATGAATACCAGACGGGGGAAGTCATTATCAAAACCTTCGAGGAGCGCGACATAAGCCCGATGCAGGTCCCGGCGGTGCTGGTTCATTCTCACGGCCCGTTTGCCTGGGGCAAAGACGCTGCCGATGCGGTACACAATGCCGTGGTGCTGGAAGAGTGCGCCTATATGGGGCTTTTCTCGCGCCAGCTTGCACCTCAGCTTCCGGTTATCCAGCAGGAATTGCTGGATAAGCATTATCTGCGCAAGCATGGCGCAAATGCCTATTACGGCCAGTGATCATCCGGAATTAATATGCTCTTTACAGTACCGCCGTTTCCAGACGGCGGGCGTTAACCCGGTATGTTTTGAGAATATTTGCCGGAAATAACCCACGTCATTAAAACCGCACCGGGCGGCAACTTCAGTTAATGAGGCCGCATCGTTCAGCAGCAGTTTTTCAGCGGCCCTGACGCGCTGGCGGTGAATTGCCTCCGTCAGGGTTAAATGAAACGTCCGACGAAATACTCGCCCCAGGTAATCTGCGTTGCAGTGCAGCTCTTTTGCCAGCTGCGAAGTGGACAGGGGCAAATGAAAGTGCGTGCGGATAATCTGCTTGGCCTTCCACGCCATTGCCGCGCCCGCATCATCCGCTTTATCTTCATATCCCGGCGAGAGCGATATCTGCTGCAAAATTAACAGCAAAATTATCTCCAGCGCCTGGCTACGCTGTAATTTTTCCTGCTCGCTTAAAAACTGACGGAATAACGCAATAACATATTGCGGATCCCGCACGCTACAGTGTTGCTCAATCGACAGCGGCGTCGCGCCTGGCAACACCGGCAAGCGTTCATCCACCTCAAAATGCAGCCAGTAAAATTTGAGATCGCCCGGAAAATCTTCCACGCCGACATGCCGCCGCTTCGGCCAAAGTAACAAACTCTCGCCAGCGTTTACCTCAAACAGCGTATTTTCCTCCTGGATCGTTAATGTCCCTTTTTCGACAAAAATTATCTCCCACGAAGATAATTTTCGTGCGGGATGACGGCCCACGCCCCGGGAGATAAATAACCCGCCATTTTGAACTCTAATCGGAAGTGCTATGGATAATTCAAGCATGGATATTCATTTTTCCGCTTTTTTGGTGGCTAATATTTTCTTTATCCCTTGATTATTAATAAATATCAGCAGAACGGCTCGATCAAACTCACAGTTTCACCATCAGGTCGGAATCGTCACCTTTTTATACTTTTCCCTTCCCTTGTTGGTCTGCCCGTTGAATGCAGAATAAATGGGGTACCTTGCACAAATACGATAAAAAATCGTTTATCGAGGAGTTACCCCATGACTTCCACACCGATTACAGACGCAGAAGTTGCAAAACAGGCAGCCGATGACCGGCTGTCAGTCCGCGAGAAAATTGGCTACGGCCTGGGCGACGCGGGCGGCACGGTAATTACCTGCCTGATCATGAACTTTCTGACCTTTTTCTATACCGATGTATTTGGCCTGACGCCCGCGCTGGTGGGCACGCTGTTTATTGCCCTTCGGGTATTTGACGCGATTTCCGATCCGGTGATGGGCGTGATTGCCGACCGCACGCAGAGCCGCTGGGGGCGTTTTCGTCCCTGGCAGCTGTGGGTCGCGCTTCCCATCGGGATCGTCGGCGTGCTGACCTTCACCGTCCCGGACGCCAGTATGGGCGTGAAAATCGCCTGGGCGTTCGGCACCTATCTGTTGCTTTCAGTGGGCTATACCGCCATCAACGTGCCATATTGCGCGCTGATCAACACCATGACCACCCGCCACAACGAGGTTATATCCTGCCAGTCCTGGCGCTTCGTACTGTGCGGCGTGGCGGGCTTTCTGGTCTCCGTTGGCCTGCCGTGGCTGGTGTCAGAGCTGGGACAGGGCAATACCGCCCGGGGTTATCAGCTGGGCGTCGGCGTGCTGTGCACCATCGCCGTGGTGATGTTCCTGTGCTGCTTCTTCTGGGTGCGCGAGCGCGTCCCGCTTGCGCTGATGGGTAAATTCACCCTGCGCGAGCACCTGGCGGGCCTGCGGAAAAACGATCAGCTGCTGCTGATGTTGGTGATGTCGTTTCTGCTGATCAACGTCTTCAACATTCGCGGCGGCGGATACATGTACTTCATCACCTACGTGCTTCAGGGCAGCACGGCGTACACCTCGCTGTTTTTCACCATGGTGACCTTTGCCGCTATTCTGGGCGCGGTGATCGTCAGTCCGCTGTCGCGGCGGATTGATACCGTCAAACTCTACTACTACACCAACCTGATACTCGCTGCGCTTGCGGTGGGAATGTGGTTCCTGCCGGGTGGCCCGGCGCACCAGACGCTCTGGTTGATCGTGATTTTAAGTAACGGCGTGATCCTGGGCTTCACCCTGCCGCTGCACTTCTCGCTGATGGCCTTTGCCGATGACTACGGCGAATGGAAAACCGGCGTGCGCTCATCGGGGATGAACTTCGCCTTCAATCTGTTTTTCATCAAGCTCGCGTGGGCATCCAGCGCCGGGATCATCAGCCTGGTGTTTATTGCCGTGGCCTATCAGCCAGGCGCAGGTAACCAGACACCCGCCTCATTGCAGGGCATCACCGCCATGGAGACGCTGCTTCCTGCCCTTTTCCACCTGCTGCTGGCGGTCGCTATCCGCTGGTGCAGGCTTAACAATCCCGTGATGTCGCGCATTGCCACCGATTTGCGCCAGCGTCATGTACAGTCCTGAGGAGAACGATATGACCATAATGGAAGCCGACCTGCATCAGCTGAAAATCAACGACCCGTTTCTTGGTCAGTACCAACGGCTGGTCCGCGATGTGGTGATCCCCTACCAGTGGGATGCGCTTAACGATCGCGTGGCGGAGGCCGAACCCAGCCACGCCATCGCCAACTTCCGCATTGCGGCCGGTCTGGAACAGGGGGAGTTCTACGGGATGGTCTTTCAGGACAGCGACGTGGCGAAATGGCTCGAAGCCGTGGCGTGGTCGCTGTGCCAGAAGCCGGATGCTGAACTGGAAAAAACCGCCGACGAGGTGATCGAGCTGGTCGCAGCGGCGCAGTGCGAAGATGGCTATCTCAATACCTATTTCACGGTGAAAGCACCGGCCGAGCGCTGGACCAATCTGGCCGAATGCCACGAACTGTACTGCGCCGGACATATGATTGAAGCGGGCGTGGCGTATTTCCAGGGAACCGGAAAACGCCGCCTGCTGGACGTGGTGTGCAGGCTGGCGGATCATATCGACAGCGTGTTTGGCCCGGGCGAAAACCAGCTGCACGGTTACCCTGGCCACCCGGAAATCGAGCTGGCGCTGATGCGGCTGTACGACGTCACGCAGGAGCAACGCTATCTCAATCTGGTGAAATACTTTATTGAGGAACGCGGCGCGCAGCCTCACTTCTACGATATCGAATACGAGAAGCGCGGCAGAACGTCATACTGGAACACCTATGGCCCGGCGTGGATGGTCAAGGACAAAGCCTACAGCCAGGCGCATCTGCCCCTTGCGGAACAACAAACGGCCATCGGCCACGCCGTGCGTTTTGTCTATCTGATGGCGGGCATGGCACATCTGGCGCGCCTGAGCAGCGACGAGGGGAAACGTCAGGATTGCCTGCGGCTGTGGAACAACATGGCACAGCGCCAGCTGTACATCACCGGCGGGATTGGCTCCCAAAGCAGCGGCGAGGCGTTCAGCAGCGATTACGATCTGCCCAACGATACGGTCTACGCCGAAAGCTGCGCCTCCATCGGCCTGATGATGTTTGCCCGCCGGATGCTGGAGATGGAGGCGGACGGCCACTACGCCGACGTGATGGAGCGCGCGCTGTACAACACGGTGCTGGGCGGCATGGCGCTGGATGGTAAGCATTTCTTTTATGTGAATCCGCTGGAAGTGCACCCGAAAACCCTGGCCTTTAACCATATCTATGACCACGTCAAACCGGTGCGCCAGCGCTGGTTCGGCTGTGCCTGTTGCCCGCCGAATATTGCGCGCGTGCTGACCTCGCTGGGGCACTACATTTATACCGTTCGCCCGGACGCGCTGTTGATCAACCTGTACGTGGGGAACGACGTCGCCATTCCGGTTGGGGATAACAGCCTCCAGCTGCGGATTAGCGGGAACTATCCGTGGCATGAGCAGGTGAAAATCGAGATTACCTCACCAGTTCCGGTGACTCACACGCTGGCCCTGAGGCTGCCGGACTGGTGTGCGGAACCGGCTGTTTCGCTCAATGGTCAGGCCATTACAGGCGAGGTCTCCCGTGGATACTTATACCTCAACCGCAGCTGGCAGGAAGGCGACACGCTGACGCTGACGTTACCGATGCCGGTCCGCCGCGTATACGGCAACCCGCAGGTGCGCCAGCAGGCGGGGAAAGTCGCATTGCAGCGTGGACCGCTGGTTTACTGCCTGGAAGAAGCCGATAACGGCGCAAATCTGCATAACCTTTCTTTGCCCCAGGACAGCGCGTTTCGGGTCTTTGAAGGCAAAGGCATTTTCGCGCACAAGATGCTGATACAGGCGGAAGGGATCGGGTGTCAGGCGAAGGGCACTGATGCCCTGTGGCAGTACGACCGCTCGCCGGTGCAACGTCAGCCCCAGACGCTGACCTTTATTCCGTGGTTCAGCTGGGCAAACCGGGGAGAAGGGGAAATGCGGATATGGGTGGATGAAAGCTGAATAACTGCGGCCTGTTGCCCTCACCCCAGCCCTCTCCCACGGGAGAGGGAGTAAAAAGTAGGCCGGGTAAGGCGAAGCCGCCACCCGGCTTTAACCCGGCTCAGGTCACCCTACCCGGAACGACCTGAGCCCGGAGATTAAAACAGCCCCAGCGGTTTATCGGAGTAGCTGACTAACAGACATTTCGTTTGCTGGTAGTGCTCCAGCATCATCTTATGGGTTTCACGCCCGATGCCCGACTGCTTGTAGCCGCCAAACGCCGCATGAGCCGGATAGGCGTGATAGCAGTTTGTCCATACGCGTCCGGCCTGAATGCCGCGGCCCATTTTATAGGCCAGATTACCGTTACGACTCCAGACGCCCGCCCCCAGGCCATACTGCGTGTCGTTGGCGAGCTCCAGCGCCTCGTCCATGGTTTTAAACGTGGTGACGGCAAGCACCGGTCCAAAAATTTCCTCCTGGAAAACGCGCATGTTGTTCTTACCGAACAGGATGGTCGGCTCAAGGTAGTAACCCTCCTGCAAATCGCCGCCCAGCACCTTACGACGACCGCCGGTCAACACATCGGCCCCCTCTTTTTTGCCGATATCAATATAGTTGAGGATGGTTTCCAGCTGGCCATGCGATACCTGCGCTCCCATCTGGGTGACGTTATCCAGCGGATTACCGCTGCGAATCGACTCCACGCGCCGGATCGCCCGCTCCATAAAGCGCTCATAAATGGATTCCTGCACCAGCGCGCGGCTCGGACAGGTGCAAACTTCACCCTGGTTGAACGCGAACAGCGCAAACCCTTCCAGCGCTTTGTCGAAGAAGGCGTCCTCTTCATCCATCACGTCGGCAAAGAAGATGTTCGGCGATTTCCCGCCCAGCTCCAGGGTCACCGGAATGATGTTCTGGGTCGCGTACTGCATGATCTGCTGACCCACTTCCGTTGAGCCGGTAAACGCCACTTTAGCAATACGCTTTGAAGTAGCCAGATATTCGCCGATCTCTCCCCCGGCCCCGTTGACCACGTTAATGACCCCCGGCGGCAACAGGTCGCCAATCACCTCCATCAGCAGCAGTACCGAAAGCGGCGTTAAGCGTGCAGGTTTCAGCACCACGCAGTTACCCGCCGCCAGCGCGGGCGCCATTTTCCAGCTCGCCATCAGCAGCGGGAAGTTCCACGGAATAATTTGCCCCACCACGCCGAGCGGCTCGTGGAAGTGATACGCCACGGTATCTTTGTCAACTTCACTTATTCCCCCCTCCTGGGCACGAATGCAGGACGCAAAATAGCGGAAATGGTCAATCGCCAGCGGCACGTCCGCCGCCATGGTTTCCCGGATCGGCTTGCCGTTGTCCCACGTTTCCGCGGTCGCCAGCAGCTCCAGATTCTGCTCCATCCGATCGGCGATTTTGAACAAAATGGCCGCTCTGTCCTGAACGGACGTTTGTCCCCACTTATCTTTCGCCTTATGCGCCGCATCCAGCGCTAAATCGATATCCCGCTTGCCCGAACTGGCAATTTCACACAGCGGCTGGCCGGTAACGGGCGTCAGGTTGGAATAGTACTCACCGTCGACGGGCGCCACCCAGTCGCCGCCGATGAAGTTGTCATAGCGGGGCTTCAGCTTAAGAGGAAAACCATACTCGCCTGGCTGGATACGCGATGAGGGAGGATTGTTTGTCATGACCGTCTCCTTGCAGTAGGTGTACAACAAGGGTAGTTCCGGCTGGTGATTTTCTCGCCAGTCGGTAACGGGTTTACGAGCCGTATCACGGATTACCGTACTTTACGTTTCGTTTCTGCCGCCGGAGCCATACTTAATAGCTCAGGGGCTCATGAGGAACAATGCAATGCAGCTATTTATCGGCTTTGACGTGGGCGGAACCCACATCAAACACGGCGTGATCAACGAAAACGGCGAAGAACTGACATCCGATGAATATGATACGCCTGACGATGAAAGCACCTTCAAACAGAAGTGGAAAGCGGTGGTGGATAAGTACCGCCAGGAGCATGAGATCGTCGGCATCGGCGTGAGTTTTCCGGGCCACATCAATCACCATACCGGCGAAGCGGCCAAGGCCGGGGCGCTGGATTACCTTGACGGTGAAAACCTGTGCGAGCTTTTCGCACAGCTGACCGATCTCCCCGTAACAACCGAAAATGACGCCAACTGCGCGGCGCTGGGCGAACGCTGGCAGGGCGCCGGTAAGGATTATGAGCATTTTGTCTGCATCACCATCGGCACCGGCATCGGCGGCGGTATCGTCATGGAGGGCGATCTCTACCGTGGGTCGCACTACCGGGCGGGTGAGTTTGGCGTGCTGCCCGTTGGCAACAACGGCGAGCCGATGCACGAAGTGGCGTCCGCCAGCGGCCTGATGAAAGCCTGCCGCCGCGCGCTGGCCGTGTCGGAAGATGAGATGCCTGACGGTGAGGAGCTGTTTAGACGCATGGACAGCGACGTGCATCTGCGTGAGGCCATAGAAGAGTGGGCGCATTTCCTCTCGCGGGGCATCTACAGCGTGATCTCCATGTTTGATCCGCAGGCGGTGCTGATTGGCGGCGGCATTAGCGAGCAGGAGAAAATCTATCTCCTGCTGGATAAATACCTACAGCGATTCGAGGAGTGGGAAGCGCTCCGGGTGCCCATCCTTCCCTGCGAGCTGGGTAACCAGGCGGGAAGGCTGGGTGCGGTCTGGCTGGCTAAGCAGAAGCAGGCGCGCAGCGCTTAACGCTTAGGGAAATAACTGCGCGTCGCGTAGCACATGGTCATTGCCACGACGACGCGTAAACCCGATGCGGTTGAAATACTCCAGGATCTGAATCGCCAGTTTGCGTCCTACGTTCAGCCGATCGCGGAAGTCTGCGGCGCAGGTTGATCCGCGCGCCTGATCCAGCTCCCGGATCAGGTTCGCAAATGCCACGATCCGATCGTTGCGGTAATAACGATCTTTCACGATCGCCACAATCATCCCCTGCTGCGCCGCATGGCGCAGTACCTGACGCATCAGCTGCTCATCGGTATGGGTTTCACGCGCCAGATCGCGCACCCACCACGGTTCATCGCCAAACAGCGCCGCCACTTTTTGCCAGACCGCGTCCTGCTCAGCGGTAAAACCGGCCTTGTGCTCCGGCAGGTGCAGCCAGCCGTGATGACTTGCAATCACGCCGCTTTCACGCATGTTTTCAATCAGCAACAGCACCAGCGCGTCGTCTTCCATGGGCAACGCCATGCGCCGCAGACGTTCACGGCCCGGGCCGGGCTCATCCTGATGCTGTTCATGGTAGGTCGCCAGCGTGCTCAGCACTTTGCGCTGCCAGCGCGCCGCCACCGGCGCGTTCAGCAGGCTGTTGCCGGCCTGAATAAAACCTGGCTCCTGCGTCAGAAGACGCAATCCTTCGCTGCTGAGCTGGCGCGCCCAGGCGAACGCCGCCAGATCCACCGCACCACGCTCAAGGTGGATATCTAACGCAGACTTATCATCGCGGGCCTGGGCCAGTGCGGCCAGCCACTGTAAATACTCGGGCTTACGCTTGCCGCGACGGGGCGGATCCAGCATGACCACGCGCGCGCCCGCCAGCGTTTCCCGCGCCGAAATATCGCGCAGAACCAGGCGGTCGTTATCCGCCAGCCAGAGCGGGGAGTCGAACACCAGTTCGGCGAGATCGTTTTCCAGCAGCGACACGCGTCCGGTGATGTGGCTGGCCGCGTGGTGGATATGCAGCGGCTGCCACTGGGTCAGCGGCGTGTGGGTCTGGAGTGAAACGATGATCCGTTCAGAAGGCTCCGGCGGCGCGTCGGCCAGCAGCCAGTCGCCGCGGTTAAGCTGGTCTTTTTCGGCATCACCGGCAATATTCAGGGCGATACGCTGCCCGGCATGGGCCTGTTCCACCGGCTGGTTTTGCGCGTGAAGCCCGCGCACGCGCATCGGTTTGTTCACGCCCGTCAGCCACAGGGTGTCGCCCACGTTCACTTCGCCGCTCAGCGCGGTACCGGTCACCACCAGCCCAGCCCCTTTCACGGTAAACGCCCTGTCGATCGCCAGACGGAAGCGGTGATGGCTGGCCTGTTTACGAGACGGGATCTGCTGCAAATGGTCACGAAGAGCGTCGATACCGCGGCCTTCTGTCGCCACTGTGACAAACAATGCGGCATCCTTAAAACCGTATTCACTCAGCGCCGTCAGCACCTCTTCACGCACCTCGTCGATACGCGCCTCATCCACACGGTCCGCTTTGGTGAGGGCGACGGTCAACTGCGGGTTTCCCGTCAGCTGGAGGATCGCCAGATGCTCGCGCGTTTGCGCCATCACCCCGTCATCGCACGCGACCACCAGCAGGGCGTGATCGATCCCGCCCACGCCCGCGAGCATATTGGAAAGAAACTTCTCGTGGCCGGGCACGTCGATAAAGCCCAGCACGCGACCGTCGGGCTGCGGCCAGTAGGCGTAACCCAGGTCAATGGTCATGCCGCGCTTTTTCTCTTCCGGCAGGCGATCGGCATTCACGCCCGTAATGGCCTGCAATAACGTGGTTTTGCCGTGGTCAACATGACCGGCGGTGGCAATAATCATTTCAACATCATCTCCAGAAACCGCACTTCATCTTCCAGACAGCGTAAATCCAGCCACATGCGCCCGTCACCGATCCGGCCAATCACCGGCGTCGGTAATGCGCGCCAGCGCGCCGACAGCGCCTCAAGCTGGCTTCCGCGTCCGTCGCGCGGGGTGAACGTCAGCGCTTCGCTCGGTAACCTGTCCACCGGCAGCGAGCCGCTGCCAATTTGCGACAGGCAAGGCTCGTTACGAACGTCAAACTCAGGGTAATGAGGAGCAACCTGCGGCAGTAGCGCTTCCGCCTGCGCGCGAATGGAGGCCGCATCACGGCTCAGCAAACGCAACGTGGGCAGGCGATCAGCCAGTTTCTCCGGGTGGAGATAGAGCCGCAGCGTGGCTTCCAGCGCGGCCAGCGTCATTTTATCGGCACGCAGGGCGCGCTTCAGCGGATGCTGCTGTAGCTGCGCAATCAGCTCGCGCCTGCCGACGATAATCCCCGCCTGCGGCCCGCCCAGCAATTTATCACCGGAGAAACTGACCAGGCTTACGCCCGCGGCAACCATTTCCTGCACCATGGGCTCTTTCGGCAGACCGTACTGGCGCATATCCACCAGCGACCCGCTGCCGAGATCGGCAATCACCGGCACGTTTAGCTCGCGCCCAATGGCGGCCAGTTCGGCCTCTTCCACCGTTTTGGTGAAACCCTCAATGTGGTAATTGCTGGTATGCACTTTCATCAGCAGGGCGGTGTTTTCATTCACCGCCGCGCGATAATCTTTTGCATGGGTACGGTTGGTTGTGCCCACTTCATGCAGCGTGCAGCCCGCCTGGCGCATGACGTCCGGAATACGAAACGCCCCGCCGATCTCCACCAGCTCGCCGCGAGAGACGACAACCTCTTTTCCGCTCGCGGTGGCCGCCAGCATTAGCAGCACCGCCGCCGCGTTGTTATTCACAATGCAGGCATCTTCCGCGCCGGTGATCTGGCAGAGAAGATCCGCCAGTGCGCGATCGCGATGCCCACGCCCGGCGCCGTCCAGATCGTACTCCAGCGTCACCGGCGAGCGCATGGCACGGGTGACGGCCTCTGTTGCCTCTTCGGCCTGCTGTGCCCGGCCCAGATTGGTGTGCAGAACCGTGCCTGTCAGGTTAATAACCGGGCGCAACGCGCTTTGCCCGTGCTTGCTCAGCCTGCGTTCAACTTCCTGCTCCCACGCCACGCACCAGCCGGGTAGCGCGTTCTCAGCCTGAATATGGCGACGCGCATCGTCCTGAAGCTGGCGTAGCATGTCGACCGTTGCAGTATGGCCAAACTGCTCCAGCACCGCAGTGATGCGCGGGTCACGAAGCAGACGATCGGTAGCGGGGATCTGGCTGTAGAGGGAATGATGAGTAGTCATGAATGCGCCTGGCGAGTAAATATCTTCCCCCCTCCCGACGGGAGAGGGAGTTAACATGTGGGGGGATTGTACCGCCTCCCACCAGGAAGTGTTATAACCCGCATCAAGCCTTTGGCGGTTCAGTCCGGGCAAAACTTTCGCGCTGGAAGAGCGTCTCCGCCAGTTTGACCAGCAGCGGACGATCCACGCACCAGCCCGGCGAGACGCGGCGGAAATTGAGGTAGCCAATAGCGCAGGCGATGGCGATCGTCGCCAGATTCAGGCTATCGCTCTGAATTTTCCCGTCGCGGATCAGCTGTTCGCACATATCCAGGCTGCGGCTGATTTTTTCGCGCTGGCGTAGCAGCTCATTTTCTGACTGCTGGGCGGCGGGCCTTGCCTGCTCGCGTACGGACGTCAATGCCGCATCCATAATGCCATCCGCCAGGGCTTCAATTTGCTTCATCGCCAGCGCTGCTTTTGGGTCCGCCGGCAGCATGGCTGGCGCAACGCCAAGCAGCTCGATGTACTCCGCAATGATCGGGGAATCAAACCAGTAGTCGCCCTCGTCCGTTACCAGCGCCGGGACTTTCCCCAGCGGGTTGTACTGCGCAACGCCGTTCTCTGCGTTGTAGGGCTGTTCATTTACGAATTCAAATTCAATCCCTTTCTCCAGCAGGAGAATCGAAATCTTACGCACGAAAGGACTGGTATAACTGCCGATGAGTTTCATTGCTTATCCTTAATGCCCACAAAGAGGTCAGTATGGATCAAGCCGTGGAAAAAGGCAGGTGTGCGTATCGCATTCCTGCCATGAGGGGATACGGGAGAAATCTGCATAAAAATATTTTGTGAATCAAATCACAATCTGGAAACAAACAGCCAACTTAACATTGTGATATAAATCACAAAACACCGTCCACTTTGGCGTAATTTTGAGCGATGTATTTTTTTCACACACTCGTTATGTGATCGCGATCACTTCATTAATGTCCTCACCCCCTACATTCATGTGATTCAGATCACACAAAATTTCGCTGTCTGGACAGTTGAACGATTCAGTGCCAGATTTCACAGCATCAGAACAGGGCCCGGCTACCTCTGCCGCCGCACATTAACGATAAACCTCGGGCCACAAGCCTAAGCGTAAACATAAGAAGGGGTGTTTTATGTCATCCGATTTCAAGATCAAAGTGCAAAGCTTTGGTCGTTTCCTCAGCAACATGGTGATGCCAAATATCGGCGCGTTTATCGCGTGGGGTATTATCACCGCATTATTTATTCCGACAGGGTGGTTGCCTAACGAAACGCTGGCAAAACTTGTTGGCCCAATGATTACCTATCTCCTGCCACTGCTCATCGGTTATACCGGTGGTCGTCTGGTGGGCGGTGACCGCGGTGGCGTCGTGGGTGCCATCACAACCATGGGGGTGATCGTCGGTGCGGATATGCCGATGTTCCTCGGTGCGATGATTGCCGGTCCTCTGGGCGGCTGGGCGATCAAGAAATTTGACGTCTGGGTTGATGGCAAGATCAAATCCGGCTTCGAAATGCTGGTGAACAACTTCTCTGCGGGCATCATCGGGATGATCCTCGCGATTCTGGCGTTCCTCGGCATTGGCCCGGCGGTTGAAGTGCTGTCCAAGCTGCTGGCCGCGGGCGTTAACTTCATGGTGGCGCACGACATGCTGCCGCTGGCGTCTATCTTCGTTGAACCAGCGAAAATCCTGTTCCTGAACAACGCCATCAACCACGGTATCTTCTCACCGCTGGGTATTCAGCAGTCACACGATCTCGGCAAGTCCATCTTCTTCCTGATTGAAGCGAACCCGGGTCCGGGTATGGGCGTTCTGCTGGCATACATGTTCTTTGGTCGCGGCAGCGCGAAACAGTCTGCTGGCGGCGCGGCGATCATTCACTTCCTGGGCGGTATTCACGAAATTTACTTCCCGTATGTGCTGATGAACCCACGTCTGATCCTTGCCGTTATCCTTGGCGGTATGACCGGCGTGTTCACCCTGAGCGTACTGGGCGGTGGTCTGGTGTCTCCTGCTTCTCCAGGCTCTATCCTGGCGGTGCTGGCGATGACCCCGAAAGGCGCCTACTTCGCGAACATCGCGGCGATCTGTGCGGCCATGGCGGTCTCCTTCGTGGCCTCCGCTATCCTGCTGAAAACCAGCAAGGTGAAAGAAGACGACGATATCGAAGCGGCAACCCGTCGTATGCATGACATGAAAGCCGAATCCAAAGGCGCAACACCGCTGACGGCGGGTGATGTCTCTAACGACCTGAGCCACGTGCGTAAAATCATCGTGGCTTGTGATGCCGGTATGGGCTCCAGCGCAATGGGTGCGGGCGTACTGCGGAAGAAAGTGCAGGATGCGGGTCTGACCAACATCTCCGTCACCAACAGCGCGATTAACAGCCTGCCGCCGGACGTTGACCTGGTGATCACGCACCGCGATCTGACCGAACGCGCTATGCGTCAGGTACCGCAGGCGCAGCACATTTCCCTGACCAACTTCCTCGACAGCGGCCTGTACGCCAGCCTGACCGAACGCCTGGTGGCGGCGCAGCGCCATGAAGATAACGAAGTGAAAGTGCGTACCAGCCTGCAAGACAGCTTCGACGAGAGCAACGCGCATCTGTTCAAACTGGGCGCTGAAAACATCTTCCTTGGCCGCACGGCGACCAATAAAGAAGAGGCCATTCGCTTCGCCGGTGAGCAGCTGGTGAAAGGCGGCTACGTTCAGCCTGAGTACGTTGAGGCGATGCTGGAACGCGAAAAGCTGACCCCAACCTACCTGGGTGAATCCATCGCGGTTCCGCACGGTACGGTGGAAGCCAAAGACCGCGTGCTGAAAACCGGCGTGGTGTTCTGTCAGTATCCTGATGGCGTGCGCTTCGGTGAAGAAGAGGACGACATCGCCCGTCTGGTGATTGGTATCGCCGCTCGCAACAACGAGCATATCCAGGTGATTACCAGCCTGACCAACGCGCTGGATGACGAAACGGTTATTGAGCGTCTGGCCAACACCACCAGCGTTGAAGAAGTTCTGGCCCTGCTGAACAAGTAACAGCGCCTCTTCCCTCTCCCCCCGGGGAGAGGGCTAGGGTGAGGGGAAAACGTTCCTCACCCCAGCCCTCTCGGGTAAAAACATTGATGAAGGTTAACACTATGAAAGCATTACATTTTGGCGCAGGTAATATCGGTCGTGGCTTTATCGGTAAACTGCTGGCAGACGCGGGCATTACCCTGACATTCGCCGATGTGAATCAGGTGGTTCTGGATGCCCTGAATGCCCGTCATAGCTATCAGGTTCACGTGGTGGGTGAAAACGAACAGGTTGAAACGGTCTCTGGCGTCAACGCGGTAAGCAGCATTGGCGACGACGTGATTGACCTCATCGCGAGCGTTGATCTGGTCACCACCGCCGTGGGTCCGGTGGTGCTTGAGCGCATCGCCCCGGCGGTCGCGAAAGGCCTGGCGAAGCGTAAAGCACAGGGCGTTGAAACGCCGCTGAACATCATCGCCTGTGAAAACATGGTGCGCGGCACCACGCAGCTGAAAGGCCACGTTCTTGCGACCGTCGCAGACGAAGATAAAGCCTGGGTTGAAGCGCACGTAGGTTTTGTGGATTCCGCCGTGGATCGCATCGTTCCGCCTTCAGCATCCGCCACCAACGATCCGCTGGAAGTGACCGTGGAAACCTTCAGCGAGTGGATCGTTGATAAAACCCAGTTTAAGGGCGCGCTGCCGACCATTCCGGGAATGGAATTAACCGATAACCTGATGGCATTTGTCGAACGTAAACTCTTCACGCTGAACACCGGGCATGCTATAACCGCGTACCTCGGAAAATTGGCCGGTCATCAGACGATTCGTGACGCGATCCTCGATGAGAACATCCGTGCGGTGGTCAAAGGGGCAATGGAAGAGAGCGGCGCGGTGCTGATCAAACGCTACGGTTTTGATGCTGATAAACACGCAGCATACATCCAGAAAATCCTCGGTCGTTTTGAAAACCCGTATCTGAAAGATGACGTTGAGCGCGTGGGTCGTCAGCCGCTGCGTAAACTAAGCGCGGGCGACCGCCTGATTAAACCGCTGCTGGGCACGCTGGAATACGGCCTGCCGCACGCTAACCTGGTGAAGGGCATCGCTGCCGCTATGCACTACCGCAGCGAGCAGGACCCGCAGGCGATTGAGCTGGCTCAGCTGATTGATGACAAAGGCGCGCAGGCTGCGCTGGCGCAGATCTCCGGTCTGGATGCCAACAGTGACGTAGTTGCGGAGGCGGTCAGCGCATACAACGCAACCAAATGATGCAGAGTCCGGCGCAGGTTAGCCTGCGCCCGAATAACAGATTGTCAGATATGCAGGCAATAATGGAACAAACCCAGGCCTTTGAAAATCGTGTGCTTGAGCGTCTGAATGCTGGCAAAACCGTACGGAGTTTCCTGATTGCCGCCGTCGAGCTGTTAACCGAGGCGGTGAACATTCTGGTGCTTCAGGTGTTTCGCAAAGACGACTACGCGGTAAAGTATGCTGTAGAACCGTTACTGGACGGAGACGGACCGCTGGGCGATTTATCGGTACGGCTGAAGCTGATTTACGGTCTTGGCGTGCTGAACCGCCAGGAGTATGAAGACGCCGAGCTGTTAATGGCGCTGCGCGAAGAGCTCAATCATGACGGTAATGAGTACACCTTTACCGATGATGAGATACTGGGGCCCTTCGGCGAACTGCACTGCGTATCCGCGCTCCCTCCCGCACCTCAGTTTGATAACAGCGACCCAGATCTGTACGCGATGCAAAAGCTGCGTTATCAACAGGTTGTGCGCTCCACCATGGTGCTTTCCCTGACTGAGCTGATTTCTAAAATCAGCTTAAAAAAAGCGTTTCAGAAGTAAGCCCGCACACATTGGTGTATCCTTCCCTGTAAATTCCCCGTTTTCAGAGTTATTTGTCATGAAAGAAGTCGAAAAGAACGAAATTAAACGCCTGAGCGACCGTCTGGATCTGATCCGCCATCAGATGGCTGGCCTCTCCCTGGTCGATTCCGCCGAGAAATATGCCGAGCTGGAAAAAGAGTCCGTGAAGCTGGAGGCGGAAATTGAACGCCTGCGCGAAGTGAAAGGCCAGAAGCTGAGTAAAGAAGCGCAGAAGCTGATGAACATGCCGCATCGCCGCGCGATCACCAAAAAAGAGCAGGCCGACATGGGCAAGCTGAAGAAAAGCGTCCGTGGCCTGGTAGTGGTGCACCCGATGACTGAGCTTGGTCGCGAAATGGGCCTGAAAGAGATGACGGGTTTTTGTAAGACCGCGTTCTGATCGTCCTCCCCTGCCGCTGCGGCAGGGGAAACTCAGTTGTAAATCAGGTTAAACGTCGCCATCGCATCCGCTTTTCCCGCCGTCACGTTCTCTTCCGTCTGAAGGTAATGCGCATCAAACCAGAAGGTTTGCGTCTGGTTATCCCCCACTTGCCCAAATGCTGACACCTGTGGGGTGTTCCACGGTACCACCTGCCCCTGAACCGAACCGGTATTGTCACCGTAAAGCAGTTCGATCCCGACACCGCTGGCGCTATCCTCCTGCTTCGTCAATGCCAGCGCCCGATCGTTGCCCGGCGTGGTATCGCCAAAGAAACCCATCTTCACCGCCGTGTTATTTTCGCAGGTCACCGGAATGCTGAAGCGTCCGCCTCCGGCGCGGGAGCCTATGCCATGAAATTCACGCTGGCTCACGCTCCCCATGGGAACAAGAATGCTGCGAGAGCCCACTGAACAGCTGGTACGCCTGACGGTGAAGCTGGCGAGATGGATCTGTACCGGTGTCGCCACGTTGGTGGCGCTGGCTTGATTTTCTCCCGCCTGCAATATCAGCGATCCGACATTTTGCTCCTGGGAATTGGCGTTATCGTCAGGCATGGCGCTGGTCGTTGGAATTTTGTAAAACACCACCCAGAACTGCATTTTATACATTGAGGCGCTGGCAAAGGCGGGGTTTTGCGATGCGTCGCAAATGCGCCTGGACTCATTGCCATTCACCTGACTTGTGCCGTCAATATAGCGTACCGCATCGGCGCCGCAGTACTGCTGTTCCCGGAACCCCAGCGCGTAGCCGATGCCGTCGATCTGAGTTTTATAGACGTGACGTGACGCGCCGTCTTCACCAACCACGGTGCCGACGGGGTTATCCACGTCGACAAAGCCGATACTACGCCAGGCATCATTCCCGCCATCACAGCTGTAGAAATCCGCCCCGGTAGACTGTATCGGCGCAGATATCGGCGTCCAGTCCGCCGTGCCGGGCGCATACCCTATGGCGTAGGGCACCTGAACGACCCACTGATCGCGCGTGGTGCGGCAGGTTGAAGTCTGGGCATGGGCATGAAAACTCAGCATGCCAAAAAGCGAAAGAAGGCTCAGATAGAAAAACCAGTGAATAAAACGACGCATGATATTCCTCTAATGGCACTCAACGGACAGCGTGGCGATACCGGGGGCCATATGAGCTTTCCCCAGTCTGAAAGGTGTCTGGCATTGCTGCTGCTCCCCGTCCTGATACCAGCTGACGCGCAGGGTGCCGCGCTCTGGTACCCCGCTCAGGTAGGCCTGACCGCCGTCAGCGACCATGCTTCGGTTTGCAGAATGGCGGTTCTGCTCCACCACTTCAGCCTGCGCGCCAAACGGCAACGGTTCGCCGTGGTAGCGCAGGGAAAACAGAACGCGATAACCAATGTGGGTTTTGTAATTGGCCAGCACCACCGCGCCGCTGGTGGGAATGAGCGTCAGACCGCTCTGCTCAACGTCGACGTTCTCACCCAGCGTCGCCGTATCAAGGCTGACGGTATTTTTGCGATACGCCGAGAGCGTTGGCATGACCGCATAGCCGCGGCTGTCGGTATGGATCCCGTTGTAGCCCTCCGGCTCAACGTTAGCCGCGCCGGGCACGCGTAGCAGGGCGACGGTATCGCCCAGCGGCTGGCTAAGCGTGACGCCATACTGCGTGGCGATAACGCCTCCGGCGAGTCCGAGGCTCGCGTTGCTACCGCTTCGGCTGTGGTCATAACCGAGGCTGACGTTGCCGTAGCCACCGTTGTATTGCAGCGCCAGGCTGGTACTGTCGGCTTGTCCCTCGCTGGCCTTACTCTGCTGAACGCTGTAATTAAGGTTGCGATTCGCCAGCGCACTGCCGTTGAGTGACACCTGCTGAGTGGTCATCCCACGATTGTTGTGGTTGATGAAGTAACTGACCGAGCTGTCCGGTAACCAGTGACCAAGCGGAACATTGACGTTAAACGACACGGTACGATCGGGATGCTGCTCAAGCGCTGAGTCGGTGTAGTCATACCCCGCGCCCCAGGTAATGCCTCGCCAGCTGGTGTACCAGCCAATGTGGATGGTTTTATCCTGCCCGGACGTATGCCAGTAATCCTGCATCCATGCCGAGACGCTGAGGCTGCCGAACTGACCCAGCGTCTGTGAGAAGGTGACCTGCGAGCGGCTACGGCGATTATTGAGTTGCAGCTGTTGGCTGTCAGACTGATTCAGTTCACTGAATTCATAGTAATTGCGCGAGGCATAGCGATAACTCGCCAGGTTGAAGGCGGTGCCGGTAGCGCTGAAATCTTTCTGATACTGAATGCGCCACGCCTGCCCCATCGCGCTTTTGCCATTGGGTAAACGGCTTTTTGCCAGCGTATCGTCAATGCCCAGCGAGCCAAATGCGCCAAACCCTCTGCCTACGCCAATTGCACCGGCCTGATAGTTGCTCGCCGTACGAAAGCCGCCATACACCGTCATCCTCGAGAGCAGGCCGTAGAAGAAAGCGCCTTCAACAAACTCAGGTGAACGCGCATCGCCGGAGCCGGAGTGAAATCGTCCGGCGTTGAGGCTGTATTTCAGGCTGCCCAGGCGTCGCATAAACGGCACCGCAGAATAGGGTTGGGTAAAGACGCGCGTTGAGCCGTCACTTTCCGTGACCGTCACCTGTAGATCGCCACTTTGTGCGCCGGGGAACAGATCGTTAATGATAAATGGCCCGGCGGCCACCCAGGTTTCATAGATCACATAGCCATTTTGCGAAACGGAGACTTTAGCGAAGCTGTGTGCGACGCCGCGGATGGTTGGTGCGAAGCCGCGCTGGCTGTCGGGCAACATGCTTTCGCTTGATGTGAGCTGTACCCCGCGAAACGCCACGCTATCGAAGACGTCGCCTGCGGTCCAGGCATCGCCGATCCGTAGCTGGCTGTTAAGACGGCGAATATCCCGGGTCAGCCAGCTACTTTGCGACTGAAAATGGTCGCCGCCCGCGTCGCTGTGGCTCCAGGCGGAGGTGTTGCGCAACCGCCACGCCCCCAGATTGATACCGTTACGCAGGCTCAGATAGCTGGATGTCGTGACGCCACGCTGATGATGTGCCTGGCCGCCCGACAGACTGTAATCAGTAAATGCCGCCGGGATACCATCGTCCCACTGCGACTGCGGCACGTAGCCACGGCTGCGGTGTTTCATCGCCGCCTGCGGCAGGCTGAGAAAAAGACGCTGCTGGTTGAAATCATAGGAGGTTCGCGCTGCCGGAATAAAATCCGCGAGGTGCGTGAACGATTCTCCCTCCCGCAACCGGGAGAATGCAGGAATGGCCCTGACATTCACCCCAAGCGCTTCCAGCAGCGATACGCTAAAAACGGGTTGCAGGCTGCCTTTCTCATTGACGAAGGTGATCTCCTGATGCCGCTCCTCGCGTCCGTTAATCTCCAGCGTCACGAGCCAGGTGCCTGGCATCTGCCCGCCCTTTTCAGAGAAATAGTGCAGATCCGCCGTTTTCTGTTCGGTAGAGGAAAGCTCCAGCGCGGCGGGATCAAAGTAATCCTCGGCCATCCCCGCGCGGCTGAAGCTAAGCAGCAACACCGAAAGCGGCGCGTAACGAAACAGGCGAAAAGACATGGTCTTAAAGAGGCTGGGTGTGGTTGGCGGTGATGGCACCAAAATCATTAATAGCCGACCAGCTTACGCCCCCGGAGGCGGACACAGGCCATTCGCGGATTTCCCCTGGACCGATCATGCCCGGCTGCTCAATTTTATGCCCGCCAACGGACAGTCGATAAAAAGAGACGTAGTATGGCGTCGGGTTGGCGGCCTTAAGCCCTTTTCCCGTCCGCGAAAACGTTATTTTCTGCCAGGCAGTGGCAGCGTCCCCTTTCAGATTGTCCGGGCGGTAGAAAATTTTAAATTTCGATTTAACGTTAACTTGTAATTCGTTGCTGCTCTCTTTTGGCTTTGGCGCAATCGCTTTAATATCGAGCCAGAATACAGATTCACGATCTGTGGGCAGCGGAGCGCCGGTATATTGAATACGCAGCGTGTTGGTCTGCTCCGGATCAAGTCTGAACAGAGGTGGCGTGACAATAAATGGCGCAGCGTTATTTTTATCCTGCCCATCACCTTCAACCCACGACTGAATAAGATAGGGAACCGCACTTTCCATATTAGAAACAGAAAATGCCACCTCCTTGCTGTGTTGTGGGTATACGATTCGTGTTCCCCCCATTACAACGCCAGCGGAAACTGACGCAGAACTAACCATTAATGCAGTGAGCATAATATACGATAAACGTTTCATCATTATTATCTCTGGAGGTGGCTGAGAGTGAAATCAGTTATAAACCATCAGGAAGTTGGAAACGGCATTGACGTCGCCCGCGTTAATTTCCGACCCGTCTTTGTCGAGAGAGGCATAAAACGTTAATTCAGCATTGCCTTCAGCATCCGGTGCGGTTGTTTCAGATACCGTACCCGGTTTAATCGCGGTGCTGCGATCGCTGTTATAAAGCTTCACGCCGACGCCCGTCGCCATACCTTCGCCTGGCGTAACCTGTAGCAGTGTGTCATTCACCGTATCTTTGGTTCCGTCAAACAGTACCGCAACCGATTCAACCGTCTCCGGGCAGTTCTCTACGTTGATTTTGAACTCACGCGGCGTCGTTTCGCTGTGATCTTCAAAGTAGCTTTTCGCCCACGCGCCGAGGTCTACCGTTTTGCTTTTTGACGCAGGGGTAATATCACAGGAAATAAGGGTGATTTTCCCGGTAAAGTTGATCACGCCGCCTGTGCTCTGCGAGCCAGCGCCTGTATCCAGGGAAGCATTAACGCCAGAATCACTGCTTGCCAGTACTGATTGAGAAGATAACAGCAGCCCCGCCGCGGCAATCGCCAGCGCCACATTTTTGATTTTCATTTGGAACACTTTCCCCTCTGTAAATTAAACAGATATAGACTTGTTGTACCAGGTACAATAACCGCTATAAGGATTTAAAAACGCCACCAAAAGGGTTTTAGCAGAATGGGTGACGCGACCTTATAGAATAAAGCAGGGTCCATCCCATGGTGATAATCCGTATATTTTCAGAAGGCCATACACAGATATCCTGCAACTGAGGAAATGACTTCTGGCCGAAAATAACACTGAATACGTTGTGGTTAGTAATAAATTTAATGTCTTCTGTAACGTTGCTTCTGAATAAATAGTAAATCATATGCCTTTTAGCGTCTACGTATTGAAAAGCAGTACGCCGCGTCTGTAAACACTCTGGAATTAACACTCAGCTAACAAATTTAACCCCTTTCGATTGCCCTGATAATTATTAATTTGCTTTTAATACCGTAACTAAATTACAAGAGAGCCAACTGATCATTGTTTGATCAATTTATTTCAGAATATTATTAGCCAAAAAATGTCACTTCAGCAAAAAATTCTTGCCCTTTATCCTGAAAAATCACGGTTAAACAGGATATTTCTTTATCGATCAGCAATTGATCGTTTGTAATACACTGTTAAAATCTATATGTGAAATTTACCTTAATTAAAATTTTTTGCTACAGCTTAGATTTCGCATTTTTAACCAAAAAAAAATTTATTTATAGGAAATAAATCACTCTGCTCACATATATACAGCTTTTCAAAAACACAAATAAAGCAAACAAACCTCATTCAATTCACGTAATATTATCACCTCCCCATTTTATTCAACATCTTTTACGCGCCGTATCTGCTCAAAAGGCGAAAGTAATGCCCTCCACCTGACTACCGCTCCCAACGCACACGGTGAGTTGATTTTGCGATTTTGGTCCTACCAATCATGCGCAAAGCTATCCATCGTTCACAGTTTTGATGCTCCACTTCACAAAACCATTGCCGAATAGCAACACTTGGTTAACCATTTATTGCCATTAACCCTACATCACAATATTGGATGGACCACTTTTACACTAAGTGTGACGCTGAGATGAGCAGAGACTCACCCGACGAACACCTGTGTGGTCCTCAGGAGACCTGCATGAGCCTCTGGCAACAAAACTACGATCCGGCCGGGAATATCTGGCTGTCGAGCCTGATCGCATCGCTACCGATCCTGTTCTTCTTCTTTGCGCTAATTAAGCTCAAGCTGAAGGGCTACCTTGCCGCAACGTACACCGTTGCCATCGCCCTGCTGGTGGCGCTGTTCTTCTATAAAATGCCGGTCGATCGCGCGCTGGCCTCCGTGGTGTATGGTTTCTTCTACGGCCTGTGGCCGATTGCGTGGATCATCATCGCCGCCGTCTTTGTCTACAAAATCTCGGTCAAAACCGGGCAGTTCGATATTATTCGCTCGTCGATTCTCTCTATTACACCGGACCAGCGTTTACAGATGCTGATTGTCGGTTTCTCCTTCGGGGCGTTCCTTGAAGGGGCGGCAGGATTTGGCGCGCCGGTGGCGATCACCGCCGCTCTGCTGGTCGGGCTGGGCTTTAACCCGCTGTATGCCGCTGGCCTGTGCCTGATTGTGAACACCGCCCCGGTGGCGTTTGGCGCGATGGGCATTCCGATTCTGGTGGCGGGCCAGGTGACCGGGCTGGACAGCTTCGAGATCGGCCAGATGGTGGGTCGCCAGCTGCCGTTCCTGACCATTATCGTGCTGTTCTGGATCATGGCGATTATGGACGGCTGGCGCGGCGTGAAGGAGACCTGGCCTGCGGTGATGGTAGCGGGCGGTTCGTTCGCCATTGCCCAGTATCTCAGCTCCAACTTCCTCGGCCCGGAACTGCCGGACATCATCTCTTCCCTGGTGTCGCTGGTCTGTCTGACGCTGTTCCTGAAACGCTGGCAGCCGGTGCGCATCTTCCGCTTTGCCGATATGGGTGCCTCACATGTGGATCAGACTCTGGCGCGCACCGGCTATACCGCCGGACAGATTGTGCGCGCATGGTCACCGTTCCTGTTCCTGACCGCCACCGTGACGCTGTGGAGCATTCCGCCGTTTAAAGCACTGTTCGCCCCGGGCGGCGCGCTGTACGACATGGTGATTAATATCTCCGTGCCGTTCCTCGACAAAATGGTCGCCCGTATGCCGCCGGTGGTGCACGACGCCACGCCATATGCGGCAGTGTTTAAGTTCGACTGGTTCTCAGCCACCGGCACGGCCATCCTGTTTGCCGCTATCCTTTCCGTAGTGTGGCTGCGCATGAAGCCTGCCGCCGCGGTGCAGACCTTTGCGGCGACGATTAAAGAGCTGATGTTGCCGATTTACTCCATCGGCATGGTGCTGGCGTTCGCGTTTATTTCGAACTACTCCGGCCTGTCGTCGACGCTGGCGTTAGCGCTGGCGCATACCGGCCACGCGTTTACCTTCTTCTCGCCGTTCCTCGGCTGGCTGGGGGTGTTCCTGACTGGTTCAGATACGTCATCTAACGCCCTGTTTGCCGCCCTACAGGCCACGGCCGCGCAGCAGATTGGCGTCTCGGACGTGCTGCTGGTCGCCGCGAACACCACCGGCGGCGTGACCGGGAAGATGATCTCGCCGCAGTCCATCGCCATTGCCTGTGCCGCGGTGGGGCTGGTAGGCAAAGAGTCGGACCTGTTCCGCTTTACCGTGAAACACAGCCTGATATTTACCTGCATGGTGGGCGTGATCACCACATTGCAGGCCTATGTCTTAACCTGGATGATTCCATGATAGTGATGCCCAGACGCCTGTCCGACGTGATTGCCACTCGCGTACGGGCGCTGATAGAAGAACAACAGCTGGAAGCGGGCATGAGATTGCCCGCCGAGCGTCAGCTTGCCGCTCAGCTTGGCGTGTCGCGCAACTCACTGCGCGAGGCGCTGGCGACGCTGGTTAGTGAAGGGGTGCTGCTGAGCCGTCGCGGCGGCGGCACCTTCGTGCGCTGGCAGCATGACGACTGGTCCGAACAAAACATCGTGCAGCCGCTGAAGACGCTGATGGAAAACGACCCGGACTACAGCTTCGACATCCTCGAAGCGCGTCACGCCATCGAAACCAGTACAGCGTGGCACGCGGCGATGCGGGCAACCGACGCCGACAAAGAGAAGCTCAAAGCCTGTTTTGAGGCCACGCAAAGCAGCGACCCGGACATCGCCTCCCAGGCGGACGTGCGGTTCCATCTGGCGATTGCCGAGGCCTCGCACAACGTGGTACTGCTGCAAACCATGCGCGGGTTCTTCGACCTGCTGCAATCCTCCGTGAAGCAGAGCCGCCAGCGCATGTATCTGGTCCCGCCGGTGTTTGCCCAGCTGACCGAACAGCACGAGGCGGTGCTCAACGCCATTCTGGCCGGTGATGCCGAGGCCGCGCGCAAGGCGATGATGGCGCATCTCGGCTTCGTGCATACCACCATTAAACGATTCGATGAAGATCAGGCCCGACAGGCGCGTATTACCCGTCTGCCTGGCGAGAGTGATATTTCCAGGGAGAACAAAGCATGATTATTTCAGCAGCCAGTGATTATCGCGCCGCGGCGCAGCGCATTTTGCCCCCGTTCCTGTTCCACTACATTGACGGCGGGGCGTATGCCGAATACACCCTGCGCCGCAACGTGGAGGATCTGTCGGAAGTGGCCCTGCGCCAGCGCGTGCTGAAAAATATGTCTGACCTGAGCCTTGAGACGAAGCTGTTTAACGAAACGCTCTCCATGCCGGTAGCGCTCGCACCTGTCGGTTTATGCGGCATGTATGCCCGTCGCGGTGAAGTGCAGGCCGCCGCCGCCGCAGATGCCAAAGGCATTCCGTTTACCCTTTCCACCGTGTCCGTCTGCCCGATTGAAGAAGTCGCCCCGACCATCAAGCGCCCGATGTGGTTCCAGCTGTACGTCCTGCGCGATCGCGGTTTTATGCGCAACGCGCTGGAGCGCGCCAAAGCGGCGGGCTGCTCAACGCTGGTCTTTACCGTCGACATGCCGACCCCCGGCGCGCGCTACCGCGACGCCCACTCCGGCATGAGCGGCCCTAACGCGGCCCTGCGCCGTTACTGGCAGGCGGTGACGCACCCGCAGTGGGCGTGGGATGTCGGGCTGAACGGCCGTCCGCACGATCTGGGCAATATTTCGGCCTACCTGGGTAAACCGACCGGGCTGGAGGATTACATCGGCTGGCTGGCGAACAATTTCGATCCGTCGATCTCATGGAAAGACCTGGAGTGGATCCGCGAATTCTGGGACGGCCCGATGGTGATCAAAGGGATCCTCGACCCGGAAGATGCCCGCGACGCGGTACGTTTTGGCGCCGATGGGATCGTGGTCTCTAACCATGGTGGCCGCCAGCTTGACGGGGTGCTCTCCTCCGCCCGCGCCCTGCCGGCCATTGCCGATGCGGTGAAAGGCGATATTGCGATCCTGGCCGACAGCGGCATCCGTAACGGGCTGGACGTGGTGCGCATGATCGCCCTGGGCGCGGACAGCGTGCTGCTGGGCCGTGCTTACCTGTACGCGCTGGCCACCAGCGGCCAGGCGGGCGTGGCGAATCTGCTGAACCTGATCGAGAAAGAGATGAAGGTGGCGATGACGCTGACCGGTGCGAAAACAATCGGTGAAATCAGCAAAGACTCTCTGGTGCAGGAGCTCAGTAAGCTGCCTGCGGCGCTGGCCCCTCTTTCTCAGGGAAACGCGGCCTGATCTCCCCCGGTTAGCCTCCCCTTCTTCCGCGCCCGACTTCCCCCTCGGGCGCTTTTTTTGTCGAAAATAACACCTGCGTAACATTCTGGATAAGAAAATTTGACATCCACCTGCCTTCCGCAATTGTATAGACAAGCAAATACAAGAACACAAAAACAACATCAGATCGGAGTGGAGCGTATGGCGTATTCAGGTAAGGTGGATATTCAGCAGGTGATCGATGAAAGTCCTTTTTCAGGGTTTCACTGGCTTCTTATTGTGCTGGGCTTTCTGGTGCTGGCGATTGATGGGTTTGATACCGCAGCGATGGGTTACATTGCGCCTACGCTGTCGACGGAGTGGGGAATACATAAACAGGATCTGGGGCCGGTGCTGAGTGCGGCGCTGCTGGGGCTGTCGCTGGGTGCCCTGATTGCAGGTCCGGTATCGGACCGGATGGGACGCAAGCGCGTGCTGGTCTTTTCGTGTCTGTTCTTCGGCCTGGCGAGCCTGGGCACGGCCTGGGCGCAAAGTCTGAATACCCTGACGCTATGGCGATTTCTGACAGGCCTCGGCCTCGGCGCCGCAATGCCTAACGCCATTACGCTGATCTCCGAGTTTGCCCCCCAGCGCTGCCGCGCCATGGCAATTAACACCATGTACTGCGGCTTTCCGCTGGGTGCGGCGGGCGGCGGGGCGATCTCGTCCTGGCTTATCCCTCACCATGGCTGGCGAAGCGTGCTGCTGACCGGCGCGATTGCGCCGCTGATTTTAACGGTGCTGCTGGCGCTGCTGTTGCCGGAGTCGGTGAAGTTTCTGGTGCAGCGCGGGAAAGACGTCGCCCAGGTTCGCCGCATCGCCAGCCGGTTCGCCCGCAGCACGCTGGATAGCGTCACGGGCTTTTTCCTCGCGGAGGAGAAAGTCGCGTCGAAAAAAGGCAGCGTGTCGCAGCTGTTTTCCATGCCCTGGCTGCCCGGCACCCTGATGCTGTGGGTCACCTATTTTATGGGGCTGGTGATTTATTACGTCCTGCTGAGCTGGATGCCAACGCTGATGCAGGGGATGGGATATGCGCTGGCGGAATCCGCCTGGCTTACCTCGCTGTTCACCTTCGGCGGCACCGCTGGCATTTTGCTCGCGGGCTGGATGATGGATCGCTGGGAAGCGCACAAGGTGGTCGCGTGTGGTTTCGTGCTGACGATGGGCCTGATTCTTTTACTCGGCATTGAGCATAACCATATCGCCCTGTTTGGCGGGTTAATTTTCCTGATGGGGATCGCGATGAACGGCGCGCAGTCGGGCATGCAGACCCTGGCCGCCACCTTTTACCCTACCGAGTGCCGTGCGACGGGTATCGCCTGGATGCAGGGGATCGGCCGCTTCGGCGGCGTGGCGGGCACCCTGACCAGCGCCCAGCTTCTTTCCATGCAGTGGCAGGCGGACAGTATTTTAATGATCCTCAGCGTACCTGCTCTCGTGGCTGCGGCGGCAACCGTCTACAAAATGCTGTATAGCCGCGCGCAGGAGCCGGGCGTCGCCTAGTCCCTCTCTTTTCTGCTATTCTGCCCCCGCAATTAAGGGGGCAGCATGCTTAACATCGTCTTATTCGAACCAGAAATTCCGCCGAACACCGGCAATATTATCCGCCTGTGCGCCAACACCGGTTTTCGTCTGCACATCATTGAGCCGATGGGCTTTACGTGGGACGACAAACGTCTGCGCCGCGCGGGGCTGGACTACCATGAGTTTACCGCCGTCGTTCGTCATCACGATTACGCCGCGTTTCTGGGATCCGAAAAACCACAGCGCATGTTCGCCCTGACCACCAAAGGTACGCCAGCGCACAGCGCCGTAAGCTATCAGGACGGGGATTATCTGATGTTTGGTCCGGAAACCCGCGGCCTGCCGGCCACCATTCTGGATGCCCTGCCCGCTGAGCAGAAAATTCGTATTCCGATGATGCCGGACAGCCGCAGCATGAACCTGTCGAATGCGGTGTCGGTGGTGGTGTATGAGGCGTGGCGCCAGCTGGGTTATCCCGGCGCGATATTGCGTAGCTAAAACAGTTCGGGTGGCTTACGCCACCCGATTCGTCGTGTTTAGCCTGCTACCGCGATACGTTTCATATCGGTCATGTAGCCACGCAGTTTCTGGCCCACTTTCTCGATTTCGTGGCTGCGAATCGCTTCGTTGACGTCACGCAGCTGCGCGTTATCAACCGCTCCTTCCGCAATCGCCTGGCCCAGATCGCCCGCTTGCAGGGTGGTCATGAACTCTTTCAGCAGCGGTACGCAGGCGTAAGAGAACAGGTAGTTACCGTACTCGGCAGTATCGGAGATCACCACGTTCATCTCATACAGACGTTTACGAGCGATGGTGTTTGCGATCAGCGGCAGCTCGTGCAGCGATTCGTAGTACGCAGATTCTTCAATGATGCCCGAATCCACCATGGTTTCGAACGCCAGCTCAACGCCCGCTTTCACCATCGCGATCATCAGGACGCCTTTATCGAAGTACTCCTGCTCGGTGATCTTGCCGTCATACTGTGGTGCGGTTTCGAACGCGGTTTTACCGGTCTCTTCGCGCCAGGTCAGCAGTTTCTTATCGTCATTCGCCCAGTCCGCCATCATGCCGGAAGAGAACTCGCCGGAGATGATGTCGTCCATGTGTTTCTGGAACAGCGGCGCCATGATGGTTTTCAGCTGTTCAGACAGCGCGTAAGCACGCAGTTTTGCCGGGTTGGACAGACGGTCCATCATCAGCGTAATGCCGCCCTGCTTCAGCGCTTCGGTGATGGTTTCCCAGCCGAACTGAATCAGTTTTTCCGCGTATGCCGGATCGGTGCCTTCTTCCACCAGCTTGTCGAAGCACAGCAGAGAGCCGGCCTGGAGCATGCCGCACAGGATGGTCTGCTCGCCCATCAGGTCAGATTTCACTTCCGCAACGAAGGAAGATTCCAGCACGCCCGCACGATGGCCGCCAGTGGCCGCAGCCCAGGCTTTGGCAATCGCCATGCCTTCGCCTTTCGGATCGTTTTCCGGGTGAACGGCGATCAGCGTCGGTACGCCGAAGCCACGTTTGTACTCTTCGCGCACTTCGGTGCCCGGGCACTTCGGTGCCACCATCACCACGGTGATGTCTTTACGGATCTGCTCGCCCACTTCAACGATGTTGAAGCCGTGGGAGTAACCCAGCGCGGCGCCGTCTTTCATCAGCGGCTGTACGGAACGCACAACGTCAGAGTGCTGCTTGTCCGGCGTCAGGTTAACCACCAGATCCGCCTGCGGGATCAGCTCTTCGTAGGTGCCCACTTTGAAGCCGTTTTCGGTCGCTTTACGCCAGGAAGCACGCTTCTCAGCAATCGCTTCTTTGCGCAGGGCATAGGAGATATCCAGCCCGGAGTCACGCATGTTCAGGCCCTGGTTCAGACCCTGTGCGCCACAGCCGACAATGACCACTTTTTTACCCTGAAGGTAGCTCGCGCCATCAGCAAATTCATCGCGCGCCATGAAGCGGCATTTGCCCAGCTGCGCCAGCTGCTGGCGCAAGTTCAGTGTATTAAAGTAGTTAGCCATGGGTGATACCTCGTGATGTTGTGTGTCTTATTGTTCGGTTCGCGTTTCAGCGAGAATGTACCCACATTACAACAGGAAATTTATTGCGGAAATTGATATATTCACAACGTCACATTGCAATTTATGCAATGTAAAAAGAGGGAGTGGAATCGGTGGATTTACGCGATCTGAAAATGTTCCTGCACCTGGCGGAAAGCCGTCACTTTGGCCGTAGCGCCCGGGCGATGCACGTCAGCCCCTCCACGCTGTCGCGCCAGATCCAGCGCCTTGAGGAAGACCTCGGCCAGCCGCTGTTCGTGCGCGATAACCGCACCGTCACCCTCACGGAAGCAGGTGAAGAGCTGCGCATCTTTGCTCAGCAGACGTTATTACAGTATCAGCAGCTGCGGCACACCATCGACCAGCAGGGGCCGTCGCTTTCCGGCGAGCTGCATATTTTCTGTTCCGTGACCGCTGCCTACAGCCATCTTCCCCCCATTCTCGACCGCTTCCGCGCGGAACATCCGTCGGTTGAAATTAAGCTCACCACCGGCGATGCCGCCGACGCGATGGAAAAAGTGGTGACGGGCGAAGCGGATCTCGCCATTGCCGGGAAACCCGAAACGCTGCCGGGGGCGGTGGCGTTCTCGATGCTGGAGAATCTGGCGGTAGTGCTGATTGCCCCGGCGCTGCCCTGCCCGGTGCGCAACCAGGTTTCGGTGGAGAAACCGGACTGGTCCACGGTGCCGTTTATCATGGCCGATCAGGGGCCGGTGCGCCGCCGCATTGAGCTGTGGTTCCGCCGCCAGAAGATCAGTAACCCGTCGATTTACGCCACGGTCGGCGGCCATGAGGCGATGGTATCGATGGTGGCGCTCGGCTGCGGCGTAGCGCTGCTACCGGAAGTGGTGCTGGAAAACAGCCCGGAGCCGGTGCGCAATCGCGTGATGATTTTAGAACGCAGCGATGAGAAAACGCCGTTCGAGCTCGGCGTGTGCGCACAAAAAAAGCGGCTGCATGAGCCGCTTATTGATGCGTTCTGGACGATATTGCCGAACCACTAAAGCCGGGTGGAGCTGCGCTTACCCGGCCTACACGCAGTTCAACCCTTAGAACGTAGGCCTGATAAGCGCAGCGCCATCAGGCATTTTCCCGAACAACCTAACCCGCCAGGAAGAAACGGAACGCCGGGTTGTGGGTTTCGTCATGGCACTCATAGCCCAGCTCGTTCAGGCGCGTTTCGAAATCCGGCTCGTGCTCGCCCAGCTCGAACGCCGCCAGTACGCGGCCATAGTCGGTGCCGTGGCTGCGGTAGTGGAACAGAGAGATGTTCCAGTGCGTGCCCAACGTGTGCAGGAACTTGAGCAGCGCGCCCGGCGATTCCGGGAACTCGAAGCTGAACAGGCGTTCCTTCAGCGGCTTGGATGGACGGCCGCCGACCATGTAACGCACGTGCAGCTTCGCCATCTCGTCGTCGGAGAGATCGACCACGCTGTAACCGCCGTCATGCAGCAGGCTGAGGATCTCTTTGCGCTCCTCCACGCCACGGCTCAGACGCACGCCGACAAAAATGCACGCATCTTTGGCATCGGCAAAGCGGTAGTTGAACTCCGTTACCGAACGACCGCCCAGCAGCTGACAGAACTTCAGGAAGCTGCCCTTCTCTTCCGGAATGGTCACCGCCAGCAGCGCTTCACGCTGCTCACCCAGCTCACAGCGCTCGGAAACGTAGCGCAGACCGTGGAAGTTCACGTTGGCACCGGAAAGCACGTGCGCCAGACGCTCGCCGCGAATATTGTGCTGGGCGATGTATTTTTTCATTCCCGCCAGCGCCAGCGCGCCGGATGGTTCCGCCACCGCACGCACATCCTCGAAGAGATCTTTCATCGCCGCGCAGATAGCGTCGCTGTCGACGGTGACGATATCGTCGAGATACTCCTGGCACAGGCGGAACGTTTCGTCGCCAATGCGCTTCACCGCCACGCCCTCGGCGAACAGCCCGACGCGCGGCAGATCTACCGGATGTCCGGCATCCAGCGCCGCCTTCAGGCAGGCAGAGTCTTCCGCTTCAACCGCAATCACTTTGATCTGCGGCATCAGCTGTTTGATCAGCACCGCCACACCTGCGGCTAAGCCACCGCCGCCCACCGGGACGAAAACGCGGTCGAGATGGGCGTCCTGCTGCAACAGTTCCAGCGCCAGCGTACCCTGCCCGGCAATCACCATCGGGTGATCGAACGGCGGCACCCAGGTGAAGCCCTGCTGCTGCGCCAGCTCAATCGCTTTGGCTTTGGCTTCGTCAAAGTTAGCGCCGTGAAGCAGCACTTCTCCGCCGAACCCGCGCACCGCGTCGACCTTGATATCTGCGGTGGCGACCGGCATCACGATCAGCGCCTTCAGCCCCAGACGCGCCGAGGAGAACGCCACGCCCTGCGCGTGATTGCCCGCCGAGGCGGTAATCACCCCGCGTGCTTTCTGCTCGTCCGTCAGCCCGGCCATCATCGCGTAGGCGCCGCGCAGCTTGAAGCTGTGCACCGGCTGCCTGTCTTCACGCTTCACCAGAATGACGTTGTCGAGACGCGAAGAGAGTTTGTCCATTTTTTGCAGGGGCGTGACCTGCACCGCTTCATAGACCGGCGCGCGTAGTACCGCTCTCAGGTATTCCGCCCCCTCCGGGGCGGCGGATAAGGGTTGTGACTCGGCCATCATTAGCCCCCCAGTTTAGATTTATCGCGCACCGCGCCTTTATCTGCACTGGTGGCAAGACTCGCGTAAGCGCGCAGGGCGAAGGAGACTTCACGCTGACGATCTTTCGGCGTCCAGGCTTTGTCGCCGCGGGCTTCCTGCGCCTCACGACGGGCCGCAATCTCCTGGTCACTCAGCTTCAGCTGAATGCCGCGGTTCGGAATGTCGATTTCGATCAGGTCGCCATCTTCGATGATCGCGATATTGCCGCCGCTTGCCGCTTCTGGCGAGACGTGGCCAATGGAGAGGCCTGACGTGCCGCCAGAGAATCGACCATCGGTGATCAGCGCGCAGGCTTTGCCGAGGCCCATCGATTTCAGGAAGGTGGTCGGGTAGAGCATCTCCTGCATGCCCGGACCGCCTTTCGGCCCTTCGTAGCGAATGACCACCACGTCGCCTTCCACCACTTTGCCGCCGAGGATAGCGTCTACCGCTTCGTCCTGGCTTTCATACACTTTTGCCGGGCCGGTAAATTTCAGGATGCTGTCGTCCACGCCTGCGGTTTTCACAATGCAGCCATTTTCCGCGAAGTTACCGTACAGCACGGCCAAACCGCCGTCTTTGCTGTAGGCATGTTCCAGCGAGCGAATGCAGCCTTCGGCGCGATCGTCATCCAGCGTGTCCCAGCGGCAATCCTGCGAGAACGCCTGGGTGGTACGGATGCCCGCCGGACCGGCGCGATACATGTTTTTCACCGCGTCGTCTTTGGTCAGCATCACGTCGTACTGCTCCAGCGACTCCGGCAGCGTCAGGCCGAGCACGTTTTTCACGTCGCGGTTCAGCAGCCCGGCGCGATCCAGCTCGCCGAGAATACCAATCACGCCACCCGCACGGTGGACATCTTCCATGTGGTACTTCTGGGTACTCGGCGCGACTTTACACAGCTGCGGCACTTTGCGGGAGAGCTTGTCGATGTCGCTCATGGTGAAGTCGATTTCAGCTTCCTGCGCGGCGGCCAGCAGGTGCAGAACGGTGTTGGTGGAACCGCCCATGGCGATATCCAGCGTCATGGCGTTTTCGAACGCCGCTTTGCTGGCGATGTTACGCGGCAGCGCGCTGGCGTCGTCCTGCTCGTAGTAGCGTTTGGTCAGCTCAACGATGCGCTTGCCCGCGTTAAGGAACAGCTGTTTACGGTCGGCGTGGGTCGCCAGCAGCGAGCCGTTACCCGGCTGAGAAAGACCCAGCGCTTCGGTCAGGCAGTTCATGGAGTTGGCGGTGAACATCCCGGAACAGGAGCCGCAGGTCGGGCACGCGGAGCGTTCCACCTGGTCGCTCTGCTCGTCAGTGACTTTCGGATCCGCGCCCTGGATCATCGCATCGACCAGGTCGAGCTTGATGATTTTGTCGGAGAGCTTGGTTTTCCCCGCTTCCATTGGGCCACCAGAAACGAAGATCACCGGAATGTTCAGGCGCAGGGAAGCCATCAGCATCCCCGGGGTGATTTTGTCGCAGTTGGAGATACAGACCATCGCATCGGCGCAGTGGGCATTAACCATGTACTCCACCGAGTCGGCGATCAGCTCGCGCGACGGCAGTGAATAGAGCATTCCCCCGTGGCCCATTGCGATACCGTCATCCACCGCAATGGTGTTGAACTCTTTCGCCACGCCGCCGGAGGCTTCGATTTGCTCGGCAACCAGCTTGCCGAGATCGCGCAGGTGCACGTGGCCCGGTACAAACTGGGTGAAGGAGTTCACCACGGCGATAATTGGCTTGCCGAAATCGGCGTCGGTCATTCCGGTGGCGCGCCACAGTGCGCGGGCACCCGCCATATTACGGCCGTGGGTGGTGGTGGCTGAACGATACTTAGGCATGCTTTATTTACTCCCGTCTGACTATTTAATGGGACGGTGCGTGCCGTCCCAAATTTATATTTAGTGATTAACCTGATCCAACCAGCCGTATTTGTCTTCTGTTTCGCCGGTGAACAGGCCGAAGAAGGCTTGCTGAATGCGTTTGGTGACCGGGCCACAGCGGCCTTCGCCCACCTGAATGCCGTCTACGCTACGCACCGGCGTAATTTCAGCCGCGGTACCGGACATGAACACTTCGTCAGCCAGGTACAGGGATTCGCGGGACAGTACCTGCTCGCGCACTTCGATACCCAGATCTTTTGCCAGCTTGATGATGGCGTCGCGGGTGATGCCCGGCAGCGCGGACGAAGTGAACGGCGGGGTGAACAGAATGCCGTCTTTCACTTCAAACAGGTTTTCGCCCGCACCTTCGGAGATGTAGCCATTCACATCCAGCGCGATACCTTCCTGATAGCCGTGACGGCGCGCTTCGCTGCCGACCAGCAGTGAGGAAAGGTAGTTACCGCCCGCTTTAGCCGCAGTCGGGATAGTGTTTGGCGCCACGCGGTTCCAGGAAGAAACCATTGCGTCGATCCCCTGATCCAGCGCTTCCGCGCCCAGGTAGGCGCCCCACGGGAACGCGGCAATGATCACATCGGTGTTATAGCCGGCGGGCGGGTTCACGCCCATGCCAACGTCGCCCACGAACACCAGCGGACGAATATAGGCGCTGGTCAGTTTGTTCTGGCGAATCACCTCGCGGCAGGCTTCCATCAGCTCATCAACGCTTTGGGAGACCGGGAAACGATAAATTTTGGCTGAGTCATGCAGACGCTGCATGTGTTCGCGATGGCGGAACACCACTGGCCCTTTGTGAGAATCGTAGCAACGGATCCCTTCAAACACGGAGGTGCCGTAGTGCAGCGCGTGGGACATCACGTGAACTTTCGCGTCTTCCCAGCGAACCATCTCACCATTGAACCAAATGTAATCAGCTTTTTTTGTCGTCATTTTTTCGTCCTGTCACGCTTAAGCGCGGATTTGTTGTGATGTGGTTGTGCTCTGGCAGATGGCAACATGGGCAACGTCTACCAGTTTTGATAACTGACTAAACAGTAAGTCGACCGGCCGCGGGCTGGCAACGGTTAATTCGATACTGATGTTCTGCGCGTCGGTGGCCGTTTCCATATTCATAGAGCAAATCTGAAAGCCACGGTGGCGAACCACGCGCAATACGCGTTCTAACGTTTCCGGGTTGAAGCGAGCCTGCACGGCGACCTGATGTTGCATCATGATAATTTCTCCAGCATTTGTGAGTTACTGGCACCGGGCGGTACCAACGGCCAGACGTTCTCAAGCTCGTCGATTGAGACATGAAGCAGGTATGGCCCTTCGCTTGACAGCATGGTGTCGAGTGCCGCTTCAACCTGGTCTTTACGGGTGATGTGCTGGCCAGGAATGCCGAAGGCGCTGGCCAGGGTGAGGAAATCGGGGTTATCGGTCAGGGTCGTTTCGCTGTAACGCTCCTGGAAGAACAGCTGCTGCCACTGGCGAACCATGCCTAAACGCTGGTTATCGAGCAAGACGATCTTCAGCGGTAACTGCTTACGCTTCACGGTGCCGAGCTCCTGGACGTTCATCATGAAGGAGCCGTCACCGGAGATACAGATAACGGTATCGTTCGGGCGGGCAACCTGTGCGCCCACGGCAGCGGGCAGGCCGAAGCCCATCGTCCCTAACCCGCTCGAGGTGATAAAGTTCTCCGGGCGGGTGTAGGTCATGTGCTGGGCTGACCACATCTGATGCTGGCCGACATCCGTCGTTACCACGCTGTCTGCGGGTTTACGGTCTGACAGCTGTTTCAACAGCAGCGGCGCATAGATGGCGTCGCCTGGGTGATCGTAACGCCACGCGTGTTCAGTACGCATATCAGCGGTGTGCTGACGCCATGGGTTGATATCCAGCGGCTGCTCCAGCGCCGGTAACAGCGCGTTAAGATCGCCCTGCAACGCGACATGCGCCTGACGCAGTTTGTTCATCTCCGCCGGGTCGATGTCCATATGGATCACTTTGGCGTTCGGCGCGAAGGTATTCAGCTTGCCGGTAACGCGGTCGTCAAAACGGGCGCCGACGGCGATAAGCAAGTCGCATTCCTGCACCGCCAGGTTTGCCGCTTTGGTACCATGCATCCCCAGCATGCCGAGGTAGTACGGGTAATCTGCCTCTACCGCACCGAGACCTTTCAGCGTGCAGGTGACGGGCATTTGCGTGGTCGCAATGAACGCGCGAAGCGCCGGAACAGCCTGCGCCATGCCCACGCCGCCGCCTACGTACAGCATCGGTTGTTTGGCCTGCGCCATCATCTGACGCGCCTCTTCCACCTCTGCATGCGGGAACGCATTATCGCTTTCCACGGTAGAGAAATGCGGCTCCAGATCGCCGAGTGCAACCTGGATATCTTTCGGGATATCAACCAGAACCGGGCCAGGACGGCCAGAGCTGGCAACCTCGAACGCTTCGGCCATCACCCGCGGCAGCTCTTCGAGAGACTGAACGAGGAAGCTGTGTTTGGTGCAGGCCAGCGATAAACCGAGCACATCCACTTCCTGGAAGGCATCGGTGCCGATGAACGGAGAGGCCACCTGGCCGGTGATCGCCACCACGGGTACGGAATCGAGCAGCGCGTCAGCCAGGCCGGTGATCAGGTTCGTTGCGCCGGGACCTGAGGTGGCCATACAGACGCCGGTTTTACCGGTCGCACGGGCATAACCGATGGCGGCCATCGCTGCGCCCTGCTCGTGTCGGCACAACAGGTGTTCCACGCCGCCGTCATACAGTGCATCGTAAATCGGCATAATTGCGCCACCCGGATAACCGAATACGGTTTCGACTCCCTGCGCGCGCAACGCATGTACTACCCATTGTGCCCCATTCATAGTTAGTTCCCCGTCATAAATCTGGAGAAACAGAATTTTGTGCTAGTCGTCATTCTCTGCTCCTCATTTAAGTTTTTTAGTCATAAAAAAACCCCCGGACCTTTCGGTGCGGGGGTCTTAGTTCGTTAAGGCTTGATTTCTAAGCCTTTCCTCGTCCAAGTGCAGCCCCGCACGGTGGGATAATAATCACCACCACGCTAATCACGACCAGGCTAATCACTCGTAGAAGGGCTGTCATTTTCAGTTCTTTTTGCATCTTGTTCGAAGGAATACCTAAAGAGTTACCACAGATATTTCATCTGACACAAGATTTTTTTATGACCTATATCTGTAGCATGCGAACTATTTCTTTCAAAATCGTTGTTTTATATAGGGAAAAAATAGAAATGAAGATTTTTCATTTTTTTGTCCTGTTTCATCAGGCAAGGCGCGCATGATTTCTTTTCTGCGAGGCCGATTCCACCGACATGTAAGGATTACATTTTGCCGCTAAAAGGCTGGAACGAGCGCCGTAATTCAGTGAATTAGTGCTAAACAGGAAAAAATGATGCTGGCATAGTCACCGCCAAGGAGGGCTTATGTCACTGTCAGTTGTTTATACACGCGCGGCCATCGGCGTGAAGGCACCGCTTATTTCTGTAGAGGTTCATTTAAGTAATGGACTGCCCGGACTGACGCTGGTCGGCTTACCAGAAACGACCGTTAAAGAGGCGAGGGATCGCGTGCGCAGCGCAATTATTAATAGCGGTTATGCTTTTCCGGCGAAGAAGATCACCATTAACCTTGCGCCCGCCGATTTGCCAAAGGAGGGAGGGCGATATGATTTACCTATTGCTATAGCGCTTCTCGCGGCTTCTGAACAGCTCAATACGCCAGGGCTAAGCTCGTGTGAGTTCGTGGGTGAATTAGCGCTTACAGGCGCGTTAAGAGGTGTTCCCGGAGCAATCTCGGGTGCGCTTGAAGCCATACGCGCGGGAAGACAAATCATTGTGGCCAATGAAAATGCCTCTGAAGTAAGCCTTATCGCCGAAAAGGGGTGTCTTGTCGCAGGACATTTGCAAGAGGTTTGCGCCTGGCTGGAAGGCCGACACGAGCTTGCCGAGCCGCAGGAGAATGACGAGGTGGCGCCAGCTTCGCCCGAGGATCTCAGCGATATTATGGGTCAGGAACAGGGTAAACGGGCGTTAGAGATAACGGCCGCGGGTGGGCATAACCTGTTACTGATAGGTCCGCCAGGCACGGGGAAAACGATGCTGGCGAGCAGATTGAGCGGCCTGTTGCCACCCCTCAATAATCATGAAGCACTGGAAAGCGCCGCGATATTTAGCCTGGTCAGTTCTACGTCGCTGCATAAACAGTGGCGCCGCCGTCCTTTCCGCTCTCCACACCACAGTGCGTCTCTTACCGCGATGGTGGGCGGGGGTTCGATCCCCGGACCGGGTGAAATCTCACTGGCGCACAACGGCATTTTGTTTCTGGATGAATTGCCAGAGTTTGAACGCCGCGTGCTGGATGCATTGCGGGAGCCGATTGAATCCGGCGAAATCCATTTGTCTCGTACACGGGCCAAAATAAGCTACCCTGCGCAGTTTCAGCTAGTCGCGGCGATGAACCCTAGCCCTACGGGTCATTATCAGGGCAATCATAACCGCTGTACGCCGGAGCAGACGCTGCGCTATCTGAGTAAGCTGTCTGGCCCCTTCCTCGACCGTTTTGATTTATCTCTCGAGATCCCCCTGCCCCCGCCCGGTCTGCTGAGGCAAACCGGTATTAGGGGCGAAAGCTCAGCAACTGTGCGTGAACGGGTTATTGCGGCGCAGGCGCGGCAGTATGCTCGTCAGAACAGGCTGAATGCCCGGCTGGATAACAGCGGGATCCGACAGTTTTGTTCTCTCAACGCTGAAGATGCAGGCTGGCTGGAAGAGACACTGACGCGGTTTGGGCTATCCATTCGCGCGTGGCAGCGTTTGTTGAAAGTAGCGCGCACGGTCGCCGACGTGGAGGGCTGCCCCGGAATAGAGAGGCGGCATTTGCAGGAGGCATTAAGTTACCGTGCGATCGATCGGCTGCTGTTGCATCTGCAAAAAATGCTGGCGTAAAAAAAGGGGCCGTAGCCCCTTCTCTTCTTAATCGTCAGACTCGGTGTAGTCTTCTGCACCTTCCATCTGCGGCTTACCGCCAGACAGCGTATGGAAACGCTTAGGACGCTTAATGCGAGCCATATACTTGATCCATACACGTTCTGCATCAGACTGCGGCTCACGCTCACCACGGCAAACAGAGACAAACTGTTTTTCATCTTCGGTTGCCGGTTCACGTTTACCCAGATCCAGCTCGTTAAAGGCATAACCATGGCGCTCAAGAAGTTGAGCTTCTTTGATAGTGAAATCGCCGTGACGAGAGAACCCGCGCGGGTAATGTTTATTGTCGAAAAAACGATTAGTCGTCGTAAAGCTTTCCGCCATCCTACACGCTCCTAATTCTTTGGCCGAGCTATTTATGGCGCGGAGTATTAGTTACGCTTGACAGAGTGTAAAACAAAACATTTAAATCATAACGACAAATAATTTTGTGGAGAAAGATGTGGATACGGAATTGCTAAAAACTTTCCTCGAAGTGAGCAGAACGCGACACTTTGGGCGAGCAGCTGAAGCCCTCTACCTGACGCAGTCAGCAGTCAGTTTTCGTATTCGACAGCTGGAAAATCAACTGGGTGTGAACCTTTTTACCCGCCATCGCAACAATATTCGTTTAACTCCGGCTGGTGAAAAGCTGTTGCCTTATGCAGAAACCCTGATGAATACCTGGCAGGCAGCGCGAAAGGAGGTTGCGCACACCTCCCGGCATAATGAATTCTCGATCGGTGCCAGCGCATCGCTATGGGAATGCATGCTCAGCCAATGGCTTATGCGGCTATATCGCACACACAACCATCTGCAATTTGAGGCGAGGATTGCGCAACGTCAGTCGCTGGTTAAGCAACTCCACGAGCGGCAGCTTGATCTGCTGATCACCACAGAAGCCCCCAAGATGGACGAATTTAGCAGCCAGATTGTTGGACAATTTAGCCTGGCGCTCTATGCATCGGAGCCTGCAATGATGAAGGCCGACCTGAATTATTTACGCCTGGAATGGGGGCCTGATTTTCAGCAACACGAGACGGGGTTAATTGCCAGCGATGATATCCCGCAGCTCACGACAAGCTCAGCGGAGATCGCATGCCAGCATCTTCCCGCATTGAAAGGCTGTACCTGGTTACCTGCTCGCTGGGCGGATAATAAACCTACACTCCATGTTGTCACCGATTCGACAACGCTCTCCAGACCGCTGTATGCCATTTGGCTGCAAAACAGCGATAAGCAGTCGCAGATAAAAGATCTGTTAAAAACCAGCATACTGGATTAACGCAAAAGCCTGCGGAAACGCAGGCTGCTTATTCTTCAGGAAGGTGTTGAGCTGTTTTGCAGGCAAAAAAAATCCTTTGCCGAAGCAAAGGATTCTATATGGCAGGGGCGGAGAGACTCGAACTCGCGACACCCGGTTTTGGAGACCGGTGCTCTACCAACTGAGCTACGCCCCTAAAGTTTTTGCCATTAAGCCTGCCGGAAGGGCAGGCTTAATGTCTTAATAAGTGGCGGAACGGACGGGACTCGAACCCGCGACCCCCTGCGTGACAGGCAGGTATTCTAACCGACTGAACTACCGCTCCACCGAATACTTCTGTAACCACCGGATTAATGCACCGGCTTACTACTTAATTTGATGCCTGGCAGTTCCCTACTCTCACATGGGGAGACCCCACACTACCATCGGCGCTACGGCGTTTCACTTCTGAGTTCGGCATGGGGT
>NZ_KQ089940.1:452141-570322 GCF_001037725.1 Enterobacter sp. MGH120 | reverse complement strand
TACGCATTTCACCGCTACACCTGGAATTCTACCCCCCTCTACAAGACTCTAGCCTGCCAGTTTCGAATGCAGTTCCCAGGTTGAGCCCGGGGATTTCACATCCGACTTGACAGACCGCCTGCGTGCGCTTTACGCCCAGTAATTCCGATTAACGCTTGCACCCTCCGTATTACCGCGGCTGCTGGCACGGAGTTAGCCGGTGCTTCTTCTGCGGGTAACGTCAATCGACAAGGTTATTAACCTTATCGCCTTCCTCCCCGCTGAAAGTACTTTACAACCCGAAGGCCTTCTTCATACACGCGGCATGGCTGCATCAGGCTTGCGCCCATTGTGCAATATTCCCCACTGCTGCCTCCCGTAGGAGTCTGGACCGTGTCTCAGTTCCAGTGTGGCTGGTCATCCTCTCAGACCAGCTAGGGATCGTCGCCTAGGTGAGCCGTTACCCCACCTACTAGCTAATCCCATCTGGGCACATCCGATGGCAAGAGGCCCGAAGGTCCCCCTCTTTGGTCTTGCGACGTTATGCGGTATTAGCTACCGTTTCCAGTAGTTATCCCCCTCCATCAGGCAGTTTCCCAGACATTACTCACCCGTCCGCCACTCGTCAGCGAAGCAGCAAGCTGCTTCCTGTTACCGTTCGACTTGCATGTGTTAGGCCTGCCGCCAGCGTTCAATCTGAGCCATGATCAAACTCTTCAATTTAAAAGTTTGATGCTCAATGAATTAAACTTCGTAATGAATTACGTGTTCACTCGTTGAGACTTGGTATTTATTTAGTGTCCGAAGACATTAAGAATCCATGTCACTTTGAGTGCCCACACAGATTGTCTGATAAATTGTTAAAGAGCAGTTGCAACGCGGCTTTCAGCTCATCGTTGCGAGGTCCCGTATATTACGTTTTCCTCATTCAGAGTCAAGCAATTATTTTCACTTTTCTCTGTTGGTGTTCATCTCTGAACCCCGCTGTCCCGGCGGCTTGTAAGCCGTTGTTCCGTGTCAGTGGAGGCGCATTATAGGGAGTTCTCCGACGTTGACAACCCCTCTTTGAAAAAAAACGTTCAACCGTCTCTTTTTTGCTCAAAACCGTGCTACAGCGCCAGTTTTTCGAGCGTTTCGAAGCCATAACGACGTAAAACGGGCAAAAGTTGTTCGGTTTCTTTTGTTATCGCCATACAGAAAGCGATGTTCGCATCCGCTGATTTCGCATCCGGCGCCTCGTGTTCCAGCAGCCAGGCCGTCCGACGCGCAATTGCAGCACCGGAATCCACCAGCCGGGTCCCTTCAGGCAGAACCTTTAACAGCTCTTCCTGTAATAGCGGGAAATGGGTGCAGCCGAGAACAACCGTATCCGGTGGTTCCTGCATCCGCAGCCATGGACGCAGAATACGGCGCAGCTCTTCAAGCGATACCGTCTCGCCGTGCAGTTTTGCTTCCGCCATTTCCACCAGCTCCGCGGAGCCGAGCATGGCGATCTGGCATTCATTGGCAAAGCGCTCTATAAGCTCACGCGTATAAGGACGTTTTACCGTACCGCGCGTAGCCAGCAACCCCACAATGCCGTTCGCCGTCAGACGCGCCGCAGGTTTGATTGCCGGAACAACGCCCACAACCGGGAACGGGAATTTTTCGCGCAGGGCAGGAAGAGAGACCGTGCTTGCCGTATTACAGGCAATGACCGCCAGCGCCAGGGGATAACGCTTTTGTACCGCGGTGACGATTTCAACCACACGTTCAACAATAAAGTCTTCACTCTTTTCCCCATACGGGAACGCGACGTTATCGAAGGCGTAGATGTAATGGAGATCCGGCAGGAGCTGCCGAATCTCATCATAGACCGACAGCCCACCGACGCCGGAATCAAACACCAGCACGGTGGGACGCGGATCAGAAGGTGTAGCTGCCAGACAAGGTGTATTCCCGTCCTGCAGTTTGGTAGCCATAAACTGTCTCGTAATCTTTATCGAACAGGTTGGCTATTTTACCACGAACTGTGAGATGAGAGGTGACAGGATATGAAACCGCGACGTCCCACAGGCTGACGCCGCCCATTTTCACGCGTTCTGTTGCATAGGTATTCGGATCAACGGCAACATCATAGCGAGTGCCCAGATAACGGTACGCCAGATTCCAGTCGAGATCCCACACCTGCCAGTCAAGCTGATACTTAACCTGTTGCTTTGAGCGACGAGCCAGGACTTCGTTAGTTTTCGCATTACGCGGGTCGACGTAGTCGTAAGAAATCTGATGCCCTACCGGGCCAGTGTCGAACTGGGCCGTCGCCTCGATTCCTTTAATACGGGCTTCATCGACGTTGTAATAACGGTAAGTCCGCGGGTCGCTATTAATGAGGTTATCGATATCATTACGATAGCCCGTCACACGCCAGTTTACCGGCCCCGTCAGACCTTCAAAGCCGCCTTCCCACTGCTTACTCTCTTCTGGCTTCAGATCCGGATTACCGTAATCTTTACTGTGGATCTGGCTCATGGTCGGTGCTTTATACGCTGTACCGTAAGAACCGATGATGCGATACCCCTCGATGAACTCCCATGCGGCGCTGGTCTGCCAGGTGGCGTGATTGCCAAAATTAGAGTTATCGTCATTACGCGCCGCCGCTTCCAGCGTCACGCTGTTGAACTGCTGCATCGCCGAAAGGAACACGCCGGTATTACGTTGTTCGTAACCTTTTTCCAGATAGCCCGTACCCGCCTGGGTTTTCTGCTTCTGCCAGTCCAGACCCGCGCCGATATTGCCGTGACCCACTTCAACCGTATTCAGCCACTGGGTGGTGTACTGCTTCACGTCATCCATGGTTGCGAAGTCAGCGTAGCGGCCTTTTTTCGGATCATAGTTCTGATCTTTGCTACGGCCATACCCTGCCACCAGCTGTGACTGGAAAATACCCTGGTTATAGCGCAACCCGGTGTCCCAGTTCTGGCTGTAAACCTGACGCGTGTCCGGCCGCCCATCAATGCCGGTCGCGCCATAGTGATCGTAACCGTCATACGCGGAGCGGTTATCGTAGCCAAAGCCACGGACGAATCCGCTGACGCTGTCGGTAAACTGCTGCTCCACCGAGCCAAACAGCGATTTACTCATAAAACCATCGCGGTCTGGCTGGCGCGGGGCATCTTTTGCGGCAATATCAAAACCACGGGTATAGGTATAATCACCGGCCATGGTGATTTTGGTTTTATCGAACACCTGCTGGAAGGCACCGTTATAGTTTTGATACCCCTTTGAACCGACACCCGCAGAAATTTCCGCACCCGGCTTGTCGCGCCCGGTAATGATGTTAATCACACCGCCAATCGCGTCGGAGCCATACAGCGCCGAACGTGGGCCGCGAATGTACTCAATACGCTGAATCAGCGACGTCGGAATTTGGCTTAAATCGGGAACGTTGCTGATCCCGGCATTATTCAGGGGGATACCATCAATCAGTACCAGAACATGGCGGGATTCTGTACCGCGAATAAACGTTGAAGAGGTTGACCCCATCCCGCCGCTTTGTGCGATGTCCACACCCGGCAGGCGTGACATGATTTCCACAACACTCGTTGCCTGCCAGCGTTCAATATCCTCACGGGTCACGACGGAGGTCGGAGCCAGAACGGTTTTTGCTGGTTGTTCGAAACGGTTTGCTGTCACCACCAACGAGTCGGCGCTTTCCTGCGCCCAGCCCGAAAATGCCGTGACGGAAAACGCCGTCAACAGCGATACTTTTTTAATCATTGTTAAAGCATCCACAATATAAGAAGGATGCCGCAGGCCTCATCGATAGCACGCGATGATGAAACCAAATGCGACGTGATCCCGGCAGGTCTTCGGGCTGGGTGGCGTTATACGGATGAAGACTTCCCATTTTCACAGTGTCTACAACTCTCATCCCGCCAGTCTTTACCGCTGCGCGTCAGCTCCAGATTTGCACTGGATTCCCTTTTCACTCTCAGGAGACCGGAAACAGAATGCTACAATTAGACACGTATAGATGTCCAGATAGCTATTAGCCATTAAATCTGGACATCCACTGCACAATCCCTACAATCCCCGCGTAATTCTTTATCACTCAGGACGCATCATGACCCCCGAACACCTCCCGACAGAACAGTACGACGCACAGCTGGCAGAAAAAGTTGTCCGCCTGCAAAGTATGATGACGCCTTTCAACGCGCCGGTTCCCGAGGTGTTTCGTTCTCCGGTCAGCCACTACCGTATGCGCGCTGAGTTCCGCATCTGGCACGATGGCGATGACCTGTACCACATCATTTTCGATCAGCAGACGAAATCCCGCATTCGCGTAGACAGTTTTCCGGCGGCGAGTGAGCTCATCAACCAGCTGATGACGCTAATGATCGACGGTGTACGCAATAATCCGGTGCTGCGCAACAAGCTGTTCCAGATTGACTACCTGACCACTCAAAGCAATCAGGCCATTGTTTCTCTGCTCTATCACAAAGCGCTGACCGACGAGTGGCGCGAGCAGGCAGAAGCCCTGCGCGATGCGCTGCGCGCACAGAACATCAACGTGCACCTGATTGGCCGCGCGACCAAAACCAAAATCATGCTGGACCAGGATTACATCGACGAGCGTCTGCCGGTAGCAGGTAAAGAGATGGTTTACCGTCAGGTAGAGAACAGCTTCACCCAGCCGAATGCCGCCATGAACGTGCAGATGCTTGAGTGGGCGCTGAAGGCGACAGAAGGGTCTAAGGGCGATCTGCTGGAGCTCTACTGCGGTAACGGCAACTTCTCGCTGGCGCTGGCGCGTAATTTCGAGCGCGTGCTGGCGACGGAAATCGCCAAACCGTCGGTGGCAGCCGCGCAGTACAACATCGCCGCTAACCATATTGATAACGTACAAATTATTCGTATGGCGGCAGAAGAGTTTACCCAGGCGATGAACGGCGTACGCGAGTTTAACCGCCTGCAAGGGATTGATTTGAAGAGCTACCAGTGTGAGACAATTTTTGTCGATCCGCCGCGCAGTGGCCTGGATAGCGAAACCGAGAAGATGGTGCAGGCGTACCCGCGTATTTTGTACATCTCCTGTAACCCGGAGACGCTGTGCAAGAATCTGGAAACATTAAGCCAGACGCACAAGGTTGAACGTCTGGCGCTGTTCGATCAGTTCCCGTATACGCACCATATGGAGTGCGGCGTTTTACTTACCGCACGGTGATCTGTAGGCCGGATAAGCGTAGCGCCATCCGGCATTTTTTGGCAGATGGCGCTTCGCTTACCTGCCCTACAAATAATTCATTACTCCGGTAACTGGCTCTTGCGGCTACGCATGCGCGAGCCAATCCAGAACACCAGCGCCACAGACAGTACCGCAGGCAGGAAGTTAGAGCCAATATCCGGATACTCTGCGCGCACCACGGTGCTGTACAACAGTACACCCAGAATAAAACAGGCTGCGGCCAGTCCCGGTAACCCAACCGGCATGGTGCGGTTCAGATAACGTTGATGCAGGCAGTACACCGTCAGCACCAGCGCGATAATCGGGAAAATCGAGAACGGTACAATTGAGCTAAAAACCGCCGCAAACGTACCATTAATGGATAAGCCAGCGATCAATGCCAGCAACAGCGTTCCTTTATCCTGACCTGACTGTTTCATTACTCACCTTCACTCATCGTTTTGATGTGCCAACTTCTCTTGTTCACGGCGATACCAGTAGTACGCACCTTTAGAAATCATCCGCAGCTGCAATACCAGTCGCTCTTCGAGTTGCTTACGTTGTTCAATGCTGACATCCAGCGCTTCGGCACCCGCGCTGAAAACAATCGTCACCATCGCCTCGGCCTGTGCTTCAGTAAACGCACGCGGCATATGGTTTTCGAGTTCAAGATAGTCGGCAAGTTCCGCGATGAAATGCTGAATTTCACGCGCGACGGCGGCACGAAACGCGGCTGACGTTCCGGAACGCTCACGCAACAGCAGGCGAAACGCGTTAGGGTTATTGCCGATAAATTCCATAAATGTCGACACGGAGGTGCGGATCACGCTGCCGCCTTTGGCGATACGCTGACGCGCCTGACGCATAAGCTGGCGCAGCATCAAACCGCTCTCGTCGACCATGGTCAGGCCCAGTTCATCCACATCACGGAAATGACGATAGAAGGACGTTGGCGCAATCCCGGCCTCGCGCGCCACTTCACGCAGGCTCAAACTGGCAAAACTCCGCTCAGCACTCAGTTGACTGAATGCGGCTTCCACCAGCGAACGCCGGGTTTTCTCTTTTTGTTGTGCTCTTACGCCCATCACGATAGTTGAATCCTTCCAAAGGCCCGTTGGCACTATACCAGAGAATAAAATTAATCTGTTTACCTGGCTTTGTGAATGATTGTTTACGGGCGGTTTGTGCTCCACTGCCCGAAAAAAGCACAACGATAATTGGGTTACCCTGGCAATGATGTTATGATTCTGTTGCTTTTATGTATAAGAACAGGTAAGCCTTGCCATGCCACATTCCTACGATTACGACGCAATAGTTATTGGTTCCGGCCCCGGCGGCGAAGGTGCTGCTATGGGTCTGGTAAAACAGGGAGCCAGAGTAGCGGTTATTGAGCGCTACCATAACGTCGGCGGCGGTTGCACCCACTGGGGCACCATCCCTTCGAAAGCCCTCCGCCACGCCGTTAGCCGCATTATCGAATTTAACCAGAACCCTCTTTACAGCGACCACTCCCGACTTCTTCGTTCCTCCTTTGCCGATATCCTGAATCACGCAGACACGGTCATTAACCAGCAGACGCGCATGCGTCAGGGTTTCTATGAGCGCAACCACTGTGAAATTCTGCAAGGGAACGCGCATTTTGTGGATGAACACACCCTGGCGCTGGAGTGCCACGACGGTTCGGTTGAGACGCTCACCGCTGAAAAATTTGTGATCGCCTGCGGCTCCCGTCCTTACCATCCGGCAGACGTGGATTTCTCGCACCCGCGCATTTACGACAGCGACTCCATCCTCAGCCTGCACCACGAGCCACGCCATGTGATCATCTACGGCGCGGGCGTGATTGGCTGCGAATATGCGTCGATTTTCAGGGGAATGGAGGTCAAAGTTGATCTGATCAACACCCGCGACCGCCTGCTGGCGTTCCTCGATCAGGAGATGTCAGATTCCCTCTCCTACCACTTCTGGAACAGCGGCGTGGTGATTCGCCACAACGAAGAGTACGAGAAAATCGAAGGCTGCGACGACGGTGTGATCATGCACCTGAAATCTGGTAAGAAGCTGAAGGCGGACTGCCTGCTGTACGCCAACGGCCGTACCGGCAACACGGATTCATTGCAGCTGGAGAATATCGGGCTTGAAACCGACAGCCGCGGTCAGCTCAAGGTCAACAGCATGTACCAGACTGCGCTGCCGCACGTTTACGCGGTGGGCGACGTGATTGGTTACCCAAGCCTGGCCTCCGCCGCGTACGATCAGGGCCGCATCGCCGCACAGGCGCTGGTGAAAGGTGAAGCGACGGCGCATCTGATTGAAGATATCCCGACGGGCATCTACACCATTCCGGAAATCAGTTCTGTCGGCAAAACCGAGCAGCAGCTGACGGCCATGAAGGTGCCTTACGAGGTGGGTCGTGCCCAGTTTAAACATCTGGCGCGGGCGCAAATCGTGGGGATGAGCGTGGGTACGCTGAAGATCCTGTTCCATCGCGAGACGAAAGAGATCCTCGGTATTCACTGCTTCGGTGAGCGCGCGGCGGAAATCATTCATATCGGCCAGGCGATCATGGAGCAAAAAGGTGGTGGCAACACCATTGAGTACTTCGTTAACACCACCTTTAACTACCCGACCATGGCGGAAGCCTATCGGGTAGCTGCGCTAAACGGCTTAAACCGCCTGTTTTAACGCGCTGTCGAAATGGCCATCCATCGCACCCCGGATGGCCTCTGCCAGCTGCTCATAGCGGCTGCGCAGCGGTGACCCCGGACGATAAACCAGACCAATGGTGCGACGCGGCTCCGGCTTAATACAGGGCAGATAGACCACGCCATCACGTTTACGCTCGTGCGGCACCGCCAGCGCCGGCAGCAGCGTAATACCGCTTCCCGCCGCCACCATATTACGCAGCGTTTCCAGGCTGGTTGCGCGGAAATGGGTATCTTCATCGGCACCCGCTTCGAAGCAGAAGCCCATCGCCTGATCGCGCAGACAGTGGCCATCTTCCAGCATCAGCAGTTTTTCACCGGCCAGATCGGCCATCGGCACGCGATCGCGGTTCGCCCACGGGTGATCTTCATAGATCGCCAGCATCATCGGCTCATCGAACAGCGGTACTTCAATAAACGCTTCACTCTCTTTGACCAGCGCCAGGATCGCGCAGTCGAGCTTGCCGCTGTCTAACTGCGCCAACAGCTGATGGGTTTGCGCTTCATGCAGGTACATTTCGAGTTTCGGGAACGTCTGGTGCAGCATCGGAATGATTTGCGGCAACAGGTACGGGCCAACGGTTGGGATCAGGCCAATATGCAGCGGGCCGGACATCGCTTCCCCCTGCTGGCTTGCCATTTCCTTGAGCACTTTGACCTCGCGCAGTACGGTGCGCGCCTGATCCACCAGCAGCAGACCTGCCTGCGTGAACAGTACCTTACGACTGGTGCGCTCCAGCAGCATCACGCCCAGCTCATCTTCCAGCTTGCGGATCTGACCGCTCAGCGTTGGCTGGCTGACGTGGCAGGAGTCTGCCGCGCGGCGAAAATGGCGATGCTCAGCTAACGCTACCAGGTATTCAAGATCACGAATATTCATTATTCATCCTCCGTCGCCACGATAGTTCATGGCGATAGATAGCATAGCAACGAACGATTATCCCTATCAAGCATTCTGTTGAATAATACATCACATAGACGAGGCGGCACGTTTTTGACCCTTGACGTCCCCGCACCGTCAGCGAGTTTCTCTCAAAACTCGAAAAACTAAAGCCAACGTGAACTTTTGCGGACCCCGTGGTCCGCTTTTTTTTGCGTAAAAAAAAGCCCAGCACTAAGCCAGGCTCCGTTTTTCTCCCTCTCCCTGTGGGAGAGGGCCGAGGTGAGGGCACCAGCCCGCACTATTCAAACCAATTCAAACCAACCGGTTTTTCGCATCCGCAATCGCCTGCGCTACCTGCTTCGGCGACACGCCACCTTTCGCTGCACGCTTATCCAGGCAGGATTGCAGGGCCAGAATCGGGTAGACATCCTCCCCGATAACCGCGCTGAATTTTTGCAGGTCGGCAAGCGCCAGCTCTTCAAGGGCTTTACCCTGACGAATCGCTTCCACCACCGCTTCACCCACAATATGGTGCGCCTCGCGGAACGGTACGCCTTTCGCCACCAGGTAGTCCGCCAGCTCGGTAGAGTTAGCATACCCCTGCTGCGCCGCTTCCTGGCAGCGCGGACGTTTCACCTGAATGCCGTCCAGCACCAGCGCGCCCATATGCAGACAGTCCAGCCAGGTGTCGAGCGCGTCGAACAGCCCCTCTTTGTCTTCCTGCATGTCTTTGTTGTATGCCAGCGGCAGCCCTTTCAGGGTCATCATCATACCGGTCAGCGCGCCCTGCACACGGCCACACTTACCGCGGATCAGCTCCAGCGCATCCGGGTTTTTCTTCTGCGGCATCAGGGAGGAGCCGGACGTCACGCGGTCGGACAGCTCTACAAACCCGGCTTCGCCAGAGTTAAAGAAGATCAGGTCTTCGGCAAAGCGCGACAGGTGCACCATCCCGATAGAGGCATTCGAGAGCAGCTCCAGCACGTGGTCACGGTCAGAGACGCTGTCCAGGCTGTTGCGGGTGGCGGAGGCAAAGCCCAGCCAGCCTGCCAGCTGCTCACGGTCGATTTCATACGCCGTACCGGCCAGCGCGCCGCTGCCCAGCGGGCTGACGTCCAGACGCTTTAAGGTATCCTGTAAACGGCTCTCATCACGCGCCAGCATCTCAACGTAGGCCAGACACCAGTGCGCGAACGTCACCGGCTGCGCGCGTTGCAGGTGGGTATAACCCGGCATCACCGCATCCTGATTGCTCTGCGCGGTGTCCACCAGTGCGCTCTGCAACTGACGATTCGCCGCCAGCAGTTCGCCGATGGTCTCTTTGCACCACAGCTTCAGGTCGGTCGCCACCTGGTCATTACGGCTACGCCCGGTATGGAGCTTTTTACCCAACTGGCCGACTTTATCGATCAGTTTGCCTTCCACCCAGCTGTGAATATCTTCGGCATCGCTCTGGAGGATTTGCTCCGGATCCAGACGCACCTCTTCCAGCAGGTTGTTCAGCGCCTCTTCCAACTGCTGCTGTTCGTCTGCGGTCAGCACGCCAACGGTCACCAGCGCTTTGGACCAGGCCACAGAGCCGACAATATCCTGTTCGGCCAGGCGGTAGTCGAAGCGCAAAGAGTCGTTGAACTGTTTGAACCGCTGATCCGCTGCCTGTGTAAAACGCCCACCCCAAAGTGCCATAACGAATTTCCTTAATGATGATATTTTTGCCCGGTGGCGCTGCGCTTACCGGGCCTACAAAATTCACGTAGGCCGGATAAGCGAAGCGCCATCCGGCACAGAATCTTAAGCCAGAATACGCGTGCCAATCGGCGTGCCGTTAAACAACGCCGGGAGTTGCTCCGCGTGACGCCAGGAGGCGATATCCACCGGGCGGCCCAGCGTGCGGGCCGCATCCAGCGCGGCGTTCACTTTAACGATCATGCCGTCGGTGATAATGCCCTGATCGATCAGCTGCTCGGCTTTTGCGGCGGTCATTTCCGCAATGCGCTGGCCTTTGCCGTCCAGAATGCCGCTCACGTCGGAGAGCAGGATCAGGTCTGCGCCCAGCGTTGCCGCCAGCGCCGTCGCCGCCTGGTCCGCATTGACGTTCATCAGTTCGCCCTCTTCGGTCACGCCGATTGAGCTCACCACCGGCAGGAAACCGCCTTCCAGCAGGGTGTTAATCAGCTCAGGCGAACCTGGCTGCGCCAGTCCAACATGGCCAAGCTCTTCGTCGAGCTGGGTCACTTTTACGCTATCTCCATCGCCCAGACAGAGGCCAACGGAGGCGATATGGTGTTTCTTCGCCCACGCCAGCAGCGTTTTGTTCGCCGTTCCCGCCAGCGCGCCGGTAATGATGTCAATCTGATCCGCTGGCGTCACGCGCAGGCCATTTTTCTTTTTCACCGGCAGGTTGAGCCCTTTCATCAGCTCATCCACCACGCAGCCGCCGCCGTGCACAATCACCAGCGGACGTTGGTGTGATTCGCGATAGTTCACCAGTGCGGTAAACAGGCGCTCCAGCGCTTCTTCGCTGTCCAGCAGTACACCACCGAGTTTGATAATTAATGGATTCATCATCACACCTTAAATAAGAGCCTGCGTTTCAGGGAAGCCGAAACGAATATTTGCACACTGCATTGCCTGTGCGGCAGCGCCTTTGAGTAAGTTATCTTCTGCGGCGACCACAATCAGATGCTCGCCCTGCACGGCAAAGCCGATGTCGCAGAACGGCAGGCCAACCACGTTTTTCAACGCCGGCACGCCTTTGTCATACAGGCGCACCAGCGGTTTATCCGCATACGCCTGCGTGAAGACCTCGCTCACCTGTTCTTTGGTCACACCCGGTTTCAGGCGGCAGGTAATGGTTTCGAGGATCCCACGCGGGAAGCTGCCGAGGTGCGGGGTGAAAATCACGTCCGCGCCCAGATGGGTGGTGATTTCAGGGTGATGGCGGTGATTAAACACGCCATACGGCTGAAGGCTCACTTCGCAGAAGCTGTTGGAGATCGCCGCTTTGCGCCCGGCGCCGCTCACGCCACTGGTGGCGTTGATCACCGGCCACTGATGCAGATCCAGCAGACCGGCGTCGATCAGCGGCTTCAGGGAAAGCTGCGCCGCCGTCGGGTAGCAGCCCGGCACGGCAATCAGATCCGCTTCTTTCAGTTTGTCAGCGCTCCACTCCGCCAGGCCGTACACCGCTTTTTCGAGCAGATCCGGGTGCTGATGGGTGAAACCGTAATATTTTTCGTAGAACGCGCTGTCGTTAACGCGAAACGCGCCGGAGAGATCAAAGACCACGCAGCCGGCCGCTAAAAATTGCGGTGCCAGGTCGTGGCTAACTTCATGCGCCGTGGCTAAAAACACAACGTCAACGCCGTCGGTGAACTCGCTGATGTCAGACATGGGCTGCAAAGGCAAATCAACCACGCCCTTAAGCTGTGGATGCAAATCGGAAATTAACTTTCCGGCATCATTGCTTTGCGCTGACACGGTCAAAGCGGTTATGGTCATATGAGGGTGGCGATTTACGTAGCTTACAAGCTCTGCGCCCGCATAACCGCTAGCGCCTACAATCAGCGTATTCAACATCGGGTTCCTTTATGCTCAACGATAATGTATTTTTATTCACATTTATTGCATGAATATTGATACTATCACGACCTAAGGTGTGTCAACAATGAAAATGAACTTACCGCCATTTATCGAGATTTACCGCGCCCTGATTGCCACACCCTCCATCAGCGCGACGGAAGAAGCCCTGGATCAGAGCAATGAGTCTTTAATCAATCTGCTGGCGGGTTGGTTTAGCGATCTTGGGTTTAACGTTGAGGTTCAGCCCGTCCCCGGAACACGCCACAAATTTAACCTGCTCGCCAGTACCGGACATGGCGCGGGCGGCCTGCTGCTGGCTGGCCACACTGACACCGTGCCGTTTGATGATGGCCGCTGGACGCGCGATCCGTTCACGCTGACCGAACATGACAACAAACTCTACGGTTTGGGCACCGCCGACATGAAAGGCTTTTTCGCCTTTATCCTCGACGCGCTGCGTGACGTGGACGTGACAACCCTGAAAAAGCCGCTCTACATTCTGGCGACCGCCGATGAAGAGACCAGCATGGCGGGCGCACGTTATTTCTCTGAAAACACATCGATTCGTCCTGACTGCGCGATCATCGGCGAACCGACCTCTCTGCAACCGATTCGGGCGCACAAAGGCCATATTTCTACCGCGGTGCGCGTGCTCGGACAGTCCGGCCACTCCAGCGATCCGGCGCGCGGCGTGAACGCCATCGAGCTGATGCATGACGCGATTGGCCGCATCATGACCCTGCGCGACGATCTGAAAGAGCGCTATCACTACGAGGCGTTCACCGTGCCGTATCCGACGCTAAACCTCGGCAGCCTGCACGGCGGTGATGCGTCCAACCGTATCTGCGCCTGCTGCGAACTGCATATGGATATCCGTCCTCTGCCGGGCATGACGCTGAGCGATCTGGATGGCTTACTGAACGAAGCGCTGGCACCGGTCAGCGAGCGCTGGCCGGGCCGTCTGACGGTCTCCGAACTGCATCCGCCGATTCCAGGCTACGAATGTCCGCCTGACCATCAACTGGTTCAGGTGGTGGAAAAACTGCTCGGCGAGAAAACCGACGTGGTGAACTACTGCACCGAAGCGCCGTTTATTCAGACGCTGTGCCCGACGCTGGTTCTGGGCCCTGGCTCCATCAACCAGGCCCACCAGCCGGACGAATATCTCGAAACCCGCTTCATCAAGCCCACTCGCGAACTCATTACCCAGGTTGTGCATCACTTCTGCTGGCATTAAAAACGCACCGAACAGTCCCCTCTCCCTGTGGGAGAGGGTTAGGGTGAGGGCAACAAATCGCATGATCTTCGTCACATTCCCATAAGCATCTCTTATCTGACGCAATACGAATTAAATTTCGTAAATTGCCCACATTTATTCGTTTGCTGAACCGTTTTCGCAGCAATTGACGACGGGGGTTTTACGTGGCTTTATAAAGGGAGATGACAAAATAATGTCCAGAAGATTTTCGCATGGGCATAAACAAAAATGATGGGGTGACTGGGTTTTTATGAACGAACAATATTCCGCGTTGCGTAGTAATGTCAGTATGCTCGGCAAAGTGCTTGGAGATACCATCAAAGACGCACTGGGGGAGAACATCCTCGACCGCGTTGAAACCATCCGCAAGCTGTCCAAATCTTCCCGCGCCGGTAACGAGGCCAATCGTCAGGAGCTGCTCACCACCTTGCAGAACCTCTCCAACGATGAGCTGCTGCCCGTTGCCCGCGCCTTCAGCCAGTTCCTGAACCTGGCAAACACCGCTGAGCAATACCACAGCATTTCGCCAAAAGGCGAAGCGGCCAGCAACCCGGAAGTCATTGCCCGCACCCTTCGTAAACTCAAAGACCAGCCCGACCTCAACGAAGCGACCATCAAAAAAGCGGTGGAATCCCTTTCGCTGGAGCTGGTGCTGACCGCACACCCAACCGAAATCACCCGTCGTACGCTGATCCACAAAATGGTGGAAGTGAACAACTGTCTGAAGCAACTGGATAACAAAGACATTGCCGACTACGAACGTAACCAGCTTATGCGCCGTCTGCGCCAGCTGATTGCCCAGTCCTGGCACACGGATGAAATTCGTAAGCATCGCCCAAGCCCGGTCGACGAAGCCAAATGGGGCTTTGCGGTGGTGGAAAACAGCCTGTGGGAAGGGGTCCCCAACTACCTGCGCGAGCTGAACGAACAGCTGGAAGAGAACCTGGGCTACCGCCTGCCGGTTGATTTTGTTCCGGTGCGCTTTACCTCCTGGATGGGCGGCGACCGCGACGGCAACCCGAACGTGACGGCGGAAATCACCCGCCACGTCCTGCTGCTGAGCCGCTGGAAAGCGACCGACCTGTTCCTGAAAGATATTCAGGTGCTGATCTCCGAGCTGTCGATGGTGGAAGCCACGCCGGAACTGCGCGCGCTGGCCGGTGAAGAAGGCGCCAGCGAACCGTACCGTTTCCTGATGAAAAAACTGCGCGGTCAGCTGATGGCCACTCAGGCCTGGCTGGAAGCGCGCCTGAAAGGCCAGCGCCTGCCGAAGCCGGAAGGTCTGCTGAGCCAGAACGAACAGCTCTGGGAGCCGCTGTACGCCTGCTATAAATCGCTCCAGGCCTGTGGGATGGGCATCATTGCCAACGGCGAACTGCTCGACACCCTGCGCCGCGTGAAGTGTTTCGGCGTGCCGCTGGTGCGTATCGACGTTCGTCAGGAAAGTACCCGTCATACCGAAGCACTGGGCGAGCTGACCCGCTACCTCGGCATCGGCGACTATGAAAGCTGGTCAGAAGCCGACAAACAGGCGTTCCTGATCCGCGAGCTGAACTCCAAGCGCCCGCTGCTGCCGCGCAACTGGGAGCCAAGCAACGACACCCGCGAAGTACTCAACACCTGTAAAGCGATCGTGGATGCGCCGAAAGGATCGGTGGCCGCCTATGTGATCTCCATGGCGAAGACCCCGTCCGACGTGCTGGGCGTTCACCTTCTGCTGAAAGAAGCGGGCATTGACTATGCTCTGCCAGTGGCCCCGCTGTTTGAGACCCTCGACGACCTGAACAACGCTAACGACGTGATGACCCAGTTGCTGAACATCGACTGGTATCGCGGCTTTATTCAGGGCAAACAGATGGTGATGATTGGCTATTCCGACTCCGCGAAAGATGCGGGCGTGATGGCAGCCTCCTGGGCGCAGTATCAGGCGCAGGATGCGCTAATCAAAACCTGCGAAAAAGCCGGTATTGAACTGACCCTGTTCCACGGACGCGGCGGCTCCATTGGCCGTGGCGGTGCGCCTGCACACGCAGCGCTGCTCTCTCAACCACCAGGAAGCCTGAAAGGCGGCCTGCGCGTGACCGAGCAGGGTGAGATGATCCGCTTCAAGTACGGCCTGCCGGAAGTGACCATCAGCAGCCTGTCGCTCTATACCAGTGCGATCCTGGAAGCCAACCTGCTGCCGCCGCCGGAGCCAAAAGAGTCCTGGTGCCGGATCATGGACGAGCTGTCTGACATCTCCTGCGACCTCTATCGCGGCTACGTGCGTGAAAACAAAGACTTTGTGCCTTACTTCCGCTCAGCAACGCCTGAGCAGGAGCTGGGTAAACTGCCTCTGGGTTCGCGCCCGGCCAAGCGTCGCCCGACCGGCGGCGTTGAATCGCTGCGCGCCATTCCGTGGATCTTCGCCTGGACGCAAAACCGTCTGATGCTGCCGGCCTGGCTGGGTGCCGGTGCGGCGCTGCAAAAAGTGGTGGAAGACGGAAAGCAGAGCGAACTGGAAACCATGTGCCGCGACTGGCCATTCTTCTCTACCCGTCTGGGCATGCTGGAGATGGTCTTCTCGAAAGCCGACCTGTGGCTGGCGGAATACTACGATCAGCGTCTGGTGAAACCAGAGCTGTGGGCGCTGGGTAAAGAGCTGCGCGAGCTGCTTGAAGGCGATATTAAAGTGGTGCTGGATATCGCTAATGACTCCCACCTGATGGAAGACCTGCCGTGGATCGCCGAGTCTATCCAGCTGCGTAACATCTACACCGACCCGCTGAACGTTTTACAGGCTGAACTGCTACACCGTTCGCGTCTGGCGGAGGAGGAAGGTAAAGAGCCGGATCCGCGCGTTGAACAGGCGCTGATGGTAACGATAGCAGGCGTTGCGGCAGGTATGCGCAACACCGGTTAATGCTCAGTGCCCGGCAGCGCTACGCTTGCCGGGCACTTCTCGATCTTCCCCCTTCCCTGATCTCCTCCTCAATCTTTGCCACCGGTAAGGCAATCACGTTTCCCTTAGACGTAGCGCAACAAATGACCGGCACGCCGGGAGTAGAGTCACTCTTAGTGCAGTTCGAACAGGACAGAATTTACCTCAAACACTAAGGGAGTAATGTTATGGACCGTGTCATTCAATCCCCGGGAAAATACATCCAGGGCGCAGATGTTCTCACTCGCCTCGGCGACTACCTGAAGCCGCTGGCAAATCGCTGGCTGGTGGTGGGCGATAAATTTGTGCTGGGTTTTGCTGAAGAAACCCTGCGCCAGAGTTTTAAAAAAGCCGGACTCCATGCCGAAATTGCACCATTTGGTGGCGAATGTTCGCAAAATGAAATCGATCGCCTGAAAAAACTGGCCGACAGCGCTGACTGTCTGGCGGTGCTGGGTATCGGCGGCGGAAAAACGCTGGATACTGCCAAAGCGCTGGCCCACTTTATGGACGTGCCGGTGGCCATTGCCCCGACCATTGCCTCCACCGATGCGCCGTGCAGCGCCCTTTCCGTGATTTATACCGACAGCGGCGAGTTCGATCGCTACCTGATGCTACCGCACAACCCGAACATGGTGATTGTCGATACCAAAGTGGTGGCGGGCGCACCTGCGCGCCTGCTGGCCGCCGGGATTGGCGATGCCCTGGCAACCTGGTTTGAAGCGCGCGCCTGTTCGCGCAGTGGCGCCACGACCATGGCGGGCGGCAAGTGCACGCAGGCGGCGCTAGCGCTGGCAGAGTTGTGCTACAACACGCTGGTTGAAGAGGGCGAGAAAGCGATGCTGGCGGCGGAACAGCACGTGGTCACACCGGCTCTGGAACGCATTATCGAAGCCAACACCTATCTCAGCGGCGTGGGCTTTGAAAGCGGCGGGCTGGCGGCGGCGCATGCCATTCACAACGGCATGACGGCGGTGCCGGATGCGCATCATTTCTACCATGGTGAAAAGGTCGCGTTCGGCACGCTGACGCAACTGGTACTGGAGAACGCGCCGGTTGAAGAAATTGAGACCGTCGCCGCGCTTTGCCACAGTGTTGGGCTGCCGATCACGCTGGCGCAGCTGAATATCAAAGAGGATATTCCGGCCAAAATGCGGCTGATCGCGGAGGCGTCCTGTGCCGAAGGGGAAACCATTCACAACATGCCTGGCGGCGTAACGCCGGATCAGGTCTATGCGGCGCTGCTGGTGGCGGACCAGTACGGACAGCGTTTCCTTCAGGAGTGGGAGTAATAAAAAAGCCGGGTGGCGCTGCGCTTACCCGGCCTACATGGCACTTTAATTTGTAGGCCGGGTAAGGCGTAGCCGCCACCCGGCACAATGGCTACTTCACGTCAAACCGGTCCAAATCCATCACTCGCGCCCACGCGGCAACAAAATCACGAACGAACTTCTCGTGTGCATCACTGCTGGCGTAAACTTCGGCCAGCGCACGCAGGACGGCGTTTGAACCGAAGACCAGATCGGCGCGGGTCGCGGTGTATTTCACTTCCCCGCTGGCGCGATCGCTACCGGCAAACAGCTCGTTTGAGTCGTCGGTCGCTTTCCACTGGGTGTTCATATCCAGCAGATTAACGAAGAAGTCGTTGCTCAGCACGCCCTCGCGGTTGGTAAACACGCCATTCTTGCTGCCATCGAAGTTTGCACCCAGTACGCGCAGACCGCCGATCAGCACCGTCAGTTCCGGCGCGGTCAGGGTCAGCTGCTGGGCTTTGTCGATCAGCAGCGACTCCGTAGTGGACACATCCACCTGCGCACGGTAGTTGCGGAAACCGTCGGCAACCGGTTCGAGCAGGTTAAACATCTCGATGTCCGTCTGGTCCTGACGCGCATCCACGCGGCCCGGGGTGAACGGTACGTTGACGTAAACGCCCGCGGCTTTCGCCGCCTGCTCAACGCCCACAACACCCGCCAGCACGATGATATCGGCCAGTGAGGCTTTATTAGTGGTGCGCTGGATTGCTTCCAGAGCCGGTAACGCCCGCACCGCCGCGGCGTTCACATCCCAGTCGCGCTGAGGCGCCAGCGCCAGACGCGCGCCGTTAGCGCCGCCACGCTTGTCGCCGCCGCGGAAGGTCGATGCCGACGCCCAGGCCACGGAAACCAGCTCGCTCACGGAGAGACCAGAGGCCGCGATTTCCGCTTTCAGGCTTTCAATATCTTCCTGCGTCGGATGGAACACCGGTTGAGGCAGCGGATCCTGCCAAATCAGATCTTCTTTCGGTACTTCCGGGCCGATGTACCGCGCTTTTGGCCCCATATCGCGGTGGGTCAGCTTGAACCACGCGCGCGCAAAGGCTTCGTTGAAGGCCTGCGGATCGTTCAGGAAGCGACGGGAAATTTTCTCGAATTCCGGATCAAAACGCAGCGTCAGGTCGGTGACCAGCATGGTTGGCTTGCGTTTTTTTGACGGGTCGAACGGGTCAGGCATAATTTCCGGCGCATCCACGGCTTCAAACTGAATGGCGCCCGCCGGGCTACGCGTCTGCACCCATTCGTATTTGAACAGGTTCTCGAAGAAGTAATTGCTCCACTGGGTCGGGGTTTGAGACCAGATAACTTCCAGCCCGGAGGTGATGGCGTCAGCGCCAATACCGGTGCCGTGCGTGCTGGCCCAGCCCAGGCCCTGCGCTTCAATCGGCGACGCTTCCGGGTCAGTGCCCACGTGCGTGGCTTCACCTGCGCCGTGCGTTTTACCGAGCGTATGGCCGCCCGCAATCAGCGCGACGGTCTCTTCGTCATTCATGCCCATGTTGCCAAAGGTAGCGCGGATCGCCGCCGCCGCAGACAGCGGTTCACCGCTGGCGTTCGGCCCTTCCGGGTTAACGTAAATCAGGCCCATTTCGGTGGCCGCAAGCGGGCGCTTCGCCAGCGCTTCCGGGTCACGGTGGGTCAGCCAGGCTTTTTCATCGCCCCAGTTCACGTCCAGATCCGGTTCCCAGACGTCTTCACGCCCGGCACCGAAACCAAAGGTGCGGAAGCCGGAGTTCTCCAGCGCCACGTTACCCGCGAGGATAAAGAGGTCAGCCCAGGAGATTTTTTGTCCGTATTTTTGCTTAATTGGCCACAGCAGGCGGCGAGCCTTATCCAGGCTGACGTTATCCGGCCAGGAGTTCAGCGGTGCAAAGCGTTGCTGACCGCGTCCGGCGCCGCCGCGACCGTCAACGGAGCGATAGGTACCCGCACCGTGCCAGGCCATACGGATAAACAGGCCCGCATAGCTGCCCCAGTCGGCAGGCCACCACGGTTGTGAGTCGGTTAACAGTGCTTTGAGATCGCCCTTAAGGGCGGAATAGTCGAGCTTGCTGAATTCTTTGCGGTAGTCGAAGTCTTCACCCAGAGGGTTAGAACGGCTGGAGTGTTGATTAAGTAGATCGATGCGAAGTTGTTTAGGCCACCATTCTTTGCTGCCGGTACCTGCACCCGCGCTATGATCGACGCCGCCCTGGTGGAACGGACATTTGCCGGCGGATGCCGCGTTATTGGTCTCGTCTGACATGCTCATCGCTATGCTCCCTTTACAGTGTTACCGTTACGATATACACCACTAGCGATAAGAGATAGTTGAATTAATCCACAGATTCGATAGCTAATACCTTTTAACTCTCCGTTCGATTAAAAATCCCTCATTTTATGAGGGTTTTTTACTTTACAGCGCCGGGCGAACACCGAGCGTATGGCAAATGGCGTAGCTCATTTCCGCGCGGTTCAGGGTATAGAAATGGAAATCTTTCACCCCTTCGCGACTTAAAATCTTCACCATGTCCATCGCGATATTGGCCCCCACCAGCTTACGGGTTTCCGGATCGTCGTCCAGCCCTTCGTACATTTTGGACATCCACAGCGGAATGCGCACGTTGGTCATATCTGCGAATTTCTTCGCCTGTTTGAAGTTCGAGACCGGCAGAATGCCAGGAATGATTTCGACATCAATACCCGCCGAGACGCAGCGGTCGCGAAAGCGCAGGTAGCTTTCCACGTCAAAGAAGAACTGAGTAATCGCGCGGTTAGCACCGGCCTCCACTTTACGCTTCAGGTTGAGCAGATCCGCCTGGGCGCTTTTGGCTTCCGGGTGAACTTCAGGGTAGGCGGCCACGGAGATATCAAAGTCGGCAACGTCTTTCAGCAGCCCGACCAGATCGGTGGCATACATCTCCGGCTTGCCGCTGCCTGGCGGGAGGTCGCCGCGCAGGGCCACAATGTGGCGAATGCCGTTATTCCAGTAGTCCTGGGCAATGGCGCGCAGTTCATCACGGGTGGCGTCGATACAGGTCAGGTGCGGTGCCGCTTCCAGACCGGTTCGATCTTTAATGCCCTTAATGATGCTGTGCGTGCGGTCACGCTCACCGGAGTTGGCGCCGTAGGTTACGGAGACGAACTTCGGCTTCAGGCTGCTCAGGCGATCGATAGAGCTCCACAGGGTTTGCTCCATTTCACTGGTGCGCGGCGGGAAAAATTCAAAAGAGACGTTAATCTGGCCGTTTACTTCGGCCAAGCTCTGATTCAGTGCTTCCCGCTGGTTGGCGTGAAAAAAGCTCATACCTTACCTCTATCTTTCGCGTGTCGATGTTTGTTGTGTTGTGAACTTCTATACGTTTAGACGTCCAGATGTAAAAATGACGGAAAAGCGGGATGACGTCAACAGAAATAATCAACAATAACGGTGAGGTTTGTTCAGGCAAGATGAAGGGCGTTCATGATGGGGGTGAGTGCGGTCTGCTGCCCTCACCCTAACCCTCTCCCACGGGGAGAGGGAACAAGCGAAATTACAGCAGCTTAGCCAGACGATTAATGTCAGACTGAATGGCTCCGGCGGTGACATCGCGTCCCGCGCCCGGGCCACGGATCACCAGCGGGTTATCGCGATACCAGCGGCTTTCGATGGCGAAGACGTTATCGCACGGCAGGAGCGCCGCCAGCGGATGTTCAGGACGCACCGCCTCCACGCCCACGCGCGCTTTACCGTTCGCCTCGAAGCGCGCCACGTAACGCAGCACCAGGCCCATCTCGTTAGCCGCTTCCAGACGTTGCACCATCTGCTCGTTCAGCTCGTCGCCGTTCTCGAAGAAGTGATCGACGGACCCTTCCTCGCAGCCCGCAGGCACCAGCGACTCAACGCGTACCTGACCCGGCTCAATGTCGTAGCCGGCTTCACGCGCCAGGATCACCAGCTTACGCATCACATCTTTACCGGCAAGGTCAACGCGGGGATCCGGCTCGGTTAAGCCCTGCTGCCACGCCTGATCCACCAGGTCGGTGAACGGAACGGTGCCATCAAACTGCAAAAACAGCCAGGAGAGCGTGCCGGAGAAGATCCCGCTCAGCGCCAGAATGCTGTCGCCGCTTTCAATCAGGTCGCGCACGGTATGGTTCACTGGCAGGCCCGCGCCAACGGTGGCGTTATACAGCCAGTGACGGCCCGTTTTTTCGAATGCGTCATGGATCTGACGGTATTTATCAGTGCTGCTCGCGCCCGCCAGTTTGTTGGCGCTGATGACGTGGAAACCGTGGCTGGCGAAATCCAGATACTGATCGGCCAGCTGTTCGCTGGCGGTCACATCCAGCACCACCAGATCGTCGTACGGGTGCGCGCGCATCCACAGGAACAGCGACTCTTCATCCTGCTCAACCGCTTCATCGTTAAAGAAGGCCAGCGCCCGGCTGGCGTCCAGCCCTTCGTAGTTCAGCAGGCTGCGGCGGCTGTCCACCACCCCTGCCAGAATAAATTCAAACCCGGTACGCGCCGAAAGCGTTACCTGCTCGCGGGCGAACAGCTCCAGCCAGCGGGAACCGATATTCCCTTTCCCGAACAGTACCAGGCCGATGCGTTTTTCCGCGCGGAACAGGGAGGTGTGCAGACCCTGAATCAGGCTTTCGGTTGGCCCTTTACGCAGCACGGCAACCAGACTGATGCCCTCTTCCGACTGCCAGGTGAACTCCACCGGCTGACCTTTCAGTTGCTGCCAGAAGCGGTGGCAGTGGAGCGGGTTACGGGTGACGCCCGCGCCCACCATCGCCACCAGCGCCAGCCCCTGACGCAGGCGAAGCTCGCCCGGCAGGCCCGCTTCATCCAGAATTTTCAGGGCGCTGTCCACCACTTCAGCGGTATAGCAGAACTGCAACAGCTGACGATCGTTATGTACGCCAACGGCCAGCGGACGCACCTGGGCACGTTTCAGGATGGTGTCGATATCTTTGTGTGCCAGTTTGAAATCCTGGCCCGCAGGCACCTGGAACTCAATCAGGCAGATGTCATCATGGCTGGTGACAATGCGCGCGCCCGTACCGGATGCCAGCACGCGTTCAATGCGGGTGGAACCCTGATCCGGCGTGTAGCTACAGCGTAGTTGCAGGTCGATGTCGCTGCCGGAAACCGGCTGTAGCGTGCGCGCGTGCAGCACCGGGGCCGCCAGACGCGCCAGTTCGCTCGCTTCGTCGAGACGCAGCAGCGGCAGCAGGCAGGCATCTTTTACTTTGCGCGGGTCCGCGCTGTAGACACCGGCCACGTCGCTCCAGATGGTGACGCGGGACACGCCCGCCAGGGCGCCAATCTGCGTTGCCGAGTAGTCAGAGCCGTTGCGGCCCAGCAGAACGGTTTCGCCAGCATTGCTGCGGCTGATAAAACCGGTGACGACAATACGTTTACCAGGATGTTGCACCAGCAGCTGTTGCAGCAGCGGGTAAGACAACCCTTCGTCCACCTGCGGCTGCGCGGCACGTTCGGCACGCAGGAAATCACGCGCGTCGAGCCAGGCGGCTTCCACACCAAGATGTTGCAGCACGGCGGCCATCAGGCGCGCAGACCACACTTCACCGTGGCCAACCACTTCCGCATACACTGCATCGGTAATGCCGCTGTCCAGCAGAGCGGCCAGACGCTCAAGGTCGTGCGTAAAAGCGCTAATCAGCCCGTCCGCCACGTCCGCAGGCAGCAAACCGGCAATCAGTTCACTCTGGTAACGACGTAAGGACTGTTGCACCTGATGCGCAGAGAGGCGATCGGTCTGGCTCAGTTTCAGCCAGCTAATCAACTGGTTGGTGGTGCTGCCCGCCGCAGAGACAACCATCATGTCCCCCGGCTGTGAATACTCGGTCATGATCCCTGCGACACGCAGGTAACATTTCACATCAGCAAGACTACTACCACCAAACTTGTGCAGCTGACGACCCTTCGTCCCTGCCTGCGCTATCACACTCATGATTACCCCTTGGCTGCGACCCGGAAGCCATTTTCCAGATCGGCAATTAAATCTTCAGAATCTTCAATACCGGTCGAGATACGCAGCAGCGTCTCGGAAATCCCGGCGGCGGCACGTGCTTCGGGTGCCATACCTGCGTGCGTCATGGTTGCGGCGTGGGAGATCAAGCTTTCTACTCCCCCTAAGGATTCCGCCAGCGTAAACAATGACAACCCGCTCAGGAAGCGACGCAGCGTTTGCTCGTCACCGTCCAGTTCAAAACTTAACATCGCGCCAAATCCTTTCTGTTGGCGCGCGGCAATCTCGTGCCCCTGATTTTCCGGCAGCGACGGGTGATAAAGCTTCTTCACCAGCGGCTGGGTTTTCAGGAAATCCACGATCGCCTGGGCATTACGCTGCGCCACGTCCATACGCGGCGACAGCGTACGGATGCCGCGCAACAGCAAATAGCTGTCGAACGCGCCCGCGGTGACGCCAATGTTATTGGCCCACCATGCCAGTTCGGTGACTACCTCAGGATCTTTGGCAATCACCACACCTGCTACTACGTCAGAATGGCCGTTCAGATATTTAGTGCATGAATGCAACACCAGATCGGCACCCAGTGCCAGTGGGTTCTGAAGGGCCGGACTGAGGAACGTATTATCCACTACACTTATCGCTCCCGCATCCCTTGCGAGCTGACAAATTTTCGCAATATCGACTACGCGCAACAATGGATTGCTTGGACTTTCCACCAGCACCAGCTTCGGCTGCTCGGCAAGCGCCTGTTTCAGCGCCTGTTCGTCGTTTTGATCGACAAACAGCACACGGTAGCAGCCACGTTTCGCCAGGCTATCAAACAGACGATAGCTGCCGCCATAACAGTCGTGCGGCGCCACCAGCAGATCGCCAGGTTTCAGGAACACCGTAGTCACCAGGTGAATGGCAGACATGCCGGTATTGGTTAATACCGCACCCGCGCCGCCTTCCAGTTCCGCCAGCGCGCGCTGCGTGACGTCACGCGTAGGATTGCCGCGACGCGAGTAGTCATGCGCGCGGGGTTCATTAAATCCGGTGAAATTATAGGTGCTGGAGAGATGAATTGGCGGGACAACGCAGCCGTACTGCTCGTCATCATTCAATCCGCTACGCACTGCGATGGTGGCCTGTTTACGCGTCATGGTGAGGCTTCCTGGCGAATGAGGTGAAAAGTCAGGCACCAGAGTAAACATTGAAAGTATGGACGTCAATACATCTGGACATCTAAACTTCTTTGCGTATAGATTGAGCAATGTGCAAATAGCCGTTAAAATTATATGCTTTAGGACACGCTACAGCGGCAATATCCGTGCCTCGGTATCGTCTCTACGGTAAACTACGCAAGATTACGGTTCAAAACTGATGGTTACCGGTTTTGCACCTTTAGATTAATGACTGAGAGGATTAAAGGTATCTCATGGCTGAATGGAGCGGCGAATATATCAGCCCATACGCTGAGCACGGTAAGAAGAGTGAGCAAGTCAAGAAAATCACGGTGTCCATTCCTCTGAAGGTGTTGAAGATCCTCACCGATGAACGTACGCGTCGTCAGGTGAACAACCTGCGTCACGCCACCAACAGCGAACTGCTGTGCGAAGCGTTCCTGCATGCGTTTACCGGCCAACCGTTGCCGAACGATGACGATCTGCGCAAAGAGCGCAGTGACGAAATTCCAGAAGAGGCGAAGGTGATCATGCGTGAACTGGGTATCGACCCGGATACGTGGGAATACTGATAAGCGGATACAAAAAAGGCACCTTGCGGTGCCTTTTTTTCGGGAAACTTATTTAGCGCCCGGGATGCTGAAACGCTTGTTGAAGCGGTCAACACGGCCACCGGTTGCAACATCACGCTGCTTACCAGTGTAGAACGGGTGGCATTTGCCGCACACGTCCAGGTTCAGATCGTGACCCACGGTAGAGCGGATCTGGATAGAGTTACCGCAAGAGCAGTTTGCAGTAATCATTTCGTATTTCGGGTGAATATCTTTTTTCATGGGAGAACCTCAGTTAAGGCCGCGTCGCTCTTCCAGCCCTAACGCCAGACACCACGCGATGTTGAATGTAAGTTCTTTGGCGTAAAATACACCAAAGGCGGCGAATCATACAGAATTTGACCAACGTATGCAAACTGATCCGCACGCCGCTTTCACTAATGTGTATACTAACGCGCCACTTTTCAAGTCAGGAAGATTCGATGCCCGTCGCTCACGTTGCCCTGCCCGTTCCGCTTCCCCGCACCTTTGACTACCTGCTGCCCGACAGCATGAGCGCCAAAGCGGGCTGTCGCGTGACCGTGCCGTTTGGCAAACAGCAGCGCGTGGGGATCGTGGTGTCCGTCAGCGAACACAGCGAACTGCCGCTTAACGAGCTGAAATCGGTTGTTGAGGTGCTGGACAGCGAGCCGGTTTACTCCACCAGCACCTGGCGACTGCTGCTGTGGGCGGCAGATTATTATCATCATCCGATTGGCGACGTGCTGTTCCATGCCCTGCCCATTATGCTGCGCCAGGGCAAGAGCGCCAGCCACGCGCCAATGTGGTACTGGTTTGCCACCGAGCAGGGCCAGGCGGTGGACATTAACAGCCTGAAGCGCTCGCAGAAACAGCAGCAGGCGCTGGCCGCGCTGCGCCAGGGAAAAATCTGGCGCCATCAGGTCGACGAGCTTGAGGTAAGCGAAACCGCGTTGCAGGCATTAAGGAAGAAAGGGCTGAGCGAGCTGGCCAGTGAAGCACCTGCCCTTCACGACTGGCGCGACGGCTTTTCCGTCTCGGGCGGTGGCCTGCGTCTGAATACCGAGCAGGCCACCGCCGTGGGCGCGATTCACAGCGCCGCCGATCGTTTTTCCGCCTGGCTGCTGGCGGGCGTCACCGGCTCCGGTAAAACCGAAGTATATCTGAGCGTGCTGGAAAACGTGCTCGCGCAGGGCAAACAGGCGCTGGTGATGGTGCCGGAAATCGGCCTGACGCCGCAAACCATCGCGCGTTTCCGTGAACGCTTTAATGCGCCCGTTGAGGTTCTGCACTCCGGCCTGAACGACAGCGAGCGCCTCAGCGCCTGGCTGAAAGCGAAAAACGGCGAAGCAGCAATTGTGATCGGCACCCGTTCATCGCTGTTTACGCCCTTTAAAAATCTCGGCGTTATCGTAATCGATGAAGAGCATGACAGCTCCTATAAACAGCAGGAAGGCTGGCGCTATCACGCCCGCGACTTAGCCGTGTACCGCGCCCACAGCGAGCAAATCCCCATTATTCTCGGGTCCGCCACCCCCGCGCTTGAAACGCTGCACAACGTTCGCCAGCGTAAATACCACATGCTGCGCCTGACGCGCCGTGCGGGGAATGCCCGCCCGGCCATTCAGCATGTGCTGGATTTGAAAGGCCAGCAGGTGCAGGCCGGGTTAGCGCCTGCGCTGATTAGCCGCATGCGCCAGCATTTGCAGGCGGGCAACCAGGTGATCCTGTTCCTGAACCGCCGCGGCTTCGCGCCTGCGCTGCTGTGCCACGACTGCGGCTGGATCGCGGAGTGCCCGCGCTGCGATCACTACTACACCTTCCACCAGGCTCAGCGCCATTTACGCTGCCACCACTGCGACAGCCAGCGTCCGGTCCCCCGTCAATGCCCGTCCTGCGGCTCAACGCACATCATGCCGGTCGGTCTGGGAACGGAACAGCTTGAACAGGCGCTCGCGCCCTTCTTCCCGGACGTACCCATCTCCCGTATCGACAGGGATACCACCAGCCGTAAAGGGGCGCTGGAGCAGCAACTGGCGGAAGTGCATCGCGGCGGCGCGCGCATCCTGATTGGTACTCAGATGCTGGCGAAAGGGCACCACTTCCCGGACGTGACGCTGGTCGCCCTGCTGGACGTCGACGGCGCGCTGTTCTCCGCGGATTTTCGCTCCGCCGAGCGTTTCGCCCAGCTTTATACCCAGGTTGCCGGTCGCGCTGGTCGAGCGGGTAAGCAGGGCGAGGTGGTGCTGCAAACGCACCACCCTGAACATCCGCTGCTGCAAACTCTGCTGCACAAAGGCTATGACGCCTTCGCGGACCAGGCGCTGGCCGAACGTCAGACGATGCAGCTTCCCCCATGGACCAGCCACGTTATCATCCGTGCGGAAGATCATAATAACCAGCAGGCTCCGCTGTTCCTGCAACAGCTGAGAAACCTCCTGCAAGCCAGCCCGCTGGTGGATAATCAGCTGTGGATTTTAGGCCCGGTACCCGCGCTCGCCCCGAAACGCGGCGGCCGTTTCCGCTGGCAACTGTTACTTCAGCACCCCTCGCGTATCCGTTTACAGCAGATCGTCAGCGGCACGCTGGCGCTGATCAATACCCTACCGGAAGCGCGAAAAGTGAAGTGGGTTCTTGACGTCGATCCGATTGAAGGCTGAAGACGGATCGAAAAATTTAATGCGCCTCACACTTTTTATGAAAATTCTGTAACCGATTCCATTAACTATCTGTAAAAATGGTGCTGTCCGCAGTTCGGTGTTCAGGCGAGGAGAAGACGTTGAAGTCCAGGAAAGAGGTTGCCTCGGCGACCATGAAAGACGTTGCCGAGAAAGCACAAGTCTCAACAGCAACCGTGTCCCGCGCATTGATGAACCCTGACAAAGTCTCCCAGGCGACCCGAAACCGGGTTGAAAAGGCGGCGCTTGAGGTCGGTTATTTCCCGCAAGCCATGGGGCGCAACGTTAAACGCAACGAATCCCGCACCATCCTGGTGATCGTGCCGGATATCTGCGATCCCTTCTTCAGCGAAATCATCCGCGGCATTGAGGTCACGGCCGCCGCCCAAGGCTATCTGGTGCTGATTGGCGATTGTGCTCACCAGAACCAGCAGGAAAAAACGTTCATCGACCTGATCATCACCAAGCAGATTGATGGCATGCTGCTGCTTGGCTCACGCCTGCCGTTTGATGCCAGCATTGAAGAACAGCGCAATTTACCGCCGATGGTCATGGCGAACGAATTCGCGCCGGAGCTGGAGCTGCCAACCGTTCATATCGATAACCTCACCGCCGCATTCAACGCCGTGAACTATCTTCAGGAACTGGGGCATAAGCGTATCGGCTGTATCGCCGGACCAGAAGAGATGCCGCTGTGTCATTACCGCTTGCAGGGCTACGTTCAGGCGCTGCGCCGTACCGGGGCTATCGTCGATCCGCACTACATTGCGCGCGGTGATTTCACCTTTGAAGCGGGCGGGCAGGCGCTGGAAAAATTGCTGTCCTTGCCAGAACCGCCCACCGCGGTCTTCTGCCACAGCGACGTGATGGCGCTGGGGGCGTTATCCTACGCCAAACGTCACGGCCTGCGCGTGCCGCAGGACCTGTCGATAATCGGTTTTGATAATATTTCACTTTCGGAGTTTTGCGATCCGCCGCTTTCGACCGTTGCACAGCCGCGGTATGACATCGGCCGTGAAGCGATGCTGCTTTTGCTGGATCAGCTGCACGGTCAATCAGTTAGCAGTGGGTCACGACTACTGGATTGTGAGCTGATTGTGCGCGGCTCTACCCAGGCATTAACTTAAAGTAAATACCTTTCGACACCCTTATCTGGTCAAAGCCCCGTCGCTTAAGTAACATGGCGGGCTGACGAACGAATAAATACAGCGAAACGATAGTGGCACAACGAGATTATGTACGTCGCGGCCAGCCGGCACCTTCGCGACGCAAAAAGAGTAGTTCAAAAAGCAAGCAACGCAGCCTGTCTGCTGTCTCCCCAGCTATGGTCGCCATTGCTGCGGCTGTGCTGGTGGCCTTTATTGGCGGCCTCTACTTCATTACGCATCATAAAAAAGAAGAGTCTGAAGCCCTTCAGGGTAACAAGGTCGTTGGCAACGGCCTGCCGCCGAAGCCTGAAGAGCGCTGGCGCTACATTAAAGAGCTGGAAAGCCGCCAGCCTGGCGTACGTGCGCCTACCGAGCCTTCTGCCGGGGGTGAAGTAAAGAATGCCGATCAGCTGACGGACGAACAGCGTCAATTGCTCGCTCAGATGCAGGCGGACATGCGCCAGCAGCCTACGCAGCTGAACGAAGTACCGTGGAACGAACAAACCCCGGCGCAGCGTCAGCAAACGTTGCAGCGCCAGCGTCAGGCTCAGCAGCAAACGCAACAGCAGCAGTGGACGCAGACGCAGCCGGTACAGCAGCCGCGTTCACAACCGCAGCAGCAGACGCGTACCGTACAAACTCAGCCTGTCCAGCAGCAACCGAAGGCGCAGCCGCAGAAGCAAACGGCACAGCCGTATCAGGATCTGTTGCAGACGCCTGCGCATACCACTGCGCAACAGCCAAAAACGCAGCAGGCTGCGCCGGTCACCAAAGAGACCGAGGCACCGAAGCAGACGGCTGAGAAAAAAGATGAACGCCGCTGGATGGTTCAGTGCGGTTCGTTTAAAGGCGCCGAACAGGCAGAAACGGTGCGTGCTCAGCTGGCATTTGAAGGATTTGACTCTCGCATTACCACCAACAACGGCTGGAATCGCGTAGTGATTGGACCGGTCAAAGGCAAAGAAAACGCAGACGGCACCATTTCCCGTTTGAAAGTGGCTGGCCACACAAACTGCATTCGACTCGCCTCCGGGGGTTGAAACCCCCAAAATCCCCCCCATCTATCATTTAATTCAGCCCTGAGCACAGGCTCAGGGCTTCTGTTTCCCGAATCTGTAACCAGGGGGTCTGCTCGTGACAACAATAGTAAGTGTACGCCGTAACGGCCAGGTGGTAATTGCCGGTGATGGCCAGGCCACGCTGGGTAATACCGTCATGAAAGGCAACGTGAAGAAAGTACGTCGTCTTTATAACGACAAAGTGATCGCCGGTTTCGCAGGCGGCACGGCTGATGCCTTCACGCTGTTTGAACTGTTTGAACGCAAACTGGAAATGCATCAGGGTCATCTGGTGAAAGCCGCCGTTGAGCTGGCAAAAGACTGGCGTACCGACCGCATGCTGCGCAAGCTCGAAGCGCTGCTGGCCGTGGCTGACGAAAACGCCTCGCTGATCATCACCGGTAACGGCGACGTGGTTCAGCCTGAAAACGACCTGATTGCCATCGGCTCTGGCGGCCCGTACGCCCAGGCCGCAGCCCGTGCGCTGTTGGAAAATACCGACATGAACGCGCGCGATATCGCGGTGAAAGCGTTGGATATTGCAGGTGATATCTGCATCTATACCAACCACAATCACACCATCGAAGAATTACCGTCTAAAGCGTAAGGATCGCCCATGTCTGAAATGACCCCACGCGAAATTGTCAGCGAACTGAACAAGCACATTATCGGCCAGGACGACGCCAAGCGCTCCGTGGCTATCGCACTGCGTAACCGCTGGCGTCGCATGCAGCTCGACGAAGAGCTTCGCCACGAAGTGACACCCAAAAATATTCTGATGATCGGCCCGACCGGTGTGGGTAAAACCGAAATCGCCCGTCGTCTGGCCAAACTGGCTAACGCGCCGTTCATCAAAGTTGAAGCCACCAAGTTCACCGAAGTGGGCTATGTGGGTAAAGAAGTGGACTCCATCATCCGTGACCTGACCGACTCGGCGATTAAGATGGTGCGTGTCCAGGCAATTGAGAAAAACCGCTATCGCGCCGAAGAGATGGCCGAAGAGCGTATTCTCGACGTGCTGATCCCACCGGCAAAAAACAACTGGGGACAGGCTGAACAGCAGCCTGAACCTTCTGCTGCGCGTCAGGCATTCCGCAAAAAACTGCGCGAAGGCGAGCTGGACGACAAAGAGATTGAGATCGATCTCGCTGCCGCGCCAATGGGCGTGGAAATTATGGCACCTCCGGGCATGGAAGAGATGACCAGCCAGTTGCAGTCCATGTTCCAGAACCTGGGCGGGCAGAAGCAGAAAGCGCGTAAGCTGAAAATCAAAGACGCGATGAAGCTGCTGATTGAAGAAGAAGCCGCGAAGCTGGTTAACCCGGAAGAGCTGAAACAGGATGCTATCGACGCGGTTGAGCAGCACGGTATCGTGTTTATCGACGAAATCGACAAGATCTGTAAGCGCGGCAACGCGTCCGGCCCGGATGTCTCACGCGAAGGCGTTCAGCGCGACCTGCTGCCGCTGGTGGAAGGTTGCACCGTCTCCACCAAGCACGGCATGGTTAAAACTGACCACATTCTGTTTATCGCCTCCGGTGCGTTCCAGATTGCCAGCCCGTCTGACCTGATCCCGGAACTTCAGGGACGTCTGCCAATCCGCGTCGAGTTGCAGGCGCTGACCACCGAAGATTTCGAACGTATCCTGACTGAGCCAAACGCTTCTGTGACCGTACAGTACAAAGCGCTGATGGCGACCGAAGGCGTGAACATTGAATTTACCGATGACGGTATCAAGCGCATCGCCCAGGCCGCGTGGCAGGTCAACGAAACCACCGAAAACATCGGTGCGCGTCGTCTGCACACCGTGCTGGAACGCCTGATGGAAGACATTTCTTATGATGCGAGCGACCTTAACGGTCAAAGCATTACCATTGACGCAGACTATGTGGGCAAACACCTGGATGCGTTAGTGGCAGATGAAGATCTGAGCCGTTTTATTCTATAATCGCGTTCAATGCATTTTCATCACTGTTGATGGGGGCTATGGCCCCCATTTTTATTGGCTAAATAACTATGACTGATATCAGCCGTACACAGGCGTGGCTCGAAAGTCTGCGTCCTAAAACGCTTCCTCTGGCTTTTGCCGCCATTATCGTCGGTACCACGCTTGCCTGGTGGCAGGGTCATTTCGATCCGCTGGTAGCAGGTCTGGCGCTTGTCACCGCCGGGCTGCTGCAAATCCTCTCTAATCTCGCCAATGATTACGGCGATGCGGTAAAAGGCAGCGACAAGCCTGACCGCATCGGGCCGCTGCGCGGCATGCAAAAAGGGGTGATTACCCAGGCACAGATGAAGCGGGCGCTGATTATCACCGTGGTGTTGATTTGCCTGTCCGGGCTGGCGCTGGTGACGGTCGCCTCGAAAACCACCAGTGATTTCATTGGCTTCCTGGTGCTGGGCTTGCTCGCCATTATTGCAGCCATTACCTATACCGTCGGGACGCGTCCTTACGGGTATATTGGTCTGGGCGACATCTCCGTGCTGGTGTTCTTCGGCTGGCTGAGCGTGATGGGAAGCTGGTACTTACAGGCGCACACGGTGATCCCTGCCCTGTTCCTGCCGGCGACCGCCTGTGGTCTGCTGGCGACGGCGGTGCTGAATATCAATAATCTGCGCGACATCGATAGCGACCGCGAGAACGGTAAAAACACGCTGGCCGTGCGTCTGGGTCCGGTGAATGCACGCCGCTATCACGCCTGCCTGCTCATCGGCGCGCTGGTCTGCCTGGCGCTGTTCAATCTGATTTCGCTGCACAGCCTCTGGGGCTGGCTGTTTGTGCTCGCCGCACCGCTGCTGATTAAGCAGGCCCGCTACGTTATGCGTGAACTCAGCCCGGCCGCCATGCCACCGATGCTGGAACGTACGGTAAAAGGCGCGCTGTTGACTAACCTGCTGTTCGTCATCGGGATTGTCTTAAGCCAGACGCTGAGTTAGCTGACAAATATCAATTAACAATTGATGATTTTGCCAACAACGCATTTCGCACGATATACTGAACACATTCGCAGCAACAGAGCGTTAAACCTATGAAATACGATACCTCCGAGCTTTGTGACATCTACCAGGAAGATGTCAACGTCGTTGAACCCCTGTTCTCCAACTTTGGTGGGCGGTCGTCGTTTGGCGGACAAATCATCACGGTGAAATGTTTCGAGGACAACGGGTTGCTGTACGATCTGCTCGAAGAGAACGGTCGTGGTCGCGTCCTGCTGGTGGATGGTGGCGGTTCAGTGCGCCGTGCACTGATCGATGCGGACCTCGCCCGCCTTGCGGTGCAAAACGAGTGGGAAGGGATTGTGGTCTACGGCTCCGTGCGCCAGGTGGACGATCTCGAAGACCTGGATATCGGTATTCAGGCCATTGCCGCCATTCCGGTTGGCGCAGCGGGTGAAGGCATCGGCGAAAGCGACGTGCGCGTTAACTTCGGCGGCGTGACCTTCTTCTCGGGTGACCACCTTTATGCTGACAATACCGGCATTATCCTTTCTGAGGATGCGCTGGATATTGAGTAGTTAATCGGTAAGCGAGATGCATAAAAAAACCGCCAACAGCAATGTGGCGGTTTTTTTGTCCCTCGGGATTCGCGGTCCGTTGGGTGATATTGCAACCTTTAACCAGGATTTTTATCTTACCCTGGTTCATTCCTCAGGTAACCCCTGTCGACCCTTTATAAATTCCTAATTATGTGTGGAAACCTTAACTCCGCAGCTGTTGCTCATTATGATGCTGTGTCCCTTTCCGCCATCTCGCAAATGGGCATCGGTCCAGGGAAAGGTGTATTCACAACCGTAAAGCAACCTTTAACCGGGCTTGTGTCCACCGACTTATCACCGATGGTGAACGGTGGAGCGGTAAGCAGCAGGGACCGCATAATGAAACGCTATTTATGTATCGCGTTCATTGTCGCCAGCGTACTCGTTGTAAAGAGCGATGAACCTGTTGGGTTTGTTGCTTTTGCTACGACAGCGCAGGACAAGTAGCGTTAAGGCCGCCCAGGGCGGCCTTTTTTATGGTTTGATATCGGTTAGCGGAAACCATAAAAAAGCCGGGTGGCGGCTTCGCCTTACCCGGCCTGTTCAATGCATTCCCTAAGGAAATTAAACTTCTTCCATACGTCCCAGCAGCGCCTGCAAGCGTTCCTGCCAGCCGTTCTGCTGTTCGCGCAGCTGGTTGTTTTCGCGCTCCAGTTCTTCACGGCTGTGTTGAGCATTCTGAACTTCCTGTGACAGGGAGTTGTTCTTCTCTTTCAGCTCTTCAATTTCCATTTGCAGCAGCGTGATGGTGTCAATCGCCTGCTGTACTTTCGATTCCAGTTTCTCAAACACTTCTAAAGACATGATCCTACCTCTCCTGAATTGCAAGGCGACGCTTTAACGTAAACGCGCACAACATATGTTCCGATTGTATGGAGCGCCGTCGCCCCTGTCCAGCGGCATGCCACGCAGATCGCGGTTTGCAACACTTTTCGGCCTCGTCCTGGTGCGTTCGCCGCATATACCCCTAAGTTGTTAACCCATAAGTTAAAGAAATGATTCAGCCCATAATCATTATCTGATGCAAAAACGCGCTTTATGGCGCGAAAACGCTCATTTTATTGACGCAGACCACACATTTAGATTTCGATATTTCTCGTTTGTGCTCGTTAACGATAAATTAACACTATGTCTACAGGGCATCGTGACTGTCACGGGCGGTCACGCAAACAATAAACATTACTCTTTTGCAGGATTCCGATTATGAGTCAGACATCAACCTTAAAAGGCCAGTGTATTGCCGAGTTCCTGGGTACCGGGTTGTTGATATTCTTCGGAGTAGGCTGTGTCGCAGCACTGAAAGTGGCGGGTGCCAGTTTTGGTCAGTGGGAAATCAGTATTATCTGGGGTCTGGGCGTGGCGATGGCCATCTACCTGACCGCAGGGGTTTCCGGTGCACATCTTAACCCGGCGGTGACCATCGCGTTGTGGCTATTCGCGTGTTTTGACGGACGCAAAGTTGTTCCTTTCATCATTTCGCAATTTGCCGGCGCCTTTTGCGCAGCGGCGTTAGTTTACGGGCTTTATTACAATCTTTTCATCGACTTCGAACAGACGCATCATATGGTGCGTGGCAGTGTCGAAAGTCTGGATCTGGCAGGCATTTTCTCAACGTATCCGAATCCGCATATCAATTTTGTGCAGGCGTTCGCGGTTGAGATGGTGATTACCGCTATTCTGATGGGCGTCATCATGGCGCTGGGCGACGATGGAAACGGCATTCCGCGCGGCCCGCTGGCGCCACTTTTGATTGGCCTTCTGATTGCGGTAATTGGCGCATCCATGGGTCCGCTGACCGGCTTTGCGATGAATCCGGCGCGTGACCTGGGTCCAAAAACCTTCGCCTTCTTTGCGGGATGGGGCGATGTCGCCTTCACGGGCGGCAAAGACATTCCTTACTTCCTGGTTCCGCTGTTCGGGCCAATCGTAGGGGCGGCGCTGGGCGCATTCGGCTATCGCAAATTAATTGGTCGCCACTTACCGTGCGACACTTGTGTGGAAGAGGAGAAAGAGACGGCTTCCACCACACAACAAAAAGCTTCGCTGTAATCTGACTACGGGACACATACCATGACCGAAAAAAAATATATCGTTGCGCTCGACCAGGGCACCACCAGCTCCCGCGCTGTCGTAATGGATCATGACGCGAACATTGTCAGCGTGTCTCAACGCGAATTTGAGCAAATTTACCCGCGTCCAGGCTGGGTAGAACACGACCCGATGGAGATCTGGGCGTCGCAAAGCTCCACGCTGGTGGAAGTGCTGGCGAAAGCCGACATCAGTTCTGACCAGATTGCCGCTATCGGTATCACCAACCAGCGTGAAACGACTGTGGTCTGGGAGCGCGAAACCGGTAAGCCCATCTACAACGCCATTGTCTGGCAGTGCCGTCGTACGTCAGAGATCTGCGAACAGCTGAAGCGCGAAGGAATGGAAGAGTACGTGCGCAGCGCCACCGGCCTGGTGGTTGACCCCTATTTCTCCGGCACCAAAGTGAAGTGGATCCTCGACCACGTGGAAGGTTCACGCGAGCGCGCACGACGTGGCGAGCTACTGTTCGGCACCGTCGATACCTGGCTTATCTGGAAGATGACTCAGGGACGCGTTCACGTCACCGACTACACCAACGCCTCGCGCACCATGCTGTTCAACATCAACACCCTTGAGTGGGATGACAAGATGCTGGACGCGCTGGACATTCCGCGCGCGATGCTGCCAGAAGTCCGTAAGTCTTCAGAAGTGTATGGCCAGACCAACATTGGCGGTAAAGGTGGCACCCGTATTCCTATCGCCGGTATCGCCGGTGACCAGCAGGCGGCCCTGTTCGGCCAGCTGTGCGTCAAGGAAGGGATGGCGAAGAACACCTACGGCACCGGTTGTTTTATGCTGATGAACACCGGCGAGAAAGCGGTGAAATCAGAAAACGGTCTGCTGACCACCATCGCCTGCGGCCCGCGCGGCGAAGTGAACTATGCCCTGGAAGGCGCGGTATTCATGGCGGGTGCCTCCATTCAGTGGCTGCGCGACGAGATGAAGCTGATCAGCGATGCGTTTGACTCCGAATACTTCGCGACCAAAGTGAAAGACACCAACGGCGTGTACGTGGTGCCAGCGTTCACCGGTCTGGGCGCACCGTACTGGGATCCGTATGCCCGCGGCGCGATTTTCGGCCTGACGCGCGGCGTGAACTCTAACCACATCATTCGCGCGACGCTGGAATCTATCGCCTATCAGACGCGCGACGTGCTGGAAGCGATGCAGGCTGACTCCGGCATTCGTCTGCACGCCCTGCGCGTGGACGGCGGTGCGGTAGCCAACAACTTCCTGATGCAGTTCCAGTCCGACATTCTGGGCACCCGCGTTGAACGTCCTGAGGTGCGAGAAGTGACGGCGCTGGGCGCGGCGTATCTGGCAGGTCTGGCGGTTGGCTTCTGGCAAAACCTCGACGAGCTTCAGGAAAAAGCGGTTATCGAACGCGAATTCCGTCCTGGCATCGAAACCACCGAGCGCAACTACCGCTATAGCGGCTGGAAGAAAGCGGTGAAACGTGCCCTGGCGTGGGAAGAGCACGACGAGTAAACCTATATTCCCTCTCCCCTGGGAGAGGGTTAGGGTGAGGGGCTCCGACCGCACCGGTCCCCTCGCCCCTCCCCACTCTGTGATAAACTTCGTGCAATTCCTTTTGATTGTACGAGTACCTCATGAAACGTGAACTTGCTATCGAGTTTTCCCGCGTCACCGAAGCTGCCGCCCTCGCAGGCTACAAGTGGCTGGGCCGTGGCGACAAAAATACCGCAGATGGTGCAGCCGTCCACGCCATGCGCATTGTGCTTAATCAGGTCAATATCGATGGCACTATCGTCATTGGCGAAGGCGAAATCGACGAAGCGCCGATGCTCTACATCGGTGAAAAAGTCGGGACGGGCAAAGGCGATGCCGTGGATATCGCGGTCGACCCAATCGAAGGCACCCGTATGACGGCGATGGGCCAGGCCAACGCGCTGGCGGTACTGGCGGTGGGCGATAAGGGCTGCTTCCTCAACGCCCCCGATATGTATATGGAAAAACTGATCGTCGGTCCTGGCGCTAAAGGCGCTATCGACCTTAGCCTGCCGCTGGACGCCAACCTGCGCAATATCGCTGCGGCGCTGGGTAAAGCGCTCAGCGAACTCACCGTGACCATTCTGGCGAAACCGCGCCACGACGCCACCATTGCGTACCTGCAAGCGCTCGGCGTACGCGTGTTTGCTATTCCGGATGGCGACGTTGCCGCCTCTATTCTGACCTGCATGCCTGACAGCGAAGTCGACGTGCTTTACGGCATCGGCGGCGCGCCGGAGGGTGTGGTCTCTGCGGCAGTGATCCGCGCGCTGGACGGCGATATGCAGGCGCGTTTGCTGCCACGCCATGAGGTCAAAGGCGACAGCGACGAGAACCTTCGCATTGGTGCAGACGAACTGGCGCGCTGCGCGGCGATGGGCATCGAGGCCAATAAAGTGCTCGCGCTGAACGAGATGGCCCGCAGCGATAACGTGGTCTTCTCCGCAACCGGCATCACCAAAGGCGATCTGCTGGACGGCATCACCCGCAAGGGCAACATGGCCACCACTGAAACCCTGCTGATCCGTGGTAAATCCCGCACCATTCGTCGCATTAAGTCCATTCATTATCTCGATCGTAAAGATCCGGACGTACAGACGCACATTCTGTAAAACCGTTTGATCGATAGAGCTTTCCGGCCCGAATGGGCTGGAAATGTTTCCCGCAAGTACGGAAGATAGAAGAGAGAAACAGCACAGGAGAAGATCATGGCGGACTGGGTAACAGGTAAAGTCACAAAGGTACAGTTCTGGACCGATGCGCTATTTAGCCTCACGCTGCACGCTCCCGTTCATCCGTTTACTGCCGGGCAGTTTGCCAAGCTCGGGTTGGATATTGACGGTGAACGCGTACAGCGCGCCTACTCTTACGTTAATGCGCCTGATAACCCGGACCTTGAGTTCTATCTGGTCACCGTCCCGGACGGTAAGCTCAGCCCACGCCTCGCCGCGCTGAAGCCGGGCGATGAAGTGCAGATTGTCTCCGACGCGGCGGGGTTCTTCGTGCTGGATGAAATCCCCGACTGTGACACGCTCTGGATGCTGGCGACCGGCACGGCCATTGGCCCGTATCTTTCCATTCTGCAATACGGCAAAGATCTGGAGCGCTTTAAAAATATCGTGCTGGTTCACGCCGCGCGCTACGCCGCAGACCTGAGCTATTTGCCGCAGATGCAGGCGCTGGAACAGCGTTATGGCGGGAAGTTAAAAATTCAGACGGTGGTCAGCCGCGAAACCGCAGCCGGCTCGTTAACCGGTCGCGTTCCGGCGTTGATTGAAAGCGGCGCGCTGGAAGAAGCGGTGGGTTTACCGATGAATACCGAAACCAGCCATGTGATGCTGTGCGGTAACCCGCAGATGGTACGCGATACGCAGCAGTTGCTGAAGGATACCCGGCAGATGACGAAGCACCTTCGCCGCCGGCCGGGCCACATGACCGCCGAACACTACTGGTGATCAGCGGTACTTCACCTCAAGGGTATCTTTTCCATATTTGTTCTCGCTCTGGGTGCCGATAAACGCGCCCAGTTCGACAACCATCATTACAAAGATAACCGTCGGCAGCAGTCTGCCCACCACCCATGGGAGGATTGAGGGCAGCATTGACCAGTTCCCCGCCACCAGCATCCACGCCAGAATAATCAGGAAAGCCCATGCGCCGGAGCGGCCACGATCGTGCAGACGTTTCACCACTACGGCGGCGGTTGGCCACAGTAAACAGACCAGCGCAAATGCCGCCGTTTGCGTGCTCAGCCATGCGTTGTAGGCAACAAAAAACAGTAGCAGCATGGCGACAACCCACGTTGCAATCCAGATCCAGAAGTCACGGCGTCCAATACGCCCTTTGAATGAAAACAGCCACTGCTGTATGGTCATGTAAGGTTCCTTATTATTGTTTAGCCCGCATTTTACCCTGGAGTTGTGACCTTTTGACAAGCCGACAAGATATCGTTTTAATCATGGGCAATGATGGCCAGGGGCAATGTTGATGAAAAGTTCGGCACACTCTCTTTATTTGTGTTTAGCGATGCTGAGCGCCAGTTTTTCCCTCTATGCCGCGGAAACGGCTTCCCCGGTCACCGCCCCCTATCTTCTGGCGGGCGCCCCCTCTTTCGATCAATCTATCAGCCAGTTCCGCGAAGCCTTCAACAAAGAAAACCCCTCACTTCCGCTGGGAGAGTTCCGTGCGATTGACAGCGCCCGCGATACGCCGACCCTGACCCGCGCGGCCAGCAAAATTAACGAGAATCTGTATGCCTCTACCGCCCTTGAGCGCGGAACGTTAAAAATCAAAAGTATGCAGATCACCTGGCTGCCGATTCAGGGGCCAGAGCAGAAAGCGGCGAAAGCGAAAGCGCTGGAGTACATGAGCGCTATTCTGCGCGCCTTTACCCCCACCTTCACGAAAGCACAAAGCCAGCAAAAGCTGCAAAAACTGCTTACCGCCGGGAAAAACAAACGCTATTACGCCGATACGGAAGGTGCCGTTCGCTATGTCGTCGCAGATAACGGCGAAAAGGGGCTGACCTTCGCGGTTGAACCGATTAAGCTGGCTCTATCAGACGCACTCGAGGGGGCGAATTAATGACAAAAAGCAAAGCCTTTCGAGGGAAAATCTCTATACTGATTCACAGACCATGCTGCCCGACAGGGCGGCCATATTCCTTAATTCGCTTATTGAGCGTGGAGAATTGAAATGCGACATCCTTTAGTGATGGGTAACTGGAAACTGAACGGCAGCCGCCACATGGTAAACGAACTGGTTGCTAACCTGCGTAAAGAGCTGGCTGGCGTGACCGGCTGCGCGGTTGCTATCGCTCCGCCGGATATGTACCTGGATCTGGCTAAACGTGCCGCTGACGGCAGCCACATCATTCTGGGCGCGCAGAACGTTGACGTTAACCTGTCTGGCGCGTTCACCGGTGAAACCTCCGCTGAAATGCTGAAAGATATCGGCGCGAAATACATCATCATCGGCCACTCCGAGCGTCGCACCTATCACAAAGAATCCGATGAGTTCATCGCGAAGAAATTCGCTGTGCTGAAAGAGCAGGGTCTGATCCCGGTTCTGTGCATCGGTGAAACCGAAGCAGAAAACGAAGCAGGCAAAACCGAAGAAGTGTGCGCACGTCAGATCGACGCTGTGCTGAAAACCCAGGGCGCGGCAGCGTTCGAAGGCGCGGTTATCGCTTACGAGCCAGTCTGGGCGATCGGTACCGGCAAATCTGCAACTCCAGCGCAGGCACAGGCGGTGCACAAGTTCATCCGTGACCACATTGCAAAAGCAGACGCGAAAGTGGCTGAGCAGGTCATCATCCAGTACGGCGGTTCCGTTAACGCATCAAACGCAGCTGAGCTGTTCACCCAGCCAGACATCGATGGCGCACTGGTTGGCGGCGCATCCCTGAAAGCAGACGCTTTCGCGGTGATCGTTAAAGCGGCAGAAGCGGCTAAGCAGGCGTAATGCTGTTGCGGCGGGTGGCGCTTCGCTAACCCGCCCTACGGTTCTGTAGGCCCGGTAAGCGTCAGCGCCACCGGGCTTTTTTACAGCCGTCCCAGTAGGCTAAACCACAAATAATCCAGCGGCAGCAGCACCAGATACGTCGCAATCGCCAGCGCCAGACAGAGCAGCATCCCCGCCTTCGCAGGCACTTTCCCTAAGCCCATCGCCACCACAATCGGCGACGCCTGATACGGCAGCAGCGGCGTGGAATACCCCAGCACCTGAATCATGATCACCGACAGCAGCGGGAAGCCGGTCGCGTCCGAGAAGCTCTGCGCCAGCGTGGTGTACAGCGCAGGAACGCCGTTGGCGGTCATAATGAAGTTGAGCGCCGTGGTGATCCCCGTCAGCGCCAGGAAGCTGGTAAACGGGCGGTCTGCATCCAGCGGCATGATATGGAGCAACGCCTCGCCTACGGCCGCACCGATACCGGTCTGCGTCACCGTAACGGCCAGCCCGAGTATACCCGCGACGTAAATACAGGTGCGCATATTCACCCCCGCCGAGAACTCCTCCCCGGTGATAAAACCGATGCGCGGCAGCATAACGATGACCGAGGCCGCCAGCCCCGTCCACGCTGGCCCAACGCCGTGCCAGCTCTCCGTCACCCACATCGTCAACACCACCGCCAGCAGCCAGGCGAGTCGTTTTTCGTCACGCCCCATCGGTTCCGATGGCGTGAGATCCTTCGCCGGTTTCGGGTTGCCGGGGAACAGCCAGCAGATCAGGCCAATCAGAATCAGGCCTTTGAGAATACCCAGCACCGGGGTGTGCAGCAGCAGATACGGGACATAGTTGAGGTGGATACCGTATGAGCCTTCCGCCGCGCCGCTCATCACCAGGTTGGGCACGTTGGCGGGCAAAATAGTGGCCGAGAGCTGGAAGGTGCCAAACCCGACCGCCAGCGCCAGGCCAAACCAGGCCCGCGAGCCATCAGGAATGCCGGCCCGCTTCGCCATCGCGGCGACAATCGGCATCAGCAGCGCAATACGTCCCATGTTCGACGGCATCACGAATGCCAGGGCATAGCTCAGCAGCACAACGCTCGCCACCATCAGCGCCCAGGAGTCGGTAAGCTTTGCCGACAGCGCCCGGGCAGCCCTGTCCGCCAGGCCGGTTTTCCGAATCGCCACGCCCAGCACAAAGCCGCTGAACACCAGCCAGAAGGCAGACGAGGCGAAGCCGCCGAAGATCACTTCCGGCGGGGCGATTCTGGCGGTCATCGCCGCCGTGAAAAACAGCAGCGCGGTGATAAATTCCGGCAACAGCGACGTCGCCCACAGCACGATGGTGACGCCGACGATCAGCGAGGGAAGCAGCAGAGGATGCGTTAACCAGAGCGACATACCTGTCTCCTGTAGAATTTTTCAGCAAGTCTACGGCGACAGGCAGGGCGAGTAAACGCTATTTATGGTGGGGTCACTTCAGGATATCGCATTGATGATCCTGCAATTCCTCAGCCGACGCGCGGTTAAAGGTAAGCAGGTTACGCTCTGTCGCCAGCAATACAAACGAGCCGTCCGACTGCTGTGCCATCGCCAGCGCGAAGCGTCCCATATGATCGCGGGCTTCCGGCAGCTCTTCCGCCAGCATCATAAACGGGCTGCGCTGCACCAGTTCGTTCTCCGTCACCCGACGGGCAAGGTATTCATGCCCTTCCAGCCCGCCCGGAAGCGGTAACCACTGGGTGCTGATTTGCCCCTGCGACGCGTTCAGCTTCTCGCGCACGTCCGGGCGCAGACAGGAGATGTGGATATGAAAATGGTTTTGCGTGCGCCCGGTCGGGGAGTTGATGGTCAGCGAAACGGCGCTGTCAGGCACGTCGGCCCCCCGTTTCATACTCATAAAATGGCGAGACTGCCATGCCAGCCAGAAGAAATTCGGTGTCTGCGGCTCAGTCAGCAGCGGGCTTTCGGTGCCGTTGATACGGTACGTGGGCATCAGCAGGTATTGCAGCGGCCCGTTGCGGTCCTTGAACACCACGTAGCCCGCATCTGGCTTCACCTGCGCACACGGTGCCGGGTTACGGTTATGCAGCTGGTTGGGCACACACTGGTCGAGAACGATATGACGCAACGCATTCGGATTACCCGCTTTCATCCAGTACACGCCGCCTGCGGCAAGGGCGATAACGATCAGAATCAGTAAGATAATTTTTTTCACAACGCGTTCCCTGTTTTCAATAGAGGCAAAAGAGTAACGCAAAATGATGACCAAATAAAAAACCCGGCGGATTTCTCACACCGGGTTACCGTGTCGTTCTTTGTAAAACGCTTAGCGCTTGCTGATCTGGTCGAAGGTGCCGCCGTTAGAGAAGTGCTCTTTCTGCGCTTTGGTCCAGCCGCCAAACACATCATCAATAGTGAACAGCTTCAGTTTCGGGAAGGCGTTTTCGTATTTCTTCGCGACGGTCTCATCGCGCGGGCGGTAGAAGTTTTTCGCCGCAATTTCCTGCCCTTCAGGTGAGTAGAGGTACTTCAGATAGGCTTCCGCCACCGCTTTGGTGCCCTTCTTATCAACAACCTTATCGACGACGGAGACGGTCGGCTCAGCGAGGATGGATTCGCTCGGGGTGACGATCTCGAACTTGTCTTTACCCAGCTCGTTGGTCGCCAGCAGGGCTTCGTTTTCCCAGGCGATCAGCACGTCGCCAATGCCGCGTTCGACGAAGGTGTTGGTTGCGCCGCGCGCGCCGGAGTCCAGCACCTCGACGTTTTTAAACAGTGCTTTGACGAAGTCCTGTGCTTTGGCCTGATCGCCGTTGTTGTGGTGCAGCGCGTAGCCCCAGGCTGCCAGATAGTTCCAGCGTGCGCCGCCGGAGCTTTTTGGGTTCGGGGTAATGACAGACACGCCTGGCTTAATCAGGTCGTTCCAGTCCTTAATCTGTTTCGGGTTGCCTTTACGCACCAGGAAGACAATGGTCGAGGTGTATGGCGCAGAGTTGTCCGGCAGACGCTTGATCCAGTTTTTGTCGATACGGCCACGCTCGGCGATAGCGTCAACATCGTAGGCCAGCGCCAGGGTCACCACGTCGGCTTCAATACCGTTGATCACCGATGTCGCCTGCTTACCGGAACCGCCGTGAGACTGGCGAACCACCACGTTATCGCCGGTTTCCTGTTTCCAGTGCGCCGCGAAGGCTTTGTTGTACTGGTCGTATAGTTCACGCGTCGGATCGTACGACACGTTCAGTAACTGAATGTCCTTTGCCAGAACGCTGGTCGATGCCAGCAATAATGTTAACCCCACGCCCCATTTATTCATCGCCCAGCTCTCTTGTGTAGTGTTTTGATGAATGCAGCGTGCCAGAAAGCTAACCGATGATTAAAGAATAAAAAAAGATTGGCTATAACGTGGAGGAATAAAAAATCCGTGGGCACAAAAAAGCCGGGTGGCGGCTACGCCTTACCCGGCCTACGGACCGTGCTTTTGTAGGCCGGGTAAGGCGTAGCCGCCACCCGGCGCAATACAGACGCCAATCAGTACAGTTTTTTCGCGCAGTCCAGCCAGTCACCTTTGAACGGACGCTTCATGTTTTCAATGGCATCGATGATGTCATGGTGAACCAGTTTCTCGTTCTGGATACCGACGCAGCGGCCGCCGTGACCCTGAAGCAGTAGCTCGATCGCGTACGCGCCCATGCGGGACGCCAGGATACGGTCGTACGGGCCTGGGGAACCACCACGCTGAATGTGACCCAGAACGGTCGCGCGGGTTTCGCGTTTGGTTTCGGTTTCGATGTACTTCGCCAGCTCGTCAACGTCACAGATGTGCTCGGTGATAGCAACGATGGCGTGTTTCTTACCTTTCGCGATACCGGCTTTGATTTCAGCGACCAGATCTTCACGGCTAAATTCCACTTCCGGCACCACCACGAACTCACAGCCACCGGCAATTGCCGCCGCCAGAGTCAGGTCACCGCAGTAACGGCCCATCACTTCAACAATAGAAATACGCTGGTGAGAGGAAGAGGTGTCACGCAGGCGGTCAATCGCTTCCACAACGGTACCCAGCGCGGTGAAATAACCGATGGTGTAGTCGGTGCCTTTGATGTCATTGTCGATGGTGCCAGGCAGGCCGATGCACGGGAAGCCCATTTCAGTCAGACGTTTTGCACCCATGTAGGAGCCGTCGCCGCCGATAACCACCAGCGCATCCAGACCCCGTTTTTTCATGTTTTCGATAGCCACTTCACGGATGTGTTCGTCACGGAATTCCGGGAAGCGTGCAGAACCGAGGAAAGTACCGCCACGGTTGATCATGTCAGACACGCTGTAGCGGTCGAGCTGAACCATGCGGTCTTCATACAGACCCAGGTAACCGTCATAGATACCAAAAACTTCCAGACCTTCCGTCAGCGCTGCACGGACAACCCCACGGATTGCCGCGTTCATGCCCGGCGCATCACCGCCGCTTGTCAACACACCGATTTTCTTAATCATGACTACCTCTGAACTTAGGAACGCAAAATTGAAATCTGCTGCCGGAAGAAACTGTTCAACCGTCGAATACTGCAAATAGTATATCAATCCCTTCCAGCTGAATTGATTCAGGTCAGGCCATATGGTGGTAATTTATCCACAAAATGCTGCTCTGGCTCACTTTTTTACAACGAATTACGAAAGCTCAAAACGCCCTGGGTACGACAGAGCACGGATCCTGATGAATAATGACGTCTGACCCAGGGAAACGCTGCAAAATCGCCTGCTCCACCTGTTCAGCGACCATATGCGCCTGAACCAGTGGCAGGTTGTCTTCCATTTCCAAATGAATCTGAATAAAGCGGGTCGGCCCTGACTGCCGCGTACGAAGATCGTGAGCACCACTGACGCCAGGCCAGTTGGTCACGATGGCATAAATTTCATCACGTTCTGCATCCGGAAGCGCACGGTCAAGAAGCGACTGTACCGCTTCATACCCCATCCGCAAGGCGCTGTATAAAATATAGATCCCTATCCCTAACGCAAACAAAGCATCGGCCCGATGCCAGCCATACCAGGCCAGACCAAGCGCAATAAGAATAGCCCCATTCATCATAACATCAGACTGATAATGAAGCATATCGGCCCGTACAGCCTGGCTTTGTGTTTTGCGTACAACCCAGCGCTGGAACGTTACAAGAACAAGTGTGCTTATAAGTGCAACTACCGTTACGACCACGCCAACGCCCGGATCGTTCATCGGAGAAGGCGAAATAAGATGCTGAATACCGGTCAAAAACAGGAAAAGCGCAGAGCCCGAAATAAACATGCTTTGTGCCAGCGCGGCCAGCGATTCCGCTTTGCCGTGGCCAAACGTATGCTCTTCATCCGCCGGTTGCAGCGAGTAGCGCACCACCAGCAGGTTGGTCAGCGAGGCGGCAATATCCACCAGTGAATCCACCAGTGCCGCCAGAATACTGACCGACCCGGTGTACCACCACGCGAAAATTTTAATGATCAGCAAACACGACGCCATCACCGTCGCGGCTATTGCGGCCCGGCTTACCAGCCGTCCATAGGATTGATTCATAAACACTCCTGTCATGCCATGGCGCTAGTATAACGGATGGTGGTGGAGTGAAAGGATGAATAAAGCGTTAACAAACCTGAACGATGGGCAAAAAAAACCCCCACATCATGTGGGGGAAGACAGGGATGGTGTCTATGGCAAGGAAAACAGGGTTTACTGGTTACTACGGGTACTGCTATTGCTACTGAAAAGCGTCATATCTGAGCTTCGCTGCATCCGTGCAACCTCACGCAACTGGTTCATACGTTGCTGATGTTTGGTATTCAAAACCGCTTGCTGCTCGGGCGTTAGCAGGTGGAACATCTGGTTGCGAACCTTCGCCATCTCTACCTGGCGGGCAACCTGTTCCTGCGCCATTTTTTCGGCCTGAGCGCGTACAGCGCTTTCGTCAAAATTTTCTGCGGTGACAAGGCGATGCATTGTCTCCATTTCGCTAACATTAACAGGGGGCTGGTCGTGTCTCGCCCTCTGCATCAGATCTCGCATCTGTTGACGCTGATGTTCGGTTAAACTTATGCCGTCAAACATATGGCTTTGGCTGCTGTGCTGCGTTGCGCCCTCTGCTGAGGAACCGTTATCGCTGATGATAGCTACAGCAGCCTGGCTAAACGCACTGAAGGCCAGCGTTGAGGCCATGACGGCAGCGGTAACTTTGCGCATCACTTGCTCCCAAAATCTTTCGTGTCGCGATTCAACGAGAGACAGTCTACGATTCAGGCTGCAAACATGCGTCAGGGGGTGTAAAACAACGTAAAGTCATGGATTAGATAGCCTTGATGTCGTAATTTCTGCCTCGGAGGTATTTAAACAATGAATAAAATCCTGTTAGTTGATGATGACCGAGAGCTCACATCTCTTTTAAAGGAGTTGCTCGACATGGAAGGTTTCAACGTCCTGGTTGCCCATGATGGGGAACAGGCGCTGAGTCTCCTTGACGACAGCATCGATTTACTTTTGCTCGACGTCATGATGCCGAAGAAAAACGGTATTGATACGTTGAAAGAGCTTCGCCAGACACACCAGACTCCCGTCATTATGCTGACCGCACGCGGCAGCGAGCTTGACCGCGTACTCGGCCTTGAGCTGGGTGCGGATGACTATTTACCTAAGCCGTTCAACGACCGTGAACTGGTGGCCCGTATTCGCGCGATCCTGCGCCGCTCTCACTGGAGCGAGCAGCAGCAGAATACCGACAACAGCTCGCCTACGCTGGAAGTGGACTCCCTGAGCCTGAACCCGGGCCGCCAGGAAGCGAGCTTCGATGGTGAAACGCTGGAGCTAACCGGCACCGAGTTCACCCTGCTGTATCTGCTGGCACAGCATCTCGGCCAGGTGGTGTCGCGTGAACACTTAAGCCAGGAAGTGCTCGGCAAACGCCTCACCCCGTTTGACCGCGCCATCGACATGCATATCTCGAACCTGCGCCGTAAGCTGCCGGAGCGTAAAGACGGTCACCCCTGGTTTAAAACCCTGCGTGGTCGCGGTTATCTGATGGTTTCCGCTTCATGATAGGCAGCTTAACCGCCCGCATCTTCGCCATCTTCTGGCTGACGCTGGCACTGGTTTTAATGCTCGTTTTGATGTTGCCAAAACTCGACTCACGCCAGATGACGGAGCTACTCGACAGCGAGCAACGTCAGGGCGTGATGATCGAGCAGCACGTGGAAGCGGAGCTGGCAAACGATCCGCCGAATGATTTAATGTGGTGGCGCAGGCTGTTTCGCGCTATCGACAAGTGGGCGCCCCCCGGACAACGTCTTTTACTGGTCACCAGTGAAGGCCGCGTGATTGGGGCCGATCGCAATGAAATGCAGATTATCCGCAACTTTATTGGCCAGGCGGATAATGCCGATCACCCACAGAAAAAGAAATATGGTCGGGTAGAGATGGTCGGTCCTTTCTCGGTGCGGGATGGGGAAGACAATTACCAGCTCTATCTGATTCGCCCTGCGAGCAGTTCCCAGTCCGACTTTATCAACCTGCTGTTTGACCGTCCGCTTTTGCTGTTGATTGTCACGATGCTGGTCAGTTCCCCGCTGCTGTTATGGCTGGCGTGGAGCCTGGCGAAACCGGCGCGTAAGCTGAAAAATGCGGCGGACGAAGTGGCGCAGGGCAACCTGAGGCAGCATCCGGAGCTGGAATCCGGGCCGCAGGAGTTCCTGGCCGCCGGAACCAGTTTTAACCAGATGGTCTCTGCTCTTGACCGCATGATGACCGCGCAGCAACGCCTGCTGTCGGATATCTCCCACGAGCTGCGGACGCCGCTCACGCGCTTACAGCTGGGTACCGCCCTGCTGCGCCGCCGCAGCGGTGAGAGTAAAGAGCTGGAGCGTATTGAGACGGAAGCGCATCGCCTGGACAGCATGATCAACGATCTGCTGGTGATGTCTCGCAATCAGCAGAAAAACGCGCTGGTGAGCGAAACGGTGAAAGCCAATCACCTCTGGCATGAGGTGCTGGACAACGCGGCGTTCGAAGCGGAGCAGATGGGCAAATCGTTCACCGTCAACTTCCCGCCGGGCCCGTGGCCGCTCTACGGTAACCCCAACACGCTGGAAAGCGCGCTGGAGAATATCGTGCGTAACGCCCTGCGCTATTCGCACACGAAGATTGAAGTGGCGTTTTCGGTGGATAAAGACGGGATTACCGTCATTGTCGATGACGATGGTCCTGGCGTCAGCCCGGAAGATCGCGAGCAGATTTTCCGTCCGTTCTACCGCACCGACGAGGCGCGCGACCGTGAATCTGGTGGTACGGGGCTAGGTCTGGCGATTGTTGAAACCGCCATGCAACAGCACCGTGGCTGGGTGAAAGCCGATGACAGCCCGCTGGGCGGGCTGAGGTTAACGCTGTGGCTGCCGCTGTATAAGCGTTCGTAACCGTATGTGCCGGGTGGCGGCTTCGCCTTACCCGGCCTACTTTCTACGGAACCTCTTTCCCCCACAATCTCCGCGAACTGCTCTCGATCTTGCCGCTTAACCGCCGCTTCTGCATCGTTCTGGTCCAGCTGGTGGATAATCCCGCCGCTGACAGCAGGCGGTGATACTGCTCGTCATCAAACGGCATATGCCAGGCAATTGCGCAGGCCTCGTATACCGACACCTCACTCAAGCGCGAAGCCAGCTCAAGCGGCGCATCCGCCGAAACCTGTCCCGCCTGCACAACGCGATACAGCCAGCCGGTTTTACCCGCGTTTTGCAGCTGGGCCGACATATCCTGAATGCCGAAATGGTAATTAAGCTTAAAGCACGGTGAGCGCGGCTGGGTGACCTGAATCAAAGCATCGCCCCAGCGGTAAATATCGCCGATAAAGACGTTCTTCTCCGTCAGCCCCTCCGTTGAGAGATTTTCGCCAAACGCGGGGGCAACGAAGAGGTCCGCCTGTTCAGGAAATTCGGCTTTCCAGTGCTGATAGTGCTCGCGCGGATAGTGGCACAGCGCGCGATCGGGCCCGCCGTGGATTTTCTTTTCAGCCTGCTGGTCACCCGCAAGCCCGAGATCGGTCAACGTCAGCTCACCGTCGACCTGCACTTTGGCGATGGCGCTCGGGCGGCTGCCTTCGTACTCCCTTACCTTGCCTGTAAACACATTCACCGGGTAATGCATCTCCACTCCTTCAGATACAAAAAAAGCGAGTCATCAGACTCGCTTCTCACAGGCGTCAATGCAACCTTATTTTTTAGCGGCGAAACGCGCTGCTGCTTCGTCCCAGTTCACTACATCCCAGAAGGCTTTGATGTAGTCAGGGCGACGGTTTTGGAACTTCAGGTAGTAAGCGTGTTCCCACACGTCCAGACCCAGAATTGGGAAGCCGGATGCGCCAGAGATAGCTTCACCCATCAGCGGGGAGTCCTGGTTAGCGGTAGAAACGACCGCCAGTTTGTCACCTTTCAGGACCAGCCACGCCCAGCCAGAGCCGAAACGGGTTGCAGCGGCTTTTTCGAATTCCGCTTTGAAGTTGTCAACGGAACCGAAGTCACGCTCGATAGCCGCTTTCAGGTCGCCCTGAAGGGTGGTGCCGGTTTTCAGGCCTTTCCAGAACAGGCTGTGGTTAGCGTGACCGCCCGCGTTGTTGCGCAGCACGGTTTTCTTGTCTGCCGGCAGCTGGTCCAGTTTGGTGATCAGCTCTTCAACAGGCAGATTAGCGAACTCTGGCAGGCTTTCCAGCGCAGCATTCGCGTTGTTCACATAGGTCTGGTGGTGTTTAGTGTGATGGATTTCCATCGTCTGCTTGTCGAAATGCGGTTCCAGTGCGTCGTAGGCATACGGCAGGGATGGCAGTGTATAACTCATAATCCTCTCCATTATTGTCGGGCGGCACAGCTGTTAATGCCGCGTAAGCAGTTGGTTCATTATAGTTAATTAAATGATATTGAAAATGATTATCAATGCCGTAGTTTTTATAAGGTTATTAGATTTTTGATAAATGACAAAATTGTGAGTCTGCTCACGTGCTTAACGTGCTGATTGCCATCCTGAACAAAAGTGCGGCAACCTTCTGAAGGTTCCCAAACCGCCTCATTTTTACACTCATCAAGTCGGCGGGAAGCCTCCGGCTATAAAAACGATGAGGATGTAAAAATGAATCATGCGATTACGATGGGTATTTTCTGGCATTTGATAGGCGCGGCCAGTGCAGCCTGTTTCTATGCCCCGTTTAAAAAGGTGAAAGGCTGGTCATGGGAAACCATGTGGTCCGTTGGCGGCACCGTGTCCTGGCTGATTTTGCCATGGACAATCAGCGCCATGCTGCTGCCCGATTTCTGGGGCTACTTCTCCTCCTTCAGCGCCTCCACCCTGCTGCCGGTATTCCTGTTCGGCGCGATGTGGGGCATCGGTAATATCAACTACGGCCTCACCATGCGCTACCTAGGCATGTCGATGGGGATTGGCATCGCGATTGGCATTACGCTGATTGTTGGCACCCTGATGACGCCAATCCTCAACGGCCACTTCGACGTGCTGATCAACACTCAGGGCGGGCGAATGACGCTGCTGGGCGTGCTGGTGGCGGTGATCGGCGTGGGCATCGTCACCCGCGCAGGCCAGCTGAAAGAACGCAAGATGGGCATCAAAGCCGAAGAGTTCAACCTGAAGAAAGGGCTGCTGCTGGCGGTGATGTGCGGCGTCTTCTCGGCGGGCATGTCGTTCGCCATGAACGCCGCCAAACCGATGCACGACACCGCTGCGGCGCTGGGCGTCGATCCGCTGTACGTTGCCCTGCCAAGCTACGTGGTGATCATGGGCGGCGGCGCGCTGGTAAACCTCGGCTTCTGCTTCATTCGTCTGGCAAAAGTGAAGAACCTGTCGGTAAAAGCCGACTTCTCGCTGGAAAAACCGCTGATCGTCACCAACGTCCTGCTCTCCGCCCTCGGCGGTCTGATGTGGTATCTGCAATTCTTCTTCTACGCCTGGGGTCACGCCAGTATTCCGGCGCAGTATGACTACATGAGCTGGATGCTGCACATGAGCTTCTACGTGCTGTGCGGCGGGCTGGTTGGGCTGGTGCTGAAAGAGTGGAACAACGCCGGGCGACGTCCGGTTGGCGTGCTGAGCCTGGGCTGTGTGGTGATTATCATTGCGGCCAATATCGTCGGCCTCGGCATGGCGAACTGATTACGCTGCCTTTCGACTGCGATGACGCCACTGAACCGGCGTCATCCCCACCTCACGGTTAAACACCACCGAAAAGTAGTTACTGTCCTCAAAGCCGCAGCGCATCGCCACTTCACTCACCATCAGCTCCGTATGCTGTAACAGGTACTGGGCGTGGCAGATGCGCAGCTGGCGCAGATAGTGGTTGACCGTCATCCCCGTCTGGGTGCGGAACTGCTGGCGCAGCGCGCGCTCGCTGCACTGCTCCTGCTCGCAGAATTTTTCCAGCACGAAACTCTTGTTCAGACTGCCCGCAAGCCGGGTGATGAGCTTATCCAGCAGCGCTTCCTGCGTGGTAGCAGAGGGATTATCCGTAGCGTAACGATGCCGCTTCAGGGTCATCACCAGCTGGGCAAAAAGCAGCTCCGACATCTGGTTTGCCACCGGATCGCTCTTCTGGCTCTCCTGCTCCAGCTGGGAAATCGTCTGGCGCACCTGAGCCATGCCGTTGCTGCTTAAGCGCCAGTGCGGTTCGCCTCTGGCATCATGAAAACCGGGGATATTGCCCGCCCAGTCGACATTCAGTTTAAGTCTGTCGGGGCAGTAGATGACGTTCTGCAACACCAGATCGTTAACCGAGGCGTAGGAGTGTTTGTCTTCAGCGCGGATGTAGAACAGGTCTCCGCGCGTGATGCGGTAGGGGCGGTCGTTGAGGACGTGCAGGCCGTTGCCTCGCCATACCAGCACCAGCTCGCAAAACTCGTGGGTGTGCTCGGCAAAGACGTTTTGCGGGTAGCGGTCGGCCACCGCGACGGCCTGACTCGCGGAGGCAAAAAAATCATCTTTGCGAAGAATGAGCTGAGCAGCCACACCACAACCTCTACGGCGAATAACCGGACATTATTAGCCTTTTTGCAGCAAAAAAACGGTGACTGCCCTCGCGTTACTGAAGCAACGCGTCTTTCCCCTGACGAATATCGCGCGGCGACCAGTTAAACTCCCGGCGAAAAAGCGTCGAAAAGTGGTTACTGTCGCCGAATCCGCAGCGATAGGCGATATCGGTGACGCTTTCGTCGGTATGACGTAAAAGGTGCCGCGCTTTGATCAGGCGCAGACGGTTGAGGTAGCGCTGCGGCGTCAGCCCGGTATGCTGCTTGAGCTGACGATGCAGCGTGCGCAGCGAGAGCGAAAAGTCATCCGCCAGCGTTTCCCAGCAGACATCTTCGGCAAAATGATCTTCCAGCCAGGCCATCAGCTGATTCAGGCGCGCGTCGTTATTTTCCAGCCCTTCCACCAGGCTGCTGCGCCGCAGCAGCACCAGCAGTTGCATAAACAGCAGCTCGCGGGTAGCAATGGCGTGCGTCTCCTGTCCATCCTCGCTCTGCTCCATCTGGCTCACCAGCTGACGCACCTGCTGCAACGTGGACTGATTCACCCGCCAGTGCGAGGGGTAGTGACCGTCCTTCTCCTGCGGCAACAGCTGATTCAGCCCGGAGAGAAACTGGAACGCATCCGGAGAACGATAGAGCACATTAGTCAGGCAAAGGTTGTCGGTATGTTCATACAGGTGCCTGTCGTGATCGCGCACGAAGCACACCGTACCGCCGCTGATGGTATACGGCTGACCGTTAAACACGTGGATACCCGTTCCGTGCTCAACAATCACAATTTCATGAAAATCATGATGATGCTCCGGGAACGCAGCCTGAGGCAGCCGTGGCTCAATCGCGACCGGCGAAGCCCCCGAAGGAAAAAAATCGACGCTGTGCAGTACGGTCATAACGGCCCCCACCAATGAGAAAAGTTCTCAAAATAGTAATTAAGGCCTTCCACGCTCACCTTAAATTTTTGACAGCAAACCGCGCAAAAGCTGTCGGTTTTTCAAGAAACAGACGGAAAGATCAGGAAATGCGGTCAGCGTCACACTGCCTGCAAACCCCGCCATTACTGGAAACTGTGAACTCCCTCACGTTCATCTTTGCTTTCTTGCCAGCGCGAGATTTGGGCTGTCAGTGGCGAGAAGGTGGCTATTTCTTCCCTTTCTTACACTCCTCGCTAATGACTTAAGAAAGGACCCGACCATGACTTTTCGCCATTGTGTGGCTGTCGATTTAGGCGCATCCAGCGGCCGTGTAATGCTCGCCACCTGGGACTGCGACCTGCACACCCTTACGCTTCGCGAAATGCACCGTTTCGCCAATTGTCTGCAAAAACAGGACGGTTTTGTTACCTGGGATATCGACGCCCTGGAAGCAGAGATCCGCACCGGACTTCACAACGTCTGCGAAGACGGTATTCGCATCGACAGTATCGGCATTGATACCTGGGGTGTGGATTACGTACTGCTGGACAGTCACGGCGAACGCGTCGGCCTGCCCGTCTCCTACCGCGACAGCCGCACCGATGGGCTAATGGCGCACGCCATCGCCCAGCTTGGCAAGGAGAACATCTATGGTCGCAGCGGCATTCAGTTTCTGCCGTTTAACACGCTGTATCAGCTGCGCGCGGTAGTTGAGCAACAGCCAGAGCTGGTCGAAAAGGTGGCGCATGCGCTGCTGATCCCGGACTACTTAAGCTACCGTCTGACCGGCAACATGAACTGGGAATACACCAACGCCACCACCACGCAGCTGGTTAACATCAACACCGATAACTGGGATGAACATCTGCTGGCCTGGACGGGCGCCTCGCCGTCCTGGTTCGGCGCGCCAACCCATCCGGGCAATGTGATCGGCCACTGGCTTTGCCCGCAGGGGAATGAGATCCCCGTTGTCGCCGTCGCCAGTCACGACACCGCGAGCGCGGTCATTGCCTCGCCGCTCGCCGGCAAAGATGCGGCGTACCTCTCTTCCGGCACCTGGTCGTTGATGGGCTTCGAGAGCAAAACACCCTACACCAGCGATGCCGCACTGGCGGCGAACATCACTAACGAAGGTGGCGCCGAAGGGCGCTACCGGGTGCTAAAGAACATCATGGGCCTGTGGCTGCTCCAGCGGGTGCTGAAAGAGCAGAACATCACCGACCTGCCCGCGCTTATCGCGGAAACCGAAACGCTGAAGGCCTGCACCTTCCTGATTAACCCGAACGACGACCGCTTTATCAACCCGGCGCACATGAGCGCTGAAATCCAGGCCGCCTGTTTTGAAGCGGGGCAGCCGGTACCTTCCCGCCCCGCCGAGCTGGCGCGCTGCATTTTTGACAGTCTCGCCCTGCTCTATGCCGACATCCTGAGCGAGCTGGCTGACCTTCGCGGCAAACCGTTCACGCAGCTGCATATCGTGGGCGGCGGCTGCCAGAACCAGCTGCTGAACCAGCTCTGCGCGGATGCCTGCGGCATTACCGTGGTGGCAGGTCCGATTGAAGCCTCCACGCTCGGCAATATCGGCATTCAGCTGATGACCCTGGACGAACTTTCAAACGTCGACGATTTCCGTTCGGTGGTGACGGCGAATAACAGCCTGACCACCTTCACCCCCCATCCCTGCCATGAAATTGCCCGCTACCGGGCGCAGTTTCAGCAAAAACGACTGACTAAGGAGCTTTGCGCATGACCACTCAACTTGAACAAGCCTGGGACCTGGCTAAACAGCGTTTCGCCGCCGTCGGCGTGGATGTCGAAGAGGCGCTGCGCCAGCTCGACCGTCTGCCCGTCTCCATGCACTGCTGGCAGGGTGATGACGTTGCTGGCTTCGAGAACCCGGGCGGTTCCCTGACGGGGGGGATTCAGGCCACGGGTAACTATCCGGGCAAAGCGCGCAACGCCACCGAACTGCGTGCGGATCTGGAGCTGGCGCTGAGCCTGATCCCCGGGCCAAAGCGCCTGAATCTGCACGCCATTTATCTCGAATCCGACGAGCCGGTGGCGCGTAATGAAATCAAACCGGAGCACTTTACGAACTGGGTGACGTGGGCGAAAGCCAACAAGCTGGGCCTGGACTTTAACCCCTCCTGCTTCTCGCACCCGCTGAGCGCGGACGGCTTTACCCTTGCGCACGCCAACGACGAAATCCGCCAGTTCTGGATCGACCATGTCAAAGCCAGCCGCCGCGTTTCTGCGTATTTCGGCGAGCAGCTTGGCACACCGTCGGTGATGAACATCTGGATCCCGGACGGTATGAAGGACATCACCGTCGACCGACTGGCCCCGCGCCAGCGCCTGCTGGCCGCGCTGGATGAGGCCATCAGCGAGAAGCTGGACCCGGCGCACCACATCGACGCCGTGGAGAGCAAGCTGTTCGGCATTGGCGCCGAGAGCTACACCGTCGGCTCGAACGAGTTCTACATGGGGTACGCCACCAGCCGCCAGACCGCGCTGTGCCTGGATGCCGGCCACTTCCACCCAACCGAGGTGATCTCCGACAAGATCTCCGCCGCCATGCTCTACGTGCCACGCCTGCTGCTGCACGTCAGCCGTCCGGTGCGCTGGGACAGCGACCACGTGGTGCTGCTGGATGACGAAACCCAGGCCATTGCCAGCGAAATCATCCGCCACGATCTGTTCGACCGCGTACACATTGGCCTCGACTTCTTCGACGCTTCCATCAACCGCATCGCGGCGTGGGTTATCGGCACCCGCAACATGAAGAAAGCCCTGCTGCGCGCGCTGCTGGAGCCTGTCGCCGCCCTGAAACAGCTGGAAGAAAACGGCGACTACACCGCGCGCCTGGCGCTGCTGGAAGAGCAGAAATCCCTGCCGTGGCAGGCGGTGTGGGAGATGTACTGCCAGCGTCACGATGCGCCTGCGGGCAGCCAGTGGCTGGACAACGTGCGGGCATATGAGAAAGACGTTCTTGCCGCTCGTCAGTAAAAAACATTGCCCGGCGGCGCGTTGCTTGCCGGGCCTACAGGTAAAAGTAGGCCGGGTAAGCAACGCGCCACCCGGCATTTTCAAAGGAAACACAGTATGCAGACCATCACCACCTCCTGGTTCGTCCAGGGCATGATCAAAGCCACCTCCGACGCCTGGCTGAAGGGCTGGGACGAGCGCAACGGCGGCAACCTGACGCTACGCCTGGACGATGCGGATATCGAGCCATTTGCCGCCGATTTCCACCAGAAGCCGCGCTATATCGCCCTGAGCCAGCCGATGCCGCTGCTCGCCAACACGCCGTTTATCGTCACCGGTTCCGGGAAGTTCTTCCGCAACGTCCAGCTCGACCCGCAGGCCAACCTCGGCGTAGTGAAAGTGGATAGCGACGGCGCGGGCTACCACATTCTGTGGGGGCTGACGGATGAGGCGGTGCCCACCTCAGAACTGCCGGCGCACTTCCTCTCCCACTGCGAGCGCATCAAGGCGACCAATGGCAAGGACCGCGTGATCATGCACTGCCACGCCACCAACCTGATCGCCCTGACCTACGTGCTGGAAAACAATTCTGATTTCTTCACCCGCAAATTGTGGGAAGGCAGCACCGAGTGTCTGGTGGTGTTCCCGGACGGCGTCGGCATTCTGCCGTGGATGGTGCCGGGCACCGACGAAATCGGCCAGGCAACCGCGACGGACATGCAGAAACATTCACTGGTGCTGTGGCCGTTCCACGGCGTCTTCGGCAGCGGCCCGACGCTGGATGAAACCTTCGGCCTGATCGACACCGCCGAGAAATCCGCGGAAGTGCTGGTAAAGGTCTATTCCATGGGCGGCATGAAGCAGACCATCACCCGGGAAGAACTGATCGCCCTGGGTAAACGCTTTGGCGTCACCCCCATGCAGTCGGCGTTAGATTTGTACCAATAACAACATCGCGCCCCGCTCACCGAGACGGGGCGAAAACCACCTGCAATCCCTACAACTAACTCAAGTCAGTGGAGTAAAAGCAATGAAAATAAAAGCAAGCTTGATCCTCACCGTTGCCGCTCTGGCGTTGTCCGGTTCCGCTTTAGCAGAAGTGAAAATCGCCCTGGTGGCGAAGTCCTTAGGGAATGGATTCTTCGAGGCAGCGAACGTCGGCGCGCAGGAGGCGGCCAAAGAGTTAGGCGATGTAAAAGTGATTTATACCGGCCCGACCACCACCACGGCGGAAGCGCAGATCGAGGTGCTGAACGGGCTGATCGCCCAGGGCGTTGATGCGATCGCGATTTCCGCGAACGATCCGGACGCCGTCGTGCCGGTGCTGAAAAAAGCGATGCAGCGCGGCATCAAGGTTGTGTCGTGGGATTCCGGCGTGGCGAAAGCCGGGCGTCAGATCCACCTCAACCCGTCCAATAACGCCCTGATTGGCGAAACTAACGTCAAGCTCGCCGCCGATGCCCTGAAAGCGCTGAACGTGGAGAAAGGCGATGTGGCGGTGCTGAGCGCCACGCCAACCTCCACCAACCAGAACACCTGGATTGCGGAGATGAAAAAGGTGCTGCCGAAGTACCCGTCCGTCAATCTGGTGACCGTGGCCTACGGGGACGATCTCTCTGACAAGAGCTACCGCGAAGCGGTCGGCCTACTGAAAACCTACCCGGAGCTGAAAGTGATTGTTTCGCCTTCTTCCGTGGGCATTGTGGCTGCCGCGCAGGCGGTGAAGGACCAGGGCAAGATTGGCAAAGTGTACGTCACCGGTTTAGGCCTGCCGTCTGAGATGGCGGGCGCGGTGAAGTCCGGCGCAAGCAAGAGCTTTGCCATCTGGAACCCGATTGACCTGGGCTATGCCGCAACCTACCTGGCGGATGACCTGGTAAAAGGCACCGCCACGAAAGGTGAGGCCAGCATGGGCAAGCTGGGCAAAGTGAAGCTGGATGCCGACGGCAACGGCGCGATGGCCGAGCCGTTCGTTTACGATGCCAGCAATATTGATAAGTTCTCAAAAATCTTTTGATGCGATTTGTAGGCCGGATAAGCGTAGCGCCATCCGGCAAAAGGCGGGTGGCGCTGCCGCTTACCCGCCCTACAAATTCCCCTGTCCAGGAGAACTATCATGACCCCATTGCTACAGCTTTCTGGCATCACCAAGGTGTTCCCCGGCGTGCGTGCTCTTGAGAACGTGCAGCTTGCGCTGTGGCCCGGCAAAGTGACGGCGCTTATCGGCGAAAACGGCGCGGGCAAGTCGACGCTGGTCAAAGTGATGACCGGCATATACCAGCCCGACGAGGGCGAAATTCTCTACAAGGCGATCCCCGTTCACCTTCCGACGCCGGAGTCGGCGCATAAAATGGGCATCACCGCCATTCACCAGGAAACCGTCCTGTTCGATGAACTCTCGGTTACCGAAAATATCTTTGTCGGTCAGTACCTTCACAAAGGCTTCCTGAAAAAGCTCGACTGGCCGGAAATGCACCGCCGGGCGCAGTCTATTCTCGCCCGCCTTGAGGTGCAAATCGACTCGCGCGCAACGCTGAAAACCCTGAGCATCGCCCAGCGTCACATGGTGGCGATTGCCCGCGCGCTGTCGTTTGAGGCGCAGGTGGTGATCCTCGATGAACCCACGGCGGCGCTGTCACAGCATGAAATCCTCGAGTTTTACCAGATTGTGGAGCGCTTAAAGCAGGAGGGAAAAGCCATCCTGTTTATCTCCCACAAGTTCGACGAGATTTTTGAGCTGGCCGATCACTACACCATTTTGCGCGACGGCGTGTTCGTCGGTGCAGGGGCAATAAATGAGATCACCGAGGAGCGGATGGTGTCGATGATGGTCGGGCGCGCCATTACCCAAACCTTCCCGAAAATAGACTGCGAAAAAGGCGAGACGGTGCTGGAGGTGAAAAACCTCTGCCATCCAACCGAGTTTGCGCATATCTCGTTCTCCCTGCGTAAAGGGGAAATCCTCGGCTTTTACGGGCTGGTGGGTGCCGGGCGTACCGAGCTGATGCAGGCGCTTTCCGGCGTCACGCGACCATCGTCCGGGGAAATTATCCTCAACGGACAGCCCCGGCGCTTCCGCCAGCCTGCGGATGCGATCAAAGCCGGTATCGTCTGCGTGCCGGAAGAAAGGCAGAAACAGGGGGCGATTATCGCCCTGCCGATTGCCCAGAACATCAGCCTGCCTCAGCTCAGCAGGCTCAATCCGAACGGCGTACTGCACGACGACCGCGAATGGAAGCTGGCAGACGAATACGCCAGGCGCCTGCAAGTGAAAGCCTTCAGCTGGAAGCAGGCGGTGGAGACCCTCTCTGGCGGCAACCAGCAAAAGGTGGTGATCGGCAAATGGCTGGCGACGCACCCTGACGTGATCATCCTCGATGAGCCAACAAAAGGCATCGATATCGGCTCAAAGGCAGCCGTGCATCAGTTTATGTCCGAGCTGGTCAGTCAGGGGCTGGCGGTGATTATGGTCTCGTCCGAACTGCCGGAAGTGATGGGCATGGCGGATCGCATTATCGTCATGCACGAGGGGCTGATGGTGGCCGAATACCAGGCGGGAGACGCGACGGCGGAAACCATCGTCAGCGCCGCCAGCGGTGCAAAACAGGAGGCGGCATAAATGCTTAGCTCACTCTTAAAACACCGCGAGGCGCTGCTTGGCGCGGTGATTGTCCTGATGGTCGTCGCCATTGGCAGCCGCGTGCCATCGTTTATCGCACCGGGCAACCTGGTGGAGATGTTTAACGACACCGCCATTCTGATCGTCCTCGCGCTCGGGCAGATGATGGTGCTGCTCACTAAAGGCATCGACCTGTCGATGGCGGCTAATCTGGCCCTGACCGGGATGATTGTCGCCCTGATTAATTTCCATTACCCGGACGTGCCCGTCTGGGCGCTGCTGATCCTTGCCAGCGCGCTTGGGCTGCTGATGGGCGCTATAAACGGCCTGCTGGTGTGGAAACTGGGCATTCCGGCGATTGTGGTCACGCTCGGCACCATGAGCATCTACCGCGGAATGATCTTTTTGCTCTCCGGCGGCGGCTGGGTGAACTCCAACCAGATGGGTGCAGACTTCCTCGGCCTGCCGCGTGCGTCAGTGCTGGGCCTGCCGGTGCTGAGCTGGTGCGCCATCGCCGTACTGCTGCTGGTGGGCTACTTCCTGCGCTACAGTCGCACCGGACGGGCGCTCTACACCGCCGGCGGGAACGCCACGGCAGCGTACTACACCGGGATCAACGCCGGGAAAATGCAGTTCATCAGCTTCTGCCTTTCCGGTCTGCTGGCCGGGTTCTGCGGCTACCTGTGGATATCACGCTTTGCCGTTGCGTATGTTGACGTCGCTAACGGTTTTGAATTGCAGGTGGTGGCAGCCTGTGTGATTGGCGGGATCAGCACCATGGGCGGCACCGGCCGCGTGCTCGGCTGTCTGTTCGGGGCGCTGTTCCTTGGCGTCATCAACAACGCCCTGCCGGTGATCGGCGTCTCCCCGTTCTGGCAGATGGCGATTTCCGGCTCGGTCATTGTCATCGCTGTGCTGCTGAACGAGCGCGGCAACAAGCGCAAAGGCAGGCTGATCCTGCGCGACGCGGCGCTGGCACGTCAGAAACTGGCGGTGAAACCATGAGCAAAATGATGACATCTGAAGAGTTCAAACCCACTTCTGCGCCGGGCATCTTCCAGCGCCTGCTGTGCTGGGAGGGCTTCCTGCTGGCGGTGACGCTGGCGGTGTTTGTGGTGAACGCGCTCGCCTCGCCCTACTTCCTCAATATCTGGAACCTCTCCGACGCGACGTTCAACTTCACGGAAAAAGCGATCATTGTGTTGCCGATGGCGATGCTGATTATCGCCCGGGAAATTGACCTGTCTGTGGCCTCCACCATCGCGCTCAGCTCCACGGTGATGGGCTTTTGCGCGGCAGCGGGCGTCGATACGCCACTGCTGGTGTGCGTGGGATTAGGCGTCGGGCTACTGTGCGGGCTGTTCAACGGTATTCTGGTGACACGCTTTAACCTGTCGTCCATCGTCATCACCATCGGCACCATGAGCCTGTACCGCGGGATCACCTACATCCTGCTCGGGGACCAAGCGCTGAACAGCTACCCGGAGAGCTTCGCCTGGTTCGGCCAGGGCTACGTCTGGGGTGCGCTGTCGTTTGAGTTCGCGCTGTTTATCGTGCTGGCCGCTCTGTTTGCCTTTGTGCTGCACCGCACCAATTTTGGCCGCCGCACCTACGCCATCGGCAACAACCCGACCGGCGCGTGGTACTCCGGCATCAACGTGAAGCGCCACAACCTGATCCTGTTTGCGCTGGTAGGACTGATGTCCGGCCTGGCGTCGGTGCTGCTCACCTCGCGTCTGGGCAGTACCCGCCCGACCATCGCGATGGGCTGGGAGCTGGCGGTGGTGACGATGGCGGTGCTCGGCGGCGTCAATATTCTCGGTGGGTCCGGCAGCATGGTGGGCGTGATTATCGCCGCCTTCCTGATGGGGCTGGTGACCTTTGGCCTGAGCCTGCTTAACGTGCCCGGCATCGTGATGTCGGTGATTATCGGCGCGATGCTGATCGTGGTGATTTCGCTGCCGATTATTACCCGCCGGGTGATGCAGCGAAGACGGATCTCATAGCCGGGTGGCACTGCGTTTACCCGGCCTACTTAACCGTAGGCCCGTGCAAGCGCAGCGCCGCCGGGCATAAAAATCACAGTAATTAAGGAGAATTATCATGAGCTTTATGTTGGCACTCCCCAAAATCAGCCTGCACGGCGCGGGCGCGATCGGCGATATGGTCAATCTGGTGGCAAACAAACAGTGGGGAAAAGCGCTGATTGTCACCGACGGCCAGCTGGTGAAACTTGGCCTGCTCGACAGTTTGTTTTCCGCGCTCGACGCCCATCAGATGTCGTATCACCTGTTCGATGAGGTATTCCCGAATCCGACGGAAGCGCTGGTGCAAAAAGGCTATGCGGCATATCAGGATGCGGAGTGTGATTACCTGATTGCCTTTGGCGGCGGTAGCCCGATTGATACCGCCAAGGCGATCAAAATCCTCACCGCCAATCCCGGTCCGTCAACCGATTACTCCGGCGTCGGCAAAGTAAAAAACGCGGGCGTACCGCTGGTGGCGATCAACACCACCGCAGGCACGGCGGCGGAGATGACCAGCAACGCGGTGATCATTGACGCCGCGCGACAGGTGAAAGAGGTGATTATCGACCCGAACATCATCCCGGATATCGCCGTGGACGATGCCAGCGTGATGCTTGATATTCCGGCCTCCGTGACCGCCGCAACCGGCATGGATGCCTTGACCCACGCCATTGAAGCCTACGTGTCCGTCGGCGCGCACCCGCTGACCGATGCCAACGCGCTGGAGGCGATTCGCCTGATCAACCTCTGGCTGCCGAAAGCGGTTGACGATGGTCATAACCTGGAAGCGCGCGAGCAGATGGCCTTTGGTCAGTATCTGGCGGGCATGGCGTTTAACAGTGCCGGTCTGGGGCTGGTGCACGCCCTGGCGCACCAGCCGGGCGCGACGCACAACCTGCCGCACGGCGTGTGCAACGCCATTCTGCTGCCGATCATCGAAAACTTTAACCGCCCGAACGCGGTTGCCCGATTTGCCCGCGTGGCGCAGGCGATGGGCGTTGACACGCGCGGCATGAACGATGAAGCGGCCAGCATGTCGGCCATTCAGGCGATTCGCGACCTGAGCGCTCGCGTCGGCATTCCGTCCGGATTTAGCCAGCTCGGCGTCACCAAAGCCGATATTGAAGGCTGGCTGGATAAAGCCCTCGCCGACCCGTGCGCGCCGTGCAACCCGCGCACCGCCAGCCGCGATGAGGTCCGCGAGCTGTACCTGGAGGCATTATGATCCGCAAAGCGTTTGTGATGCAGGTAAACCCGGACGCGCACGAGGAGTACGCACGTCGCCACAACCCGATCTGGCCCGAGTTGGAAGCGGTGCTGAAAGCCCACGGCGCGCACCACTACGCCATCTATCTCGACAAAGCTCGCAACCTGCTGTTTGCGACGGTGGAGATTGAATCGGAAGAGCGCTGGAACGCGGTGGCAAACACCGATGTCTGCCAGCGCTGGTGGAAATATATGGGTGACGTTATGCCGTCGAACCCGGATAACAGCCCGGTGAGTTCGGCGCTGAAAGAGGTGTTTTACCTGGACTGATGTGTTAACGCTGCTGCCCCCGAGGCGGCAGCAATCTCCCGCCTGCCACTCAGCGTAAACGCCGACACCACCGTGATCGCCAGCACGAAGCAGCCCAGTATCAGATACGTCTCCTGGAAGCCGACCCGGTCATACATATTTCCGGCAAAGGCGGAGAGGAAGATCGCCGCCGACTGTTTGGCAAACTGGAAGCCAATCAGGTAGATGGTGGCCGACAGGCGCGTATCAAACACCCCGGTGATGTACTTGAATGCCCCCACCAGCAGGAACGGGACTTCCAGCGCGTGCAGCATCTTCAGGGCAATCACCTCCACGGCAGTGGTGGCAAACGACGAGCCGATAATGCGCGTCGCCATGATCACCCCGGCAATCAGCAGCGTGTTTTTCGCGCCGATGCGGTTAATGATCCACGGCGAGCAGAACATAATGATCGCGTTACAGATTTCCCCCGCCGTGGTGGCGAAACCAAAGGCACGGGTCCCCTCCTGCGGCGTGGCGAAGAAGGTTTTGAAGAAGGTGGCAAACTGCTGGTCGAAGACGTCATACACGCAGGCCACGCCAATCACGTACAGGATGAACATCCACATTCTGCGCTGGCGGAACAGGGTAAAGACGGTTTTAGCGGTGATCTGCGGCTGATTCGCGCCCAGGGCGTTCATCACCTGCGCCGTCTGGTTAGGCTTCGGTTTCGCGACCACCAGCAGCAGCATCAGCAACAGCGCCGCGGCCGACCCCATCCAGAAGACGTACGACGGATCGATGCCGAACAGGATGCCGCCCGTTGAGGCGCACAGCCCCCAGCCGAGACAGCCGAACATACGCGCCTTGCCGTACTCAAAAAAGCTGTTGCGGCTTACGCGCTCAATATAGGCCTCAATCGCCCCCGACCCCGCTGAGAAGACAAAGCCGATATACAACCCACCGCTCAGCGCCCCCAGCCAGATATTGGTTTTCAGCAGCGGGGCGAAGACGTACAGGAAGAACGGCGCGAACAGGAACAGCAGCACCGAGATGATCCAAAGCAGGTGTTTTTTCAGCCCCAGCTTGTCCGAAATGACCCCCAGCACCGGCTGGAAGGCAATGGCCGACAGCGAGATGCAGGAGAAAACAATCCCGGTATGGGTTTTGTTCAGGCCGATGATGTCCGACAGCCAGATCGGCAGGAACGGAAAGCAGGTGGCCATGATGAAGAAGTAGAGAAAGAAGAACAGCCCGAAGATCCAGAAATTAGGGTTGTCTTTGTGGGTACAGGTTGTTGTGTTCATTATTTTTATCCTCAACGGAGGGCCGGTTGCCCGGCCCGTCACCCTTACACGCGTTCCACACCAATCAGAATGGCGGTTTCCGGATCCAGAATCGGCAGTGCAATACCCGCCTGCATCAGCCACTCACCGCTTACCGTTTGCGGCGCGTTCATCCACGCCGGCAGCTTACGCATGGTGTGCCCGCCCTTGCCCGTAATCTGGATGTTCGGGTGATCGAGCAGCGTGATGCGGTACAGCGCGCTGGCGTCTAACCCCGGCATGCGCAGCGGCATCATCAGGGTGTAATCCGGCATCGCGAGCTGGCTGACCAAAAACAGCCCCTGCGTCTTATCTTCGCTCACTATACCCTGCGCCAGGGTGGTGGCGTCCGGCATATCCACGCGCCACTGGGTGCCGTGATGAATGACCTCTCGCCACCGCTTGTGCAGCGCGGCGTAATGGCGATAGCCTTCACGCTCCTGCGCATCGACGGTGAGCGGATCCAGCTCCAGCCCCATGTGACCAAACAGCGCTGTTAGCCCGCGGAACTGAATGCTGTGCTGGCGGAAGGTGGCGTGACATTTATGATGACCGATATGCGCCCCCATCACCTCCGGCGGGAAGAAGTAGCTCATGCCGCGCTGGATAGTGTTGCGCTCCAGCGCGTCGTTGTTGTCGGACGCCCAGAAGCGGTGGCTGCGGGTCAGCACTTCGTAATCAATACGCCCGCCACCCGACGAGCAGGATTCAAACTCAATGTGCGGGAAGCGCTCGCCCAGCACGTCCAGCAGGCGATAAAACTGGCGCGTCTGGGCGTCGGCGGAGGCTTTGCCCTTGTGCCCTGGCTGCACCAGCTCGCGGTTCATATCCCATTTCACGTAGTCGACCGCGTGTTCGCCCAGCAGCCAGCTCATGCGTTCGACCAGATATTCAAAGGCCTGCGGAATATTGAGATTGAGGACCAGCTGGTGTCGCCCGGTCGCCTGGGCGTAGCCCGGCAGCGCCAGCACCCAGTCAGGGTGCGCGCGATACAGATCGGAATCCGGGTTAATCATCTCCGGCTCAACCCAGATACCAAACTCCATGCCGAGCTGTTTAACGTGATCGATTACCGGCTTTAGGCCGTTCGGGTATTTTTTCTCGTCCAGATACCAGTCGCCCAGCGCGGCGTGGTCGTCGTTGCGGCCTTTAAACCAGCCGTCGTCAATGATAAAGCGCTCCACACCCAGCGCTGCGGCCTCGTCGGCCATGCGCATGATGTAGTCCGGGTCGTGGTTGAAGTAGATCCCCTCCCAGGTGTTGAGGTGCACCGGGCGCGGTTTATCTTCCGGGAAGCGGATAACATTGTCGCGCAGGTAGCGGTGGAACTGCTGGCTCATGCCGTTCAGCCCGTGCGGGGAGTGACTGGCATACAGGCGCGGCGTCCAGAGCGTTTCCCCCTCTTCAATCGCCATTTCACCCGGCAGGTAGAGCGCTTCGGCCTGCATATAGCGGCGGCCATCGGTTTTCGCCTCTGCGCGCAGGCGGTGGTTACCACTCCAGCCCAGATGTATACCCCAGACGTTGCCGTGCATTTCACTGAATGACGGCGTACCTGAAATCAGCGCCGGGAAATGTTCATGGGAGGTTTTACCCCGACGGTTTTCAATCACAAAGCTGTCATGTTCAAGCATCACGCGGTGCGGCTGAAACTCCCTGATCCAGCGTCCGTGGAAGGCCATCACCTCCTGCGCGCGTTCGGCCACCGGCAGCGTCACGGCAAATCGATCCACCTGCCACGCCTGCGTTTTCAGGTTGGTTAACCCATGACGCACCACCAGTACGCCGCTGGCATCCAGCGTTATTTCACTGGTCAGGCGCAGGCCTGCATGCTCGTCTTCAGCAGTGATTGTCAGGGCGTTTAACGCCTGCTGCACCTGCGTGGTTTTAAATACCGGCGATCCGTCCAGCCCCTGGCGGTGCCCCTCGATGCCCGGCGAGCCAAACAGCCCATGCCCCAGCTCTGCCATCAGCGTGACGGGGGAGTCGACGTCCAGCCTGCCATTAGCAACCGGGCGCGCAATACTCAGCACATCCTGCGGCGTAAAGTGCTGAAGGTGCGGCCCCCAGTAGAGAATTTCGGCGAACGGGTGGGTTTTTAGCACCACGTCAACCGTATTGCTTTCAAGTCGAAAAATGGCATCTTGCATCGGACATCTCCTGTCATCGGGATGTCCTGAGTGTTGATCCGAAACGTTTCGGATACAAACCAAAACGTTTCGGATCTGTGATCGGGTTTTGAATTTTTGGTGTAATCAGGCCGTCTGGCCTGGGGAAAATTCCGGCTGCCAGAGCACCTGAAGGGTGTCGATGTCGTCGCCGTTAATCAGCTGGCGCACCATATCGGCAATCTGTTTCCCGACGCCCTGACGGGTAGACTGGATCACCGCCGCGACGTCGATATCGACAATGCTGTCCTGCGGTAAGCCGTCATAGACCACCAGCGAAACGGCATTTTCACCGGTTAAGCGCCCCATCTGCGCCAGGGCCATCGCTGCGCCGTCGCCGTGGGTGTTGCAGTCAGTAATGATGGCCGTGGGCGGCTGCGGCAGGGAGAGAAGTTCTTGCGTGGTGGCATACCCCACGCGACGCGAAGGGGGCATGGCGCGCAGCCATTCGCTGGAAAGTCCGGCTTCCCGCAGCGCGTCCAGGTAGCCCTGGCGGCGCTGGGTGATGAATGCCTGGTTGTTGCTTTCGCCCAGCAGCGCAATGCGCTGATGGCCTTTCTCGATCAGCCAGCGGGTGGCCTGATATGTGCCGGCATAGTTGTCGAAATCGAACCACGCGTACGGCTGCGGGAGCTGGCTGCGGCCGAGCGCCAGGAACGGGAACCCGGCGGCCTGTAGCTGCTCAAGACGCGGATCGTGATCCAGCGTATGCGCCACAATCAGCGCATCCACGCGTCGGCTCTGCACCATGCGCATATAGCTGTGTTTGTCCGCCAGATCGTCGTCAGCGATGAGCAGCAGGTCAATCTCATGTCGCGCCAGTTCGTGGCTAATTTCGCCGACCATGTCCATAAAAACGCTGTTATTGAGCGGAACAGGATGCACCGGAAACACCAGCCCGACGGCGTCGATTTTGCCCATCTTCAGGCGACGGGCAAAGGTATTTGGTCGGTAGCCACGGCGCTGGGCCTCCGCTTCCACGCGGGCGCGCGTCTCAGCAGAAACGTCGTCATACCCGTTGAGGGCGCGGCTGACGGTGGTAACAGACAGCCCCAGTTCTTTGGCAATGGCTTTAAGCGACATGATTTTCCGTATCTTTGTTAGTTTTGTTCCGCCACCAGCAGCGCGTGCGTATCTGGCTCCAGCGCCTTAAAGATATGCGGCTGGTCAGCGGGGTAGCAAATGTAATCTCCCGGGCCGAGCTCTTCCGCCGCGTCGATCAGACCGACCATCGCCCGCCCCTGGGTCACGATAATATGCTCAACCGAACCAGGCGGATGGGGCTGGGAAATACGGTCTGCCCCCGGCTGAGTCAGCAGCAGATAGATGTCACGACGCGCGCCAGGCGGACACGCCGCGAGCAAAATCGCCTCGTAGTTCGCCTGCCCGGCGACGACTTTTGTGCCCTCGCCGCGGCGGATCACCTGCGTGACGGGTTGCTGCGGCTCCAGTAACCGGGCAAACGGAATATCCAGCGCCACGCAAAGCGACCACAGCGTTTCCAGGCTAGGATTGCCGTTGCCAGACTCCAGTTGAGAAAGCGTGGATTTGGCGATCCCGGCACGGCGGGCAATTTCCGCCAGTGAGAGCCCGGTTCGCAAGCGTTCTCGCACCAGGCTTTTGGCGATCACGCTGATTGGCTGCGTCATAATAACGGCCTCTTTCTCTCTATAACGAACGAATCGTTCGTCTTGTAAAACGTTTCTGATGCGTTCATTATAATGGAAATACGTTCGATATGGCTAAAATGGTATGAAGAATCACCTCTCTTGCCTGAAAGGCGACACGATAAAAGCGATCGTCCTGGTCTGCCTCGCGGTGGGCGTGGTCGGCATGTCTTATGGCTCACTGGCGATGGCCTACGGTTTCCCGCTGTGGGTGCCGTTTGTCCTCTCCCTCACGGTGCTGGCAGGCGCATCCGAGTTTATGTTTATCGGCATCGTGGCGAGCGGCGGCAATCCGCTGGCAGCGGCAGCGGCCGGTTTACTGGTTAACGCGCGCCATGTGCCGTTCGGCGTTACGGTGCGTGAACTGGTGGGCAAGCGCGGCCTGAGCTTTCTGGGCTGTCATATCATGAATGATGAAAGTGTGGTGTTCGGCCTGTCGCAAAAAACCGCCGAGCAGCGTAAAGCGGCCTACTGGCTGTGCGGCCTGGGCGTGGCAATCATCTGGCCGCTGGGGGCGGTGCTGGGCGCGATGGTCGGCAAGCTGCTGCCAGATCCGGAAACCATCGGGCTGGACGCGGTGTTCCCGGCGATCCTGCTGGCGTTAGTGGTGCCGGCATTTAAAAACCGTACCACGCTGATCCGCGCCTGTAGCGGCGCAGTGTTGTCGCTGGCCGCCGTACCGTTTGCGCCGGTTGGCCTGCCGGTGCTGCTCTCTTTGCTCGGCCTTGCCGCGAGGAAAAAATAATGGAAAACATGACGGTTTTTATTCTCGGCATCGCCATTCTTTCTGCCGGAACCTATCTGATGCGTCTCGGCGGGGCGAAACTCGGTAGCCGGCTGGCGCTTTCTGAACGGTCGCAGGCGCTGCTTTCAGACGCGGCAACCGTTTTGTTGTTCTCCGTCGCGCTGGCAACAACGTTTTATGAAGAGGACCATTTTGCCGGGATGGCGCGCGTACTGGGGGTGGGGTTCGCGGTGTTTCTGGCCTGGCGCAAAATGCCGTTAATTGTGGTGATCGTCGCGGCGGCGGTGGTGACGGCGCTGCTGCGTCTGGCGGGGATCCACTAAGAAAAATGCCCGACAGAACAGCGCTGCCGGGCATCTGAGGGGTTAATGCGCAGGAAGCGTATCGACGTTAAGCGTCAGCGTTTCTTCAAAATCCGTTGTGTTAGTAACGCTAAACGCCTTGTCAGAGAGATAGGTCGTGATCATCATGGTGGCGACAAACTGCTCGCCCGCCACTTCTGTACCGTTTACGGCAGCCAGCGCTTTTTCCGGCTTTAGCGTCACCTGAGAAGCGCCTCCCTGAACGGCTACCGCGCCAATATCGACCGCGGCCAGCTGCACGGGGTTCCCGTCCACCCGCCCATCTTTGAATTCGATTTTCATCGCGCCGCTGTCCGTAAAACGATACGCCAGGTTCTGTCGGGCAATCCCGTCTACGGAGATGCGCATTTTGCGCACATCCGGACACAGCACCGAAACCTGAACTTCACGCATCACAGAAGCATAACCGTTGTACACTTTGCCAATATGTTCAGCGGACGTTTGCCGCATATCCTCTTTACGGTAGCGCCCGTAATCGACTTTCTTCACCGCCGACATCATTTCACAGGCGCCGTCATCAGCCTGCGCCATTCCCGAAAGTCCCGCTGCGCCGCAGAGCAGCATAAGCATCAGCGCGTATTGACGAACGTTATTCAGAGACATTTCCCTGTCACCTCTTCATAGAATTTATTCGGTTTTGCCTCCGGCAGGGTGTACGTCAGCCTGCAACGCCCTTCATCCAGCTTCGCATACAGCTGCTGGCTGGCAGAGATATCGTTCAGGAAGATCACGCCGTCTTCTGGCGCACTCGTCACATACTCCCCTGCCGCGTCCACAATCGAGACACCTTCCGGCAGCGGCGTACCGTCCGCACGGCGTATACTGAGCAGCACGCGGCGCTGGCTTAACGTCGCAAACTCCCACTTCGCCACAGCGCCGTGAGACGCTTTGATCGCTGTTCTGCCATTTCTTACGTCCAGATTGCCTGGCAGGCTTTCCGTGTTGATCTCAATCGTGCTTTCACGGAACGGCGACAGCGCAGGAATAATCGCCTGGCCCCATTTATCGGTCCATACCGCGCCGCGCGGGGTACCTATCTCGATACCAGCCACCGGTTTATCCAGTCTGGCAATGGCGTACGTATCGGTCACGCGGTAAGGCGAGAAGGTCACCCCGTCGCTGTGGGCGACAATCCCGCCGCTTAATGCTGCTGAGTAGTTGGTATTGCTGTCGTTATCTCCTCCTGCCGCCAGCGCCAGGTTGGTGTAATGCAGATTACTGTTCAGCGAGCTGTCCCAGCTGGTGGTGTTCTCTTCCTGGTCCTGAGTGACCCCCACCGTGTACTGGTTCTCAGCGTTGAGCGAGCCCATTGCCCGCGTGCCGTAAGAACGCTTACCTTCGCTCTCGCGATACCAGGAGCTGGTTGTCACGCCTGAGCGTCCCAGCGGGATCGACACGTTTACGTAAAACTGATCGTTGTCGCTGCTGTCGTGCCGGCTGACATCCGACTCCCAGTTCACGCTCACGTTGAAGTATTTAAAAGTCTGTGACCACGACGAGATAAACCGGCGACTGTCATAGTCGCTGTTCCAGCTCTCGTTGCGATAATAGCTGAGGGAAAAGCGGCCCAGCGTGGTACTCGACCAGTTGATACCGACGCTGGTGTCGTATTTGGTTTGCGACATATCGTCATCGTCGCCGTAAAGTTCCGCCATCTCGCGATAGTCCGGTGTGCCATAGCTACCGCCCAGCGAAAGCCCAATGCCCCACGGCAGGGAGTAACCCAGATCCAGCGTCGTTTTGTTGCCGTCGGTTTGCGTCTGGTTGTCTATTGACGCCAGAAAACCCAACGAGGCATACAGGTTCTGCATCGGTATGGTATCGAGGTTGCCGGAGAAGCCATAATAGTGGTTATCCGCCATCACCATACCGGCCAGGAAATTGACACGCTTATTGACAGACCAGCCGTCATTGGCGGACACCACCCACGGATTTTCAAAGCGTGAGTCCATGTCTTCAACGCGGCCCATAGCCAGCGTAAAGCCCGGGGCACGGCCTATATGATTGCTGCGGAACGTACTTGCCGAGACAGTGAATCGGTTTTCGCTGCCGTCAGTCTCGGTGACCGTTACGTTCAGGTCGGTGTTGAGGTTCGCCAGCGGCACGTCATCCAGGTTGAACGGACCGGCAGGAACCAGCGTTGAGTAAATAAGCTGTCCGCCCTGGCGGATATCGACGCGCGCCTGCGGATTACGGGCAATACCGCTGACTTCGACGCCCGTCCCCACCTGAGGAGTGAGTGCGGTATCCGGCATCATCTGGACCCCGTAAATTCCCGGAATACTGAAGCGGCTGTTGGCGATGTTAATCTGGCCATCCTGCACCATCACGCCATAATCGGTAAAGGTACGCTGGGCATAGGTGTAGAGGGAGTCGACATCAAAATCCTGATCGCTGCCGTCGCTAATGAACTGCGTGCTGCGCACAATCCAGTCTCCGGCATTAAAGCCCATTTCAAAGGTCGACTGGAAACGGTCAGCGTTCTCATCATCATAGTGATTATGGGTGCCAAACATGGAGTAATTCAGCATGGCTGCACGTCCGCCACGCACCTCGGCGAACTGTCGGTCATAATCAGGGTCGATCGCTTCAGGCGGTACAACAACCGATATTTCATCAATATCCGGCGAAGTCTGAATCGTTGATCCGGACCAGTAGTGATAAATCTTCGGGCAGGTGCCTCTTTTCGTCTGTTTAATCAGGCCCGCGTTTTCCAGAAACGCTTTATCAATACAGGGCGTTCCTTCCTCATCAAATTTCACGGGCATAATATTGCGCTGCTTACCATTAATATTAACCGTCACATTATGGTAGCCAGGGGTAAAACGGGGAGTGAGGGAATAGTAATCCGCAATGGCCGGATCAAGCCCGTTATTTTTTAAAGCATCGCTGTCAAATATGGCTCGCGCCAGTTCCAGAGATTCATTCGCATTAGAGGAAATCTCAGCCCGAATATTAAATGCCAGCACGCTAAGGCAAAACACGAGCATTCCCTTTTTACAGGAACCGTTTAACATAACTACTCCATGTTTGTTAAGTGATTTTATTGCTGAAGGTCGGCGATATATTTCCCTGCCTTATAGCCATAACGCGTTGCCGGATAGATTTCGATTTGTTTTTCGGATGCTGATATTTTGGCTGGGGCGCTGGCCGTCATTTTTTCGCCAGGAAGAATGTAAGTCTTAGCTAATGTCGCGATCGTACCCGAGGCCATTAATTTCACCTTTTGCTCCAGTCGGACGACATAAGGCGTATTATTCTCAACCGTGACATTGCCATTTTTTATCTGCCAGGTGAGTGCCTTCCAGGGTTCAATATTTACCGCCAGGCCAGCCGGGTGAATAATGACGGGAAGGTTCTGGCTAAACACCACTTTAACTTTATTTTTTTCACGCTGAGGGATAGCGGTAAAAATGACACGCTTAAAATGTTCCACCTTCAGCGGCTCATTACTGTTTTTCAGCACAAAACGCACGCGCTGGGTTTTACCCGCATCTACGCGCACAACCGGCTGCGTGGCAATCAGACCCGGTTTGGGGTCGTCCGGGAGATCAATAATTTTGGTGTACAGCAGCTGTGCTTCAGCATCGGTGTTTTTAACATCCATGCTGGCCCCCTGCTTGTCTTCATTGACAATAAGCAGCGAGGTATCCGGCACCATCCCGGCAGCCATACCGTTGAATGAGGCCAGCAGGCAGGCACAGATCAGCGTTCTCTTTAAAAGCAGCATAATATTAGTCCATTAATATTGGTATAGGACACCCCACCGAAGTGAGGTGTCAGGTATTTCATGATACGTGGGGGTGATTACAGATAAACCAGCTCAACGTTGGTTAAGCCGTCCAGGGTGGCTTCATCCGTGATATTTAAATCGTTGGTTGGGTTAATCATCGCGGCAATGCCCACGTTGAAGTTAATTTTAGTTTGTGCAACAGGTGCCACTGTACCGGTCGCTTGATCTGTGAAGGAATAAATCTCACTCTTATCAGGTTTCACCTGTAAGTAGCGAAACCCGCTTTTAACTCCCCATGATGCGCCGTTATCGCTGGTGAAGATTGGATAAAGGTTTACACCGTCTCCGTTAGTCGTCGCCCCGTCGGTCTTTTGGATACCCATTGAATAAGCGCCAATCTTCTTATCGCCATACATCCCCAGGCCAGCCGTAAAACCCGCACTGGTAATGAAATCCGAATCAATAAAGTTCACCGGCATATTCTCCGTAGGCGCAGAATCCACATGCGAATCGTTAAAGGTCACGCCAACGCGGGTCGCTTCTTCACAGGTAATAGAAATAGGGATAATTTTAACATCCGCCAGAGGGGTTGGGGTGGTGGAATTCAGACTAGCCACCTTCATGGTACCAAAATCAGCAATACCGCCACCGCTAATAAATGCCGGTGTACAGGAAGACGGAACAATTTTCCCCGTAACCTGAATATCAACACTGGAAGCCGCCATTGCTGAAGACGCCGCTACTGCCAGTACAGATGCCAGCACTCCTTTTTTAAACATCGCGTTCATTTAATTTCCTTATATGAGTTAAATACAAAATAAACCAAAAGAGAAATATTTGGTTTTAGGGGTAAAGATTTAATATTGTTTTTGAAACTATCATCATGAATAACCGGGGTCAATGACTCCGAATCTCTTTAGGATTAAAGCCTGAGGATTTCCTTATTATTTGGGATCAATTATTGATTATTTATATAATAAACCCCGAAATACAGTCTGAAAGACATGAAATCATACATTATTGAAATGAATTAAAAGAACTGGTCAGACCTTGTATTTAGATCATGTATGAGATTGCTGATTTTTAAGTAAGGGTAACTCAACCGGACGGCACATTATAGTTATTATTCAACCAATAAGAAATATCCCGGAGGATATGGCTATCTTCTGTCAGGTTGAAAATACAGGCGGTTTGTACAGGAAGGCGGGTTAAAACAGGGGAGCAGAATGAAACCTGTCCCTGCTCCGAAGAGCAAGGGACAGCGGCTATATGACTTATTTGTTCAGTTCAGCGGTCATGTGTACGCGGTTACCGGTGAATGCCTGGGTAATTTTGTAGGATGACGCGCCCGCTTCCTGAGCCTGTGCGGCGATTTTGGCTTCTGCGCCATCGAGGGTAGAGGCGGATGCAGTCACAGTCTGCGCAGCGAAAGAACCGAAAGAAGCAGCCAGAGCGATTACAGCGACAAAAGTTTTGATGCTTTTCATGAGATAAACCTTTTCGTTAAGTTGTTTAGATAAGGCACCGTGCCTTGATGAGATAAATACTAGCCCTCATCATGAACAACTAAAAGCGGAAGGTTTTGCTATACTCATTCAAAATTACTGATTAACAATTAATCGCTGCGGATGGGTGTAAATTGTCGCCCTGCCCGGCTTGCAGAACCCCACCAGCGTCAGGTTGCAGCGCTCTGCCACTTCGACCGCCAGCGTTGTCGCAGCCGACACCGCAAACAGGATCTCCACGCCGCACATGGCCGCTTTCTGCACCATTTCATAGCTGGCGCGGCTGGAAACGAGCGCGGCCCCTTGCTGCCAGACGGCATCTTCACGCGCGCGACGGCCCAGCAGCTTATCCAGCGCCACATGGCGGCCCACATCTTCATGACCTCCGACGATCTCGCCCGACGGGAGCACCCACGCCGCAGCATGTGTACAGCCGCTCAGCTGACCTATGGGCTGGACATCATTGAGGTGCTCCAGGGCTTTGTCGAGGTTACCGAGGTTGAAGGTCTGGGTAAACGGCAGCGGCGCGACGGGCTTACCGATATCGTTAAGCTGTTCAACGCCGCACACGCCGCAGCCGGTACGTCCGGCCAGCGCCCGGCGGCGCTCTTTCAGCCCCATAAAGCGACGACTGGAGAGTTCGATTTGTACTTCAAGACCATTACAGGCCTGAACCACATCCATACCGTAGATCTCCTGCGGATGCGCAATGATGCCTTCCGAGAGGGAAAAACCTATGGCGAACAGTTCCAGATCTTTCGGCGAAGCCATCATCACCACATGCGAAATCCCGTTGTAAACCAGGGCAACGGGGACCTCTTCCGCCAGAAAATCCGGCGTGGCATGTGAAATGTGAGGCGGTCTGTGTACCGACAGTTCCACAATGCCCGCAGGCAGTGGCGACACGTGGGCAGCACGGTTTTGTTTAGACACAACGGTATTCCTGAACAACCACGGAAGTGAGCCTGCTATTGCAACACAAACGGCAGGCCTTACGCATAGTATGGATCAACTTTTCAGCAACCATTCTCCTACTCAATACGGAGGGGTGCAACCGATCAGCTGCTACACCTCTTTAACATGCACAGGATAAAATGTGATTGATATCACATTTTATAATCAATGCCGTGATAATACGTTCACTTTGTTTTAACCCCGTTAGAACAGGCGTACCGACATTGTGGTATTCTGGGCTTATCCCTCGGAGAAATGAGGGATTAATGCAAATTTTTCTCCTTTGCGGTTAATTCTCAACCGCAAAGTAAAACTACATAGCAATGTCGTAATGAACCAAGGAGTGACCCATGCAGGTCAGCAGAAGGCAGTTCTTTAAGATCTGCGCTGGCGGTATGGCAGGCACCACGGCGGCGGCACTGGGCTTTGCGCCCGGTGTAGCGCTGGCGGAAACACGGCAGTATAAACTGCTGCGCACCCGCGAAACCCGTAACACCTGTACGTACTGCTCCGTCGGCTGTGGGCTGTTAATGTATAGCCTCGGCGACGGTGCGAAAAACGCCAAAGCATCCATTTTCCACATCGAAGGCGATCCGGATCACCCGGTCAACCGTGGTGCGCTGTGTCCGAAAGGGGCCGGTCTGGTAGATTTTATCCACTCCGAAAGCCGCCTGAAGTTTCCTGAGTATCGCGCTCCCGGCTCTGACAAATGGCAGCAAATCAGCTGGGAGGAAGCGTTCGATCGCATCGCTAAGCTGATGAAAGAAGACCGCGATGCCAACTTTATCGCGAAGAATGCCGAAGGCACCACCGTTAACCGCTGGCTCTCCACCGGCATGCTGTGTGCTTCAGCGTCGAGTAACGAAACCGGCTATTTAACCCAGAAATTTACGCGCGCACTCGGTATGCTCGCGGTCGACAACCAGGCGCGTGTCTGACACGGACCAACGGTAGCAAGTCTTGCTCCAACATTTGGTCGCGGTGCGATGACCAACCACTGGGTCGACATCAAAAACGCCAACCTCATTGTGGTGATGGGCGGTAACGCCGCTGAAGCGCACCCTGTCGGGTTCCGCTGGGCGATGGAAGCCAAAATCCACAACGGCGCGAAGCTGATTGTGATCGATCCCCGCTTTACGCGTACAGCGTCAGTGGCGGATTTCTACACCCCAATTCGTTCAGGTACTGACATCACTTTCCTGTCAGGCGTATTGCTGTACCTGATGACCAACGAAAAATATAACCGCGAGTACACCGAAGCTTATACCAACGCCAGCCTGATCGTGCGTGAGGATTACCACTTCGAAGATGGCCTGTTCAGCGGTTATGACGCCGAAAAACGCAAATATGACAAAACCAGCTGGAACTACGAGCTGGACGAAAACGGCTTTGCGAAGCGCGACACCACCCTGCAACACCCGCGCTGCGTGTGGAACCTGCTGAAAGAGCACGTGTCCCGCTATACGCCGGAGGTTGTCGAAAACATCTGTGGGACGCCGAAGGCGGACTTCCTGAAGGTGTGCGAGCTGATAGCGGAAACCAGCGCGAAAGATAAAACCGCGTCGTTCCTGTATGCGCTCGGCTGGACGCAGCACTCCATCGGCGCGCAGAACATCCGCACCATGGCGATGGTTCAGCTGCTCCTCGGCAACATGGGGATGGCAGGCGGCGGCGTGAACGCCCTGCGCGGTCACTCCAACATTCAGGGTCTGACCGACCTCGGCCTGCTGTCTCAGAGCCTGACGGGTTACATGAACCTGCCGAGCGAGAAACAGACCGACCTGCAAACCTACCTGACGGCCAGCACGCCAAAACCGCTGCTCGAAGGCCAGGTGAACTACTGGGGCAACTATCCGAAGTTCTTCGTCTCGCTGATGAAAGCCTTCTACGGCGACAAGGCGACGGCGGAAAACAGCTGGGGCTTTGACTGGCTGCCGAAGTGGGACAAAGGTTACGACGTACTTCAGTACTTCGAAATGATGCACCAGGGCCAGGTCAACGGCTATATCTGCCAGGGCTTTAACCCGGTGGCGTCGTTCCCGAACAAGAACAAGGTTGTCGAGTCTCTGTCGAAGCTGAAGTTCCTGGTGACGATTGACCCGCTCAATACCGAAACGTCGACGTTCTGGCAGAACCACGGTGAGTCGAACGATGTCGATCCGTCGAAGATTCAGACCGAAGTGTTCCGTCTGCCGTCTACCTGCTTCGCGGAAGAGAACGGGTCTATCGTCAACTCCGGCCGCTGGTTGCAGTGGCACTGGAAAGGCGCGGATGCCCCGGGCATCGCCTTGAACGACGGCGAGATCCTGGCCGGTATCTTCTTACGTCTGCGTAAAATGTACGCGGCTGAAGGCGGCGCAACGCCTGAGCCGGTGCTGAACATGACCTGGAACTACTCGACGCCAGAGAATCCGTCTCCGGAAGAAGTGGCGATGGAGAGCAACGGTAAGGCGCTGGCGGACGTTATCGACCCGGCGACCGGTGCGGTGCTGGCGAAGAAAGGCGATCAGCTCAGCACCTTTGCGCACCTGCGCGATGACGGTACGACCTCCAGCGGCTGCTGGATCTTTGCCGGTAGCTGGACGCCGAAAGGCAACCAGATGGCCAACCGCGATAACGCCGACCCGTCGGGCCTCGGCAATACGCTGGGCTGGGCATGGGCATGGCCGCTTAACCGCCGCATCCTCTATAACCGCGCCTCAGCTGACCCGCAGGGCAACCCGTGGGATCCGAAGCGTCAGCTGCTGAAGTGGGACGGCGCGAAATGGGGCGGCGTGGATATTCCGGACTACAGCACTGCCGCACCAGGCAGCGATGTCGGGCCGTTTATCATGCAGCCTGAAGGGATGGGGCGCCTGTTTGCTATCGATAAGATGGCGGAAGGTCCGTTCCCGGAACACTACGAGCCGTTTGAGACGCCGCTGGGTACCAACCCGCTGCACCCGAACGTGGTCTCTAACCCGGCAGCCCGCATCTTCAAGGGCGATTTTGAAGCGCTGGGTAAAAAGGACAAGTTCCCGTATGTCGGCACCACTTACCGTCTGACCGAGCACTTCCACTACTGGACCAAGCACGCGTTGCTGAATGCCATCGCGCAGCCGGAGCAGTTTGTGGAGATCGGCGAGAAGCTGGCGAACAAACTCGGCATTGCCCATGGCGATACCGTGAAGGTCTCCTCTAACCGCGGCTACATCAAAGCCAAGGCGGTGGTGACCAAGCGTATTCGCACGCTGAACGTTCACGGTCAGCAGGTGGATACCATCGGCATCCCAATTCACTGGGGTTATGAGGGCGTGGCGAAGAAAGGGTTCATTGCGAACACCCTGACGCCGTTCGTCGGTGATGCGAACACGCAGACGCCGGAGTTTAAGGCCTTCCTCGTGAACGTGGAAAAGGTGTAACGGAGACGACTTATGGCTTATCAATCTCAAGACATTATCCGTCGTTCCGCGACTAACGGTTTCACGCCCGCGCCTCAGGCGCGGGACCACCAGCAGGAAGTGGCGAAGCTTATCGACGTGACCACCTGTATCGGCTGTAAAGCCTGTCAGGTGGCCTGTTCAGAGTGGAACGACATCCGTGACGAAGTGGGTCACAACGTCGGGGTGTACGACAACCCGGCGGACCTGACCGCCAAGTCCTGGACGGTAATGCGTTTCTCGGAAGTGGAGCAGAACGACAAACTGGAATGGCTTATCCGCAAAGATGGCTGTATGCACTGTGCGGATCCGGGCTGCCTGAAGGCGTGTCCGTCAGAAGGGGCTATCATTCAGTATGCCAACGGCATCGTCGACTTCCAGTCCGAGCAGTGTATTGGCTGCGGCTATTGCATCGCGGGTTGTCCGTTTGACGTGCCGCGCCTGAACCCGGAAGACAACCGCGTCTACAAATGTACGCTGTGCGTTGACCGCGTAAATGTCGGCCAGGAGCCAGCGTGCGTGAAGACCTGTCCAACTGGCGCTATCCACTTTGGCTCCAAAGAGGATATGAAAACGCTGGCGGCAGAGCGCGTGGGCGAGCTGAAAACCCGTGGTTACGATAACGCAGGCCTGTACGATCCGGCCGGGGTTGGCGGTACGCACGTGATGTACGTGCTGCACCACGCCGACAAGCCGAACCTGTATCACGGCCTGCCGGAGAACCCGGAAATCAGCGCGACCGTGAAGTTCTGGAAAGGTATCTGGAAACCGCTGGCCGCGGTCGGTTTTGCGGCCACCTTCGCAGCGAGCATCTTCCACTACGTCGGCGTTGGTCCGAACCGTGCGGAAGAGGAAGACGACAACCTGCATGAAGAGAAAGACGAGGTGCGCAAATGAGAAAACGTGACACCATCGTGCGCTACACCGCGCCGGAACGCATCAACCACTGGGTCACCGCCTTCTGCTTCATGCTGGCGGCGATAAGCGGGCTGGGGTTCTTCTTCCCGTCCTTCAACTGGCTGATGCAGATACTGGGCACGCCGCAGCTGGCGCGCATCCTTCACCCGTTCGTGGGTGTGGTGATGTTTGCCTCGTTCATCATCATGTTTTTCCGCTACTGGCACCATAACCTAATCAATCGGGATGATATCTTTTGGGCGAAGAATATTCGTAAGATCGTCGTCAACGAGGAAGTGGGTGATACCGGGCGTTATAACTTCGGCCAGAAATGCGTATTCTGGGCGGCGATTATCTTCCTGGTCCTGTTGCTGGTGAGCGGCGTGATCATCTGGCGTCCGTACTTTGCGCCTGCTTTCTCAATCCCGGTGATCCGATTCGCGCTGATGCTGCATTCATTTGCCGCAGTGGCGTTAATTGTGGTTATCATGGTGCATATTTACGCCGCCCTCTGGGTGAAAGGCACCATTACCGCGATGGTGGAAGGCTGGGTCACCAAAACGTGGGCGAAGAAACATCACCCGCGCTGGTACCGAGAAGTCCGCCAGAAACAGGAAAAGTCATCTGAATGAGTATTCGCATAATCCCGCAAGATGAGCTGGGGTCGAGCGAGAAACGTACGGCGGAGTATATTCCGCCGTTGTTATTCCCCAGACTCAAGAACCTCTACAACCGCCGCGCAGAGCGTCTGCGCGAGCTAGCAGAGAACAACCCGCTGGGCGATTTTCTGCGTTTTGCCGCGCTGGTCGCCCATGCGCAGGAAGTGGTGCTGTACGACCATCCGCTGCAAATGGACCTGACCGCACGCATCAAAGAAGCCAACGAGCAGGGCAAACCGCCGCTGGATATTCACGTCCTGCCGCGCGACAAGCACTGGCATAAGCTGCTGCATTCCCTGATCGCCGAGCTGAAGCCCGAGATGAGCGGCACGGCGCTGGCAGTCATTGAGAACCTGGAAAAAGCCTCCGATCAGGAGCTGGAAGAGATGGCGAGCGCGCTGTTTGCTTCCGACTTCTCACTGGTGAGCAGCGATAAAGCGCCGTTCATCTGGGCTGCGCTGTCGCTCTACTGGGCGCAAATGGCGAGCCTGATTCCAGGTAAAGCCCGCGCCGAATACGGCGAAGCGCGCCAGTTCTGCCCGGTGTGTGGTTCAATGCCGGTCTCCAGCATGGTGCAAATCGGCACCACTCAGGGGCTGCGCTACCTGCACTGCAACCTGTGTGAAACCGAGTGGCACGTGGTGCGCATCAAGTGCAGCAACTGCGAACAGACCCGCGATCTGAACTACTGGTCGCTGGAAAATGAAGACGCGGCGGTGAAAGCGGAGAGCTGCGGCGACTGCGGGACCTACCTGAAGATTCTGTATCAGGAAAAAGACCCGAAAGTCGAAGCCGTGGCCGACGATCTCGCCTCGCTGATTCTGGACGCGAAGATGGAGCAGGAGGGCTTTGCCCGCAGCTCGATCAACCCGTTCCTGTTCCCGGGTGAAGGGGAGTAATCTCCTGTGAGAGTGCCGGGCGGCGCGAGCTTGCCCGGCCTACACCTGGTAAGGCGTAAGGACCTCGTCAATACCCGCAAAATCTTTCGTGTTGCGAGAAATCAACGGACATTTTCTGCTCTGCGCTGTGGCCAGAATGATAGCATCAGGCAGTTTCATTCCATGCTTCTCACGTAGTAAAACGCTTCTTTCCGCAATATCCCGAGACACATCAATAATTTCAAAAGCGCCCATAACGGCTGCCGTTTTCGCTTCATGACCATGCCTGCGAGCGCTCACCATTACTTCCATCCAGGTAATTAAGCTGATGGCACGATGCGACGCGGTATGCTCAATCGCATCCGCAGCTTCAATACGGTTGTTGAAGAGATCAATGAGAATATTGGTATCAAACACTGCCATGTGCTCCATGATTACCACTCCTCACGCAGCTTGCGTTCATACTCAAGCCCGTCCTCTTTTCTGTCTCCCCACAGACCAAGCGCATTTCGGATAACAGAAGAACTCTGCTGGTCGAGATACAGCTCTATCGCTTCCCGAAGCAGTTCAGCACGTGGTTGATTTCGCAATTGCTTGAGATTATCCAAACGTTGAATCACGTCATCAGACAAATCGATAAGTATTCTGCCCATATCAAGTTCCGCCAAAACGCTCATATATCACCTTAGTATATCATCTTTGGTTAATTTTCAGGCAAAATACTCTTTATCAATTTAGGGTGAAAGGACGTTTTTTAGGGAATGATCGATTTTGCGAGCCGCTTTCCACAATATGCACCTCTCAACATTTCTCTGTTTTCATCTGCTGTAAACCAGGCTATAAACTGTATAAAAACACAGTAAAAGGACGTAATCATGGCACTGGAAAAGGGTATTGATAAGCTGGTACAGGAGTTTATTGCCACAGGACGACCTTCCTCGCGAAAGCAGAGTATTGATGACCGGAGAAGCGGATATGTCGCCAGCACAGCGCTAGCCGGGGAAACAGAAACGCGTGTCCAGGTTGAAACGCTTGTTCTTGAGGATATGACCTTTCGGGTATTTTCGCCTTTCAATGCCCCTGAAACGTTATCTTGTGCCCTCTACTATCATGGCGGTTGTTTTGTCAGCGGTGGGTTTGAAACCCATGATAATCAGCTTCGCCAACTGGCGTTTTACGGTAACTGCCGGGTCATTGCGGTTCAGTACAGACTCGCACCCGAGCATACTTTCCCCGCTGCGCATGACGATGCAGAGAGAGCGGCAGATCTTGTCTGGCAAAATGCAGAACAATTAGGTGTGGATAAAAACCGGATTACACTTTGTGGAGACAGCGCGGGAGGTCATCTTGCGCTGGTAACGTCATTGCGGCTTAAGGCCAAAGGTCTCTGGGATCCCGCGCAGCTCATTCTTATCTACCCCATGCTCGACGCTACGGCCAGTTTTGAAAGCTATACCCTCAATGGCATGGATTACGTGATTACTCGCGATACCCTTTTGAGCGGCTATGAAATGTATCTGGCTGGAGCCGACCGTCAACATCCTGAAGTCAGCCCACTGTGGCGCAACGACTTTAGCGGTCTGCCGAAGGTCCATATTGTTACCGCGGAATATGATCCGTTACGCGACGAAGGCGAGGCGCTTTATCAGCGCCTCACGGAGCAAGGCGTGAAGTGTACCGCTCAACGATGGTGGGGTGTAATACACGGCTTCTTCCAGTTGGGTGGAATTAGCCAGTCAGCGCGAGACGTTATGCGAGATATTGCCTGGCGCATTAACCATGCCGGGCGAGAGTGAGAAGGAGACTATTCCTCCTCGTTCCCGCCCTCTTCATACGCGCCATACGGCTTCGCTGGCAGAACGATATAGGTGCCTTCAAACACCGCGCCTGGCGTTTCATCGCCGAACAGCTCCACCTGCATCTGTACGCGTGCTTTACGTCCACGCGCCAGACGGTCGAGATCGCCGCCCAGTGCGCCCAGGTCAGCAACCGCGCTCGGCTTGCCGCTGATCGGGGCGCTGTAGCGGATATGGGCATCGGCCAGAATAATGGTGCCGCCGAGATGACGTTCGCGCAGCATCAGCCAGATCAGTCCCCAGCCGGTGAGCGTGGCAAGTGAAAACAGGCTGCCGGCAAACAGGGTATGGTGCGGGTTCTGGTTGCCGGTTTCCGGCATGGTGGTAATAAATTTTTGCCCGGTGTACTGCTGAATACGCACACCCATTTTTTCACTGAGCGGAATGTGCTGATACCACGCCTGCTGGAGCTGCCCGCACCAGTCGGCGCGATGGAGAATATCGTCCAGCGTGGCGATGGGTTTGATCATCAAAAAGTGACGAATCGGCGTAGTTTGCGGGGCGGTGATTTCCCCCTGATTCACGAAACCAAGCTTGGCAAAGAACTCAACGGCATCTTCGCGGGCGCTACAGGTGACACGCTTGACCCCTTCCTGACGGGCAACGGATTCCAGCGTCATAGCCATCAGCGTTCCAAGGCCTTTGTCCTGCACGGAGGGATGAACGGCCATAAAGCGGATTGAAGCTTCGTTGTCGGCATTGATATACAGACGTCCCACGGCAACGAGGTTGCCCTCTTCATCAACCACCATCTGGTGGTGCGCCATCGCGTCCCAGGCGTCGCGTTCAGAGCCTTTAGGTTGATGCAGTGGCTTGCGCAGCATTTCCCAGCGGAAATGGTAATAAGCGTCTAATTCTTCTTCCGTTTGCGGTACTCGAAGGTGATACATAGCTGTACTCTCTCTTGTTACCCGCGGCCATGCCGCCAGTTGGCTCATACCTGGAGCCAGAATGTGACGGGGCCATCGTTCACCAGCGAAACCTGCATATCCGCAGCGAATCGTCCGGTTTGTGTATTCATGTCCTGTTGGCGACAGCGCTCAACAAAGTACTCGTAAAGGGCTTCTGCGCGATCCGGTGCCGCGCCCTTCGAAAAACTCGGGCGCATGCCGCGTTCGGTATCCGCGGCCAGCGTAAACTGGGAGACCACCAGCACGCTGCCGCCCGCCTGCTGAACGTTCAGGTTCATCTTGCCTTCCGCATCGCTGAAAATGCGGTAGCCCAGTACGCGCTCACACAAGCGGTTGGCTTTTTGTTCGTCGTCATCCTTTTCGACACCCAGGAGCACCAAAAGTCCTGGGCCAATTTCACCCGTCACCTCATCCGCCACGGTGACGCTGGCACGGGTTACGCGCTGAATCAATGCAATCATGGTTGGTCTGCTTCTTGTTGTTTTTCAGCTTCTGCTGCTTTTTTGAGTTCGCGGTAGACCCCGAGAGTGACAGTTATTTCGGCGCCAAGCAAGACGATACACCACGTCCAGTAGACCCAGACAAACAAAATGGGGATCACCGCCAGCACGCCGTAAATCAGCTGATAAGAGGGGAACATGGTGATATAAAGCGCGAATCCTTTCTTGCCCAGCTCAAAGAGCAACGCCGCGACCAGCGCACCCACCACGGCATCCCGGTTGGGTACGCGCGTGGTTGGTACCACGCTGTAGAGCAGCCAGAACGAAAGCCACGATAAAATCAGCGGGAATATACGCAGCACGTTATCGATCACGCTGTTTAAGTCGGTCGCCCAGCGCAGCGAAAGAAGGTAGGAACTGATCGCCAGGCTTGCCCCCGCCAGCAATGGGCCAAGGGTTAAAATCATCCAGTAGACGGCAAAGGAGTAAACCTTCGGGCGGACTTTTTTGCTCCGCCAGATGGTGTTGAGCGCACTGTCGATGGAGTACATCAGCAGCAGCGCGGTAACAATAAGCCCACATGCCCCCACCGCCGTCATCTTGCTGGAGTTTGCGACAAACTGTTCAATGTAGTTCTGGATCACATCGCCGGTGGCAGGAATAAAGTTCGCGAAAACAAAATGGCGAAGCTGCATGCTCACATCGGCAAACATCGGAAACGCCGAAAAAAGCGCAAAAATCACCGCCACCAGCGGCACCAGCGAGAGCAAGGACACGTAAGCGAGATTGCCCGCCAGCGTGGTCATGTTGTCCTCGTCAATGCGATGCCAGAGGAGTTTCAGCCACGCCCTCAGCGGGCGCGTGTGGTGATTGGCTTTTTGATGAACGGTTTTTAGCATAACTGCTTCGCAAAGTAGTTCGGTATCGTCTCTTTTCCGGTCACCAGAATGGAGGTGATACCTAACTGATTAGCCCCTTCTATATTATCGGCGTTGTCGTCAAAAAAGACCGCATCCGCCGCCGTGAATCCTTCTTCCTGCAATACCGCCTGATAGATGCGCGCCTCAGGTTTACGCATCCCCATCTCCTGGGAGAGATACACCTTATCTGCCGCCGCGTGGATTTCCGGGTATTCATCCGGCCAGAAGGTGGTATGCAGGCGGTTGGTATTCGACAGGACGACGACACGATACCCCTGCTCGCGCAGCTTGTGCATGATGTCGATCACTTCGGGGCGGATCGCGACAAATATGGCCTGCCAACCGTGGGAAAACTGCTCGTAGCTTAACGAGAGACCCATTTCCTGACAGAAACGCTCTGCGAACGCTTCATCGCTGATCTCACCGCGCTCGTGCAGATGGAAAGTCTCACCCATCGCGAAATTCTGCTTTAACGTCGCCAGCGGAACACGGCTAAAATCGCTCCATGCGCCCAGCACCCGGTTAAAATCGATATCGACGATTACATTTCCTAAGTCAAAGATATAAAGCATGTTTATCTCCTTTCGCCGTGGAAAAGTAACTGTAGCGGGAAAGAGAAACTTTAGCTATGCGCCAGATTCAGCTTAGAGAAAGGAAAGGCCCGAATCGCAATATCGGGCCATAGGATTTTCAGCCAGCCTGCTGCTCTTCTCCGGAATTGACTTCGACAACCTCAACCTTGCTGGATTTGAGGTGATTTTGCAGCGCCGGGCCGGGCAGCTCATCGGTGAACAGCGCCGTCGCCTGCGCCACGTTGCCGATTTCAACCGCCGCGGAGGCGTGGTATTTCGTATGATCGGCCGCCAGTAAAATGTGACGGGAGTGAGCGATCATGGTTTTCACCACGCTGGCTTCGTTAACGTCAAATTCCATCATCGCGCCGTCGTGCTCTATCGCCCCGACGCTGGTGACCAGGTAATCTGCGCGAAATCCTGACACGAACGCCGTTGCCGCAGGACCGATAATGCCGCCGTTATGCGGGCGCAGCGTACCGCCGGGCACCATCACCTCAAAGCGCGGATTCTTATAAAGAATGTGCGCCACCCGCAGGCTGTTAGTGATGATGCGCAGATGATTATGGTTAAGCAGTGCCCGGGCAACGTGCTCCACGGTCGTCCCGATGGTGATAAAAATGGTCGAACCGTCGGGAATATAGTCCGCAATCGCTTCGGCAATCGCCCGTTTCTCTTCGGTAAGCGAGACTTCACGCTGTTCGAACGCCGTGTTGACCACGCTGGATGCCCTGCCCGCGCCGCCGTGATGACGGGTGATCAGCCCCTGCTCGCTGAGCTTACGGATATCCCGGCGCACGGTTTGCGTGGAGACATCCAGCAGCTGCGCCAGTTCATCAATGTTCATATAGCCGCGATCGGCAATCAGCGTCAGCAGCTGATCGTGACGCGGGTTGCCGGTCAGTTCGGTAAGGCTCATGGGCTGTCCTCTGAAAACCATCACGCCCCGCATTTTATACAAAAAGTGACAAAAAAGAGCGGGTTTGATCACAGTCGGGTATACCCGCGCGCCCGCCGGGCTTTGTACATTTCAGTGCTGCGACGGCGCTGGCAAAACGCACGGCGTCTGCGGCGGGTAATTTCTGCCCCAGGCTGACCGCCAGCGCACCGTGGAACACGTCGCCCGCCCCGGTGGTATCAATGACGTTCACTTCAAAACCAGGCTGATGACATAGCGTGTCGTTTTCCAGCCAGAAACAGCCGTCTCGCCCCTGCGTAACATACACATGTCCATTTGTGAGCGTTTGTGCTTTCTTCAGCGCGTTTTCGGTTTCATCCAGCTGCGTTAAACGCCGCAGTCCTGGCGCGGAGAAGGCCGCGTGGTCGCTTAAGGCAATCAGATCCGCGATGTCCTGCGGGGTGACATCCGCATCCAGCAGCGTCGGTACGCCCTGCTGACGGGCCAGGGTAAATGCCTGTTTTGCCCCGTCATGCCAGCGCACGTCGGCTAAGACAATGTCCCACTGAGAGAAGTCGATTTCTTGCAACCAGTCTGCCGACGCAGGGAGATCGGGGCTGGGGTAGTTGGCAATCACCCTTTCCCCACCTGCGTCCACCAGCACCGCCGACTGTGACGAACGAGCCCCCTTAAACACGCGCGTAAAGCGGGTATTCACCCCCAGGGATTCCAGCTCCGCAAGCAGTCGTCTGCCGGTATCGTCGTCCCCCACCCGGCCAATAAAATCCACTTCCGCGCCCAGTTTCGCGGCTGCCACTGCCGCCGTTGCCGCCGGGCCGCCGCCCACTTCCGTATAGTCTTTTGCGACATATTTCCCACCTTCTTTCGGTAAATCATCGAGATACCAGATGCGATCCAGCACGGTAATGCCGACACAAACGATGCGAGTCATGGTGATTCCTTCTGCGATTTCTGATGCCTTCATTTTAATTTCACCAAATGTTTAAAAAGTGACCCGTGTCAATTTTTTGACTATAAATTACAAATACGATCAAAAACAGACACCACAAACGCGCAAAAATTGACACGATGTGACAGGAGAGAGGCATGTCAGCAATCGCATTTATCGGCTTAGGACAGATGGGCGCGCCCATGGCGAAGAATCTGTTGAAACAGGGCCACCAGCTTAACGTTTTTGATGTGAACCCGCAGGCGGTTCAGGCGCTGGTAGAGAGCGGCGCCCGGGCGGCGGGAACGCCAGCGCAGGCCGTAACGGAGGCCGAATTCGTCATTACCATGCTGCCAAACGGCGACCTGATGCGCAGCGTGCTGTTCGGCGAGCACGGCGTATGCGAAGGGTTATCCCGCGACGCGCTGGTCATTGATATGTCCACCATTCACCCGCTGCAAACCGACGCACTGATCCGCGACATGGCTGAGCAAGGCTTCAGCCTGATGGACGTGCCCGTCGGACGCACCTCTGATCATGCCATCGCCGGTACGCTGCTCCTGCTGGCGGGCGGTACGGCGCAGCAGGTTGAGCGCGCCACCCCCGTCTTAATGGCGATGGGCAATGAACTGATTAACGCTGGCGGGCCGGGCATGGGCATCCGCGTGAAGCTCATCAATAACTACATGAGCATCGCCCTGAACGCCCTTTCCGCCGAAGCCGCCGTACTGTGCGAAGCGCTTGGCCTCTCCTTTGACGTGGCGCTCAAGGTGATGAGCGGCACGCCGGCGGGTAAAGGCCACTTCACCACGTCATGGCCGAACAAGGTGCTGAAAGGGGATCTTTCACCCGCCTTCATGATCGATCTTGCGCATAAGGATCTGGGGATCGCCCTCGACGTGGCCAACCAGCTCCACGTTCCGATGCCGCTGGGCGCGGCTTCCCGCGAAGTTTACAACCAGGCACGCGCCGCCGGGCGCGGGCGCGAAGACTGGACAGCCATTCTTGAACAGGTTCGCGCATCTGCCGGGCTGAAAAAAACACACTGATACGAAAGGACTGAGGAATGACGATGTACACCCTGAAAGATATCACCCGACCTTCCGGCGGTTTTGCGATGCTGGCCGTGGATCAGCGCGAAGCGATGCGCCTGATGTTTGCTGCCGCAGGCGCGCCGGTGCCGGTAACCGACCAGCACCTGACGGATTTCAAGGTCAATGCGGCGAAAATTCTGTCGCCGTACGCCTCTGCGATCCTCGTCGACCAGCAGTTCTGCTACCGCCAGATTGTCGAGCAGCAGGCCGTGGCCAAAAGCTGCGCAATGATTGTCGCCGCCGACGAGTTTATCCCGGGGAACGGCATTCCGGTCGACAGCGTGGTGATCGACAAGAACGTCGACGCGCAGGCGGTCAAACGCGATGGCGGTAAGGCGCTGAAGCTGCTGGTGCTGTGGCGCAGCGATGAAGATCCGCAGCAGCGCCTGGAAATGGTGAAAGCGTTCAATACGCTGTGCCACGACAACGGGCTGCTGAGCATTATCGAGCCGGTGGTGCGTCCCCCGCGCCGCGGCGCCGCGTTTGACCGCGAGCAGGCGATTATCGATGCGGCCAAAGAGCTGGGCGACAGCGGTGCCGACCTCTACAAAGTGGAAATGCCGCTGTTTGGTAAGGGCACGCAGCACGAGCTACTGACGGCCTCGCAGAAGCTGAACGAGAACATCGCCATGCCGTGGGTGATCCTCTCCTCCGGCGTGGACGATAAGTTATTCCCGCGTGCCGTAAGCGTCGCCATGCAGGCGGGGGCATCGGGCTTTTTAGCCGGGCGCGCCGTCTGGTCATCGGTGATTGGCCTGCCGGACACCGAGCTGATGCTGCGTGATATTTCCGTGCCAAAACTTCAGCGTCTGGGTGAGATCGTCGACGAAATGATGGCTCGCCGTTGAAAAAGGACCCGAACATGAAATGGTTTAACACCCTGAGCCATAACCGCTGGCTCGAACAAGAGACCGACCGCATTCTCGATTTCGGTAAAAACGCCGCCGTACCGACCGGCTTTGGCTGGCTGGGCAATAACGGGCAGGTGCGCAGCGATATGGGCACCCATCTGTGGATCACCGCCCGCATGCTGCACGTTTACGCGGTGGCGGCGAACATGGGGCGCCCCGGCGCGTACGCGCTGGTTGAGCACGGCATTAATGCCCTGAACGGTCCGCTGCGCGATAAACAGCACGGCGGCTGGTACGCCTGCGTAAACGATGAAGGCGTGATTGATGCGTCCAAGCAGGGCTATCAGCATTTCTTCGTCCTGCTGGGCGCGGCGAGCGCCGTCACCACCGGCCACCCGCAGGCACGCAAGCTGCTGGACAATGCCATCGAGGTGATTGAGCGCTACTTCTGGAGCGAACAGGAGCAGATGTGCCTGGAGTCCTGGGACGAAGCCTTCAGCAAAACGGAAGATTACCGCGGCGGTAACGCCAATATGCACGCCGTGGAAGCCTTCCTCATCGTCTATGACGTGACCCACGACCGGAAATGGCTCGACCGCGCCCTGCGTATCGCCTCGGTGATTATTCACGACGTGGCGCGCAAAGGGGAGTACCGCGTTAACGAGCATTTCGACACCAGCTGGAACCCGATCCGCGATTACAACATCGATAACCCTGCCCACCGCTTCCGTGCCTACGGCGGCACGCCGGGGCACTGGATCGAGTGGGGCCGCCTGATGCTGCACCTGCGCGCCGCGCTGGAAGCCCGCTTTGAAACCCCGCCGGAGTGGCTGCTGGAAGATGCGAAAGGCCTGTTTCACGCCACTATTCGCGACGCCTGGGCACCCGACGGGGCGGACGGCTTTGTCTACTCCGTGGGCTGGGACGGCAAGCCTATCGTGCGCGAACGCGTGCGCTGGCCAATCGTCGAGGCGATGGGCACGGCCTATGCCCTCTATACCGTGACCGGCGAGGCGCAGTACGAAGCCTGGTATCAGAAATGGTGGGATTACTGCATCAAGTACCTGATGGATTACGAAAACGGTTCATGGTGGCAGGAGCTGGACACCAATAACGAAGTGACCACCAAAGTCTGGGACGGCAAGCAGGATATTTACCACCTGCTGCACTGCCTGGTGATCCCCCGCCTGCCGCTGGCGCCGGGCTTAGCCCCTGCCGTCGCCGCCGGATTACTGGATAGCCTGGCCAAATAATAAAGACGGAGTTTTTATGCGTACCCTACACAATATTGACCTGAAAAATAACGAAAGTGGTTTTACCCTGCGCTGGCAGGACCGTCTGATTTTATCCCACACCGCGGATGCCCCTTGCCTGTGGATCGGCGCAGGCGAGGCGGATATCGAGATGTTTCGCGGCAATTTCAGCATCAAAGACAAGCTTAACGAAAAGATTGCCCTGACGAACGCGACCGTAACGCAGCAAAGCGCGGGCTGGGCAATCCGCTTTACCCGCGGCGACGCGGTGAGCGCGACGCTGCTGGTGGGCGTGGATGGCGAAGGCCGTCTGGAGCTGAAGCTGAAAAATGACGCCGCCAGCCATAACCGCATCTGGCTGCGGCTGGCGGCTCAGCCTGACGATCATATCTACGGCTGCGGCGAGCAGTTCTCGTATTTCGATCTGCGCGGCAAGCCGTTCCCGCTGTGGACCAGCGAGCAGGGCGTGGGCCGCAACAAGCAGACTTACGTCACCTGGCAGGCCGACTGCAAAGAGAACGCGGGCGGCGATTACTACTGGACCTTCTTCCCACAGCCTACCTTCGTGAGCACCCAGAAGTACTACTGCCACGTGGATAACAGCTGTTATATGAACTTCGACTTCAGCGCGCCGGACTTCCACGAGCTGGCATTCTGGGAAGATAACGCCACGCTGCGCTTCGAATGCGCAGAAACCTACGTCGATCTGCTGGAAAAACTGACCGGCCTGCTGGGGCGTCAGCCTGAACTGCCGGACTGGGTTTACGACGGCGTGACGCTGGGTATTCAGGGCGGCACCGAGGTGTGTCAGCAGAAGCTCGACGCCATGCGCGAGGGCGGCGTGAAGGTAAACGGCATCTGGGCGCAGGACTGGTCCGGCATCCGGATGACCTCCTTTGGCAAACGCGTAATGTGGAACTGGAAGTGGAACAGCACGCTCTATCCGCAGCTTGATGAGCGGATTGCGCAGTGGAAAGAGGAAGGGGTGCAGTTCCTCTCCTATATCAACCCTTACGTCGCCAGCGATAAAGATCTCTGCGAAGAGGCGTCGAAGCGCGGCTATCTGACCAAAGATGCCGACGGCAAGGATTACCACGTTGAGTTCGGCGAGTTCTACGCGGGCGTTATCGACCTGACTAACCCGGAAGCCTACAGCTGGTACAAAGAGGTGATCAAAAAGAACCTGATCGAACTGGGCTGCGGCGGCTGGATGGCCGATTTCGGGGAATATCTGCCGACCGATACCTTCCTGCACAACGGCGTGAGCGCGGAGATCATGCATAACGCCTGGCCTGCCCTGTGGGCGAAATGTAACTACGAAGCGCTGGAGGAGACCGGCAAGCTCGGGGAGATCCTGTTCTTCATGCGCGCGGGCTACACCGGCAGCCAGAAGCACTCTGTGATGATGTGGGCGGGGGATCAGAACGTCGACTGGAGCCTGGACGATGGTCTGGCGTCCGTCGTACCGGCGGCGCTGTCGCTGGCGATGACCGGGCACGGGCTGCACCACAGCGACATTGGCGGCTATACGACCCTCTTCGAGATGAAGCGCAGCAAAGAGCTGCTGCTGCGCTGGTGCGACTTCAGCGCCTTTACGCCGATGATGCGTACCCACGAGGGCAACCGCCCTGGCGACAACTGGCAGTTCGACGGCGACGCGGACACCATCGCCCACTTCGCGCGCATGACCACCGTCTTCACCACTCTGAAGCCGTACATCAAAGCTGCGGTAGCGCAGAACGCGAAGAGCGGCCTACCGGTGATGCGCCCGCTGTTCCTGCACTACGAGGACGACGCGCGCGCCTACACGCTGAAATACCAGTACCTGTTTGGCCGCGATCTGCTGGTGGCGCCGGTTCATGAAGAGGGACGCCGCGACTGGTCGCTCTATCTGCCGCAGGACACCTGGGTCAATGCGTGGACCGGGGAAACCTGCCAGGGCGGTGACATCACCGTTGATGCCCCGCTCGGCAAACCGCCGGTCTTCTATCGCCAGCACAGCGAATGGGCAGATCTGTTTAGCACCTTACGTCATATCTGATAAGGCTCGCCCGCGGGGAAACCTGCGGGCAGACGGAGAACAATAATGAGTCAACATACTTCTGATCCGGCAACCCTGCGCCTGCCGTTTAAAGAAAAACTCGCCTACGGGATGGGCGATCTCGGCTCGAACATCCTGCTTGATATCGGCACGCTGTATCTGCTGAAGTTCTACACCGACGTGCTGGGGCTGCCTGGCACCTACGGCGGGATTATCTTCCTGATTGCGAAGTTTTTTACCGCCTTCACCGATATGGGCACCGGGATCATGCTCGATTCCCGGCGCAAGATCGGCCCGAAAGGGAAATTCCGCCCGTTCGTGCTGTATGCAGCCTTCCCGGTAACGTTGCTGGCGATAGCTAACTTCGTCGGCACACCGTTTGAAATTACCGGTAAAACGGTGATGGCGACGGTGCTGTTCATGCTGTACGGCCTGTTCTTCAGCATGATGAACTGCTCCTACGGCGCGATGGTGCCCGCCATTACCAAAAACCCGGACGAGCGTGCTTCGCTGGCCGCCTGGCGCCAGGGCGGCGCCACGCTGGGTCTGCTGCTCTGTACGGTGGGCTTTGTCCCGGTGATGAACCTGATTGAGGGCAACGACCAGCTTGGCTACATCTTTGCCGCCACCCTCTTCTCGCTGTTCGGGTTGTTCTTTATGTGGTGGTGCTATAAGGGCGTAACCGAGCGTTACGTCGAGACGCAGCCTGCTAACCCGGCGCAGAAACCGGGGCTGTTGCAGTCGTTTCGCGCCATCGCCGGGAACCGTCCGCTGTTTATCCTGTGCATCGCTAACCTGTGCACGCTGGGCGCCTTTAACGTTAAGCTCGCCATTCAGGTCTACTACACGCAGTACGTACTGAACGACCCGATCCTGCTGTCGTACATGGGCTTCTTCAGCATGGGCTGTATTTTTATCGGCGTCTTTATGATGCCCGGCGCGGTGCGGCGCTTCGGTAAGAAAAAGGTCTACATCAGCGGGCTGATGATTTGGGGGGCGGGCGATCTGCTTAACTACTTCTTCGGCGGCGGCTCGGTGAGCTTCGTGGCGTTCTCCTGCCTGGCGTTCTTCGGCTCCGCGTTCGTGAACAGCCTGAACTGGGCGCTGGTGTCCGATACCGTGGAATACGGCGAGTGGCGCACCGGCGTACGCTCCGAGGGGACGGTCTACACCGGCTTTACCTTCTTCCGTAAGGTATCGCAGGCGCTGGCGGGCTTCTTCCCGGGGATCATGCTCACGCAGATCGGCTATGTGCCTAACGTGGTGCAATCCGCCGGCACGGTTGAAGGGCTACGGCAGCTGATATTTATCTATCCGAGTCTGCTGGCAGTCATCACCATCGTGGCGATGGGCTGCTTCTACAACCTTAACGAGAAGATGTATGTGCGCATCGTGGAAGAAATTGAGCTGCGCAAACGTACGGCATAAATGACGTGATTGAGCGCCCTGCGGGGCGCTTTGAGGATCGACCATGACACATAATACTGATCCGTTAACCCTGAAATTGAGCCTGCGAGAGAAGTGCGCCTACGGGATGGGTGATTTTGGCTCGAACCTGATGCTGTGTATTGGCACGCTGTATCTGTTGAAGTTTTACACGGACGAGCTGGGCATGCCCGCGTTCTACGGCGGCATCATTTTTCTGGTCGCCAAGTTCTTTACCGCGTTTACCGACATGCTGACCGGGGTGCTGCTGGACTCCCGGCGTAATATCGGCGCGCGGGGCAAATTCCGGCCATTCATTCTCTACGCCTCCGTTCCGGTGGCGCTGGTGGCCACGGCGCAGTTTATGGCCAACGACTTTAGCCTGACGGTGAAAACGGCCCTCGCCACCGTGCTCTTCATGATGTTTGGCCTCTGCTACAGCCTGATGAACTGCGCCTACGGTGCAATGGTTCCGGCCATCACCAAAAACCCGAACGAGCGCGCGCAGCTTGCGGCGTGGCGTCAGGGCGGCGCAACGGTAGGACTGTTGCTCTGTACTGTCGGCTTTATGCCGATTCAGGCGCTGTTCGTCAGCCAGCCCTCACTCGGCTATCTGGTGGCCGCGCTGGTGTTCGTCACCGGGGGACTGTTCTGCATGTGGTGGTGCTACAGCGGGGTGAAAGAGCGCTACGTCGAGCTTACGCCCGATCACCATAAACCCGGCATTCTGAAATCGTTCTGCGCGATTTTCCGCAATCCGCCGCTGCTGGTGCTGTGCATCGCCAACCTGTGTACCCTCGCCGCGTTTAACATCAAGCTGGCGATTCAGGTCTATTACACCCAGTACGTGCTGAACGATCTGCATCTCCTGTCGTGGATGGGCTTTTTCAGCATGGGCTGCATTCTGATTGGCGTGTTTCTGGTGCCTGGCGCGGTAAAGCGCTTTGGCAAGAAACCGGTCTATCTGGGCGGGCTGACGCTGTGGGCGGTGGGCGACGTGCTGAACTTCGTCTGGGGGACCAGTTCCCTGCTGTTCGTGCTCTTTTCCTGCATGGCCTTTTTCGGCACCGCGTTTGTGAACAGCCTGAACTGGGCGCTGGTGCCGGATACGGTTGATTACGGCGAGTGGAAAACCGGGATCCGCGCCGAAGGGTCGGTGTATACCGGCTATACCTTCTCGCGCAAAATCTCCGCGGCGCTGGCAGGTTTTCTGCCCGGTATCATGCTGACCCAGATTGGCTATGTTCCCCATGCCGTACAGAGCGCAGGCACGCTGCTTGGGTTGCGTCAGCTTATTTTCCTCTGGCCGTGCGGCCTGGCGATCGTTGCCGCCGTGACCATGGGGCTGTTTTATAAACTCAACGAAGCGCGCTTCGCCTTTATTATCGAGGAGATTGGAAAACGGAAAAAACAGACCGCGACTACCCCTGAGATAACCACCAACAATAAAGCGTCAGCAGTCACTTTATAACAATAAATCCGGCCAGTATGTCCTTCCTGTTTATCAGGAGGGAGGCCTTTCTGTACCTGATACATGGACAAATTATGAAAAGAATCATCACCGTACTGATCGTGTCGTCTGTGTCCTGCCCGGTTTTTGCCGGGGCCTATGTCGAAACGCGCGAAGCCTACAACACCGCCTCTGAGCTGCACGAAGTGATCCTGCGTGCGGGCTATAACTTCGATATGGGCGCGGGACTGATGTTCACCAACGCTTATAACGTGGGGAAATGGGACGAACTGAAGCACAGCTATAACGAAATTGAGGGGTGGTATCCACTCTTCAAACCGACCGACAAACTGACCTTCCAGCCCGGCGGCTTGATTAATGACAGCAGCGCAGGATCAGGTGGCGCGGTTTATTTAGATACTAACTATAAATTTACGGACTGGTTTAATCTGACGTTCCGCTATCGCTATAACCATAACAATTACGATACGCCGGACTATAACGGGCAGATGGATAAGAACGACACACATGAATTTGCCAACTACTGGAATTTCAAAGTGACGGATGCGTTTTTCTACACCTTTGAGCCGCACTTTTTCCAGCGGGTGAATGATTACCACAGCAAAAATGGCAAAGACCATCACTGGGAAATTACCAATAAATTCAGCTATAAGATCGACAGAAACTGGCTGCCGTATCTTGAGCTACAGTGGCTGGACCGATGGAATGATTACAACCGCGAGCAGTACCGGATCCGTTTAGGGTTGCGGTATTCGTTCTAATAAAAAAAGCCGCTGATCGCTCAGCGGCTTTTTCGTTGCCGGGTGGCGCATGCGCTTACCCGGCCTACGGCATAACCGAATTACTCTTCTTTCGCACCGCGCATTGCACGTTTACGATCGTTCTCGGTCAGGTGACGTTTACGGATACGAATTGACTGAGGCGTCACTTCGACCAGTTCGTCATCATCGATGAATTCCAGAGCCTGCTCCAGGGTCATCTTGATCGGTGGAACCAGAACCGTTGCTTCGTCAGTACCGGACGCACGCATGTTGGTCAGTTTCTTACCGGTCAGGCAGTTTACCGTCAGGTCGTTAGAACGGCTGTGAATACCGATGATCTGGCCTTCGTAAACTTCAGCACCGTGACCCAGGAACAGCTTACCGCGATCCTGCAAACCGAACAGCGCAAACGCAACCGCTTTACCCTGACCGTTGGAGATCAGCACGCCGTTGTTACGCTGGCCCACTTCGCCCGGACGAACGTCGTCGTAGTGGCTGAAGGTGGAGTAAAGCAGACCAGTACCGGAAGTCATGGTCATGAACTCAGAACGGAAGCCGATCAGGCCACGGCTTGGGATCACGTAGTCGAGACGTACGCGGCCTTTGCCATCTGGATTCATGTTTTTCAGGTCGCCTTTACGCTCACCCAGTGCCTGCATCACAGAACCCTGGTGCTGCTCTTCAACGTCCAGCGTTACGTTTTCGAATGGCTCTTGTTTACGGCCATCGATTTCGCGGAAGATAACTTTCGGACGGGAAACCGCCATCTCGAAACCTTCACGACGCATGTTCTCGATCAGAACAGACAGGTGCAGCTCACCACGACCCGAAACGCGGAATGCATCAGCGTCTTCGGTTTCTTCAACGCGCAGCGCAACGTTGTGCACCAGCTCTTTGTTCAGGCGGTCAAGGATCTGACGAGAGGTAACAAACTTACCTTCTTTACCACAGAACGGAGAGGTGTTGACGTTGAAGAACATGGATACGGTTGGTTCATCAACGGACAGGGCTGGCAGCGCTTCGACGTTCTGCGGATCGCAGATGGTGTCGGAGATGTTCAGTTCACCCAGACCGGTGATGGCAATGATGTCGCCCGCTTCAGCGATGTCGCTCTCGATACGCTCAAGACCCAGGTGAGTCAGAACTTTACCGACTTTACCGTTACGGGTTTTGCCTTCGCTATCGATGATAGTGACCTGCTGGTTAGGCTTCACTTTACCGCGCTTGATACGACCAATGCCGATTACGCCAACGTAGTTGTTGTAGTCGAGCTGAGAGATCTGCATTTGCAGGGTGCCTTCCAGGTCAACGTTTGGCGCAGGAACGCGGTCAACAATCGTCTGGTACAGCGGAGTCATGTCTTCCGCCATGTCTTCGTGATCCAGACCGGCGATACCGTTCAGCGCAGACGCATAAACGATAGGGAAGTCCAGCTGTTCGTCGGTCGCGTCGAGGTTAACGAACAGGTCGAAGACCTGGTCAACAACCCAGTCAGGACGCGCGCCAGGACGGTCAACCTTGTTGATCACAACGATAGGTTTCAGGCCGTGGGCAAATGCTTTTTTGGTCACGAAGCGCGTTTGCGGCATAGGGCCATCAAATGCGTCAACCACCAGCAGCACGGAATCCACCATGGACATCACGCGCTCAACTTCACCACCGAAGTCGGCGTGCCCTGGGGTATCAACGATGTTGATACGGTAGTCATTCCATTTGATAGCGGTGTTTTTGGCGAGGATGGTAATCCCACGCTCTTTCTCCAAATCGTTGGAGTCCATCACACGCTCTTGAGTTTCGGCACGAGCATCAAACGTACCGGACTGCTGTAGCAGCTTATCAACCAGGGTAGTTTTACCATGGTCGACGTGCGCGATGATGGCGATATTACGCAATTTTTCGATCACAACTTTGCCTCAGGCATTTAGAAATAGCGCGTTATTGTACACGGATTAATCGCACTACAAAACAGGATCACAAACATCCCCCGCAAACAAGTATTGCAGAGATGCTTTGTGATCGCTTTCACGGAGCGGTAAAAGGGCACTTTAACGTAAATTGCACCAATATGGTGCTCGATGTTCACACAGAAGCACTATAATGGTGCAACAAATCCAATGTGGTGCAGCCCTTCTGCACTATGGTGCGCATGATAACGCCTTTTTGGGGTGTTTTAAAAGTTGGCACAGATTTCGCTTTACAGAAATACAGTAAAAATATGGCAGCCCAGCCGATTTGAAGACCTCGTTACCACGACGACAATGACCAATCTGGAGAGTTAAGTATGTCCGCTGAACACGTTTTGACGATGCTGAACGAACATGAAGTGAAGTTTGTTGATCTGCGCTTCACCGATACCAAAGGTAAAGAACAGCACGTCACGATCCCTGCTCATCAGGTGAACGCCGAATTCTTTGAAGAAGGCAAAATGTTTGACGGCTCCTCCATTGGCGGCTGGAAAGGCATTAACGAATCCGACATGGTTCTGATGCCAGATGCAACCACTGCGCTCATTGACCCGTTCTACGAAGAACCTACGCTGATCATCCGCTGCGATATCCTGGAACCTGGCACGCTGCAAGGCTATGACCGTGACCCACGCTCCATCGCAAAACGCGCTGAAGAGTACCTGCGTTCTACCGGTATCGCAGACACCGTTCTGTTCGGGCCAGAGCCAGAGTTCTTCCTGTTCGATGACATCCGTTTTGGTGCTTCCATTTCTGGTTCCCACGTCGCTATCGATGACATCGAAGGCGCATGGAACTCTTCCACCAAATACGAAGGTGGTAACAAAGGTCACCGTCCGGGCGTGAAAGGCGGTTACTTCCCGGTTCCTCCGGTCGATTCTTCACAGGACATCCGTTCTACCATGTGTCTGATCATGGAAGAGATGGGCCTGGTTGTTGAAGCGCACCACCACGAAGTGGCAACGGCTGGCCAGAATGAAATCGCAACCCGCTTCAACACCATGACCAAAAAAGCGGATGAGATTCAGATCTACAAATACGTTGTGCACAACGTTGCGCACCGTTTCGGTAAAACCGCGACCTTCATGCCAAAACCCATGTTCGGCGACAACGGTTCCGGTATGCACTGCCACATGTCCCTGTCCAAGAACGGCACCAACCTGTTCTCTGGCGACAAATATGCGGGTCTGTCTGAGCAGGCGCTGCACTACATCGGCGGTGTTATCAAGCACGCTAAAGCGATCAACGCCCTGGCGAACCCGACCACCAACTCCTACAAGCGTCTGGTCCCAGGTTACGAAGCACCGGTGATGCTGGCTTACTCTGCCCGTAACCGTTCTGCGTCTATCCGTATCCCGGTGGTGGCGTCTCCGAAAGCGCGTCGTATCGAAGTGCGCTTCCCGGACCCGGCGGCTAACCCATACCTGTGCTTCGCAGCACTGCTGATGGCCGGTCTGGACGGTATCAAGAACAAGATCCACCCGGGCGAAGCCATGGACAAAAACCTGTACGACCTGCCGCCAGAAGAAGCGAAAGAGATCCCACAGGTTGCCGGCTCTCTGGAAGAAGCCCTGCAAGCGCTGGACGCAGACCGCGAGTTCCTGACCGCTGGCGGCGTGTTCACCGATGAAGCGATCGACGCTTACATCGCGCTGCGTACCGAAGAAAACGACCGCGTTCGCATGACGCCGCACCCGGTTGAGTTCGAACTGTACTACAGCGTTTAATTGATTTGTTTTACCCGGCGCATACGCGTCGGGAGTAGTTGCCGTGGAAACTTTAGCCCATCTTCGGATGGGCTTTTTTCTCCACCAACAACCTGATCTCACGCGCTTTTTACCTCTAAAACGCTATACTGCACTAAAATAGTGCAACGACTCCAGGAGACTGCTGAATGGCAACTGGCACGCTGCCCGATGCTGGGCAGATCCTCAATTCTTTGATTAACAGTATCTTGCTGGTCGACGACGAGCTGGCGGTGCATTACGCCAACCCGGCGGCGCAGCAGCTGCTCGCTCAAAGCGCCCGTAAACTGTTTGGCACGCCGCTGCCTGAACTGCTGAGCTATTTCTCGCTGAATATTGGTCTGATGCAGGAGAGTTTGCAGGCGGGTCAGGGCTTCACCGATAACGAAGTGACGCTGGTGATTGACGGACGCTCGCATATTTTGTCCCTCACCGCACAGCGCCTGCCAGATGGCATGATTCTGCTGGAAATGGCGCCGATGGATAACCAGCGTCGTCTCAGCCAGGAGCAGCTACAGCATGCTCAGCAGATTGCGGCGCGCGACCTGGTACGCGGGCTGGCTCATGAAATTAAAAACCCGCTGGGCGGCTTACGCGGTGCGGCACAGCTTTTGACCAAAGCGCTGCCTGACCCTGCCCTGGCGGAGTATACCAACGTCATTATCGAGCAGGCGGACCGTCTGCGTAATTTGGTCGATCGCCTGCTCGGGCCGCAGCAGCCGGGGATGCATGTTTCAGAAAGCATTCACAAGGTGGCGGAGCGGGTGGTGAAACTCGTCTCTATGGAGCTGCCGGATAACGTCACGCTGGTGCGTGATTACGACCCAAGCCTGCCGGAGCTGGCGCACGATCCGGACCAGATTGAACAGGTGTTGTTGAACATTGTGCGTAACGCGTTGCAGGCGCTAGGCCCGGAGGGTGGCGAAATTATTCTGCGTACCCGCACCGCGTTCCAGCTGACGCTGCACGGCGTGCGTTATCGTCTGGCGGCACGTATTGATGTGGAAGATAACGGGCCGGGGATCCCGCCGCATCTCCAGGACACCCTGTTCTACCCGATGGTCAGCGGTCGCGAAGGCGGCACCGGGCTGGGGTTATCCATAGCCCGTAATTTGATTGACCAACACTCCGGCAAAATTGAATTTACCAGTTGGCCGGGACATACCGAGTTTTCGGTTTTCCTGCCGATTAAAAAATAAAGGTGACGTTTATGCAACGAGGGATAGTCTGGGTAGTCGATGACGATAGCTCCATCCGTTGGGTGCTTGAACGCGCGCTCACAGGAGCGGGATTAAGCTGCACGACATTTGAGAGCGGCAGCGAAGTGCTCGACGCACTCACCACCAAAACGCCGGACGTTCTGCTCTCGGATATTCGCATGCCGGGCATGGACGGACTGGCGCTCTTAAAGCAGATCAAACAGCGCCACCCCATGCTTCCGGTCATCATAATGACCGCCCACTCCGACCTGGATGCCGCCGTTAGCGCCTACCAGCAGGGGGCGTTTGATTACCTGCCAAAACCGTTTGATATCGACGAAGCCGTTGCCCTGGTCGAACGCGCCATCAGCCACTATCAGGAGCAACAGCAGCCCCGCCACGCGCCGGATTTCGGGCCTACGACGGACATCATCGGTGAAGCGCCGGCCATGCAGGACGTGTTTCGCATCATCGGGCGTCTGTCGCGCTCGTCTATCAGCGTCTTGATTAACGGTGAATCAGGGACCGGTAAAGAGCTGGTTGCGCACGCCCTGCATCGCCACAGCCCGCGGGCGAAAGCGCCTTTCATCGCCCTGAACATGGCGGCGATCCCCAAAGATTTGATTGAATCTGAGCTGTTCGGCCACGAAAAAGGGGCGTTTACCGGGGCAAATACCATTCGTCAGGGACGCTTTGAACAGGCTGACGGCGGAACGCTATTCCTGGATGAAATCGGCGATATGCCGCTGGATGTTCAGACCCGACTGCTGCGCGTGCTGGCAGATGGCCAGTTTTACCGCGTGGGCGGCTATGCGCCGGTGAAGGTGGACGTGCGTATTATTGCCGCGACGCACCAGAACCTGGAGCTGCGCGTGCAGGAGGGGAAATTCCGTGAGGATTTATTCCATCGTCTGAACGTGATCCGCGTCCACCTCCCGCCGCTGCGCGAGCGTCGGGAAGATATCCCGCGTCTGGCGCGCCATTTCCTGCAAGTGGCGGCCCGCGAGCTGGGCGTGGAAGCCAAGCAGCTTCATCCGGAAACGGATGCCGCCCTCACCCGTCTGGCGTGGCCGGGCAACGTGCGTCAGCTGGAAAACACCTGTCGCTGGCTGACCGTGATGGCCGCCGGACAGGAAGTGTTGATTCAGGATCTCCCCGCCGAGCTGTTTGAAGCCACCGTGCCCGAAAGCACCGCCGGACATGCGCTGCCGGACAGCTGGGCGACGCTGCTGGCGCAGTGGGCAGATCGCGCGCTGCGTTCCGGTCATCAAAATCTGCTCTCCGAAGCGCAGCCTGAGATGGAGCGCACGCTGTTGACTACCGCGCTTCGTCATACCCAGGGCCACAAACAGGAAGCGGCTCGCCTGTTGGGATGGGGTCGAAACACCCTGACGCGCAAGCTGAAAGAGCTGGGAATGGAGTGATCTTACTCCGCTGTGTAAAGGTTACTAATTGAGCGCAAAGTGCCGTTATTTTGCGCTTTACTGTTCCGATGAGTTTTGTATGATCGTGCCCGGAAACAGGGGGGAGCATCATGCTGGAATCATTAGTGACTTTGCTTTCGAGCGGAGCAGCAGAAAGCCACACGCCACAAACTGCCGTTGCGGCGGTATTGTGTGCGGCACTGGTTGGGCTGTTTAGCTAACGAGCTGTTGATGAAAAGCCGGGTGGCGGCTTCGCCTTACCCGGCCTACATAAGTGCGAGATGTAGGCCGGGTAAGCGAAGCGCCACCCGGCATTGCAGCTCAAATCACCCGCGAGAACTGCTGTAAACGCGCCTTCTGACGCAGATAGGCATCGAAGCACATGCAGATATTACGAATCAACAGACGTCCTTTCGGCGTGACGACAACCGCACTCTCCGACACATCCACCAGCCCGTCTTTCGCCAGCGGCGCCAGAAGCTTCAGGTCTTCGGCAAAGTAATCGCTGAATTGCAGATCCCATTGCGACTCCACCTCGCGAAATTCGAGACGGAAGTTGCAGATAAGCGCCTTAATCACATCACGACGGATGCAGTCGTCGCGCGTTAGCGCAATGCCGCGCCACAGCGCGTTGCCGGTTTCGTCTATCTGCTGATAGTACAGCTTCAGCTCTTTCTGATTCTGGGCGTAGCAGTCGCCAATCATGCTGATGGCGGAGACGCCCATTCCGAGCAGATCGGTATCGCCCTGGGTGGTGTAGCCCTGGAAGTTACGGTGGAGAACACCTTCGCGCTGGGCAATCGCCAGTTCATCGTCAGGGCGGGCAAAGTGATCCATTCCGATAAACTGATAGCCGGTTTCGGTCAGCGAGGCGATGGTCTCCTGCAAAATGTCCAGCTTCTGCTGGGCGGAAGGCAGATCCGCATCTTTGATTTTGCGCTGAGCGGCGAACAGCGTCGGCAGGTGCGCATAGTTAAAGACGCTCAGACGGTCCGGGTTAAGCTCAGCCACGCGTTTAAGCGTGTAGGCGAAGCTCTCCGGCGTCTGCTTCGGCAGGCCGTAAATCAGGTCTATATTCGTTGAGGTAAAGCCGATTTCACGCGCATGGTTGAGTAAGGCAAAGATAAACGCTTCGTCCTGCTCGCGGTTTACCAGGCGCTGTACTTCTTTGTTGAAGTCCTGTACGCCCATACTCAGGCGGTTGAAACCTTCGGCGCGTAAATGATCCAGCACATCCAGTTCGATTTCACGCGGATCGACCTCGATCGAAATTTCGGCGTCGTCGTTAAAACTAAAATTGCCGCGCAGCAGCGCCATCAGGCGGCTGATCTGCGCTTTATTCAGATAAGTTGGCGTACCACCGCCCCAGTGAAGCTGGCTGACGTGACGCCCTTTAAACAGCGGTGCGCGGTGCAGAATTTCCTGTTCGAGCGCATCGAGGTATTGATCGGCTTTGTGCTGCTGGCGGGTAACGATTTTATTGCAGCCGCAGAAGTAGCAGAGCTTATGGCAGAACGGAATATGGACGTAGAGCGACAGCGGGCGCTCGGGATAGCGCGCCACAGCTTGCTGAAAATCCGCCTCGCCGAAAGCATCAGAAAACTCCAGCGCGGTGGGGTATGAGGTATAACGCGGCCCGGAATAGTTATATTTCTGGATCAGGGCCAAATCCCAGTCGATAGATGGTACAGACATGCTCACTCCTTCCGTTGGTGTCGCGTTCGTATACGGCGGCCCGTTCTGGTCCCGTTGCGGGACATCATTCGGGTACGCAGCCACTTCTGTCGCCGCGACAACCGCCGTAGTTTAACGAATAACCACACCAGATAACATATAACCGGAAGGGTTATAAGCAGGACGAGTGTACCTGCCGGGTGCAAATGTTAGTTTCCACCTTTCAGCAGACGCATCATATCTTCCTGCTTTTCGTCTTCCTCTTCGTCTTCTTCATCATCGTAGGACAGACCCAGCTTCTGCATCAGTTCATCAATGCGGTCCAGTTTGGCGTCCACCCAGGACTGCTCTTCAGCGGTCAGGGTTTCACCCTCTTCAAGACGTTCCAGCAGCGCATCCAGGCGCTCATCGTTCTCCAGCATATCCAGCTCAGCCTGCGGTGAAAGCATAGGTTTCTCGCTCTTTGGTTTGTGCTGCTTAGTGACCGGCGTGTCTGTCACGCCCAGTGGAATGGGAGTTTTACTGCCGATACGAGGATCTTTCTGCTGTTTGCCTTTTGCAGAAGCGCCTGCGGCACCGCCACCGTTAGCACGGCTACCCGCAGCATGGCCACGATGTTTTTTATCGCGTTTGCGATCGCGCGCTTCCTGATTCAGTTCTTCGCGCGTTTTGCGGCGTGCTTTTGCAGGGCGTTTCACGCCCGCAGCGGAGGTCGGTTTTTTCATGATGTTTTATCTTTAAGTCGTTTTCTTCAGTATAGAATTGCGGCGAAATCTAGCAGAAAGCAAGCAAAGAAAAAAGGCGACAGAGCAATCTGTCGCCTTTTTTCCTGACTCACAACCCTTAACGGGTCAGACATTCCCTGTTTGCCTGCAACAAACCCTGTTTATCCCTTGGCTACTACCGTCCGTGATACGGTTCCGTTTCCTGTTAAAAACGCCTCCAGGCGCCGGTCGTCCTGACAATCCTGAGTCTTCGCCTCCTGGCGCTCCTGACCCTTATCCTTAAGTCGTTATCCTGTTGGCATCCTCGCCCTGGCACACACTTTACCTTGTTCCCTTAAACTAACAAGCTATGAAAAGGTACAAAACCGGATTTTCAGATAATTACTCATTAATAACTCTTTGAATTTTAATATTTTGAGTTTTTTAGCGCCTGCGATTTCTCTTAAATTTCTCATACGCTTAAGGGCAGATCTCTTACATTCCGTAGGGCTTTCACTTACATGTCAATGACGAAGGGAAAAGCCTTTTGCCCGCATTCAGGTATAATCCCCGCAGATTACGATTTTTGGAGACGACCACGTGACTACCTGGAACTACCAACAGACGCATTTTGTCACCAGTGCGCCCGATATTCGCCACCTGCCCTCAGACACAGGGATTGAAGTGGCATTTGCTGGCCGCTCCAATGCGGGAAAATCCAGTGCCCTGAATACGCTCACCAATCAGAAAAACCTGGCGCGTACCTCAAAAACACCTGGCCGTACTCAGCTGATTAACCTGTTTGAAGTGGCTGAAGGCAAACGCCTGGTCGATTTACCGGGCTACGGTTACGCGCAGGTACCGGAAGAGATGAAGATCAAATGGCAGCGTGCGCTGGGTGAATACCTGGAAAAACGCATGTGTCTGAAAGGTCTGGTGGTGCTGATGGATATTCGTCATCCGCTAAAAGATCTCGACCAGCAGATGATTGACTGGGCGGTGGCAAGCGATATTGCGGTGCTGGTGCTGCTGACAAAAGCAGATAAGCTGGCGAGCGGCGCGCGCAAGGCGCAGGTGAACAAGGTTCGTGAAGCGGTGCTGGCATTCAACGGTGATGTACAGGTTGAACCGTTCTCCTCGCTGAAAAAGCAGGGCGTGGATAAACTGCGACAGAAGCTCGACAGCTGGTTTAACGATCTGGAACCGGCGACTGAAGCGGAAGCAGAGTAACAACAGGCGCGGCGATGACCGCGCTTTTTTTCGCCTGAAACTTTCTTTGCCGCAATAAAAAACGCCCCAGTCATTACTGACTGGGGCGGCTAAAATATTCAGCCAAATCCGATTACGTGAAGTAAAAGGTCTGAAAGATAGAACATCTTACCTCTGTACCCTACGTCGTTAACTCTACTCTTTTTTTATCGCTGGACAAAGCACTTTTTGTAGTTTTTTTTCATTCTTTACATAGGGAATTCTAATGATCGTCACAAAACGCGCGTACTTATGTTGCTTACTTACATAAAACGCGCGTTATTCCGATAACCATTAGTGAGCCTGATCCCAGTTTTCGCCGCTACCCACTTCCACCAGCAATGGTACGTCCAGCTTCATGCTGTTTTCCATCAGTTCATGGATCTTCTGAGAGACCGTCTCCAGATCGTCTTTATGAACTTCAAAGACCAGTTCATCGTGTACCTGCATGATCATTTTCACGCGCGGTTTCTCTTTTTCGAGCCAGGCATCGACGGCAATCATTGCGCGTTTAATGATGTCCGCCGCAGTGCCCTGCATAGGGGCGTTGATCGCAGCACGTTCAGCACCAGCCCGGCGCGCGGCGTTGCTGGATTTGATGTCCGGAAGGTAGAGACGACGGCCATCCAGCGTTTCAACGTAGCCTTTCTCTTTCGCCTGCGCGCGGGTACGTTCCATATATTCCAGCACGCCCGGATACCGCTCGAAGTAGAGATCCATATACTTCTGCGACTCTTTACGCGGGATATTGAGCTGGCGTGAAAGACCAAAGGCACTCATGCCGTAAATCAGACCGAAGTTGATCGCTTTTGCACTACGACGCTGCTCGTTTGTCACGCTCTCCAGCGGCAGCCCAAACACTTCGGCAGCGGTTGCCCGGTGGATGTCCTTCCCTTCGGCAAAGGCCGTCAGCAGGCCTTTGTCGCGTGACAGGTGCGCCATAATACGCAGTTCGATTTGCGAGTAGTCCGCGGAGACAATCAGATAATCCTCTGGCGCAATGAAAGCCTGGCGAATACGGCGGCCCTCTTCATTACGCACCGGAATGTTCTGAAGGTTAGGATCGGTTGACGAAAGTCGCCCGGTCGCCGCCACAGCCTGGTGATAGGAGGTGTGCACGCGGCCCGTTTTCGGGTTGATCATCAACGGCAGTTTGTCGGTATAGGTCGATTTCAGCTTAGCCAGACCACGGTATTGCAGAATAACTTTTGGCAGCGGATAGTCCAGCGCCAGCTCTTCCAGCACCTCTTCAGAGGTTGAAGGGGCGCCACCCGGGGTTTTCTTCAGCGGCTTGATACCCTGTTTTTCAAACAGGATGGTTTGCAGCTGTTTCGGTGAAGACAGGTTAAATGCCTCGCCAGCAAGCTCATGAGCTTTCTGTTCAAGCTCGGTCAGGCGCTGCGCCAGCTCACCAGAGTGGTTATGCAGCACCGTTGGGTCGATTTTAACGCCATTGCGCTCAATGCGGGACAGCACAGGCACCAGCGGCATCTCAATGTTCTGGAACACATTCAGCGGCCCTTCGTGCTTCTGCAATTTCGGCCACATTTTGAGATGCAGCTGTAGCGTGACGTCAGCGTCTTCCGCGGCGTAGCGGCCTGCTTCTTCCAGCGCGATCTGGTTAAAGGTCAGCTGATTTTTGCCCTTACCGGCAATTTCTTCAAAGGTGATGGTTTTGTGTTTCAGCCAACGATCGGATAAGGAATCCATATCATGGCGGCCCGCCACGCTGTCCAGAATGTAAGATTCCAGCATGGTGTCAAAAGCGATACCACGCAGCTCAATGCCGTAGTTTTGCAGAATACCGCGGTCGTACTTCAGGTTTTGCCCAACCTTCAGCACTTTCTCATCTTCCAGAATCGGCTTCAGCAGTTCTAAGGCGCGCTCGCGGGAGATTTGCTCCGGCGCATCCAGATAGTCGTGAGCCACCGGAACATAGGCTGCAATACCCGGCTCCGTTGCGAATGACAGGCCCACCATATTAGCCGTAATGTTATCAAGGCTGTCCGTTTCGGTATCGAAAGCAAATACTGGCGCTTTTTTCAGCTTTTCAATCCAGGCGATGAGCCGTGACTCTTCAAGGATGGTTTCATAGTTGTCGAAGGAGAGCGCTACCGCCTCTTCTTCTGCCTGCTCTTCGGCATTGACAACGATGGTCTCTTTCGGCTTCGCCGCAGGTTTAGCCCCTTTCGCCTGAAGCCATTTCCCGGCTTCAACATCCGCGGTCCAGCGTTTAAATTCGTATTTTCTGAACAGGCCAAGCAGTTCGGCGGCGGCGGGTTCCTGCACTTCCAGCTGCTCGCAGGTAAGCTCCAGCTCTACGTCAGTTTTGATGGTGGCCAACTGATAGGAGAGATAAGCCACCTCTTTGTTATCGGCGAGCTTTCCGGCCATGGTTTTTGCGCCACGGAAGGTAAGACCGGCAATTTTGTCGGGTTCTGCATACAGCGTATCCAGCCCGCCCAGCCCTTGCAGCAGCGCCTGAGCTGTTTTTTCGCCTACGCCCGGTACGCCAGGAATGTTATCCGAGGAATCGCCCATCAGGGCGAGGAAATCAATAATGAGCTCTGGCGGCACGCCATATTTGGCGACCACTTCTTCCGGGCCAAGAATGGTGTTTGTCATGGTGTTGATCAGCGTGATCCCGGGCGTTACCAGCTGCGCCATGTCTTTATCACCGGTACTGATCAGAACCGGGCGGCCTGCTTTTTCCGCTTCGCGCGCCAGGGTACCAATTACGTCATCAGCTTCAACGCCTGAGACCGCCAGCAGTGGCAGCCCCATCGCTTTCACCATAGCGTGCAACGGTTCAATTTGCGCACGCAGATCGTCAGGCATAGGGGGACGGTGAGATTTGTAATGCTCAAATAATTCATCGCGGAAGGTTTTACCCTTCGCATCAAACACCACGGCCGCATGGGTTGGGTGGTATTGCAGAATCAGGCTGCGAAGCATATTCAGCACGCCGTACATTGCGCCGGTAGGTTCCCCTGCGCTGTTGGTCAGAGGAGGAAACGCATGATACGCCCGATACAGGTAAGAAGAGCCATCGACGAGTATAAGTGGGTTTTCTGGGATCTGAACCATAATGTCCGTGCCTTTTATGAATTTATGGGTAAAGGATGCCACAGAAGGATGAAAACATCAGGTTTTAGCGCTTTATACAGAAAAAGATTTTGCGATCGGGAAGATCGCTCGCAAAACAAAACTGTGGATAAGTTTGTGCATATTTTTAATACAGGTGAATAACAGCTTTATAAAAGTGATACTGAAAACTTATTTATATAATAAAATCAAAGCATTGCTATAAGATCACTTAAGATCGCGCTTCACTGATGTTTATTTAGTCTATGTGGATATAAGACTTAAGCACTCTGTCTATATGCAAAAATTCGCTGCCTGGCAGGAAAAGCCGCAGCCTCCTGGTGTGAAACCGCCCTGGTCTGAGCGAATTTCTGATAAGATCGGCGCCCAGCACCGGATAGCCGGCTGCTCAATTACAGCTAACTATCTGAATAAATTCATTATGTCGAGAATACTCGCAGCGATAACATTATGGTTAAGCGTCATTTTAACTATTCTGGTTACCATCGCCTGTTCTGTGCCAATCATCGTTGCCGGAATAATTAAACTTCTGCTGCCTGTCCCTCCGGTATGGCGCGCGGTGTCTGCTTTTTGTAATTTTATGATGTACTGCTGGTGTGAAGGGCTGGCGATCCTGCTGCATCTGAACCCCTGGCTGAAGTGGGATGTTCAGGGGCTGGAGAAGCTGAACAAAAAGAACTGGTATCTGCTGATCTGCAATCACCACAGCTGGGCCGACATCGTTGTATTGTGCGTACTGTTTCGCAAACACATTCCGATGAACAAATACTTTCTGAAACAGCAGTTGGCCTGGGTGCCTTTCATTGGTCTGGCCTGCTGGGCGCTGGATATGCCGTTTATGAAACGCTATTCACGCAGCTATTTGATTCGTCATCCGGAACGCCGCGGTAAGGACGTGGAAACCACGCGCCGTTCTTGCGAGAAGTTTCGCGCGCATCCCACCACCATTGTTAACTTCGTCGAAGGATCGCGCTTTACCGAAGAGAAGCGCCAGCAAACTCGCTCTCCTTATCAGAACCTGTTGCCGCCAAAGGCTGCGGGTATCGCAATGGCGCTCAACGTGCTGGGTGAGCAGTTCGATAAATTGTTAAACGTAACGCTCTGCTATCCGGAAAACGACAGGACGCCGTTCTACGATATGCTCAGCGGCAGGCTGACGCGTATCGTTGTCCGCGTTGATCTGGTGCCCGTCAATACTGAGCTGCACGGGGATTACGTCAACGATAAAAACTTCAAACGTCGTTTCCAGCTTTGGCTTAATACACTCTGGAAAGAGAAAGACGAGCAGATAGCGAAGATTAAATCTTCATACAAAAACGCCGGTCAGTGACCGGCGGTTTTCTTTATGTTTGTTACTTTTTCTCAACCAGGTATTTCACGGTATCAGCGTACTGTTGTACGAAGATATCCATGCTGGTCGTGTCCATACCACGCATATTCACCTGGTATTTGCCGTTAACATACATCGCCGGCACGCCCTGCAACTGGAAGTCAGCGGCAGCTTTTTCCTGCTGTGCCACGAGAGATTTCACCACGAAACTGTTCCAGGCAGCGTCGTAGTCTTCACCTTTAACACCGGCATCCACGAACACTTTACGGATATCTGCCGTAGTTTGTACGGTCTGGGTTTTCTGTACGGCTTCAAACATAGGCGCGGTGATCTTATCTTCCACACCCAGCGCAATCGCGACCGCCCATGCCTGAGTCAGATCTTTACCCAGTGGGCCAAGGAACTCAACGTGGTATTTCGTCATTTTGGTGCCTTCCGGCAGCTTTTTCTTCACGTTGTCAGAAACATGAAGTACCTGCTCAAACTCGTAGCAGTGCGGGCAGTAGAAGGAGAAGAACTCCAACACCTGAGGCTCGCCAGCAACAGGCTTGTCCAGCGTAATGTACTGCTTGCCGTCGGTAAACTGCGCAGCAGTTGCGCTAAATGCCAGAATCATACCAGCCAGCGCCAGCCAAATTTTTTTCATGATTAACTCTCTCCTGGGTGTGTCCAATTAATACATCGGCGTTAATTGCAAAGGGGGTTCCTGTAGAACCTTAACCTGCGCGGTAAATGTGGATATCTGGTTGCGCCAGTAATCCTCCCCGGTAAGCCAGGGGAAATTTCGGGGAAAAGCCGGGTCTTCCCAACGCCTGATTAACCACGCGAGATAATAAACAAATCGCATCGCACGTAAAGGTTCTATCAAGGCAATTTCGTCTGAATTAAAGGGGCTAAATTCTTCATAAGCTTCAATTATGGTCTCAAGCTGCATGCGCAGCTCGGCTTTATCACCGTTGAGCAGCATCCACAGATCCTGCACCGCGGGTCCCATACGTGCGTCATCAAGATCGACAAATAGTGGGCCATCGCGCCAGAGAATATTCCCGGCGTGGCAGTCACCGTGCAGGCGCAGAGTAGTAATATCATCCCGCCAGCAGGCTTTTACAGCATCAATAAGCTTATCGGTCGCCGTGAGGAAATTATCCTTTAGCGCATTCGGGATCAGCGCCGATGTTTCGAATACCTGTCGCGGCTCAACAAGATATTCCTGAACACCAATCGTCGGACGGGCAACAAACGGTTTTTTACGTCCCGTCTGATGAATGCGCCCCAGATAGCGGGCAACCCATTCCATCTGATCGATATTATCTGCCTCAAACTGTCTTCCGCCCAGGCTCGGAAATACCGCGTAGTAAAAGCCCTGATGGGTCAGCAGCGTTTGGTTATTGAATTTAATGGGTGCCGCAACGGGAACATCGTCATCCAGCAGATCGTGGGCAAACTGATGCTCTTCCTGAATTTGTTCTGCGGACCAGCGCTGTGGACGGTAAAACTTTACGACAAAGCGCTGGCGCTCTTCGTCCTGAAATTGGTAGACACGGTTTTCGTAGCTGTTTAAAGGGGTTAACCCGGAATCCACCCGAATACCCTGTTCGAACAGCGCATCCATAATGGTATCCGGGTGTAGTGTCTGGAAAGTAAAAGCCTGGTCGTTCATCCGATCATCCGGAAATTATACGAATGATTCAGGATATCATCTTGTGGCGATTTCGGTGGCTCCGCTTACAAGCTTTTACTCTTTAATTACGCCTCGGGCACGCAGTAATGCGGTTTTAAAATCCTCTTCATAATCTTTCTGAATGCCAGGAATAACAGCATCTTTAGCCGAGTCACGCATTTTCAGGTGGTAGATCAGGATGTCGTCAGAAAGGTCTGCCAGTTCGCCATCAAAACCTGACTCTTTCGCCAGTTTCTGTAAAAATTGCATCAGATTCAGCTCTGGCTCTTTTTGCCAGGCCGGCTGGAGAAGCTCAATGACTTCATTAAGACGTTTACATTTCATGGTAGTGCTCCTTTCATTTAGAGAGACACGTTAGCAGGGTCAATCCCACAATAAAAGAGGCGATATTCGTGAATCAATGCCAGGAAATCATCGGAGTTGTTCTGGCCGGGGGCAGGGCAACGCGTATGGGCGGAAAGGATAAGGGGCTTCAGCTCCTGAATAACACACCATTATGGCAGCATGTTGCTGATACGCTTGCAGATCAGGTGTCCTCGATGGCGATCAGCGCTAACCGACATGTTGATATTTATCAGCGCAGCGGGTATCCGGTTTATCAGGATAACCTGGTGGACCACCCCGGTCCGCTGGCGGGAATGCTTTCCGTTATGCAGCAGTCGCATGGAGAGTGGTTTCTCTTTTGTTCCTGTGATACGCCCTTCATCCCGTCCTGCCTGGTTGAACGTCTGGTGCAGCGGCGCGGTGGTGCTCCCGTCGTCTGGGTACACGACGGTGAACGCGACCATCCAACGATCGCATTGATTAATCGCTCGTTAATATCCGCGCTGGAAGATTACCTGGCCGCAGGAGAGCGGCGCGTCATGGTATTTATGCGTCAGTCCGGAGGGCATTCCGTTGATTTCAGCGACATGAAATCGGCGTTTGTGAATGTAAACACGACGGAAGATTTGCAGATAATGCAGGAGAAGAAATGATACCCGTATTAGCGATCTCTGCCTGGAGTGGCACCGGGAAGACTACGCTGCTAAAAAAACTAATACCAGCACTTTGCGCCAAAGGCATTCGTCCCGGATTGATTAAGCATACGCACCATAACATGGATGTCGATAAGCCGGGGAAAGATAGCTATGAGCTGCGTAAGGCTGGCGCTGCACAAACGATGGTGGCGAGTAACCAGCGCTGGGCGTTAATGACAGAAACACCGGATGAAGCACCGCTGGATCTCGTTTATCTTGTCAGCCGGATGGATCACTCCACGCTGGATCTGGTGCTGGTTGAGGGGTTTAAGCATGAGGCCGTGCCTAAGATCTTGCTGTTCAGAAACGGCGCCGGGCATGATGTTAGCGAACTAATGCTGGATGAGCATGTGATTGCCGTGGCCAGTGACGTTGCGTTGTCGCTGGAAGTACCGGTTCTGGATTTGAATAATGTGGAGGGGATTGCAGCGTTTATTTTGGCGTGGTGTGCAGTCTGAGATCTGCCGGGTGGCGGCTTCGCCTTGCCCGGCCTGCCGTTTTTCAGCAAACAAACGCAAAAAGGCCATCCTTCCGGATGGCCTCTTCACTTGATTGATGCCTGGCAGTTCCCTACTCTCACATGGGGAGACCCCACACTACCATCGGCGCTACGGCGTTTCACTTCTGAGTTCGGCATGGGGTCAGGTGGGACCACCGCGCTAAAGCCGCCAGGCAAATTCTGTTAATCTGTATCAGGCTGAAAATTTCGTCTCTTCGCCAAAACATCTTCGGCGTTGTAAGGTTAAGCCTCACGGTTCATTAGTATCGGTTAGCTCAACGCATCGCTGCGCTTACACACCCGACCTATCAACGTCGTCGTCTTCAACGTTCCTTCAGGAGACTTAAAGTCTCAGGGAGAACTCATCTCGGGGCAAGTTTCGTGCTTAGATGCTTTCAGCACTTATCTCTTCCGCATTTAGCTACCGGGCAGTGCCATTGGCATGACAACCCGAACACCAGTGATGCGTCCACTCCGGTCCTCTCGTACTAGGAGCAGCCCCCCTCAATTCTCCAGCGCCCACGGCAGATAGGGACCGAACTGTCTCACGACGTTCTAAACCCAGCTCGCGTACCACTTTAAATGGCGAACAGCCATACCCTTGGGACCTACTTCAGCCCCAGGATGTGATGAGCCGACATCGAGGTGCCAAACACCGCCGTCGATATGAACTCTTGGGCGGTATCAGCCTGTTATCCCCGGAGTACCTTTTATCCGTTGAGCGATGGCCCTTCCATTCAGAACCACCGGATCACTATGACCTGCTTTCGCACCTGCTCGCGCCGTCACGCTCGCAGTCAAGCTGGCTTATGCCATTGCACTAACCTCCTGATGTCCGACCAGGATTAGCCAACCTTCGTGCTCCTCCGTTACTCTTTGGGAGGAGACCGCCCCAGTCAAACTACCCACCAGACACTGTCCGCAACCCGGATTACGGGTCCACGTTAGAACACCAGCCATTAAAGGGTGGTATTTCAAGGTTGGCTCCACGCAGACTGGCGTCCACGCTTCAAAGCCTCCCACCTATCCTACACATCAAGGACCAGTGTTCAGTGTCAAGCTATAGTAAAGGTTCACGGGGTCTTTCCGTCTTGCCGCGGGTACACTGCATCTTCACAGCGAGTTCAATTTCACTGAGTCTCGGGTGGAGACAGCCTGGCCATCATTACGCCATTCGTGCAGGTCGGAACTTACCCGACAAGGAATTTCGCTACCTTAGGACCGTTATAGTTACGGCCGCCGTTTACCGGGGCTTCGATCAAGAGCTTCGCGTTGCCGCTAACCCCATCAATTAACCTTCCGGCACCGGGCAGGCGTCACACCGTATACGTCCACTTTCGTGTTTGCACAGTGCTGTGTTTTTAATAAACAGTTGCAGCCAGCTGGTATCTTCGACTGATTTCAGCTCCGCCCGCAGGGGCTTCACCTACATATCAGCGTGCCTTCTCCCGAAGTTACGGCACCATTTTGCCTAGTTCCTTCACCCGAGTTCTCTCAAGCGCCTTGGTATTCTCTACCTGACCACCTGTGTCGGTTTGGGGTACGATTTCGTGTTACCTGATGCTTAGAGGCTTTTCCTGGAAGCAGGGCATTTATCACTTCAGCACCGTAGTGCCTCGTCATCACACCTCAGCGTTAATAAGGTACCGGATTTACCTGGAACCTCCGCCTACATGCTTAAACCGGGACAACCGTCGCCCGGCTGACATAGCCTTCTCCGTCCCCCCTTCGCAGTAACACCAAGTACAGGAATATTAACCTGTTTCCCATCGACTACGCCTTTCGGCCTCGCCTTAGGGGTCGACTCACCCTGCCCCGATTAACGTTGGACAGGAACCCTTGGTCTTCCGGCGAGCGGGCTTTTCACCCGCTTTATCGTTACTTATGTCAGCATTCGCACTTCTGATACCTCCAGCATGCCTCACAGCACACCTTCAACGGCTTACAGAACGCTCCCCTACCCAACAACACATAGTGTCGCTGCCGCAGCTTCGGTGCATGGTTTAGCCCCGTTACATCTTCCGCGCAGGCCGACTCGACCAGTGAGCTATTACGCTTTCTTTAAATGATGGCTGCTTCTAAGCCAACATCCTGGCTGTCTGTGCCTTCCCACATCGTTTCCCACTTAACCATGACTTTGGGACCTTAGCTGGCGGTCTGGGTTGTTTCCCTCTTCACGACGGACGTTAGCACCCGCCGTGTGTCTCCCGTGATAACATTCTTCGGTATTCGTAGTTTGC
>NZ_KQ089940.1:114623-449063 GCF_001037725.1 Enterobacter sp. MGH120 | reverse complement strand
TTAACCTTGCGGCCGTACTCCCCAGGCGGTCGACTTAACGCGTTAGCTCCGGAAGCCACGCCTCAAGGGCACAACCTCCAAGTCGACATCGTTTACGGCGTGGACTACCAGGGTATCTAATCCTGTTTGCTCCCCACGCTTTCGCACCTGAGCGTCAGTCTTTGTCCAGGGGGCCGCCTTCGCCACCGGTATTCCTCCAGATCTCTACGCATTTCACCGCTACACCTGGAATTCTACCCCCCTCTACAAGACTCTAGCCTGCCAGTTTCGAATGCAGTTCCCAGGTTGAGCCCGGGGATTTCACATCCGACTTGACAGACCGCCTGCGTGCGCTTTACGCCCAGTAATTCCGATTAACGCTTGCACCCTCCGTATTACCGCGGCTGCTGGCACGGAGTTAGCCGGTGCTTCTTCTGCGGGTAACGTCAATCGACAAGGTTATTAACCTTATCGCCTTCCTCCCCGCTGAAAGTACTTTACAACCCGAAGGCCTTCTTCATACACGCGGCATGGCTGCATCAGGCTTGCGCCCATTGTGCAATATTCCCCACTGCTGCCTCCCGTAGGAGTCTGGACCGTGTCTCAGTTCCAGTGTGGCTGGTCATCCTCTCAGACCAGCTAGGGATCGTCGCCTAGGTGAGCCGTTACCCCACCTACTAGCTAATCCCATCTGGGCACATCCGATGGCAAGAGGCCCGAAGGTCCCCCTCTTTGGTCTTGCGACGTTATGCGGTATTAGCTACCGTTTCCAGTAGTTATCCCCCTCCATCAGGCAGTTTCCCAGACATTACTCACCCGTCCGCCACTCGTCAGCGAAGCAGCAAGCTGCTTCCTGTTACCGTTCGACTTGCATGTGTTAGGCCTGCCGCCAGCGTTCAATCTGAGCCATGATCAAACTCTTCAATTTAAAAGTTTGATGCTCAATGAATTAAACTTCGTAATGAATTACGTGTTCACTCGTTGAGACTTGGTATTCATTTAGTGTCCGAGGACATTAAGAATCCATGTCACTTTGAGTGCCCACACAGATTGTCTGATAAATTGTTAAAGAGCAGTGCCGCTTCGTTTTCGCTGCGGCGCGGGGTGTGCATATTACGCTTTCCCGCTTCAGAGTCAAGCGTTTGTTTTGCTTTTCTCTGCTGACCCGGCGGCTTGCGTGCCGTTGTTCCGTGTCAGTGGAGGCGCATTATAGGGAGTTCTTCTGAAGTGACAAGAGGAAATTTAAAAAAAGTTTCTGACCGTGTTTTTTTTCACCAAAAGCGATGAGTTCAAGCTAAAAATTGTTCTATTTGATGTATCTGCAACCACAATCACACCTGAGATGGCATAATTAACCGCATCAATATTTAAGGAATAAAAGCGATGCCATTAAGCGCACAACAGCTGGCAGCTCAAAAAAACCTGTCCTATGTGCTGGCAGAGAAACTGGCGCAGCTGATCTTAGCGGGTAAATATGCTCCAGGTAGCATCCTGCCCAGCGAGATGGAGCTGGGAGATCAGTTTGGCGTTAGCCGTACCGCCGTTCGCGAAGCGGTAAAAACATTAACGGCGAAAGGGATGGTGCTTCCACGCCCGCGCATTGGCACCCGCGTTATGCCTCAGGGAAACTGGAACTTTCTCGATCAGGAGTTACTCACCTGGTGGATGACCGAAGATAACTTTAATCAGGTCGTCGATCACTTTCTGGTCATGCGCAGCAGTCTTGAGCCTCAGGCCTGCCTGCTTGCCGCCACGCTCGGCACAGCCGAGCAAAAAGCGCAGCTCAATACTTTGATGGAAGAGATGGTGGATCTGAAAAAGCACTTTAACCGCGAGCGCTGGATAGCGGTCGATATGGCCTGGCATGAACATATCTATAATATGAGCGGAAATCCTTTCCTGACCTCCTTTGCTTCTTTATTCCATTCTGTGTACCACACTTACTTTACCTCTATCACGCAGGATGAGGTGGTGAAGCTGGATCTGCATCAGGCGATAGTCGATGCCATTCAGGAGAGCGACGGGCAGCGAGCCCTGAGTGCGTGCCAGGCGTTGCTGGCCGCGCCAACCCACCAGCAGGTAAATAAATGACAGAGAAAAAAGCACGCAGTATGGCCGGACTGCCGTGGATTGCAGCCATGGCGTTCTTTATGCAGGCACTGGATGCCACTATCCTCAATACCGCCCTTCCCGCCATAGCCCAAAGCCTTAACCGCTCCCCGCTGGCGATGCAATCCGCCATCATCAGCTACACCCTGACAGTGGCGATGCTTATTCCGGTCAGCGGCTGGCTGGCCGATCGTTTTGGCACACGCAAAGTGTTCATGCTGGCGGTGACGCTGTTCACGCTCGGTTCTCTGGCTTGCGCCCTCTCCACCTCTCTGACGGAACTGGTTATCTTCCGCGTTCTACAGGGGATAGGCGGCGCGATGATGATGCCCGTCGCGCGTCTGGCGTTATTACGCGCCTATCCGCGCAGCGAACTGCTCCCGGTGCTCAACTTTGTGACTATGCCGGGGCTGGTCGGCCCGATACTTGGCCCGGTTCTCGGCGGCGTACTGGTGACCTGGGCTAGCTGGCACTGGATCTTCCTGATTAATATTCCGATTGGTGTGGCAGGGCTGATTTATGCCCGCAAATATATGCCGAACTTCACCACGCCAAGACGCAGCTTCGATATGGGTGGTTTCTTCCTGTTTGGCCTGAGCCTGGTCCTGTTCTCCAGCGGGATGGAGCTGTTTGGCGAGAAAATCGTAGCGACGTGGCTGGGGCTGGCCGTCATCCTCAGCGGTATTCTGCTGTTCCTTCTATATATACGTCATGCGCGTCGCCATCCGACACCGCTTATCTCTTTATCTCTGTTTAACACCCGAACGTTCTCCGTCGGGATCGCGGGCAATATTGCCTCGCGTCTGGGCACGGGCTGCGTACCGTTCCTGATGCCGCTGATGCTCCAGGTCGGTTTCGGCTATCCGGCCCTGATTGCTGGCTGCATGATGGCACCCACGGCGATGGGCTCGATTCTGGCAAAATCGACGGTCACGCAGGTGCTGCGCTGGTTTGGCTATCGTAAGACGCTGGTTGGCGTGACGATCTTTATCGGATTGATGATTGCGCAGTTCTCCCTGCAATCTGCGGCGTTACCAATCTGGATGCTGATCCTGCCGCTGTTTGTGCTGGGTATGGCCATGTCGACGCAGTTTACGTCGATGAACACCATCACCCTTGCGGACCTCACCGACGAGAATGCCAGCAGCGGCAACAGCGTACTGGCGGTCACTCAACAGCTGTCGATCAGCCTCGGGGTTGCCGTGAGCGCGGCGGTACTGCGGTTTTATGAAGGGTTCGAGGGAACCAATACCGTTGAGCAGTTCCACTATACCTTTATCACTATGGGCGCGCTTACCGTGGTATCGGCGGTGGTCTTTATGTTGTTAAAACCAAAAGACGGCCGGAACCTGATTAAAGAGCGTCACAAAGAGAAGGCTAAACCGAACCGCGTTCCATCAGAACAGGAGTAAGCTGCAAACGTTGCTGTTGCAGCGTGGGCTGGGCCATGCGGTGGATCAACACATCGATGGCCAGCTCGCCCAGTTCATCCTTCGGCTGATGGATGGTGGTCAGTGGGGGCGTCATGTAGCGCGCCAGTTCGATATCATCGTAACCGACGATCGCCATGTCGTCCGGAACACGTAATCCCGCCTGATACAGCGCCTGATATGCTCCGAATGCCATCGCATCGTTACCGATAAACACCGCCTGCGGACGCGGCTCTTGCGCCAGCAGTTTCTGCATTGCTTCAAATCCACCGTTAAATTCGAAATCGCCGGTGATGCGATAGCCATCAGGAATGGCAAGCCCCGCCCGTTCCATGGCCGAAAGATAGCCTTCCAGACGCAAGCGCGCCGGGGTTTTATCCAGCGGGCCGGTAATACAGGCAATGCGGGTATGACCTTTATCGATCAGATGCTGAGTCGCCATATCGCCGCCCAGCAGCGAGTTATCCTGAATCAGATCGCTGGTGCCGTCGAACGGCGCCCAGTCCATCATCACCGTGGGAATAGAAGGGTAGCGCTGGATGATCTCTTTCGAGGGTTGATGCGTTTCGGTACAGAGCAGCAGCAGCCCGTCGACGCGTTTTTGCATCAGCGTCTCCAGGTTTCGGTTCATGCGCTGCTCATCGCCTTCGGTATTGCACAGCACCAGGCTGTAGCCGCGCTCGAAGCAGCTGCGCTCCACGCCGCGCACCAGTTCAGAATAAAAAGGGTTGGTACTGGCCGTGATCAGCATGCCGATGGTGCGCGTCTGGTTGAGCTTCAGGCTGCGGGCCAGCGCAGACGGCGCATAGTTGAGTTCTTTAATTGCAGCGTCAACTTTCTCCCGAATCGCCTCGCTGACGAAGCGATCGTTATTGATTACGTGGGAGACAGTCGAGGTAGAAACGCCCGCCATACGGGCGACATCTTTCATTGTGGCCAAGCGTTACCCCTGCTGACTTAAGAATTCATCAATCTCTTTACGCCATGGAACAGAAGGCTGAGCGCCTTTACGCGTCACCGCAATCGCAGCGGCGGCATGCGCGAAGCGGATCGCGTCATCCATTGCTTTTCCTTCCAGCAGCGCCGTTACCAGTGCACCGTTGAAGGTGTCTCCTGCGGCGATGGTATCAATGGCTTTGACCTTAAAGCCCGGTACGCGACGGCCTTCGCCATTGACGCTAGCCCACACCCCACGGCTGCCGAGGGTGATGATTACGGTGCCGATGCCTTTTTCATGCAGTGCAAGCGCGGCACGCGCTGCATCGTCATCATTTTCGACACGGATACCCGTCAGCTTTTCCGCTTCGGTTTCGTTCGGGGTGATGATATCCACCAGCGCCAGCAGCTCATCTGATAATACACGGGCAGGCGCAGGGTTAAGTACGACAGACGTATGATTTTCATGCGCAATTTTCGCGGCGGCCAGCACGCTTTCAACCGGTGACTCCAGCTGCATCAGCAGGGCTTCCGCTCCGGCGATGATTCCACGCTGCGCTTCGACGCGTTCAGTCGTTAACGCGGCATTAGCCCCCGCATGAATACCGATGACATTCTCACCTTCCGCATTGACGAAAATCAGCGCCACGCCGGTAGATTCCCCTGCAACCACGCTGACGGGTGCAATGTCGATGTTGTCGCTTGCCAGCTGTTTGCGTACGCGCTCGCCGGTATCGTCATCACCCGTACAGGCGATAAACGCGATATTCGCCCCGCTGCGTCCGGCGGCAACCGCCTGGTTTGCGCCCTTACCGCCGAACGCCACCTGATACTGATTGCCAGTGACGGTTTCGCCCGGAGTGGGGAACGTTTCAAGGTTAAGAATGTGATCGGCATTGATACTGCCAAGGACGACGAGGTTGCCTGCGGTTTTCATGTATTGAGGTGTCCATCTGAGAGCGCCACCGGTCTTACCCGGTGGCGTATGCCACACTTTTCTTTTATTTGGTGTCCCTCAGGCAGCCAGCGACTGCCTGAATCGCCTTTACTGCTTAATGACCAGTTTCAGGTCAACAGGATATTTGGCCTGAACTTTTTCGCCCTTCAGCACTTTATCGGCAGTTTGCACGCCAGTCGCGCCAATCTGCTCAGGCAGCTGAGCGATGGTCGCAGCCAGTTTGCCATCATTTACTGCTTTTTCACCATCCGGCGTGCCGTCAAATCCGACAACCATCACATCTGATTTACCCGCAGTCTGGAGCGCACGCAGCGCGCCCAGCGCCATTTCGTCGTTCTGTGCGAATACCGCCTGCACATCAGGATGCGCGGTCAGCAGGTTCTGCATGACGTTCAGGCCCTTTGTACGGTCGAAGTCTGCCGGCTGGCTCGCCAGCACGTTGAATTTGTGCGCCGCTACAGCCTGCTGGAAGCCTTCACCACGTTCACGGGCTGCGGAAGTCCCGGCGATACCCTGCAACTCGATCACTTTCGCGCCTTCACCTGCTTTCTTCGCGATGTAGTCACCGGCGATTTTACCGCCCAGTACGTTATCAGACGCAATGTGGCTGACCACATCCCCTTTCGTTGCCTGACGGTCAAGGGTGATGACCGGGATCTTCGCCTGGTTTGCCATCTTCACGGCGTTACCGACCGCGTCGGAATCGGTTGGGTTGATCAGCAGGATTTTGGTACCACGAACGGTTAAGTCCTGAACGTTAGCCAGCTCTTTCGCCGGGTTGTTCTGAGAATCCAGCACCACCAGGTTGTAGCCCAGTTTATCTGCTTCTTTCTGCGCGCCATCCTTCAGGGAGACGAAGAACGGGTTGTTCAGGGTAGAGACAACCAGCGCGATGGTGTCCTTCGCCATGGCGTTAGCACTTACGGTTGCGCTCAGCGCGACAGCAGAAACCAGGGTAGCCAGTTTTTTCATGTTCATATCTAAGATGTCCTGTAGTGTCGTCAGTTACTGTTTTTTGTTGTCTACCAGTACCGCCAGCAAAATCACCACTGCCTTAACGATCATCTGGTAATAGGAGGAAACACCTAACAAATTCAAACCATTATTCAGGAAACCGAGGATCAGTGCGCCGATCAATGTCCCAACAATGCGACCTTTACCACCCGCAAGGCTCGTACCGCCCAGAACCACTGCCGCGATGGCATCCAGCTCATAGCCCGTACCCGCCGTTGGCTGCGCGGAGGAGAGGCGCGCCACTTCGATGATGCCCGCCAGAGACGCCAGCAGGCCGCACAGGGAGTAAACGATAATTTTGACTTTATTAACGCTGATACCGGACAGGCGCGTTGCCGCTTCGTTACCGCCCAGCGCATAGATATAACGACCCAGACGGGTATGGTGCAGCATGTACCATGCCGCCAGGAAGACGATAGCCATGATCCAGACCGGGGTCGGGACACCCAGCGGGCGACCAATACCGAACCAGCCAAACAGATCGGCGTTATCGGTAAAACCGGTATTAATCGGGCTGCCGTTGGTGTACACCATGGTCACACCGCGCAGCAGCAGCATCATCACCAGCGTGGCGATGAACGCCTGCACGCGACCTTTCGCCACAATCACGCCGGTTACGGCGCCAATTGCCGCACCTGCCGCCAGCGCAGCGGCAACGGCCACCAGCGCGTTGACCTCAATACCAACAATCGACGCGGCGATCGCGCCGGTGAGGGCCAGCAGGGAACCGACGGACAGATCGATACCCGAGGTCAAAATCACCAGCGTCATCCCCACCGCCATAATGGCGTTGACGGAGGTCTGCTGAAGAATGTTGAACAGGTTATTGACGGTAAAAAAGTTCGGGCTCATGGTCGAGACAATCGCGATCAGCACCAGCAGGGCAATCAGCGATTTTTGTTCCATCAGCCATGCCTTTGTGAAATAGCGGCGACCAGAAACAGCCTGGGTAGTCATCTTCTTACTCCTGATTCACGCGATTAAGCTTGCCCACAGCGGCAGCCATCAGAACTTCCTGGGTGGCCTGCTCGCGAGTGAATTCACCGCCGAGATGCCCTTCATGCATGACGATAATGCGATCGCTCATGCCTAATACCTCTGGCATCTCGGAAGAGACCAGAATGATGCTCAGACCGTCGGCCTTGAACTGGTTAATCAGCTGATAGATCTCTTTCTTCGCGCCCACGTCCACCCCGCGGGTAGGCTCATCCAGGATCAGCACTTTCGGGCGCGTCATCAGCCCGCGGGCAATCGCCACTTTCTGCTGATTCCCGCCGGACAACAGGCCAATCGCCTGCTCCATCGATGGGGTTTTAACGTTAAAGAGACGGATAAAATCGCTGACCGCCTGCTGCTCATCTTTGTGTTTCAGGCTGCCGCCGCTGCGGCTGAAATAGCCTAGCGCAGTCAGGGACATGTTCTCTTTCACCGACATGCCCAGCACTAAGCCGTCGCGCTTACGGTCTTCGGAAATATAGACAATGCCGTTCGCCAGGCCATCCTGCGGCGAGCGGGTGACCACCTCATGGCCGTCAAGGGTAACGTAGCCTCTGGTGCGCGGCAGTGCGCCATAGAGCACTTTCATCAGTTCGGTACGTCCCGCCCCCATCAGGCCCGCGACGCCAAGGATCTCGCCCTTGCGCAGAGTAAAGGAGACGTCATTCACGCCCGGCCCGCAGAGATTATCCACCTTCAGGCGAATCTCTCCCGGCGCTTTATCCAGATGCGGATACTGATCTTCGAGCTTACGTCCCACCATCATTTCGATGAGCGTATCTTCGGTCAGGGTTGCTACTTCGCGCTCGGCAATAAACTGCCCGTCGCGAAAGACGGTGACGTCGTCGCAGATTTCGAAGATCTCTTTCATGCGGTGAGAGATATAGACAATGCCGCGGCCCTGCGATTTCAGCTCACGGATCACGCGGAACAGGGATTCGGTTTCGGTATCGGTCAGGGCGTCGGTCGGTTCATCCATAATGATGACCTTCGACTCGAAGCTCAGCACCTTCGCGATTTCCACCATCTGCTGATCGCCGATGGAAAGGTCGCCCACCAGTCGGTCGCTCTTAAAGCGCAGATTCAGCTTCGCCAGCAGTTTGTCCGCTTCGGCATACATGGTTTTCCAGTCGATTTTGCCAAACCGGTTCACGAACTCACGGCCGAGGAAGATGTTCTCCGCAATGGTGAGCTGCGGGATCAGGTTCAGCTCCTGGTGGATGATGCCGATGCCCGCTTCCTGAGAGGATTTCGGGCCGTTGAAGGTGGTCTCTTTACCCAGCCACAGCAGCGAACCGGCATCGCGTTGGTAGATACCGGTCAGCACTTTCATCATGGTGGATTTGCCCGCGCCGTTTTCGCCCACCAGCGCCATGACGCGCCCGGAATAGACGTTCAGCGCCGCGCCGGAGAGGGCTTTTACGCCCGGGAACGACTTATCGATCCCTTTGAGTTGCAGTAATGCGTCCATGATGGCCTCAGAAGGTGACGCCAGCACAGAGAATGATATTCGCATACGGGGAACACTCCCCGCTGCGAATCACCGCCTGACTGTCTGCGGTTTGTTGTTTGAACTGCTCGTGCGTTGTGTAACGAATTTCTATGGTGTTTCCCTGGTGCTGTTGCAGTTGCTCAATATGGCTGAGCAACGTTTCGTGGAGTTGCGGATTATGTTGTTTGATTTCCGCCGCGAGAATGGCCGCCTCAACCTGCATCTCCGCGGTGACCACTTCCAGTACCTGCATGAACGAGGGTACGCCCTGCGTTAACGCCATATCGATACGGGTTGTGCTGCGCGGAACCGGTAAGCCTGCATCGCAAACCACCAGCGTATCGGTATGCCCAAGACGGGAGATCACCGATGAGATTTCTGAGTTGAGTACTGTGCCTTTCTTCATTTTTTGCTCCACTAGCGAAACGTTTCGCTAAAAACAGTGTAGCCGCAGAAGTGTTCAGAAAACCATCATGACGTAACGGATTTGTGATCAACGTCGAAACGTTTCGCTAAGTGAAATATTGAGGTGATTTTGGCGGGTATGTTGAGGATCTGGTAGGCCGGGTAAGCGCAGCGCCACCCGGCATTTTTAGAAGGACTTAAATCTCGACCTGCGTCCCCAGCTCAATCACGCGATTAGGCGGGATCTCAAACTGGTCAGGCGCACGCAGGGCGTTACGTTGCAGAATGAGATACAGCTTGCCGCGCAGGCGCAGATACCATGGGCGCTTGCCGATGATCAGCGACTCGTGGGACATAAAGAATGACGTCTCCATCATGCGGCAGCTCAGGCCTTCCAGACCGCAGCGGTGGAACACCTCTTCCACGTTCGGCGTTTCGCGCCAGCCGTAGCTTGCCACCACGCGCCAGAAGGTTGGCGATAGCTGCTCAATCTGTACGCGACGCACGTTGTGAACGTACGGCGCATCTTCGGTACGCAGCGTCAGCAGGATCACGCGTTCGTGCAGCACTTTGTTGTGCTTGAGGTTATGCATCAGCGCAAACGGGATCACGTTCAGCGCGCGAGACATATACACCGCCGTGCCCGGCACGCGCACCGGTGGGGACTTCTCCAGCGAGGCGATCATCGCCTCAAGAGAGTTACCGTGCTCGTGCATACGACGCAGCAGGCGGAAACGTTCGCTCTTCCACGTCGTCATCACAATAAACATCACCAGACCCAGCGTCAGCGGCAGCCAGCCGCCGGAGACAATCTTGTCGAGGTTCGCAGAGAACAGCGGCACGTCGATGCAGAGGAAGCCAACCAGGATCAGCCCCACGAGGAACTTATTCCAGTGCCAGTTACGGTACGCCACGGTAGTGGAGAGAATAGAGGTCAACACCATCGTTCCGGTTACCGCGATACCGTACGCCGCCGCCAGATTACTGGAGTGCTCAAAGCTGACGATAACAATCACCACCGCGAAATAGAGCAGCCAGTTGACGAAGGGAATGTAGATCTGGCCAGACTCCATCTCCGAGGTATGGATAATGCGCATTGGGGAGAGATATCCCAGACGCACGGCCTGACGCGTCAGGGAGAATACGCCGGAAATGACAGCCTGAGAGGCAATGACCGTCGCCAGCGTCGCCAGGATCAGCATCGGAACCAGCGCCCAGTCCGGCGCCAGCAGGAAGAACGGGTTTTTAATCGCTTCAGGGTGTGCAAGCAGCAGCGCGCCCTGACCGAAGTAATTCAGCACCAGTGAAGGCAAGACCACGCTAAACCAGGCGACGCGAATAGGGAGTTTCCCGAAGTGGCCCATATCCGCATACAGCGCTTCAACACCGGTAATGGACAGCACCACCGCGCCCAGCGCCACAAACGACACCACTTTATATTCAAGGAAGAAATGCACCGCCCACATTGGGTTCAGCGCGTGCAGGACATCCGGGTTGGCGATAATACTGCGTAAGCCCAGCGCCGCCAGGATCAGGAACCAGGCCAGCATAATAGGCGCGAACAGCTTACCCACCAGCCCGGTACCGTGTTTTTGTATGGCAAACAGCAACGTCAGCACGATAATAGCGAGTGGCACCACCCACGTATCAAGCTGTGGCGCGACAATCTCCAGCCCCTCTATGGCCGACATTACAGAAATCGCCGGCGTAATCACGACTTCTCCATAGAAGAAGCTGCCGCCAATCAGGCCGATGATGACCAGCACGGAGGTCATTCTTGCAGACGTATTGCGCCCGGCAAGGGACATCAGGGTCAGAATACCGCCCTCGCCCGCGTTATCAGCCCGCATTACGAAAGAGAGATACTTAAGGGAGACCACCAGGATCAGCAGCCAGAAGATGAGCGAGAGGAAACCAAATACGGCGTCACGCTCTACACCAAAACCAAACTGACCGGACAGACATTCACGAAGCGTATAAAGCGGGCTGGTGCCGATATCACCGTAGACAACCCCGATCGCCGCAAGCGTTACTGCGGGTAATGATTGCTTATTATCAGTGCTCATAGACTAGTCTTTTCGTTTGAATAACAAATGTGTGCTTAGTCCCTTGGCCCACAAAAAGCGCACAGTATGCACGATTCAATGCAAAATCGTACCCCTAAATGCAGCCGCATTAATGTAGCGCAAAGAAAATAGCGCCGCACTTCAGCCTATTACCAGGCCAGACCGAAACGTCTATACTCGCTTCAATTAGCCGCCACGACGGCGAAAGGATGCAAAACTATTATGGCTCACTCACATTTATTAGCAGAAAGAATTTCCCGCCTCAGCAGTGCGCTGGAGAAAGGCCTTTACGAGCGTAGCCACGCCATTCGCCTCTGTTTACTGGCGGCGCTGAGTGGGGAAAGCGTATTTCTGCTGGGCCCGCCGGGCATTGCCAAAAGTCTGATCGCACGCCGCCTCAAATTCGCTTTCCAGAACGCGCGCGCATTCGAGTATTTGATGACGCGCTTCTCCACGCCGGAAGAAGTTTTCGGCCCACTCTCCATTCAGGCGTTAAAAGATGAGGGACGCTATGAACGTCTGACGGCGGGCTATCTTCCGGAAGCGGAAATCGTCTTTCTTGATGAGATCTGGAAAGCCGGCCCGGCCATACTGAATACCCTGTTGACGGCAATTAACGAACGCCGCTTCCGCAACGGCGCCAGCGAAGAGAAGATCCCCATGCGCCTGCTGGTGGCCGCGTCTAACGAATTGCCCGAAGCCGACAGCAGCCTGGAAGCGCTGTATGACCGTATGCTGATCCGTCTGTGGCTGGATAAAGTCCAGGATAAATCAAACTTCCGTTCCATGCTGGTAAGCCAGCAGGATGAAAACGAAAACCCGGTGGCAGCGTCATTGCAGGTCACGGACGAGGAATACCACCAGTGGCAGGAGGAGATCGGCAAGATAAAACTGCCCGATCCCGTTTTTGAGCTGATCTTCATGCTGCGCCAGCAGCTTGATTTGCTGCCCTCCGCGCCGTACGTCTCCGATCGTCGCTGGAAAAAAGCCATTCGCCTGCTCCAGGCAAGCGCGCTGTTTAGCGGCCGCGATGCTGTCGCCCCAATCGATCTGATCCTGCTGAAAGACTGCCTGTGGCACGACGCAGAAGGGATGAATCTGATGCAGCAGCAGCTGGACGTTTTGATGACCGGACACGCGTGGGGTCAACAGTCGATGCTTAATCAACTGGGCGCGATTGCCCAACGTCGCCTTCAGCTCCAGCAGCAGCAAAGTGACAAAACCGCGCTGAAGGTGAACCGTCTTGGCGGGATGTTTGCCCGTAAACCGCACTATGAACTGCCCGCCGGGCTGACTGACGCCTCGCTCACGCTTCTTCTTCAGCAACCGCTGAAGCTTCATGATATGCAGGTTGTGCACGTGACGATCGAACGCGTTGCGCTGGTTCAGTGGCTGGATAAAGGCGGTGAGATCCGCGGTAAACTCAACGGTATCGGCTTTGCACAGCCGCTGTCGATGGAAGTCGACAGCAGCCAGCACCTAGTGATCCGTGACGTCAGCCTTCAGGGATCGCGCCTGGCGCTGCCGGGCACGGCCTCCGATACTGTTCCGGAGGAGATCAAACAGCAGCTCGACGCGCTGGATAACGAATGGCATCAGCAGCACACGCGCTTCAGCGAGCAGCAGAAATGCCTCTTTATCCATAGCGACTGGTTAGGTCGCATTGAAGCCAGCTTGCAGGATGTCAGCGCGCAGATCAAACAGGCGCGTCAATGCTAACGCTGGACACGCTTAACGTCATGCTGGCGGTTAGCGAGGAAGGGTTGATCGAAGAGGTCGTCATTACCCTGCTCGCTTCACCGCAGCTGGCGGCCTTCTTTGAAAAATTCCCGAAGCTCCGAAAAGCAATGACGGACGATCTGCCCCGCTGGCGCGATAACCTGCGACAGCGGTTTAAGGAGACGGAAGTCCCGCCGGAACTGACAGAGGAAGTGGCTGGTTACCAGCAGTGCCAGCGGCTTTCAACACCGCAGTTTATTGCCCAGCTACAGCAAACCCTGACGCTGCTTGATAACGTTCACTCCCCGTTTGCCAGCCAGGCCAGAGCGCTGGTCACTGACAACCCCAGCTTTACTCCCGCCCTGCATACGCTGTTTTTACAGCGCTGGCGTCTGAGCCTTGTGGTCCAGGCCACGGCCCTTAATCAGCAGTTGCTGGACGAAGAGCGCGAACAGTTGCTCAGTGAAGTCCAGGAGCGAATGACCCTGAGCGGCCAGTTAGAACAGGTGCTGGTGGAGAATGAAAACGCCGCCGGTCGACTCTGGGATATGAGTGCCGGCCAGTTAAAGCGGGGCGATTATCAGCTGATCGTGAAGTACGGCGACTTTCTGGCACAACAGCCGGAGCTGATGAAGCTCGCAGAACAGCTCGGCCGCTCCCGGGAGGCCCGGTCGGTCCCAAAGAAAGATGCGCCGATGGAGACCTTCCGTACGCTGGTACGCGAACCCTCCACCGTACCGGAGCAGGTGGACGGGCTACAGCAAAGCGATGACATCCTGCGCCTGCTGCCTACGGAACTCAGCACGCTGGGCATGACCGAACTGGAGTATGAGTTTTATCGTCGGCTGGTGGAAAAACAGCTCATTACCTATCGACTGCATGGCGAAGCCTGGCGCGAGAAGATCAGCCAGCGTCCGGTGGTACACCAGGATTTTGATGAGCAACCGCGCGGCCCATTCATTGTTTGCGTCGATACGTCTGGATCGATGGGGGGCTTTAATGAACAGTGTGCAAAAGCGTTCTGCCTGGCTCTGATGCGCGTGGCGCTTGCCGATCGTCGTCGCTGCTACATCATGCTCTTTTCCAGCGAAGTTGTTGGGTATGAACTGACCAGCCCACAGGGGCTGGAGCAGGCGATCCGCTTTTTAAGCCAGCGCTTTCGCGGCGGCACCGATCTGGCCAGCTGTTTTCGCAGCATCATTGAGCGCATGCAGGGCGGAGACTGGTACGACGCGGATGCGGTGGTGATTTCCGATTTTATCGCCCAGCGGCTGCCGGACGACGTCGTGAATAAAGTGAAGGAGATGCAGCGCGTGCACCAGCACCGTTTCCATGCCGTGGCGATGTCTGCACATGGAAAACCCGGCATCATGCGCATCTTCGATCACATCTGGCGCTTTGATACCGGGTTGCGTAGCCGCCTGCTCAGACGCTGGCGACGTTAATTAAAGAAGAGAACCGACGCTCTCACGTACCTGCTGCGGCCAGACCCCACACTGTACCTGACCAATGTGAGAGAGTTGCAGCAGCAGCATGGTCAGACGAGACTGGCCAATCCCACCGCCGATGGTCTGCGGCATTTCACCGCGCAGCAGTGCCTGGTGCCACTCCAGTTGCAGACGATCTTCATCACCGGTCACGGCCAGCTGACGCTTCAGTGCTTCAGCATCCACGCGGATCCCCATCGAAGAGAGTTCAAACGCATCTTCCAGAACCGGGTTCCAGACCAGAATATCGCCGTTCAGACCGGCATATTCGCTTTCGCCCACGGTGCTCCAGTCATCGTAATCCGGCGCACGGACGTCGTGACGTTTACCATCAGACAATTTCCCGCCAATGCCGATAAGGAATACCGCGCCCAGCTCTTTGGCGATCGCGCGTTCACGGCCTTTGGCATCCAGATCCGGGAAACGGCTCAGCAATTCCTGACTGTGAACAAAGTGGATCGTTTCCGGCAGGAACGGTGCCAGACCAAACTCTTTGCTCACGGCCGCTTCGGTTGCTTTGATCCCGGCGTAGATCGCCTCAACAGTGGATTTCAGCGTACCGACGTGACGCTCGCCATCTCCCATCACGCGCTCCCAGTCCCACTGGTCAACGTAGACAGAGTGAATCGGGGAAAGGCGGTCTTCATCGGGGCGAAGGGCTTTCATGTGCGTGTAAAGCCCTTCGCCCGCGCTGAAGTCGTGTTGTCCCAGGGTTTGACGCTTCCACTTCGCCAGGGAATGAACCACTTCGAACTGGGCGTCTGGCAGTGTTTTCACTTTTACCTGTACCGCTTTTTCGCAACCAGACAAGTTATCCTGCGTCCCGTCACCCACGCGGCTCAGAATCGGCGCCTGAACTTCAATAAGGCCAAGCTTCTCTTCCAGCTGGCGGGAAAAATGGGATTTTACGAAACTGATCTGGCGTTGTTTTGCGATGTAAGCGGTTTTCATTATTTATACTCCTGCGTCCTGTTGATACTGATTAAGCAACAGAACAGGCGCTTAATTCAATAACCCATCAACAAAAAGCCGCCTTCACTTTTGATTCGTTAAAATAAGACGCTAGAATAGAGGGAATCATTAATCTTCATAAGAAAAACCTATGGAAAATTATCAGATCGACAATCTGGACCGCGGCATTCTGGAAGCGCTAATGGCCAACGCACGCACCGCGTATGCCGAACTGGCGAAACAATTTGGCGTCAGCCCGGGGACCATTCACGTTCGCGTCGAGAAAATGAAGCAGGCCGGGATCATCACCGGCGCACGCATTGATGTCAGCCCGAAGCAACTTGGCTACGACGTCTGCTGCTTCATTGGCATTATTCTGAAAAGCGCCAAAGATTACCCCTCCGCGCTGGAGAAACTGAACGCGCTGGATGAAGTCACCGAGGCGTACTACACCACCGGGCACTACAGTATCTTTATAAAGGTGATGTGCCGATCCATTGACGCCCTCCAGCAGGTACTTATCAACAAGATCCAAACAATCGATGAAATTCAGTCCACTGAAACCCTGATCTCCCTGCAAAACCCGATCATGCGTACTATCCGCCTGTGATCGGGCAATTTCATTCCCACATTTTCCACAGGTAGATCCCAGCTCGTTCACAGCGTACAATGGCCGCCTCTTTATCTGAGCGAGCGATCAATGGCGGACATTACTCTTATCAGCGGCAGCACCCTTGGCGGTGCGGAATATGTAGCGGAACATCTGGCTGAGAAGCTGGAAGATGCGGGCTTTTCTACACAAACGCTGCACGGACCGCTGCTGGAAGATCTCCCGACTGACGGGGTCTGGCTGCTGATCACCTCCACGCACGGCGCGGGCGATCTGCCGGATAACCTGCAACCTTTATATGACGAACTGCTTGAACAACAGCCCGATCTGTCAAACGTCCGGTTTGGCGCTGTGGGGATCGGCAGCCGTGAATATGACACTTTCTGTGGCGCCATAGAGAAAGTAGAAGCTGCGGTGACCGCCTGCGGAGCAAAACAGCTGGGTGAAACGCTGAAGATCAACATCCTCGATCATGACATTCCCGAAGATCCAGCCGAGATCTGGCTCGCGGAGTGGAAAAATTTACTCAAAAACGATTAAAGATCGTGCGATCAGATGTGGATAACTCTGGTTAAAAGCTCGTATTAAGCCGTAGTTATCCAAAGAACAACGTTGGTTTAGTTTTTGACCTGTGTATAAAGTGGCGATCTGATCCCAGCTTATACGGTCCAGGATCACCGATCATTCACAGCAAACGATCCTTCCTAACTGCATGATCTTATTTATGGGATCGGACTTATCCACAGAGGTCTGCGATCCTAATAAGAGATCACAATAGAACAGATCTCTAAATAAAAAGATCTTCTTTTTAATAGCCCAGGATCCCAATGCTTTCTCGAAAGACTAAAGTTGAGTAGAATCCACGGCCCGGGCTTCAATCCATTTTCATACCGCTTTACGCGAGGCAGACCACCATGTTTTATCAGGATCCTTTTGACGTCATCATCATTGGCGGGGGTCACGCAGGCACTGAGGCCGCAATGGCCGCAGCGCGAATGGGTCAGCAGACCCTGCTTTTGACACACAATATCGACACGCTGGGACAAATGTCCTGTAATCCGGCGATTGGCGGCATTGGGAAAGGACACCTGGTAAAAGAAGTGGATGCACTTGGCGGCCTGATGGCGAAAGCGATCGATCATGCAGGCATCCAGTTTAGGATACTAAACGCGAGTAAAGGGCCTGCTGTTCGTGCGACCCGCGCACAGGCAGACCGCGTGCTTTACCGTCAGGCTGTGCGCACCGCGCTGGAGAACCAGCCGAACCTGATGATCTTCCAGCAGGCAGTTGAAGATCTTATCGTCGAGAACGATCGCGTCGTGGGTGCCGTAACCCAGATGGGGCTCAAGTTCCGCGCAAAAGCGGTTGTGCTGACGGTCGGGACATTCCTGGACGGAAAAATTCATATCGGCCTGGATAACTACAGCGGTGGCCGTGCTGGCGATCCGCCGTCTATCCCACTTTCACGTCGTCTGCGTGAACTGCCGCTGCGCGTCAGCCGCCTGAAAACCGGTACACCGCCGCGTATTGACGCGCGCACCATTGATTTCAGCGTGCTGGCGCAACAGCACGGTGATAATCCGATGCCGGTGTTCTCGTTCATGGGCAATGCGGCTCAGCATCCGCAGCAGGTACCGTGCTACATCACGCATACCAACGAGAAAACCCATGACGTGATCCGCAATAACCTCGATCGCAGCCCAATGTATGCTGGCGTGATCGAAGGGATCGGCCCGCGCTACTGCCCGTCGATCGAAGACAAGGTGATGCGCTTTGCCGATCGTAACCAGCACCAGATCTTCCTGGAGCCGGAAGGGCTGACCTCAAATGAAATTTACCCGAACGGCATCTCCACCAGCCTGCCGTTCGATGTACAGATGCAAATTGTTCGCTCAATGCAGGGCATGGAGAACGCAAGAATCGTTCGCCCTGGCTACGCTATTGAGTACGATTTCTTCGATCCGCGTGACCTGAAGCCAACCCTGGAAAGCAAATTCATCCAGGGTCTGTTCTTCGCGGGCCAGATTAACGGTACTACCGGCTACGAAGAAGCCGCAGCGCAAGGTCTGCTGGCCGGTCTGAACGCCGCTCGCTTCTCTGCCGAGAAAGAGGGCTGGGCACCGGCGCGTTCTCAGGCTTACCTGGGCGTTCTGGTCGACGATCTCTGCACGCTGGGGACCAAAGAACCGTACCGCATGTTTACTTCTCGTGCGGAATATCGCCTGATGCTGCGCGAAGACAATGCCGATCTGCGTCTGACTGAGGTGGGCCGTGAATTGGGTCTGGTGGATGACGAACGCTGGGCGCGCTTCAACGAGAAGCTGGAGCGTATCGAACAGGAACGTCAGCGCCTGAAAACCACCTGGGTGAATCCGCAGGCGGAAACCGCTGCCGAAGTAAACGCTCACTTAACAGCACCGCTGTCGCGCGAAGCCAGCGGGGAAGATCTGCTGCGTCGTCCTGAAGTCACTTACGAGAATCTGGTCAAACTGACCGCGTTCGCGCCGGGCCTTGAAGACGCGGAAGCGGCTGAACAGGTCGAGATCCAGGTGAAATACGAAGGCTACATCGCGCGTCAGCAGGATGAGATCGAAAAACAGCAGCGCAACGAAAACACGCTGCTGCCGGAAATGCTGGACTATCGTCAGGTGACGGGCCTTTCCAACGAAGTGATCACTAAGCTAAACGATCACAAACCTGTGTCGATTGGCCAGGCCTCACGTATCTCCGGCGTCACACCTGCCGCGATTTCGATTCTGCTGGTGTGGCTGAAAAAGCAGGGTATGCTGCGCCGCAGCGCGTAATGCTCTGAAAATTGCCCGGTGGCGCTGCGCTTACCGGGCCTACTGAACCCGTAGGGCGGGTTAGCGAAGCGCCACCCGCCACTTAAGTTTCTCAACAGGTATCCACCGTGCTCAATAAACTCTCTCGTCTGCTGGAACAGGCAGGTATTTCGCTCACCGATCACCAGAAAAATCAGCTGGTGGCCTATGTCGATATGCTGAACAAATGGAATAAAGCGTACAACCTCACCTCCGTACGCGATCCCAACGAGATGCTGATTCGTCATATTCTCGATAGCATCGTCGTGGCGCCATATCTGAACGGGGAACGTTTTATCGACGTGGGCACCGGCCCGGGCTTGCCGGGCGTTCCGTTGTCTATTGTTCGACCGGAGAGTCAATTCACGCTGCTGGACAGCCTGGGTAAGCGCGTACGCTTTTTACGCCAGGTCCAGCATGAGCTGAAGCTGGAAAACATCATGCCCGTGCAGAGCAGGGTAGAGGAGTTCCCGGCTGAGCCACCGTTTGACGGCGTTATCAGCCGCGCATTTGCGTCACTCAATGACATGGTGAGCTGGTGCAAACACCTGCCGGCGGAGAAGGGGCGTTTTTATGCGCTGAAAGGGCAACTTCCGGGGGACGAAATCGAGCTGCTTCCGGACGGTTTTGCTGTCGAATCCATTGAGAAACTTCAGATCCCTCAGCTCGAAGGTGAGCGTCATCTGGTGATAATTAAGCCAAACACTTTTTAAAAATTAATAAAAAATGTGGAATTTGTGCTGTTCTGATCGTGTTAAAAAGCAGCACATCCCGTCTGTTTTGGCCGTTGTTAATTTAACCTTGTTGTTACCATGGGTTTTCTTATGGTTAACCTGAAGTGAGTTGTTCACTCTGAGGATAATCAACCATGAAAATATCAGCCTGCTAAAAGTGGGTAAAGGCAACAAGAATGGAATGTTAAATATTTATTAAGAATGTCAATAAAAGGTTTTTGTTGTATACGGCTCTGTTTTAAAAATAGTTGCGATTTTTTTGCTTTAATTTCATACAGATGAAATAAATCGTTTTACGTCTTTGATAAATACCACTTTATCGCAAATGTGTATTTTGTGATCTCGTGCACGCTTTATCACCAACGTTTCCGCGCTGTTTGCAGTTTTGCCTGAAGGTCGGCACTTAGGTCAAAAGTTGAAAAATAGGACTGGGGAAAAATATTTAAACATTTATTCACCTTTTCGCTACTTAATGTTTGAAATCACGGGTACGCACCGTATAATTTGACCGCTTTTTGATGCTTGACTCTGAGCCTTAAAGGACGTTTTATACGACACGCGGCATACCTCGAAGGGAGCAGGAGTAAAAACGTGATGTCTGTGTCGCTCTTGAGTAGAAACGTTGCTCGTAAGCTTCTGTTCATTCAGTTTCTGGCTGTGATAGCAAGTGGACTGCTGTTTAGCCTCAAAGACCCCTTCTGGGGCATCTCCGCCGCGTGCGGAGGTTTGGCGGTGGTTCTGCCAAACGTGTTGTTTATGATTTTTGCCTGGCGTCATCAGGCGCATACACCCGCCAAAGGCCGCGTGGCCTGGTCCTTCGCTCTCGGCGAAGTGTGTAAGGTGTTGCTGACCTTTGCTCTACTGGTGATGGCGCTGGCGGTTTTGAAAGTGGTATTCATGCCGCTGATAGCAACGTGGGTTTTGGTGCTGGTGGTACAAGTTCTGGCTCCAGCTGTAATCAATAACAAAGGGTAAAAGGCATCATGGCTTCAGAAAATATGACGCCGCAGGATTACATAGGTCACCATCTGAATAACCTTCAGCTGGACCTGCGTACATTCTCGCTGGTGGATCCACATAACCCCCCGGCCACCTTCTGGACGATCAACATCGACTCCATGTTCTTCTCGGTGGTTTTGGGTCTTCTGTTCCTGGCCATGTTCCGCAGCGTTGCTAAAAAGGCGACCAGCGGTGTTCCAGGGAAATTCCAGACGTTCATCGAGATGATCATCGGCTTCGTCCATGGCAGCGTGAAAGACATGTACCATGGTAAGAGCAAACTGATTGCTCCGCTGGCCCTGACCGTGTTCGTTTGGGTCTTCCTGATGAACCTGATGGACCTCCTGCCTATCGATTTCTTACCTTGGATCGGTGAGCACGTACTCGGCCTGCCTGCACTGCGCGTGGTTCCGTCTGCCGACGTGAACATCACCCTGTCGATGGCGCTGGGCGTATTTATCCTCATTCTGTTCTACAGCATCAAAATGAAAGGCGTAAGCGGCTTTGTGAAAGAGCTTACCTTGCAGCCGTTCAACCACTGGGCGTTTATTCCGGTCAACCTGATCCTGGAAGGCGTTAGCCTGCTGTCCAAACCTGTTTCACTGGGTCTGCGACTGTTCGGCAACATGTATGCGGGTGAGCTGATTTTCATTCTGATCGCGGGTCTTCTGCCGTGGTGGTCACAGTGGATTCTGAATGTGCCATGGGCCATTTTCCACATCCTGATCATTACGCTGCAAGCCTTTATCTTCATGGTTCTGACGATCGTCTATCTGTCGATGGCGTCTGAAGAGCACTGATTTTTTACCAACACTACTACGTTTTAATTGAAACAAACTGGAGACTGTCATGGAAAACCTGAATATGGATCTGCTGTACATGGCTGCCGCTGTGATGATGGGTCTGGCGGCTATCGGTGCTGCGATCGGTATCGGCATCCTCGGGGGCAAATTCCTGGAAGGCGCAGCGCGTCAACCTGATCTGATTCCTCTGCTGCGTACTCAGTTCTTTATCGTTATGGGTCTGGTGGATGCAATCCCAATGATCGCTGTAGGTCTGGGTCTGTACGTGATGTTTGCTGTCGCGTAGTAGTTGTTTTAAAACCCCAAGCCACAGAAATTTAAGAGGTATTGTGCTGTGAACATGAACGCAACAATCCTCGGCCAGGCCATCGCGTTTATTCTCTTTGTCTGGTTCTGCATGAAGTATGTATGGCCGCCTTTAATGGCTGCCATCGAAAAACGTCAGAAAGAAATTGCTGACGGTCTGGCTTCCGCAGAACGCGCTAAGAAAGATTTGGACCTTGCACAGGCCAACGCGACAGACCAGCTGAAAAAAGCGAAAGCTGAAGCTCAGGTAATCATTGAACAGGCTAACAAACGCCGTTCTCAGATCCTGGACGAAGCCAAAGCTGAAGCAGAACAGGAACGTACTAAGATCGTGACACAGGCTCAGGCTGAAATTGAAGCTGAGCGTAAACGTGCTCGTGAAGAACTGCGTAAGCAGGTTGCGATTCTGGCTGTTGCTGGCGCCGAGAAGATCATCGAACGTTCCGTGGATGAAGCTGCTAACAGCGACATCGTGGACAAACTTGTCGCTGAACTGTAAGGAGGGAGGGGCTGATGTCTGAATTTGTTACGGTAGCTCGCCCCTACGCCAAAGCAGCTTTTGACTTTGCTGTCGAACACCAAAATGTCGATCGCTGGCAGAATATGCTGGCGTTTGCCGCTGAGGTGACGAAAAACGAACAAATGGCCGAGTTGCTTTCTGGTGCGTTAGCGCCTGAAACTCTCGCCGCGTCGTTTATCGCCGTGTGCGGAGAGCAACTGGATGCCAACGGCCAGAACCTGATTAAGGTGATGGCGGAAAATGGTCGTCTCCGTGTGCTCCCGGATGTTCTCGAGCAGTTTGAGCACTTACGTGCCCTTAGTGAAGCTACCGCTGAAGTTGAAGTAACTTCTGCGACTGAACTGAGTAACGAACAGCTTGCGAAAATCACCGCCGCGATGGAAAAACGTCTGTCACGCAAAGTTAAGCTGAATTGCAAAATCGATAAGTCTGTAATGGCAGGCGTAATCATCCGCTCGGGTGATATGGTCATTGATGGCAGCGTACGCGGCCGTCTTGAGCGCCTTGCAGACGTCTTGCAGTCTTAAGGGGACTGGAGCATGCAACTGAATTCCACCGAAATCAGCGAACTGATCAAGCAGCGCATTGCTCAGTTCAATGTTGTGAGTGAAGCTCACAACGAAGGTACTATTGTTTCTGTAAGTGACGGTGTTATCCGCATCCACGGCCTGGCCGATTGTATGCAGGGTGAGATGATTTCCCTGCCGGGTAACCGTTACGCTATCGCACTGAACCTGGAGCGCGACTCCGTAGGTGCCGTTGTGATGGGTCCATACGCTGACCTTGCCGAAGGCATGAAGGTTAAGTGTACTGGCCGTATTCTGGAAGTACCGGTTGGCCGTGGCCTGCTGGGGCGCGTTGTTAACACCCTGGGTGCGTCAATCGACGGTAAAGGTCCGGTTGAGCACGATGGCTTCTCCCCAATCGAAGTTATCGCACCAGGCGTTATCGACCGTCAGTCCGTTGATCAGCCAGTGCAGACGGGTTATAAGTCCGTTGACGCCATGATCCCAATCGGTCGTGGTCAGCGTGAACTGATCATCGGTGACCGTCAGACCGGTAAAACCGCGATGGCTATCGACGCCATCATCAACCAGCGTGACTCCGGCATCAAATGTGTGTACGTGGCTATCGGCCAGAAAGCGTCCACCATTTCCAACGTGGTTCGTAAACTGGAAGAGCACGGCGCGCTGTCTAACACCATCGTTGTGGTAGCAACCGCGTCTGAATCTGCTGCACTGCAATACCTGGCGCCATACGCCGGTTGCGCAATGGGCGAATACTTCCGTGACCGCGGTGAAGATGCGCTGATCGTATACGATGACCTGTCTAAACAGGCCGTTGCTTATCGTCAGGTTTCCCTGCTGCTCCGTCGTCCACCAGGACGTGAAGCATTCCCGGGCGACGTATTTTACCTCCACTCTCGTCTGCTGGAGCGTGCTTCCCGCGTTAACGCGGAATACGTCGAGAACTTCACCAAAGGTGAAGTGAAGGGTAAAACAGGTTCTCTGACCGCTCTGCCGATCATTGAAACCCAGGCGGGTGACGTTTCTGCGTTCGTTCCGACCAACGTAATCTCCATTACCGATGGTCAGATCTTCCTGGAAACCAACCTGTTTAACTCCGGTATTCGTCCGGCGGTTAACCCGGGTATCTCCGTATCCCGTGTGGGTGGTGCTGCTCAGACCAAGATCATCAAGAAACTGTCCGGTGGTATCCGTACCGCGCTGGCACAGTATCGTGAACTGGCTGCGTTCTCTCAGTTCGCATCCGATCTGGACGAAGCAACCCGTAAACAGCTGAGCCACGGTCAGAAAGTGACCGAGCTGCTGAAGCAGAAACAGTACGCGCCAATGTCTGTTGCTCAGCAGGGCCTGGTACTGTTCGCGGCTGAACGCGGTTACCTCGAAGATGTGGAACTGGCGAAAATCGGTAGCTTCGAAGCCGCTCTGCTGGCTTACGTCGACCGTGATCACGCTCCGCTGATGCAAGAGATCAACCAGACCGGTGGCTATAACGACGAAATCGAAGGCAAGCTGAAAGCTATCCTCGATTCCTTCAAAGCAACCCAATCCTGGTAATCGTCCGGCGGCTTGTCTCAGGACAAGCCGTCTGGCATTGAGGAGAAGCTCATGGCCGGCGCAAAAGAGATACGTAGTAAGATCGCAAGCGTCCAGAACACGCAAAAGATCACTAAAGCGATGGAGATGGTCGCCGCTTCCAAAATGCGTAAATCGCAGGATCGCATGGCGGCCAGCCGTCCTTATGCAGAGACCATGCGCAAAGTGATTGGTCACCTTGCGAACGGTAATCTGGAATATAAGCACCCTTACCTGGAAGAACGCGACGTTAAGCGCGTGGGCTACCTGGTGGTGTCGACTGACCGTGGTCTGTGTGGCGGCTTGAACATTAACCTGTTCAAAAAACTGCTGGCGGATATGAAAGGCTGGTCCGATAAAGGCGTTCAGTGCGATCTGGCACTGATTGGCTCTAAAGGCGTCTCTTTCTTTAACTCCGTTGGCGGCAACATTGTCGCTCAGGTGACCGGTATGGGTGATAACCCGTCCCTGTCCGAACTGATCGGCCCGGTTAAAGTGATGTTGCAGGCCTACGATGAAGGCCGTCTGGACAGACTGTACGTTGTCAGCAACAAATTTATTAACACCATGTCTCAGGTGCCTACGCTCACTCAGATGCTGCCGTTACCGGCATCAGAAGATGACGAGCTGAAACAGAAAGCCTGGGATTACCTGTATGAACCCGATCCGAAACCGCTGCTGGATACCCTGCTGCGTCGTTACGTTGAATCTCAGGTTTATCAGGGCGTTGTAGAAAACCTGGCCAGCGAGCAGGCCGCACGAATGGTGGCGATGAAAGCCGCGACCGATAATGGCGGCAGCCTGATTAAAGAGCTGCAGTTGGTTTACAACAAAGCTCGTCAGGCCAGCATTACTCAGGAACTCACCGAGATCGTCTCGGGGGCCGCCGCGGTTTAACCAGGTTTACGAATTACGTAGAGGATTCAAGATGGCTACTGGAAAGATTGTCCAGGTAATCGGCGCCGTGGTGGACGTCGAGTTCCCTCAGGACGCCGTACCACGCGTGTACGACGCGCTTGAGGTACAGAATGGTAACGAGAGCCTGGTGCTGGAAGTTCAGCAGCAGCTCGGCGGCGGTATCGTGCGTACCATCGCCATGGGTTCTTCCGACGGTCTGCGTCGTGGTCTGGAAGTAAAAGACCTTGAGCACCCGATCGAAGTCCCGGTAGGTAAAGCAACACTGGGTCGTATCATGAACGTATTGGGTCAGCCAATCGACATGAAAGGCGACATCGGTGAAGAAGAGCGTTGGGCTATCCACCGCGCGGCACCTTCCTACGAAGAGCTGTCCAGCTCTCAGGAACTGCTGGAAACCGGCATCAAAGTTATCGACCTGATGTGTCCGTTCGCGAAGGGCGGTAAAGTCGGTCTGTTCGGTGGTGCGGGTGTAGGTAAAACCGTAAACATGATGGAGCTGATCCGTAACATCGCGATCGAGCACTCCGGTTACTCCGTGTTTGCGGGCGTGGGTGAACGTACTCGTGAGGGTAACGACTTCTACCACGAAATGACCGACTCCAACGTTCTGGATAAAGTATCCCTGGTTTACGGCCAGATGAACGAGCCACCAGGAAACCGTCTGCGCGTTGCGCTGACCGGCCTGACCATGGCTGAGAAGTTCCGTGACGAAGGTCGTGACGTTCTGCTGTTCGTTGATAACATCTACCGTTACACCCTGGCCGGTACTGAAGTATCTGCACTGCTGGGTCGTATGCCTTCAGCGGTAGGTTATCAGCCTACGCTTGCGGAAGAGATGGGTGTTCTTCAGGAACGTATCACCTCTACCAAAACCGGTTCTATCACCTCCGTTCAGGCGGTATACGTACCTGCGGATGACTTGACTGACCCATCCCCAGCCACCACCTTTGCTCACTTAGATGCAACCGTGGTACTGAGCCGTCAGATCGCGTCTCTGGGTATCTACCCGGCCGTTGACCCGCTGGACTCCACCAGCCGTCAGCTGGATCCACTGGTTGTTGGCCAGGAGCACTACGACACCGCGCGTGGCGTACAGTCCCTGCTGCAACGTTATCAGGAACTGAAAGACATCATCGCCATCCTGGGTATGGATGAACTGTCTGAAGAAGACAAACTGGTGGTAGCACGTGCGCGTAAGATCCAGCGCTTCCTGTCCCAGCCGTTCTTCGTTGCGGAAGTATTCACCGGTGCACCTGGTAAATACGTTTCCCTGAAAGACACCATCCGTGGCTTTAAAGGCATCATGGAAGGCGAATACGATCACCTGCCAGAGCAGGCGTTCTACATGGTTGGTTCCATCGAAGAAGCCGTGGAAAAAGCCAAAAAACTTTAACGCCTTAATCGGAGGGTGATATGGCAATGACTTACCACCTGGACGTCGTCAGCGCAGAGCAACAAATGTTCTCTGGTCTGGTCGAGAAAATCCAGGTAACGGGTAGTGAAGGTGAACTGGGTATTTTCCCGGGTCACGCACCGCTGCTCACCGCCATTAAGCCTGGTATGATCCGCATCGTTAAACAGTTCGGTCATGAAGAGTTTATCTATCTGTCCGGCGGCATTCTTGAAGTGCAGCCAGGCAGTGTGACCGTTCTGGCCGATACCGCTATACGTGGCCAGGATCTCGACGAAGCGCGAGCCCTGGAATCGAAGCGTAAGGCTGAAGAGCACATTAACAGCTCTCATGGTGACGTGGATTACGCTCAGGCGTCTGCGGAGTTGGCCAAAGCGATCGCGAAACTGCGCGTTATCGAGTTGACCAAAAAAGCGATGTAACACCGGCTTGAAAAGCACAAAAGCCAGTCTGGATCCCAGGCTGGCTTTTTTTTTCGGCCTTAATTCATGATGAAAAAGATGTAGAATTTTAAGCATCAAACGTTTTTACTTCTCACACAAACTACCGTCAGGATGCGTATGTTAAACAGTGCGATGAGCGTGGTGATCCTTGCCGCAGGCAAAGGTACCCGCATGTATTCCGATCTGCCTAAGGTGCTCCACACGCTGGCAGGAAAGCCAATGGTTCAGCATGTTATTGATGCAGCGAATGAATTAGGCGCCAGCCAGGTGCATCTGGTTTATGGACATGGCGGCGATCTGCTGAAAAAAACGCTGCGTGATGACAATCTCAACTGGGTGCTACAGGCAGAACAGTTGGGTACAGGCCATGCGATGCAGCAGGCTGCACCCTTCTTCGCTGATGATGAAGATATCCTGATGCTCTACGGCGACGTCCCGCTGATCTCCGTTGAAACCCTCACTCGCCTGCGTGAAGCCAAACCGCAGGGCGGCATCGGTTTGTTGACCGTCGTGCTGGACGATCCAACCGGCTATGGCCGCATTACGCGTGAAAACGGCAAGGTAACCGGGATTGTTGAGCATAAAGATGCCACTGACGAACAGCGCCAGATTCAGGAGATCAACACCGGCATCCTGATTGCGAACGGTGCGGATATGAAGCGCTGGCTGTCCAGACTCAACAATAACAACGCGCAGGGTGAATACTACATCACCGACATCATTGCGATGGCGTACCAGGAAGGGCGTGAGATTGCCGCCGTTCACCCGGCTCGCATCAGCGAAACGGACGGGGTAAACAACCGTCTCCAGCTTTCTCGCCTGGAGCGTATTTACCAGTCCGAGCAGGCAGAAAAGCTGTTGCTCGCGGGCGTTATGCTGCGCGATCCGGCGCGTTTCGATCTGCGTGGCACGCTGACCCACGGGCGCGACGTTGAAATAGATACTAACGTTATCCTGGAAGGTAACGTCACGTTGGGCAACCGCGTCAAAATCGGCACTGGCTGCGTGATTAAAAACAGCGTGATCGGTGACGACTGCGAAATCAGCCCGTACAGCGTGGTGGAAGATGCCCATCTTGAGGCGGCATGTACCATCGGCCCGTTTGCGCGTCTGCGCCCGGGCGCTGAGCTGCTGGAAGGCGCTCACGTAGGTAACTTTGTGGAAATGAAAAAAGCGCGTCTGGGTAAGGGCTCGAAAGCCGGTCATCTGACCTATCTGGGCGATGCGGAAATTGGCGACAACGTAAACATCGGTGCTGGAACCATCACCTGTAACTATGACGGTGCCAATAAGTTTAAAACCATCATCGGTGATGATGTGTTTGTAGGCTCCGATACCCAGCTGGTGGCGCCCGTCACCGTGGGCAAAGGCGTGACCATTGCCGCCGGGACAACCGTTACGCGCGATGTGGCCGAGAACGAGCTGGTGTTAAGCCGTGTGCCGCAGGTCAGCAAGCAGGGCTGGAAACGCCCGGTGAAGAAGAAGTAACAACAAGGCGGGTGGCGCTATGCTAACCCGCCCTACGATTGAGTAGGCCTGATAAGGCGTAGCCGACATCAGGCAAACCCGGGAGAGGAGATAAATATATATCTCCCCCCACAAGCAGTACCCATAAAAATAACCCCACTCTCTACAAGGCTCGGGGCGCCCGGAAAGGGCAAATACAGGTCAGCGACAACGCATGGCATAACGCCATAATCAGGAAATCTAACTATGTGTGGAATTGTTGGCGCAGTTGCGCAGCGTGATATTGCTGAAATCCTTCTCGAAGGTTTACGTCGTCTGGAATACCGTGGTTACGACTCAGCCGGTCTGGCTGTGGTCGATGCAGAAGGTCATATGACCCGTCTGCGTCGTCTCGGTAAAGTGCAGATGCTGGCCCAGGCTGCGGAAGAACATCCGCTGCACGGTGGCACCGGTATTGCACATACCCGCTGGGCGACCCACGGTGAGCCATCTGAAGGCAACGCACACCCGCATGTGTCTGAACACATTGTGGTGGTGCATAACGGCATTATCGAAAACCACGAACCGCTGCGTGAAGAACTGAAAGCGCGCGGCTATACCTTCGTCTCTGAAACCGACACCGAAGTGATTGCTCACCTGGTGCACTGGGAGCTGGCAAAGGGCGGTACACTGCGTGATGCGGTGCTGCGCGCTATCCCTCAGCTGCGTGGTGCTTACGGTACGGTGATCATGGATTCCCGCGACCCGTCCACGCTGCTGGCCGCGCGTTCCGGTAGTCCGATGGTGATTGGTCTGGGCATGGGTGAAAACTTTATCGCTTCCGACCAGCTGGCGCTGTTGCCGGTTACCCGTCGCTTTATCTTCCTGGAAGAGGGAGACATTGCCGAGGTGACACGTCGCAGCGTGACCGTATTCGACACGAAAGGCGAGCAGGTTAAGCGTCAGGAGATCGAATCAAACCTGCAATACGACGCGGGCGACAAAGGTGCTTACCGTCACTACATGCAGAAAGAGATCTACGAACAGCCAAACGCCATTAAAAACACCCTGGCCGGGCGCATCAGCCACGGCGAAGTGGATCTGAGTGAGCTGGGCGCCAATGCCAACGAACTGCTGGGCAAAGTCGAGCACATTCAGATCGTGGCCTGCGGTACCTCTTATAACTCCGGTATGGTCTCGCGCTACTGGTTTGAATCCCTGGCGGGCGTGCCGTGTGATGTGGAAATCGCGTCTGAGTTCCGCTACCGCAAATCTGCGGTGCGTCGTAACAGCCTGATGATCACCCTTTCTCAGTCTGGCGAAACGGCTGATACCCTGGCGGCGCTGCGTCTGTCTAAAGAGTTGGGTTACCTGGGCTCGCTGGCCATCTGTAACGTGCCGGGCTCTTCGCTGGTACGTGAATCCGATCTGGCGCTGATGACCAAAGCCGGTACTGAAATTGGCGTGGCTTCCACCAAGGCGTTTACCACTCAGTTAACCGTTCTGCTGATGCTGGTGGCGAAACTGGCGCGTCTGAAAGGTCTGGATGCCTCCGTTGAACACGACATTGTGCATGGCCTTCAGGCGCTGCCGAGCCGTATCGAGCAAATGCTGTCTCAGGACAAACGCATTGAGGCGCTGGCGGAAGATTTCTCTGACAAACATCACTCCCTGTTCCTGGGGCGTGGCGATCAGTATCCGATTGCGCTGGAAGGCGCACTGAAGCTGAAAGAGATCTCTTACATTCACGCTGAAGCTTACGCGGCAGGTGAACTGAAACATGGCCCGCTGGCGCTGATCGACGCGGATATGCCGGTTATCGTGGTGGCACCGAACAACGAACTGCTGGAAAAACTGAAATCTAACATCGAAGAAGTGCGCGCCCGTGGTGGTGTTCTGTACGTCTTTGCGGATAAAGATGCCGGTTTCGCCAGCAGCGACAACATGCACATCATCGAGATGCCGCATGTGGAAGAGGTGATTGCGCCGATCTTCTATACCGTTCCGCTGCAACTGCTGGCTTATCACGTCGCGCTGATCAAAGGCACCGACGTTGATCAGCCGCGAAATCTGGCGAAGTCTGTTACCGTAGAATAACTCCTTCAGACTCCACCTTCGGGTGGAGTTTTTTTTATGACAACCTGTCATTTTCAGCTATTTTTTCAGTGTCACATAAAGAAAATATTACTGAAATCCTGCCGTCACGTTCCCATTTAAGTGGATGAGAATTAAAGATCTTTTTGGTTTTCTTTAAGTGAAACTTTCTTTGTCATAAAACTGTCATATTTCGTACATTTATCTGTCACCTGTTTGTCCTATTTTGCTCATCGTAGCCACTTAAACAATGATTTACGAAATCCTTGCAGGAGACATTATGAAAGTTATGCGTACCACTGTCGCAACTGTTGTCGCCGCGACCTTATCGATGAGCGCTTTCTCTGCCTTTGCAGCAGCAAGCCTGACTGGCGCTGGTGCAACCTTCCCTGCGCCGGTGTATGCCAAATGGGCGGATACCTACCAGAAAGAGACCGGTAACAAGGTCAACTATCAGGGTATCGGCTCCTCCGGTGGCGTAAAACAAATTACCGCGAATACCGTTGATTTCGGCGCATCCGACGCTCCGCTGTCTGATGAGAAACTGAATCAGGAAGGCCTGTTCCAGTTCCCGACCGTGATCGGCGGCGTTGTGCTGGCTGTTAACATCCCTGGCCTGAAATCAGGCGAGCTGGTGCTGGACGGCAAAACCCTGGGTGACATCTACCTGGGCAAAATCAAAAAATGGGATGACGAAGCCATCACTAAGCTGAACCCGGGCGTTAAGCTGCCTTCGCAGAATATCGCGGTGGTTCGTCGTGCTGACGGCTCTGGTACCTCTTTCGTGTTCACCAGCTACCTGGCGAAAGTGAACGAAGAGTGGAAATCTAAAGTCGGTTCCGGCTCTACCGTTAACTGGCCAACCGGTCTGGGCGGTAAAGGCAACGACGGTATCGCAGCCTTCGTACAGCGTCTGCCAGGCTCCATCGGTTACGTAGAATACGCTTACGCTAAGCAGAACAACCTGGCTTACACCAAACTGGTTTCTGCCGACGGCAAACCGGTTAGCCCGACCGAAGAGAACTTCGCCAACGCCGCGAAAGGCGCTGACTGGAGCAAATCCTTCGCGCAGGACCTGACCAACCAGAAAGGCGACGATGCATGGCCTATCACGTCTACCACCTTCATTCTGGTCCACAAAGAGCAGAAGAAGCCTGAGCAGGGTGCTGAAGTGCTGAAGTTCTTCGACTGGGCATACAAAAATGGCGGCAAACAGGCTAACGATCTGGATTACGCCAGCCTGCCAGACAGCGTGGTTGAGCAGATCCGTGCTGCATGGAAAACCAACGTGAAAGACAGCAGCGGTAAAGCGCTGTACTAACAGGATATATTTAACGAAGATGGCGGGTGGCGCGCAGCGATCCCGCCCTACGGTTCATCCTGTAGGCCCGGTAAGCGTCAGCGCCACCGGGCATATTCGTAAGACGTCTCATAAAGAAGAGTAATTTATGGCTGCAACCAAGCCTGCATTTAACCCTCCGGGTAAAAAAGGTGACATGATTTTCAGCGCGCTGGTGAAACTGGCTGCGCTGATTGTGCTATTGCTGCTGGGCGGCATTATCGTGTCCCTGATTTTCTCCTCCTGGCCGAGCATTCAAAAATTTGGTTTCGCCTTCCTGTGGACCAAAGAGTGGGATGCGCCGAACGATATTTACGGTGCGCTGGTGCCGATTTACGGCACGCTGGTGACCTCTTTTATCGCCCTGCTGATTGCGGTTCCGGTGAGCTTTGGTATTGCCCTGTTCCTGACGGAACTGGCGCCAGGCTGGCTGCGACGTCCGCTGGGTATCGCCATTGAACTGCTGGCGGCCATCCCAAGTATCGTTTACGGCATGTGGGGCCTGTTTATCTTCGCGCCGCTGTTTGCGACGTACTTCCAGGAGCCGGTCGGTAACGTTCTCTCTGCCATTCCGTTTGTGGGAGCGCTGTTCTCCGGCCCGGCATTCGGTATCGGTATTCTGGCGGCAGGTGTGATCCTCGCCATCATGATTATTCCGTACATTGCGGCGGTCATGCGCGATGTCTTCGAACAAACCCCGGTGATGATGAAAGAGTCGGCCTACGGCATCGGCTGCACCACCTGGGAAGTTATCTGGCGCATCGTCCTTCCGTTCACCAAAAATGGGGTGATTGGCGGCATTATGCTGGGCTTAGGCCGCGCGCTGGGTGAAACCATGGCGGTCACCTTTATCATCGGCAACACCTACCAGCTCGACAGCGCCTCGCTCTATATGCCGGGGAACAGTATTACCTCTGCGCTGGCGAACGAATTTGCCGAAGCGGAATCCGGGCTGCACGTCGCGGCGCTGATGGAACTGGGTCTGATCCTGTTTGTTATCACCTTTATTGTGCTGGCTATCTCCAAGCTGATGATTATGCGTCTGGCTAAAAACGAGGGGGCACGCTAATGGCGACTCTCGACATGCAAAACACCGCTCAGCTTGCGGAATCCCGTCGCAAAATGCAGTCAAAGCGCCGGATTAAAAACCGCATTGCGTTGACGCTTTCCATGGCAACGATGGCGTTCGGCCTGTTCTGGCTGATCTGGATCCTGATGTCCACCATCACCCGGGGTATTGATGGAATGTCCCTGGCGCTGTTCACCGAGATGACGCCGCCGCCGAACACGGCGGGTGGTGGTCTGGCAAACGCTCTGGCGGGCAGCGGCCTGTTGATCCTGTGGGCGACCGTTTTCGGTACGCCGTTGGGCATCATGGCGGGTATCTATCTGGCGGAATATGGCCGCAAGTCCTGGATCGCTGAAGTCATCCGCTTCATTAACGACATTCTGCTTTCTGCCCCGTCGATTGTCGTGGGTCTGTTTGTTTACACCATCGTGGTGGCGCAAATGGAACACTTCTCCGGCTGGGCGGGTGTGATTGCGCTGGCGCTGTTGCAGGTGCCTATCGTTATTCGTACCACTGAAAACATGCTGAAACTGGTGCCGGACAGCCTGCGTGAAGCGGCTTACGCGCTGGGTACGCCTAAATGGAAGATGATTTCGGCTATCACCCTGAAAGCGTCCGTCTCGGGGATCATGACCGGTATCCTGCTGGCTATCGCCCGTATCGCCGGTGAAACCGCACCGCTGCTGTTTACCGCCCTCTCCAATCAGTTCTGGAGCACGGACATGATGCAGCCGATCGCCAACCTGCCGGTGACGATCTTTAAATTTGCGATGAGCCCATTCGCGGAATGGCAGCAGCTGGCCTGGGCCGGGGTGCTGATCATCACCCTTTGCGTACTGTTGCTGAACATTCTGGCGCGCGTCATTTTCGCGAAGAAGAAACACGGTTAAATTTTTACGGCGCGGCAGCTCGCGGCGCCGAATGAGGAAATGAGTCAATGAGTATGGTTGATACTGCCCCGGGTAAGATTCAGGTTCGTGATTTGAACTTCTACTACGGCAAATTCCATGCCCTGAAGAATATCAACCTGGATATCGCAAAGAACCAGGTAACGGCATTTATCGGTCCGTCCGGCTGTGGCAAATCCACGCTGCTGCGCACCTTTAACAAAATGTATTCGCTCTATCCGGAGCAGCGCGCAGAAGGTGAAATTCTGCTGGACGGTGACAACATCCTGACCAATACCCAGGATATCGCCCTGCTGCGTGCGAAAGTGGGGATGGTATTCCAGAAACCCACGCCGTTCCCGATGTCGATCTATGACAACATCGCCTTTGGTGTGCGTCTGTTTGAGAAGCTCTCCCGTGCGGATATGGACGAGCGCGTGCAGTGGGCATTGACCAAGGCCGCATTATGGAACGAAACCAAAGATAAACTTCACCAGAGTGGGTACTCTCTCTCCGGTGGTCAGCAGCAGCGTCTGTGCATTGCGCGCGGTATCGCCATTCGCCCGGAAGTCTTGCTGCTGGATGAGCCGTGCTCAGCCCTGGACCCGATCTCAACCGGGCGTATCGAAGAGCTGATCACCGAGCTGAAGCAGGATTACACCGTGGTGATCGTGACCCACAACATGCAGCAGGCTGCACGTTGTTCTGACCACACGGCGTTTATGTATCTGGGCGAGTTGATTGAGTTCAGCGATACGGACGCGCTGTTCACTCGTCCGGCGAAGAAACAAACCGAAGATTATATTACTGGCCGCTACGGTTGATTTGCCTTAGTGCATGTGGAGAAACCATGGACAACCTCAATCTTAATAAACACATTTCCGGCCAGTTTAACGCAGAGCTGGAAAGCATTCGCACCCAGGTGATGACCATGGGCGGCATGGTCGAGCAGCAGCTTTCTGATGCGATCACGGCGATGCACAACCAGGACAGCGAGCTGGCGAAGCGCGTTATTGAAGGCGACCACAACGTCAATATGATGGAAGTCGCCATCGACGAAGCCTGCGTGCGCATCATTGCGAAGCGTCAGCCGACGGCGAGCGACCTGCGTCTGGTGATGGCGATCATCAAAACCATCGCCGAGCTGGAGCGTATCGGTGACGTGGCGGATAAAATCTGCCGTACCGCGCTGGAGAAATTCTCCCAGCAGCACCAGCCGCTGCTGGTGAGCCTGGAGTCTCTCGGGCGCCACACCGTGCAGATGCTGCACGACGTGCTGGACGCTTTCGCGCGCATGGATCTGGACGAAGCGGTCCGTATCTACCGTGAAGACAAGAAAGTTGACCAGGAATACGAAGGCATTGTGCGTCAGCTGATGACCTACATGATGGAAGATTCTCGTACCATTCCAAGCGTACTGACCGCGCTGTTCTGCGCGCGCTCCATCGAGCGTATCGGTGACCGTTGCCAGAACATTTGCGAATACATTTTCTATTTCGTGAAGGGGCAGGATTTCCGACACGTGGGCGGCGACGAGCTGGACAAGCTGCTGGCGGGTAAAGATCCGAAAGAGTGATATGTGTGGCGGGTGGCGCTAACGCTTACCCGCCCTACGTTAATTCAACGCGTAATATCCCACCCGCGCGCCTTCCACAACGCTGGCAGTTGCGCCAGATCGGTAAAGGTTGTCACTTTTGGATGGTCGATCGGCTTGTTGTGCGGATCGGCGCAGAAGTAAAACACCTCCATCCCCGCATCAATCCCTGACTGCGCGCCGGCAGATGAGTCATCCACCAGAATGCAGTTCTCCACGTTGACGTTCATCGCCTTCGCCGCGTGGAACATCAGCGCCGGATCGGGCTTCCAGCGCTGGATATCGTAGCCGCTGAACAGTTTTTCCGGGAAGTGGTGCAACATCTCCAGCTTGCCGAGCGAGTGCTGCATTTTGCTGACCGGGCCGTTAGAGACCACGCAGATCGGCACCGTCATCGCATCCAGCAGCGCGTTAGCGCCGGCGATAACTTCCAGCTCGGCGTCGAAGAGGCGTGCGACCTCGGCGCGGTACACCGGTTCCAGATCCGCTTTCACCAGATCCACCCCGTGCTCTTCGTTAATGATGTCGATGATCTCGTACAGCTTCACGCCCTTAAAGCGTTTAAACACCTCTTCGAGATCGAGCGTAATACCAAATTCCTGGAACATGGCGACATACGCGCGGGAACAAATGACCTCACTGTCGACCAGCGTACCGTCACAGTCGAAAAATACCGCTTCAATTCCGGACATGCCTTTCCCTTTTAACAAGTTTAACGTTTTCGTACGGCAGTTCACCGGGACGCAATCGTTGCCGTATAAGCAAAATCAATGAAAAAAGTATCCCGTAACCGCCACTATTGTCGCATTTTGGTATAGGATAGCGACGAATTTTCCCTCCTTGTTCGGAAATTGATGATGAGTCAACAACACACTACCCAGACGTCTGGTCAGGGGCTGCTTGAGCGCGTGTTCAAACTGCGCGAGCACGGCACAACGGCACGCACCGAAGTGATCGCCGGTTTTACTACCTTCCTGACGATGGTCTATATCGTTTTCGTTAACCCGCAAATTCTGGGCGTGGCTGGCATGGACACCAGCGCCGTCTTTGTAACCACCTGTCTGATCGCGGCCCTTGGCAGCATCCTGATGGGCGTTTTCGCTAATCTGCCCGTGGCGCTGGCCCCGGCAATGGGTCTGAATGCGTTCTTTGCGTTCGTGGTGGTTCAGGCAATGGGCCTGCCGTGGCAGGTTGGGATGGGCGCCATTTTCTGGGGCGCGGTCGGCCTGCTGCTGCTGACCATCTTCCGCGTGCGCTACTGGATGATTGCGAACATTCCCGTGAGCCTGCGCGTGGGCATCACCAGCGGTATCGGTCTGTTCATCGGCATGATGGGGCTGAAAAACGCTGGCGTTATCGTGGCGAACCCGGAAACGCTGGTGAGCATTGGTAACCTGACCTCTCACAGCGTGCTGCTGGGCGTGCTGGGCTTCTTTATCATCGCGATCCTGGCATCGCGCAACATCCATGCTGCGGTGCTGGTCTCTATCATTGTGACCACGCTGCTGGGCTGGATGCTGGGTGACGTGCATTACAACGGTATCGTCTCTGCGCCACCGAGCGTCTCTACCGTGATTGGCCACGTTGATCTGGCGGGCTCGCTGAACCTGGGACTGGCCGGGGTGATTTTCTCCTTCATGCTGGTCAACCTGTTTGACTCCTCCGGTACGCTGATTGGCGTGACCGACAAAGCGGGTCTGGCAGATGAAAAAGGCAAATTCCCGCGCATGAAGCAGGCGCTGTATGTGGATAGCATCTCTTCCGTTGCTGGCTCTTTCATCGGTACCTCGTCTGTTACCGCTTACATTGAATCCTCTTCCGGTGTGTCCGTGGGTGGTCGTACCGGCCTGACGGCGGTAGTTGTGGGTCTGCTGTTCCTGCTGGTGATCTTCCTCTCTCCGCTGGCGGGGATGGTGCCACCATACGCGGCAGCCGGCGCGCTGATCTACGTCGGCGTGCTGATGACCTCAAGCCTGGCGCGCGTGAAGTGGGAAGATCTGACGGAAGCCGTTCCGGCATTTATTACCGCGGTGATGATGCCGTTCAGCTTCTCGATCACCGAAGGTATCGCGCTGGGCTTTATCTCTTACTGCGTGATGAAGATCGGTACCGGCCGCTTCCGCGAACTTAGCCCGTGCGTGATTATTGTGGCGCTGCTGTTTGTGCTGAAGATTGTGTTTATTGATGCACACTAAGATGCTGGTGGTGTCAGGTGGCGCTTCGCTTACCTGACCTACTGACGAGTGTAGGCCCGGTAAGCGCTAGCGCCACCGGGCTTTTTTATCAGGCCTTCACCCGCTTAATATAATCCCCAAACGCGGTCAGCTGGCCAGAGAGATGGTCACGCGTACTCTGATCCACCACTTCACCCGTCTGCGGGTCGACCTTGTTCTGAATCACGCCGCCCATAAATTCCGGCTTGTTCATCACCATCGCATCCAGGAACACCAGGATCTGACGCAGGTGATACTGGCAGCGCGCGCCGCCGATGGCGCCCATTGAGCTGGTCTGGATCAGCACAGGTTTACCAGACAGCGGCTGCTCCGGTAAACGGGACAGCCAGTCAATGGCGTTCTTCAGACCACCCGGCACCGAGTAGTTATACTCAGGCGTCACAATCACCACGCCGTCAGCCTGACGGATTTGCTCGGCTATCGCTTCCACACTCTGCGGGAACCCTTCTTCCTGCTGAACGTCAGCATCATAAAGCGGGATGTCGCCAATGGACGGCAGGGTACTGATCTCCATTCCCGCAGGCGCCAGCTGCGGCAGCGTACGGGCAACCATCCCGTTAAAAGAACCTTTGCGCAGGCTTCCCAGTAACGTAACAACTTTCAACGTATCAGACATGATTACTCCTGTTTCATCATGATGATCCTGGACGGATCAGCTATGGGTGTATGCTTTTTCTGCCGGTAAACTGGTTAATCGCATCAGGCGCGCGGCGGGCTCGTTGGCGCGCTCAGGTACATCCGGAAGACTACGCCAACCGCGAGTGCTGTCAAACTCCCAGATTTTCAGCCGTTCGATGGCGGGGGTCACCGCAACGGACCAGATCAGTACGTCCTCAGCGTCGCAGAGTGCCTCTACCAGCGAGGCTTTTGTCGCGCGCAGGCGTCCGGAGCCGGGGAGCAGCTGCAACAGGCTGGCGTCGTCTGACGCCGCGCCGCTCAGTTTGCGGATGCTCTGGCGAAGGGTGATGAGCTGCGCTCTGGCTTCAACGGGGTCGTTCTGGTTACGTATCCACAGCTTTTCATTGCTGGAGAGCGGGTATTCATCGAGCGCGTTAGCACCATGGAAGCTGCGCGTGACGCGTTGTAGCTCCATATCCAGGCCGCAATCACCTTCCGTCGTCAGCGCGACGCCAACAATGTTGCCGGTGTACGCAATGGAAAAATGGGGGAGTGCCGGGTCCGCAAAAACCGGGCGACCTTCTGGCTGGGTGAGTATGTCCGGTAATTCGCTGGTGCCGTAGAGCATAAAAAGCAGTTCTGCGAGGAGCGCTCGGGAAGCTAAAAACCGCGTCCTGCGGTGTTCAGGTAGTTTGAGCGCCTCACTGTGACAGGCTGAAGAAAGTCTGGCCGATACGAGATGCCCTTCCGTTAATGTTCCTCGTGCAAAGTGCGTAGCCATTTTTCGCTCCTTGATAATGGTCGTAGTCGGTTAAACGGTTACATGATTATCGCTTAACTCAGCTTCTGTTTTAATCAGTAAATGGAAATAAGAGAAGCCTGAGCACCGAACTTTACATTATCTTAGGCAAAAACCTGACCTGGTGCGGTATACAGCGCTTTGATCGTCTCGCGCAGCCAGAGGATTTTCGGATTATGGCTGTTCCGTTTATGCCAGATCAGCGTGAAGGGGACGGTGAGCTTTTCTGCCTGCGCCTCATCGATGGGAATGGGCAGACAGACCAGATTACGCTGGTGGAGTTGATTGTAGTGATGACAGTAGTGCGGCGCAGTGGCAATGTAGTTGTGATCCGGCTGGGCCGCCATAAACATCGACTGTTCAAAACCGGGCAAACTCATGGCGATGTTACGCTCCCGACCCATCTCTCTTAGCACCTCGTCGAGCGCCCAGGTGTCGCTGCGTTCCCAGAAGATGCTGATATGCGGGTAGCGCAGAAACGTCTCCAGATCCCATGCTTCCTGGAGCGCGGGATGATCCTCGCGCAAATACACGCACGGACGGTCACTGAACAGGATTTCGTAGTCGATAAACCACGGCATCAGCTTTAGCAGTTCGCGCGAGCGAGGGTGCGTTTCACGCCCGGTGAAGCCTAGATCCACTTCTCCGCGCGTAATGGCGTCCAGCGAATCGTAATCCCATTGGCGCAGCTTCACCGTCGCCTGTGGGTAGCGTTCATTCACCTGCTCCAGCAGGGCATTAAAGCGGATCAGCATCAGCGGTGTTTCGGCGGCGAGCACAAACTTAAGCCCGCCAGGAGAGCTATGGTGGAATTTATCGAGGATCTGGTTGCCAATCTGCATCCAGTCGGCCAAATCCTGTTCCAGACTCACCGTCAGCGGTGTGGGCAATAGCCCTAAAGGCGTTTTCACAAACAGCGGATCGTCGAACCAGTCGCGCAGCTTCGCCAGCGATTTACTCACCGCGGACGGCGTCACGTTCATCCGCTTCGCGGCTTTGGTGACGCTGCGCTCCTGCAACAAAAGTTGCAGGCAAAGTAAAAGATTAAGATCGAGACTGCTGATGGGCTTCTTCATAGTGCGCCGCGGGCTGGATGACCATAAGTAAGGTAATGCAGAGTATGCTACAGCCAATCAGAACCCCGATCAGCATATTCAGCGCGTTAAGGCCGATCACCGCCGCCAGCCAAATCCACAGTGACGAACCGCAGACCTGCGCAATGCCCAGCACCGAGCTTGCCACGCCTGCCCGCAATGAAAACGGGCCAAGTGCCTGACTCATTGCCACACCAAAGCCGACGGAGAATCCGGCGCAGATCAGAGTAATGCCCACCAGCATTACAGCGTGTGAGGTGGCGGTCGCCAGGATCACGCCTGCGGCGAGGAACAGCGTCTGTGAGGTGAGCATCAGCGTGCGCTGGCGGAAGATGTTGAGCGCAAAGGGCGTGGAGAATGAAACCGCCATGCTCACCATCGCGGTTAGCGCCATCACCGTCGAATACTCACCGCGATCGAAGCCCATCGTCTCCATCAGCAACACCGGGGAAACGTTTACATAGGTGAGGATCACCGCCACGCTAAGCGTGGTGATTGTCAGCCGACTCAGGAAAAAGCGATTCATCAGCTTTTCAGCCGGATGGAGGGTTGCGGTGTGATATGGCTGTTGCGAACCGGGATGGGTCTCTTTCAGCACCGTCACGGACAGGATAAAGACGATGGCGCCCATTGCGGCCATGGTCCAGAAAAGACTCTGCCACGGAAATTTAAGCATAATCAGGTAGCCTACAACCGGTGCCAGCACCGGGATGATGCAGGTAATGCCGTTCAGCATCGACAGCACTTTAGCGCGGCGCTGGGCGCTTAAGGTATCGCGAAGAATAGCAAACGCCACCACGTAACAGCCACCCGCGCCAATGCCCTGGATAAAACGGCCTGACAGGAACATTGTGCTTTCCTGAGCTACTGAAGACAGTACTGATGCCAGCGCAAAGATAACTGCACCCGTAATGGCGACGGGCTGACGGCCTGCTTTATCCGCGATTTTCCCGGCAAACACCATCGACGACGCCATTCCCGCGAGGTAGGCCGAAAACGCGATGTGCAGCTGCGCCTCGCTGGCGCCCAGATCGCGGGCAATATGCGGTAGCCCCACCAGATACATATCAATGCCGGACGGATACAGCAGAACCAGCGCAAAACTACAGAACAGAAAACGAGCCATAAATCCCCCATAGATGCAGGCAAGCAGGATAGGGGGCGTGGAGGGATTAAGCGAGTTGCCATTTGGACAATGGTGATTTCCCAGGAGGAAATCACCCTGTATTAACGGGAATTACTTACCAATACAGAAGCTCGAGAAAATCCGACCCAGCAGATCGTCCGACGTAAACTCCCCGGTGATCTCACTCAGGTTCTGCTGCGCCAGACGCAGCTCTTCCGCCAGCAGTTCACCGGCCCACGCGCCGATCAGCTGGGCTTTACCCTGCTCAAGGTGGCGAGCCGCCTCTTCCAGCGCCTGCAAGTGACGACGACGTGCCAGGAAGCCGCCCTCCATACTGGTGTCGAAGCCCATGCTCTGTTTGAGATGGCTACGCAGGGCTTCCACGCCTTCACCGGTACGGGCCGACAGGCGAATAAGTGAGTGACCATTCACATCGCTGATGCCCAGCGTTTCGCCGGTAACGTCGGCCTTGTTGCGCACCACGGTGATCGGCAGTTTAGCCGGGAGACGGGCGATAAAGTCTGGCCAGATTTCAGCCGGGTCAACGGCGTCGGTTGTGGTGCCGTCCACCATAAACAGCACGCGGTCGGCCTGCTCGATCTCCTGCCAGGCGCGTTCGATACCGATACGCTCGACTTCATCGCTCGCATCGCGCAGGCCAGCGGTGTCGATGATGTGCAGCGGCATGCCGTCGATATGGATATGCTCGCGCAGGACATCGCGGGTGGTGCCGGCTATGTCGGTCACGATCGCCGCTTCACGGCCCGCCAGGGCGTTCAGCAGGCTCGATTTTCCGGCATTGGGGCGACCAGCAATCACCACCTTCATTCCTTCACGCAGCAGGCTGCCCTGGCGCGCTTCGGCGCGAACGGCATCGAGATCGTTCATCACCTGGTTGAGCTGAGCTTCAATTTTACCGTCTGAGAGGAAGTCGATCTCCTCGTCCGGGAAGTCGATAGCCGCTTCGACATAGATTCGCAGGTGAGTAAGTGCTTCCACAAGGTGATTCACGCGTGCGGAAAATGCCCCCTGCAACGAGTTCAGCGCGGAGCGGGCTGCCTGTTCGGAACTGGCGTCGATCAGGTCGGCAATCGCCTCGGCCTGCGCCAGGTCGAGCTTATCGTTGAGGAAAGCACGCTCGGAGAACTCACCCGGCTTTGCAATGCGCAGGCCAGGCAGGGTCAGAATACGTTTTAACAGCAGGTCGAGGATCACCGGGCCGCCGTGACCCTGAAGCTCCAGCACGTCTTCGCCGGTGAAGGAGTTTGGGCCGGGGAACCACAGCGCGATGCCCTGGTCCAGCGGTGTGCCGTCGGCATCCTTAAACGGCAGATAATCAGCGTAGCGCGGCTTTGGCAGTTTACCCAGCACCGCTTCGGCCACCTCACGCGCCTTCAGGCCGGAGATGCGCAGAATGCCTACACCACCGCGTCCCGGTGGGGTTGCCTGGGCGACGATAGTGTCGTTATGGCTCATGGTTGCTCTCGTTCAATACAAATAAAAAAGGCGGTCAATCGACCGCCCTTATTTTAGCGTTAAGTTACCGAATCAGGACTTTTTCTTTTCGCGGCTATGCAGGCCACGTTTTTCCAGACCACGGTAAATCAGCTGCTGCTGGATGATGGTCACCAGGTTGCTGACGATATAGTACAGCACCAGACCTGACGGGAACCACAGGAAGAACACGGTGAAGATGACCGGCATAAAGGTCATGATCTTCTGCTGCATCGGGTCGGTCACGGTGGTCGGAGACATCTTCTGAATGAAGAACATCGTCACGCCCATCAGGATCGGCAGGATGTAGTACGGGTCCTGTGCGGACAGGTCATGGATCCACAGAGCGAACGGCGCGTGGCGCAGCTCAACGGAACCCATCAGCATGTAGTACAGCGCAAGGAAGATTGGCATCTGAATCAGCAGCGGGAAGCAACCACCCAGTGGGTTCACTTTCTCTGCTTTATACAGGGCCATCATCTCCTGGCTCTGACGCTGTTTGTCATCGCCCAGACGCTCACGCATAGCCTGAATCTTCGGCTGTAGCATACGCATCTTCGCCATGGAGGTGTACTGCGCTTTAGTCAGCGGGTACATGATGCCACGAACGATAAAGGTGATAACGATGATGGAGAAGCCCCAGTTACCCAGGAAGCTGTGGATGAACTTCAGCAGCTTAAACAGCGGCTGAGAGATGAACCACAACCAACCGTAATCGACGGTCAGATCCAGGTGCGGCGCAACGGCAGCCATTTTGTCCTGGATTTCCGGGCCGACCCACAGGGTGCTTGCCAGTTTACCGGTTTGACCCGGCTGCACCAGAACCGGCTGAGATTTGTAGCCGATGGCTGCAATACCGTTGCCGAGGTTCGCGGTGTAGAAGTTGTTCGTACCGTCGTTATTCGGTACCCACGCCGTCGCGAAATACTGTTGCAGCATTGCGACCCAACCGCCTTTAGAGCTGACGTTCAGGTTTTCGTTATCGGCAATGGTGTCGAATTTGTATTTCTCGTACTTGGTATCTGGCGTGGAGTAAGCCGCGCCACGGAAGGTATGCAGCGCAAAGTTGCTGCTTCCGGTGTCACGGTGAGACGGCAGATTGATGGACTGCTTCAACTGACCAAAGGTAGAGATTTCCAGTGGTTTCGCACCGGCGTTCTGTACGCTGTAGCCCACGTTCACCGCATACTCACCGCGTTTCAGGGTGAAGGTTTTGGTGAAGGTGTTGCCTGCCGCGTCGGTGTAGGTCATCGGGATAACCAGTTCGTTCTGACCATCAGCCAGCACAAACGTGTCATTCTCGACGTTATACAGTGGACGCGCACCGTTAGCCGGGTTATCCGGGCCATCACGACCGGTCAGGCCGCTCTGCGCCTGGTAGATAAATTCAGGCGTGGTTTCCAGTAACTGGAACGGTTCGGTAGACTTCAGCTCTTTCGGGTAGGTCAACAGCAGCGCCTGCTCAACATCACCACCACGGGTGTTGATAGTCAGCTCAAGCACATCGGTCTTAACCGTAATCTGTTTCCCCTGGCCACTGGCCGGTACGCCCTGGTCGGCGGCGCTACCCGCTGCGGTGGTCGTGGTCTGCGTGGTCTGCTGCTGGGGTTGAGGATTTTTATCCTGCTCCCATGCCTGCCAGATCATGAAAGACACGAACAACAAAGCGATGATAAGAAGATTGCGTTGCGAATCCATCGTTAGTGTTCTCTGGTATCAAAAGGTCCTGGAGGGACGGGGTCGTCTCCACCTGGGTGTAAAGGGTGGCATTTTAATACGCGTTTCACCGTCAACCAACTGCCTTTTATCACTCCAAACCTGCGCAATGCCTCAATTCCGTAGCTTGAGCATGTTGGCGTGAAACGGCAGTGTGGCCCGAGTAGCGGACTAATCAGGCGTTGATAGACCCGAATGAGGGCTATCAGGACCCGCGAGCCAGGCGACAGTGGCGGCGCCATAATTTTTCCAACGCTTCCGAGAGAGCACGGTTATCGAGGTCGGCAACCCCTTTTTTAGCCACCACCACGAAATCCATTGAAGGCAGTTCGTGCTGACGTAAACGGAAGCTTTCACGCGTCAGACGTTTAATCCGGTTGCGTTCATGCGCACGCTTAACGTTTTTCTTGGCGACTGTGAGACCGATGCGGGGATGCCCCAGCGAATTTTGGCGGCCGAGGATGGTGATTTGCGGCGTGCCAGCCCGTAATGGCTGCTGGAAGACGAAAGTGAAATGAGTGGGAGTTAACAAACGTAACTCCCTGGGAAATGCGAGCTTAACCACTCAGGGGTTAGCTTTATTACTTGGAAACGGTCAGACGAGCGCGGCCTTTAGCACGACGACGTGCCAGAACCTGACGACCATTTTTAGTAGCCATACGAGCACGGAAGCCGTGAGAACGGTTGCGCTTCAGTACAGACGGTTGAAAAGTGCGTTTCATGGCGATTTCTACCTAAACTTGAAAAAATTCATGACTTTTGCGGATGCCCGACCGAGTTTCGAATGACGGACGCCGAAGCCGTGGGTGATTAAAGAGGCCGGATTGTAATAATTGTACACTCCGGAGTCAATTCTCTTTCCTTAAATCCCTGTGTATTTCCGCACGTTTTCGCGTGGAAAATGAGCAGCGGACGACGCAGGAAGATGAGCATCACGCGCCGGGTCGAGGATTATACGGGCTCAACGATAAAGCGCAAGGATCGTCCCGGATCTTCGTTAGATCATTTAAGCCAAAAATTGTCTGTGCTCATTAAATTTTCCAATATGCGGCCTAAATCGCGAGGCACTCGCGTCAGGATCGTTTACACTTACCCGATTCCGGATCTTCCTGTGGATAAATCGGGAAGAATCTGTGAGAAACAGAAGATCTCTGGCTCAGTTTAGGCTATGATCCGCGGTCCCGATCGGGATCCAGCGATCCTGGTCGGGCATAAACACAACATCGTTCAGGTTGTATCAACGATAGCGTGTATAACCGCAGATAGCGGTTCGCACATCACCCTGATGGGGTCATGTCGATGTGCGCCAACAATCATGAATATTCAATAGTTTTCTTTTATTGTTCGAGTGGAGTCCGCCGTGTCACTTTCGCTTTGGCAGCAGTGTCTTGCCCGATTGCAGGATGAGTTACCAGCCACAGAATTCAGTATGTGGATCCGCCCGTTGCAGGCGGAACTGAGCGATAACACGCTGGCTTTGTATGCGCCAAACCGTTTCGTGCTCGATTGGGTAAGGGATAAATACCTTAATAACATCAATGGACTGCTGAACGATTTCTGCGGGTCAGATGCCCCACAGCTGCGTTTTGAAGTGGGCACAAAGCCGGTCACCCAAACCGTTCGTGAAGTTGTCAATGTGGCAGCCCCTGCACAGGCGGCGCCCGCGCCAGCGCCTCGCGTTGCACCGGCTCGTCAGGGCTGGGATAACGTTCCGGCCCCCGCTGAGCCTACCTACCGCTCTAACGTTAACGTGAAACACACGTTCGATAACTTCGTTGAAGGTAAGTCGAACCAGCTGGCGCGCGCGGCGGCTCGCCAGGTAGCCGATAACCCCGGTGGCGCTTACAACCCGCTGTTTCTGTATGGCGGCACGGGTCTCGGTAAAACGCACCTGCTGCATGCGGTGGGTAACGGCATTATGGCGCGTAAGCCCAATGCGAAAGTGGTGTATATGCACTCCGAACGCTTCGTTCAGGACATGGTAAAAGCCCTGCAAAACAATGCGATCGAAGAGTTTAAACGCTACTACCGTTCCGTTGATGCGCTGCTGATCGATGACATTCAGTTCTTTGCCAATAAAGAACGATCGCAGGAAGAGTTTTTCCATACCTTTAACGCCCTGCTGGAAGGCAATCAGCAGATCATTCTGACCTCGGATCGTTATCCAAAAGAGATCAACGGCGTTGAAGATCGTCTCAAATCCCGCTTCGGCTGGGGCCTGACCGTGGCTATCGAGCCGCCGGAGCTGGAAACCCGCGTCGCGATCCTGATGAAAAAAGCCGACGAGAACGACATTCGCCTGCCGGGTGAAGTGGCGTTCTTCATTGCCAAGCGCCTGCGTTCCAACGTGCGTGAGCTGGAAGGGGCGCTGAACCGCGTTATCGCCAACGCCAACTTCACCGGTCGGGCGATCACCATCGATTTTGTGCGTGAAGCGCTGCGCGATTTATTGGCTTTGCAGGAAAAACTGGTCACTATCGACAATATTCAGAAGACGGTGGCTGAGTACTACAAGATCAAAGTGGCAGATTTACTGTCTAAACGTCGTTCCCGCTCGGTGGCGCGTCCGCGTCAGATGGCGATGGCGCTGGCAAAAGAGCTAACCAACCACAGCCTGCCGGAAATCGGTGATGCGTTTGGTGGCCGTGACCATACGACCGTGCTGCACGCTTGTCGCAAGATCGAGCAGTTACGCGAAGAAAGCCACGACATAAAAGAAGATTTTTCCAATTTAATCAGAACATTATCATCGTGACGCTATGAAATTTACCGTTGAACGTGAACATTTATTAAAACCGCTGCAACAGGTGAGTGGCCCATTAGGCGGCCGCCCTACGCTGCCTATTCTTGGAAACCTGCTGCTTCAGGTCGCGGACGGTACGCTGTCGCTGACCGGCACAGATCTGGAAATGGAAATGATCGCGCGCGTTACGCTGACTCAGCCGCACGACGCGGGCGCGACCACGGTTCCGGCACGTAAATTCTTTGATATTTGCCGTGGGCTGCCGGAAGGCGCTGAAATCGCAGTGCAGCTGGAGGGCGACCGCATGCTGGTGCGCTCTGGCCGCAGCCGTTTCTCCCTCTCCACGTTGCCCGCTGCGGACTTCCCGAACCTGGATGACTGGCAGAGCGAAGTTGAATTTACCCTGCCGCAGGCGACGATGAAGCGTCTGATTGAAGCCACGCAGTTCTCCATGGCGCATCAGGACGTTCGTTACTACTTAAACGGCATGCTGTTCGAAACCGAAGGTGAAGAGCTGCGTACCGTGGCGACCGACGGTCACCGTCTGGCGGTTTGTTCCATGCCGATTGGCGATTCACTGCCAAACCATTCGGTGATCGTACCGCGTAAAGGCGTAATTGAACTGATGCGTATGCTCGACGGCGGTGAAACGCCGCTGCGCGTGCAGATCGGCAGCAACAATATTCGTGCCCACGTGGGCGATTTTGTCTTCACATCGAAGCTGGTAGACGGTCGTTTCCCGGATTATCGCCGCGTATTGCCGAAGAACCCGGATAAAACGCTGGAGGCGGGTTGCGACATCCTCAAGCAGGCGTTCGCGCGTGCCGCTATTCTCTCCAACGAGAAATTCCGCGGCGTACGTCTGTACGTGAGTGAAAACCAGATCAAAATCACCGCCAACAACCCGGAGCAGGAAGAGGCAGAAGAGATTCTGGACGTCACCTACGCCGGGGCTGAGATGGAAATCGGCTTCAACGTCAGCTATGTGCTGGATGTGCTGAATGCACTGAAATGCGAGAACGTTCGCATCCTGCTGACTGACTCCGTTTCGAGCGTACAGATTGAAGATGCCGCATCACAGTCGGCTGCTTATGTTGTCATGCCAATGAGACTGTAATGTCGCTCACCCGTCTGTTGATCCGCGACTTTCGCAATATCGAAAGCGCGGATCTCGCTTTATCCCCTGGCTTTAACTTCCTGGTTGGCGCGAACGGCAGCGGCAAAACCAGCGTGCTGGAAGCCATCTATACGCTCGGCCACGGCCGGGCGTTTCGCAGTTTGCAGATTGGTCGCGTGATTCGCCACGAGCAGGAATCTTTTGTTCTGCACGGGCGTTTGCAGGGCGCAGAGCGGGAAACCGCCATCGGCCTGACCAAAGACAAGCAGGGCGACAGCAAGGTGCGCATCGACGGCACCGATGGCCACAAGGTGGCGGAGCTGGCGCTGCTGATGCCGATGCAGCTGATTACGCCCGAGGGGTTTACTTTACTCAACGGCGGCCCCAAATACAGAAGAGCGTTCCTCGACTGGGGATGCTTTCACAATGAAGCCGGTTTCTTTAACGCCTGGAGCAACCTGAAGCGTCTGCTTAAACAGCGTAACGCCGCATTGCGCCAGGTCACGCGCTACGCTCAGCTGCGTCCGTGGGACATGGAACTCATCCCTCTTGCGGAACAAATCAGCCGCTGGCGTGCCGAATACAGCGCAGGTATCGCCGAAGACATGGCCGACACCTGCAAACAGTTTTTACCCGAGTTCTCTCTCACCTTCTCTTTTCAGCGTGGCTGGGAAAAAGAGACGGATTATGCCGAGGTGTTAGAGAGAAGCTTCGAGCGCGATCGCATGTTGACCTACACCGCGCACGGCCCGCACAAGGCGGATTTCCGCATTCGTGCCGACGGTGCGCCGGTGGAAGACACGCTGTCGCGCGGGCAGCTGAAGCTCCTGATGTGCGCGCTGCGCCTGGCGCAGGGGGAGTTCCTCACTCGAGAGAGCGGGCGACGCTGCCTGTACCTGATAGATGATTTTGCCTCGGAACTTGACGACGCGCGGCGCGGGCTGCTTGCCAGCCGCTTAAAAGCCACGCAGTCGCAGGTTTTCGTCAGCGCCATTAGCGCTGAACACGTTATAGACATGTCGGACGAAAATTCGAAGATGTTTACCGTGGAAAAGGGTAAAATAACGGATTAACCCAAGTTGAAATGAGCGAGAAACGTTGATGTCGAATTCTTATGACTCCTCCAGTATCAAAGTCCTGAAAGGGCTGGATGCGGTGCGTAAGCGCCCGGGTATGTATATCGGCGACACGGATGACGGCACCGGTCTGCACCACATGGTATTCGAGGTGGTAGATAACGCTATCGACGAAGCGCTCGCGGGTCACTGTAAAGACATCGTGGTCACGATCCATGCGGACAACTCCGTGTCCGTTACCGATGACGGTCGTGGTATCCCAACCGGTATTCACCCGGAAGAGGGCGTATCTGCTGCGGAAGTCATCATGACCGTTCTGCACGCAGGCGGTAAGTTCGATGATAACTCCTATAAAGTTTCCGGCGGTCTGCACGGCGTAGGCGTCTCCGTGGTTAACGCCCTGTCGCAGAAGCTGGAGCTGGTTATCCAGCGCGAAGGCAAAATTCACCGTCAGATCTATCAGCACGGCGTGCCTGACGCTCCGCTGGCCGTCACGGGTGATACTGATAAAACCGGTACCATGGTGCGTTTCTGGCCGAGCCTCGAAACCTTCACCAACGTCACCGAATTCGAGTACGACATTCTGGCGAAACGCCTGCGTGAACTGTCGTTCCTGAACTCCGGCGTGTCGATTCGTCTGCGCGACAAACGCGACAACAAAGAAGACCACTTCCATTACGAAGGTGGTATCAAGGCGTTCGTTGAGTATCTGAACAAGAACAAAACGCCAATTCACCCGAATATCTTCTACTTCTCTACTGAAAAAGACGGTATCGGCGTGGAAGTGGCCTTGCAGTGGAACGACGGTTTCCAGGAAAACATCTACTGCTTCACCAACAACATTCCACAACGCGATGGCGGTACGCACCTGGCGGGCTTCCGCGCGGCGATGACCCGAACCCTGAACGCCTACATGGACAAAGAAGGCTACAGCAAAAAAGCGAAAGTCAGCGCCACCGGTGACGATGCACGTGAAGGCCTGATTGCCGTGGTCTCCGTGAAGGTGCCGGATCCGAAGTTCTCCTCACAGACCAAAGACAAGCTGGTCTCTTCTGAGGTGAAATCGGCGGTTGAACAGCAGATGAACGAACTGCTGAGCGAATACCTGCTGGAAAACCCGTCCGACGCGAAAATCGTGGTGGGTAAAATTATCGATGCGGCGCGTGCCCGTGAAGCGGCGCGTAAAGCGCGTGAAATGACCCGTCGTAAAGGCGCGCTGGACCTGGCAGGCCTGCCGGGCAAACTGGCTGACTGTCAGGAACGCGACCCGGCGCTGTCTGAACTGTACCTTGTGGAAGGGGACTCCGCGGGCGGTTCTGCGAAGCAGGGCCGTAACCGCAAGAACCAGGCGATTCTGCCGCTGAAGGGTAAAATCCTTAACGTTGAGAAAGCGCGCTTCGACAAGATGCTCTCTTCTCAGGAAGTGGCGACGCTCATCACCGCGCTCGGCTGCGGCATTGGTCGCGACGAGTACAACCCGGACAAACTGCGCTATCACAGCATCATCATCATGACCGATGCGGACGTCGACGGCTCGCACATTCGTACGCTGCTGTTGACCTTCTTCTATCGTCAGATGCCGGAAATCGTTGAGCGCGGCCACGTCTACATTGCCCAGCCGCCGCTGTACAAAGTGAAGAAAGGCAAGCAGGAACAGTACATTAAAGATGACGACGCGATGGATCAGTACCAAATCGCGATCGCCCTTGATGGTGCGACCCTGCACGCAAATTCCAGCGCGCCAGCGCTGGCCGGTGAGCCGCTGGAGCGTCTGGTCTCCGAGTTCAACGCCACGCAGAAAATGATTGGCCGTATGGAGCGTCGCTATCCGAAAGCGCTGCTGAAAGAGCTGATTTACCAGCCGACCCTGACCGAAGCCGATCTGAGCAACGAGCAGACCGTCACCCGCTGGGTGAACACCCTGGTGAGCGAGCTGAACGAGAAAGAGCAGCATGGCAGCCAGTGGAAGTTCGACGTCCAGCAGAACGCTGAGCAGCAGTTCGAGCCGATCGTCCGCGTGCGTACCCACGGCGTCGATACCGACTACCCGCTGGAGCACGAATTTGTGACCGGTCCGGAATACCGCCGTATCTGCACCCTCGGCGAGAAGCTGCGCGGTCTGATCGAAGACGATGCGTTTATCGAACGTGGCGAACGTCGTCAGCCGGTAGCCAGCTTCGAACAGGCGCTGGAGTGGCTGGTAAAAGAGTCCCGTCGTGGTCTCTCTATTCAGCGTTATAAAGGCCTGGGCGAAATGAACCCGGATCAGCTGTGGGAAACCACCATGGATCCGGAAAGCCGTCGCATGTTGCGCGTCACCGTTAAAGACGCAATCGCAGCGGATCAGCTGTTCACGACCCTGATGGGCGATGCGGTTGAACCACGTCGCGCCTTCATCGAAGAGAACGCCCTGAAGGCGGCGAATATCGATATTTAATCGTCGCTTTACGACAGCATAACTGGCCGCGCTTCAGCGCGGCTTTTTTATGGACGCAGGAAACTCCAGCGACATCACTGCCGGTAAACGTTTGACCAGCATATCTATGGCAATTCTTACCCTTAGCGGCAGGTGTGGCGTCTGCTGCCAGACGGCATGAACGTCGAAGCGTACATCCGGGGCCTGCTTTAAGAGCGGGACAAGATCTCCCTGCTGAATTTCTTTAATGACCATCCAGCAGGGTAACCATGCAAGGCCGTGGCCGGCCAGCGCCGCGTCGCAGATCGCCTGCAAATCATCCATATTGAGCGATGAGCGGGGAATAAACGTGCGCGACGTGCCATCGTAATCCATCAGCTGCCAGGGTAGGACTCTGCCCGCACGCGTGTAGTTAATGGCCGTATGCTGGCGTAAATCATCAACGGTTTGCGGCTGGCCATTCTTAAGCAGATAATCCGGCGCGGCGCACAGCACCATCCGGTGCTCCCCCAGCCTTCTGGCGACCAGCACGCTGCTGTCAGCCAGAGCGCCATTGCGCACCGCCATATCAAACCCTTCTTCCACGAGATCCACGACGCGGTCGCTGAAGGACATTTCAAGCTCAAGCCCGGGATGCTCCTGCGCCAGCTCTATTAGCAGCGGGGCGATACACTGGCGACCAAACAGCACCGGCACGGCAACACGCAGCCGACCGCTGACCTGATGTTTTCCGGTTTCAAGCTGCGATTCAGCGCCACGGATCTCCTCCAGCGCGCGCAGGCAGCGTTCATAAAAAAGCGCGCCGTTATCGGTCAGCCTCTGACTGCGGGTGGTCCGATGAAACAGACGAACCCCCAGCCTCTCTTCAAGACGAGCAATACTTTTTCCTACCGCCGAGCGCGACAAATGCAGACGGACGGCGGCCTGGGCAAAACTTCCTGCCTCAACGGAGGCAACGAAAACGGGAATATCTTTCAGCGTATCGGTCATGGACGGATTGTGTCAATTTGGTCATCAATGAAGGGAAAACTTATCGCCACTGGCGACGCTGAGTCAACGGTAGACTGTCAGAACTGAAAATCATCTGATGACAGGAGAAAAAAATGACTGAAACAATGCAACGCTGGTCAATGGATGCCCTTGGTCGTGAAAGCCTCAGGCTCGTTCAGGAGCCTGTTCCACAGCCAGGCCCGGGGGAGGTTCGCGTAAGGGTTAATGCCGTTGCGCTCAACTACCGGGATAAAATGGTGATTGAAGGCACGATGCCGATTCCGCTTTCCTTCCCGTTTACCCCAGCATCTGACATGGCAGGCGTGGTGGACAGCATCGGCGAAGGCGTTACGCGTTTCAAGCCCGGCGCACGCGTCATCTCAACCTTCTTCCCGGAATGGATCGACGGCAAGCCGCAGGCAGACGCGCGCGATTTGCCCTATAAAACGTCCGGTGGATACTTCCAGGGCATGCTGGCCGAATATGTGATTGTGAGTGAAAACGCGCTGGTGGCGTCCCCGGAAAGCCTGGATGACGCTGAGGCCAGCACGCTTCCTTGCGCGGGGCTTACCGCATGGTTCGCGCTGGTGGAGCGCGGTCATTTACGCGCCGGGCAATCGGTGCTGGTACAAGGGACGGGCGGTGTGGCGCTATTCGCTTTGCAGATAGCAAAAGCGCACGGCGCAGAAGTTATTGTTACGTCGGGGAGTGATGAAAAACTGGCGCGGGCCAAAAAGCTGGGGGCCAGCCAGGGCATCAACCGACTGAAAGGCGACTGGGCTGAAAATACGCTGGCACTGACGCAGGATCGCGGCATCGACCATATTATCGAAACGGTGGGTGGGGAGAACCTGAGACATTCCCTGCGCGCCGTTGCCGTTCATGGGCGGATATCGGTCATTGGCGTGCTGGCCGGGACAGAAATTTCTCTGCCTGCAAGCGAGCTGTTGCTGAAATCTCCCGTCATTCAGGGGATTGGGGTTGGACACCGCCGGGCGCTGGAAGATTTTGTCCGTGCTGTTGATGTCACGGAGTTAAAACCGGTGATTGAGCATCGCTACCGCTTTGACGAGCTGGAACAGGCGCTTGAACATCTGGATCGCGGTGCGTTTGGCAAAATCGTTCTCACCCGCGAGTGAGTTCCCGTTCCCGGGATAAACGTAAAAGGGGCTTTTTGTTGCGCAAGGTAGCTCTATTTTTGTGTGCTTAATCGCGTTAGCATGAGGTAGCACTCATTTATCCCGGGGACCCCATGGCCATCAAACTCATTGCAATCGATATGGACGGCACGCTGCTGCTGCCGGACCACACTATCTCTCCTGCCGTTAAAAATGCGATCGCCGCCGCACGCGAAAAAGGCGTGAACGTGGTGCTCACCACCGGACGCCCGTATGCCGGGGTGCACAGTTACCTGAAAGAGCTGCACATGAACCAGCCTGGCGATTACTGCATCACCTATAACGGCGCGCTGGTGCAAAAGGCAGCCGATGGCAGCACGGTGGCGCAAACTGCACTGAGCTATGATGACTACCTTTTCCTGGAAAAACTCTCCCGCGACGTGGGCTCTCACTTCCACGCGCTCGATCGCAATACGCTTTACACCGCCAACCGCGATATCAGCTACTACACGGTGCACGAGTCCTACGTTGCAACCATTCCACTGGTGTTCTGCGAAGCGGAAAACATGGACCCGGCAACCCAGTTCCTGAAAGTAATGATGATCGACGAACCCGCGATCCTCGACAAAGCCATTTCACGCATTCCGGCTGAGGTAAAAGAGAAATACACCGTGCTGAAAAGTGCGCCGTACTTCCTCGAAATCCTTGATAAACGCGTCAATAAAGGCACGGGCGTCAAATCGCTTGCCGATGCGCTGGGCATCAAGCCTGAGGAGATCATGGCGCTGGGCGACCAGGAAAACGATATTGCGATGATCGAATATGCGGGCATGGGCGTGGCGATGGATAACGCCATCCCGTCGGTAAAAGAAGTGGCGAACTTCGTGACCAAATCTAACCTGGAAGACGGCGTTGCCTGGGCGATCGAGAAATTCGTTCTGTCGTAACAAGTGCTTTGAAAGATTAGCCCCGGTTATTAACCGGGGCTTTTTTTGGCCCTGAATTTATCAAATTGTTCTTTTTGTGATCTGGATTGTAGTACAACATTAACTGATTGTACTACATTGTCACCACGGCAAAGACGAAAGGCCTCACGTTTGTACTGCAAAAGTGAGGCGAAATTCAGCGGTCGCGGTAAAGTAGTGATGGACTTACAGAGCACAAGGACTCTCCATGACACTCAATAAAACCGATCGCATTGTCATCACGCTGGGCACTCAGATTGTGGGTGGCAAATACGTTCCCGGTTCGCCGCTGCCAGCAGAGGCGGAACTGTGCGAGGAGTTTGAAACCTCGCGCAACATCATTCGGGAAGTGTTCCGCTCGCTGATGGCGAAGCGGCTGATTGAAATGAAGCGCTATCGCGGCGCGTTTGTGGCGCCGCGTAACCAGTGGAACTACCTCGATACCGATGTTCTGCAATGGGTGCTGGAAAACGACTACGACCCACGGCTCATCGGCGCGATGAGCGAAGTCCGAAATCTGGTGGAACCGGCCATCGCCCGCTGGGCGGCAGAGCGCGCAACGTCAGGTGACCTGGCACAGATTGAGTCGGCTTTAAACGACATGATCGCCAATAACCAGAATCGGGAGGCGTTCAACGAAGCGGACATTCGTTACCACGAAGCGGTATTGCAGTCGGTGCATAACCCGGTTTTACAGCAGCTTAGCGTGGCGATCAGCTCGCTACAGCGAGCAGTATTTGAACGTACCTGGATGGGCGATGAGGCCAACATGCCGAAAACGCTTCAGGAACATAAAGCGCTGTTCGATGCGATACGGCATCAGGACGGTGATGCGGCAGAGCAGGCGGCGCTGACCATGATCGCCAGCTCGACACGAAGGTTGAAGGAAATCACATGACATCACGCTACATCGCAATTGACTGGGGATCGACCAATCTGCGCGCCTGGCTCTACCAGGGTGAGCAGTGCCTGGAAAGCAGGCAATCAGAAGCAGGTGTGACGCGCCTGAACGGTAAATCCCCCGCAGCGGTGTTAGCAGAAGTGACACAAAACTGGCGCGACGGTACTACGCCAGTGGTGATGGCCGGAATGGTCGGCAGTAACGTGGGGTGGAAGGTCGCGCCTTACCTGTCAGTTCCGGTGCATTTCACCGCCGTTGGCGAGCAGTTAACGTCCGTTGGCGACAATGTCTGGATTATTCCCGGTTTATGCGTCTCTCGCGACGATAACCATAATGTGATGCGCGGCGAAGAGACGCAGCTGCTCGGGGCGCGCACCCTTTCTCCTTCTTCTGTCTACGTCATGCCCGGGACGCACTGCAAATGGGTCCAGGCGGATGCTGAGCAAATTCATGATTTCCGCACCGTGATGACCGGCGAACTGCACCACTTGCTGCTTAAGCATTCGCTGGTGGGGGCCGGTTTGCCGGAGCAGACCCCTTCGCCGGAAGCGTTTGCCGCCGGGCTTGAGCGCGGGATCGCATCCCCTGCCGTTTTGCCGCAACTTTTTGAGGTTCGCGCCTCGCACGTGCTGGGAAATCTTCCGCGCGAACAGGTCAGCGAATTTCTGTCCGGCCTGCTGATTGGCGCAGAAGTCGCCACTCTGAGCGACGCGTTCGCCGGGCAGCAGGCCATCACGCTCGTCGCGGGTTCATCGCTGACGTCTCGTTACCGCCAGGCGTTCCACGCTATCGGACGGGATGTTGCTGCGGTGGAAGGCGACACGGCATTTCAGGCAGGCATAAGGAGCATCGCTCATGCAGTGGCAAACTGAACTTCCCCTGATCGCGATTTTGCGCGGTATCACGCCCGGTGAGGCCTTAGCGCACGTTGGCGCGGTGATCGACGCCGGGTTCGACGCGGTGGAAATCCCGCTCAACTCCCCGGAGTGGGAAAAAAGCATTCCGGCAATTGTGAAGGCGTTTGGTGATAAGGCGCTGATTGGCGCAGGCACCGTGCTGCAACCGGAGCAGGTGGATGAACTGGCGAAAATGGGCTGCAAGCTTATCGTCACACCGAATATCAACCCCGAGGTGATCCGCCGGGCGGTGGATTACGGCATGACCGTCTGCCCGGGTTGCGCCACGGCCACAGAAGCCTTTGCCGCCCTCGATGCGGGCGCACAGTCTCTCAAAATTTTCCCGTCGTCGGCCTTTGGTCCGGATTACATCAAAGCGCTGAAAGCGGTCTTACCCGCCAGCGTGCCGGTCTTTGCCGTGGGCGGCGTCACGCCGGAAAACCTGGGCCAGTGGATGAGCGCGGGCTGTGTGGGCGCGGGGCTGGGCAGCGATCTCTATCGTGCCGGTCAGCCCGTTGAGCGTACCGCACAGCAGGCGGCAGCATTTGTGAAAGCGTATCGAGAGGCAGTGCAATGAAAATAACCAAACTCACCACGTACCGTTTACCCCCGCGTTGGATGTTCCTGAAAATCGAAACCGACGAAGGCGTGGTTGGCTGGGGCGAGCCGGTGATTGAAGGCCGTGCGCGCACCGTTGAAGCCGCGGTGCACGAGCTGGGCGAATACCTGATTGGCCAGGATCCGGCGCGCATCAACGACCTGTGGCAGGTGATGTACCGCGCGGGATTTTACCGTGGCGGTCCGATCCTGATGAGCGCCATCGCCGGTATTGATCAGGCGCTGTGGGATATCAAAGGCAAAGTGCTGAATGCCCCGGTCTGGCAATTAATGGGCGGCCTGGTGCGCGACAAAATCAAAGCCTACAGCTGGGTGGGCGGTGACCGCCCTGCGGAAGTGATCGACGGTATCCGGCAACTGCGCAACATCGGTTTTGACACCTTCAAACTCAACGGCTGCGAAGAAATGGGCGTTATCGACAACTCGCGCGCGGTAGACCGGGCGGTGAATACCGTGGCGCAAATCCGTGAAGCCTTCGGCAACGAGATTGAGTTTGGTCTGGATTTCCACGGCCGCGTCAGCGCGCCAATGGCCAAAGTGCTGATTAAAGAGCTGGAGCCGTATCGCCCGCTGTTTATCGAAGAGCCGGTGCTGGCCGAGCAGGCGGAATACTATCCGAAACTGGCTGAACAGACGCACATTCCCATCGCGGCTGGGGAACGCATGTTCTCGCGCTTCGAGTTTAAACGCGTGCTGGAGGCGGGCGGCATTGCGATCCTGCAACCGGACCTCTCCCACGCGGGCGGCATCACCGAATGCTACAAAATTGCCGGAATGGCAGAAGCCTACGATGTGGCGCTGGCGCCGCACTGTCCGCTTGGGCCGATTGCGCTGGCGGCCTGCCTGCACGTCGACTTCGTCTCCCGCAATGCGGTGTTCCAGGAACAAAGCATGGGCATTCACTATAACAAGGGCGCGGAGCTGCTCGACTTTGTGAAAAACAAAGAAGACTTCAGCATGGAAGGTGGTTTCTTTAAACCGTTAACGAAGCCGGGCCTTGGCGTGGAGATCGACGAAGCCAAAGTCATTGAGCTGAGTAAAAGTGCGCCGGACTGGCGTAACCCACTGTGGCGTCTTGAAGACGGTTCCGTAGCCGAGTGGTAAATCGCCGGATGGCGCTACGCTTATCCGGCCTACTCTCTCGTAGGCCCGGCAAGCGAAGCGCCACCGGGCAAAAAAAACGTACATAGAAAAAATATAACCCTCTGTAAATTACAGGGCATGGTGAGCGGCTTCGCTATGCCCAAAATCTGGAGACAGATTGCGATGGATATTCCAGTTACTGCTGCAAAAACCGGGCGTCGTCGTTACCTGACGCTGATCATGATCTTTATTACCGTGGTCATCTGTTATGTCGACCGCGCCAACCTTGCCGTGGCATCGGCTCATATTCAGGAAGAGTTTGGCATCACCAAAGCGGAAATGGGCTACGTCTTCTCGGCGTTTGCCTGGCTGTATACGCTCTGCCAGATCCCGGGCGGCTGGTTCCTCGACCGCGTGGGTTCACGTCTGACCTACTTTATCGCTATTTTTGGCTGGTCCGTGGCGACCCTGTTCCAGGGCTTCGCGACTGGGCTGATGTCGCTGATTGGCCTGCGCGCCATCACCGGGGTGTTTGAAGCGCCGGCGTTTCCGACCAACAACCGCATGGTGACCAGCTGGTTCCCTGAACACGAACGCGCTTCCGCTGTTGGTTTTTACACCTCCGGGCAGTTTGTTGGTCTGGCGTTTCTGACGCCGCTGTTAATCTGGATCCAGGAGCTGCTGAGCTGGCACTGGGTGTTTATCGTCACCGGCGGGATCGGCATTATCTGGTCGCTCATCTGGTTTAAGGTTTATCAGCCGCCGCGCCTGACCAAAAGCATCACCAAAGCCGAACTGGACTACATCCGCGACGGCGGTGGCTTGGTGGATGGCGATGCGCCCGTGAAAAAAGAGGCGCGCCAGCCGCTGACCAGAGCGGACTGGAAGCTGGTCTTCCACCGTAAGCTGGTGGGCGTGTATCTGGGACAGTTCGCGGTGACCTCCACGCTGTGGTTCTTCCTCACCTGGTTCCCGAACTATCTGACCCAGGAAAAAGGTATTACCGCGCTGAAGGCAGGCTTTATGACCACCGTACCCTTCCTTGCGGCGTTTTTCGGCGTCCTGCTCTCGGGCTGGCTGGCGGATAAGCTGGTGAAAAAAGGTTTCTCGCTGGGCGTTGCGCGTAAAACGCCGATTATCTGCGGACTGCTGATCTCTACCTGCATCATGGGAGCGAACTACACCAACGATCCGGTGTGGATCATGACCCTGATGGCGGTAGCGTTCTTCGGAAACGGTTTTGCCTCCATCACCTGGTCGCTGGTGTCGTCCCTGGCGCCGATGCGTCTGATCGGCCTGACTGGCGGCGTGTTTAACTTCGTTGGCGGCCTGGGCGGGATCACCGTACCGCTGGTCATCGGTTACCTGGCGCAGGACTACGGCTTTGGTCCGGCTCTGGTGTATATCTCTGCCGTGGCGCTGATCGGGGCGCTCTCCTACATCCTGCTGGTCGGCGACGTTAAACGAGTAGGCTAATCCCTTCGGATGTTTTACCCTGATGCGATAACCGCGCATCAGGGTATTTTCATGAAACAAATCACCTTCGCTTCCCGCAACCACCAGCTCACCAACATCAACACCTGGACGCCAGACAGCCAGTGGCTTGTCTATGATGTCCGCCCGTCCGGCGCGTCGTTTACCGGTGAAACCATTGAGCGGGTCAATGTTAGTACGGGCGAGGTTGAGGCGATCTACCGTGCGACTGACGGCGCGCATGTCGGCGTGGTAACCGTTCATCCGGCGCAGGAAAAATATGTTTTTATCCACGGCCCGAAAAACCCGGATGCAGACTGGCAGTATGATTTTCACCATCGTCAGGGGGTGATTGCGCACAATGGTCAGGTGAGCAATCTTGATGCGATGGATATCACCGCGCCTTACACCGCAGGCGCGCTGCGTGGCGGCAGCCACGTCCACGTTTTTAGCCCGAACGGGCAGTTCGTCAGCTTTACCTACAACGACCATGTGCTGCACGCGCGCGATCCGCAGCTGGATTTGCGTAACGTCGGGGTGGCGGCGCCTTTTGGCCCAGTAAACCCACAGGGGAACCATCCGCGGGAATATGCCGGCACCTTCTGGAGCGTACTGGTAAGCCGGACAACGCCGAACCCGAAACCGGGCAGCGATGAGGTAAACCGCGCCTATGAAGAGGGCTGGGTGGGCAACGACAGGCTGGCGTTTATCGGCGATACGGTGTCTGCGAAAGGCGAGAAAGTGCCCGAACTGTTTATTGTCGATCTCCCCAAAGACGAGCAGGGCTGGAAACGGGCGGGCGATGCGCCGTTGCAGGGAACGCCTGATACAATGCCCGCGCCGCCTGCGGGCGTAACGCAACGTCGCTTAACCTTCACCCATCAGAAGGCGTATCCGGGGCTGGTGAACGTGCCGCGCCACTGGGTGCGCAGCAATCCGCAGGGGACGCAGATTGCGTTTTTAATGCGGGACGATAACGGCGTTGTGCAGCTGTGGCTTATCTCCCCTGAGGGCGGCGAGCCGCGTCAGCTGACCCACACTGAGCGTGGTATTCAGTCGGCCTTTAACTGGCATCCTTCCGGCAACGGGCTGGGATTTGTGCTTGCAGGCCGTATTGCCTGCTGCGATGCGCAGACCGGAGAGGTGACGTTTTTGACGTCCGATCACGGCAATCCGCCGTCTGCTGACGCTGTGGTGTTTTCCCCGGACGGACGATTTATTGCATGGATGGAAGAGAAGGACGGTTTCCGCCAGCTGTGGCTAACGGAAACCGCACAGAATTAGCGTGGAGGCATCTCTGCGGGCGGGATGACGGAATTGGTCGCCAGCTTTTCCTGCTCGCTTTTCTCAACGCGCGAACGCACTGAGCTGTCGGTGCGGAACATATCCCACGGCAGCAGAAGCGTATCGGCAACCGCCGTAAACGGCATATCAAGAATCGCCAGAGATTTGGTACCCCAGTTTGTCTCATCATCAGAGATCATTGCGGCACTGGCGCGCGTCCCCGGATATGTTCCTTCTTTACCGCCGGTGTGCGACATCACGCTCGAACACCCGCAAAGTAAAACAACCCCGCTGAACGACGCCAGCTTAATCAGAACATTTCTCATCATCACTCAGTCATCTTTAGTAGCACGGCATTGACCTGCAACTCAGGGTTATAGCGAGGCGCGTCCAAAATGGATAGCTCAAAACTCCCGCACTGTGGTCGTCATCGCAATTTAACCCTTTGTGCTGTGCCCCTGAGTCTATGCGACAACCAGCAAAGTGCAAAAAAATCTCACATCAACAGTCTTGAAAAGGCCGTATCCAGACCCATTTTAAGAATGTAACCCGATAACGGACACGCCTGATGGGTGTTCGGGGAAGCAGAAGCCTGTCCATGGTGGAAGGCTACATTTTCTCGCTGATTTCAGGAGCATTTATCCATGCGTAATTTCGATCTCTCTCCGCTATACCGTTCTGCCATTGGTTTCGATCGTCTGTTCAACCACTTAGAAAACAACCAGAGCCAGAGCAACGGCTATCCTCCTTACAACGTTGAACTGGTTGACGAAAACCACTATCGCATTGCGATTGCTGTTGCCGGTTTCGCAGAGAGCGAACTGGAGATCACCGCGCAGGACAATCTGCTGGTGGTGAAAGGCTCCCATACGGCCGAGCAGAAAGAACGAACCTACCTCTACCAGGGCATCGCAGAGCGCAACTTTGAGCGCAAGTTCCAGCTGGCTGAGAACATCCACGTCAAGGGCGCGAACCTGGTGAACGGCCTGCTGTTTATCGAACTGGAACGTGTGATTCCGGAAGAGAAAAAACCGCGTCGTATCGAAATCAACTAATTACGCGGGTCGCGTGAGCGGCCCACCCGAACTTGCTTGCCGTAACGGGAGCATATGCGAATCCGCAAGGGTTTGCAGGTACAACTGTGCACAAAATTAAACTGTGCCGCACTCGCTTCTCAGAAGGAGATTTAGTATGCGTAACTACGATTTATCCCCCCTGCTGCGTCAGTGGATCGGTTTTGACAAACTGGCTAACGCGCTGCAAAGCGCAACCGAACAGCAGACCTTTCCGCCGTACAACATCGAAAAAAGCGATGATAACCACTACCGCATCACGCTTGCGCTGGCCGGGTTCCGCCAGGAAGATCTCGACATCCAGCTTGAGGGTACGCGCCTGACCGTGAAAGGGTCACCGGAAAAACCAGACACCGAGACCAAATGGCTGCATCAGGGGCTTGTCACTCAGCCGTTTAGCCTGAGCTTTACCCTGGCAGACCATATGGAAGTTTCTGGCGCGACGTTCACTAACGGGCTGCTGAACATTGACCTCACCCGTAACGTGCCGGAAGCCATTGCGCCTCAGCGCATCGCCATTAGCGAACGCCCGGCGTTGAACAGCTAAACCACGTTTTTGCCGGGTGGCAAACCTGCCGATCCTGTAGGTCGGGTAAGGCGCAGCCGCCACCCGACTCGCTCACAGATGCCATGAAGCCCTGCCCCGGCAGGGCTTTTTTGTGCGCCATCGCCCATACAACCGCCGTCAGCTCTGAGAGAATCCTTAGCATAACTATGGTTATACACAGGATGTGGATCATGAGTGATATCGCGTTAACCGTTAGCGTGTTGGCCCTTGTCGCGGTAGTGGGGCTATGGCTGGGGAATATCAAAATCCGCGGCGTCGGATTTGGCATCGGCGGGGTGCTGTTCGGCGGGATTTTTGTCGGCCATTTTGCCGACCAGCTTGGGTGGGTGCTCAGCGCCGATATGCTGCATTTCATCCAGGAGTTCGGCCTGATCCTCTTTGTGTATACCATCGGTATTCAGGTGGGGCCGGGCTTCTTCGCTTCCCTGCGCGTCTCCGGTTTACGCCTTAATCTCTTTGCCTTCGGCATCGTCGTGATGGGTGGGCTGGTTACCGCCATTCTGCATAAACTCTTCGCGATTCCGCTGCCCGTTGTGCTGGGCATCTTCTCCGGCGCCGTCACGAATACGCCCGCGCTCGGGGCGGGCCAGCAAATTCTGCGCGATCTGGGTATCCCTGCTGATGTCGTCGATCAGATGGGGATGAGCTACGCCATGGCCTATCCGTTTGGCATTTGCGGTATTTTGCTCTCGATGTGGCTGGTGCGCGTGCTGTTCCGTGTTAACGTCGAGCAGGAGGCAAAAGAGCATGAAAGCACGCTGACCAACGGCCATGCGCTCATTAAAACCATCAACATTCGCGTCGAAAACCCCAACCTGAACAATATGGCGATACAGGATGTTCCCATTCTGAACAGCGCGACCATTATCTGTTCCCGCCTGAAACGTGATGAAACGCTGATGGTACCTTCACCGGATACCCTTATTCAGCACGGCGATCTCCTGCATCTGGTAGGGCAACCGGCGGATTTAAACAATGCCCGGCTGGTGATTGGTCAGGAGGTGGATACCTCACTCTCAACCCGTGGAACGGACATGCGCGTGGAGCGCGTGGTAGTGACCAATGAGAAGGTTTTGGGCAAGAAAATACGCGATTTGCAGGTTAAAGAGCGTTATGACGTGGTGATCTCCCGGCTTAACCGCGCCGGTGTCGAGCTGGTAGCCAGCCAGGATGCCAGCCTGCAATTCGGTGATATTCTCAACCTCGTCGGGCGTCCCTCATCCATTGATGCCGTAGCGGACATGGTAGGCAACGCCCAGCAAAAACTCCAGCAGGTGCAGATGCTGCCGGTCTTTATCGGCGTCGGGCTTGGCGTCATGCTTGGCTCCATCCCCCTGTACGTGCCCGGCTTCCCGGTAGCACTGAAGCTGGGTCTGGCAGGCGGGCCGCTCATTATGGCGCTGATCCTCGGGCGTATCGGCTCCATCGGTAAGCTCTACTGGTTTATGCCGCCGAGTGCTAACCTGGCGCTGCGGGAGTTAGGCATCGTGCTGTTTCTGGCGGTGGTGGGGCTGAAATCCGGCGGCGATTTTGTCGATACTCTGGTCAACGGCGAAGGGATGAGCTGGGTAGGATACGGCATATTTATTACCGCTATCCCACTGATAACGGTCGGATTACTGGCACGTATCTTCGCTAAAATGAACTATCTCACGCTGTGCGGCATGCTGGCCGGTTCCATGACCGATCCGCCCGCGCTGGCGTTCGCCAACAACCTGCACGCCACCAGCGGCGCGGCGGCGTTGTCCTACGCCACGGTTTATCCGCTGGTGATGTTTCTGCGCATCATCACCCCGCAGCTACTGGCGGTGCTGTTCTGGGGGATGGGCTAACAAGTCTTCCGGGTGGATGCGCCGCAGATGGTAGTCCACCTGGTAATCGCTGGTGTTCCGGAACATCACGGAATAATTGAGGAACTCGCCGCTGTCGCTGTAGGAAAGGGAGGTGATGCGCAGCAGCGGCGTCTGTTCCGGCACATTCATATAACCGGCCAGCTGTTTATCTGCCAGCACCGGCGTCAGGCTCTCGTAGTTGCCGCTGATGGTGATCCCGCATTCCTTCTCGATGTAATCAAACTTAGATCCTTCGAGATGCGCCAGGGAAAGATTGCGGAACAGCTTCACCGGCATAAAGCTGTCCTCCAGCATCAGCGGTTTTCCGTCCACGTAACGCACCCGCCTTGAAAAATAGATCCGCTCATCAACCTGAATCCGCAGCTGGCTGGCGATGGCGGGCGGCGCGGGCATCACTTCAAACTGCAACACCTTGCTCTGCACTTCTTTCCCCTGCTGGCGCAGCACCTCCACCAGCCCGGTCAGGTTAGTCGTTTCATGATGAACGTCTTTGCGCGCCACGAACGTCCCGCTGCCGTGTCGACGTTCAACCAGCCCCCAGCTTACCAGCAGATCCAGCGCCTTGCGGATGGTCATCCGGGCTACGCCAAACTCCTTTGCCAGCGCTTTTTCTCCGGGTAACGGACTGCCAATGTTGTAGTCCGAGGAATTCAGCCGCAGCCGCAGCCGATCGGCAATTGATTTGTAGATCACCAGTAGACCTCTCTGCGCACATCATGGCGTGGATTACGTCTTAACTTGTCTATGTTTAGTTTAAAAAGTAGACCTGATTGGTCAAATTAAAACCATGAATGCGATCACGAATCGCAGCGGCATACCATGTTGCCGCATCAGTAAGTTCTTATGCTCACCTCAGGCCAGTAAAAAACCATAAAGGCCTCTATCCCCTACAGGTTGTTTCATGAGGATTTAAAAATGCTCAGTCAAATACAACGTTTTGGCGGCGCCATGTTCACCCCGGTTTTGCTGTTTCCCTTTGCCGGGATCGTGGTTGGGATCGCCATCATGCTTCGCAATCCGCTGTTTGTCGGTGAGGCCTTAACCGCGCCGGATAATCTGTTCGCGCAAATTGTTCACATCATCGAAGAGGGCGGCTGGGCGGTGTTCCGAAATATGCCGCTGATTTTTGCTGTCGGCTTACCGATTGGCCTGGCAAAGCAGGCGCAGGGCCGCGCCTGTCTGGCGGTGCTGATTAGCTTCCTGACCTGGAACTACTTTATCAACGCGATGGGGATGACCTGGGGTCACTTCTTTGGCGTCGACTTCTCTGCTGAACCCACTGCCGGCAGCGGGCTGGCGATGATTGCCGGAATCAAAACGCTTGATACCAGCATCATCGGGGCGATTATCATTTCCGGGCTCGTCACCGCCATCCACAACCGATTTTTCGACAAGCCGTTGCCGGTCTTTCTGGGGATTTTCCAGGGCACCTCGTTTGTCGTTATCCTCGCGTTCTTCGTCATGATCCCTTGCGCCTGGCTGACGCTGCTGGGATGGCCGAAAGTGCAGATGGGCATTGAGTCGTTGCAGGCCTTTCTACGTACCGCTGGCGCGCTGGGCGTATGGGTTTATACCTTCCTGGAACGCATTCTGATCCCAACCGGATTACACCACTTTGTCTACGGCCCGTTTATCTTCGGCCCGGCTGCGGTAGAAGGCGGCATTCAGGTCTACTGGGCACAGCACCTTCAGGAATTCAGCCAGAGCACTGTGCCGCTGAAAACGCTGTTTCCGGAGGGCGGATTCGCGCTGCACGGCAACTCTAAGGTGTTTGGCTCAGTCGGTATTGCGCTGGCTATCTGGTATACCGCGTCGCCGGAGAACCGCGTCAAAGTGGCAGGTCTGCTGATCCCGGCCACGCTTACCGCCGTGCTGGTGGGCATTACCGAACCGCTGGAGTTCACCTTCCTGTTTATCTCGCCGTTGCTGTTTGCCATCCACGCCGTGCTGGCCGCAACGATGGCGACGGTGATGTATACCTTCGGGGTGGTGGGGAACATGGGGGGCGGTCTGCTGGACCAGTTCCTGCCGCAAAACTGGATCCCGATGTTCCATAACCACGCCTCGACGGTATTCACCCAGATTGGCATCGGCCTCTGCTTCACCGCTCTCTATTTCGTGGTTTTCAGGACGCTTATCGAACGTCTGAATCTCAAAACGCCGGGCCGGGAAGAGAGCGAAATCAAACTCTACAACAAAGCCGACTATAAGGCCGCGCGCGGGCAAACCACCGCCCCGGCGGCAGCCAGCCAGCAGGTCGGGCAGGCTGCTGGGTTCTTACAGGCGCTCGGCGGTGCAGCAAACATCGAAAGTATCAATAACTGCGCCACCCGCTTGCGTATCGCCCTGGTGGATATGACGAAAACCCAAAGCGACGACGTCTTCAAAGCCCTGGGCGCACACGGTGTGGTGCGGCGCGGCAACGGCATACAGGTGATTGTCGGTCTGCACGTTCCTCAGGTGCGCGACCAGCTGGAATCGCTGATGAAAACCCCCTTAACAAACGAACAAACCACTCTGACAGAGGCTATATCATGAAAAAATTCTCAGTTGTTATTGCAGGCGGCGGCAGTACATTCACGCCTGGTATCGTCCTGATGCTGTTAGCCAACCGTGACCGTTTCCCGCTGCGTGCGCTGAAGTTCTATGACAATGACGGAGCACGTCAGGAGATCATCGCCGAGGCGTGCAAAATCATCCTTAAGGAGCAGGCGCCGGAGATTGAATTTAGTTACACCACCGATCCTGAAGCGGCCTTTACCGATGTGGATTTCGTGATGGCGCATATTCGCGTGGGCAAATACCCCATGCGTGAAAAAGATGAAAAAATCCCGCTGCGCCACGGCGTGCTGGGCCAGGAAACGTGCGGGCCGGGCGGCATCTCCTACGGCATGCGCTCCATCGGCGGCGTGCTGGAGTTGGTGGATTACATGGAGCAGTACTCCCCGAACGCGTGGATGCTGAACTACTCCAACCCGGCGGCGATTGTTGCGGAAGCCACGCGCCGCCTGCGTCCGAACGCGAAAATTCTCAACATCTGCGACATGCCGATCGGCATTGAAGGACGTATGGCGCAAATCGTCGGCCTGAAAGATCGCAAAGAGATGCGCGTGCGTTACTACGGTCTGAACCACTTCGGCTGGTGGACGTCGATTGAAGATCTGAACGGCAACGATCTGATGCCGAAACTGCGCGAATACGTGGCGAAAAACGGTTATGTTCCGCCTTCGGAAGATGCGCATACTGAAGCGAGCTGGAATGATACTTTCGCCAAGGCTAAAGACGTACAGGCGCTGGATCCGGACACCATGCCGAACACCTACCTGAAGTATTACCTGTTCCCGGACTATGTGGTCGCCCATTCCAACCCGGAGCGTACCCGCGCCAATGAAGTGATGGATCACCGTGAGAAGCATGTATTCAGTTCATGCCGGGCGATTATCGAAGCCGGTCATTCTTCTGCCGGTGAACTGGAAATCGACGAACATGCGTCGTACATCGTCGATCTGGCGACCGCGATCGCCTTTAATACCCAGGAACGCATGCTGCTGATTGTGCCTAACAATGGGGCTATCCATAATTTTGACGCCGACGCGATGGTAGAAATCCCTTGTCTGGTCGGCCACAACGGACCGGAGCCGCTGACCGTTGGTGATATTCCGCACTTCCAGAAAGGGCTCATGAGCCAGCAGGTGGCAGTGGAAAAACTGGTGGTGGACGCCTGGGAGCAGCGCTCGTATCAGAAACTCTGGCAGGCGATTACCCTGTCGAAAACCGTACCGAGCGCGTCGGTGGCGAAGGCGATTCTGGACGATCTGATTGAAGCCAACAAAGAGTACTGGCCGGAACTGCATTAATTTTCCTGACCGGCATCATTGAGGTGCCGGTCCTTAAACTTGCTGACCGCCGACGGCGCATAGCCAAACTTATTCTTAAACGCTTTGCTGAAGTGAAACGAATCAAAAAAGTTGAGCATGTCAGCCACCTTGTTTACCGTATTTCCCTCCTGGCGCAGCAGCGATTGCGCCAGTTCGAGGCGTGCGTCAAGATAATATTCTTTCGGCGTTTTACCCGTGTATCGTAAAAAGATCCGCCGCAGCCAGGGCTCGCTGCACTGCATCCGCTGTGCCATTTCTGTGACGCTCCAGCGCTTTTGCACACTGGCGTGCAACTCGGCCAACAGATTTTCCAGACGCAGCAGTTCCCGATCTTTTCTACCATTTTCGGAAATAAGACAAATCCACTGATAGATAATTTTTGTGAGAAACGCGACGGCTAAATTATTTTTTATGTTGGACCGCAAAGCGAGTAATTCAGCAACTTCTGAAAGTTCTTTATTAAACTCGTCGCCATTATAAATTATGCCAGTTTGTAATATAGGGATTTCCATCATGTTTGTGGGGATGAATTCCATCCAGTATTGTTCCCAGATAAGACCGTCGCAGTAGTACGACGTTATATCGGTAGGTTTTAAGAATATAACGTTATTTCCATTAAGCATAATTTCAGAATTATCTTTGAGCCTGATTTTCCCGCACCCTTGCACGGTATAAACCGCCACCCAGGAGTTAGCAATCAGCGGTTTTTTCTTATCCTGAGGCCAGATAACGCGGTAGCTCTCGTCGGCTAGCGTATGCCAGAGTGAGATCAGTGAAATTCCGCTTGAGATCACACTTTCATCAAGAACTAAGGGAATATTGTACGTTGTTTCGTTTTTTACATGCGAAATTTGAATTTTTCCATTCATTTTAATTTCCCGTCAGCAAATTATGCCCACAACCTGTAGCGGAATTTATCAGAAAATTACCGTGATGGGGAAACCAGTCTTGTATTTTAAGATATCGAATAGCCTGGGTCCGGTGCGTTAAATTCCTCTGTACAGCGAACTACCGGGTCATAATCATAATTAAGGGCAACAAGATGAATATTCAGCAAATTGTGAGCTTTATTGCCTTTACGCTGCTGGTGGCGTTTATCACCTGGTGGAAGATACGTAAAGTGGATACCGCTTCGCAGCAGGGATACTTTCTGGCGGGCCGGTCGCTGAAAGCGCCAGTGATTGCTGCTTCACTGATGCTGACCAACCTGTCCACAGAGCAACTGGTGGGTCTGTCTGGCCAGGCCTATAAAAGCGGCATGTCGGTGATGGGCTGGGAGGTCACGTCAGCGGTTACGTTGATTTTTCTGGCGCTGATCTTCCTGCCGAAGTATCTGCAACGCGGTATTGCCACTATTCCCGATTTTCTGGAAGAGCGTTACGACAAAACGACACGCATCATTATTGATTTCTGTTTTCTTATCGCGACGGGCGTCTGCTTCCTGCCGATTGTGCTCTACTCCGGCGCGCTGGCGTTGAATAGCCTGTTTCACGTCGGCGATGCGCTTGGACTTTCGCAGGCCGCAGCCATCTGGTTGCTGGTCATTCTGCTGGGGCTGGCCGGAATTGTGTATGCCGTTATAGGCGGAATGCGCGCCATGGCGATTGCGGACTCCATTAACGGCATTGGTCTGGTGATCGGTGGTCTGCTGGTACCCGTGTTTGGTCTGATTGTGATGGGGGATGGCAGTTTTTTACAGGGAGTTGAGCGTCTGACCACCGTACACGCCGAGAAGTTAAATTCCATTGGCGTAAGCACCGATCCGTTGCCTATCGGCGCGGCGTTTACGGGCCTGATCCTGGTGAATACCTTTTACTGGTGTACGAATCAGGGAATTGTGCAGCGAACGCTGGCCTCGAAAAGTCTCGCTGAGGGACAAAAAGGGGCCTTGTTAACCGCCGTGTTAAAAATGCTCGACCCGCTAATTCTGGTGCTTCCTGGCCTGATTGCGTTCCACCTGTACAGCGATCTGCCGAGTGCGGACATGGCCTATCCTGCTCTGGTCAACAAAGTCCTGCCGACACCGTTGGTGGGTTTTTTTGGTGCCGTTTTATTTGGTGCAGTTATCAGTACGTTCAACGGGTTCCTGAATAGTGCCAGTACGCTCTTTAGTATGGGAATTTATCGTCGCATCCTGAAGCCTGATGCGACGCCGGACGGACTGGTGCAGGTAGGACGCCGGTTTGGCCTGTTTATCGCAGTGGTATCTGTAATAGTTGCGCCGTGGATTGCCAATGCGCCGGAGGGGCTTTATTCATGGATGAAACAGCTAAACGGCATCTATAACGTTCCACTGGTGACTATCATCATTATGGGCTTTTTCTTCCCGCGCATTCCAGCCCTCGCCGCGAAAGTGGCGCTGTTTATCGGCATTTGCAGCTACATCGTAATTAATTATCTGGTGAAATTCGATTTTCACTTTCTCTATGTTCTGGCCTGCACGTTCTGCATCAACGTGGCGGTAATGTTGATTATCGGCTGGCTCAAACCGCGCGACACGCCGTTTACCTTCCATGACGCGTTTGCCGTGGACATGTCACCCTGGCGTAACGCGAAAATTGCCTCGGTGGGTATTCTCTTCGCCATGATTGGCGTCTACGCCGGGCTGGCCCAATTTGGGGGGTATTCCACTCAATGGCTTGCCATCGTCAGCTACTCCATCACCGCAGGGGTCGTGATTTATCTCATTATCGATGCCATCCGTCAGCGCCGTAACCCTTCGCTTGTTTATGTTTCCGACGTTAAGGAAAAGCCATGAAACGCCCGAATTTTCTGTTCATCATGACCGACACTCAGGCCACGAATATGGTGGGCTGTTATAGTGGTAAACCCCTGAACACCCACCATATTGATCAGCTTGCGGAAGAGGGGATTCGCTTCAATGCTGCTTATACCTGCTCCCCTGTTTGCACCCCCGCGCGTGCGGGGCTGTTCACCGGGATCTACGCTAATCAGTCCGGACCGTGGACCAACAATGTTGCACCAGGCAAGAACATCTCAACGATGGGGCGCTACTTCAAGGATGCGGGCTATCAAACCTGCTACATCGGCAAATGGCATCTTGATGGTCATGACTATTTTGGCACCGGCGTTTGTCCTCCCGAATGGAATGACGAGTTTTGGTTTGACGGCGCTAACTATCTGGCAGAACTTACCGAAGAGCAGATTAATCTGTGGCGCAACGGCCTTAATAGCGTAGAGGAATTGCAGGCTAATAATATCGATGAGACCTTTACCTGGGCGTACCGCATCAGCAATCGCGCGATCGATTTTTTACAGCGCTCTCACCCGGAGGACGAACCCTTTTTGATGGTGGTCTCTTACGACGAACCTCATCATCCCTTCACATGCCCGGTTCAGTATCTCGAGAAATATCAGGACTTTTACTACGATTTAGGGGAAAAGGCTCAGGATACGCTGGTGGATAAGCCCGTACATCACCGCCTCTGGTCGCAGGCCATGCCGTCACCAGTTGAAGATGGCAGCCGGTATTACCATCACCCGCTTTATTTCGCCTGTAATGACTTTGTGGACGATCAGATTGGTCGTGTGGTTAACGCACTCACCCCCGAACAATGCGAGAACACATGGGTCATATATACCTCTGACCATGGCGAGATGATGGGAGCACATCGGCTTATCAGCAAAGGTGCGGCTATGTACGACGATATTACCCGCATCCCGTTGATTATACGCCCCCCACAGGGCGCACCGAAGCAAGTCGACACGCCGGTCAGCCATATCGATTTACTGCCGACCATGATGGCGCTGGCGGGGATACCTAAACCTGACATCCTGCCGGGTGACAATATTCTGGCGACAGAGCCAGAGCGCGGAGTGATGGTGGAATTTAACCGCTACGAGATAGAACATGACAGCTTTGGCGGATTTATTCCGGTACGCTGTTGGGTAACGGATGCATTCAAGTTGGTGCTGAACTTGTTCACAACTGATGAACTCTACGACCGCCGCAATGATCCAAACGAGATGCATAATCTGATTGACTCGCCGCGCTATGCTGAGCAGCGCAATCAGCTGCATGATGCGCTGCTGGATTATATGGATAAAATCCGCGACCCGTTCCGTACCTATCAATGGGCGTGTCGACCGTGGAGAGCGGACGCTATCCCTCGTTGGATGGGGGCTTTCCGTCCGCGGCCGGGAGATGGCTATTCTCCGGTGGTGCGTGATTACGACACCGGACTGCCCACGCAGGGGGTAAAAGTGGAAGAGAAAAAGCAGAAGTTTTAAGGAGACAAGATGAAAATTTCCCGCGTCGGTGAAGCGCCGGATTACCGCTTCTCGCTGGCCAATGAACGCACATATCTGGCGTGGATCCGCACCGCGCTAGGTTTTCTGGCCGCAGGCGTGGGTCTTGATCAGCTTGCACCCGATTTCGCTACGCCACTGATCCGTGAATTGCTGGCATTACTGCTGTGCCTTTTCGCAGGGGTGCTGGCGGTTTACGGCTACCTGCGCTGGCTGCGAAACGAAAAAGCGATGCGACTTAAAGAGGATTTACCCTACACCCGCGGCCTGCTTGTGATTAGCACTATATTACTGGTGGTTGCCGTAGTGGTGATGGGGTTGGTGCTCTATGTCGGGTAGCCGCAAAGCGCGCCGTGAGGCCGACCCAGGTCTACAGCCGGAGCGAACGTCGCTGGCCTGGCTGCGCACGTTACTGGGCTACGGTGCGCTTATCGCGCTGGCGATTAAACACAACTGGCACCACACGGGGCTTCCATTCTGGATTTCACTTGTGGTACTTGCGCTGGTGGCGGTTATCCTCTGGCGCTACACGCGCAGTCGTAATCTGATGGACGTTGAGCATGGTGATTTCGCACAACCTAAAGCCGTACGTGACAAATTTTTGATCGCTGTCGCTGTTCTCTCCCTCTCTATATTGTTTGCTATTACGCACTTACATCAGATTATCTCTTTTATAGAGGAAAAATAATGACAGGATGTCATGTGATGGCCAAACCGGCCAGCTCTCGCTGTAACCTGAACTGCCGTTACTGTTTTTATATCGATAAACCCGAACAACCCCAAATGAGCGAGGCCACTCTGGAGGCGTTTATTTGCCAACAGATTGCTGCCCAGCCGGATGATGACGTTCACTTTGCCTGGCAGGGAGGTGAACCCACGCTGTGCGGCATCAATTTTTTTCGTAACGTGGTGGCGTTGCAGCAACGCCACGGGAAAGGAAAGCGCATCATGAACGCTTTTCAGACTAACGGCGTACTGCTCAACGATGAATGGTGCCGTTTTTTTCGCGAAAACGACTGGCTGGTAGGTATCTCTGTCGATGGTCCTGCCGAATTGCACGATGCCTATCGCGTTAACCGTCGCGGCAATTCGACTCACCAAAAAGTTCTCGCAGCCATTGAAAAGCTATGTATTCATCAGGTTTCTTTCAATCTTCTGACGGTGGTCAATCAACAAAACAGCCAACAGCCGGAGCGGGTGTACCGTTTTCTTCGCGCGCTCGGCACCCCATTTTTGCAGTTTATTCCGTTGGTAGAGCAGGGTAATCCGTCATCAGTGAGTGACAGGGAGTGGGGGACATTCCTGAAGGCAATCTTCGACCTCTGGGTAAGAGAAGATGTGGGGCGCGTTTTTGTGCAGCTCTTTGACTCAATGCTGGGCGTCTGGAGTGGCTATCCCGCACAGATGTGCTCACTGGCCGAACGCTGCGGGCATGCCTTTGCACTAGAGGCCAATGGCGATCTCTATCAATGTGACCACTATGTTTATCCTGAATACTGTCTGGGAAATATTCATCAAATGCCGATATCTGTTCTTAACCAAACCGCCGCGGCGCGTGCATTTGGCGAAATTAAGCACGATTCGCTCACGGATGAGTGTAGGCAGTGTTCTGTTCTTCCCCTGTGCAATGGCGACTGCCCCCGCCATCGCCTGAACGGTAAAAGCGTGCTATGCGAGGGCTACCGTGATTTCTTTTTTCACAGCGCGCCGTACATGCGGGCCATGCGCGACCTCATCAGGCATCAACGTTCGCCCGCTGAACTGATGAAACAGCTGCGGCAGAGCGGCTGACGATCAGGCGTTTCCCTTCGCCAGGTACTTCGCCATCTCATCCTCCGGCACCATGCCGCCGCCGGTCGCCCACACCAGGTGGGTAACGTTCTCATCGGCATCGACGCGCACCGGCCCGGCCATCCCCGCCAGCGCCGACGGCTCCAGGCGAATCCCTTCCTCCTGAGCCAGCCAGCCGAGCATGTCGTACATGCTCTGGTCGGAAAGGGTGTAGAACCCGTCGAGCAGGCGCTCCATCGCGCGGCCCACGAAGCCGGAGGCACGTCCTACCGCCAGACCGTCCGCCGCCGTCACGTTATCAATGCCCAGATCCTGCACCGCAATCTCATCGTGCAGCCCGGTATAAACGCCCAGCAGCATGCACGGCGAGTGCGTTGGCTCCGCGAAGAAGCAGTGGACGTTATCGCCAAAGGCCAGCTTCAGGCCAAACGCCACGCCGCCGGGACCACCGCCGACGCCGCACGGCAGGTAGACGTACAGGGGATGATCGGCATCCACCACGCGGCCCTGCTCGGCAAACTGCGCCTTCAGGCGCTCGCCAGCAACCGCATAGCCCAGGAACAGCGTGCGTGAGTTCTCATCGTCAATAAAGAAGCAGTTCGGATCGCTTTCCGCCGCTTTGCGTCCCTGCTCCACCGCCACGCCGTAATCCTGCTCATATTCCACGACGATCACGCCGTGGCTGCGCAGTTTGGCTTTCTTCCACTCGCGGGCGTCGGCGGACATATGCACCGTCACCTTAAAGCCAATGCGGGCGCTCATAATGCCGATGGACATCCCCAGGTTGCCGGTTGAGCCCACCGCGATGCTGTACTGGCTGAAGAAGTTCTTAAAGCGCGGCTCCAGCAGAACGCTGTAGTCGTCTTCAAGGCTCAGCAACCCGGCGTCCAGCGCCAGTTTCTCCGCATGAGTCAGCACCTCATAGATGCCGCCGCGCGCTTTGATCGAGCCGGAAATCGGCAGATGGCTGTCTTTTTTCAGCAGCAGCGTGCCTGGAATGGCCTTACCGGACTCTTTCTCCAGCCGCGCCTGCATCGCCGGGATCGCGACCAGGTCGGATTCGATAATCCCGCCCGTTGCCGCCGTTTCCGGGAACGCTTTCGCCAGATACGGCGCGAAGCGTTTCAGGCGCGCGTGGGCGTCGTCCACGTCGGCTTTGGTCAGCCCGACATAAGGCAACCCTTCTGCAAGCGTCGTGGTGCGCGGGTTAAGCCAGGTGGTTTCTTTCAGGGCAATCAGATCCTCAACCAGAGGAAACTGTGCGGTTAAAGTAGTGATAGTTGCGTTTTCCATAGTACGTCTCTTCGCGCTCAGATAATGAAGGAAAGCAGGAATGTGCCGCCAAGTGCAAGCACCGAGGCGATAAACGTCGCCGTCGTATAGTATTTGAAGGTCTCGTTCAGGGTCGCGCCGCAATACTGCTTCACCAGCCAGAAGAGAGAATCGGTCACGATCGTGCAGCCAATAGCGCCGGACCCGATGGCAATGGTGATGATCTCCGGGCTTACGTTCGGGTAGAGCGGCAGCATCGGCGCTACTATCGCCGTGGCACCCATCATCGCTACCGTTGCCGAACCCACGGCGGCGTGCAGCACCAGTGCCACCAGCCAGGCGAGAAGGATAGGGTGCATATGCAGGTTCGAGAGAATATGTGCCAGCGTCTCCGCCAGACCGCTGGTTTTAAGGATGGCGTTGAACGCGCCGCCCGCACCGATAATCAGCAAAATGTTGGCGATAGAGCCAAAGCCGTGCTCCGTATGGGTCAGCATTGCGCCCATGCCCATGTGCTGGCGGATCCCCAGCAGGTAGTAGGCGACAAACACGGCGATAAACATCGCGGTGATGGGGTTGCCGATAAACTCCAGCAGGGTATACAGCGAGCCTTCTTTTGCCATGTTCAGCTCGGCAATGGTTTTCACCAGCATCAGGGCAATCGGCAGCAGCACGGTGAACAGCGTGGCGCTCAGCGACGGCAGCGTGTGTTCTTCCCGCACCTTCAGGTCTGAAAATTCCGCCGGAACCGGCTTATAGGGCAGACGATCGCCGAGCAGCTTCAGGAACAGCGGGCCGCCAACCAGAGACGCCATCAGGCCCACCATCAGACCGTAGACAATCACCGTCCCGACGTCCGCCCCTAATTTATTGGTGACAAACAGCGCGGCCGGATGCGGAGGCACCACGCAGTGCACTGCCATTAGTGCGGTACAGAGCGGAATGGCCAGCTTGAGCAGCGACGTGTTGGTCTTTTTGGCGATGGAAAACGCCAGCGGGATCAGCAGTACCACGCCCACTTCCACAAACAGCGTAATGCCGCAGATCAGGCCGACCAGGACCATAATCACGTCCGCCGACAGCCAGCGGCAGCGCTGCAACGTAATCCCGATGCGCTCTGCCGCGCCGGTGACTTCCATCATTTTGCCGAGAATAGTGCCAAGACCGATAACCGCCGCCAGGAAGCCCAGCGTACCGCCAATCCCGCTCTCAATGGCGTTCACCATATCCAGCGGGCTCATCCCCATCATCGCGCCGACGAAAAAGCTTGCCAGCAGCAGCGCGAGGAACGGGTGAAACTTCAGTTTTACGATGGTTAAAACAATCAATACGATGCTGACAAGCAGCGTTGCCACAACCCAGACCTGAGATCCCATATCTCACCTCACCCTTATGTCATCTGGGGGTATTGGACGAAAAAACGGCGTGGGCTGACAAACGATATAAATTGGCGTTCAGATGAGCCAGATTGGATCAACTGAGTGACTGGACTCTAAAAAGCGCACTTAACTCGTATTAGGTTCACATAAATTCATTCTTGAGCGGTATGCTGAACGCAGAAATTACGTGTGGGAATTGTGATGACCGATGCGAATGAAGGCAGAAACCGGCTTTTAAACGGCTGGCAACTGTCGAAAATGTACACCTTTGAAGTGGCCGCCCGGCATGAGTCCTTCGCGCTGGCGGCGGCGGAGCTGTCGCTCAGCCCCAGCGCGGTGAGCCACCGCATAAACCTGCTGGAAGAGGAGCTGGGCATTCAGCTGTTTGTCCGCTCACACCGTAAAGTGGAGCTGACGCAGGAAGGCAAGCGCGTTTACTGGACGCTGAAATCGTCCCTCGACACCCTGAATCAGGAGATCCTGGATATTAAAAACCAGGCGCTGTCAGGTACGCTAACGGTGTACTCCCGGCCGTCGATCGCCCAGTGCTGGCTGGTGCCGATGCTGGGGGATTTTACCCGCCGCTACCCGTCGATTTCACTTACTATTCTGACTGGTAATGATTACGTCAACATGCAGCGAACCGGCATCGATCTGGCGCTCTATTTCGACGATACGCCGCCAAACCACCTTTCTCATCACTTTTTGATGGATGAAGAGATTTTGCCCGTCTGCTCGCCGGCGTATGCCCGGGAGCATGAACTGCTGAAAAACCCCCATAACCTCAGCCACTGCACGTTACTGCACGACCGTCAGGCCTGGAGCAATGATTCCGGTACGGATGAGTGGCTGAGCTGGGCGCAGCATTACGCGGCGAATATGCCGTTATCATCGGGTATTGGCTTCGATCGCTCTGATTTAGCCATTATCGCGGCCATGAATAATGTGGGGGTGGCGATGGGGAGAAAGCGGCTGGTGCAAAAACGTCTCGAACGAGGGGAGTTGATCGCACCCTTTGATGGGAAAACTCTCAAGTGCCATCAGCATTATTACGTCTCAACGCTTCCCGGCCGTCAGTGGCCGAAAATTGACGCCTTTATCGGCTGGCTAAGAGAACTGGCGGGTTGAAGAATTATTACGCTTTCGCTCTACACCAAATGTGAAAAAGCGTGCTAAATACAGGTAATGCTTTTGATTTATCCAGGGTAAACCGTGTTAAAGCCTTTTATTGCCACTGCGATCTTACTCTCTTCCGGCTGGGCTATTGCCGCTGAGCCGCCGCTGACGGCTGCCCGTTACGCGCAGATGCTGGGCGTCGGAATGGATGTCGACTGGGCACGCACCGAGCGCGGTATCCGCGAGTTCGACCCGCTGGTGGTCCGTGATTTTCAGGCGAAAGGCATACACCATGTCCGTATTCGGGTGGCGGGCGAACCGACGGAAGCGCGGCTGATTCACCTGCGTAAGCTGGTGGAGGCCTGCGAGCAATACGGCGTCATCCCCATCATCGCTTATCAGGCCGATGAATATAAAAACGACCCGAAAGCGGATACCGAAAAAGAGGTGATTAACTGGTGGATTGCCGTGGCGCACTATTTTGGTCAGCGCTCGCCGTTGCTGGGCTTTGACCTGATCTACGAACCGGCGGACAAGCTCAACCACAACGTTGCTTCGCTCAACCGGGTGTATGAGAAAGCGATCAAAGACATTCACGCCATTGATGCCAGCCGCATGATTTTTATCGCCCCTCGTCTGCGCGCCGCGCCGGAGGATTTATCCAGCCTGAAGCTGCCCGCGCACAGCCAGAATTACCTGCTGGCGGAGTGGCATATTTTCCCCTGGGGCCCGCTGAAAACGAACGGTAAATACCCGTGGACGTCCGGAACTGCGGCTGAGAAAGCGGCTATCCGTAACCGAATCAACGCCGCGCTGCACTGGCAACAAAAAACCGGGCATGTGAGCTGGGTTGGCGGCTGGGGGGTGGGCGAATCGAAAAGCCTGACGCCAACCGCCTCGCAGATGGCGTTTGCCACGTTTATGGCGTGCGAGCTGCAACAGGCCAACATCCCGTATGCGATAAACGCCGATGTTCAGTTTTATGACGGGGAAGAGGGGGCGTGGCGGCCTGCCCCAGAGCGGCTATTGCAGGCGATGATTGCGCCCGTCTGTGAAAAGCCCGGCGAGAAGCCGGGCCATCATGCGGTTAAACCGGCTGTTCGTGATGCGAGACACGCGACGCCAGCGGCAGCCAGCACAGCAAAATCAGCAGCCCCATCAGGGTCATCAGCAAGCCTAAACTCGCCTGCCCGGTCTGCGGCATCATAGCCGAAAGCCAGGCCAGCGCGCCGGAACCGATGTTCTGCAAACCGCCCACCAGCGCGCCTGCCGTGCCTGCGAGGAACGGGAACGGCTCCATCGCGCCGCTGGTGGCGAGGGGAAACAGCATGCCCGCGCCGAAGAAAAACAGCGCTGCCGGGATGAGCAACGTCCAGACCGACATCACGTCAAACAGCCCCGGGATCCACATCATCAGCCCGGCCAGCAGACAGCTGATCACCGACTGCCACATCAGGGTGGAGAAACGCTTGTTCGGACGTCCGGCGAACCATGCGCCGAAGAACGCCGCTGGGATCGGCAGAATAAACAGAATACTCACCACCATACTGCTCAGGCCAAGGCCTGCGCCCAGCAGCACGCCGGAGCAGGCTTCAAACACCGCAATGCCCGCCAGGCCGCCGATCAGCATCAACAGATAACAGGTAAACGACCCATTACCGAACAGCGTTTTGTAGCTGGCGATGAGCTTCGTGCGCGGCGCGTCCTGTGGGCGGGTTTCCGGCATCCAGCGCGCCATGCTGAAGGTGACAATAATGCACAGCACCAGCAGGAAGGCGTAACAGGCGCGCCAGGACCAGACGGTATCCAGCAGACCCCCAATCAGCGGGGCCAGCAGCGGGCTGACCAGAATACCCATATTTAACAGACTGTTGGCGTGACGAAGCTGTGTGCCCTGGTACATATCACGCGGCAGGGTACGCGCCATAACCCCGCCGACGCCGGTGCCCACGCCCTGGAGGGCGCTGGCGGCAATCAGGACGGTCAGGCTGTGCGTGGTAATGGCAATCACCGTTGCTACCATGAAAATGCTCATGCCCACCAGAATGACCGGACGACGCCCGACGCGATCGGACAGGGGACCATAAACCAGCTGTGAAACGCCATAGGTCAGCAGATAGGCTGCCATCACGCTCTGGACTGCACCTTCGCGGACGCTCAGATCTTTTGCCATATCGGCAATCGCCGGAATGTAGATGGTTTGTGCCATCTGCCCGACGGCCACCAGTAACACCAGCATCAACAATAAGTTCACGTTCCGTTGCTTTTTCATGTCGCTGAATACTTTTGCCAAAAGAGATAAATAAAGAATAAGTGACTACGCATTCCCATAAATGCGCGAGGAATCTACCACAGAGAGATGACAATTTAAGCATTACTGTGATGAATGACAGAAGACGTGAAGGCAGGATTTGTAAACAAGATCGGCAACTAATGTTGCCAGCGAATTACGCCAGGCGCAGCAGGACCGCACCGGCAGCAATACCCAGTGCCGCCGCGATGCGCAGGCCGGCAACCTTCTCTTTTAAAAGCACAAATGCGATTAATGCGCCGAAGAGAATAGAGGTTTCACGCAGTGCCGCGACCACAGCCAGCGGTGCCTGGGTCATCGCCCAGAGTGCCAGACCGTAAGATCCCATCGTCCCGACGCCGCCGAGCAGCCCTTTTTTCCAGTGCAGGCGCAGGTAGCTGGACGCTTCGCGACGCCGCGCCACCATTGCCCAGCTCAGCAGGCAGAAACCGTTCATGAAGAAGGTCCAGAGCGTATAGCCCAGCGCAGTGTCCGAGAGTCGCACACCGGTGCCGTCCACCAGGGTATACCCGGCGATAAAACAGGCGTTCAGCAGCGCCAGCCAGATCCCCTTGCGTGACTGCATGCGGCCGTTCATCGCCATGGCCAGAATCGAAAGACAAATGACCCCAATGCCGGACCAGGCAAGCCAGGAGAGATGATCCCCGAGCACCAATACGCTGATCAGCGCCACCAGCAGAGGGGCCGTCCCGCGCATAAGGGGGTAGGTCTGGCTCATGTCGGAGACCTGATAGGTCTTCGCTACCAGCACGGTGTACACCACCTGTAACGCACAGGAGACGAACAAATATGGCCAGCTTGCGGCAGTTGGCTGAGGAGAGAAGGGCAGTAAAATCAGGGCAATAAGCGCGGCTGAACCGCTGACTCCGATCGCCGAGTAGAGCTTATCCGTTCCGGCTTTAACGATGGCGTTCCAGCTGGCATGCAGCAGTGCGGCGAACAGTAAAATGCAGAAAACGGTGATGGTCATGGCGTATCGGTTGGTGAAATGTCATCCAACTGTAACATTCACCCGTCGATGCTGCCAGCCGCTTACACTGCGCAAAAAAGGCGGTGCGTCACCCGGGGTTCGTCTGACACCAGCCTGAAGCCCGCCCGATGGTAAAATCCGTACGCGGTTTCCGGCGCATGGGTATTAAGAAAATCAAACCAGATGCTGGCATCCGCCATCACCACGGTCAAAAGCTGTTTGCCTATGCCCTGCCCACGGCACTTCTCGCTGACGTAGAGATGACGAATACGTCCGGCGCGCGGCTGCTGGCTGAACGGATCGCGATTAAGGCCGCACACGCCCACCAGCCTGCCGTTAAGAAACGCCCCCAGCAGTTTTTCACCCGGCGCGTTAAAGCGGTTTTCACCCCGCTGCCAGTTCTCTTCCAGCCTGCGCAGCATATTGAAATTCAACGCGATACTCTCCGCCTTCAGGGCGATATACCCGGGTTCATCGGGCGTGACAGGCTCAATTAACAGACGCGACATAGCATTCCCTCGTTATTAAAGAGGGGCGGTTGCCCGCCCCTCTCAGGTGCGACTTGAACCTGAATCACCGAACGTATTTCAGGACAGCATCAAGCAGTTGCAATACAGCAACAATGAGTTTGAGGACAAGTATGACCATATCCACGACGCTCATACGCGTCTCCTTTTGGTTAAAAGGAGCACGATGCTGGCGTACCTTTCCGCCGCCTGTGGCCAGCACCTGGATTGACGTAACACAGTGTGCTCACTTCAGGGGTTAAGGCACTGACGGCACCACCCGTTTCAGCCAGGACTTCGTTGCGCCGGTAAACTGCGGCCCCCTCGCTCACTGCGAACACCCTCAGTATAGATAAATACTGTATGCATGAACAGTATTTTATGGACAAAATTTGGAAGGCGATCCATACTCAAAAACGTCAAAATCCGTGCCGGAATTGCGCGTTCGTCTTCGATCGCGTATACTTTTCGCGTTGACGTAACACAGTGTGTTCTGCGGCAACCAACCGCAAAACCCTGATAAAAACCTCGCTTAGGCGGGGTTTTTTGTTTTCAGGGCAGCCCAGAAAAGGTGCTTGTTGACTTATTGGCAATGGGTGCGGCTGGCATGCAGTATGATTCAATGATTAATTTAATAAGTTCTAATAAGCAGTGGTTCTGGTTCTAGGCCACTTATACAAGTTTACGTCTCTCAATACATAAACTCATTCCAGACATCAATACTCTTCTGAAAGTGAAAAAATGGTATCGACTATAATTGCAGTAAATAATAATGAACTAATTTATATTTTTCTTAAATATTTGCGGGGTTAACCCTCCTTAATTTGAATTATTCGATTTTTCATTGTACTATCTATAACCACGCGCATAGTATGGATACATTATGCAGGCATCTGATTATTTAAAGATGAAGTTCCAAAGCGACAGGCAGTTGGCTATTTATGGGCAGCAGGGCGTTGCAGGGACGTGGAAAGCATTACAGGGGATCGGCTCTGATATTTACTCAGGAATTGAGCGTGTAAGTTGGTACTCATCATGCTTAATCCCCAGCTATCACGATGTGTGTGACGAGCTTCTCTCAGAAGAAAAGAGAATGTACCTCTCAATTCTCTCGCTTTACCGTTATCGCGATGTAATAGCACACATGCTATATCTTTATTTTGAAAGTGTTATTTCCGATTCTGAAAATGGAAATGAACACAATCGCGTTCGTAAGATGGATTCAAAAGTAACCGGGCTTGTTAATAACATACCGACCAGCAAGGCCGCGCGTTTAGCGATAGCATGGGGTCTGGCCAAATCCCTTTCCGAATCTGGCCTGCTGTCTGAAATCGTCGTCGAACGGCTTGCACGCCGCGTACCTAACGTTGTCATGGCGCTTCAATTGATTGGAACGGAACAGAAGTGCGCTCTTGCTGCTCGTCGCCTGAAAACACTGAACCCTAAATATTACGCCACCCTCTATGCCGCACAACTGGAGATGCTTTACTACTTTTTTGAGCCTTTCCTGTCTGAACTCATTAAGAAGGTGCAGTTGGGATTCTATAAGGATTTCGATGCAATTTATAAAGACTTAAAGGGCAAGGAGCATGTTTAAAAGTCTGTTATCAATTCTATTTACGGATATTTTATTCCCTGTTTATATTTTTGCGTGCGCCTCTTTGTTCCTGTGGTTGGTACCTGACCACTGGGTCTTACTAACATTCATTGCTATCGTTGTGTTTATTATTGTTCACCCGATGATTTTTGGCCACTTTGATAAATACGATTAAATGTTATTAAAAGGATTTTTATGTCAAACCCAGCTTATTTGTTTTTAACAGATGAAAATGGTTCTCCCATGGTTGGCCCTTGCCTTGTGTCAGGGCGTGAAGGTGCAATTGAACTTAAAACGTTCACTCATAATGTCAACGTCCCGGTCGACGGGAATACCGGGAAATTGACGGGTACGCGTATACACATGCCCATCATGTTTCAAAAAGAATTTGATCGTGTAACCCCGCTTCTCTTTCGCGCATTGAGTACGGGAAGAACGCTCAAGTCAGCCACTATTAAGATGTATCAGATTAATGAGGCGGGTTTTGAACAGGAGTATTTTAATATCTTCCTGGAGAATGTGAAAATAACCTCAATCACACCAGACCTGTATCCCGGCGCAAACACCGGAACCCACCTTGAAACGGTTCTCATACGCTACGAGAAAATCACCTGGAAGCATTGCGACGGCAATGTCATCTATAGTGACACCTGGAATGAGCGAGCAACGTACTGAAACGTGATCCCTGACGCATTTTTGCGCAGATGAAAATATTTCCATTGTCACATCCGAAAACCTGTGTTTGTATAAATTCAATCAATGATTCCAAACACAGGTCCCCAATGACTTCATCCATCTTCACTTCGACCCTACTAAAAACTGCGCAACCTGCCGCAGTGGTCGTCGTGCGTGTGGTGGTGGTCGTCGGCAATGCGCCGTAGGGACTGGATCAACACACGAATCCAAAACCCCGCCGGCGCAAACCGGGCGGGGTTTTTCGTTTAGGACCCTCCCCGGAAGGCTGGCTCAGAAGAAAAGGACTGGAGCATGGCAAGTTCGGGCACAACATCCACCAAGACGCGTTTTACAGGCGCGCAGCTGATTGTTCATTTACTGGAACGACAGGGCATCACCACCGTTGCGGGCATCCCGGGTGGGACCGTACTGCCGCTGTATGATGCGTTAAGCCAAAGCACACAGATCCGCCACGTGCTGGCGCGCCACGAGCAGGGCGCAGGCTTTATCGCCCAGGGCATGGCGCGTACCCAGGGTAAACCGGCGGTCTGTATGGCCTGTAGCGGGCCGGGCGCCACTAACCTGGTGACCGCCATCGCCGACGCGCGTCTCGACTCCATTCCGCTGATCTGCATTACCGGCCAGGTGCCGTCCTCGATGATCGGCACCGATGCGTTCCAGGAAGTCGACACCTACGGCATCTCTATCCCCATCACCAAACATAACTATTTAGTTCGCGATATTAGCGAGCTGCCTCAGGTTATCAGCGATGCGTTCCGCATTGCGCAGTCTGGCCGCCCGGGCCCGGTGTGGATAGACATTCCTAAGGATGTCCAGACCGCAGAAATTGAGATCGACGTTCTGCCGGAGCCGGGTGACCGTGCCCCCGCGCCAGAATTCAGCGCTGAGAGCGTGCGCGATGCGGCGGCGATGATCAACGCCGCCAAACGCCCGGTGCTCTATCTGGGCGGCGGGACGATCAACGCCGCGGATGAAATCCGCCAGTTCGCTGAAAAAGCTAATTTGCCCACCACTATGACCCTGATGGCGCTGGGTATGCTGCCAAAAGCGCACCCGCTCTCTCTCGGCATGCTGGGAATGCACGGCGCGCGCAGCACCAACTACATCCTGCAAGAGGCGGATTTGCTGATAGTTATGGGGGCGCGTTTTGATGACCGGGCGATTGGCAAAACCGAGCAGTTCTGCCCGAACGCCAAAATCATTCACGTGGATATCGACCGCGCCGAGCTGGGTAAAATCAAGCAGCCGCACGTGGCGATCCAGGGCGACGTGGCCGAGGTGCTGGCGCAGCTGATCCCGCAGACGGAGGCAACCGACCGCGCCGACTGGCGCCAGCTGGTAGCCGATCTGCAACGGGAGTTCCCGGGCGCTATCCCAACCGAGGGCGACCCGCTGAGCCACTATGGTCTTATCAACGCCGTCGCCGCCTGCGTGGATGACAGCGCGATTATCACCACCGACGTCGGCCAGCATCAGATGTGGACCGCTCAGGCGTATCCGCTGAACCGTCCGCGCCAGTGGCTGACCTCCGGCGGCCTTGGCACCATGGGCTTCGGCCTGCCAGCAGCGGTTGGCGCGGCGCTCGCCAACCCGGACCGCAAGGTGATCTGCTTCTCCGGTGACGGCAGCCTGATGATGAATATTCAGGAGATGGCGACGGCGGCCGAAAACCAGTTAGACGTCAAAATCATTCTGATGAACAACGAGGCGCTGGGTCTGGTGCACCAGCAGCAGAGCCTGTTCTACAAGCAGGGCGTGTTTGCGGCGACCTATCCGGGGATGATCAACTTTATGCAGATTGCCGCTGGTTTTGGCCTGCACACCTGCGATCTGAACGCCGAAGAAGATGCCCACGCGGCGTTGCAGGATGCGATTTCTCGCCCTGGCCCGGCGCTGATCCACGTGCGTATCGACCCTGAACAAAAAGTGTATCCGATGGTGCCGCCGGGTGCGGCAAATACTGAGATGGTGGGGGAATAAGCCATGCAGAAACAATGTGATAACGTCATTCTGGAACTCACCGTCCGCAACCACCCAGGCGTCATGACCCACGTCTGTGGGCTCTTTGCCCGTCGGGCGTTTAACGTGGAAGGCATTCTGTGCCTGCCGATTCAGGGCAGCGAGCACAGCCGCATCTGGCTACTGGTGAACGACGACCAGCGTCTGGAGCAGATGATGGCGCAGATCGACAAGCTGGAGGACGTCACCAAAGTGGCACGCAACCAGTCCGATCCCACCATGTTTAACAAAATTGCGGTGTTTTTTGAGTAAATCACTTAAGGTAAGAGGCTTTTGCCGGATGGCGCTGCGCTTATCCGGCCTGCAAGGACGTTACACGTAGGCCGGATAAGGCGTTTGCGCCGCCATCCGGCGCGTTCACGCATCAGGATCAAACCATGACCACCATCGCCCTTATCGACGACCACCTTATCGTTCGCTCCGGCTTTGCCCAGCTTTTAAACCTCGAACCGGATTTTCAGGTCGTGGCCGAGTTTGGCTCAGGACGCGAGGCGCTGGCGGGCCTGCCGGGACGCGGGGTACAGGTCTGTATCTGCGATATCTCTATGCCGGACCTCTCTGGGCTGGAGCTGTTAAGCCAGCTGCCGAAAGGAATGGCGACGATCATGCTCTCGGTCCACGACAGCCCGGCGCTTGTCGAGCAGGCGCTCAACGCGGGGGCGCGCGGGTTTCTCTCTAAACGCTGTAGCCCGGACGAGCTGATTGCCGCCGTGCGCACCGTCTCCACCGGAGGCTGCTACCTGACGCCGGATATTGCCATCAAGCTGGCGGCGGGACGGCAGGATCCGCTCACCAGACGCGAGCGCCAGGTGGCAGAGAAACTTGCCCAGGGCATGTCGGTGAAAGAGATTGCCGTAGAGCTGGGGCTGTCGCCAAAGACCGTTCACGTTCATCGCGCCAACCTGATGGAAAAACTCAACGTCAGTAACGATGTCGAGCTGGCGCGCCGTATGTTTGACAGCTGGCAATGAACTCCCTGTTTTCGCGGCTGATCGCCGTTGTTGCCAGCTTTTTCATCTTCTCCGCCGCGTGGTTCTGTCTGTGGAGTATCAGCCTGCATCTTGTCGAGCGCCCGGAGCTGGCGGTGCTGCTGTTCCCCTTTGGCCTGCGGCTGGGGCTAATGCTGCAATGCCCGCGCGGCTACTGGCCGGTGCTGCTGGGCGCAGAGTGGCTGATGCTGATCTGGCTGGCGCAGGAAGTGGCGTTGGCGCACCTGCCTTTATTGATGACCGGAAGCCTGCTCACGCTTATCCCGGTCGCCCTGATTTCCCGCTACCGTCACCAGCGCGACTGGCGCACGCTGCTGCGTCAGGGTGCGGCGCTGATTGCCGCCGCGCTGTTGCAGTCCCTGCCGTGGGTGGGTGAAAAGGAGGGGCTCAACGCCCTGCTGCTGACCCTCACCGGCGGCCTGACGCTGGCCCCGACCTGCCTTGTGATCTGGCATTACCTTACCAGCACCGTCTGGCAGCCGCTCGGCCCGGCGCTGGTCTCCCAGCCGGTGAACTGGCGCGCCCGGCACCTGATCTGGTATCTGCTGCTGTTTGTGGTGAGCCTGTGGTTGCAGCTTGGTCTGCCCGCTGAATTATCACGCTTCACGCCGTTTTGTCTGGCGCTGCCGATCATCGCCCTTGCCTGGCATTACGGCTGGCAGGGCGCATTGATCGCCACGCTGATGAACGCCATCGCGCTGATTGCCAGCCAGACCTGGCACGATCACCCGGTAGATCTGCTGCTCTCGCTGCTGGCTCAGAGCCTCACCGGGCTGCTGCTCGGCGCGGGCATACAGCGCCTGCGCGAGCTGAACCAGTCCCTCCAAGCCGAGCTGGCGCGCAACCGCCGTCTGGCGGAGCGTCTGCTGGAGACGGAAGAGAGCGTGCGCCAGGAGGTTGCTCGCGAATTGCACGATGATATCGGCCAGACCATCACCGCCATCCGCACCCAGGCGGGCATTGTTCAGCGCCTGGCGGCAGAAAACGCGGGCGTGAAGCAGGGCGGGGCGCATATCGAACAGCTTTCGCTGGGCGTCTATGATTCCGTTCGTCGCCTGTTAGGGCGGCTGCGCCCGCGCCAGCTTGACGATCTCTCGCTCGAGCAGGCAATACGCTCTCTGATGCGCGAGATGGAGCTGGAGAGCCGCGGGATTGTCAGCCATCTCGACTGGCGCATTAACGAACCTGCGCTGAGTGAAGGCCAGCGTGTGACGCTGTTCCGCGTCTGCCAGGAAGGGCTGAACAACATCGTCAAGCACGCCAGCGCCAGCGCGGTAACGATCCAGGGCTGGCAGCAGGACGAGCGCCTGATGCTGGTGATTGAAGACGACGGCTGCGGCCTGCCGCCGGGCTCCGGCCAGCAGGGGTTTGGCCTGGCGGGCATGCGCGAGCGCGTGAAGGCGCTGGGCGGCACGCTGACGATCTCCTGCACCCACGGAACGCGCGTCAGCGTCAGTTTGCCGTTAAGGACACACCATGTTTAAAACCCCCGCCAGCGCCGCCCCGCTAAGCAACAAAGCGGAAATCGATGCCCGCTATCGCTACTGGCGTCGCCATATCCTGATTACCATCTGGCTCGGCTACGCGCTGTTCTACTTCACCCGCAAAAGCTTCAACGCCGCCGCGCCGGAAATTCTCGCCAGCGGCGTGATGACGCGCACCGATATTGGCCTGCTGGCGACGCTGTTTTACATCACCTACGGCCTGTCGAAGTTCTTCTCCGGCATCGTCAGCGACCGCTCCAACGCGCGTTATTTTATGGGCGTCGGGCTGATCGCCACCGGGGTGGTGAACATCCTGTTTGGCTTCTCCACCTCGCTGTGGGCCTTTGCCCTGCTGTGGGCGCTGAACGCCTTTTTCCAGGGCTGGGGCGCGCCGGTCTGCGCCCGCCTGCTCACCGCCTGGTACTCACGCAACGAGCGCGGCGGCTGGTGGGCGATATGGAATACCGCGCATAACGTCGGCGGGGCGCTGATCCCGATGGTGGTCGGCGCGGCGGCGCTGCACTACGGCTGGCGCGCGGGGATGATGATTGCCGGTGGCCTCGCGATTGTCGCCGGACTGTTCCTCTGCTGGCGCCTGCGCGACAGGCCGCAAACCGTCGGCCTTCCACCGGTGGGCGACTGGCGGCACGACGAGATGGAGATCGCCCAGCAGCAGGAAGGGGCCGGGCTGTCCCGCCAGGAGATCCTCACCAAATACGTGCTGAAAAACCCGTACATCTGGCTGCTGTCGCTCTGCTACGTGCTGGTCTACGTGGTGCGCGCGGCGATCAACGACTGGGGCAATCTGTACATGTCCGAAACTCTCGGCGTGGACCTGGTGACCGCCAACTCGGCGGTGACGATGTTCGAGCTGGGCGGGTTTATCGGCGCGCTGGTGGCGGGCTGGGGCTCGGACAAGCTGTTCAACGGTAACCGCGGGCCGATGAACCTGATTTTTGCTGCCGGGATCTTACTCTCCGTCGGCTCGCTGTGGCTGATGCCGTTCGCCAGCTACGTGATGCAGGCGGCGTGCTTCTTCACCATCGGTTTTTTCGTCTTTGGCCCGCAGATGCTGATCGGCATGGCGGCGGCGGAGTGTTCCCACAAAGAGGCGGCAGGCGCGGCGACGGGCTTTGTCGGGCTGTTTGCCTACCTTGGCGCATCGCTCTCCGGCTGGCCGCTGGCGCGGGTGATCGACGTCTGGCACTGGAGCGGTTTCTTTGCGGTGATCGCCATCGCGGCGGGGATTTCCGCCCTGCTGCTGCTGCCGTTTTTGCACGCGCAGGCACCGCGCGAAGCGTGACGCGCCTCACCTTTTGCTGCCGAGACGCGCAAAACTAAGAAATTTTCCCGGTTTCACCTGGACGCTGTCTCAGGCATCTCTCCTGGCTGGTTTTTACAATGCTGCAAAAATCAGCTCAGGAGTAACTCAGTCATGCTGGCCTTCTTAAATCAGGTGCGCAAGCCGACCCTGGATCTGCCGCTCGACGTGCGGCGCAAGATGTGGTTCAAACCGTTCATGCAGTCTTATCTGGTGGTCTTCATCGGCTACCTGACCATGTACCTGATCCGCAAAAACTTTAACATCGCGCAGAACGACATGATCTCAACCTACGGGCTGAGCATGACGCAGCTGGGGATGATTGGCCTGGGCTTCTCCATCACCTACGGCGTGGGGAAAACGGTTGTGTCCTACTACGCGGACGGCAAAAATACCAAGCAGTTCCTGCCGTTTATGCTGATCCTCTCCGCCATCTGTATGCTCGGCTTCAGCGCCAGCATGGGCGCGGGCTCCGTCAGCCTGTTCCTGATGATCGCCTTCTACGCCCTGAGCGGTTTCTTCCAGAGTACCGGCGGGTCGTGCAGCTACTCCACCATCACCAAATGGACCCCGCGCCGCAAGCGGGGTTCGTACCTCGGCATGTGGAACATCTCCCACAACCTCGGCGGAGCGGGCGCGGCCGGCGTGGCGCTGTTCGGTGCGAACTACCTGTTCGACGGTCACGTGATCGGCATGTTTATCTTCCCGTCGATTATCGCCCTGATTGTCGGCTTTATCGGCCTGCGCTACGGCAGCGATTCCCCGGAATCCTACGGCCTCGGCAAAGCTGAAGAGCTGTTCGGGGAGGAGATCAGCGAAGAGGACAAAGAGACCGAAGAAAACGAAATGTCCAAATGGCAGATCTTTGTTGAGTACGTGCTGAAAAACAAAGTGATCTGGCTGCTCTGTTTCTCGAACATCTTCCTGTACGTGGTGCGTATCGGTATCGACCAGTGGTCCACCGTGTATGCCTTCCAGGAGCTGAAGCTCTCGAAAGAGGTCGCGATTCAGGGCTTCACCCTGTTTGAAGTGGGCGCACTGGTCGGCACGCTGCTGTGGGGCTGGCTCTCGGACCTCGCCAACGGTCGTCGCGCGCTGGTGGCCTGCGTCGCGCTGGCGCTGATTATCGCCACGCTCGGCGTTTACCAGCACGCCAGCAACCAGTACGTTTACCTGGCGTCGCTGTTTGCGCTCGGCTTCCTGGTGTTCGGTCCGCAGCTGCTGATCGGCGTGGCGGCGGTTGGCTTTGTGCCGAAAAAAGCGATCGGCGCAGCCGATGGGATTAAGGGCACCTTCGCCTACCTGATCGGCGACAGCTTCGCCAAGCTCGGTCTGGGCATGATCGCCGACGGCACGCCAATTTTCGGCCTCACCGGCTGGGCGGGCACCTTCGCCGCGCTGGATGCGGCAGCGATTGGCTGTATCGTCCTGATGGCGATGGTTGCGGTGCTGGAAGAGCGTAAGATCCGCCGCGAGAATCGTGCGCAGAAATTAAAAGTAGCCTGAGTGTGCAGGTAACTTCTTTGCCCGGTGTGTGATGCCGGGCTTTTTTATTTTTCACGGCCTGCCTTTTACCTTTACCCCGCTTTACACACCCGCCCCTCTCCATGCTCTACAGTTTTTTTGCTGCCGCCTTTCGTGCAGCCTTAGCCCTTTTTGCTAACGGAGAGCTTGCATGTTGACCCGACGATTGTCCTGCCTGGCGCTGCTGATGGCGCTGGCCTCCCCCGCAATGGCCGCGAATGCCCCCACCTACGGCGAGAAGCTGGAAGGTTTTGACTACGGCTGGCCGGTAAAACACTTTACCTTTACCTCGCAGAACCAGCCTCTGGATATGGCTTACCTGGACGTGAAGCCGGAAAAACCCAACGGCCGCACCGTGGTGCTGATGCACGGCAAAAACTTCTGCGCTGGCACCTGGGACGGCACGATCCGCGCGCTTTCAGCCAGCGGGTATCGCGTGATCGCACCCGACCAGATCGGCTTCTGCAAATCCACCAAGCCGGAGCATTATCAGTACACCTTCCAGCAGCTGGCGGATAACACCCACGCGCTGCTGAAAACGCTCGGCGTTGATCGCGTGACGGTTATCGGCCATTCGACCGGCGGCATGCTGGCGACCCGCTACGCGCTGATGTGGCCGCAGCAGGTGGAGCAGCTGGTGATGGTGAACCCAATAGGGCTTGAAGACTGGAAAGCGCGCGGCGTGCCGCATATTACGGTCGACCAGTGGTACCAGCGTGAGCTGAAGGTCAATGCCGACGGTGTTCGTCAGTACGAGAAAAACACCTACTACGCCGGGGAGTGGAAGCCGGAGTACGAGCGCTGGGTCACCATGCTTGCCGGGTTAAACAACGGGCCGGGCAAAGCGCGCGTGGCGTGGAACTCGGCGCTGCTCTACGACATGATTTATACCCAGCCGGTCGTCTATGAATTTAACGAGCTGAAGATGCCAGTATTATTGATGATCGGCACGAAGGACAACACCGCCATCGGGAAAGATCTCGCCCCACCGGAGATCCGCAAGACGCTCGGTAACTACGCGGTGCTGGGCAAAGAGACGGCGAAGCGTATCCCGCACCCGACGCTGGTTGAATTTAACGACATGGGCCACGCGCCGCAGATGCAGGATCCAGCCCGCTTCCACGAGGCGCTGCTGAAAGGGCTTCAGGCGCGCTGACTGGTCTCCAGCAACAGCCCGCGCAGCCACGCCTGCGCGGGGTTGCGGTGCGTTCTGCCGTGCCAGGCCATGCTTTTGGTAAAGCCGGGCACGGGAACCGGCGTCTCGCAGACGAACATCCCCGTCTGCTTTTCCGCTATGCGTGATGGCACAACGGCAATCATATCGCTGAGGGCCAGCACGTCCGGCAGGACTAAAAAGTTACTCACCGATAAGCCAACATGCCGCGTTCGGCCAGTTTTCTCCAGCGCGCCATCCGTTACGCCGCGAAAACCGTCGCCCTCGTAAGAGACCAGCACATGCTCCAGGGCGCAAAACCGGTCTAACGTCATAGGCTTTCCGGCATCCGGATGGTCAGCACGCATCATGCAAACGTACCGTTCATCATAAAGCGCCCGGCCGTGAAGCTCGTCAGGTGTGGTATGCGGGGTGATCAGCGCCACGTCGACAGAGCCTTGTTCGAGCTGGCTGACCAGACGGTCGGATTCCACAGGCACCACGCGCACGCGAATACCCGGCGCCTGCACCTTAAGCGCAGCGATAAACGGCACGACGACCGCGCGCAGGGCGTAGTCGGTCGCAGCAAGCGTGAAGGTGAACGTTGCGGTGAGCGGATCAAAGGCGATCGGCTGAAGCAGCTCGTCGATATCTGCCAGAATGCGTTTGACGGGAGCCGCCATTGCTTCCGCCCGGGTGGTAGGCACGATGCCGTGCGGCGCGCGGATAAACAGCGGGTCTTCAAAGTAATCCCGCAGGCGGTTAAGCATGCCGCTTACCGCTGGCTGGGTCAGGGCAAGACGCGCCGCCGCGCGGGTGACGCTGCGTTCGTCCAGCAGGGCATCCAGCGTTTTCAGCAGGTTAAGATCCAGCGTGCGCAGATCCGCTTTCATGACGTTTTTCCACCTCTTTTCCGTTTACTATTATGGCGCTGCCCGCTGTTGACGCGCTGCGTTTCCCGCTATGATGGGCGGCTAGTCTAAGGAGAACGCATGGTCTGGATAATGCTGGCAACGCTTGCCGTGGTGTTTGTGGTTGGATTTCGTGTCCTGACCTCAGACTCCCGCCGCGCCATCAAACGTTTAAGCGAGCGGCTGGGGATCACCCCGATGCCGGTCGAGTCGATGATTGACCAGTTCGGTAAAACGCCGGGCAATGAGTTTATCCGCTATCTTGAACGCCCCGACGAGGCGCATCTGCAAAATGCCGCCCAGGTGCTGCTGATCTGGCAGGTCTGCATCGTCGACGCCAGCGAAGAGAATCTGCATACCTGGCACCGCATGCTGCGTAAAGCCCGTCTGGCCGCGCCGATCACCGACGCGCAAATCCGCCTCGCGCTCGGCTTTATGCGCGAGATAGAGCCTGACCCGCAGGAGCTTAACGCCTTCCAGCTGCGCTACAACCAGCTTTTCCTGCCGGAAGAGGGCGTGTTTTACCTGCACTGATATCACGAAACGTGATGAAGAGTATAAAGCATCGTCATTAGATTTATATCACCCGCAGGCGCACCATCACCTTATCAACTAACCGATGAGGTGAACCATGAAACAATCCGCCATTATCTGGCCGAACGACTATCTGCCAGGCACCACCGATAACTTTGCATCCAACGAAATCATCGTCGCCGGGCTGAGCGCAAAAGAGATTTGGGCGCAGCTTAACGACACCACCCTGTGGCCGAACTACTACAGCAACGCCGAAGATATCCGTTTTCACGACGGCAGCGGCCCGGCGCTGAGCGCCAACGCCCGCTTTCGCTTCACCACCTTCGGCTTCCCGGTTGAAGCGCAGGTGACGGAGTATGTTCCGCCCGTGGAGGGCGAAGCCGCGCGTATCGCGTGGCACGGCTGGGTAGAAGGGGATGCGAATTCGCGTCTGGACGTGATCCACGCCTGGCTGTTTGAAGACCTGCCGGGAAACCGCGTGCGCATTCTGACTCAGGAGTCGCAGAAAGGCGTGCCGGCGCAGGAATTAGCGCGCACCGTGCCGAACCCAATGATTAACGGGCATCAGGAGTGGATCGTGGGATTAGCGAATGCCGCTCTTAAGGCTCGCGGGTAATTTTGCCCGGTGGCGCTTTGCTTACCGGGCCTACAAGCCCGTAGGCCGGCGCAAGCGCAGCGCCGCCCGGCATTAAAAAACGACAAAAGTTGTCGAAACGTTAAATTCGTCACACTTTTGATGATAAACTGCGCGACTTTTCCGCACGTTTTTATCTTCAGGTGATGCCATGACAGAACATACCCAGCCCACGACTACACCGCAGGCCAAAGAGGTTTCACGCCCCAACTGGTCGGCGGTTTTCTCCGTGGCATTTTGCGTCGCCTGCCTGATCACCGTCGAGTTCCTGCCGGTCAGCCTGCTGACGCCGATGGCGCAGGATCTGGGCATTTCCGAGGGCGTGGCGGGGCAGTCCGTGACCGTCACCGCGTTTGTGGCGATGTTCGCCAGCCTGTTTATCACGCAGGCGATCGGCACCATTGACCGTCGCAAGGTGGTTATTCTGTTCAGCGTGCTGCTGACGCTCTCCTGCCTGCTGGTTTCTTTCGCTGAAAGCTTCACCCTGCTGCTGCTCGGCCGTGCCTGTCTGGGGCTGGGATTAGGCGGCTTCTGGGCGATGTCCGCCTCGCTGACCATGCGCCTGGTGCCCGCGCGTACGGTGCCAAAAGCCTTGTCCGTTATCTTCGGTGCGGTCTCGATCGCGCTGGTGATCGCCGCGCCGCTGGGCAGTTTCCTCGGTGGAATTATCGGCTGGCGCAACGTCTTTAACGCGGCGGCGGTGATGGGCGTGCTGTGCATTATCTGGGTGTGGAAGGCGCTGCCGTCCCTTCCGGGGGAAGCGGCGCACCACAAACAGAACATGTTCGCGCTGCTGAAGCGCCCGGGCGTGATGGCGGGGATGACCGCCATCTTCATGGCCTTTGCCGGGCAGTTTGCTTTCTTCACCTATATCCGCCCGGTGTATATGACCATGGCGGGCTTTGACGTGGACGGCCTGACGCTGGTGCTCCTGAGCTTCGGGATCGCCAGTTTTGTCGGCACCTCGCTGTCGTCCCAGTTCCTGAAGCGCTCCCTGAAGGTGGCGCTGGCGGGTGCCCCGCTGGTGCTGGCGATCAGCGCCGCGGTGCTGGTGTTGTGGGGCAGCGATAAGTGGGTGGCTTCGGCGATCGCGATTATCTGGGGCTTTGCCTTTGCGCTGGTGCCGGTGGGCTGGTCGACGTGGATCACCCGCTCGCTTGCCGATCAGGCGGAAAAAGCCGGGTCGATTCAGGTGGCGGTGATCCAGCTGGCGAATACCTGCGGCGCGGCGGTGGGCGGCGTAGCGCTCGACCACCTGGGGCTGACCTCGCCGCTGGTAATTTCCGGCACGCTGATGCTGCTGACCGCGCTGCTGGTGGCGGGGAAGGTTAAGGCGAAGTAGTGCTTTTCTCCCTCTCCCGTGGGAGAGGGTTGGGGTGAGGGCATCAGGCTACGCCGATGTCTGAACCCGTCTTCTCGAATCCATCGAAATCAACACCACCGACGACACAATCAGCAGCGTCCCCAGCCAGTCCGGCAGGGTGAATGCCACCCCCAGCAACACCACCGACAGCAGCGCGCTGCTCAGCGGCTCGGCGCAGCTCAGAATGCTCGCCTTCGGCCCGCCGATCATCTGTGCGCCTTTCAGATACAGGCTGAACGTCAGCGCGGTGCCAATCACCACCAGGTAGAAAAACGCCAGCAGCAGGCCGCCGTCGATCACGAAGGTGGTGCCGCGTCCGGCGTAGAACGGCGTCAGCATTAGTCCCGCAATCAACATACTCCAGCCGACAATCGGCAGCGTGCCGTAGCGGGCGATAAGCGTCGACGGGTACGTCGTATAAAACGCCGCGGCAAACGCCGAGGCGATACCGAAGAACAGCGCGGCCGGCGAGATGGAGAGCGACGTCGGGTCGCCGTGGGTTACCAGCAGGAAGGTACCCACAAGCGACGTGAAAATCGCGGATAAGACAAATATGCCGGGACGCGTTTTCCGCGCCAGCGCAAACCATGCCACGATAATGGTCGGCGACAGAAACTGGAGCACGGTGGCCGTCGCGGCGTTGGATTTTTCAATTGTCAGCAGGAAGGTGAGCTGCACGGTAAGCGCGCCAGCCAGCGAGAAAAACAGCAGGCTGAGGGCGTCTTTGCGGTTTTTGACGACCGAGAAAATCTTGTCGCCGTGAACGAAGGAGAGCGTCAGCAGGATCACGCCGGTAAACAGCAGACGAACCATGGTCAGGTAAGGCGAAGAGATGTGGCTTTTCTCCATGATGTACTGCGCGCAAACCCCGGAACTGCCCCATAAAACGGCGGCGATCAGGACGTTGAGCATCCCTTTGCGTGTGGAACCCATGTTCTCCCCTGTTATGTTGGTTTTTTTGTAGCATAACATGGGATCTTGCCGGGTGGCGCTGCGCTTACCCGGCCTACAAAACCTTGTAGGCCCGTGCAAGCGCAGCGCCGCCGGGCGAAACAAACGACGCTGTACTAGAACCACGCCTCCCACATCGCGCCGACGTTGAAGTCGTCCAGCGTTTCATCTTTGGTGTTGTTCACGCGCGCGGTACGTTCGTTATCCACCTTGCCGCCGGTCACGTAGAAGCGCAGCATCGGACGGAACTCCGGCCCCATGGCGATAGACATGTTCTGCGACAGGGTCAGCTTCCAGCCCTTGTTGTCGCCGCCGTTGTCGTAATCCACGTGCTGCCAGCCCGCTTCCAGCCAGGTGGAGTGAACGTCGTTCCACCAGTGCATCGGGCGCACGATGGCGTTGTAGTTCTTGCGGTTGTCGGTCTTATCGCGGCTGTTGTCGTAGTCATGGAAGGCGAGGAGGTACTCCACCTGCGTCGCCTGGGTGAATTTGTACAGCCCTTCGAAGCTGGCGTAGACCGTGGTCAGATCCTCGGTTTTGTTGAACACGCTGTTGTCCGCGTTATCGGAGTAGCGGGCAATCACCTTGTTCACGCCGCTGTCGTTGGTGTGGCTCAGCACCACGCCGCCCTGCCAGGCGTTCAGACGTTCGTCGCTCTCCACCGCTTTCGAGTCAAAGCCGTAGTTGGCGTACAGCTCCAGATCCAGCGGACCGAGCTTCATACCGTGGATTTTAGACGTCGCGGCGTAGTTGCCTTTGTCGCCCGTGCCGGACCCGCCGGTACAGGTGATGCGCGACGGGTTCGCTTCGTCTTCCATCACTTCCGGGCTACAGGATTCCACCGCTGCCACGGCGGCCACGTCAAACTGCACGCCGCCGATGTCGAAGTTCTTCACCCCGGCGCCCTGACCGTCGTGGTTCATCCAGAAGTAATCGTTGATGCCCTGCTGCGGACGCTGGTGGAAGTCGCGACCCGCCCAGAAGTAGGCGTTCGGGTTGGAGGCCATAATGTTGGTCACGCCGGCGTAGGCTTTCTTGAGGTTAACTTCGTCGCCCCAGTGGTCGATCATCACGTTGATGTCCCAGATGGCGCCGTTTTCGCCCTTGAAGGCTTTAGAGAGCTGGAACTCGCCGCCGTTGCCTTCGTTGCCCAGACGACCAATGGCGGACGCGCCGTTGTAGGAGCCGTCCACCGCCACGTATTTCTGATCGGCGGCCTGGAAGTGCGCGCCGTAGCGGGCGTAGCCGGTAAATTTAACCCCGAACGGGATCGCCATATCCGGAGATTGCGCCGCGCTCTGCGGCTCGGTCACCACGTCCGCTTTTTTCGCGACCGCAGCATCCATTTTGGCCTGACGCTCGGCCAGGGCTTTATCCACCGCTTTCGCCACAATGGCGTCGATTTGCTCCTGAGTGAATTCCTGAGCGAGAACGGAAATTGGGCAAAGCGCGGCGATAACCGCCATGGTTAATGGAAGTTTTTTAATCGTATTCATGGTTATCTCAATATAGTTTAATTTTATTCAGACAATAACCATCCCGCTCCGATCTGACAGAGTATGTCGCTATCATCAGAACAAGTGGATCTCTATTTAGGGTACAGAGGTATTACAGTAATTATTTCGCCATAGACTATCTCTGATATAAATGAATAATTTCTTCGGATAACTCGCGCGCTAATAAGGAATTCATTAAATGATCCTGGGCGTGCACCATAATTAAGGTCATCGGCTGGCGGGCTTCGCCCGCATCCTGCTCGATCAGTTTGGTCTGCATCTTGTGCGCCTGGCGCGCGTAGCCGTCGGCTTCGCGCAGCAGGCTTTTGGCCTCGTCAAGGTTGCCCTGACGCGCCGCGTGCAGGGCTTCAAAGCACAGGCTGCGGGACTGGCCGGCGTTGACGATAATTTCCATTACGGCTTCTTCTAGTGCGATCATCATCATTACTCTTTATCAAAACTATTATTTAAGGCGGTGGCGGCAAACCACTCTCCGCTTTTTTTAATGGTGCGCTGCTGCGTCTCTACATCGAGTTGAATAAAACCGTAGCGGTTTTTATACGCATTACACCACGACCAGTTATCAATAAATGTCCACATATGGTAGCCAAGACAATTGCAGCCTTCGCTAATACCTTTGTGCAGCCACGATAAATGCTCAGAAATAAAATCAATGCGGTATTGATCGTTAATCTGGCCATTTTCAATAAAGCGCTGCTCGTTTTCGACGCCCATGCCGTTTTCCGAAATAAAGCAGCGAGGGTTGCCGTAATTATCGCGCAGGTTAACCAGAATATCGTAAATACCCGGCGCGTAGATTTCCCAGCCGCGGTACGGGTTCATCTTACGGCCCGGCATCTCGTAATTATCAAAGAACCACTCCGGCATAAACGGCGCCTGCGGGTTCACCGCGCTGTCGCGACACTTCACGCGACGCGGCTGATAGTAGTTAACGCCGAGCAGGTCGATTTTCCCTTCCGCAATCAGGAAACCGTCTTCCGGCTTGCAGGCGGGCAGCTGATCGTAAGATTTCAGCAATGCCACCAGGTCCGCCGGATACTCCCCGCGCAGCACCGGGTCGAGGAAGCTGCGGTTAAACATCAGGTCCGCTATGTGCGCCGCCTTCACGTCCGCCGGGTTCCGGGAGCGCGGGTACGACGGCGTCAGGTTGAGCACGATGCCGATCTCACCCGCGTAGTGTCCGGCGCGGTAAGCCTGAACGGCCTTCGCATGGGCCAGCACGGTGTGATACGCCACGGTGGCTGCCCGACGAAAATCCACCACGTTCGGGTAGTGGAAGTCGTACAGATAACCGCCTTCCACCGGAACAATCGGCTCATTGAAGGTAAACCAGTGCAGCACGCGATCGCCGAACAGCTCGAAGCAAATCTGCGCATAGCGGGCGTACGCGTCCACCACGTCACGGTTTTCCCAGCCGCCAATCTCCTGCATCGCCATCGGCATGTCGAAATGGAACAGGGTGATAAACGGCGTGATGCCCTGTTCATTCAGCTCATCAATGACCTGATTGTAAAAATCGACCGCGTCCGGGTTCACTTCACCGATACCGTCAGGGATCAGGCGCGCCCAGCTAATCGAGGTGCGAAAGCTGTTGTGGTTCAGCTGCTTTAACAGCTGAATGTCCGTTTTCCAGTGCTGATAAAACGTGGAGGTGTGCTGCGGCCCCACGCCGTTGTGAAAACGGTTCGGCTCGCGGGCAAACCAGTAATCCCACGTGGTTTCACCCTCTCGTGTCCCTTCCGTCTGGAGAGCGGAGCTTGCGCTGCCCCACCAGAAGTTATCGGGAAATGCGTATTTCATGACTCTTCCTCTTTGACTTAATTGCTGGCGGCTTCAGCGTTACCGACGGTCGCCTGAGCTTTCTGCTCTTCGTTTTTGATGAGCGTACGCTCATAGGCACGCAGGAACGGCAGGTACATCAGCGCGGACATCACCATACAGACCAGGCACATCACCACCGGGCTGAGCGCCCAGTTCGCCGCCCACGAGGCGCCAATCGGCGCGGGGGTGGTCCACGGGGTTAACGAAACCACCTGAGCCAGCCAGCCGAGTTTGGTTGCGCCGTACGCCAGGCAGGCGTTGACCAGCGGAACAAACACGAACGGGATAAACAGCATCGGGTTCATGATGATCGGTGCGCCGAACAAAATCGGTTCGTTGATGTTAAAGAAGCTTGGCACCACGCCCATTTTGCCGATGGTGCGCAGGTGGGTAACGCGGCTACGCAGCAGCAGGAACGCCAGCGGCAGGGTGGAGCCTACGCCGCCAATCAGCAGGTAGTGATCCCAGAAACCTTGCAGATAAACGTGCGGCAGCGCCGCGCCCGCCGCCAGCGCCGCCTGGTTTGCAGAGAGGTTCGCCATCCAGAACGGGTTCATGATGCCGGTGACAATCAGCGACCCGTGGATACCAGCGAACCAGAAGATCTGGCACAGCAGCACGGAGAGCAGAATGGCGGGCAGCGAGTCAGACGCCGACACCAGCGGCTCCAGCAGGTGCATAATCGCCTGCGGGATGATCATCCCGGTCTGCGCTTCAATGAACAGGTTCAGCGGGTGCAGCGTTCCGATCACCACCATCACCGGGATCAGGATCTCAAACGAACGCGCCACGCCGGTCGGCACTTCCTTCGGCAGGCGGATGGTGACGTTGTTCTGTTTCAGCCACGCATAGACGCGAGTGGAGTAGATCGCGGTGATAAGCGCAGTGAAGATCCCCTGACCGGAGAGATACTGGGTCGAAATTTTGCCATCGGCATAGGGCGCGGCGACCAGCAGGAAGGCCATAAAGGCCAGCAGGCCGGACATCACCGGATCGAGGTTAAACTGACGCCCCAGGCTCGCCCCAATCCCCACCGAGATGAAGAAGGTCATCACGCCCATGCTGAGGTTAAACGGCAGCATCAGCTGTTCGCGGTAGGTCTCGGAGAAATCCAGCCAGCCGCGGGCGAAGCTGTTGGTGGTATCCGCCGAAAACGGCGGGAAGATAAACACCAGCATAAACGAGCCGATGATCATAAACGGCAGCGCGGCGGTAAAGCCGTCGCGGATGGCAATCACATACTTTTGCTGACCGAGCTTCGCGGCCAGCGGGGTAATTGACTGCTCAATCACCGCGACCATGGATTGATATAACGAACTCATGTGAACACCTTTTAGTGTGCCGCTTCGATGAGCGACAGAGCATAGTCCAGTACTTTATCGCCACGCTGCATGCCGTAATCCATCATGTCGATGGGCTGCACCGGAATGCCTTGCGTCGCTGCCTTGTCTGAGAGCGTCTTTAACATGTATTTCACTTGCGGTCCGAGAAGCACCACCTGATAGTGCGGAAACTGCGTATCAAATTCGGATACGCCATACGCATCTATCTTCACGGGCAAGCCCCGTTCTTTTGCAACATCGATCATTTTGCTGACCAGCAGGCTGGTGGACATCCCGGCAGAGCAGCACAGCATAATCTTGAACATCGACAACCATCCTCAAAATGTAAAAAGTTATTGCGAGGATGATTGGACATGATACGGAAACCGGTTTCCATTTATAAAAGACAGAAGTGTGACAACCATCAAGATCCCTTACTTATGAGGCTAATTAACCGGATGTGGGTCACATAATTTGGCTGTTTTGGCATCAAATTGAGTGGAAACGGAAAATCGGTTTCCATGGAAAACGGAAACGGATATACTCCGTTCTGGCTATAATGTGAGCCGTAGCGGTGATGGAAATTACAGACGCCAGTTGCGTCTGACAGGGGAGAGAGATGTCTACAATCAACGATGTATCGCGTCTGGCCGGGGTGTCCAAAGCCACGGTATCACGGGTGTTGAGCGGGTCGCGTGGCGTTAAAGAAGCCAGCCGCCAGGCTGTTCTGAAAGCGGTGGATGAGCTGAACTATCGTCCCAACGTGATCGCCCAGTCGCTGCTCAGCCAGTCGACGGGCTGCATTGGGGTGATTTGCGCGCAGGAAAACATTAACCAGACCACCGGTTACCTGTACGCGCTGGAAAAACACCTCAGCCAGCATCAAAAACATCTGCTGCTGCGTTTCGCACACACAAAAACAGAAGTGATGAACGCCCTTGAAGAACTCTCCTGCGGCTTATGTGATGACATTCTGGTGATTGGCGCGCGTTTCCCGCTAGACGTGGACATGGACAACGTGATTCTGGTCGACTGTATGGAAGCCGATAACGCCAACAGCATTCAGTTCGATCACGCGTTCGCGGCTGAAACGGCCTGTAACTATCTCACCAGCCAGGGGCGTCGCCAGATAGCGCTGATCCACCCGCACGGCAGCGGCTTTGCCGATCAGGTGCTGCTGGGCTACAAACACGCGCTGGAGAAAAACTTCCTGCCCTTTAATCGCAACCTCGTGTTTATGGACGCGACTTCATCGTCCGTTGCGCTTCAGGAATTACTCAACAACGCGTCCACGCTGAACTTCAACGCGCTGCTGGTGGCGGATGAGCAGGAAGCCCAGCGGGTGATCCCGCAGTTACAGGCGTTTAATAAATCGGTACCGGAAGACATCATGGTTTTCAGCCTCGGCGGTTCGCTGCATCTGCCGGGTATTCCGGTGATCCCGGCCATTGAGTATTCCATGGACGCCATGGCGGCGCGCATCGTGAGCTGGCTGACAGAGAAAACGCAGATGCTCGGGTCCTACGTTCTGCGCGGGGATTTGATTATTCCGGATGTGCGGAAGCGTTAAACGTGTGATGTAGGCCGGGTAAGCGCAGCGCCACCCGGCGCTCAACCCTCAGTAATCTTCCATACAATCCACCTGACTTACTGCATCCCAGTAGGCGTCCAGGTTGTCACGCTTCACGGCAGTGATGGCGTTTTTGATCAGCAGCTGATTGGCCTCAGACGACAAAATCATCGCCTGCCAGGCCTTATCGCTCTGCTTTTTCTGCGGGGTACAGGTTTTCTTCACATCTTTCAGGACCTGCTGTTTTATCTGGGCCTCTTTCTCCGGAGCGCTCTTCTCCTGCGCGTGAACAAACGCAGCGAAAATCAGGCAAACGAGCAGGCAAACCAGGTGTGCAGATTTCATCGAAACCTCCTTTGAAAGTCACATGCTTCCCCTGAAATATATCGTTACATTCATCAACGCGATTCAAGCCAAAAGTATGAATTTACGCATTCTGCGTGCGGGATCCGAACGCCAGTGCAATGCCATAGCTTACTAACACCGCGAGACTCATTTTCAGCATCGTTTCTCCGCCGATACCGGCAAGAGGCGCTGCGATCCCGCCGAATAAAAACATCAGCATGCCCAGAATGGCTGACGCTGTGCCGGACTCCTTCGCGTCGACTGCGCTCATCGCTTCTGAACCCGCAATGGTGCTGATCCCGCTGTTAAATGCGACGGTGAAAAAGAGTGCAATCAGTGCCGGAACGGAAAGCTGCATCCACGCAAAGAGCAACGTCAGCCCCGCGCAGGTTACGGCCAACACCAGGCCTATTTGCATTAACCCTTCCGCCGGGTGTCGGCGTGCCAGACGGGAGAAAATCAGCGCTGAGACGATCAGGCCGATACCGTTCACACCGAACAGCAGGCTGAACTGCATGGCGCTCAGGCCATATTCGTTTTGCATCACAAAGGAGGATGCCCCGATATAGGCGAACAGCCCCGCCAGCATGAAGGCCTGGATCAGGCAGTAGCGCATAAAGCGACGATTTTTAAGTACCGTCCTGGCGGTTTGCGTCAGCGATCCCCCGCCCTGTTTCTCTGTGAGGGACTCGCGGATAAAAAGCTGGCTGGCGATCAGCAGCGCCAGACCCGCCCCTGCCATTACCCAGAACAGCATCCGCCAGTCGAAATGCGACGCGATATAGCCACCGAGTACCGGGGACACCACGGGCGCGATGCCGTTGACCGTCATCAGTAGGGCAAAAAACTGCGTTAGCATCGTGCCATGATAGTTATCACGGGCGATGGAGCGGGCAAGTACGGAGCCGCCCGCCCCGGCAACGCCCTGCACAAATCGCCAGCCGATCAGGGCGTAAATATTCTGCGTGCTGGCACAAAGCACTGAAGCCAGTACAAACAGCAAAAGTGAGAACAGCAGCGGCGTTTTACGTCCGATGCGATCGCTTAGCGGGCCGAAAAAGAGTTGTCCCAGCCCCAGGCCAATCAGCGCCGAGGTAAGAGAAAGCTGCGTCAGCGTTGTGGAGGTGTTGAGCTGGGTGGCGATCTCCGGCAGCGCCGGAAGATAAAAATCGGAACACAGCGGCCCGATCGCCGTCAGCAGGCCAAGGATGGCCGCGAAAGAAAAAGAGAGTTTTGCCATAGGTATTTACTCTGATGGCCGGGCAACGTTGCGCCGCCCGGCAGTGATGTTACTGAATCCCGCCGCCCAGCGACTGCCACAGCGTGATGCGGTTTTCCAGGTCGGTTTGCTGCAAGGCAATCAGTGATTCCTGCGCCGACCACAGCGACCGCTGCGCGGTGAGCACCGTCAGATAATCGCCCGCGCCAGCCTTGTAACTGCGCGTCGCCACATCCAGCGTTTTTTGCTCCGCCGCCACGTATTCACGCTGGGCATCAAGCTGTTCACTCAACGTTTCGCGCCGGGCCAGCGCGTCGGCCACGTCCTTGAACGCGCTCTGGATGGTTTTCTCATAGGTCGCAATTAACCCTTTTTTCTCGGCTTCCGCATAGCGCAGCTGCGCCATATTGTTGCCGCCGCTGAACAGCGGCAGGGTGATGGAAGGTGCAAACGACCAGACCTTCATCCCGTGGCTGAACAGGGACGACAGCGAATCGCTGCCGACGCCCGCGCTGGCGGTGAGCGAGATGGTCGGGAAGAAGTTGGCGCGCGCCGCGCCGATGTTGGCGTTGGCGCTCAGCAGGTTATGTTCCGCCTCCTGAATGTCCGGACGACGCAGCAGCGCGCTGGAGCTGACGCCCGCCGGGATCAGCGTGATGGCGTTGTCGCTCAGGCTCTCCAGCGTGTCGGGCAGCAGGTTCTCGGGCACCGTATCGCCCGCCAGCAGGTTGAGAGCGTTTTTGTCCTGCATCACCAGCGTCTGGTAGCTCGCCACGCTGGCGCGCGCCTGCTGGTAAACCGCCATCGCTTCACTGACGTCCGTTGCCGCTGCCACGCCTACTTCCTGCTGGCGCTTCACAATCTTGAGTGAGTTTGCGGCGCTCTCCAGGGTGGACTTCGCCAGCGCCAGATTGCTGTTATCCGCCGCCAGCGTCACCCAGGCCGTGGTCAGCTCGCTGACCATCGTCAGGCGCGTGTTCTGCGCGGTGAATTCGCTGGCAAGCCAGGTTTCACGCGCGGCACGCGACAGGCTCTGGTTGCGGCCAAACAGATCCAGTTCGAAGCTGGAGACCGCGCCGTTGGCTTCGTCACTTGTCGCGACGCCGCTCGCCAGCGTGCGGCTGCGGGTGTGGCTCAGTTCCGCGTCCACCGTCGGGAACAGGGACGAGCGCGTTTCGCCATACTGGGCACGGGCGGCGTCGATATCCGCAATCGCTTTTTGCACGTCGCGGTTGCTGTTGAGCGCCATCGTCACCACGCTTTTCAACCGCGCATCATTCATCACCTGCTGCCACTGGCTCACCACGGCGTTGGCTTCGCCATGGGCGCCCGGCAACGTCGCCGGGACGGGGGCGTCCGGGCGCTGATACGTGGGATCTAATGACACACAGCCCGCGCTCAGCAGCGCTAACGTTAATACGGTTACACGAAACATTATGACCTCCGGTTTGCGTGCTTACCGGAGAACAGACGTTTCACCAGTACAAAGAATAAAGGAACAAAGAAGATGGCCAGCAGCGTCGCGGCCAGCGTCCCGCCGATAATACCGGTACCGATCGCCACGCGGCTGTTGGCACCGGCGCCGGTGGCAATCGCCAGCGGCGTCACGCCTGCGATAAACGCCAGCGAGGTCATGATGATCGGACGCAGACGCGTCTGGGCGGCCCGCAGGGCGGCGCGCGTCAGGGAGTAGCCTTCGGCCACTTTGGCTTCGGCAAACTCGACAATCAGAATGGCGTTCTTCGACGACAGACCGATGGTGGTCAGCAGCGCCACCTGGAAATAGACGTCGTTGTTCAGGCCGCGCAGGGAGGCGGCAACCGCTGCGCCAAGCACCCCAAGCGGGATCACGAGGATCACCGAAATGGGCACCGACCAGCTCTCATACAGCGCCGCCAGGCACAGGAACACCACCAGGATCGAGAGGGCATAGAGGCTCATTGCCTGACCGCTCGCCAGTTTTTCCTGCAACGACAAACCGCTCCATGCCCAGGTGCTGCCGGACGGCAGGTTATTCGCCAGCTGCTCCATTTTGCTCATCGCCGTACCGGAGCTGGCGCCGCTGGCGTTTTCGCCCTGAATCTCATACGCCGCCGAGCCGTTGTAGCGCACCAGGCTTTCCGGGCCATACTCCCAGCGGGTGGTGGCGAAGGCGGAGAACGGGGTCATGGTGCTGTCGCTGCCGCGCACATACCATTTGTTAAGATCCGACGGCACCGCGCGATAGTCACTGTCGCCCTGGATGTAGACCTTTTTCACACGGCCACGGTCAATGAAGTCGTTCACGTAGGTGCCGCCCCAGGCGCTGGAGAGGGTGTCGGTAACATCGCTCAGGGAGAGCCCCAGCGACACGGCTTTGTTGTTATCGATATCCACCTGAAGCTGCGGCATCTGCGGCAGATCGTTGGCGCGCACGGCGTGCAGCGAGTTGTCCTGGTTGGCTTCGCCAATCAACTGGTTACGCAGTTTCAGCAGCGCGTCGCGGTCGGTGCCGCCGCTGGCCATCAGCTCAAAGGTAAAGCCGTTGCTCTGGCCTAAACCATCCACCGCCGGGGGCGTCATGGCGAAAATTGTGGCATCCCGAATGGTGCTCAGCTCCTGCGTGGCGCGCAGGGCAATGGCCTGGGCGGTGTTTTCCTCGCCTTTGCGCTCTGACCAGTTTTTCAGGGAGACGAACGCCATCCCGGCGTTCTGGCCGCTGCCACTGAAGCTGAAGCCTTCAACGGTAAAGATCACGTCGGTATTGGCTTTCTCTTTGGTGAGGAACCACTCGCGTACCTGGCGGCTTACCTCGGCGGTACGCACCGCGGTTGCGCCGGCAGGCAGGGTGTACTGCACCATGATTTCACCCTGGTCTTCGGTTGGCAGGAAGCTGCCCGGCAGTTTTAGCATGGCGAACCCCATCGCGCCGCAGAGCAGGGCGTAGATCACCAGCATGCCACCGGAACGGCGCAGGGCGCGCAGCACCTTGTTCTGATAGCCGTGCTCGGTCTTACTGTAGAAGCGGTTAAACGCGCCGAAGAAACCTTTTTTGTGCGGAGCGGTGTGATTCAGGATCGAGCCGCACAGCGCGGGCGTCAGGGTCAGCGCCACCACCACGGAGAGGAACATCGCCGAAATAATGGTGACCGAGAACTGACGGTAAATCACCCCGGTGGAGCCGCCGAAAAAGGCCATCGGCAGGAATACCGCAGAGAGCACCAGCGCAATGGCGATCAGCGCGCCGGAAATTTCGCCCATCGATTTTTCGGTCGCTTCCCGGGCGGGCAGCCCTTCGTCGCGCATAATACGCTCGACGTTTTCCACCACCACGATGGCGTCATCCACCAGAAGCCCTATCGCCAGCACCATCGCAAACAGCGTCAGGGTGTTGATGGAGTAACCGAACAGCGCCAGCACGCCGAAGGTGCCCAGCAGCACCACCGGCACCGCCAGCGCCGGGATCAGCGTCGCGCGGATGTTTTGCAGGAACAGGTACATCACCACCACCACGAGGATAATGGCTTCGAACAGCGTCTGAATCACGTCCTCAACGGAGATCTTGATGAACTCGGTGCTGTCTTTCGGGTAGGCCACATCGTAGCCTTCCGGCATCGACTTTTTGAACTCGGCGATCTTATCTTTTACCGCCGTGGCGGTGTTAAGCGCGTTGGCGCCCGGTGAGAGCATCACCGCCATACCCGCCGCCGGGTGGCCGTTCAGCTTCGCGGTGGCGGTGTAATCTTCGCTGCCCATCTCCACGCGCGCGACGTCGCTGATGCGCACCACCGCACCGTTGGACTGGCTCTTGACGATGATCTTTTTGAACTCATCGACCGTTTGCAGACGCGACTGAGCGCGGACGGTGGCGGTCAGCTGTTGGGCGTTCGACGAGGGCAGTGCGCCGATTTTACCGGCGGAAACCTGCACGTTCTGCGCTTCAATCGCGCTCTGCACGTCGGAGGGCATCAGCGAGTACGACGCCAGCTTCGCCGGGTCGAGCCAGATGCGCATCGCGTATTCTGCACCGAACACCTGTAGGCTACCGACGCCATCCACGCGCGCCAGCGGATCCTGCATATTACTCACCAGCCAGTCGGCGATATCCGAGCTGCTGGCGGTGTCGGTTTTGTCATATACGCCCATGATCAGCAGGAAGTTGCTCTGGGATTTTTCGACGGTGATCCCGGACTGCTGCACCTCGGTCGGCAGGCGCGATTCCGCCTGCTGGACTTTGTTCTGCACCTGTACCTGAGCGGTGTCCGGATCGGTTCCCTGTTCAAACGTGACGTTAATACTCACCGACCCGTCCGAGCTGCTGGTGGAGGTGAAGTAGAGCAGGTTATCCAGCCCGGTGAGCTGCTGCTCGATCACCTGCGTCACGCTGTTTTCCAGCGTCTGTGCGGAGGCACCGGTATAGGTGGCGGAGATTTTGATCGACGGCGGAGCCACGTCCGGGTACTGCGCAACGGGCAGCGTGCGGATCGCCAGCATTCCGGCGAGCATGATGAGAATGGCGATAACCCAGGCAAAGACCGGGCGACGCACGAAGAAACGGGAAAACATCAGGCGTTTCCTCCGTTGGTTTTCATCTCTTCAGCTTTCACTTCCTGCCCGGCGGTGACTTTATCGGTGCCTTCCACAATCAGCTTATCGCCCGCCTTCAAACCGCTCAGCACCAGCCATTTGTCGCCGTAGGTGTCGCCCGTTTCGAGCTGACGCTGCTCCACCTTGTTGCTGGCGTTCACCACCAGCGCGGTGGCGGTGCCTTTGGCGTCGCGGGTGATGCCCTGCTGCGGGGCGAGGATCGCGTCATTCATGATGCCTTCATCCACTCTGGCGCGAACGAACATGCCCGGCAGAAGCTGATGCTGCGGGTTCGGGAAGACGGCGCGCAGGGTAACTGAGCCGGTAGACTCATCCACCGCCACTTCGGTCAGCGCCAGGCGGCCTTTTTCGCTGTAGCTGCTGCCGTCTTCGAGAATCAACGACACGTTCAGCGTATCGCTGTTGCTGGCGAGGGTTTGCTTGCGTAAACGCAGCAGATCGGCGCTGGAACGGGTTAAATCGACGTACATACTGTCCAGCCCGCGAATGGTGGCCAGCGCGGTATCCTGCTGGGCGGTCACCAGCGCGCCGGGGGTCACAGAGGAGATGCCGATACGTCCGGCAATCGGCGCGGTGACGGTGGTCCAGTTGAGGTTAATGCGGGCGCTTTCCAGCGCGGCTTTCTTTGACTCGACGCTGGCCTTGTCCTGCGCGCAGGTGGACTTCGCGTCTTCCGCATCCTGACGTGATACGCCGTCGTCCTTCACCAGCTGCGCATAACGCCGGGCTTTCTGGCAGTCGGCCTGCACCAGCGCCTGCGCCTGTTTCAGTGCGGCGGCGGCTTCATCATACGCGGCGCGGTAGCTGGAAGGATCGATCTGATACAGCGCCTGCCCGGCCTTGACCGTATCGCCTTCGGTGAACAGGCGCTTCTGGATAATGCCACCTACCTGGGGGCGCACTTCGGCGCTCATTGCGGCGGCGGTGCGGCCGGTCAGCTCGCTGACGACGGACACCGGCTGGCTCATGAGGGTGACAATCCCCACTTCCGGAAGAGGACGTTGAGGAGCAGATGTTTGCGCATTATCGCACCCTGTCAGGAGGAGTAATGCCGCGATGGAGGTTGTTATGGTTTTCATAATCTTTTTCCAGGGTGAACGAAGCCTGCCCTGTTAATCGCTTAACAGGGAGGAGGGCTAATTAAAAGCACAGCGATCCCGCATCTCTGGCTGAGCCAGAAATGAAAAAAGGGAAATTCCTTATTTCCGCTAATTATTCACATGCGATTACTTCGCAGAGAAAATCATATTTAAAATATTCTGGTATATAGGCTCTAATTGTTCTGATGGTACTTTTAAAGGCGTGAGTCGACGGTAAATCGTGCCTTCGATCATCACGGCGGTAATCTCCACGCAGCAGCGAATATGCTCATCGCTCAGGTGAGGGAACTGCTTTTTCAGGTGCTCACAGGCATTGGCGAACATGCGTGCTTCGGCTTCGATCAGCATGTTTGCCACCAGCGGATTGCGCGTGGCCTCTGCGGACATTTCGAGCATCAGCGCGTCATCGTCTTCGTTAAGCGTCTGGCGCCAGGCAAGCGCCTGCGGCATCCCTTCAACCAGGGTTTTGCCCTGCATCTCTTCAATACGTGAGTCGATAATGCGCCGGATCATCTCTTCAATAATCGCGTCTTTGTTACTGAAATAGCGATAGATTTGTCCGACGCTGAGCCTGGCTTCGCTGGCGATCTGCGACATGCTGGCAGCGTGAAACCCGCTGGCGCGAAAGCAGCGGTGCGCGGCGGTAATGATTTCGTCCTGCCGCAGTTTTTGTCGTTCTTCCAGCTTTGTACTCATTGTCGGCTACCGTAAAAAGTGAGAATGATCGTTCTCATTATACGTTTTCGGAGACTATTGGAAAGGCTTTTTTTATTTACATATTGAATGAATATTTCCAGGTATAAACAATGGAGAAAATAAGGAGTTTTTATGAAGGTTAAGCTGTGAGATATTCAGATTGCGCTGAAAATAAGGAGAGAATTATGCATCTGAGCATTACAGATAATGTCACAGCCGAAGAAAAAGAAGAATTATTAACGGGGCTAAGAGCCTATAACGCGCAGTTTTTAGATCTGTCGACATTTGGCGGCGATATTGGCGTATATATGCGAGACGACAATGGCGTCATGCTGGGCGGGTTAATCGGCGTACGGAAAGGCGACTGGCTGAACATCGACTATCTGTGGGTCAGCGACAGCGTGCGGGGAACGGGCGTGGGAAGCCAGCTTATCAAAACGGCTGAAGAGGAGGCCCGTCGCAAAGGCTGTCGTCACGCGCTGGTGGATACGGTCAGCTTCCAGGCGCGCCCGTTCTATGAAAAGCAGGGTTATCAGGTGCAGATGTCCTTGCAGGATTACCCTTATCAGGGAATGCAGAGACACTATCTGTCCAAAAATCTTTAACCGCCGATCCCGGTGCCTATCACGGCTAACACGTGGCGCACCACGATCTCCGGCGAGAGGGCGCTAAGCCTCTCGTCATTGCGCATGCGGGAGAACGGCACCAGCACCAGGCTCAGCAGCGTTGTGAACAGCAGTTCGGGGGCCAGCGCCGGATTCAGCTTTCCTTCCTGCTGCCAGCCTTTGATGGTTGCCAGCGTGGTGTGATATTTCTCATCGCCAAAGCGTGCCTGCAAATGGGTGCGCAGTACCGGCATCTCGCCAATCACCTCCTGCATCCACAGCGGGGCAAACCAGCGATACTTTTCCGCCAGTTCGGCCAGCACCCTGACCATTTCCGTCAGGGCATCCACCGGCGAATCCCGGTTGTCGGCGAAAATCGCCCCGATCCGCTCGCGTAACGGCAGGAAGCGCTCCTCAATCATCGCATCCAGTAACTGTTCTCTGGAGTTGAAGTAGTAGTGCAGCATGGCGGGCGTCACGCCTGCTTCGCGGGCGATGGCGTTCAACGACGTATTGGCGATCCCCTGGCGGGAAAAGAGGTTCAGGGCGATGTCCAGCAGCTGTTCACGGCTGGCGGTAACGCGCTTGCCGCCGCGTGGCCGACCGGGGCGGCGGGGTTCAGAATTGTCCTTTTGTGCTGGCATGGTCACCGTATCTCTTGATCTTATTCATCACTTCCACAAATATTAATTATACGATTAATTAATTTCAAGTGATGTCTTATGGAGTCCGACGTAATGACTCAACCTGCGAAAAAGGCGCCGTCGATTAAGCTGCTGTTCAGCGCACTCCTGCTGGTGATGCTGCTCTCGGCGCTGGATCAGACCATTGTCTCCACCGCGCTGCCGACCATCGTCGGTGAGCTGGGCGGGCTGGATAAGCTCTCGTGGGTGGTAACGGCCTATATCCTCAGTTCGACCATCGTGGTGCCGCTGTACGGCAAATTCGGCGATCTGTTTGGCCGAAAAATCGTTCTGCAAATCGCGATTGTGCTGTTTCTTGTAGGGTCCGCGCTGTGCGGTCTGGCGCAGAACATGACCCAGCTGGTGCTGATGCGCGCCCTGCAAGGGCTGGGGGGCGGCGGTCTGATGGTGATCAGCATGGCTGCCGTGGCGGACGTGATCCCGCCTGCCGATCGGGGTCGCTATCAGGGGTTGTTTGGCGGCGTGTTTGGCCTGGCGACGGTGATAGGGCCGCTGATCGGCGGGTTTATCGTTCAGCACGCATCCTGGCGCTGGATTTTCTACATCAACCTGCCGCTGGGGCTGTTTGCCCTGCTGGTGATTGGCGCGGTTTTCCACGGCAGCGCGCGGCGCAGCAAGCATGAGATTGACTACCTGGGGGCGATTTACCTCAGCATGGCGTTGCTGTGCATCATTCTGTTTACCACCGAGGGCGGGACGATCCGCCAATGGAGCGACCCGCAGCTGTGGTGTATTCTGGCCTTCGGCCTGACGGGGATCGCCGGGTTTATCTACGAAGAGCGGCTGGCGTGGGAGCCGATTATCCCGCTGTCGCTCTTCCGCGACCGCAGCTTCCTGCTCTGTAGCCTGATCGGTTTTATTATCGGCATGTCGCTGTTTGGCTCCGTCACTTTCCTGCCGCTCTATTTACAGGTGGTAAAAGACGCCACGCCGACGCAGGCCGGTTTGCAGCTGATCCCCCTGATGGGGGGGCTGTTGCTCACCTCCATTATCAGCGGGCGCATCATCAGCCGTACCGGGAAATATCGTCTGTTCCCGATCCTCGGCACGCTGCTCGGCGTGGTGGGGATGGTATTACTGACGCGCATTTCAATCACCTCCCCAACCTGGCAGCTGTACCTGTTTACCGGCGTGCTGGGCATGGGGCTGGGACTGGTGATGCAGGTGCTGGTGCTGGCGGTGCAGAACAGCGTGTCAGCCGATCAATACGGCGTCGCGACGTCTGGGGTGACGCTGTTCCGTTCCATTGGCGGGGCGATTGGCGTTGCGCTGTTTGGCGCGGTGTTCACCCATATTCTGCAATCAGGCCTGATCGACAGGCTGCCGGAAGGGGCGGAACTGCCGCGCGAACTTAATCCCGTTGCCATACACCATCTGCCTGATGCCCTGCGTCTGGACTATCTGGATGCGTTCGGCTCGGCGATCCATGCGGTATTCATGCTGGCGGCGGGGATTATGGTGCTGGCGTTTGTGCTGTCGTGGTTTTTGCGCGAAGCGCCGCTGCGTCGGCAGGCGTGAGGGAAGCGGTTCTGCTTGCGCCTGGACTACCGTAGCCTGATGCCCATCGCCCGGTGGCGCTACGCTTACCGGGCCTACACTTCCCCCGTCACGTAGGCCGGGTGAGCGCAGCGCCACCCGGCAACAGGCCGCATATAACTTAACCGTCTTACTGATTCCTTTTCGTTTTTTAGCCTGCCGTCTCGTTGTCGATATAGTCTTCAAAACGTCTATCAAAAGGAACTGTCTCGTGAAACTTCGATTGGGTGCGCTTCTCCTGACTGGCCTGCTGCTCGCGGGCTGTGATCAGGGCGGCAATGATGCCAGACACATTAAAGTCGGCGTGATCAATGGCGCTGAGCAGGACGTGGCGGAAGTCGCCAAAAAGGTGGCAAAGGAGAAATACGGTCTGGATGTTGAGCTGGTGGGCTTTAGCGGCTCGCTGCTACCCAACGATGCCACCAACCAGGGCGAACTGGACGCCAACGTCTTCCAGCATCGCCCGTTCCTCGCAGAAGATAACAAGGCGCACAATTACAAGCTGGTCGCCGTGGCCAATACCTTCGTCTTCCCGATGGCGGGTTACTCCCGAAAGATTAAATCGGTCTCTGAGCTGAAGGACGGCGCAACCATTGCGATTCCAAACGATCCCACCAACCTTGGCCGCGCGCTGTTGCTGCTGCAAAAAGAGAAGCTGATTACCCTTAAACCGGATGTTGGCCTGCTGCCAACGGCGCTGGATATTACCGCGAACCCGAAAAACTTACAGATTATGGAGCTGGAAGGGGCGCAGCTGCCGCGCGTGCTGGACGATCCGAAAGTGGATGTGGCCATCATCAGTACCACCTATCTCCAGCAAACGGGGCTTTCTCCGGTACACGACAGCGTCTTTATCGAAGACAAAAACTCACCCTACGTGAATATTGTGGTCACGCGTGAAGAGAACAAAGACGCCGAAAACGTGAAGGAATTTATCCAGTCCTATCAGTCGCCGGAAGTGGCGAAAGCGGCGGAGACCATTTTTAACGGTGGCGCGGTGCCGGGCTGGTAAGCCCCGGTAAAAAGGCCAGCGCTCCGCTGGCCGTCAAAGCGTTACGCGGGCATCGGTTCGGCTTTCGGGCCACAGAAAACCCTGACCAGACTGTGCGCCGGACGCGCGGGCGCGCGCCAGATCCCGCGAGTTTTCGATGCCTTCTATAAGAATTGATTGCGCGATACCTGCCCTGACCTCCTGTACAAACGGGGCAAGCGGCGCGCGCTCGCGCAGCGCTGAGCGGTCAATTTTCACCCCATCCAGCGGCAGCGCAAGCCGCGCGAACGCCTCCGCCAACTCCCGGGTTAAATCGTCCAGCCAGATTTGCCATCCCGCCTCTTTTAACCGAACAAGCGTGGCATGAAGGCGACGTTGCTCATCCTCGCTCAGCCGTGTGATGGTGAGGGGATCCTGAATTTCAATCGTTAACCGCTGCTGATGGCGTAACGCCAGCAACAACCGGATAGCGCGTTCGTTGAGAAGGTGTTCTGCCGGAAGGTTTAGCCAGTAAGCGTCCCGGGCGGGTATCTGTAACAGGGTGTTGGCCTGCCAGAAGAAGATTTGCAGCGCGCTGCGCGAGGGCAGCGAGGCAAACAGCACCTCAAGATTGACGTTATGGATCTCCACGAGAACTTCATGCGCGAACACCTGGCCCGAATGAAGATCGACAAGCGGCTGGAATCGCAGCCCTGAGATACGTTGCAACAGGGGAGAGGGAAGAACGGTATACATGGAACAGCCTTCAGGAAATGAAAAAAGGTTCCCGCGGACACGGGAACAAAAGGCAAACGACACACGGTCAAATTTTTAATTCAGGATCCAGCGAATGCTCTGGTAAAACGAGGGACCACGCACGGCCTTAAGCTTGTTCATGGCGTTGTTCTTATAAAAGTAAACCAGCCTGACGTTACACCCCAGCTGACGGGCGATTTGCTTGGTTTTGAGATTACAGGAATAGCCGCGCAGTACGCTTGCCTCCTCGCTGGACAGCCTCGCCGGGGTGCGTAAGCGGGTCGTCATGCCTACGTTGTAACGGCCAGACTCTTGCGGCGTCTGGCTCATCAGTATTTGCCACAGCGCTTTGATATCCCCCAGGGAGACTCTTTTGCTGATGACTCCATCAACATGTTTAAATTTCAAATAGCCGGCGGATAACGAATAGATATAGATCTTCGCTGTCACTTGTTTCTGTTTAATACAGAGAATGTCGTCATTCGTCGTCACCCGGAAATGACGCGTATTCAACGGATCATAAATGATGATATCAAAGAGTTGTTCACTCATAGCAAGTTCTTCGATATGGGTAAATCCATGGAAAATAACGTCGTGTTTTTCATCAGGCTCACGCTTTCCAAGCGATTGCAGGCCAATCATCGTGAATTCGCAGCTGTCAACAACGGCAACGTGAATTGTTTTTTTATTTTGCATTGGCATTCTCCTTTCGCTGAGTAAACAGTCCATATAAGAGAAAATGGCGGTTCGCACTCTCTTATTAAAAGAATAGCGAGCACTTTTTAAATAACGCGATGCGATGGCATCAATGTAAGCCAATACAAACCGTCGAGTAAAGCTGAAGCCAATTATTAGCGGAAGATAAAATTGAAAAATGGTTTTAATGGTATATGCAATTGTTTTAATCTTCTAATAATATTCATGCCAGATTTTTATTCTGTAAATGAGCGGATAATAAGCATCAGAAGGTTGATTAATGGGGTTAATCCACCGCCTTTTCAGTGATTTACTGCTGTTCCTGTAAGAAAAATTGTGATCGTGGCAGGATTATCGACAGGGCTTTATCTGCGAGGGGAAACGGCGTGCAGAATAAAATAGAATTTTTTCTATGAATTTAATGTCCTTGTTCAGATTTTTAATCCTGAGAAGGATAAAATCCTGGCGCGAAGAGGTTGTGAGTGGTGAGTACATAAACTATTATCATTTTCCTCCGGTCACGAGAATTTAGAAAAGACATGAATAATACTGAACGTATCGTAAGGGTAATGGTGTTTTACAAAATAAATATATTTAAAGAGATAATATTCCGGGCGCTCCAGGATCTTTTACCCGATTACGTACTGAACATTACTCAGGTCGATTCCACAGAACAGGCGCTGGCGGCGGTGGCGGATAATAACGTGGATGTTTTCTTCACTGAATTTAATTATCTGCTTAATCATAAAGAGTGGAGTGCGGAGGTCAGCAGCCGTTTTACATCTTTATGTAAAACCCATCACGTCAGGCGTGTTCTGTTGGTGCCCGAGCTGCCTTACGGGCTGTTAAAAAAAGTTCTGGAGATGAAATTTGAATTAACCATCAGTCAGCAGGATGAATTGACTGAACTGAAAAAGGAATTACCCGCGTTGCTCATGGCGGACGGGCAAAAACCGTCGATCTCTTCGTGGCTCAGGCGGGTAATGCGGTCCGGCTCCCGGGCGCGTTCCATCCTCTCGGCCAGAGAGTGGGAGGTGCTTCATCTTATCGTGGAAGGATTTTCAACGACGGAGATTGCCCGTCATCGAAACCGTTCGGTCAGTACCATTGCGACACAGAAACACAATGCAATGAAAAAGCTGAATCTTTCCAACCACAGCGAACTGATTAAGTATGTGCAAGCGGTTGGAAAGATGGAGGAATAGTTCACATCAGGGATAGATAATATTCAGCGTAGCCGATGTATTGATCTTACCCTGGCTCACTTGGGCGGGCGCCCACACGTAATAGTACGCCGCCATCGGAAGGGTGAAATGTTCGTCCAGCGCCGCGCCAGCCGCCACGCTGAAAATCATCGTGGCGTTGCCACGGCTGGTGGTTGAGGTAGAGAAGGTCACCGGCGTTTGCGGGGCGTCACGTTTTATCAGGCGGAGCCCCACGCCCTGCGCCGCGCTACTGCTGCTGTCGATCAGCACCGAGCTGTCGGTTGAGAGCAGCTGCGTGCTGGACAGAAACATCTCAATTGACCGATCGGAATTGCCGTTAACCCCGACGTTCTGACAGCTCATGTTCAGTGAAAAAGGCGTCAGCCCCGGCTGTGAGGATGCACTGAGCTGGGGAATGCCGAGCGTCGGCAGCGCCACGGTCAGCCCCGCATTATCAAAGGAACAGGTAGTCAGTTTCGGCGCGTATTTGATGATCATCGGTTGACCAAACATATCTCGGTTGTCGTAAGGCCACTTGAACCCGCTGAATAACCACTGCGCTATCTTGATGACCTGATTGATTGGCCAGGTGATGATTTCCCAGATGGATAACCCGCTCATGTCGCTGACGAACAGAACGTCGCTCATGTTCGCCGTATCCCCCGTCAGGGTGGTACCGCTCTGGTTAACGAGGGTGAAGCGAACCGTAAACGGTGTGTTCAGCTCAGACGCCGTATGGCTACCGCTGGCTGACAGGGTTTTATTGGCCGGGGGATTGGTGATCTCCGCCCGCACCATATACTTGTTGTTGCTGAACCCGAGGATGGTCGCGTATTTGCTGTCGGTCGAGAGGATCGGCGTGTAAGAAAATTCACTGTTACCCGTCGTACAGTTGAACGAGCCGCTGTACTGGGTGGTGAAGCTGCCGGTCCATGTGGGCGTGGCCGGGCTCAGCTTATCCGATAAATCAATGGTAATCGGTGTGCCATAAACGATGCTGCTGCCGGAGCAGGTGGCATAGCTCATCCCGCTAATGCTGGTGAGGAGCAGGAACATGAATGATCGTAACATTTTGATAATCCGTAATTAATGGCAAACCGATGAGGGGCTGTTCAGCCCCCAGGCCGGGGAGGAGATTTCGCACTTTCCGCTGCGGAGATGCACGTTGAGCGCGCGTGGCGGCTGTTCAGCACGGATATACAGTACGCTGGCCTGGCCGACATACCCGACAGATCCACCGTGTTCATCCAGCACTTCAGTGCCAAACGGCAGCGGTTTGCCGTCGGTGCGCGTCGCATGAAGTACCCATGACTGGCGCTTATCGGTTTCGAAGCGGATATAACTCACCGCCCCGTCATAAGGCGCCACGTTAGCCATATTGCCGATCACCTCCGCGCCAGCGCTGTTTTCCGTTTCAGTTAACGTAATGGCGTTTTTGCGATACGGGGTGGCGTAAGGCACCAGCGCTACGCCATCGCGGTTCGTCATAATGCTTTCATCGCCGTTCACCATCAGCCCCTCCGCCTTTGGCGCATCGACGATAGTCATGGTTGTGCCGGTTTCGTTTGAGGCGAGAACGTGCCACGGGTAGGCCACCAGGCTTCCGCGTCCGCTGAGCCCGGTCTGGCGGTAGTCGGAGGATTCGCTGTAAGAGCCACCGAGTGTCGCGAAGTTCGAACGGTACGCGGCGTTAACGCTTGCCGCATTTTTACCCCCACGCGCATTACTGCCGGAGAGGGTATAGCTCAGGCGGTTCGACGCCAGCGCGTTCCCGCTCATGCTGATATTGCTCTGCTCGTAATGCGAATCGCTGGCCGTCAGGCTGGAGGTGATCCACGCATTATTATCAAACAGCGAGAACGGCAGGCTGAGGGAGAGGTAAAGGCGCGTCTCTTCTTCACTGTCCCTGTTCCGTACCCGGCTGGCCGACAGGGTATAGCTGGCGCGGCCGATGGCGTTGGAATAGCCCATCTGATATTCGCGCGTGGTTTGCTGTGAGTTCCAGTAATCGCGCTGTGTGCCGGAGACAAACACCGTGCCCCAGTTATTGAGCAGGCGCTGATTAAGGTTAAGCGTAAAGGTATTCTTGGGCTGCGCCGCGCGCAGGGCGTCCCAGGTGCTTAGCGACATGTCGGGCGCAACGCCAAACCGATCTTCATAGTCGTCGTACTGCGCTCTCAGGCGCTGATACCCTTCGCGCGAATAGAGCGCGTCGCTGAAGCTGTAATAGCCTTTAGTGGAATAGCGATAGGCCGCCAGAGTGAAGTTGGTGGCAGTGGTATCGATAAATTTGCTGTACGACACGCGATAACTCTGACCGCTGCTGGTGCGATCCTGTAGGGTGGTTTTGGCGTGGGTGACATCAAACGAGACCGCGCCAAAGGGAAGGTTCCACCCGGTACCGACAAGCCCGGCCTGGTAGTTATCGCTAATAATCGTCCCGGTATACCCGGTGATGAGGTTATTAAACCCGTAGCGCAGCGTGGCCTGCATGAATGCGGGTTCGGCATCGAGCGTGTTCTGGTGCACTTTACCCGCCACCACGCTGTACTGACTCACCCCTTCTTTTAGCATCCCGGGCACGGCGGAAAACGGCACCGTGAAGGACTGCTGTGAACCGTCCGCCTCACGCACCACCACCAGCAAATCGCCCGCGGAGCCGGTAGGCTGAATGCTGTCGAGGGTAAACTGGCCCGGCGGCACGTTCTCCTGATAGATCACGTTGCCATTCTGGATAACTTTCACCAGGGCGTTCGTCCGTGCCACGCCGTGAACCACCGGTGAAAAACCCTGCTGTGAATTTGGGCGCATCTTCATATCCGACGCCAGCGACACGCCGCGCACGCGCAGGGAATCAAACAGATCGCCAGGAATATAAAAGTCACCCAGCGTCAGGTTGGATTTCAGCGAGGCCAGGGGACGGCGCAGGTAGCGGGTATTATTCTGCCAGCTACTCTCTCCGCTGGCGGTTTTCCGCCAGGCGCTGCTGTCGCGAAACTGCCAGCCGAACAGGTTGGCGCCGGAATCCAGCCCGGCATAAAAATCATCATTTGTGTCTTTCGCAGTGCCTTTCGCGCGGGTGTTGTACCAGGTCGTGTTCCACGAGAGCATCAGCGCCGGGATCCCCTCGTCCCAGAACTGGGGGGCAATGTAACCTTCTTCAGTACGCTGCACGGCCGCCTGCGGAACGGTAAGCGCCAGACTCAGGGTGCTGGTATCGGTTTTGACTTCACCGCCCTGAACCAGATCGCGCAGCTGGACCTGCCCGTGCGCAATGGCGGGCGCAGGCACGGACGTGGTGTTGATGCCCAGCGACCGGGCATCTTTCCAGGCAAGGCGGATGTCGTCACGCTGCTCGCCGTAGATGACGGTATAACGTCCCTTCCAGCTGCCGTTTACGTAGATATCCATCTCCTGACTGCCGGCAGGCATGGCGTTGTTTTCGGAAAAGCGAGACAGATCGGACTCACCGGATGCGCCAGCAAGCAGGGAGGGATCAAACGAGACGGCCCCTGATTTATGCGAAAGCAGAAGCGTGCAGACTGCCAGCAGACAGAGTCTGTTTTGTTTCATTTTCATGGTGAGTCTTTCCGATCACTGACTGGTGAAAGTCCGGGTTTTATACGCGCCAAGATCGTCCACATACATCAGCTGGAAGGTCTGTCCGCGCTTAACCGTATTTTTGGCGGCGACCGTCAGCTGCCCAAACGGGGAAACCATCGGGGACTCCTGGAGCAATTTCGTTTTACCCAGCGAAATATTGGCGACCGTAATATGGAACGGACTGTTATTTGTAATGCGAAAGCGATCGCCGTCGGCGGCGAGCGTCAGTTTCGCCACCGCGTCATCCAGCGTGCCTTTCAGCGCAGCGGGCCGATAAAAAAGTTTGATACGGGATTTAATCGCCAGCTGAACAGTATTCTGGTTTTGCAGATTTTCAGGTCTGGGCGGAATGTCGAGGACATTCAGGAAAAAGACGGATTCGCGATCCGCAGGCAAGCTGGACGGCAGCTTTTTAATACGAAGCTGTTGACCATTATGTTCGTTAACCTTTATCACCGGCGGCGACAACAGAAACGGCACATTGGCTGTTTCCGGCGTGGAATTAATATCACCGTCATCTATCCAGGATTGTACCAGAGCCGGCGCATCGCCCGTATTCATTAACTGGACGATCACCTCTTTGTTATTTTCAGGATAAAGGACACGGGTGCCATTAATGACAATATTGGCCCATGAGTGACCCGTGCTTAGCAGTAAGCCTGCCAGCAAAATTGCCTTGCGCATGATTGCAACCTTAAATACAGGCTCTGCGAAAACAGAGCCTGAATAATCACTATTACAGGTAGGAAATGGTATACGTTACGTTGGAGCTTAACTCGCCCACGGTGGCGGCAGCGGCGTTTGTTTTATAGTAATAAACGTCCAGCGTCAGCGTTTCGGAATCTGGCGCGGTCGCTGTACCCATAATATTTGTCGTGTAAGGCTGGTTCAGGGTAATAGGCGTAGACGAACCTGGCTCCACTAACGCAAAGCCGACATTACGTGCCACGCTGGCATCGCTTTCGTTCACGCTGTTATTCAGCAGGTATTTACCGTCAGTGGAAATATTATCCGCGCTGGAGAAATAAACTTTCAGCGGGGTACCGGTCGTTCCGGCTGCTGGTGAGCAACCAGAGAATGTCAGCGCAATAGATTTTTTATTTCGGGTGATCAGGCCAACCGTGGTGCCCGCATCTTTTACCGAAATAGGGGAAAGCGCAACGGTAAAGTCCGCGCTTTTACCGCCGTTAATGGTACAGGTTGTATCGGTAATAGCGCCGGTAAAGTTAATGATACCACCCGCCGAATTGTCTGCGGCCACTGCGCTGGTAGAGGCAATAGCGGCGGCCAGCAGTGATACGGTCATGATCGATTTGAACATGATAAACTCCATGAAGATTTGTGTTATTTAAAATGAATGTTAATCGGCTACACATGTCCCTGATGTACCGGCTAGACGCATGGCGACTCGGGAGAATGCTTTGACGATATTATGTTGCACTAAAAAAGTACATAACAAAACATTATTCCAATAACTTCTAAAGTTTAAGATTATAATCTTGTCAGTATGTTTTTTTTAATGTTTTAACCTAAATGCGTTGGTTCGAAGATTTTTATTAATGCTTTAATAATCGTTAATTAATGAAGCTTTATGAATTCATCTCTCAATTAATATCACGCGACTTGACCACACAAACTTTAGACTTATTATTGCCTGGCAAATGCACAAAAATTTAACAATGGCGTAATAATAATATGAAGTATCTCATTGATCTTACAATGCTTTATGAAGTCGACACCGGTATGATCATGATTAATGGAGAGGAAGAGTCATCCATTAAGTTATCTAACCAGGCGGGTCGTCTGCTTTATGAACTTATCATCAATAATGGTAAAACACTCGACAGAGACGACCTGATAAAGAAGGTCTGGGAGGATCATGGTTTCTCTGGTTCTTCGGTGAGTCTGAATGTTGCCATAAGTGAAATCAGAAAAGCATTTCGTACATTAGGCTGCGACCCTTTACTGATAAAAACGATACGTGGCAAGGGATTTAGCCTTGCCGCGCATATTGAACACCACACGGTCAGGCCGCCGGTTATTTCAACGCTTAGCGAAGAATCTGCCTCTGAAGCATTCGATACGCTAGCGCATAAGAAAGATGCCGATCCGCCTAAACAAATAATATCGCTGCACAGACTCTTTATTTCTCTCTGCACGTTATTACTGATTATTGTTACCGGCACCGCTGTTTTACTGTTGCACCAGCGGGATTCCTATGCCGAGAGCCTGAAAGATTCTGATATGCATCTGCTCGGTAAAGTGGACAGGTGTACGATATACCTGATCGATAAGAATATGTATCAGCCGCGACAGCACTACTTTAATCACGTAAAAGAGGTCATCGCCAGTCAACATATCGACTGTCAACATCAGGTTGCAGATGCTTACTATTCCAGGTTTAAAAAGTCGCAGATAGAAAATTATTTCCTGGCCATCTGTTATCAGCAGGACAGTATCGACGATTATAAGAACTGCATTTCTTACAGAAGCCTGACCGGGAGTTAAAATATGTCAAGGACTAAAATGAGTGTACTGTTCAGTATCGTACTGGCGCTGTCTGTCATCGCGTTGTTATGGGTCTATTTTACCAGAACGCAGGATGAGGGGTTTGGCTGCCAGTCAGATACCATTTCCTGGAAAACCTATTCCACGGGTGAGTCAACCGATATGTCGCTAACCACGCTTTTCCTGTTTAACAACAAAGATGTTGTGACGGTTATTCATAAAGGCGTACTCAAGAAAGAGGGCAAAAGCTACCTGATTGACAGAAATTACACGCTCAGCGTGGAAAAAGTCGACGGCAGCAATATCTTTTATATTAAGGATAAAAAGCTGAATAAATCTGAAGATGATGCGGCGCCGGATGGCGTTGTAAACGAAATGTTACTTGATAATATCAACTTCTTCTATATTACCAGCGTAAAAAAACATGCGTGGTTAATTAAGGGGCTGGTGTTGCCTGTAATGATGTGTGTGGCTGTCCCGACGTCCTGATATTTTTCTTTATTGAAAAATCGATATTTATCTATTACTCGGGAAATTGAGTAATTTACTCAATACGTAACAATAAGATACGAGAAATTTATTTATATTTTTATTGTTACTCTCCGTCGAGTGAATTTTTCTGTATTGCCTCGTTATTTTGCGGCTGTCTATACTCCGCCTCGAAAAAGGGGCTCCCCTTTTTATACACGTGGATTCTTTTTTGAAGGACTAAATAAATGAACAAACTGAACGCTATCGTTCTGGGCTCCCTGCTGTCTGTTTCTGCCCTGAGCGCAGTTAATGCAGCTGAAACGACGGCTTCTGCCACCTGGCAGGCAACCGCGACCAAAGACAGCGAATCCGATCTGGTTGTTACGCCAACGCGTGCTTTGAACTTCGTTTACAGCGCCAATACCAAATCTTTCAACACCGATACCGGTCTGTTTGATGTGGCTATCCGTGGCGATCACTCTACGGCGACCAGCTTCAAACTCGAAGCTATCCTCGACGATTCAAACAACACGCTGTTCAGCGTGGGTGGTGAAGCGACCAAGCTGAAAGTGGGTGCGCGTTGGGGCGGTAACGACCTGGGCTCTATCGGTGGCACCGTGGGGGCGAAATCGACCGCATGGACCACGCTGGTTGATTCTTCTTCTAACACCGGCGTCTCTTCTGGCCTGTGGAACCTGACCACCAGCGCAGGCGCGGCGGCAGATACCGAAATTACCGGCCAGGACAAATTCGTCTTCTACGTTGACTCCGCTCAGGACAACGCGGGTACTGCGAAAGAGTTCAAAGACCTGACCAACAGCCTGTGGGAAGGGACCGTGTCTGTTGCGTTCCGCGCAACCTGGGGCTAAGGCCTGATCGATCCAGGGGCGCAAGCCCCTGTTTAGGGAAATAGCATGTTTAACCTCAAATCCACCTTCTTATTTTTATTATTTATCTCTTCCTCCGCGCTGGCCATTAATGTGGGAAAAGTCACCACCATTATTTCTGCGGATGCTGACTCCACCGCCAAGGAAATAAAAAACGAAGCAGACAGCGTGCGTATTGTTTCTGTTCGCGCACAGCGGATCAGCAGCCCAATGGATGAAGGGATCGTCATTAATCCGGAGAAAGTGGACGAACTGTTGCTGACGCCCACGCGCATGGTAATGCCCGCCGGTACCAGCAATATCGTCAAATTTTACTATCACGGGAACGCCGATAACAAAGAGCGTTACTACCGCATTACCTTCACGGATGAAGGGGTAAGCGAAGAGGTGGACAGCGGTTCGCCAAAAAACGGCACCGGGATGACGCGTGCGGTGGTGAGCACCATTCTGGTGGTTCAGCCCCGGAATAAGAAGATTGATTTCGTCTATGTGGCGGGAAAAATAACCAATAAAGGGAACACCTCGTTTCGCGTCAATGCGACCGGGACCTGCCTGAAGCCTAATCCGGAATCCCCCGGCACGCCGTGTAGCAAAAACTTCTACCTGATGCCAGAGACCTCGCGCGCTATCGAGGATATCAACGTTACGGATAACCATTTTCATCTCGGAATATGGGACCTGAAACAGTTCATTCCTGTTAAGTAAGGATGCATGGTGAAAAATAAATTAGTGTTGCCGGTGATGATGGCTTGCGCATCCGGCACGCTGCCCGCGCTTGCGCATGCAGCCTCAAGCTCCGTGGTTATCGCTAATTACCGTTTTCCCGACTCGCTTTATGCACTGCTGGAGCAGGGGATCAAAATTCCCGTCTATCTGGTGAATACGCGTCCACACTCAGCACAACAAGGGAACCACGAAGGCACGGCGAGCGAATATGTTCGTATCGGTGACGTGACGCTCTTTGCAAAAGATCTGAAGCTGGGGCTGAGGGATGTTCAGGTCCAGGAGTCTGATAACGGCATTCGTCTGTCAAAAGAGATGCGGGCGTTACTGCAAAGCATTAACGATAAGCAGTTTGATGGCCAGATGCGTATTCCGGTTAGCGCGGGTTCGGCGTTCGAACTGGATCAGAAAAAAATGCGCCTGTTGCTGAATCTGTCGCAGAGCGACTACGGGGTGAATATTCGCCCGCGTGAGGTGGATATTGATGCGCCGGAGTCTGACGACCTGAGCGGCACGTTCTCCTACAACCTCGGGGCGTATCACACCGAGAGCGGCTACGGTGACAGCTGGTCGTCGGGCTATCTGAACGCGAGAAACTGGATCTCAATGGGCGTCGATCATGTGCTGATCGATGGCTCTGGCTACGTCAACGAGAGCAGCAGCGATACCCAGATGAACGCGGTTATGTGGGAGCGCGACTATCAGGGGATGCGCTACGCCGCGGGCATGCTGAACGGCTGGGCGATGCAGTCTCTGGCGAGCGTCAGCGGGATTTCCGGCGGTGAAGTCTACGGCGTTTCCATGGGCAACCAGGCCAACTCCCGCAAGCGCGATAACACGCTCTCTCTGACGCCGGTGGTGGTCTATTTTCCCACGGCGGGCGAGGCCCGTATTCGTCGTGACGGGCAGCTTATCGGCATTCAGCGCTTTGACGTCGGCAACCATGAAATTGACACCAGCAGCCTGCCCTACGGGATCTACAGCGTCGAAGTTGAAGTGGTGAGCGGAAGCCGCACCGTGTCGCGCAGCATGTACACCGTAAATAAACCGTTCTCCAGCAACGTGTCGGAAACGCTGCGCTGGCAGATGTGGGGCGGGATGTATAGCCGCGATAAATCCGTCGTCAATTATAAAAAATACGCGAAACGCAAAAACGAGCAGGATAACACCTACTACTACGATTACGACACCAAACATAAAGACACCATGTCGCTGGTGGGAGCCTCGTTCAGCAAGCGCAGCGGGATGGTCGACTGGAACGCCTCTACCTACATGATGCGGGAACACATCGTCAGCGAGCTGTGGGCCTCCCTGAACCTGACGGGCTATTTCTCGGTGAATACCCAGACCATGGCCGCCTCCGACGGAACGTATCGCGCCAACTATGGGGCGAATCTCAGCCTGCCGTGGCAGATCGGCTCGGTGTGGTACTCCCATGAACAGCTCTCCAGCGGCAAGTTCCTGGATATCTATGAGAGCAAGGGCAACACCTGGGGCGCTTCCTTTAGCCTGCCGTCATTCGGCCTGCCCTCGGCAGGCAACCTGAGCCTGATGCGTCAGGAAGACGACCTCTATCGCTATAAACGCTATCAGCTGGACTACTCCCAGGGGTTATACGCCGGTCGCTACGGTACGGCGCGCCTGCGGGTGGGAATGTCGCGCAACAAATACGACGGGTATTACGAAGAGAAAGATCGTTACGTGATGCTCGATTTCGCCATACCGCTCGGCAATACCGTGTCGGTTGGCGTTTCCCACAATCGCGATACCGGCACAGCGCTGAACGTCAGCGCCAGCCGCCAGTTTGAAGGCGATTACCTGAAATCGGCCACCGCCAACGTCTCGAAAGCCTTTAACAGCCGCCAGGATCGCAGCGTAAGCGGCGGCGGCAGCGTGAACTTCGACACGCCGTGGAACAGCAACATCCTCAGCGTCCAGAGCGGCATGAGTAAAGGCTGGAACTCCACGCTGACCAGTGACGGCAGCGTGGGCTGGTCCAAAGAGGCCATCGCCGCCGGGAAAGGCACCGAAAGCGCAGGGGTGATTGTCAGTACCGGTCTCAAATCTGATGAAGCGCTGACCCTGAAGCTTAACGGCCGGGCAGAACGCATCAAAGGGGATAAGACCTGGCTGTCGCTGCCGGCATACCAGGCTTATGACCTGGAAGTGATGAACAGTGAAACCGGTACGGAAAGCTATGAGATTGGCGCGAATGCGCGTCGCCATATCACGGTTTATCCGGGTAATACCGTGGTGATGAAGCCGCAGGTGAAGAAAATCGTCACCCTGTTTGGTCGTCTTGTGGATGCAAACGGGGCCCCGGTTGGCGCCATGCAGATCAAAAACCACGTTGGGCTGACCCGGACGGAAAACGACGGACGCTTCGTGATCGACGTTGATAAGAACAACCCTGTCCTGAGTATCGCCACGCCGGACGACAGCGTCTGCGAAGTGCGCCTGGACATCGAGTCTAACCGCGGTGCGCTGTGGCTCGGGGACATCTCCTGCGACAAAGGCGATTTTGTCTGGCAGGAAGCAAAAGGAACGCAGGAACGTGACGATGAAAAAGATATTCGCTCTTAATTTACTGCTGATGAGCGCGGCGGCCCAGGCGCAGGAGCTGCCCTATTTCGCCATTAATAACCCGGACAATAACGGGACGGGAAACAGCGCGGGGCTGTTTAGTCTGAACAGCACGTCGACCGCGTTTTTACACGGTTCGCGCGAGTGGCCGACCCTGAGTGCGAAAACGAATAACGGTATCGCCACTTACATCCCGGACAACAGCTACAGCGGTCCGGCAGGCAGCGCGCTGACCATCGACTTTTCGGTGACCGGTTCCAGCGCCTCTCCGTTCTTCAAAGGGACGGCGTGTTCCTCGTCCTGCGGCAACACGGGGTACACCCCGACGACCAGCTATACCGACACGTCGATGGTGGTTAAGCCGCCGGTGATGGAGCCCGGCACGTCATACGGGCGCTGGGTACTGGGCGATCCGTTCTTTAACTATCTGCTCAACGCCGCGCCAGGGGATGAAGTGACCATCACCTCCACGCCGCAAATCAGCTCCATCAACAAAGTGACCACCACCAATACGCTTCACAAGGTGGGCACGCTGACCATGACCAACGCCAGGGCGCTTAACCTGGGGATTGACCCGATCAGCGGTGAGGTGACGATTGTCGATGGATCAACGGGGGCCACCTGCACCAAATACACCCGCAACACGGTCTCTGGCGTCCTGTGCGACCTGCTCGAATACACGTTTGTTGGGGAGGATATCTCCGGTTACAACGGGGGGCTGGCGCTCACCTCTTCCCGCGTCAACAGCGTGCTGCAATCGCACATGAGCGGCGGCACCGGGCTTGCCGCCGAGCTGACCTTCGATGAAAACACCTGGTACAGTATCTCCGGCGGTATCCTGAGCGATACGCGTGTCCTGGCGAACACCTTCCTTGCAGCGCCGCAGAAAAACGGCGGCAAAGCGTCCCTTAAAATCTTTTTGCCGAAAGCGTTAATTCTGAGCGTGGCGCAGGCGGGGGACGGCAGCAACATTGGCAATATCGTCAGCCTGTGTCTGACGCCCGGCAACAGCTCGCTGGCGGCGGATTTCTGCTTCCAGCCGGGGGGCGGCCTGGTGATTAACCCTATCGAGCCCGGGCTGGAGATTGTGCCAGACAACCCGGATTACACCCTCGATCCTGACGGTCTGGGCGGCTCCGGGAAAGGTATTATCGGCGAAGCGCCCATTGAGATCCCCTACACCATCACCTACAGCGGGGCGCAAAAAGATGCGGCGATTGCGGTCACGGTAAAAGTAACCGGGCCTACCCAAAGCCTTAATGGGGTGGACTACTGCGCCTTTAGCGGCAACGGCTTCACGGTTCCCATTCCGGGCAACGTGCTGGTGGGGAAAAGCCAGACGCTGATGGCGCACAACTGTAAAGGCGAAGTACTGTCGATCCCGGCGCCGGCCACCCATGCGGAAGAGTGGGACAAAATGAGTTCCGGCGTGACCGATATGTGGCTCTGGAAAACACCGCTGGTCCTCCAGTTCGTTATGGATAATCCGGTATCGAAAACCACCTATGACGGAAATAGCTGGTTTGGCGAAGTGACCGCGCAGGGAAGAATAGATGTTAGCGCATCCTGGAATTAATCAACCATGACTGGAAAATTCCTGGCTATTTTTGCAATAAATTGCTTCATTTCCACAGGGGCAAATGCTTTAATTATCGAAAGTCTGAATATTGATTTTCTTCCCGAAAGAGAAGTTGTTTTTCAGCCGATAAAAAACGATACCAGCGAGCGTCAGAATTATACCGTTTCGCTTATTCAGGTAGACGTTCCTAAAGAGAAGGGAAAAGAAACCGAAATAAAAGACGGCGAAGTCATGTATTCGCCTAAGCAATTAACGCTGGGGAGCGGTGAACGCGCGGGTTTTAAATTTTATTATACCGGCCCGCATGACAACAAAGAGCGATACTATCGCGTAAAATTCACCGAGACGCCGCTCCAGGCAAAGGTTATCACGCGCAAAGGCCAGCGCATCCAGTCGGATGTGGTGGTCTCGCTTGAGGCTATTTTGATTGTCCGTCCATGGACACGACATTTTGATTATGCGTTTAGCAACGGGGTGGTGAGTAATACCGGGAATACCTATTTTAAATATGTTTCCTCGGTCGGGTGCAGTACGCAATACAACAATTCAAAATATATTCCGCCGGGGCAACGGCTGGAAATAGATAATGCCGGGCAGGCTGCAAGGCGGATGATTATTTATGGCAATAAAATCATTCCGCTTACCACCTGCCCGTAGCAACCGCTTTCCTTCATAAAAGGAAATTAGCCTTTAGCATCATGCTAAAGATCCATCACTACAGGAGATAAAAATGAAAGCGATTTCATTCGTAGAAGCGAAAGACATTATCGGTGGCGCGTTAAACCCGTTCGCTGGTCTGGTTAAAGGTGCACAGCTGGGTTACGACACCGGCGCAAGCATCATGGGCATGGTTGGCGGTGTGGTTGGCGGAATTCTGGGTGGCGCAATGGGCTTCCTGGGTGCGCTGGTTGGTAGCTACAACTAATTCACGTTAACAGGAAAAGACTCATGCAAGTTATTGATTTCAAAAAAGCACAGGCCATCATCGGTGGTTGGGATCCGTTTGCTGCCGCTATTCAGGGCGCAAGCGCGGGCTATAACGCGGGCAGCCAGATGTTAGGCGCGCTGGGCGGCACCATCGGCGGCGTGTTCGGCCTGGTGGGCGGCTTCATCGGCGGTTTCTTCAGCGCCTAAGCGAGAAGCACGTTGTACGCATGGCCCGCATTGCCGGGCCATTTTTTTATTTCAGCCACGGATCATTATGTTTTCGCTCTTTCAGTATAAAAAACAGGGTAAGACCCCTGTTATTCGCCAGCATGAATTTACCGAATGTGGACTGGCCTGCCTGGCGATGGTGTTGGGGCACTACGACCACCATGTCTCTGTCAGCCAGCTGCGCCGGGAGATTTCCGTTTCCGCCGATGCGGGAACCTCAATGGCGGAATTGATGACCCTTGCCAGCGATAAAAATATGTCTGGCCGGGTGCTTAAAGGCGAAATCACTGAAATAGAAACGTCTGAGCTGCCGCTCATCGCCTTCTGGCGCGGCAACCATTTCGTGGTCATCGTGAAGATCGACAGCCGCAGCGTGACCGTTCACGACCCGGCCAGCGGCGTGCGTCGTTACCGTCTGAAAGAGGCGGAAAAACTCTTTTCCGGCTATGTTCTTGAGCTTAAGCCCACGCCGTGCTTCGAAAAGAAATCCCCGGATGAAAAGCTCACGCTTGGCCGGTTAGCCAATAAATCCCCGAGCCTGTTCCAGCGCCAGCTGCTGCTGTTTGTGCTCTGTATTTTTACCCTCATCACCATGCTGGCAAGCCCCACCTACGTGCAGCTGATTATGGATGAGGCCATTTCCCGCAGCGACAGCGATCTGGTGATCCTGCTCACCGCGATCTTCGCTATTGTCTTTATCTTTGAAGTCATCGGTAAATTCCTCAAGCAGCTGCTTGAGATCCTGATGCGTAACATTGCCTATGACGATTTAAGCCAGTCCGTGCGCCACTACATGCTGCGCACCCAGACCAGCTGGTTCCGCTCGCGCCCGCCGGGCATCGTGCTGGCCATTGAAAAATCGCTCCACGCCTGCGCGGAGTTCATCAGCAATGGTTACGTGCAAATTCTCTTTTCCAGCCTGATCGCCGTCACCAGCCTGCTGTTTATGCTGCTGTATAACGTCAAAATTGCGCTGCTGACGATGCTGCTGATGGGCGTGTTTTTCCTGATCCGCTTTTCGCTGATCGGCCCCTATCAACGCGCGGTGGATGACTCCATCGAGCGCACCGCCCAGTATGAATCCCTGCTGGTGGAGACGCAGAAAGGGATCATTACGCTCAAAGCGAACAATATGGAGCAGGCCCGGGATGCGGTGATGGATAAATCCCAGCGCGAACACATCGCCGGGCTGATGCGTAAAGAGCGGCTGCTGGCCCGCTTTGACGTGGCTTCGCTGCTGGTGATCAATGCCGAGCAGCTGCTGGTGGTCTGCTTTGGCGCGTGGCTGATCCTGGAAGGGCAGATGAGCATCGGGATGCTTTACGCCTATATCAGCTATAAGCGCTATTTTTCCGATGCCATGGTGCAGGTGGCGCAGAAGCTGCTGGACAAAAATGCCCTCAAGGGGCCGCTGGATCGCGTGGGCGACCTGCTGTTTGCCCCCTCTGAAACCAGCCAGTTTGGGAAGCGGATTGTCACCTCGCCGGTCTGTCTGCAATTTGAGGATGTCTCATTTGCCTATCCTGGCCGGGAGGCCACGCTACAGCATATCAATATGACCCTGAAGCAGGGCGAAGAAGCGGTAATTGTGGGCCAGAGCGGGTCGGGAAAAACCACGCTGCTGCGTCTGATCTCCGGCATGCTGCTGTCATCGTCTGGCACGCTGCGGATCAATAAGATCCCCATTGAGGAGTGCGATCTTTCCTCGCTGCGTCAGCACATCCGCATCGTCCATGCGGACGATATTCTCTTCACCGGCTCGATTCTGGACAACATCGCCTGCTTTGACAGCGCACCGGATAAAGAGCAGGTCATTGCCGCGTGTCGGCTGGCGGAGGTGGACCACGTCGTCGCCAGGCTGCCGCACGGCTACGAAACGGAGATGCTGCCGGGGAACACCTTTTTCTCTGCCGGGGAGATGCAACGTCTGGTTCTGGCGCGCGCCCTGTACAGCCAGCCTAAGCTTCTGCTGTGCGACGAAGTGACGGCGAACCTGGATAAAACGACCGCGCAGAAAGTGCTGGCGAACCTGCGTAGCCTGGGGATTGGCCTGGTGTTTGTCACCCACTCGCCGGACGTGGTGGGCTGCCAGGGGCGTCTCTATACCATGGAAAACGGAACCCTGCGGGAGAATGCGCCATGATGTTTCTGCCGCGTCTCTATGCTCGCCTCTGTGCGCGCCAGGCCGGGCGCACGCTGCTGGCAAACCGGATCACGCAAAACTACAGCCAGTTTATGCGCTGCCCGGAGGCCGATGTCCCGGCTGATTTTCTGCATCAGAACGCCCATGAGCTGAGCGGGTTTAACTTCGTGGAGCAGATCTTCCCGCCCGCGCTTTGGGCACGCAACGTCCGCTTCGATCTGCACGCGTACGTGGCGCAGTGGACGCAGGAGCAGGCGTTTTACAGTTCATCTCGCACCCTGCTTCTGGGAATGCGCTGGGCGGGCTTTGGTCTGATCGTGGATGCGCTGCTTGCCACCGCGCCAGCCGATGTGCGCTTTCAGTTTATTACCCGTCACCCTGCGCTGCATAAGCTGATGGCCGCGCACGAAGGCCGACGCGCCAACTCGTTTTTTGCCCCTCACCGCCTGGTGACGGTGCTGCTGATGGACGAACGCCTGCCGGATGCGCCGCTGTTCTCCACCCAGGCAGGGGATCAAAAGGCGTGGTTAACGGATGTCTCAACGCGGTTTTTATCGCGCTATGGCTACAGCGTCCGAACGCTGCTGCCGATCTGTTCGCTGCACGCGGCAGAGTTTGGGCTGGAGAGTCAGGCGTATGCGCCAGAGGATTACCGTCAGGCCGCCGCCGACACGCTGAACGCGCTGCGTAAAACCCCCACGCTCTGGAGTGCATGGGACGATCTTTCAGTGATTTATCATGGATGACATATCGTGAAATTAAAAAACCGAAGCCGACAGCGGCGGGCGCTGATCCCGCATCATTTCTCAAAAAGCTATCACATCAACGCGCCACGGCTGAAAGCCGTGCTGACCTTGTTCATCACCTTTTTTCTCTGCCTGCTGGTCTTTGCGATTGTCTTTAACTTTTCGGAAACCACGCTGGCACGCGGGGTGCTGATCCCGGCGCAGGGCGATGTGGAAGTCCGCGCCAGAGAGTCCGGTACGCTTGTGGATTTTGCCGTACGGCCGGGCCAGTACGTGAAGGAAAACGATCCGCTGTTCACCGTGTCGCAGGACTATGGCGGCAAGCAGGGCTCGGTGGTGCAGTTTGACCGCCAGCAGATGGAAGCGGAGAAGAAGCGCAGCGAGCAGCGCATCCAGGCCATTGAGGACTCGATTGCGTCGTATCGCAAAAATCTGGCGCAGCAGCTGGCTCTCACCGACAAGCAGATCGCCGTTTCCCGCGATAAGGTGAAGAAGCTGCGCGCGTTGTTAAAAAACAGCACCGACACCTACGAGGCGTGGAAATCCGTCTCCGGGAAGGGCTATGTCTCCAAAGTGGATCTCGATAAAAGCCACAACGATGTGCTCAATGCGCAGCTCAACCTGACGCTGGAGGAGAGCACTATTCTTGAGCTTGAGGCACGAAAAACCAGCCTGACCGACAGCACCCAGTCGCAAATTGACTCTCTGAGCGAAGAGCAGCTGTATGTGAAAAACCGCATCAGCGAAATTGACCGCAACCTGTCCAGCCGGGGAAGTTCCACCATGGCGATGCTGGCCCCTTCCGATGGTTACGTGGTGGCGATTAACTTCCCGCCTGGCCGGGCCATTACGCAAAATAGCGAGGTGGTGGTGGTGATCCGTAAAAATACCGCGGCGACGATGGAGGGGTACCTGTATGTTCCGGCAACGGGGGTGGGGCGCGTGGCGAAAGGCGATAAGGTCAAGCTGCGCTTCGACTCCTGGCCCGTAGACAAATACGGTTCCGTGGAGGCGACGTTGTCCGATTTCTATGAGGTAAACATTGATGCCCATTCGGCGCTGATCCCGCTCCAGGAGGGGCAGAACTACTACCTGGCTAAAGTGCGCGTCCCCTCCTGGTTTACCGACCCGGACAAGAAAAAGCGCATGCTGATGGGCGGAATGACGGTGAACGCCGATATCGTTATCGATCGTAAGCCGCTTATCAATCTGCTGATTGCGCCGCTGGAAAGGGTGCGCAAGCGGTTTATCGATTGACCCGATTTCATTTTAAAGCATTTATGCAGGCACTTTTCTGAATTTAATCAAAGTGGTATTGCCTTGTTATCCTTAATAAAGATAAGGGTTTAACCTTTATCTCTTTAATTAATGGATTATGCTATGGACACAGTAGAGGAATCTGGCGGGACGTATTTCTATCACGGGAATGCGAACGTAACCCCACAGGAGCTATTTTTGCTGATATTCGCTGAGGGTCTGGCGAACCATCTGGGCGTAACTGTGGAGACTGCTGCAACAATCCTGGCGGGGCAGCCTATATTACCCAAGCGTAAGGTATTGGGTGCGTCCGGTTCGCGTACAAGTATCGCGTCTAAGGTAGCGCGTCGCATTTTAAAGGGGGTCCACTTTCCTGAAGGCATGAGAGTGGAGACGATCATCGGTATGGGTAAAACCAGACAGACAAATAAGGTTGGGGCCGTCGTGGGAAGAGCAGTTCCCTTTGTTGGCTATGCCCAGGCGGTAATTATCTTTGCCCTAGTTGCCAGAGAAACCAGAAACAAGTACAACCTCATTGCCCGACCGAAAGATCGGATTGCCTGGACTTATTTCTAATGTTGTTGCCGGATGAGCAAGAGTTTTTAGATTACATCACTGAAAATTACAGTGAACGTAAGCGTCCTGCCCTTAAGGAATGGACCTTCCAGGAGCATTTTAACCTCGTCCCTGAAGATCTGGAGGAGATGCTGCTCGACCTATTCAACCGGTATGAAATTGAGCACAGCAACTTTGTCATGGATAACTACTTTGAGCCCGAGCTTTTTTGGTTCCAGTTTGGGCTTAGAAAGAAGTTTCGAGATCGTCAGTACAAGCCGCTAACGCTCGAAATGATTATTGAGTCTGCCAAAGCGGGGCGCTGGTTGTATGATTAAGGGGCTAAGCGCCCCTTGTGCGTTCTATGCTGACTGGCGTTCGTTCCATGCATCGCTGAAGATAATGTTCCCGTCGTTATGCTTCCAGGTAATCTTCTCGTAACGCAGTTCGACCGTTTCCATATGGTTTTCGTTAGGGTTATCCCCTGGCGCCATTGCTGGTGAAATCGAAACTATTCGCACGCCTTCAAGCAGCATGTTGAAGTATTCCTCTTCCTGTCCAGAGTAGTTGATCCGATACCATTTTATTTCTGCTGACACCAGGCTTTGACCTGTCGCAACTGCTTTATAAAGATATGGGCTAGAGCAGTCGAATTCTTTAATGATCAGCATAGGGGAATGCATACGTGTACCGGTTATTTTGCCGGTTGCGTTATCTGTTGGGATCATGAGGTTGTGGTGGAACCCTTTTACCTCAATGCTGCACTCTCTGTGCTGAACATCAACTCCGCCTTTGATTAATGCTCCGCCGTCGTCCTTAAGCCATAAGTATGCTGGTATAGACATTTCCCTATTTCCTTATTTTGTTGAATAACGTCATTATTGTGCTTTAAAACCCCATACCTATTCTTTCCATCAAGTATGTCAATACGCTCCAGCGTATGTCCGCTATCCGCATGGAAAGGTGAAACCAGATCATGTTTACACCCAATCGATGTCCTTTTAAGACATTGACCAGGCAAATTTTAACCAAAAGAAGGAGTTAACTTATAACGCTTCCAGAAAAGATAAAAAGCGGTTCTCTCAGCACTACCGGTGAGGATGGCAATTACCCCAGCCGCTCCATCCTCGTTTCCCCCTCCGTCATCGACAGCTGATACAGCGAAAACGATCGGTGCTTCTCAATCAAATGCGCCAGCTCCGGCGAGTGGCTGGTGAGCCAGATCTGCGAATAGCGGCTGGCCTCGGCAATGAGGCTTGCCAGGGCGGGCAGCATCTGCGGATGCAGGCTGTTTTCCGGTTCGTTGAGGACGATGAATGCGGGAGGGCGCGGGCTTAACAGCGCCACCGCCAGGCACAAAAAACGCAGCGTGCCGTCGGAGAACTCTGCCGGTTCCAGCGGCCTGCTCAGCCCCTCGCGCTGCATCATCATGCGGAAGCGCCCGCCGGTGTTGTCGCTGTAAAACACACAGCCGGGAAAGGCCTGGTCGAGAATGCGCATCAGCAGCAGCTCGTCGCCAATTTCGACAATGGTCTGAAACGCGGCGGCCAGGTTCGCGCCGTCGCTGGCCAGCACCGGGGAACGAAAGCCCACCTGCGGGGCACGGATCGCCGAGCCGGATGAGACGGAAAACTCGTGATAAAATCGCCAGTTACGCAGGGACTCGCGCATCTGCGACACTTCGGGGTAGAGGTGCGGTTCGCCGAGCTGACCGAACACCGACTCGTTCTCATACAGCGTACCGCTGTGGGTCACTTTTTCGTGATGCACGTTGTTCAGGAATACCGCCTGATTCTTACGCTTCATCAGCTGTGACGACGGGCGACGGTGCTGTCCGCCGAGCCAGATAGATTCCTCCTTGATCACCGGATCGAGCTGAAACTGTGAGGGGTAGGGCAGCTTTTCCACGAACCCGACCTGAAGCTCATATTCATAGGTTTCCGTTTCCACCGCCAGGTTCATGCGTCGCTGCTGGTCGCTGCGGGTTTTTCCCGCCCAGAACACTTTCAAAATTCCCCCCTCGTTCGCCAGCGCCTGGGAGAATTGCCCCTGCGCCGCGCTGTGCATCAGGTAAATCGCTTTATAAATATTAGATTTTCCGGTGCCGTTGGGGCCGAACACGATATTGAGCTGTTCCAGCTCAAGCGACATATCGCGAATTGAGCGGTAGTTCTGAATATGCAAATTTTTGATCATCGGGGTACTCCGCTGTGCACGCTTAACCTGTACAGAATTACAGTATTTTACGCTGAGCGCAAAAAAAAGACGACAGTGAGGGTGTCGTCTAAACGGGGTACTGCTTTGGGCCTCTGTGGGTCAACAGGGCCTTCGCTTCTTTCTTATCAGGTAACGGCCAGACGCAGACCCAAATCATCAGGATAGGGAGCAAAGTAGTTTTGCGTCATCAGATACCGGTCAGGGTATTCAGCCAGATAATGCTTCAGCAGCGTCAGCGGCGCGAGGATCGGCAGCAGCCCGTCCCGGTAATGCAGGATCACATCCCGCAGTTCTCCACGCTGGCGGCTGTTCAGCTGGTTACGGAAATAGCCCTGAATGTGCATCAGCACGTTAGTGTGATTCTTCCGCGAAGCGGGTTTTTTCAGGATGGTCATCAGCTTGTCGCGATAGGCCACGAAAAACGCGTCCAAATCGTCCCACTCGTGCAGTGATGCCACGAACGGGCCAATTTCACGGTAGCCTGCCTGATGGTGCGCCAGAAGCTGAAGCTTATAGCGGCTGTGAAAGTCCAGCAGGGCACGGCGCGTCAGGCCATTTTTACGCATTACGTTCAGTTCGTGGAGAGCGAAAACGCGCTCAACAAAGTTTTCCCGCAGTACCGGATCGTGCAGGCGACCGTCTTCTTCGACGGGCAGCCAGGGGAAAGTTTCAAGGAGGGCGGCGGTGAACAGCCCGACACCCTCCTTGCGGCCCCGGTTGCCGTTTTCGTCGTACAGCCGCACGCGCTCCATGCCGCAGCTGGGGGATTTTGCACAGACGATAAAACCCGCCAGATCGCCGATTTTCGGCAGATAATCTGCCGTAAATGCGGCCATCTTCTGCGTGACGTCATCGTGCGGCGCTTTGCTGAACCGCATTTCTGTCTCGCCGCCGGTGGTCATCACCAGACGCAGCGCCGGACGAGGCGTGGGCAGGCCGATAGCCATTTCAGGGCATACCGGACGGAAAGCGACCCACTGCGCCAGCTCATCCATCACAAAGCCCATACGCTTATGCCCGCCGTCAAAGCGAACGGCGGAACCGGTCAAACATCCGCTAATACCCAGCACAGGTTTTGTTGTCATGGTGTGCACCTCCCGATCTCATACCTAAAAGTTACACAAGAATGCGTATTTGTCCAAGTATTGGCGGGATTATTTTTAAATCGTCTTTAAAATCAAGAGCAATCAGCTGCCCTTGTAGGTTGAGTAACCGTACTGGCTGAGCAGAAGCGGGATGTGCAGTTTTTCATTGGTGCGGGTGACGGTGAACAGCACCGGCACTTCCGGGAAGAAGGAGTCCAGCTTTTTACCGTGGAAGTAATCGGCGGTTTTGAAGGTCACTTTATACACGCCAGGCGCCATATCCTGATCCTGCGGATAGAGCGATTTGATGCGCCCGTCGTGGTCGGTTTTACCGCTGGCAATCGGGGTCCACTTGTCCTGCTCCTGCTTCTCCAGCGTGACGGCCACATCCGCTGGCGGCATACCGGTTTGCTGGTCCAGAACGTGAACGCTCAGGGTGCCTGCCGGGGCGCTGAACGCGGCAGGCGCGAAAGCCATTGTAGCCAGCATCATCAGAGGGAGTGTCTTTTTCATCGTGTTTTCCTGTTGAGTTGTCGGTGACAGGAAAACGTTAGCACTCGCTGTGCGAAAAAATATTCAACTTTTCGTGAAGATTGCCTCAGCAGAAAATAATCAGAGGATAATCACCTCAAGGGAAACCTGCTGCTGCCACTGCGCAACCTGCTTTTTCCGCACGGCGGTAAGTTTACCGCTGGTGACCAGCAGCCATTTGCGGTCCGGGAAAATTTCCAGGGCCAGCGCGGCAGGGGGAACCGGCAGTATGTCGATGCGGTGGCCCTGGCCGGTGCGCGTCAGAGCTTCAAGCCAGATCTCACAGGGGTCGTTCAGATGCCAGCCGCTGATGAGGATGTTATCGCCCGGCGCTTTTTTATCGCCCTCAAGGCAAAACGAGGTATAGGCGATGAGGATGCCGTCGAGGATCTCACGCAGCGTCATGGCGGCGGCGACGTTGGCCGATATCTGGCTGCGCAACGGACGCAGCACGTTAGTGACCAGCTCTGGCCTTGGGTATTCGCGTCCGGCGTCGTAAATTATCTGACGCAGGGACTCAATTTTCCCCTCCTGCAACTTTTGCAGCATGGCCTGTTGCAGGGTTTGCCAGTTATTGGCGCGGCGCGGCGCAGGGCGTTCCAGCAGTGATTTTACCTGACCGATGGGTACGCCTTTTTTTACCCAGTCGAGGATTTTCAGCGCCTGCTGAACGTCCTCATCGCTGTACAGGCGGTGACCGCCGTCCGTACGCTCGGGTTTGAGCAAGCCATAGCGTCGCTGCCACGCCCGCAGCGTGGTGGCGGTGATGCCGCTGAGTCTGGCGAATTCGCCGATGGAGTAAGCCATGTCTGCATCCGAAGAGAAGGAGTTGTCTCAATATACTACGAATATTCCCCGACGGGATGAAGCGCCGCACGGGTGCGCTACACTTAACGTCCAACCGCGTAAATGAAAGGAGTTCTCATGAGGCTATGGCCTGTCGTTACCGGTGTCGCCATTGCGCTGACGCTGGTTGCCTGTAAATCTCCCACGCCGCCGAAAGGCGTGCAGCCCATTACCGGCTTTGATGCCAGCCGCTATCTCGGCAAATGGTATGAAGTCGCCCGACTGGAAAATCGCTTCGAGCGCGGTCTGGAACAGGTCACCGCGACGTACGGCAAGCGCAGCGATGGCGGTATCAGCGTACTGAACCGCGGCTACGATCCGGTGAAGAAAAAATGGAATGAGAGCGAAGGAAAGGCGTACTTTACCGGCGAACCGACCACGGCTGCGCTGAAGGTATCGTTCTTCGGCCCGTTCTACGGCGGCTATAACGTGATCAAGCTGGATGATAAGTACCAGTACGCGCTGGTCAGCGGCCCGAACCGCGACTATCTGTGGATTTTATCGCGCACCCCGACCATTCCGGATGCGGTAAAACAGGACTACCTGAACACCGCACGCGAGCTGGGCTTCCGGGTCGATCAGCTGGTGTGGGTGAAGCACTAACCTACTGATACGAAAAGGTGATGCTTGCCAGGGCGTTGGCCGAGCCGGGGACCAGTTCACCGGTTCGGATGTACTGCGCCTGGAACGGCAGGGACAGCGTTTGTGCCGAGCTGGTGGTCTGGATGAAAAACTGTCCCGTCGTACCTGCGGACGAGCTGTCCGGCCCCATCATAAGCGGCCCGGTACCGTTATAGAAAAACTGTACGCCAATGCCGGAGGCCGTGGAGTCCCCGGTCAGCGTCACGACCGACGAGGTATTTGACGGTGTGGTCTGATCGGTCATCACTGCGTTAACCGCCACGTTCTCATCGCAGGTCAGGCTGACGTTAAACTCCCCCGACGGCGAGGTGCTGCCTACGCTGGGCAGCGTGTGAATATCAATGGTGCCCAGGTCGACGTTGGCGCTTTTCGTGCCTACCGTGCAGCCGCTTGCCGTCACCGTGATGGTGGTGGGGTTGATGATAACCTGCGCGGTTTTCACTTCGTTGTTATAGGCCGTCAGGATCGCCGCGTTAATGGTCGGGGTCTGGTATACGCCGGATTTCAGCGGAACGCCGGTCTTGATAAACGTCACTTTTGCCGACCAGCCCAGTGCGGTGGCGTAACCGTTAGTCCCATCGGCCGGATAGCTCTGCGTAATGCCCGTCTGCATCGGGACATAGGTGGTGCCGTTATAATCTTTAAGCCCAAGAATGAAGCCGATGCCGGGCACGCCCGTTTCAAATACCATGTAATTTGCGCCATCAAGAATAACCGTGATGCCGGTGGCGGTTATACTGCTGCTCGGCTCCAGCGTCCCTTTGGAGCAGGTAAATACCAGGCCGCACCAGAACACTTCCGAGACGCTCGCAGAGGCGCTCCATTCAGAGCCGATCGTCTTTCCAGGCACGATGGAGTCTGCCGGGCCGGACCACGACATGGGCGTTGGCGAAAGGGTGATATCCGATGTCCAGGAGAGGGCAAGCGCCTGAGAGGACATGAAAAACAGGGCTAAAAACAGTAAACGCATTATTGATACTCCGTCGTCCAGGTCGCCACTGCCGAAACGTCTCCGGCATTGACCGGCGCACCCGTGGCGGCCAGTCGCGCATAGAAGGTCATTTTTACGCTGTCATCCCCCGCCGCGCCGTAAGCAGCGGTTTGGGTGTCCAGCGGGATAAGTACGCTGTCTTTATCCAGAATCTGCACCGCCACGCCGGTCGCGCCGCCGTCAGCGACTTTGAGAAGCTGCGGGTTCTCGTCATCCGGCGTACCGCTGAAGCGGATTTTCACGCCAGCAAAGGTGGGGCCGCATGCTTCAAGGGTGAGCGTGAAGGGCGTTTTGATATTGCTGACCGCGCCCGCCTCGCTAAATTGCTTCACGCCGAGGGTGCCCAGCGGCACGTTTTGCTCCTTCGAATCTTCCGAGACAATGCAGGTATTGCCGATCACGTTGCCGGTCACGGAAACCAGCACGTCATAGCCGCGCGCGGGAACGGTGATGAACATCAGCAGGATCAGGGGGAGGAACCGGATGGTTACTGACATATGACCTCCTGGGAATAAAGCCCGGTGCGGGCGTGATAATTCTGCGGGTTCAGCGCATAGCGGATCGTGCAGCGCTGGGCGCTGTTGCGCCCCCATACGGCATGCAAGGTTCCCTCCACTGACAGGCCGGTCAGATACACGCTGCCGCCGTCGCCGACGATACCGCTGGCTTTGTCATCCTCTGACGAGACCAGCGTACCGAAGGGGAGCACGTCTTTAGCGTGACGTACGATAAACATCGCTTTTGCCCCCTGACGCGTGGTGAGGGTGGCGCGAACCAGTGCCCCGTCGGTGGGGATTTTATTGGCGATGGCGTTCTCAAGTTCCACGTCATTGCCCACGGTGGTGACATCCAGCGCAACCTGATTAACGCGATACGGCGTGGCGTACGGGATCACCGCATAGCCCCGGCTGTCGGTTTTGATGCCTTTGTGGTTGAGCACGGCGACATGGCTGGCGCCCGGGGCTTTCACCAGAATATTGGTGTTCCCGAGCGGCTGGCTCAGCGTCAGACCATCCTCATGCAGCACCGCACCGCCGCTCATCCCGTAACTGAGGTTGCGGGAGTCACCGGCGTAGCTGTAGCCCAGGGTATAGTCTCCCCACGCGCCCTCGTATTGCAGCGCGGCATCGCCGCCGTAGTGCTGCTGCGCGCTGTAGCGCTGGTTGACGCTATAGAAAAGATTCTCCTGCCCCGGCAGATAACCACTGACACCGGTACTGGCGGTGGTGCCAGCGGGATCCGCATGGGTAGCGGTAAAACGGAGACGGGTCGACAGCGCCGGGTTACCCAGCGGCACCGACAGGGACAACGCGAGGATATTGTCTTTCTTGTTGTCGTACAGGCCAGAGCTACGCTGGGCGCTGATGCCAAGCGACAGGTTACGAAACGTCGCGTTCCACGCGAACTGCAAACTTTGCGTGGTTTTTGACGTATTCCAGTAGGTTTGTTGATCCCAGGACAGCGACAGCGCGCCGTATTCGCCCATCGGCTGCGACAACAGCAGCTGATTTTTTGCCTTACGCGACATATGCAGGTTGTAAACCGTGTCGTAGTGAGTGGTGACGGTGCCATCGTCTTCCACGGTCTGTTTTGGCGCTCCGCCCGCCATGCCTTTGTAAGTGGTATCGCTGAGGGTATAAAACCCTGCCGTTGAGTAACGCAGCGAGAAGAAATTGACCCGCGTACCGATATCGTTCAGCAGCTTGCTGTACCGCAGGCGCACCGAATCACCGGTGTAGTGCTGGTTATCAGCCAGCTGGCTGCGGGCATGGGTGAGGTCGAGGGAGTAGGCGCCAAAGCGGCCGAGATTCTGCCCGATACCGAAGGCCAGGCCGTTGTAGCGATCGGAAAACTGCGCCCCGCCATAAAACGTGAGGCCGTATCGCCAGCCCAGGAACAGCTCGCCCTGCGCGAAGGAGGGCGAGATCTGATTGCCCGCAGGGCGGTATTTCCCCGCCCCCAGAGCATATTTGACCTGACCGTTACGCACCAGATTCGGCACGCTGGCAAAGGGCAGGGTGTATTGCGTCTGGCTACCGTCGCTCTCCTGAATGGTGACCGCGAGATCGCCGCCGGAAGAGGTCGGATAGAGATCTTTCAGCACAAACGCCCCCGGCGGAACGGAGGTTTGATAGATGACGTTACCGTTCTGGCGAACCGTCACCGTGGCATTGCCGCGCGCGATGCCGCGCACTTCGGGCGCGTAACCGCTCAGGCTGGCGGGCAACATATTGTCATCGGTCTTCAGGGCAACCCCACGCAGGCCAACGGCGTCAAACACCTGCGATGAGGTGAACGTTTCACCGGCATAAACCTGGGCACGCAGGGCGCGGATATCCCGCTGTAGCCAGGTCTGGACGTGGGTGAGCTCGTTACTCTCTTTGGTCCACGTGGTGAAATCACGCAGCCGCCATGCGCCCAGGTTGGCGCCGCTGTTGAGGCTCACAAACAGCTGTTGTTCCCGCGTGCGCGTCTCGCCCCGGTAGTCATTATTCGCGCCATTGACCACATAGTTCAGCCACGCGGCAGGGATGCCGGACTCCCAGCTCTCCGGGCTGACGTACCCGCGCGGCAGAGCGCGCATCGCGCTTTGCGGTACGGTGAAGTTGAGGGTAAGCGTCCTCTGGTCAAAATCAAACCGGGTATCGGCGAATGACCGGGTTAAAAAAATGCACCGCTGCGCAGGCGGCAGCTCACCCCCTTTAGCCTGACGGCTGTCGATGCCAAGTGCGGCGAATTGCGCAGGCGTAAGGCACGGCAGGGCTTCACCGGCGGTGTTTTCAGCGACGCGAAACGTGACGTTACCTGTGAACGCGAACTGGGTGTTGATATACACGTTAAGATTGTACTCGCCCGGCGGCAACGCGCTCCCGGCGTTGACCCAGGCGAGATCGGCGCTGTTGGCGCGCTCGCCGTTGAGAAACGCAGGATTAAATTGCAGCTCGCTTTCGGCAGCCACGGCTTGCCGAATCACCAGGGCGATCGCCGTGGCGCACAGGATTTTAATTTTCATGTGGTCACGCCTTACTGTTTTTATTATTGGGACAATGACGTGCGGGTAACGGGCGTCCAGGCGCCATAATCGTTAATCGTCTGGTAGCTTAAGCTGCTCGCATGGCTGAAGGTGTCTGCCAGCGTCACGCTGGATTTCGGCGGCACCATGACGGGCGACACCGGCCTGCCATCAATTTTCACGTTAATGGTGGTGAGGTAATACGGCGTTGGGTTGGTCAGCGTGACCTTGCCCGCGCGGTAGGCGCCGGCAAGGTTTTTCCATGCCTCCCCTGCACCTTCCCTGAGCCGCTCCGGGCGATAAAAGACCTTGATGCGGTTGGCAGAGGCGAATTGCAGCGAATTGCCGGAACCGTTTTTAACCTGCTGTGGGATAGCTTTGACCGTCATCCAGTACAGCGTCTCGCGATCGGCTGGCAGGGCGTCGCCGCTGAACATGATTTTCACCGCGCTTTCGCTGGCGGGCTTCATGACGTACAGCGGCGGCGTGATGACGAAGTCGTTGGTACGGCTCCCTTTCTCGTCTTCCATCCAGGACTGGATCAGAAACGTGGCATCAGGGTGGGTATTTCTTACCTGCATCATCGTCTGCGTAGCCGCGCCGGTGTAGATCAGCCGCGTTGCGCCTAACCCCACGCCGCCTGCGTACACGGCGGATGAACATAACGTGCCAGCCAGACAAATCCATGTGTTTACGCGCATAGTGCGTCTCCTGAAAGCTGAGTCAGACCCGGCCAGCAGACCGGGCCTGAAGATTACGAATAGGTCACGGTGTAGGTGGCGACCGCGCTGGCATCACCCGCCGTGGCGTTGCCCAGTGGGGAGTAATATTTCGCGCTGAAGTTCAGGATGTTCGCCCCCGCACGCAGGGGGATCGCTGCTGCCGGCTCACCCAGCCTGACGACGTTGCCCTGTTCGTCATAAAGACGGATAGCGACATGCTGCGCCGAGCCCGCGCCGCCGTTTACTCCCGCGGCCAGGCTATTCACATCGGTACTGTCCGGTGTACCGGTGAAGGTGATAGCCACGGTCGTTGCGGCAATAGGGTTATCTTCCGTGGACGCCGAGGTATCGGCGATTTCGCAATCTTCCAGGGTGATGGAGAAGGCTTTTGCGGTACTGGCTTCACTGCCTGCGGCAGCCAGCGTGGCGGTACGCACTTCACCCATGTCGACGTCGATATTGGCGCTACCGGCGCTGATGGCACAGGCGGAGGTCACCACTTTACCGCTGAAGTTAACCGTGCCGCCGCTGGTGGTGGCGGCCAGTGCTGAGCCCGCTGGCAGCAGGGCGGCAATGCTTAATGCCAGCAGAGAATGGCAAGTAAGGCGTGCTTTCATTTCATAGTTCCTTGATTTTTTTATTACGAGATTTGCTCTGAAAGCGGCAGGTCTAACTGGTTAAAAAGACCAGCAAATCTGTCTTATTCCTGAGCCCGAGTTTCCTTATCGCTGAGCTTTTTAAGGCGCTCACGCGGCGATAAGAAAGTTTCTCCAGTTCTGCGATGTAACGTATATCCAGTCCGTTCCTGAGTTCCTTTAATACCCTCCTTTCTCCAGGCGTCAGCGATAACGCCGCTGGCTGCTTTTGGGGCCGATAATGGCTATCGACCATTTTTGCTAGCTTTATCCGCCACTGATAAACCGTGTTCTGTAGCGAGATATAGGCATCAATATCTTCCCGGACCCATAACAGGGAATGGGCAGAGGTTGAGTACAGGCAGATAATCACTTCAGGCTGCGTGACTTTGATTTTTTTTAAATATTTCAGTGAGTCATACCCTGTATGGTATTTCTCTGCGCCGGATATAAATAAGATATCGATACGAATCGACGACAGCGCCTTATCCAGTTCCTGATAACCTCCTTCGATGATAATGATGTGAAGGTCGTCGCGGATGCTGCTTAATAACGTTTTAATGCCGTTTCTTGCATAATGATCGCCGCCCATCAGTGCAACAGTTATATGCTGTGTTATTTGGCTATTGTTCGTCATGTTATTCCTCGATTTATAATAGTAATCAGGCGAATTATTTATAAGGTTATCGCCAGTATTCTCGAAGCAATGACGTATTGCATACTGTAGGCCTACTATACGTCGGCCAATAAAGAGGTAATCTGAATTAATCTAAAATTGTATTAATTACTAAGATCGAGACCGGTTACGACGCTTCCCTCTGATTGGTCTTATTCCGCTTCGCTTTCTGTAAATTATGATAGCCGCTATTTTTAATGAAAATTTAGCTTTGATAAATGTTTTGTAAGGAGTTTGTCGTCTGGTGTCAGTGCGGGTGTGAAGTTGCTGACGGGGAATAACAATTTACGAATGTTATCATCGATAAAAACTGATAGAAAGGTGGCTTAAAAGCATACAAAAACCATGTAAATTATTGATATTGGTCAGGTTGAGAAAACTTAAGGCTTAAGGGTGCTGAATATTTCAGACACGCATGTCCGTGGCGTACAATGTTTTTTTATGTAGATATTTGTCAATGTCAAGAGGCGAGGAGTGCGCCAAAAGATGAGGCACTGATAAATGAGATGCTGCCGGTAGTCAGATACTTCTGTGGAGCGGAAATTCACTTCACAAAAGATCATAATGAGGATGATCGCGGATGAAGCGGCTCTGCAAGCCGCATTCTACAAGGGTTGAGCTCTTATGCAGGTTCAGTGAAGCTTAAGGGATGAAATATAAATTAAGATTTTTCGCCAATGGCGAAGATATACAGCATGACGTTAATCAGTCACATTAATCCCGACGTGAATGTCATCCCATACATGCGGTGACCCAGGTTCAACATCTGTTAACCGGAGAATTCATACTGCCCCTATGCATAAGCATTACATTATAAATAATATCGTCGAATTTCATCCTGCGGCCAGCACGTTACGTGATATCAACAATCCTGACCGTGTGGTTGTCTTAAATTCGCCAGCAGGCCGATGCCTGTTGTTATTAATCGACAGAGCGGGGTCGATTGTCACTCAGCAAGAGTTCCTTGATATTGTCTGGCAAAGCCGCGGCATGCTTGTCTCCTCCAATACCTATTACCAGAACATCTCCATCCTGCGCAAAGGGCTCAAAAAGATTGGTTTTGAAACTGACCCTATCGTTACCATTCCCCGGATTGGGCTGACGCTGGCAAGCGACACGCAAATAACTGTCAGGGAGTCTTCACCCGTCGCGCCTCAACCCGCAGAGGGACAATGTGTGGAGGCGCCAGCGATCGAGGAGGTCTCTGCACCCTCCGAGCCAGCAACGCCCGTTGCCAGGAAGCCCACGCGCTGGCTGGCTGTCGTCATGGGGCTGCTGATCATCCTGGCCGGGGCAGGCGTGACGGGATATATGAACGCCACAGAAAACCGTTTTGTTGAGGATTACCGTTTTGCGGCATCCGTCGGAGCCTGTCGCGTTTATCTTGCGAACGACATTCAGACCCACGCTGAACGCGCTTCCGCGCTGACCTATGTGGAACAATTCAAGGCTGAATGCGCGCAATATCCCTGGGTTTACATCAGCTGGTACGCTCTGCTTCCTCGTGCGTCGGTTATTCGCTGCGACCGGCCAATGAAAGAACCGAACCGCTGTATATCTGATTATTTCCTGAAGGATAGCTAGCATGACTCGTTTTCGGCAGATGCTGTATATCATCGTGGCGGGCCTCGTCACCGCAGGCGTGCTGACGGGCTATTACCTGTGGCACCGAACTTACGTTCAGCCTTTTTCATGCCAGGCTAATCTGGTACAGCACCATCCGGATGAGACGCTGACGGTCTGGCTGAATTACACCTTCGACGGGAAACTCGGCACCCTGAGCATGAATGGCCGGGCAAAGAGCGATCCGGGTAAAACCATTGACAGGAAAATTTCCTTTCGGGTGGAGAGACAAGATCATCTCTATTTGCTGACGTCAGAAAAAAATATGACGTTCCCGGACGATAATGTCGAAGACACCTGGCTGGAAAAATATGAACCGCAATTTTTTGTCTATCCGGGCAAGAGTATTTATATGCGGATCAATGAACAACATAATGGTAACTATATCTTTACCTTAGGAACATTACCGACATATGTGTGTCGTGGTTCAAAAAAAGAATGATATAAACGAGAAAAACATTATATTTTCCTCCCGTCTCATTTATGCTTGATTTAAAATATCAGGATTACCTTAGAAATAAAAAGTGCGACAGATCATGTTGCGATAATGTAATTAATTTTAAATTTGGCAAGTAAATGAAAAGTGTATTTGACTCCTCCGATGGGGGGAAATCAGTACCGGAAAAGTGTCTGCATATTGGGTTGATATTATGGCCCCGTTATTCACTCCTGGCCGTCTCCGGGTTGCTGGAGGCGCTGCGTTATGCAGCGAAAGCTCAGGATAAATTAGCATTTAAAATCAGCCTGATAAGTGAATTTCCTGATATCCCGATTATCAGCAATGCGGGGATTATCATGAGACCAGATTCTCCCCATGCGCCGCCGGACAGTTTTAACTATCTTGCTGTTATCGGCGGTGAATTGCAGTATCTGGACTTAGGGTATCAGGGGGATAAAGCGTATCTGGCACATGCCCACCATGCCGGGGTTCCGCTCATTGGCATTGGCACCGGCAGTTTTGTCCTCGCACAGGAAGGATTGCTGAATGAACGACGAGCGTCCATCCATCCTTTCCACCTTGATGCATTTCGGCAGGCTTTCCCGCTGGTTTATGCTGAGCAAGGGTATGATTTCATCGACGATGGCGATGTGCTGACCTGCCCGGGCGGTATTTCCACCCTTACGCTGGCAACTGAGCTTATCCGCGCCCATGCCGGGGATGATATCGCCAGCACCACCTGTCAGCGTTTGTCGCTCGTTCCGCATGAAATTGCCACCCCGCGTCCGGCGAATTTTGCGCTTATCCCTGACTCGCGGTTGCGCCGCGCCGTCATGCTGATAGAACAGTTCCTGACCCGGCCGCTCACCACCGCCGGGCTTGCGCGAGAAGTGGCATTGAGTGAACGCCAGCTCAACCGTCTGTTCCACGCAGAATTCGGCAAAACGGCCCGCGAATTTATCCGCAGCGCCAGACTGCGCTATGCTTGCTGGCTGCTGAAGAACTCACAGCAAAGCGTGACGGATATTGCGCAGCGGATGGGGTTCAGCGACTGCGCGCACTTTATTCGTCATTTTCAGACGGAGTATGGTTGTACGCCTGGCGTGTGGCGCACGTCGCAGAGCTGAATATCATTACATTGCTGCCCTGAAACTTTACTCAACCGGAATATCACCATGAAAATAGAAGCCGCACACCCCTCACAATTTGAACGCCTCGTCGCAGTCTGGGAGTCGTCCGTTCGCGCCACGCACCGCTTTTTGCAGGAAAGCGATATCGCGGCGCTGCGTCCGTTATTGCTCAACGCATATTTGCCTAATCTCAGGGTTGTGATTGCCCGGGATGACGTGGGTATTATTCACGGCTTTTTGGGCGTGGATAAAAATCGCATTGAAATGCTGTTTGTGGATGATGCGAGCCGGGGGAAGGGTATCGGGAAAATGCTGCTGCAATATGCCATTGCAGAATTCGGCGTAAATGAAGTGGATGTGAACGAGCAGAATCCGCAGGGGGTGGCGTTTTATCGTCATATGGGGTTTGAGCAGGTCGGGCGCTCGGAACTGGATGGGCAGGGGAATCCGTTTCCGCTGTTGCATATGCGGTTGAGTGGACAGGCTTAACGCCCTCTCCCTCTGGAGAGGGCTTCTGCAAGCTAGTTACTGGTAATTTGCCCGATGATTACACCACGCACTTTTTCGCCATCGAAGTAATACGAGACCGTATTACTCTGGATGAATCCATTCTGTACTGGCGTCTCCTGATAAAAAAGTATCGCTTTCTTTTTGGCGATCCCTTTCTTGCCGAACATTTCAATTAGATTCCTGTGAGTAGCATTCAACAATGGAACATTCGCGACTGAGACGCTGACAGGTTCCGTTGTTTTAGCACACTCTTTATGGATGCCATCTTTGGCAATAACTAGCGCAGTTAACAATCCTGCACCCATTTCGTTATCAGAAATGAACCAGTAATTCGTGCCATCGTCGTCATGAAGGCAGACCCAGCGTGCTGAGCTGTCTTTGTTAACTGGTGTGCTGGTGATATCTGACAGGTGAGTAACCTCCATTCGTACGGCTTGCTTGCCTATAGCGATGGTCGGTGAAAGGGGCACTGTTGTAGAAATTTCCGTCAATGATCCGTCTTCATCGTAATACTCGGTCGCGAAGCCGGTCATTTCCGTTGCTGAGACGTGCGAACTGACTGCAACGAGTAATGGCAATAAACAAAATAAACGCTTCATTTGACTATCAATACCGTATCGTTGCTTTTCCAGATACTCCTTCTGGCACTCAGAGGAGCAATGATGCAGCCCTCTGAAGAGTCGTCAGGGTGCAAACTGCTTTTACCATGTATTTTAAATGAGTCTCTACCACACATCTCATTTGTCGAGTAGGGCGTGAGGCTGAGAGTATATTTCCCGGTGTGGGCTGAATTATGAGGGGAACCAATTGTGTATTTCCCTCGAGGTAGAGGCCCACTGTTTTTTACACATTCTTGAGATGGATCGTTTTTGTAACCACTTGCTCCTGCATAATCTGCATCGAACTGATAAACACCATCAAGATAAAATTTGTGCTCTTTTACATCATATTCCCAGGACATACTTTCTCCTTAAGCGCGTTCCTTCCAGGTATCAGAATGAATGATGTTTCCATCTATGTAATGCCATGTTATTTTTTCATATGTTAGATCTACATATTCACAATGTGTATAGCGTTCGTTTCGCGGTAGTTTAATGTCAAACATGAGTGGTTCAATTTGAACTACTCTTGCATTTTCTAAAGTTGTCTTAAAGTAAGCCTCTTCAAGTCCGTTATAGTTGATTCTGTAAAATATGAACTCTGCTTTTTTAAGTGTTTGCCCAGTGCATAAGGCTTTGTATAGATAAGAGGATGATGAATCAATCTCTTTCATGAATGCATAGGTACTACAAATGCGTTTTGCAGTGATTTTACTGGAGAATTTATCTATAGGTTGTTCTATAGAATGCATAAATTCAATCACTTCTATTGAACCTTCGCGATCTTTTATATCGACAGATCCATTAATCCTCCGGCCTGAATCATCCTCGAGCCATAAGTAAACAGGTATAGCCATCTCAATCTCCTTTTATAGACTGAGGGAAACTACTCTTCATTATGGATTTAAATTGTGACTTTCATTTCAAAACAGGAATGTTAAAGAATTTTGGTTGGTTTAATAGAAAGTTGTAGTTGCGAGATATGGATGGTATCAATTGACGTTTAAAACTTTATAAGGTTGATTTATGACTATTCTTCCATCGCAAGAATAATAGTCACTAAAAAAAGCATCAAATATTGAAATGATGAATATCATTGAATAATGAACCTATGCCGGGATTAGCGCTTAGCCTGCTTATCCCATTTTAATAAGCTGGCGATATCTTTCTTACCTTCGGCTTCTTTCAGCAGGCGCTGCTTTTTTTCAAACTCGAGGTATTCTGAGCACGCCTTTTCATCAGCCGTTTTCTTGCTGATTTTTCCTGCGCCTTCTAAAACGTCCCGGTCGTTGAATTGCAGAAACTGATCGAGCTTGGTTTGCCAGTCTCGTAAAAATACCTGCTTGCGGCGTTTGGCCTGATCTTCGGCAAAATCGAGCCACATATTAACGACGCGATTAAGCTCGCTCACCTCATCCTGAGACAGATAATTTTTTGCGGTGGTGACATCGCTTTTACGGACTTCTTCGCCTTTATAGCTGGTCAGCTCCATATGCGGTTGAGTGGCGTCCGCACGTTGGTGAATCAACTCAGCAGCGGTGTGCCCAGTGCAGGCAAAATGCAGTTTATTCTGGATGGTCTGAAAGAATTGCGTGGTTTCTTTGAGCGACGGCTGATAGTCAGCGGCTAATGCGAAAATCTCCCTCACGCGAAGATAGACCCGGCGTTCGCTGGCACGTATATCGCGAATGCGTTCCAGCATTTCATCGAAATAGTCAGGGACGGCGGAAGATCCCACAGGCGGATTTTTCAGGCGCTCGTCGTCCATAACGAAGCCTTTAACCAGGTATTCCTGGAGCGTTTGGGTGGCCCACTGGCGGAACTGCGTACCTCGCGTGGATCGGACGCGATAGCCGATGGCGAGAATGACGGGCAGGCTATAGTGAAGTGTGTTGCGATTGACCTTGCGCTGACCTTCTTGCTGAACTTGTAAGTAAGCCTTACAAGTTGCTTTTTGTTCAAGCTCACCTTCTTCGTAAATAGCTTTAATATGCTGAGTAATAGCTTGAGGGGTGACCTGGTAAAGAGACGCAATGGCTGCTTGCGACAGCCAGAGTGTTTCATGTTCAAAGCGACATGTGATGCGAACCGTTCCATCATCACTGGCAAACATAACAAATTCGCCTGCCGGGGATTGGATTACGTCTTTATCTGCCATGTCGCCTCCACATCTAATGCACCAGGCAGGTAGTATGCCAGAAACAGCCGCTAAGCCAGGTGGTTTGTATTTGATTTTGCTAGGCGCTTTCCAGCATGCGGAATTTGGATCGCTGCAAGCGCGTTCTCTATCTCAATAAGCTTTGCTTTCGTCCGTTTATAATCATCCTGCAACCTCTGCTCCTGCTCGTTATACGCCATCAGAACGATACACCCTTTCATGATCTATACCGTGACCTGCTGCCCGGTATCAAACCCCGCCGCGCGCAGCCACTTGCCGGAAAGGATGATTTTCGGCGTGGATTTGTCGAAAACATTCGGGCGGTATCCCACAATTAACGAACGCTCGGTTCCGGATTGGTCGGTGTCTGGGGTAGAATGCGAATCAGCCATAATCAACTCCTTGATAGTTGGTGAGGTTAGCTCTCGTCCGGTATTGCGAGTACCCGACGAGGGCGTTTCAATTTGAGGTTTTTGTATGCTAAGGTACGTACCTCAATGAGGTTATCTTGCTCTAGTAGGTACGTACATGTCAACAGCTAAACGCGACCCTAACAAATCTAAATCCGGAAAAGCACCAACTTTTCAAATTCGCATTACGCCGGAGTTGAAGGCACAGTTTGAAGAAGCTGCGAAAGCTGACGGAATGAGTTTGGGTAATTGGTTGAAAAGCCTAGGGCGTAAAGAAATAGCTAGGCTTGGGAAAACCCCATATTAAACGAGATACTATGTATGGCATTCAATGAAAATGAAGAATTAAATGACAATGTTATAAATTATTTAAATTATTATCTTTCTGAAAAAAATAATACAGACTATGCTGTACAACTTGTTGGGCCATGGGGTAGTGGAAAAACTCACTTCATTAAAAGTTGTGTTTTAGTTAATAATAAATATAAATTCAATCCCCTTTACATTAGCTTGAATGGATTAATCACCAACGCAGAAATAACAGAGAGATTATTTTTCTAAGTACATCCAAAATTATCTTCCAAAGTATTTAAGGCAATAGGTTTTTTTATTTCTAGAGTAATAAATGCTGTTGCAGGAACCGATGTTACAAAAGACACAGATGCAAAATATATAATAAAAGACTTCATTTTAAATGTAGAAAAAAGAATTTTAATATTTGATGATCTAGAAAGATGTTTGATTCCCATTCAAAGTGTATTGGGCTATATAAATTCCTTTGTGGAACATAAAGCATGCAAAGTTATAATTATAGCAAGTGAAAATGATTTCACAAGTGAGCAAAAAGAACAATATGTAATAATTAAAGAAAAGGTTGTAGGAAAGACGTTATCATTAACTCCTTCTATTGAACAAGTGATAGAGGTTTTTAGTCAACAAATCAATAATGAATTAGCACGTAGTTATATTAAAAAGAACAAAGATTTAATAAACGATATTATAAAAATGTCCGGCAGTGTAAATTTTAGAAGTGTAAGGGCTATATTTGATGATTATGAAAGGTTAATTTCACTTTTTTGTGATTATTTCCAAACTTCAACTATTGCTGCTGATAAATTGTTGTCCTCAATGTTAGCTCTAGGAATAGAAATTAGATCGGGACGTATAACATATGAGGAAGTCATTGACTTACCAACAAACTCTTTAATTCATGCGTTATCTAAAACAAAAACAAATGGGGTTATTAACACTATTGATAAATATAAATCATTGGATTGGTTTGATCCAGTTATCCCATACAAAACAATTGCTTTCTTGTATTCGAGTGGAGTAATTGATATTAACAACATAAAATGTTATTTATCGCAGCATCCATTATTTATTAACGATAATGCTCGCCAATTCTGGAGAGAGTTATGGAGTTGGAGCGATCTTACTAGGACAAGATTTTTATTCGCACAGAAAGGTCTTAAAAAACAACTTGAAAAATGTGAAATTATTGAGCCAGAAGTAATTATGCATGTTGTTGGCATAGTGTTAAGTTTGGAAGAAAATAATGACATTAGTTTAACCTCAGGTGAAGATATTAAGGATTTTTTCTATAACTATATTGATGAGATAAAAAAACGAAAATTGCTTCTGCCGAAGATTTCTTTTTTTAGCGATAGTTATAGTTCAGTTTATGGCTTAGGCTTTATTTCGTCGGAAAAAAATACTTTCAAAGAGATTAGATGCTATCTGAAGGGGGCTGTTCATTATCGTTTAAATGATTCACTAAAAAAGACATACCCAGATCTGTTACATTCTTTTTCTTTAAGCACTAATAAATATTCATCTTTATATGAATATGGTATAGATGATGGCAACTATGGTGGAGTAGCTTTCTTACACTTGATACCACCCGGATATTTTTCTTATATTATTATTGATGACTGGAAGTGTAATAATAAACTAATGTCTTCTTTGCTTGCTCGATATACTAGAGACAAATATAACAAGCATTTAGAAAGCGAGTATAGTTGGCTTGAGAAAGTTGAAAAGTTAACTTATCAGATTGCTAATAAAGCTCTGGAACCTCATAAAACTCAATTAGCACAAAACTTAAAATACTACTTTGAATTAATAAAAGGTGAGATTTCTTTCACAAGAAATAATTAGATTTTGGCGGAAGATCACAGGAGTCGAACCTGCCCGGGAACGCTGGCGCCCCCAACTGGATTTGAAGTCCAGCCACCTCACCGGAGATGACGATCTTCCGCGCCTGCATTGCTACATGGAGGCGGGGCGCATTATAGCTACTTTCAGGCATTTACCACATACCCCACACCACTTTTTTCACCTCTCTTTTGACCTTAACCCCCCTGTTTCAGCTAATTATTAAGAAAATCCTCAGGTTAGCATTTCGTGCTCACCAACTTTTATCCCGATCACAAAAAACAAGAAACGTAATCTCTTAACCAGAAAACGCAATACCCGCTCCTGAAACAATGGTTTAAAAAACGGTAACCGGTCTCAGCGCCCCCTACAGCGTGAAGGATAAAAATATGAGCGAAGTCCTGTCAGTAAAAGAGAAGATTGGCTACGGCATGGGAGACGCCGCCAGCCACATCATTTTTGATAACGTCATGCTTTATATGATGTTTTTCTACACCGATATTTTTGGTATTCCCGCCGGGTTTGTCGGCACCATGTTCCTGCTGGCCCGCGCGCTGGATGCGATCTCCGACCCGTGCATGGGGCTGATTGCCGACCGCACCCGCAGCCGCTGGGGTAAGTTCCGTCCGTGGATTTTGTTCGGCGCCATTCCGTTCGGCATCGTCTGCGTGCTGGCGTATACCACGCCGGACCTCAGCCTCAACGGTAAAATGGTTTACGCCGCCGTTACCTACACCCTGCTGACCCTGCTCTATACCGTGGTCAACATCCCGTACTGCGCGCTGGGCGGCGTGATCACCAACGACCCGACGCAGCGTATCTCCCTCCAGTCCTGGCGCTTTGTGCTGGCGACGGCGGGCGGTATGCTCTCTACGGTGCTGATGATGCCGCTGGTGAACCTGATTGGCAGGGATGACAAAGCCTTCGGCTTCCAGGGCGGGATCGCCGTGCTGTCGGTGGTCGCGTTCCTGATGCTGGCGTTCTGCTTCTTCACCACCAAAGAGCGCATCCAGGTGCCGCCGAGCACCACCTCCATGCGTGAAGATCTGCGTGATATCTGGCAAAACGACCAGTGGCGCATCGTCGGCGTGCTCACCATCCTCAACATTCTCGCCGTCTGCGTGCGCGGGGGCGCGATGATGTACTACTGCACCTGGATCATGGGTTCGCCGGAAGTGTTCGTCGCGTTCCTCACCACCTACTGCGTCGGCAACCTGATCGGCTCCGCGCTGGCGAAACCGCTCACCGACTGGAAGTGCAAGGTCAGCATCTTCTGGTGGACCAACGCCGCGCTGGCGGTGGTCAGCGTGGCGATGTTCTTCGTGCCGATGCATGCCACCGTCCTGATGTTCGGCTTCATCTTCGTTATCGGCGTGCTGCACCAGCTGGTGACGCCGATTCAGTGGGTTATGATGTCCGATACCGTCGACTACGGCGAATGGACCAACGGCAAACGACTGACCGGCATCAGCTTTGCGGGCACGCTGTTCGTGCTGAAGCTCGGCCTGGCGCTGGGCGGGGCGATGATCGGCTGGATGCTGGCAGGCGGCGGCTACGACGCGGCAGCCAAAACCCAGAACAGCGCGACCATCAGCATCATCATCGGCCTGTTTACCCTGGCACCGGCGATCTGTTACGTGCTGAGCGCCATCATCGCCAAACGCTACTACACGCTGAAAACCCCCTTCCTGACCAAAATTCTGCGCGAGCTGGCGCAGGGCGCGCGCCGCAATCAGCAGGAGTTTGAAAACCTGCCGGTCAGCAAAGAATTGCAGAACTAAGAGGACGTAAGCATGAAAATCAGTGATGGAAACTGGCTTATTCAACCGGGCCTGAATGTGACCTATCCGGTGCAGGTGTTCGACGTGGAGCAGCAGGGCAATGACCTGGTGGTGTATGTGGCGCCGCGTGACGTGCGCGAACGCACCTGGCAGCTCGACACGTTGATGTTCACGGTGCGCCTGTTTGCCCCGCAGGAAGGGATTGTCGGGGTGCGCATCGAGCACTTCCAGGGTGCGCTGAACAACGGCCCGCACTATCCGCTGAACGTTCTGAAGGATGTAAAAGTTGAGATTGAAAACAACGCCGAATTTGCCGAGCTGAAAAGCGGCAGCGTCAGTGTGCGCGTCGCCAAAGGCGAGTTCTGGGCGCTGGATTTCCTGCGCAACGGCCAGCGCATTACCGGCAGCCAGCTGAAAAACAACGGCTACGTGCAGGACAGCAATACCGATCGCAATTACGTCTTCGAACGTCTGGATCTGGGCGTGGGGGAAACGGTCTACGGCCTGGGCGAGCGCTTTACCGCGCTGGTACGCAACGGCCAGACGGTCGAAACCTGGAACCGCGACGGCGGCACCAGCACCGAGCAGTCTTACAAAAATATCCCGTTCTACCTGACCAACCGCGGCTACGGCGTGCTGGTGAATCACCCCGAGAACGTCTCGTTTGAAGTCGGCTCCGAGAAGGTCTCCAAAGTGCAGTTCAGCGTGGAAGGGGAGTATCTGGAGTACTTCGTGATCGACGGCCCGACGCCGAAAGAGGTGCTGAACCGCTATACGCAGTTCACCGGGCGTCCGGCGCTGCCGCCTGCCTGGTCGTTCGGCCTGTGGCTGACCACCTCCTTCACCACTAACTATGACGAAGCGACGGTGAACAGCTTTATCGACGGCATGGCCGAGCGCGACCTGCCGCTGCACGTGTTCCACTTCGACTGCTTCTGGATGAAGGCCTTCCAGTGGTGCGACTTCGAGTGGGACCCGGTGACCTTCCCCGATCCGGAAGGCATGATCCGCCGCCTGAAAGAGAAAGGGCTGAAGGTCTGCGTGTGGATCAACCCGTACATCGGCCAGAAATCGCCGATCTTCCGGGAGTTGAAAGAGAAGGGCTACCTGCTCAAGCGCCCGGACGGCTCCCTGTGGCAGTGGGACAAATGGCAGCCGGGGCTGGCAATCTACGACTTCACCAACCCGGACGCGTGCCGGTGGTATGCCGACAAGCTGAAAGGCCTGGTGGCGATCGGCGTCGACTGCTTCAAGACCGACTTCGGCGAGCGTATCCCGACGGACGTCCAGTGGTTTGACGGTTCCGATCCGCAGAAGATGCACAACCACTACGCCTACATTTATAACGAGCTGGTGTGGAACGTGCTGAAAGAGACGGTGGGAGAAGAAGAGGCGGTGCTGTTTGCCCGTTCTGCCTCCGTGGGTGCGCAACAGTTCCCGGTACACTGGGGCGGCGACTGCTACGCCAACTATGAGTCGATGGCCGAAAGCCTGCGCGGCGGGCTGTCGATTGGGCTGTCCGGCTTCGGGTTCTGGAGCCACGATATCGGCGGGTTCGAAAACACCGCTCCGGCGCACGTCTACAAACGCTGGTGCGCGTTCGGGCTGTTCTCCAGCCACAGCCGCCTGCACGGCAGCAAATCCTATCGCGTGCCGTGGGCGTACGATGACGAGTCCTGCGATGTGGTGCGCCACTTCACGCAGCTGAAATGCCAGCTGATGCCGTACCTGTATCGTCAGGCGGCGCTGGCCCGCGAGTTCGGCACGCCGATGCTGCGGGCGATGATGCTGGAGTTCCCGGACGATCCGGCGTGCGATTACCTCGACCGCCAGTACATGTTGGGGGATTCAATGATGGTGGCGCCGGTGTTCTCCGAGGCGGGCGACGTGCAGTTCTACCTGCCGGAAGGGCGCTGGACGCACCTGTGGCACAACGATGAAATCGAGGGTAGCCGCTGGCATAAGCAGCAGCACGATTTCCAGAGCCTGCCGGTCTATGTGCGCGACAACACGCTGCTGGCGCTCGGCAATAATAACCAGAAGCCGGACTATGCGTGGCACGAGGGGACGGCCTTCCAGCTCTTCAACCTGAGCGATGGCGCAACGGCGGTAAGTGAAGTGCCTGCGGCGGACGGTTCTGTGGTGTTTACGCTGAAGGCGTCACGTCAGGGCGACGTCGTGACCTTTACCGGCGCGGGAGATGCGCAAAACTGGTCGGTATGCTTGCGCAACGTGCAGAAGGTCGGCGGCGTAAAAGGCGGTTCACATGCGGGCAGCGAATGGGGTGTGGTGGTGAAAGCCGAGGGGGATGAGGTGGTGGTTCACCTCTGAGCTGGAAAAATGCCCGGTGGCGCTTCGCTTACCGGGCCTACGGTAATTATGCGGTCTGATGCCCTCACCCACGGTAGAAGGAACCAAAACCTCGTAGGCCGGGTAAGGCGAAGCCGCCACCCGGCTTTTTACTGTGCCGGAGCCACCGTAGACACCATCCCGCCGGTCATCTTCTGTTGCACCTGCCGTTTATCCATATTCACTGCGCTCAGCTTCCCATTCACCGTCGGCTTCAGCGGCGCATTGGCCTGCACGCTTCCGCTGGCGGTGAGCTGAATATTGCCGTCGCCTGCAATCGGCAGCGCTGGCCAGCCCCACTGCTGCAAAACGTTGAGTGGTACACCGCGCCCGTTCAGGCTCACGGTGGTTTGTCGCTGTGGCAGCTGTGACACGGTGGCGGTCGCTTCCAGGATCCCTTTCTCGGTAAAGGCGCTCAGATCGGTAATATTTACCGTTGCGGCGTTGGCATTCAGCGCCAGCGACGGGCGACGCACGTCGACGCGGTTAAAGGTTGCTGCCGCCCCGTTGAGGGTTGCGTTACCGCCCCACACGCCCCACTTGTGATCCTGCGCCAGCCGCAGATTAGCGCCATAACCGTCGAGGGAGGTGATCTGCCACGGGAATGCCGGATCGATGTCGATCACCAGGTTGCGGCTCAGGCCGAATTTTTTCAGCGTCACGCTGTTCAGCCATGCCGGAAGCGGGTCCATCCACAGCGTTTTCCAGTTTTCCGGAAGCGTATATTCCAGCCCGGCAATGACAACGTCGTCCAGCACCAGCGCCTGACCCTCGCGCAGCCAGTTGCCGGAGGTGCGCACCATGCCCCCTTCCCAGCGGGAGGTGAACTGACGCAGCGCAATGCCCTGCGGGGAGAATTCCGCATTCAGGATAGGGTCAAACAGATGCAGCGAGCCGTAGATAAATTCGCTGGCGTTCATGGATAACCGTCCCTCCTGGCTTTGCCAGTCACCTTTACTCAGGGTGAGGTTACGCAGGCTGAGATCGAGGTCGGTTACCGCCCAGTCTGGCCCCTGTAGACGGGCATCGGTCACTTCCAGCCGCCCAATCTGTAACGAAGGCAGGGTGGAGAGAGGGGCGAAGAAATCCAGCAGCGATTTGTCGCTTTGCAGGCGGATCTCATTCAGACGCAGGGTGTTGATAACCCAGCCACCGTCGGCATTACGCAGAGCCGAGCCCGTCAGCGAGCCGCGCGCCATATCGGCACCGATGGTATTCAGCACCACCTCTTTGCCGTTGAGTTGTCCCTGAATCAGCACGTTATTGGCCGGTATGCCGTTGAGCGTGAGCGACCCGGCGCTCATCTGGATTTGCGCATTTTTTCCCAGTACGTTCCCCGCCTCGGGCTGCCACGGGCTGACGCCGCCGGTCACCTTTTGCGCACTGAGATCCCACTCCGTATTCGGGCTGTTAAAGGCCATGTTATTCAGTTGCAGACGGTCGGCCTGGAACGGCAGCGGCGCCGTCTGCGGCGATAAATTCAGCGTGCCATCGAACAGGGTGATGGCATCCATATGCAGCGGGTCGGTGATCTGGCGGCTGCTTAAGCCAATATCCACTTTTTTAGCGACCAGCGTGGCCGGTTTGCCATCTCGTCCGAAGGTAACGTTTTCCAGAAGGATGTGAGAAGGGGATGAAAAGCGGTGATCCATCAGGTCAAAGTTGAGCTCGTAATCGGTATTCACCGTGATCCAGCTGCTGACCTGCGATGCGCCCCAGCGGGTCTGGAGCAGAAAATAAAAGGCGAGCACTACAATGAGCAGGGCTACCAGAAGATAGATAAGCAGCTTTCCAATAAATTTCATGGTCTTCCTTCCCGCGAAACGCACATAAGGGTGTTATGCACGATTTATGCGCAATGCTCAAGGCGGGAATGGTGTAAAGAGATGTCACGGCAGGCATTGACAGCCTGCCGTGTGGGGATCAGTTCTTTTCAGGCGGGAAAATAAGATTCAGCACGATAGCGGTAATACCGCCCGCGGCGATGCCGGAAGAGAGCAGGTTTTTCACCCAGTCCGGGGCAAACTGCAAAATCATCGGCTGCTGGGAGACGCCAAGCCCTACGGCGAGAGACAGCGCAATAATCATGATTGCGCGGCGGTTCAGCGGCTCGCGGGAGACGATACGCACGCCAGAGGCCGCGATGGTACCGAACATGACCAGCGTCGCGCCGCCCAGAACCGGCTCAGGGATGTGCTGCACAAAGCCGCTTACCGCCGGGAACAGGCCGAGGACCACCAGCATCAGCGCCACCACGAAGCCCACGTAGCGGCTGGCCACGCCGGTCAGCTGGATCACGCCGTTGTTCTGGCCGAAGCAGGAGTTCGGGAAGGTGTTGAACACCGCCGAGACAAACGAGTTCAGTCCGTTCGCCAGCACGCCGCCTTTCAGACGTTTCATGTACAGCGGGCCGGAGACCGGCTGCTCGGACACGTCGGAGGTGGCGGTGATATCGCCAATGGTTTCCAGGGAGGTGATCATAAAGACCAGCATCAGCGGCAGGAGCAGACTCCAGTCAATGCCCAGGCCGTAGTAGAGCGGCGTTGGCACGGTAATCAACGCGCTGTTGGTTGGGGTGGTGTTTTCCGGGAGCATACCCAGCGCCCACGCCAGCAGGTAACCGGCGGCCATGGCGATCACCAGCGATGCCACGCGCAGGTACGGGTTACGCTGGCGGTTAAGCAGAATAATGATCGCCAGCACGACGCCTGCCAACAGCAGGTTTTTCGGCGCGCCGAAGGTATGGTCGCTCATTGCCGCGTAGCCGCCCCCGATGGAGGTCAGACCCACCTGGATCAGCGACAGGCCGATAATCATCACCACCACGCCGGAGACCAGCGGGGTGATCACCCGGCGCGCCAGGTGCAGAACGCGGGAGATGATCATCTCTGTGCAGCTTGCCAGCATCAGGGTGCCGAAAAGCGCCGCCATCATCGTCGGGACATCTGCGCCGCCGGTTTTCAGTGCCGTACCGCCCATGATCAGCGGCGCCACAAAGTTAAAGCTGGTGCCCTGAATCGACAGCAAACCTGAACCCACCGGACCCCAGGCTTTAATTTGAATGATGGAGGCCACGCCGGAAGCGAACAGAGACATACTGATGATGTGTTGCGTATCCTGCGCCGGTAACCCCAGCGCCTGGCAAATCAGCAGAGCCGGCGTGATGACCGCAACGAACATCGCCAGCAGGTGCTGGCATGCGGCAAACAGGGTTTGAGGCAGCGGGGGACGATCTTCAAGGCGGTAAATCAGTTCGCTGTTTTGCTTCTGCGCAATCGGTTGCGCATCAGCAGACTCCAGAGTGTTAACAGACATCGGCGGCAATCCCACGGTGGAAAAGCGGGCATTTTAGCTGACCACCTGGTAAAAGCAAACGATTGCCAGCAAAAAAAAGAGAGAAAATCTGCCGGTGTGAGCAGGTTTTCTACAACGAACAGCAAAAAAAAATTACACTTTTCGCGCCGGCGGCTCATGACGAGCATCACCCGGCCCAGGATAACGCCGCGTGTGTATGGAATACGCGCATAACAGGAGCCTTTTATGATTCATCTCGATACGTTGTCGACCCTTGTTGCCGCAACGCTGGTTCTTCTGCTTGGTCGCAAGCTGGTACACAGTGTTTCCTTTCTGAAAAAGTACACCATTCCTGAACCTGTCGCCGGTGGATTGCTGGTGGCGCTGGCCCTGCTGGTGCTGAAAAAAAGCATGGGCTGGGAAATCGATTTTGATATGTCCCTGAAAGATCCGTTGATGCTGGCCTTCTTTGCCACTATCGGCCTGAACGCTAACCTCGCAAGCCTGCGTTCGGGCGGCAAGGTGCTGGGCGTGTTTCTGATTGTTGTGGTGGGCCTGCTGCTGATGCAAAACGCCATCGGCATCGGTATGGCGTCGCTGCTGGGGCTGGATCCGCTGATGGGTCTGCTGGCGGGGTCGATTACCCTGTCAGGTGGCCACGGAACGGGCGCGGCGTGGAGCAAGCTGTTCATCGAACGCTATGGCTTTGAAAACGCAACGGAAGTGGCAATGGCCTGCGCGACCTTTGGCCTGGTGCTTGGCGGGCTGATTGGCGGCCCGGTGGCGCGCTATCTGGTGAAACACTCCACCACGCCGGAAGGCAGGCCAGACGATGAAATGGTGCCGACGGCATTTGAAAAACCGGACGTTGGCCGTAGCATCACCTCGCTGGTGATGATTGAAACCATCGCCATGATTGCTATCTGCCTCACCGTGGGCAAAATCGTTGCGCAATGGCTGGCGGGAACGGCTTTTGAACTGCCAACCTTTGTCTGCGTGCTGTTTATCGGGGTGATCCTGAGCAACGGTCTGGCGCAGATGGGCTTCTACCGCGTCTTCGAACGCGCGGTGTCCGTGCTGGGGAACGTCAGCCTGTCGCTGTTCCTGGCGATGGCGCTGATGAGCCTCAAGCTGTGGGAACTGGCCTCGCTGGCGCTGCCGATGGTGGCGATCCTGGCGGTACAGGCCGTGTTCATGGCGCTGTATGCCATCTTTGTTACCTGGCGCATGATGGGCAAAAACTATGATGCGGCGGTACTGGCAGCGGGCCACTGTGGGTTTGGTCTGGGGGCGACGCCAACGGCCATCGCGAATATGCAGGCGATCACCGAACGGTTCGGTCCGTCGCACATGGCGTTTCTGGTGGTGCCGATGGTGGGGGCATTCTTCATTGATATCGTCAACGCGCTGGTCATTAAGCTCTACCTGATGCTGCCGATGTTTGGCTGATCGTCAGGCGTTGGAATACCGCTCGGTTTCCGGCATCCAGCGTTCAATCAACGCTGCCGCCTGTTCGGGGTAGCGTTCATGAATATGACGCGCAAGGCGTTGTACTTCGGGGATCATGGCCTGATCGCGCAACAAATCCGCCACTTTAAATTCGGCGTTACCCGTCTGACGTGTGCCCAGCAGTTCGCCCGGGCCGCGGATCTCCAGATCTTTTTGCGCAATCACGAAGCCGTCATTGCTGTCGCGTAATACCTGCAAACGCATCTGCGCGGTTTTCGACAGCGGGGCTTTGTAGAGCAGCACGCAGTGAGAGGCGATCGCGCCACGGCCCACGCGCCCGCGAAGCTGGTGGAGCTGCGCCAGGCCGAGACGCTCCGGGTTTTCGATAATCATCAGGCTGGAGTTCGGCACGTCCACGCCCACTTCGATGACCGTGGTCGCAACGAGTAAATGCAGTTCGCCCTGTTTAAACGACTGCATCACCGCCTGCTTCTCGGCAGGCTTCATGCGCCCGTGAACCAGACCGACGTTCAGCTCCGGCAGGGCGAGCTTTAACTCTTCCCACGTGGCTTCGGCAGCCTGCGCTTCCAGCAGCTCAGACTCTTCAATCAGGGTACAGACCCAGTAAGCCTGACGCCCTTCCTGGGTGCAGGCGTTGCGCACGCGGTCAATGATATCGCTGCGGCGCGTGTCCGGAATGGCGACCGTCGTCACCGGCGTACGGCCCGGCGGCAGCTCGTCGATGGTGGAGGTATCCAGATCGGCATAGGCCGTCATCGCCAGGGTGCGTGGAATCGGCGTGGCGGTCATGATCAGCTGATGCGGGTGGAAGCCCTGTTGCAGACCTTTCTCCCACAGCGCCAGACGCTGATGAACACCAAAGCGGTGCTGTTCGTCGATAATGACCAGCGCCAGACCGTTAAACTGCACCTGTTCCTGGAAAATGGCGTGCGTGCCGACAATCATCTGCACCTGCCCGCTGGCAATGGCTTCCTGCTGCGCAAGGCGCGCTTTGCCCTTCTGCTTCCCGGCCAGCCAGCCCACTTCGATTCCCAGCGGGGCGAACCAGTTCCGGAAATTGTTGGCGTGCTGCTCGGCCAGCAGTTCCGTCGGCGCCATCAGCGCCACCTGCTTACCGTGGGCGATGGCGCGCAAAGCGGCCAACGCGGCGACCAGCGTTTTCCCGGAACCCACGTCGCCCTGCACCAGGCGCATCATTGGCACATCCAGCGCCATATCGCGTTCGATCTCGGCAGTCACCCGCGCCTGGGCGCCGGTGGGTTTAAACGGCAGTGAGGCCAGCAGCTTATCTTTGAGCTCATCACGCTGGCTTAATGGCTGCGCGTGGAAGCGCTGCGCACCTGCGCGCAGGGCCAGCATGCTCAGGTTGTGAGCCAGTAATTCCTCAAGGATAAGACGCCGTTGGGCGGGGTGTTTACCGCTTTCTAAATCAACAAGCTGAAGCGTTGGCGGTGGACGGTGCAGGGTGCGCAACGCCTCCGGCAGGCTCATCATGCCCTGTGCCAGCTCCGGCGGCAGCAGCTCGTTAATGGCGCAGGTATCGAGCAGCTCCAGCGCCTGGTCGGTGAGCTTGCGCAGCGTAGCCTGCTTAATGCCTTCAGTGGTTGGATAGACCGGCGTGAGCGTCTCCTGTAGCTCAGGTGAGCTGAGATCGCCCTGCACGCGGTATTCCGGGTGGATCATCTCCGCGCCGTATTTGCCCCGTTTGGCTTCACCGTACGCAAGTACGCGTCGTCCAGTGGCAAGGCTGTTTTTCATTGCCGCATTGAAGTTGAAAAAGCGCATGGTGAGAATGCCGGTGCCGTCGCTGATCTGGCAGGTCATCATTCTGCGTCCGCCAAAGGTGATGTTGCAGTTCAGCACTTCCCCTTCAACGGTGGCGTAAATAGCGGGCAGCAGATCGCCAATTTTATAAAGCTGGGTACGGTCTTCGTAACGCAGGGGGAGGTGGAGCAGGAGATCCTGCACGGTGTGCAGGCCAATCTTCGCCAGTTTACTGCTTTGAGCCGCGCCCACGCCCGTCAGGCTATTGAGCGGTATGGCGTCCAGCAGGCGGCCTTTCATGATTTACCCCGCGTACTGCATGGTGGACCACCACTCGGCATCGGCTTCAATTTCGCCCTGCGCGTTGACGTGGGGGTAAGGCAATTTCTTCTGCTTCGCAACGCGAGCCAGCACCGGATAGCCACCTTCAAACAGCAGGCGCTGCTGCTCCTCTTCCGGCAGCATGCTGTTGCTGCGCTCGTACATTCCGGCATTCTGACGCTGGCGCTGTGCTTCATACAGGATCAGCGCTGAGGCGACCGACACGTTGAGTGACTGGACCATGCCGATCATTGGAATGATGATGTCCCGATCGGCCAAGTCCAGTGCTTCCTGCGTGATCCCCGTTTTCTCCTGGCCCATTAAAATGCAGGTCGGACGGGTGTAGTCGATCTCACGGAAATCCACGGCTTTAGCAGAAAGGTTGGTTGCCAGAACCTGCATGCCACGCCCTTTCAGGTGCGAGACCGCTTCACCAATAGTCTGGTGAGTTTTCACGGATACCCAGCTGTTACTGCCTGCGGCGGTGGAGGCCATGGTACGCATACGTGCGCCTGGCCAGACGGCGTGGACTTCATGCACGCCGACGGCATCTGCGGTGCGGACGATAGCAGAGACGTTATGAGGTTTATGGACCTGCTCCATGCAGACCGTCAGATCAGGCTGACGCCTGGCGAGCATTTCGCAGATTCGCTCGTAACGTTTTGAATTCATAATGCTAGTTTCGGTTTCGGGTGACTTTAATGACATCCGGCATCACGCGGATCTTGCGCATAATATTCGCCAGATGCACGCGGTCACGGGCGGTCAGGCGAATAAAGGCGCTGTAAACGCGGCCATCTTTTTCTTCCGTATTCAGGCTTTGAATGTTGGACGAGGCCGTGTTGATCGCTGCCGTCAGGTTCGCCAGTGCACCCTGGTGGTTGAACATATCCACCTTGATTTCAGTGATAAATTCCTGCGCCGTCTCTTTATCCCACTCGACCGCCATGAACTTCTCAGGCTCTTTCTGATAGCCACGGATGTTACGGCAGGATTCGTGGTGGATCACCAGCCCTTTACCCGGGCTGACGTGCGCAATAATCGGGTCGCCCGGGATAGGACGGCAGCATTTGGCGAAGGTGATGAGCACCCCGTCAGCGCCTTTGATCGGCAGGTGACCATGATTTTGCGTGGTGGCAGGAACGGCTGTCGTTTCGCCTTGTTGCAGGTTCTTCGCCACGACCACGCTCATGGCGTTGCCGAGACCAATCTCTGCCAGCAGGTCATCCAGCGAGGCGAGCTTCATACGCTCCAGCTCATGCTGAATGTTTTCTGGCGGGATCTCTGCCAGTTTGCGGCTGCCACCCAGCGCGTGATTGAGCAGACGACGCCCCAGGCTAACGGAATCGTCGCGCTTGAGGTTTTTCAGCAGCTGGCGGATTTTTGCGCGCGCTTTTGAGCTCACGACAAAGTTCAGCCAGGCGGCGTTAGGACGTGCCCCCGGCGCGGTAATGATCTCCACCGTCTGTCCGCTGAAGAGCGGCTGCGACAGGGGATAAGGCTGCCTGTCGACGCGGGCACCTACGCAGGCATGGCCGATATCGGTATGCACGGCGTAAGCGAAGTCGACCGGAGTTGCGCCCGCAGGCAGTTCGACAATGCGTCCTTCCGGTGTGAAAACGTAAATCTCATCCGGGAAGAGATCGGATTTAACGCTCTCGATAAATTCAAACGAGCTACCTGCGCTCTGTTGCAGCTCCAGCAGGCTCTGCATCCAGCGCTGGGCGCGGATTTGCGCGGTGGTGCTGCTTTCACCGCCGTGCTCTTTATAAGCCCAGTGCGCCGCGACACCCATCTCCGCCATCTGATCCATATCTTCGGTACGAATCTGCACCTCAACAGGGACACCGTGCGGGCCAATCATGGAGGTGTGCAAAGACTGGTATCCGTTCGCTTTAGGAATGGCGATGTAATCTTTGACGCGCCCCGGACGCGGCTTGTACAGGCTGTGCATCTGCCCCAGCACGCGGTAGCAGGTGTCTGAGTCGTGGACGATCACGCGGAACGCGTAGATATCCATGATCGAGTGAAAACGCTGCTCTTTGAGCACCATTTTGCAGTAGATAGAGTACAAATGCTTTTCGCGACCGCTCACGCGGCACGGAATACCCGCTTCCTGCAAACGCCCTTCGATTTCAGAGAGGATCTTTTGAATCATCTCTTTACGGTTACCGCGAGCGGCTTTCACCACCTCTTTAATCACGCGATAGCGGTTCGGGTACAACGCCTCAAAACCCAGCTCTTCCAGCTCGGTTTTAATATGATGAATACCTAAACGGTGCGCCAGCGGACTGTAGATTTCGAGGGTTTCACGGGCGATGCGGCGACGTTTATCCGGGCGAAGTGAGCCCAGCGTGCGCATATTGTGGGTGCGGTCAGCCAGTTTGATGAGAATGACGCGGATATCCTGCACCATCGCCATGATCATCTTGCGAAAGTTTTCGGCCTGCGCCTCTTTCTTGTCGCGGAATTTCAGCTTATCAAGCTTAGAGACCCCTTCCACCAGCTCGGCAACGCTTTTGCCAAACAGCTGTTCCATGTCCTGGTAGGTGGCAGGGGTATCTTCGATCACGTCATGCAGCAGGGCGGCCATCAGCGTTTCGTAGTCGAGTTTCATCTCGGCCAGAATACAGGCCACCGCTACCGGGTGCGTGATATAGGGTTCACCGCTTGAACGTGTCTGGCCCTCGTGAGCGTCACGTGCAACGAGATACGCCTGCTGAAGACGCTTAATCTGGTCTTCAGGCAGGTAGGTTTGAATCAGTTGATTCAGGCTTTCAAACAGATACAAGGGCGACCCGCAGGTTTAATTAACGACGACCTTCAGCAATAGCGGTAACAGCTTGTAATTCAGCGGCTTCCTGCTCTTGCTGCTCCTGGCGCTCACGCACGTCGAGGATCTGGTTGTTGATCAGACCTTCTTCGATTTCGCGAAGTGCAATAACGGTGGTTTTATCGTTTTCTTCCGGTACCAGCGGATCTTTACCGCCTACCTGCATCTGACGAGCGCGACGCGCGGCGACCAGCACCAGGTCAAAACGGTTACCAATTTTCTCTACAGCGTCCTGAACAGTTACGCGTGCCATACTTAAAATGCTCCACAGGTGAAGAAATGACTGGGCATGATACTGAAAGTGGGTTCAGTCTGCCAACAGTTTGGTGATTAATGCGTCATGTCGCTGCTTCTGGCGGCTCATACGCAGACGTTCTGCGCGAAGGATAGTTTTGAGATCGCTCAGCGCGGCATCAAAATCATCATTCACAATAAGGTAATCATATTCCGCGTAATGGCTCATTTCTGCAACTGCCTGCGCCATACGCTTCGCGATAACTTCTTCGCTGTCCTGGCCGCGACCACGCAGGCGGCGATCCAGTTCATCTTTCGATGGCGGTAAAATAAAGATACTGCGCGAATCCGGCATTTTCTTACGAATTTGCTGCGCGCCCTGCCAGTCGATATCCAGGAACACGTTCACGCCGGTCGCCAGAACCTGCTCAATGGTTTCACGCGAAGTACCGTAGTAGTTACCGAAAACTTCTGCGTGTTCAAGAAACGCGTCTCTGCCAATCATCGCTCTGAATTCGTCGTGATTCACAAAGAAATAGTGTTCGCCGTGCACTTCACCCGGACGCGGTGCTCGCGTGGTGTGAGAAACAGAAACCTGCGTATCGTACAACGGTTGGGTTTTTAACAGTGCCTGAATAAGGCTGGATTTACCCGCGCCACTAGGGGCAGAAACAATATAAAGCGTGCCTTGAGCCATGAGAGTCTTTTGTATGTGTTAACGAAGAAGTCCTACATACGGGCTTATTATACACGTCGCCGCTGTGTGACGTAGCCTTTGTCACACTTTTTCCCGTGGATGATTAAATTTTGCGTGCCGTTTTCAGCTTTTACCTTCCTTTTGCTGCAATAAAAACAATGCGCTGAAGCGCGCTCGTAAAATGCAATTTTGCAGCTGGTCTGCGGCTCCCGGGCAGGGTATACCCTTCGCAAAACAGGGAGGGGTAATAATGGTGAAATGGATAAGCATACTGATGATCTTCTTAAGCAGCGGGGCGATGGCTATTTGCCCGGTCTGGTCACCGGCTAAAGCCGGGCAGGAGATCGCGGCCCTGAAGGCGCAGCTGACCCGCTGGAATGAAGATTACTGGAAGCAGGGCCGCAGCGAGGTGAGCGACGACGTTTACGACAGGCTTAACGCCCGCTTAAAACAGTGGCAGCGCTGTTTTCACGATGAACCGCTGCACGACGATCTTCCAGCCGCCAGTGGGACGGTGAAACATCCCTTCGCCCATACCGGCGTGCATAAGGTAGAAAGCAAGCAGGCGCTTAGCCGCTGGATGGCGACGCAGCAGGATCTCTGGGTACAGCCAAAGGTGGATGGTGTTGCGGTCACCCTGGTCTACAAAAACGGCAAGCTGGTGCAGGCGATTAGCCGGGGCGACGGCTTACAGGGGGAAGAGTGGACGGCACAGGCGCGAATGATCCCCGCTATTCCGCAAACGCTGGCCGGGCCGCTTGCCAACAGCGTGTTGCAGGGTGAACTTTTTCTGCTGCGCGACGGGCATATCCAGCAGCGGATGGGGGGGATGAACGCGCGTGCGAAGGTAGCGGGGGCAATGATGCGCGCGACCGATCGCGCAGCGCTGAAGCAGACAGGCATTTTTATCTGGGCCTGGCCGGACGGCCCAAAAGCGATGAAAGCACGCCTTTCCGCGCTGGCGGAGGCAGGTTTTACCCTGACGGCCCGCTATACCCTGCCGGTTAAAAACGCGGCTGATGTGGAAGCGCAACGGACGGCCTGGTTTAAGGCTTCGTTGCCCTTCGCCACGGATGGCATTGTGGTTCGCGCCTCGGCAGAGCCGCCGGGCGAGGAGTGGCTGCCGGGGGAAGGGAGTTGGATCGTCGCATGGAAATACCTTCCTGTGGCCCAGGTGACGGAAGTCAAAGCGATTCACTTTACCGTTGGCCGTACCGGGCGGATCACCGCGATTGCGCAGCTTGAGCCGCTGATGCTCGACGATAAACGCGTACAGCGCGTCAGCTTAGGGTCGGTTAACCGCTGGCAGAGGCTGGATATTGCCCCCGGCGATCAGGTGCTGGTAAGCCTGGCGGGACAAGGTATTCCCCGGCTGGATAACGTGGTGTGGCGCAATGTGGATCGCCGTAAACCGCAGCCGCCCTCATCGCGCTATAACGGCTTAACCTGTTTCTATGCCTCCCCGGAGTGCATGGAGCAATTTTTTGCCCGGCTGACGTGGCTAAGTTCCAGGCAGGCGTTAGATATCGAAGGAATGGGCGAATCAGGATGGCGGACCCTCTATCAGGCGCATCGGTTTGAGCACCTCTTCTCCTGGCTACAGCTCACGCAGGCGCAGCTCACCGCGACGGCGGGGATATCGGCATCGCATGGCGCTGCGCTGTGGCATCAGTTTAACCTGGCGCGGGAGCGACCTTTTATCCGCTGGATCACCGCGATGGGAATACCGCTGGCCCGGTCGACGCTCAAGGCGGCAGGGGATCGCACCTGGCAGGAGCTGATTCAGCGAAGCGAAGCGGAGTGGCGGATGCTGCCGGGTGTCGGGCAGGAGAAGGCCCGCCAGATCGTAAACTGGCTGCATCAGCCTCAGATTGATGCCCTGGCAAAATGGCTGGCCGCAGAGCACATCGGTGGATTTTAATCTGCGTGCGCTCCTGAACAGACTGGCGAGGGGGCACACTTCCGCTGCCGTGAATAGCGTATTTATGAGACGCGGTTTATATACGCAATAATTATGAATATAAATGAATTATTCATGGTAAATATATTTTGAGGAAATATTATCCCTGAACCCAATTTCAGAATTTGCTCTGCTTGCGTTTTTATTTTCTTTGAGAGAACGGCTTAATTGATCTCAATCACTATTAATCGAGAGCAATAGCCGGGAATGAAGGAGTTATAGGCAATGCAGCCTGAGTATTGTTCGTATTTTTGCTTTTAATTTCAGTTGTTTAACTATTTTATTAATAATATGTTGAGTGTTTTCTGGTTAACAATTAGTCATATTTATTCTGCCGGAAATCATTGCGTCAAATTATTATAAGAATTATCTTATCCAAAATTTTTAAGGTAGTTACCGCTGGGGTGCATTTCGCATCACTCTGCGTTTTCCTTTCTTTTTGCGCCCCGTGAGGGGGTTAACTATCTGAACTCCAATTGAAGCAATTAAGGGTACCGAAATATATCCTGGCGGTTTATATGCGCTGGTGTTCAGAGCCCAGGGCTTTTACATGGATGATTTTCCGTCCCTGTCGGGCCGGAATTCAGCCCCGGGCTTTATGCCCGTTAACCGGGACCTGGTTTCCAGGTGCTCATATTTTCCTTCATTTGAATGAGGACCAAAAATGAAAAGGACGCTTTGTACAGTGCTGACGGCACTCACGCTGGCGACTGCCCTGCCTGCTATAGGCGCTACCACCGAAGCAGGTAGTACCAGCGCAGCAACAACCGGTACAACAACCGGAGCAACGGTGGGAACTACCGCTGGCACTACGGGGGGACTGGCGGCAGGCGCGATTGGGACAACCGCTGTTGTCACCACCGCTGCGATTGCCGGCGTAGCGACGTTAGCCGTTGTCGCGGTAAGCGACAGTGGCGATGACTCAGGCAATGGTACTTCCACGACGACAGTTACCCGCTAAGGCTGGTGCGCAAGGCGATATAGCCTTGCGCTGAACAGCGCAACGACTTGACCCGGTGGCGATATCAAAGCCGGGTATTTAATTGATTTCAATGTTATTTAATCAAGGATTTCTGGTGAGACTGTTTATTCTGCTCATCATGACTCTGCTGATCCAGGGATGTACGCCGAGCCAGCAGAGCATTATTGAGACCTTTAACGCCAGCCTGGACGGGCGCCAGGATGTGACGGTAACGGACGGGCAGATTCAGGTGCTCCCATACTCAACCATGTACCTGCGTCTGGATAATGGCCCGAGGATCCTGGTGGTTCTCGGATACATCGAGCAGGGAAACAGTAAGTGGTTATCGCAGGATAATGCGATGATCGTCACGCATAACGGTCGCCTTATCCACACGCTCAAGCTCCCTTATAACCTGCTTGAGGTAACCAACCTTGAGCACGATCCGCTGCGCCACACGCCGCAGCTCCGCGACGGCAGCCAGTGGTCGCGTGATGTGCGCTGGCAGGAAGAGGGGCGGTATCGCTCCGCACACCTGACCTCGCGCTTCTCCCTGAGCGGGACGGAAAACCTGACCCTTGCCGGAAACACGCTACGTTGTCAGGTCTGGCAGGAGACGGTGCAGGCCGACGGCCTCGATCGTCGCTGGCATAACACCTTCTGGATTGATTCCGCCACCGGCCAGGTACGCCAGAGCGAACAGATGCTCGGCGCGGGCGTATTCCCTGTCACCATGACGATGTTGAAGCCCGCCCCATGAACAGACTCAGAAAATGGTTACCTGGCGTAGGGCTATCTCTCTTCAGCCTGCCCGCCTTATGCGCAAGCGTCGTTACCGTGCATCAGCCGGGCAAAACGTGGTCTGCTGGACAGGCCGATACGCTCTCCCGGCTGGTCACCCAGCCGCAGTTGAACAACGTCTGGTGGCAGGGCGCTGTCATCGCAACCCCTTCCGCCACGCGGCGAGCGCAACAGACGCAACAGCAGGTGCTGGCGTCGCTTTCAGCCTGGCAGAATCGTGCCGATGACGAGCAGATCGCGACCATTCGCGCTGTCGCTACACAGATCCGCTCCCTGCGGATCGTCGGGCGGCAGTTTGTCAGCCTCGATCCAGACGCCGTGCGTACCGACGCCCGCGGCGATCGTTCCCTTGAGGGCCGTTACGATCTGTGGCTCTCGCCTGCGCCCCGCACCGTCACGCTGATGGGGGCGGTCGCCACACCGGGGAAACTGGCCTGGCGACCGGGCGCAAGCATCAGGGATTACTTACAGGGGCAGCTGCGGCTGGCTGGCGCCGACAGGAATAACGTGACCGTTATCGATCCTGACGGCAGTAGGGTTGTTGCGCCGGTGGCGTACTGGAACGCACGCCATATTGAAGCAGAGCCGGGCGCTGTTCTGTGGGTGGGGTTTGATCCCCGGGCGGTGCCGGACGATTTTACCGGTCTGAATGAGCAAATCGTTGCGCTCCTGACGCGGCGGATACCTGACTGATGAACAAACTTTTTTTACTGAGCGGCCTTGCTCTGGCGATCTCTTCTGCCTGCCACGCGGAGCTGCGTACCTGGCCCGATCCGACCGGACCTTCACAGTCCGACTTTGGCGGCACCGGCCTGATGCAAATGCCCGACGCGCGCTTTGGCCGGGAAGGGGAATTCAGCGTCAACTACCGCGATAACAACCAGTATCGTTTTTACTCCTCTTCGGTCGTGCTCTTTCCGTGGCTGGAAGGGACGATTCGTTATACCGACGTCCGCACCCGCAAATACAGCAGCGACGAGGATTTCAGCGGCGATCAAAGCTACAAGGATAAGTCGTTCGATTTTAAGGTTCGTCTGTGGGAAGAGGACTATAGCCTGCCGCAGTTGGCGCTCGGCAAGCGCGATATTGCGGGCACCGGCCTGTTCGACGGTGAATATCTGGTTGCCAGTAAAATGGCCGGACCGGTCGATTTTACCTTTGGAATAGCCTGGGGATATCCCGGTAATAGCGACAACGTGGGTAACCCGCTGTGCCACGACAACAATAAGTATTGCACCCGCGGCGAATCGCATGATGCCGGGGATATCAGCTTTAGCGATATGTTTCGTGGGCCGGCGTCGCTGTTTGGCGGACTCCAGTATCAGACACCCTGGCAGCCCCTGCGCCTGAAGCTCGAGTATGACGGCAACAATTATGCCGATGATTTTGCCGGCTCCATTAAGCAGTCGAGCCATATTAACGTGGGGGCGGTCTATCGCGTTGCCGACTGGGCCGATCTCAACCTCAGCTACGAGCGCGGCAATACGCTGATGTTTGGCTTCACCCTGCGGACCAATTTTAACGATCTGCGCCCCGCGCTGCGTGATAACCCGAAACCGGCCTGGCAACCGGCACCGGCAGGCGAGACGCTGGACTATACCTCGGCGGCAAACCAGCTCACCGCGCTTAAGTACAACGCAGGCTTCGATGCGCCGGAGATCCTTCAGCACGGCAATACCTTATACATGACCGGCGAACAGTATCGCTATCGCGATCCGCGCGAAGCGGTGGATCGCGCCAACCGTATTCTGATCAATAACCTGCCCGACGGGGTCGACACGATCGCTATCACCCAGCGGCGTGACCATCTGCCGCTGGTCACGACGCAAACCGATGTCACCAGCCTGCGCAAACAGCTGGCGGGAGAGCCGCTCGGCCAGGAGGAGGCGCTCAAACAGCAGCGCGTCGAGCCTGTGGATACTACAGCGTTCGGGCGCGGCTACCGTATTCGCGCCGATCGCTTCAGCTACAGCTTCAAACCGACGCTGGCGCAGTCGCTGGGCGGTCCGGAAGATTTCTATATGTTCCAGGTGGGGGTGATGGCCAGCGCCAGCTACTGGCTGACCGATCGTCTGCTGCTCGACGGCGGCGTGTTCGCCAACCTCTATAACAACTACGACAAGTTCAAATCCTCGCTGCTTCCCGCTGACTCCAGCCTGCCGCGCGTCAGAACCCATATTCGCGATTATGTCAGCAATGGCGTCTACATCAACAACTTACAGGCCAACTATGTCGATGCGCTGGGGCACGGCTTCTATGCCCAGATTTATGGCGGCTACCTCGAAACCATGTACGGCGGCGTGGGAGCAGAGGCGCTCTGGCGCCCGCTTGATAGCGACTGGGCGCTGGGCGTGGATGCGAACTACGTCAAGCAGCGCGACTGGGACGACATGATGCGCTTCACCGACTACAGCGCGCCAACCGGATTTATCACCGCCTACTGGAACCCGGCGAAGCTCAACAGTGTGTTGATGAAGCTGAGCGTCGGGCAGTACCTGGCGAAGGATAAAGGCGCCACCCTCGACGTCGCGAAGCGATTCGACAGCGGCGTGACGGTAGGCGTCTGGGCGGCGCTGACCAACGTCTCGAAAGAGGATTATGGCGAAGGTGGCTTTAGCAAAGGCTTCTACATCTCGATCCCGCTTGATCTAATGACGATCGGCCCAAATCGCAACCGGGCGGTGGTCTCGTGGACGCCTCTCACCCGTGATGGCGGTCAGATGTTAGGCCGTAAATATCAGCTCTATGACATGACATCAGAACGCGAAACCCCGGTAGGGCAGTAGTACCGGATGAAACAGGCATTACTTAACCAGATGATTTTCCTGAATGAAAAACGTTAAATTTTCCGTGCTTGCGTTGGCTATGATGGCGTTAAGCGGTTGTACTATCGTACCGGGCCAGGGACTTAGCACCCAGGGCAAAGATATTATCGATCTGCCTGACAGCAATTACGATCTGAATAAGATGGTCAACGTCTATCCGCTCACGCCGGGGCTGGTGGAGCAGTTGCTGCCTGGCAAAGTCGACTCCCGCGCGAATCCTGAACTGGATCGCCAGCTCCAGAACTACCAATATCGCATCGGCGTCGGCGACGTGCTGATGGTTACCGTCTGGGACCACCCGGAGCTGACCACCCCCGCAGGTCAGTACCGTAGCGCCAGCGATACGGGCAACTGGGTGAATGCCGATGGCACGATCTTCTATCCCTATATCGGCAAAATCCGCGTCGTCGGCAAAACGCTGGCCCAGGTGCGCGATGAGATCGCCGCCCGGCTGGACTCGGTAATTGAGAGCCCGCAGGTGGATGTCAGCGTCGCGGCGTTCCGCTCACAAAAAGCCTACGTGACGGGCGAAGTGGCTAAGTCGGGCCAGCAGCCCATCACCAACATTCCGCTGACGATAATGGATGCGATCAATGCGGCAGGCGGCCTGACGTCAGAGGCGGACTGGCGGCACGTGGTGCTGACCCATAACGGCCAGGATACGCACATTTCGCTCTACGCGCTGATGCAGCGCGGCGATCTCACCCAGAACAAACTCCTCTATCCGGGCGATATTCTCTTCATTCCCCGTAATGACGACCTGAAAGTGTTTGTCATGGGCGAGGTGGGTAAACAGAGCACCCTGAAGATGGACCGTAGCGGCATGACGCTGGCGGAAGCGCTGGGTAATGCGCAGGGCGTAAATCAGGATATGGCCGACGCCACGGGGATCTTTGTGATTCGTCCGTTGCAGGGCAAGCAGAACGGCAAAATCGCCAACGTCTACCAGCTTAACGCCCGGGATGCCACCGCGATGGTGTTGAGCACCGAATTTCAGCTTGAGCCTTACGACATCGTCTATGTCACCACCGCGCCGCTGGTGCGCTGGAACCGCGTGATCTCTCAGCTTGTGCCGACCATTACCGGCGTACATGACCTGACTGAAACAGGGAGATATATCAGAACATGGCCAAACTAACGTTTAACGCCATCCTGGTGATCTGTACCGGCAATATCTGCCGCTCTCCCATTGGGGAACGGCTGCTACGCCGGCTGCTTCCCGCCGCCCGGGTCGATTCAGCGGGAATTTGTGGCCTGGAAGGGCGCACCGCCGATTCACAGGCGACAGAGATCGCCGCCGAACGCGGCACCCTGCTTGAGGGCCACGTGGCGCGCAGGCTCACCCCCGCCATGGTGCGCGACTACGATCTGATTCTGGCGATGGAGCTGGAACATATCGAGCAGGTCACGGCTATCGCACCGGAGGCGCGGGGCAAAATGATGCTCTTTGGTCACTGGACGGGCAGAAAAGAGATCCCGGACCCCTACCGTAAAAACCGGGACGCATTTGAATATGTTTATGGGCTGCTGGAGCAGGCCAGTCTGGAATGGGCGAAACGGCTCAGTTAATCACACGGGATAGTTACGTTTTATGTCAACAAATAACCTTCATGCCCATGATGCGTCTGCCGCGAATAACGAGATCGATCTGGTGCGCCTGTTGGGTGAGCTGCTCGACCACCGAAAATTTATTCTCATCCTTACCACGCTGTTCACGCTGGCGGCACTGCTTTATGCGCTCTTTGCCACGCCGGTTTATCAGGCCGATGCGCTGATACAGGTGGAACAGAAGCAGGGCAACGCGCTACTCAGTAACCTTAGCGAGTTCATCCCTGACTCCTCGCCGGAGTCGGCGCCGGAGCTTCAGCTTCTCCAGTCGCGCATGATCCTCGGTAAAACGATTGATGACCTGAACCTGCGCACGCAGGTAAGTGAAAACTATTTTCCCCTTGTCGGACGCGGCTGGGCGCGGCTCACCGGGCAACAGCCTGGCATCGTCGATGTCAGTATGCTCAATCTTCCCCCTGTCGCGGGTCGGGCGCAAAAGCTGACGCTGACCGTCGGCGAGAAGGGCCACTATCAGCTGGAAGGCGAAAACGTGACGTTACAGGGCGTCGTGGGACAGCCGCTGAGTGCGGCGAATATCGCCATTACCATTGCCGCTATCCAGGCGAAGCCGGGTACGCAATTTACGATTACACAGCTGAGCGAGCTGGAAGCCATTGACGCGCTACAGCTGCGTTTTTCCGTGAGCGAGCGCAGCAAGGACAGTGGAATGCTTGGCCTGACCATCACGGGGGAAGATCCCGATGAGATGGCGCGCGTGCTTAACTGCATCGCTGACAACTATTTACAACAGAACGTGGCTCGCCAGGCGGCGCAGGATGCGAAAAGCCTGCAATTTTTGAAGCAGCAGCTTCCGCAGGTGCGCAGCGAGCTGGACCAGGCCGAGGAGAAGCTCAACCGCTATCGCCAGCAAAACGACTCCGTTGACCTGAACCTGGAGGCAAAAGCGGTGCTGGAGCAGATTGTGAATGCGGACAATCAGCTCAATGAACTGACCTTCCGGGAAGCGGAAATTTCGCAGCTCTACAAAAAAGATCACCCCACCTACCGGGCGCTGATTGAGAAACGCCAGACGCTGGAGCAGGAAAAAAACCGCCTGAATAAACGGGTATCGTCCATGCCGTCAACCCAGCAGGAGGTGTTGCGCCTGAGCCGTGATGTGGAGTCGGGACGCGTTATCTACCAGCAGCTGCTTAACCGCGAACAGGAGTTGAGCATCGCCCGGTCGAGCGCAATTGGTAACGTCCGCATTATCGATCCGGCCGTGACCCGGCCGCAGCCAGTTAAGCCGAAAAAAGCGCTGGTTGTCGTTCTGGGGGTTCTCCTGGGTCTGTTCGTCTCTGCGGGCTGGATCCTGGCGCGCAGTATGCTGCGTATGGGCATTGAAACGCCGGAGCAGCTGGAGGAGCACGGGATTAACGTCTATGCCACCGTACCGCTGTCGGAATGGCTGGCTAAAAAGATGCGTTTGCGCAAAAAAGATTTTATGTCCTCAGGGCTGCGCCATAAGACCAAACATATCCCCTTCCTGGCGGCGGATAACCCGGTCGATCTCTCCGTGGAGGCGATTCGCGGCCTGCGCACCAGTCTGCATTTTGCGATGATGGAGTCAGCGAACAATATACTGATGATCTCTGGCGCCACGCCTGACAGCGGTAAAACCTTTGTCAGCAGTACCCTGGCGGCCGTCGTGGCGCAGGCGGGCCAGAAAGTGCTCTATATTGATGCGGATATGCGTCGCGGGTATGCCCATGATCTGTTTAAGCTCGACAATACCTGCGGCTTGTCGGAGATGTTGTCCGGTAAGGCGGAGTATACCCAGGGCGTTCAGACCTTCGATAAAGGCGGGTTCGATACCATCGTGCGCGGGCAGATCCCCCCTAATCCGGCGGAGCTTCTGATGCATACGCGTTTCCAGCAGCTGCTGGACTGGGCGAATGAACGCTACGATCTGGTGATTATCGATACGCCACCGATCCTGGCGGTCACCGACGCGGCGGTTGTTGGCCGTCGCGCAGGCACCACGCTGCTGGTCGCCCGCTTCGGGATGAACAGCGTGAAGGAGATGCTGGTCTGTGTACAGCGTCTGGAGCAGAGTGGCGTCAATACCAAAGGGGTGATTCTCAACGGCGTCGTAAAGCGGGCAAGCAACGCTTACGGCTATGGCTACCATCACTACGGTTACAACTATTCGAGTAACTGATTATCCGGCGCCTGCCCGTTCTGACATTAATGCGCATTGTGTTTGTAATGAAAAACGGGAAGGCCCAGCTTAAGGCGCAATGCCAGCATACGCGCGGTGAAGCCAAACAGCAGGGTGGAGATAACCACCACATCGTGGCTGGTGACATAGTGCTGCAAGGCGACGTAAAGCACCGCCGCGGCAAAGGAGATGCCGGCATACAGTTCCTTCTGGAAAACCAGCGGGATACGTTTGCAGAACATATCCCGCAGCACCCCGCCAAACACGCCCGTGATCACGGCAGCAATGGTGGCGATAACCGGGCCTTCACCCATATCGAGAGCGATTTGTGCGCCAATGATGGAAAAAACAATCAGCCCAAGTGCATCCAGCACCAGGAACACGCGGCGCAGATGAGGCATCACCGGGGCCACAATCGTGGTTAGCACGGCTGCCGTTGCCACGATAATGACGTACTCAGGGTTTTTGACCCAGCCGAGCGGATAATGGCCAAGCAGGATATCGCGCACGGACCCGCCGCCGAGCGCGGTGGCCGTGGCAATAATGATCACGCCGAAGGTGTCCATACGGCGACGTCCGGCGGCGAGCGCGCCGGTCATGGCTTCTGCGGTAATGCCAATAAGATAGAGAATGTGAAGCAGCATAAACCCTCCGGGATGAAGAGGAGGAGATTAGCGATTTGTGCGGAAGATCACGATTGAGATTTTCTAAGGCGAGGGGATTTGCCCTACAGTAATTTATCAACGCAGGCCTGGCGGGCTTGTGCTAAGGCGGGAGGAAAAGAAAGTAAGGCTAAATAAGGATTAGAAAAAGTAATGGGTGATGTGCGAGGCAACACCACCCTGAAAGGAATTACTCGATATTCTGAATCTGCTCGCGCATCTGCTCAATCAGGACCTTCAGCTCAATCGCTGAATTGGTTACCTCTGCATTGATAGACTTAGACGCCAGCGTGTTCGACTCGCGGTTGAACTCCTGCATCATAAAGTCGAGACGGCGGCCTACCGCTTCTTTCTTCTTCAGAATGTTGTAGGTCTCTTTAACGTGCGCTTCCAGACGATCCAGCTCTTCAGCCACGTCCACACGCTGCGCCATCAGCACCAGCTCTTGTTCCAGACGGTTGTTTTCCAGCTGAACTTCCGCCTCTTCCAGTTTGGCGACAAGACGCTCACGCTGCCATTGCAGCACTTCTGGCATATGAGCGCGCACTTTAGCGACTTCGGCGCTCACGCCCTCAAGGCGTTGCTCAATCATCGCTTTCAGCGCCTGGCCTTCGGTTTCGCGGGCAACGATAAAGTCGTCCAGCGTGCCGTCGAGTGCAGCCAGGATTTCAGCGGTAATCGCGTCCAGATCCTGCTCTCCGGCGGCCATCACGCCTGGCCAGCGCAGAATATCAACCGGGTTGATCTCGCCTTCATCGCTCTGCATTTTGACCCAGTTCGCCGCATTAACCAGCTGTTTTGCCAGCTTTTCGTTCAGGATCAGTTCGCCCTGCGCGCTGGCATCGGGCTCAAAACGCAGGTTACATTCCACTTTCCCGCGGGTCAGACGCGTACGGATACGCTCACGCACCACAGGCTCCAGGCTGCGGAACTGTTCCGGCATACGGAAATACGTTTCCAGATAGCGCTGGTTTACCGAGCGCATTTCCCAGGTAGCGCTACCCCAGCTACCCTTGATTTCACGCCGGGCGTAGGCGGTCATACTGCGGATCATAGACATTCCCGTTTTTAAAGGAGAGATGGGGGGATTATAGCTTTCAGGGGCTTCTCAGGATAGGAATAAGCGTCCTTTATCCGTATAATGCGCAGCCACATTCGTTTCAAGCCGGAGAATCCATCATGCGTCCAGCAGGTCGTAGCGCCAACCAGGTGCGTCCCGTCACCCTGACCCGTAACTATACAAAACACGCTGAAGGCTCCGTGCTGGTTGAGTTTGGTGACACCAAAGTGCTTTGCACCGCGTCCATTGAAGAGGGCGTGCCTCGCTTCCTGAAAGGTCAGGGCCAGGGGTGGATCACCGCCGAATACGGTATGTTGCCGCGCGCAACCCATACCCGTAATGCCCGTGAAGCGGCAAAAGGTAAGCAGGGCGGCCGTACTATGGAGATCCAGCGCCTGATCGCGCGTGCGCTCCGCGCCGCGGTTGACCTGAAAACGCTGGGTGAGTTCACCATCACGCTGGACTGCGACGTGATCCAGGCCGATGGCGGCACGCGTACGGCCTCTATTACCGGTGCCTGTGTGGCGCTGGCAGATGCCCTGAACAAGCTGGTTGCCGCCGGTAAGCTGAAAACCAACCCAATGAAAGGGATGGTTGCTGCTGTCTCCGTTGGAATCGTTAACGGCGAAGCGCTTTGCGATCTGGAATACGTTGAAGATTCTGCCGCAGAAACCGACATGAACGTGGTGATGACCGAAGATGGCCGCATCATTGAAGTGCAGGGGACGGCAGAAGGCGAGCCATTCACCCACGAAGAACTGCTCACCTTGCTGGCGTTGGCCCGAGGGGGAATCGAATCTATTGTAGCGACGCAGAAAGCGGCGTTAGAAAATTGATTTTAAGGCGACCAATGAGTCGCCTTTTTTTTGCCTGTAAGACTGAAAAGACAAAGGAGCAAATCCATGAAATCGTATCAGCGCCAGTTTATTGAGTTTGCGCTTAACAAGCAGGTACTTAAGTTTGGCGAGTTCACGCTGAAATCCGGGCGTAAAAGTCCGTATTTCTTCAACGCCGGGCTGTTTAATACCGGGCGCGACCTGGCACTGTTAGGCCGCTTCTATGCCGAAGCGCTGGTGGATTCCGGGATTGATTTTGACCTGCTGTTTGGCCCCGCGTACAAAGGCATTCCAATTGCAACCACCACGGCGGTAGCGCTGGCGGAGCACCATGACCGCGACGTACCGTACTGCTTTAACCGTAAAGAGGCCAAAACCCACGGTGAAGGCGGCAATCTGGTAGGCAGTGCGTTGCAGGGGCGCGTGATGCTGGTGGATGACGTGATCACCGCAGGTACCGCGATCCGTGAATCGATGGAGATTATCCAGGCTAACGGCGCAACGCTTGCGGGTGTGCTGATTTCGCTCGATCGTCAGGAGCGCGGGCGCGGCGACATCTCTGCTATTCAGGAAGTGGAGCGCGATTATGGCTGCAAGGTCACGTCGATTATCACGCTGAAAGACCTGATTGCGTATCTGGAAGAGAAGCCTGAGATGGCTGATCATCTGGCGGCGGTGCGTCAATACCGCGAAGAGTTTGGCGTATAATTCAATTGCCCGGTGGCGCTACGCTTACCGGGCCTACCCGTTCGTAGGCCGGATAAGGCAAAGCCGCCATCCGGCGATGGCGTTACTGTAACTGAGCAGCCACTAACGGCCAGCGGGCGTCAAAATCGTCCGTTGGTCGATATTTAAACTCGCTGCGCACAAACCGGGAGAGCATCCCTTCGCAAAAAGCCAGGATCTGGCTTGCCAGCAGGGTCTCATCCGTATTATATCCCTCGCCTTCCCGCATTTTCTTCTCGCGCAGAACCTGACGCAGCTGGGCTTCGATACGCTCAAAAAGCTGGTTTATACGGCCTTGCAGACGATCCTGTTCAAACATCAGCGCGTGGCCGGTCAGAATACGGGTCAGACCCGGGTTACGTTCACCAAAGCCCAGAATCAGCAGCACAATCAGACGCAGACGCGTGCTGGTGTCTTTTTCATCCTTCAGAATCAGGTTGATGCGCGTGATCAGGCTGTCTTCGATAAACTCGATCAGGCTGTCAAACATCCGGGTTTTGCTCGGGAAATGACGATACAGCGCCGCCTCTGACACGCCCACAGAGGCCGCCAGTTTTGCGGTGGTGATGCGTTGACTGCCGTCGCTGGATTCAAGCATCAGAGCCAGAGATTGAAGTATTTCTTCGCGACGATTCCTTTTCGCGGTTTGTTTTTCTGCCATGTTACAAAATACCCCTGAAAATAAGCACTTGTCAGGCTGGCAACCACACAGCGACCCGCAAACTGACGTTTGCGGTTTGTTATTGCATTATGGCGCTGTGAGATGCGTGTTTGTCGGGCGGTTATTTGCGCCCGGAATGGCCGAAGCCGCCTTCGCCACGGTCGGTAGCGTCGAAGTCTGCCACCAGGTTAAATTCTGCCTGCACCACCGGTACAAACACCATCTGCGCGATACGCTCGCCCGGCTCAATGGTGAAGCTGTCCTGGCCACGGTTCCAGACGGATACCATCAGCTGACCCTGATAGTCAGAATCGATCAGGCCGACCAGATTACCCAGCACGACGCCATGCTTGTGGCCCAGGCCAGAGCGCGGCAGGATCACCGCTGCCAGTGACGGGTCAGCAATGTGAATCGCCAGCCCGGTCGGGATCAGGGTCGTTGCACCCGGCGCCAGTTCTACGGCGTCATCAAGACAGGCGCGCAGGTCAAGACCGGCAGAGCCGGAGGTGGCATACGTTGGCAGCGGAAATTGCTCGCCAACGCGCGGGTCCAGAATCTTAACGTCGATTTTTTTCATCATAACGGGTAACGATCTCGTCCAGTAAGTGTTGGCCCAGGAGTTCTTTGCGCTCAAGCGGTAAGACTTTATCTCCCTCCTGCCAGAAAAGGTGCAATGCGTTGCTGTCGCTGTTAAATCCTTGCGTGGACAGCGATACGTCGTTCGCGCAAATCAAATCGAGGTTTTTGCGGGTACGTTTTTGCCGGGCATATTCTTCCACATTATTCGTTTCTGCGGCAAACCCAACAACGTAAGGTCGATGAGTTTTCAATGCGGCGACACCGGCAACGATATCCGGGTTCTTCACCATTTTTATTGTTAATTCATCACCTTGCTTTTTAATTTTGGCGTCGGCAATGGTTTCGGCGCGGTAATCAGCGACGGCCGCACAGCCGATAAAAATATGCTGCTGTTGAGCATGTGCCTGTACGGCGGCTTCCATTTCCAGCGCGGTCGTTACATCAATACGCTGCACAAACGCAGGGGTGGTAAGCGACACCGGGCCGCTCACCAGCGTGACGTTCGCGCCGCGTTTGGCTGCCGCGGCAGCAATCGCAAAGCCCATTTTGCCTGAGCTGTGGTTGGTGATGTAACGCACCGGATCCAGCGGCTCGCGCGTGGGGCCCGCGGTAATCATGATGTTGAGATGTTGCAGATCGTTGACAGGCGAGAAATGGGCGGCGGCCATATCAACAATCGTCAATGGGTCGAGCATACGCCCTGGCCCAACGTCGCCGCAGGCCTGGCTGCCACTGTCCGGTCCCCAAATCAGCAGGCCGCGCGAGGCCAGCGTGTCCAGATTATGCTGGGTAGCGGCGTTGCGGTACATCTGCTGGTTCATTGCGGGCACAACCGCGACGGGCGCAGGCGTGGCGAGGCAAATGGTCGTTACCAGATCGTTCGCCATACCGGCTGCCACGCGGGCAATTAAATCTGCCGTGGCGGGGGCAAGGATAACCAGATCGGCCCATTTCCCCAGCTCAATGTGGCCCATTGCGGCTTCGGCTGCCGGGTCGAGCAGGCTGTCGGATACCGGGTATCCCGAGAGGGCTTGCAGGCTCAGCGGGGTGATAAAGGCTTTGCCGCCTTCGGTGATCGCGACCCGTACGTCGGCCCCGCGCTCGCGCAAACGGCGCACCAGGTCTGGCGTTTTATAGGCAGCAATACCGCCGCTGACGCCAAGAACGATTTTTTTACCGGCCAGGCTCATCATGATTCTTTCCTGTTGGGTTTCACCAGAGAGCGGGCATTTTATCACAATCCCTAAAACGGGGTGATGATGTCCTTAATTCACTTTGCGAGGCGTTACGCAAGAACGAAATGCCAGCGTCGAACCCCGAATTTGCCTGTGGCAGCATAATGGCAAACAGAAGGAGGCCGGGCATGGAAGAGACTGAACTGCTGCTACCGCGTGAAAAAATGCTGCGTCATGGCGTCACGTTGTTAAAGGACGACGAGCTGCTGGCGCTCTTTTTACGCACAGGCACGCCGGGGAAAACGGTATTTACGCTGGCAAAAGAACTGATAGACCATTTCGGTTCACTGTATGGATTGCTGACCGCTGAGCTGGAGGCGTTTACGCACGTTGAGGGCATTGGCGTGGCGAAATATGCCCAGTTACGGGGCATTGCCGAGCTGGCCCGGCGATTTTACAACGTGCGTATGGAGGAAGAAGACCCGATCCTCACCCCCGACATGACCCGCGAATTTCTGCAAAGCCAGCTCTCCGATCTGGAGCGGGAGATCTTTATGGTGATCTTTCTCGACAACAAAAACCGGGTACTGAAACATACCCGCCTTTTTTCGGGAACATTGAGCCACGTTGAGGTGCATCCGCGTGAAATTGTGCGGGAAGCGATAAAAGTGAATGCAGCCGGCGTGATCCTCGCGCATAATCACCCCTCTGGCTGTGCAGAACCAAGCAGAGCTGACAAAGCAATTACCGAACGTATTATCAAATGCTGTCAATTCATGGACATTCGTGTGCTGGACCATCTGATAATTGGCCGCGGAGAGTACATTTCTTTTGCCGAACGTGGCTGGATTTAGGCCTTTTCTCGCGATCCATCGGGATCTTTGTCTGTTCGGGACTTGAGCACACCGCCGAGTCAGCGTATACTACGCCACCTTTGAGAATCTCGGGTTTGGCATTTGGGCCTGGCAATCGAGAGTTCAATAGAACTATGCGATGACCGGGCTGTAAAGCCTGACGAGGCGCCGATACCCCATACGAAGCTCGAGCTAATTTGATTTTTGGAGAATAGACATGTCCCGAGTCTGCCAAGTTACTGGCAAGCGTCCGGTGACCGGTAACAACCGTTCCCACGCACTGAACGCGACTAAACGCCGTTTCCTGCCGAACCTGCACTCTCACCGTTTCTGGGTTGAGAGCGAGAAGCGTTTTGTCACCCTGCGCGTATCTGCTAAAGGTATGCGTGTAATCGATAAGAAAGGCATCGATACAGTTCTGTCCGAACTGCGTGCCCGTGGCGAAAAGTACTAAGTACTTAAAGAGGAAATAAATCATGGCTAAAGGTATTCGCGAGAAAATCAAGCTGGTTTCTTCTGCTGGTACAGGTCACTTCTACACCACCACGAAGAACAAACGTACTAAGCCGGAAAAACTGGAACTGAAAAAATTCGATCCAGTTGTACGCCAGCACGTACTGTACAAAGAAGCTAAAATCAAATAATTTTAGTCTCCTTGTATTGAAAAACCCCGCAACTGCGGGGTTTTTTGCATTCTGCATCTCAACGGAGGAACCATGCCTGAATTACCTGAGGTAGAGACCAGCCGCCGCGGCATTGAGCCCCATCTGGTTGGCGCGACTATTCTTCATGCTGTCGTTCGCAACGGGCGTCTGCGCTGGCCGGTGTCCGATGAGATCCACGCGTTAAGCGACAAACCCGTCCTGAGCGTGCAGCGCCGCGCGAAATACCTGCTGCTGGAGCTGCCTGACGGCTGGATCATTATCCATCTGGGCATGTCGGGAAGCCTGCGCATCCTCACCGAAGAGTTGCCTGCGGAAAAGCACGACCACGTTGATCTGGTGATGAGTAACGGCAAAGTACTGCGTTACACCGACCCGCGTCGCTTTGGCGCATGGCTGTGGACCAAAGAGCTGGAAGGACACAACGTGCTGGCGCATCTCGGACCTGAGCCGCTGTCAGAGGCGTTTAACGCGGATTATCTCAAAGAGAAGTGCGCGAAAAAGAAAACCCCGATTAAACCCTGGCTGATGGATAACAAGCTGGTGGTGGGCGTGGGAAATATCTATGCCAGCGAATCGTTGTTTGCCGCCGGGATCCATCCCGATCGGCTGGCCTCCTCGCTGTCGGCGCAGGAGTGCGAGCTGCTGGTCAGAGTAATTAAAGCGGTACTGCTGCGCTCAATTGAGCAGGGCGGGACGACGCTGAAGGATTTCCTGCAAAGCGACGGGAAGCCGGGCTATTTTGCGCAGGAGTTGCAGGTTTATGGCCGTAAGGGTGAGCCGTGCAGAGCCTGCGGGACGCCGATTATTGCCACGAAGCACGCTCAGCGCGCCACGTTTTACTGCCGTCAGTGCCAGAAGTAGGGTTACTTTAGCTTTTCCATCAACGCCTGGTGGACGTTAACCGGCAGGAAGTGGGTAACGTCCCCGTGATGGCGCGCCACCTCTTTCACCAGTGAGGAAGAGATGAAGGACCACTCTTTGGAGGGCATCAGGAATACGCTCTCCAGCTCCGGCATCAGATGGCGGTTCATGTGTGCCAGCTGCATCTCATATTCGAAGTCTGCTACCGCGCGAAGACCGCGGATCAGGATATTGGCCTGCCGGTCACGGGCAAAGTTTGCCATCAAGTCGCTGAATCCGACGACCTCAACATTCGACAGATGCGAAATCGCATCGGTGGCAAGCTGCACGCGTTCGTTCAGGTCGAACATCGGCTTTTTGCTCGGGCTGGCGGCAATGGCCAGAATCACCTTGTCGAACATACACGCCGCACGGGTGATGATATCAAGATGACCGTTAGTGATCGGATCGAAGGTACCCGGATAAATCGCTTTTGTGCTCATGGCTCACGTTTTCTCTGAGTAGCCGCGGTTCAGCGCCCACAGCTCGGTGTATTTGTTGAAAGTATACTGGGCATTCACTACGGCCAGTAACCAGCCCTGTTTGCCGTCCAGCACGCCGCCACGCAGCAGCAGCGTTTTCAGAAACGCGCCCAGCGTGTGGGTGAAGATGCCGGTCAGCGTGGCCTTCTTGCCGCGCGTATGCCGCTCCTGCGCCCAGGCGGTGGCATAGTTCAGCTGTTTACGCTGGAAGCTGGCGAAATCGCGGCAGGTCAGATGAAGCAGATCGCCCGTCAGGGGGATGACCTGAGCGCCATCGCAGGCCAGAGATTCATGGACCAGGTTGTCGTTGTACTGATAACGCTCGCGCGCATAGAGGCGCATCACGCGGTCGGGGTACCAGCCGCTGTGGCGCATAAAGCGGCCCAGGAAATAGTTACGACGCGCGATACTGTAGACCGCGCCGGGCTGTGGCGCGGCAAGCACCGTTTGAATGGCCTGTCGGAGTTCCGGGGTGACGCGCTCATCGGTATCGATCATCAACACGTAATCGCCCGTGGCGTAACCCTGCGCACGCTGGCGCTGAATACCGTAGCCCTGCCAGTCGGTGTCGGTAAAGACTTTTGCCCCGGCTGCACGGGCAACGTCCGCCGTGTTGTCCGTACTTCCGGAGTCGAGAATGACGATTTCGTCAGCCCAGGCAACAGAGGCCAGGCAATCCGGAAGCAGGTCGGCGGCGTTTTTGGCGATCATCACGACCGACAGACGCGTTGACATTAGTGGCTCCGCTGCGGCAGGTAAGGTTGCAGAAGTTGCAGCAGACGGGTCAGTGCGCCCTGGTTCTGATGCAGGACTTCAACGGCGTGACGACCGTACCACAGGCGGTAATCTTCGTCAGTCAGAAGGGTAGAGACCTCTTTGACCACCGAATCCGCGTCGGTCACGGTGATTAAGCCATCGGCTTGCTGCAATTTCGCGCAGATATCTTTGAAGTTAAACGTGTGTGGCCCCATCAGTACGGGGATGGCGTGGGCTGCTGGCTCCAGCGGGTTATGACCACCGCGCTCCACCAGGCTTCCGCCAACGAATGCAAGATCGGCGATCCCGTACAGCAGCATCAGTTCGCCCATCGTATCGCCAATCACCACCTGCGTGCTGCCAGAGGGGATTTCGCCGCTGCTGCGCAGGGTGAAGCTGAAACCGCCTTTTTGCACCATCTCGCGGGCATCTTTAAAACGCTCAGGATGGCGAGGAACCAGAATCAGAAGTAAATCAGGGAATTTTTCCAGCAGCTGGCGGTGAGCCTGAAGAATAATGGCTTCTTCGCCATCATGGGTGCTGGTGGCAATCCAGACCTGGCGACGCGGCGCCCACTGACGACGCAGTGTTACCGCACGGGCGGCGAGTTCAGGGGTGACGGAAATATCGAACTTCAGGCTACCCGTGACCGCAAGCTGGTTGCGCTTCAGGCCGAGGGCGATAAAGCGCGCGGCATCTTCTTCGTTCTGCGCGGCGATCAGCGTGATTTTGCTGAGCAGGCGACGCATAAATTTACCCAGCTTGCCGTACCCTTTCGCCGAGCGTTCCGACAGACGCGCGTTGGCGATAACCAAAGGAATTTTACGGGCATGCAGGGCGGAAATCATATTCGGCCACAGTTCGGTTTCCATGACGATCACCAGTTTAGGGCGCACGGTATTCAGGAAACGGTTCATGGCGCAGGGGAGATCGTACGGCAGGTAGACGTGATGCACGTCTTTACCGAAGGCAGACATCACGCGCTCTGAGCCGGTTGGCGTCATCGTGGTGACGGTGATGGGCAGTGACGGATAACGGTGGCGCAGGGCACGCACCAGTGGAATGGCGGCCAGCGTTTCCCCGACTGACACGGAATGCAGCAGAATACCGTCCGGCGCCACTTTATTGCGGCAGTAGCCATAACGTTCGGCCCAGCGTTTACGGTACGCAGGCGCTTTACGGCTACGAAGCAACAGTCGCAGCCACACCAGTGGCTGAATGATGTAGAGCAGGGCGGTATACAACAATTCCAAGCGATTATCCGTTTTTTTAGTTTCGGCCGGGAAATTCTAAGCATTTAAGCGTGCTAAAGCTATCTCTTATGCCAGATACCGTTTTAAACGGAAGTAGCGCCGGCCCAGGCGCCAGCGCAAACGCGGGCTTTTGGCACTTTTCCAGATGAGCTTCCAGATCCCGGTGTCGAAGAACTCTTTGATTATCATTGATTTCTTCGCCTCATCCTTCATGTTGTCGAAGGTATGAATAATTCCCAGACCCTCTTTAGCGATTTGCCAGTAACAGGCCGGGATATTTTTCACTTTATCCGGGTAGCGCTGGTTAATGGCATCAAGCATCTTCAGGATCTTCATATAATGGCGCGCAGAGCGAATCAGCGTGTCGTCATTATCCGGGGTGTGCGATACCGAGGCGGAGTGAATGTAGTAGTCGTAAAAGCGTTCGCTGGTGTACTGAACGCGTTCCGCGGCAAGCAGCACCTCAGTCGTCCACGGGATATCCTGATGGCGCAGGCTTGGCTCGAAACGGAAGCCGTGCTGACGAATAAAATCGTGACGATAGATATTCAGCCAGGTCACATGCAGGAACTTACGTGAATCCAGCGCCTTTTTTAACCATGCCGCGCCATTCATGACGCCCGTTGAGGCGAGCTTATCTTCAGGGAAGATAGGGCGAGACGGTTTTTTGTTATTTTCCCAGACGTAGTTGCCATTGCAGGTGGCGACATCCAGGTTCTGCGTGACGGCCATATCCAGCAGACGCTGGTACATGCCGGGTTTGAAGACATCATCAATATCCGGGAAAGAGAGATACTGCCCGGTCGCAACGGCCAGGCCAGTATTACGCGCGATGGACACGCCCTGATTAGGTTGTTCAATAACCTGCATCTGTGGCAGCTTTTCGCGCCATTTTTCGACAATCTGCATCGAGCGGTCAGTGGAACCGTCATTCACGATGATGACTTCCATACTGTCGATGTGTTGATTTACAAGGCAGGTAAAGAACTGATCGAGAAAAGCTTCACCGTTATAAACGGCCACCACCACGCTTAATAAAGGCGCTGAATTTTGCATATGAAACCTGATTATTTTTGGTTGTCGACCAAAGCAATGTATTGCTGGCAAATGGCGTTGATACCGAACGATGCGATCGTTTCGCGATCAACAACCGGCGGAGAGGCATACAGTTCTGCCAGTGTTTTCGCCAGTGATTCGTCGGTTAACGCTGTCAGACCACGCGCCAGGGGGCCAGTAAGGATCTCAGCAGGGCCGCCAGGGCAGTTTGTACTCACCGGTGGGGTCTGACAGATAATGGACTCTACCAGTACATTACCAAAACCTTCGCAGTCGGAACTTAACACTAAAAGGCGTGCCCCTTTGATCCACGGGTAGGGGTTGGTTTCGAACGGGCGGAAGACGATCTTGTTTTCAATTCCCAGCTTAGCGGCAAGCTGTTTGAGCTGATTTATTTTCGCGTCAGAACCTTTGCCCATCAACACCAGCGATGCGTCGATCTTGCTCAGCGCGAACGCCCGCAGCAGCCTGTCGTGACGTTTGTGTTCATGAAAACGGCCAACATGGATAATGTAATCCTGCCCCTGCATCTCAAAGGGCGCTTCCGCCAGACGCTGAATTTCAGGGATATCAAAGGGGTTATGGATAACCGCTTTGCGCCGCAGGGGGATCGCGAGTACTTCAGACAGATCGTGCAGCACGGCGCCAGAAACCGCCACCACGTTGCGGTTTTCATAGGTATGACGAATTTTATAATGCTTAAACCAGCGAGAAAGCCCGCTGCGATGGCGCAAATAGGAGAAGGAGAACATCCCGTGTACGCAGAACCAGACCTTATCCCGATCCAGCACGCGGCTGTGCGCCACGATACGGTCGGTTTTATGCAGATGTGAGAACACGACGTCAAATTTACCGCTGCGTTCTGCCTGCTCGATGGCGCGATCCAGCAAACGGGCGCGACGCGGGATCTCGGTCAGCTTCCGCCAGGGTTTTTTACAGGTATCCTGCACAACCTGAAAATCGATGCCTTCCGGAATGGCGTAGTCGCACACCTTCCGTAAGGAGAAAAGGGTGACCTGATGCCCCAGTTCTGTCAGTCCGCTGGAGAGGGTGAGAACCGTTTTTTCGGCTCCTCCACCGGGTAAACCATCAATAATCATTAGGATGCGCATTATTAATCCAGTAATTTTTGATAAAGCGAAATAAGCTGACTTGATAGTTTTTCAGGGGTTGCTTCTCTGACGCGTTCACGCGCCGCAAGCCCCATATTGTTATTTTTTTCCAGTGAAGGGATGGACATGACGGCCTCCTTCAATGTGTGGATATCAAGTGCATCACAGTAAAACCCGTTCTGGCCTTGCTCAATAAATTCTGAACCACCGCAACTCTCTGACGTAATGACGGGCAATCCACAGGCCATTGCTTCAAGTATGACGTTAGGGAAAGGATCATACAGCGTCGGCAGCAGTAAACCATCAGAAAGCTGATAAAACGGCAGCGTCTCTTTTTGCATCCCCAGGAAACGGATTTGCCCCTCACAGCCTAATGAACGGGCGAGGTCGCGATAACGGCTTTCCGCTTTATCCTGACCGACCACAACCAGCCACGCCGAGTTTCCTGCTATAGCCCGAATAGCGCTTGCCAGCCCCTTACGTTCAAACCCTGAACCCACGAAGCAGAAAATGACGGCATCAGCGGGTAAGCCAAATTGCTGACGCAGTACAGCGCGTTGCCTCTCTTCTGCCGGAACGAAGCGGCTGGAATCTATTGAATTATAAATCACATGTATCTTTTTTGCGTCAATATCAAAGTCTTCGACGATTTCGCGCTTGATCATCTCCGCATTACAGATAACGGCTTTCAACTCGGGAGCCTGGTACATTTCACGTTCTGCGTGCATCACGTAGCGGTGATAGCGATCGTGCATAAGCAGCTTCGCGCGCCAGGCGGGGAGAATACGCGTACGCTGTAGCAGCCAGCGTCGATGTACACCATCCCCGGCGCGGTAAATATCGCAGCCCGGAATACGTTCGTGGCTCTGGACAATATCAAACTGCTGTTGCTGCCACAGCGCGCGCGCGGCGTGTGCAAAGCCGCGCTCACGGCTGATGCGGCCCCACTTTCGGGGATCGCAAATATGAATATGCCAGTCGTCCTGCTTTTCGCCCTGCCACTCGCGGGTGATGACGTTGAGCTCAAGATTTTGATTGCTCAGCGCGGTAAGTGCCCTGGAGACAAAACGTTCTGCTCCCCCATCCGGACGATATTTTTGGCGCACAATGGCCAGACGATGAAGCTTCATTGCAGGTATCTCCTTGCGGCGGAGACGACAGCATCAACGGGGATGGCGTCGAGATAACGTTCCGTCGTTTTTGTATCAATGGCGTCAGGGTTGGGAAGCGGGCCGTAGTTACCTGCCCAGATGACCTCTCCGTTAACCTGCCATGGCGACCAGAACGTCAATTTTGACGGGCCAAACAGCGCCACGCAGGGCGTCTGAAGAGCGGCGGCCATGTGCATGGGTACGGAGTCAACGCCAATGAACAGGATCGCGTGATCGATTAGCGAGGCCAGCTGGCGCAGGGTTAACTGCCCTGCCAGCGATACAACACCCGTCTGCGGGGAGGCGGCAAGAATGCGGTCAATCATCGCCAGCTCTTTCTTGTCCGGTCCCGCCGTAAGGACGATAGTGTGGCCGTCCTGCTGCAACGCGGCGATAGTTTGCGCCATTTTGCCTTCGTCCCAGCACTTAAAGAACCAGCGTGAAGTGGGTTGAATAACGATGTAGCGGTCTCCCACGCCCTTTTGCGACAGCTTTTGGTGAGCATGGCGCCAGTCATCCGCGCTGTAAGCCATGGTCACGGTAGGGTTGGCCATTACCGGCAGCGCTGACAGTATGGAGAGATTTTGTTCAACGGTGTGCAGCGACTGATGGCTGGCGACCGAGACCAGTTCACTGTGACAAAAACGCCAGAAGGCATTATTGCGCTTGTTAAAAGCGAACCCGAGCCGAACCGGTGCACCGGTGAAGCGGGTAACAATCGCGCTGCGCCACTGATCGGCAAGATTGATCACCAGATGATAATGCTGAGCACGTAAAGCACGAAGCAACTGCCACTCTTTTTGCAGGTGCTTCAGCGTCCCCAGCTGCTTCCATTTACGATCGATACCATAGATCGTCCTGATTGCCGGATGCGCGGCGAGCATGTCTCGCGTCTCTTCATAGAGAAGCACGTCGATTTGGGCTTCAGGCCATTTCTGGCGTAATGAATTGATGACGGGGGTGGTGAGTAACATGTCACCATGATGGCGAAGTTTGATCAGTAAAATGCGCAAATCAGGCGTGTCAGGTAAGTTATTCATCATCATCTTATCGGCGTTGTACTATTGGCAATTCTAATAGACCTGGTAACGACTTGCACTCTTTCTCCATAATGTCAGGAATTTCCCTGGAAGGGTTTACTCCTGCTTTCGGGCGTGCGTAACATAGCGCTAACTATTTTGTCTTGCGGGCTCATTATGAAAAAACCAGCGTTTATCATCACGATCGATACCGAAGGGGATAATCTCTGGCAGAACCACCGGGTGATCAAAACGGAAAACGCGCGCTACCTTGCGCGGTTTCAGGCGCTTTGTGAACGCTTCGGCTTTAAGCCCGTCTGGCTGACCAACTACGAGATGGCAGTCGAACCGGTATTCATTGAGTTCGCGAAAGAGGTCATAGCCCGCGGCCAGGGTGAGGTGGGAATGCATCTCCATGCCTGGAATAGCCCTCCGGAGCACGATCTGACCGGTGATGACTGGCACTGGCAGCCTTATCTGATTGAGTTTTCAGACGAGGTCATGCGTGAGAAAGTGCTCTTCATGACCCGCTTACTGGAAGAGACTTTCCAGACAAAAATGCTCAGCCATCGCGCCGGGCGCTGGGCATTCGACAGCCGTTACGCCCAGTTGCTGATTGAGCTGGGGTATCAGGTAGATTGTTCCGTTACGCCGCGCGTGAACTGGCGCAACGCGAAAGGTGCCCCGCAGGGTAATGGCGGAACGAATTACCAGCATTTTCCCGATCGTGCCTACTTTTTGGACGTAGACGACATTTCCCGGCCGGGAAACAGCCCTCTCCTCGAAGTGCCGATGAGCATCCAGTATAAACACCCGGCATGGCTGAATTCCCTGAAGCAGGGTTATGATCGTCTGCGCGGTAAATACCGTTCTCCGTCAGTTAACTGGTTACGTCCGTCCGGAGGAAATGCGGCGGAGATGATTAAGGTTGCGCAGCAGTGCCTGGCTCAGGGGAATGACTACGTGGAATTCATGCTGCATTCGTCGGAATTTATGCCTGGCGGGAGCCCTACTTTTAAAGACGAGGTCGCGATTGAGGGGCTGTATCAGGATCTGGAGCAGCTCTTTACCTGGTTATCAGATAAGACCGTGGGGATGACGCTGGCGGAGTTTTACCAGTACAAAAAATAGTTATGCCCGCCAGGCGGGCATATTTGTTATTGCTGTTTTGTTTGTGAGAAAGGTGTACTTAGCGCAAACAAAATCATAAAGAAGATTAAGGCTTCTGAACTGAGCAGTATGACATCTGTCAGTCCATATAAGAGCAAAAGAAGCATCGACGTCAGCAGCAGCGCGTTTCTGTTTCGTAGGGCATACACAATCATCGAAACGAAGAAAAAGAGCATTACCGCTACGCCGGGGATCCCCTGCAAAGAGTATTTCTCAATAAATTCATTATGCAGGTGGACTTTGATGTACACGAGCGCGGTAGCAAGATGTGGATGGCCGTCTTTTATATACTGCCGTGTCCACGTTTCACGGTCTTCAAGTGATTGTCCCAACGGATGTGCAAGACCATTCTCGATCCCGACAGTCCACATCGAAAAACGTGCGCCAAGTGACGTGCGGTCATAGCCTTGCTGATATTTCTCAACTTCTATTTGAGTTTGCCTTATTTTTGGGGAAATCAATGGCTTGTAGCTCACGATAACAATCCCGGCCACAATACATAAAAAGATGAGAGTGGATTTGAGATGAATCTTTCTGAAATGATAAAGCGTGAGCACAATCGCCAGAAGCAGATATAAACCCATCGCAGCGCGGGTCCCCGTCAACAGTATGACGAAGTAAGAGATTAATATAGTGAAGCCCGCAACAACATACAGCTTCACGTTCTGTTGAAGGTAAAGACTGTATACGAAAGCCAGTGACAGGACAGAATAAACATAGGCTGAAACGGTGGCACGGTTAATTGCCATCTCGACGCGAGTCATACCTTGCGAGGCCTGCCACAAGCCATACCCTGTGGCGAGCACAAACCCCAGGGCCGTTGCGAAGAAGAAGAATTTCCTGAAGGTATCCTTATCGATATAAAACTTAAAGCGGTCGATATAGAAAATCAGGACACTCGCTAAAATTAACTTTTTGCTGGCACCGAGGTAGTCGCTGTAAAGGTTGAGGCCCTCGTTATGATACTCATAGAGTAAGTACCAGCCGAGGTTAAGTAACCCAATCAGCAGAATGGGCAGTGCTATAGTAAAAGGTCGCAGAGTGATTTTTTTATATTCGAAAGCCAGGCCAATAATACTGGCGTAAATAGCGATATAGAAAAATTCTCTTTGCTTCCCAGAACTGACTAAAGCCAGTATCAAGGAGATGAGGCTTAAAGCGATCGTCAGTTGATATAGCCGTGGTTTTATTTTTTCCATAACGCCTCAATAACCCTTTTTTTGTAGCTAAAACGAACATCGGTGGACAGGAAAAAAGACAATGTATACATGGTCTTTACGCGTTGTTTCACGAGCTGCAATTGTTGGTCTGTCAGACAGGACCGATGGTTGCTGTAAATATCAAACCAGTGGCAATTGACGAGATGTTTGTAGCGTGACGGAAATGTTCTTTCCATCTGTAACGTGCATTCGACAAGCGTTGAAATTTTGCTGGCGTCCAGACTGCTCGACAAACTGTCGCGACGCTTGATGTAATAATAATGCCCCTGGCGTTGATAGGCTATTTTGCTCGATTGCATCAACATTCCCGGGAAGACAGCGAAATCCTCATAACATAACATCGGAGGTATGGGATTTTTCTCGTAAAGACTACGATGAATAAACTGGCCAATGAGATGTGCCTGAAAGTCTTTATGACGTAAGAAACGAGCAATTGCTTCATGTTGTGACAATGGCACAGGATTAAATCCCTGCCAGTCTGAAGTCATTCTCCGGGGATCGCGAATCTCAAGCAAACGTGTCAGTAACATATCCGGACGTTGCGCTTTCAGGTAGGCCATTGCGTCCCTGAGGCTGCCCGGCTTTAAGCAATCGTCACTGTCGAGCATCGTAATATACTCACCCGATGCCAGTGCGACAGCGCTGTTTCTTACCCGGCCAACGTTACGAAAGTTCACGGTGCGCGTTATGATCTGAGGAAATTTCGGCGACCACTCTTCAATTATTGCCTGCGTGGCATCCTCAGAACTGTCATTGAAAATAATGACTTCAGTATCCTGATCGGTTGCTGCCAGCAGGCTTGAAAGCGTGGCGTGCAGCGTAGCTTCAGCGTTATGCGCAGCAATAATGACGCTTAAAAAAGCCATAAAAATTAATTTCCTTGAGCGTCGGTAGCGCTAGCCAGTGAGCGGGCTTTTGGTAATGTACGGATAAACTGCTGAAGATCGTGTAACGCGGAGTCAGTGACAGAGAATAGCGCTTCCCGTTCTTGCGGGAAGTAATAGCGCGTTTCAAACACATAAGAACAAATGTTATCGTCATTCCCGATCAGCATCACATTGCCAAGCGGACGCTGTTCATAGTGACAACACGGTCCAAACAGCAGGACCACCGGCACGCCGACGGCGTCTGCGATGTAGACATTCCCCGAGTCAGACGCGATATAGCAGTCCATCTTAGAAATGGCCCAGGGAAGCTCTTCCAGCGAAATTTTGCCAATAAGATTGATAAAATTGGGGATGTCACCGTAAAGACGGGTGATATCGTCCATCCACGACTGTTCGTTTGGCGCGCCGAAGACATAAAACTCGCAGGGTAAATCAGCAAGTTGATCAACAATCCGCTTCCAGATAACCGGAGGGACGGTTTTGGCTTTATTGCCCGCCGCAATACTGATGCCGATGCGGATAACACCAGGTTTATCAAGTATGGCCGGCCAGGTCGTCGGCTTGAAGAGTGGCTTTGTGGCGTGCTTGGGAGAGTCTTGCCACGTGAGCGAGCGGTCGGCCAGTTTCAGGTAGTTCGTCACCGAAAGCGTTTTTTTGCCATGCTCAACGGTACCGTCGGCCGCGAGATAGAAAATCCCGTGATACCACCTGCGCGTGTAAATGCTTAAAAATTGTTTGTTTTTGGCATTGCAGACGGCGGCAAAAAAGAGGTTCACGCTGTTGGGCTGTAGCAGGTAGACGTTGTCGTAGCGGTTCATGATCCTGCACGCGAAGCACAGTTTACGCCACAGGTTGCGCTTATGCTGCTCAATAAAATAGATCTGCTCAATAGTCTCATCATGCTTCGCCAGCGCGCCAACGCTGCGACTGATCAACACATCGCTTTTTTGCAGATATGCCAGAAGAGGCGTCGCATTAATAAAGTCACCGATTTTGGCTGTCTGAATGACAAGGTTTTTGCCCGTGTCCTTTCGAAACAGCTTCCGGATGAGTTTCACCGGAAAGAGTAAAATCAGCAGAAATACATAACTCATGGGTTAAATATCCCTGTTGGAAAGCCGATGGCTGCCCTGTAAAAATGAAAAAATAGCATCTGCGCTAATATCCTTCGTTTGTTGCGTAGGGCTGACCATCTGATGCTGGTTTTTACCGTAACCCCCGATCAACCCCGGATCGGTCGGGCCGAAAATCGTGATATTAGGACGATCCAGTGCGGCGGTTAAATGGCTTAACCCTGTATCCACAGAAACGACGGCGTTAGCGCCCGCCAGCTGTGCGGCAACCTGCGCCAGCGTGAGTTTGGGTAACACCTCGACGTGGGAAAAACCTGCTGCCAGACGTTCCGCTCGCTGCCGCTCATGTTCAGCGCCCCACGGGAGTTTAATATGGATACCGCAAGGTTGCATTAGTTCAATCAGCCTTCTCCAGTGCGTTTCCGGCCAGTGCTTATCGTCGCGCGTTGTGGCATGCAGGAAGACCAGATAGGGCGCGCTATCCTTGTCCGTTTCGCGCAGAAAATGCTGTGCGATGGCGTAGTCACCCTGGAGGTCGGGTTTTGCATAGCCGAGACTCTTAGCGAACAGCTCACGGGTACGTTCCACGGCGTGCTGCTGCTTCGCAATATGGTGGCGACGGTTATAGAACAGGCTCGCCAGCGGTTCGCGGGCGGTTTGCCAGTCCATGCCGTGCTTTACGCCGTGCGCCAGACGCGTGACCAGCGCGGCGCTTTTCACTAGCCCCTGGGCGTCGACGATCGCGTCGTAACGCCGGGCCTGCACCGCTTCGCGGAAGGCTTTGCGTTCGGCTTTAATCGGTGCGGAGAACCACGCTTTGCGCCAGCGGCGAATGGCCACCGGGATCACGCGATCAACCGCTTCATGCCAGGTGGGGATCTGCGCGAAGCCTTCTTCCACCACCCAGTCAAAACGGATGCCGGGAATGGCCCGCATGGCGTCCGTCAGCGACGGCAGCGTATGCAGAACATCACCCATTGAGGAGGTTTTAACGATCAATACCCGCATCCGTTATCCTTCTTCGCTCAACAGCAGTGCGTTGAGTTCTTCGAGAACACGCTGCGGGGTAATGTCGATCAGGCTCTGATGGTAACCTTCTGCGGCATCGCCTTTGCGCACCTTGTGGTAGCCGGTGATCAAACGGATCACGCGCGCCTTATGCGACAGCGGCGGCGTGAAGTCCGGGCTGCTTGGGCCATACAGCGCGACCAGCGGGCGGTCCAGCGCGGCGGCGACGTGCATCAGGCCAGAGTCGTTACTGACCACGGCCTTACAGGCGGCAATCAGGATAACCGCCTGCTCGAGTTGCGTTTCCCCGGCCAGGTTGCGGCACCATGCCTGTTGCTCGGTGCTCAGCGTGGCGAGAATTTCATTGCCCGCCTCATGATCTTTCGCCGAGCCAAACAGCACAATCTGATAGCCTTCGTCGATAAGCTGTTTCGCCAGCTCTGCATAGTGATAGTGCGGCCAGCGTTTTGCCGGACCGAATTCTGCGCCAGGGCAAAACCCAATCATCGGGCGTTCGGACGAAATGCCAAATGCGTTGCAGGTGTGGGATTTCTCCCCATCGCTTACCTGGAGCTGCGGCCACAGCAGCGGCTGCGGCAGATCTTTCGCGCTGCGCATCACGCCTTTGTCGTAGGCCAGCGCCACGTAGCGCTCCACCATCAGCGGCCAGGCCTCTTTATCCAGCACCCGGGCGTCGTTCAGCAGGCCGTAGCGCATTTCACCGCGCCAGCCGGTACGGTGCGGGATGCCCGCAAAGAAGGGCACAAGGGCGGATTTGAAGGAGTTAGGCAGCACGTACGCGCGGTCATAGCGTTTCTCGCGCAGGCTGTGGCCGAGTTTGCGGCGTTCACCGATTTCCAGCGCCCCGTGTCCGAGCGGCATCGGGATCGCCTCGTTCACTTCCGGCATACGCGATAACAGCGGACGGCACCATGCGGGTGCCATCACGTCGATTATCGCCTGGGGATAACGCGCCTTGAGCGTGCGATAGAGACTTTGCGACATCATCATGTCGCCCACCCATGACGGGCCGATCACCAGAATTTTCATGCTTATGCGTCGCGGTTCAGCCAGGCCATATATTCCGTTACGCCTTCGGCAACGGTCTTGAACGGCTTGTCGTAGCCTGCGGCGCGCAGGTTAGTCAGGTCCGCCTGGGTGAATGCCTGGTAGCGGCCTTTCAGCTTATCCGGGAACGGAATGTACTCGATGCTGCCTTTCTTATGGTACGCCAGCGTCGCGTCTGCCACCGCCTGGAAGGATTCCGCGCGGCCAGTGCCCAGGTTGAAAATGCCGGACACGCCATTTTCCAGGAACCACAGGTTTACTGCCGCCACATCGCCCACGTAGACGAAGTCACGCTTGAAGCCGTCGCTGCCTTCGAACAGTTTCGGGCTTTCGCCGTTATTTAATTGGGTGTTCAGGTGGAACGCCACGCTCGCCATGCTGCCTTTGTGGCCTTCGCGCGGCCCGTAGACGTTGAAGTAGCGGAAGCCGACAATCTGCGAGTTCGCTTCTGGCAGGATCTGACGTACGTACTCATCAAACAGGAACTTGGAGTAACCGTAAACGTTCAGCGGCTGCTCATATTCGCGGGATTCGATGAAATCTGAAGTGCGCCCACCGTAAGTTGCCGCGGAAGAGGCGTACAGGAACGGAATTTCACGCTCCAGGCAGTAGTGCAGGAGCTCTTTGGAGTACTGATAGTTGTTATCCATCATGTACTTGCCGTCCCACTCGGTGGTGGAGGAGCACGCACCTTCGTGGAAGATGGCTTCGATCTCGCCGAACTCTTCACCCGCCATAATCTGGATAAGGAAGTCTTCTTTATCCATGTAGTCAGCGATGTTCAGATCCACCAGGTTCACGAACTTGGTGCCGTCTTTCAGGTTGTCCACCACCAGAATGTCGGTGATGCCTTTGTCATTGAGGGCCTTAACAATATTGCTGCCGATAAAGCCCGCGCCGCCAGTAACGATGATCATAACTGTAACCTTTGAAGTATGAGTCGGGGAATATCCCGAACGCTAATCTCTTTATCATATCATCACAATGCTCAGGCTTCAGCCATTCACCGATATGCAGCAGGGGTACGCGTGATTTATGCTGCAAAAACGAGAAGAGATACTGCGTCATCTCGTCATGAACTATTGGTTTGGGTAATATGTGCCAAAATTTGCCGAGTCTGGAGAATTGCAATGCGTGGTGATTTTTACAAACAGTTAAACAGCGACCTCGACACCGCACGTGCGGAAGGGTTGTTCAAAGAAGAGCGTATTATCACGTCTGCCCAGCAGGCGGACATCACCGTTGCCGACGGCAGCCATGTGATCAACTTTTGCGCGAACAACTACTTAGGTCTTGCGAATCACCCTGAGCTAATTGCCGCGGCGAAAAACGGCATGGACACCCACGGTTTCGGTATGGCCTCCGTTCGCTTTATCTGCGGTACGCAGGACAGCCACAAGCAGCTTGAGCAAAAGCTGGCGAACTTCCTCGGAATGGAAGACGCGATTCTGTACTCCTCCTGCTTCGACGCCAACGGCGGTCTGTTTGAGACCCTGCTCGGCGCAGAAGACGCGATTATCTCCGACGCCCTGAACCACGCCTCCATCATCGACGGCGTACGCCTGTGCAAAGCGAAGCGTTTCCGCTACGCCAACAACGACATGGTGGAGCTGGAAGCGCGCCTGAAAGAGGCCCGTGAAGCAGGGGCTCGCCACGTCCTGATCGCCACCGACGGCGTGTTCTCCATGGACGGTGTGATCGCCAACCTGAAGGGCGTGTGCGATCTGGCGGATAAATACGACGCGCTGGTGATGGTGGATGACTCTCACGCGGTCGGTTTTGTCGGCGAAAACGGTCGTGGCTCCCACGAATACTGCGACGTAATGGGCCGCGTGGATATCATCACCGGTACGCTGGGCAAAGCGCTCGGCGGCGCGTCTGGCGGCTACACCGCCGCGCGTAAAGAGGTGGTCGAGTGGCTGCGCCAGCGCTCCCGCCCGTATCTGTTCTCCAACTCCCTGGCGCCGGCGATTGTGGCTGCCTCCATTAAAGTGCTGGAGATGGTGGAATCCGGGGCTGAGCTGCGCGACCGCCTGTGGGCTAACGCCCGCCTTTTCCGTGAAAAAATGAGTGCCGCAGGATTCACCCTGGCCGGTGCCGATCACGCGATCATTCCGGTGATGCTGGGCGACGCGGTTGTCGCGCAGAAATTTGCTCGTGAGCTTCAGAAAGAAGGGATTTACGTGACCGGGTTCTTCTTCCCGGTGGTACCAAAAGGTCAGGCGCGTATCCGCACCCAGATGTCTGCGGCGCACTCGCCTGAACAAATTGAACGTGCGGTGGAAGCCTTTACCCGCATCGGCAAACAGCTGGGCGTCATTGCCTGAGGACGTATGATGAAAGCGTTATCCAAACTGAAAGCGGAAGAAGGGATTTGGATGACCGACGTGCCGGAGCCGGAAGTCGGTCATAACGATCTGCTGATCAAAATTCGTAAAACCGCCATCTGCGGTACTGACGTTCACATCTACAACTGGGACCAGTGGTCGCAGAAAACCATTCCGGTACCGATGGTTGTCGGTCACGAATATGTAGGCGAAGTGGTGGGTATCGGCCAGGAAGTAAAAGGCTTCAACATTGGCGATCGCGTCTCCGGTGAAGGCCACATTACCTGCGGTCACTGCCGTAACTGTCGCGGTGGGCGTACCCACCTGTGCCGCAACACCGTCGGCGTGGGCGTGAACCGTCCGGGCTGCTTCGCGGAATACCTGGTGATCCCGGCGTTTAACGCGTTCAAAATCCCGGACAATATCTCTGACGATCTGGCCTCCATTTTCGACCCGTTCGGCAACGCGGTACACACGGCGCTCTCCTTCGACCTGGTGGGTGAAGACGTGCTGGTTTCCGGCGCGGGCCCCATCGGCATTATGGCGGCAGCCGTGGCGAAGCATGTGGGTGCGCGCAACGTGGTGATCACCGACGTGAACGAATACCGCCTGTCGCTGGCGCGCAAAATGGGCGTCACCCGCGCGGTGGATGTCTCGAAAGAGAGCCTGACCGATGTGATGGAAGAGCTGGGCATGACCGAAGGCTTTGACGTGGGTCTGGAGATGTCCGGCGCGCCACCGGCGTTCCGCACCATGCTCGACACCATGAACCACGGTGGCCGTATCGCGATGCTGGGTATTCCGCCGTCAGATATGTCCATTGACTGGAACAAAGTCATCTTCAAGGGGCTGTTCATTAAGGGCATCTATGGCCGTGAGATGTTCGAAACCTGGTACAAGATGGCCGCGCTGATCCAGTCCGGTCTGGATCTGTCCCCGATTATCACTCACCGTTTCTCCATCGATGAGTTCCAGCAGGGCTTTGACGCAATGCGGTCCGGCCAGTCAGGGAAAGTGATCCTGAGCTGGGATAAGTAATTAAAAAGGGGCTAGCGGCCCCTTTTTTTTACTGATTCTTTTTCTCTTCGTCCGTCAGGTAACGCACCTTGCGGGTGTAATCCTGGCCTTTGAACAGCAGTTTGTTATCCGGAGATTCCAGATACTTCTGCCATTCGGAAAGCGGGAAACCACCGTGCGCGCCAATCACCTCTTTCGGCACAACGGCTTCCTGACCGCCGATCTTCTTGGAGACCGGCCAGTTCATCCAGTCACCGAGGTTAACCGTTTTTACATCCAGCATGTCCAGCAGCGCAGCGAGCGGCAGCTGATCGGTCGGCGGCTGCGTGTCGTCCATCAGCTCCCAGGTATCCTGGAACAGCGTCAGCCACAGCGGGCAGATACGGCGCCAGGTCTTTTTGGTGGCGGCAAGAAACGCGCCGTTAACGTGATCGACCAGATACGGACGCACCGTTTCTTTGTAATATGCCGGCACTTTCTCCGCTGGCGCGCCGTCCAGCTTGGCAATCATTTTGCCCTGACGGAAGCTGGAGTAGATGTGCATATCCGCCATGTTGATCTCTGGCATTTTAAGCAGGTTGAGATCGGAGTCGATCATCAGCACACCTTCACCGCGCGCCTGCAACGGAGCGTTAAGCTTCACCAGACGACTGAGGTAGATCTGCTTATAGCGGTAACCTTCTTCACGTTTTGGAAGCGTGAGGGTAACAACGCGGGTTTTTGGCGGCAGCTCGCCGAAAGCGGATTCAGGCTGATCGCTGACGATAACAATCTCGCTGACGTCGGTGGCATAACGCTCTGCAAAGGTCGCTGACAATAACGCCTCTTCGACGAAATCCGCGCCCGTACACGGGATCACAATGGAATCCACCGCAACGAGATCGCGCGTGACCGGAAGGGAAGCGTAAGGAATGTTATGACGCCCGGTAATGTGGCGGTAGCGAGCATTCAGGAATTTAAACATGTTCTTCTCGTTTGGTTATTGCGCGCCAAGAACGGCCTCGACACCGTTAACATAGCTTTCAATGGCATATATGTTGCAGACATTCTGGTGTGCGGCAGCGGCGAGCCGGGCGCGCAGAGCAGGATCCTGCCAGATATTATCCAGATGTTGAGCAAGTTGCGACACGTCGCTCCAGGGAAACAGCAGGCCGGTCGACTCATGATCGATCAATTCTGCCGTGCCGGTCACCTTTGAACCAATCACGGGAATATTCAGCAGCATCGCCTCCAGCACGACGCGCGGCAGGCCTTCGCTCTTCGAGGCCAGAATAAATGCGTCAAAGGTGGCGAGATAGTCAAAAGGCGTGTTCTGGAAACCGGTAAAAATGACGTGCTCAGCAATACCCAGCGCGTCAGCCTGTGCCGCCAGTGCGCCGCGCTCCGCCCCTTCACCGACCAGCACCATCTTCCATTTTGCCTGCGGGTGCCTCTGGCTGAACTGTGCCAGCGCCTCCAGCGTATGGTGGTTGGCTTTGCGAGGGATTAGCGAGCCAATGCTGCCGAACACAAACGTGTCGTCATCAATGTTCAGGCGCTGGCGCATCGCGCGTCGGTCGGGCAAAGGCTGGTGGATGTCGATAGCATTGTTGACCGTGGTACACAGCTCGGGCCGGACGCCATGCTGAAGTAGCACGCGTTCAACGCCGTGCGAGACGGCGATAATTTTTGTGGCATGGGTATTCACCAGCTTCACCAGCGGCGGGGTCAGCACCGGTTCAATCCGGCAGTGCTGGATTATCCGCGCATGCAGGTTTGCGCCCGCCAGATACCCTTCTTCGTTAGAGCCTGGCTGGTTGTTCATATACAGCGTATCGAATCCACCCTCCCTGAAAATGGTCTCGATCTTGCTGACGTTGGGGCGAATGCGCCACAGGGTATCGATATGCCGCGTAAATGCTTTGCGCGCTGAACGCGAGAAAAACAGCAGACCACGTCCCGCTTCTTTCAGTAGTTTTGCCCATGCCGGTTGCTTACGTTGAGGGATAACGAGTAGCGGGATCCCAATGCTATTGAGCACCTGGCCAATCGTTTGACCTTCAGCACGACTATAATCCCTGTAAAAACAACAGGTAATGTCGAATTTGTCGCGGTTGATTCGCTTCAGAAGCTCAAGCATACTGTTGGTACCTCCCCCCCATTCTTTGCCCGTGTCCAGGAGGAGGATTTTACGTTTTTGCGGCATGTCTGAATCCGTATGCTACCCTTCATCTGACCGCATTATAAAGAATTTACTGAAATAAAATAGATTTTTTGTATTTCTTTGTCTTTTTACAAGAAAACATTTTAAACGCGCTTATTTTAAAAGTGCGATTTAAGACTTTAATCGCCTCTTCTCAATTCGATAGTATGAGTGAAAAATTTTATCTCGTTATTGAGAGAGTGAAAATATGTTTAAAATAACGGTCTGCTTATTAACGTTTAACTCCGAAAGAACGTTGCACGATGTTATTCCTCCTCTTTTAAAAATAGCAGATGAATTCGTTATAGTGGATTCCGGAAGTACAGACTCGACGATATATATTTGCCAGAGTTATGGATTGTCGCCTATATTCAAAAAATATAGCTGGCACGGCGAGCAGATGAACCATGCCGTATCCCATGCGCACAACGACTGGGTGCTGTGCATGGACAGTGACGAAATACTCGATCAAGAAACCGTTGATGCTATTTTAAAATTAAAAATGGGCGATGAACCCGAACCGGATATGGCGTGGCGGATATGTCGTCACTGGTTTGTTTTGGGAGAAAATGTCCGAACGATTTATCCCGTCTCATCACCGGATTATCCGGTGCGTCTTTTTAACCGTACGCAGTCGCGATTTAATAACCGGCCAGTAGACGATCAGGTTGAAGGTTTTCTCCGTTCTGAACGTATTCCAGGTTATGTCAGACATGATACGTTTCATTCGCTGCATGAACTTTTTAATAAATTAAACGGATATACCACTCGCCTGGTTCAATATCAGACGATACGTCCCTCTCTTGGTCGCGGCGCGATCAGCGCTATTGGCGCATTTTTCAAATGGTATCTGTTTAGCGGTGCGTGGCGTCAGGGCAAAGTAGGTGTGGTGACAGGGTTTTATGCCACGGCGTACAGTTTTTTGAAGTATTTCAAAGCCTGGTATCAGGATCGGGAAAAGAGAGAGTCCGTTGCAAAAGAGCAGTCGGACTCTTATCTGGCAGAATAGGCGTTAGCCGATCAGGCTTTTTTTCCCCAACCCTGCCACTGTTGCTGGACGTATTTAACCAGTGTACTGCTGCTGATGCTTTCGCCAATCACCGAGAAGAAGCGGGTTGCATAGACCGGTTCAGGCGGCTGTTTCAGCGTGCAGTTCTTCACTCCGCGGAATGGATTACGCGGCTGCGTTGCGGGTGGTTGCGCGCTACCCGGACGAGAAGTATCCACCTGAGGTTCATTGAGCAGATCGCTCGGACGCACCAGCGTAATATCGGCGGGTAAGCCCGACAACATTTGCTGCAAAACGCGAACGGTAGACGGATGCGGATGCCCAATGGCAATCGCCGAACCGTTACGGCGCGCCAGCTGTACCGCGCGGTTGAACTGCACGCGGATATCCGCTTCGTTCTGGGAGTCGTCCAGGAATACTTTGCGCTTGATGACTTTTACACCCGTCCCCTGAGCGGCACGCATCGCCTGGCTGTTGCCGATGGTCATGCTGTCGAGGAAATAGAGATTGTAACGCTCCAGCGCCTGCATCACTTTCAGCATACCGTACAGGCTGGAGGTCATCGCGCTGCCCATATGGTTATTCAGACCCACGGCATACGGCACTTTATTGTACGCATCGCGGATGATGCGATCGATCTCGTCGCTGCTCATGTCCGGGCGCAGGGTATCTTTTTCCAGCGGCTGCTTGCTGAGGGGGGCCATCGGCAGATGGATGAGGACCTGATGGCCGCCATTGTGCGCTTTGGTCGCCATTTCATGCGCGTGAGGCGCATTAGGCAGGACGGCGACAGAGATGGCTGGCGGCATCGCCAGCACCTGATTTTCATAGTGTGGTCGATAACCGAAGTCATCAATCACAATCGCGAGTTTGCCTGCATAAACCGGTGCAGCCAGCGCCAGTGCGCTGACTACGGAAACAACAATTCGACGAAATTGAAGCAAAACCTATCTTCCCAACCACGGCTGTGGATTGACCGCCTGACCCTGACGACGAATTTCGAAATAGAGTGACGGGCGGCCCTGACCGCCACTGCTGCCCACAAGGGCAATGGGTTGACCCGCGCGCACCTGGGTGCCAACGCTGACCAGCGCGCTCTGGTTGTAGCCGTAAAGACTCATATCGCCTTTACCGTGTTCAACCACCACCACGAGCCCATAACCCTGTAGCCAGTCGGCCAGGATCACGCGGCCATCGGCGATGGCTTTCACTTCGCTACCTTCAGACGCACCGATAACGATCCCCTTCCAACGTAGCTCACCCTGCAACTGTTCGCCATAGCGATGCAGGATCGTACCGCGAACGGGCCAGTAAGCCTGACCACGCGGGGAGCCGAGGCCGCCGGTACGCGACATCAGGGAACGTTCATTTTCAGTCGGTTTGTAGGTGGTGCCTTTCCGGGAGGCTTCCTGCTGCTTATTACGCACCGCCTGCGCTTCACGCGCTTCTTTTTCGGCGCGCGCTTTGGCCGCGGCTTCTGCCCGGGCAATGCTGTTACGCAGTCTGGATTCGTTGGCGCGCATTTCGCTCAGCTGGCTTTGTCCTGCCTGGATAGAGGACTCCAGCCCGGCGAGCGTCTTCTTACGCTCATTGCGCGCCTGCTCAAGCTTCTCCTGCTGCGCCTGCTGATCGTAGAGCAGCGTTTGCTGCTGGCTCTGCTTCTCTTCCAGCTCGGCTTTTTGCGTGGTGACTTCTTCGCGCGTCTGTTTCAGCTGCGCAATGGTCTCCTGACGCGCCTGGTTTAGATAGCCGAAATAGGCCTGTAAACGCTGACCACGCTGGCTCTCTTCACCGCTGAGGATCAGCTGAAGGCCTGTGTGCTCACCCTGACGGAAAGCAGCATCAAGCTGTGCAGCAAGGTTCCGCTCCTGGGCATCGCGCTGACGCTCCAGTTTCGCAATCGACGCGTTCATTTCATCGATTTGCTTATTGAGCTGGGCAAGGGTGTTTTGTGTTTCACGCAGCTTACGCGCGGCGGCGGAAATGGCCTCTTCCTGCTTTTTAAGCTGGGCGAGCAGGGTGGCGCGCTGCTGTTGCTGCTGACGTACCGCACGCTCTTTGGCGGCGATATCGGCCTGAATGGATTTAAGCTGATCGCGGTCATCCGCGTGGGCGGATGCGGCGCACAGCAATACGCCAGCGCTGAGTGCGCTGGCGCAAAGCAGAGGTCTGACTGATAACCGAAGCGGCTTCACGACCCATGTGATTGAAAAAATCGCCTTTCCCCTCATGGGGAGCGATTATTCCACGATGAACAGCGGCTTGCCAGTCATCTCTTCAGGGATTTCCATACCCATCAGCGACAACATGGTTGGCGCGATGTCGGAAAGCTTGCCGCCTTCCACAGCTTTCACTGATTTATCACCCACATAAATCAGTGGAACAGGCAGGTTGGTATGGGCGGTATGCGCCTGACCGGTTGCCGGGTCACGCATCTGTTCTGCGTTACCGTGGTCAGCGGTGATCAGCAGTTGGCCGCCTACGGATTCAACCGCCTTCGCAACCTGCTCAACGCAGTGGTCCAGCGCTTCAACCGCTTTAACGGCTGCTTCCATCACGCCGGTGTGGCCCACCATGTCGCCATTCGGATAGTTACAGATGATGGTGTCGTATTTACCGCTTTCGATCGCGGCCACCAGTTTTTCGGTCAGCTCCGCAGAACTCATTTCTGGCTGGAGATCGTAAGTGGCGACTTTCGGCGAGTTAATCAGGATGCGGTCTTCGCCTTCAAACGGCTCTTCTACGCCGCCGTTAAAGAAGAAGGTCACGTGCGCATACTTCTCAGTTTCGGAGATGCGCAGCTGCGTTTTATCGTTTTTCGCCATCCACTCGCCGAAGGTATTTTCCAGGGAAGCGGGTGGATACGCGCATGGCGCTTTGATATCCGCTGCATATTCGGTCAACTGGATGAAATCGATCTTCGCCACTTTCTTACGGGCGAAACCGTCGAAATCGCTGTTGACGAAGGCGCGGGTGATTTCGCGCGCGCGGTCAGCACGGAAGTTCATGAAGATCAGCGCATCGCCATCTTCCATGGCGGCATCGGCCTGGCCTTCAGCGCGGATCACGGTTGCCTTCACAAATTCGTCGTTTTCATCACGCGCGTAAGCCGCTTCCAGGCCTTCAACGGCGGTCGGGAACTGGAACTCACCTTTTGCCAGGGTCAGCAGATCATAGGCTTGCTCAACGCGGTCCCAGCGGTTGTCGCGGTCCATGGCATAGTAACGGCCAACGATGGACGCCACGCGGCCTTTGCCCAGTGCGGCAAATTTATCTTCAAACGCTTTAAGAGAACCTTTTGCGCTGCGTGGCGGCGTATCGCGACCATCCAGGAAGGCGTGCAGATAGATTTTTTCCGCACCGCGCTCGGCGGCCAGTTCTACCATCGCCATGATGTGATCTTCGTGGCTGTGAACGCCGCCCGCAGAGAGCAGACCCATAATGTGAACGGCCTTGCCTGCGGCAACGGCTTTATCAACCGCTCCGGTGAGCGTTGGGTTGGCAAAGAATGTACGTTCTTTGATTTCAACGTCCAGGCGCGTCAGGTCCTGGTAAACGATACGGCCCGCACCCAGGTTAACGTGACCCACTTCAGAGTTGCCCATCTGACGATCCGGCAGACCCACTTCCAGGCCAGACGCATCAATCAGGGTGTGGGGACGTTTTGCCCATAGCGCATCCATAACCGGGGTTTTGGCGTTGAAAATGGCGTTATCCTGTTGATCTTCACGGTAGCCATAGCCATCCAGAATCACCAGTACCATAGGTTTTTTAGAAACCGACATTGCGACAACCTCATGCTCAAGAGACAAAAAATTTGCGTAATTTTACTACAGCTGAATCGATAAAATAGCCGCAGAAGATCAAAGAAAGCGCGGGGGCAATGCTGTTCTCAGGCCATTTTGAGGCTTTTTTTACGTGGCATGCCGCAGAAAATAGATTAGCTTTATGTCGCTGGCTGTATTTGCCACAGCGCACAGGTATACTCCTGTCCTGGTTTTTTTAATCACTTAGTCGGGAGTTGTTACCCCCCATGCAAGAAATTATGCAATTCGTTAGCCGCCACCCGGTTCTGAGCATCGCGTGGATTGGCCTGCTGGTCGCTGTACTGTTCACCACATTTAAGGGACTGACGTCTAAAATTAAGGTGATCACCCGCGGTGAAGCGACACGTCTGATCAACAAAGAGGACGCCGTGGTTGTCGATCTGCGTCAGCGCGACGATTTCCGCAAGGGCCACATCGCAGGTGCTATCAACCTGCTGCCAGCGGAAATTAAAGCGAACAACATTGGTGAGCTGGAGAAGCATAAAGCCCAGCCGATTATTGTTGTTGACGGCACTGGCATGCAGGCGCAGGAATCTGCCAACGCACTGCATAAAGCAGGCTTTGAAAACGTAACGGTGCTGAAAGAAGGCATCTCCGGCTGGAGCGGGGAGAATCTTCCTTTAGTGCGCGGTAAATAAGGAGTTAAGTGATGGCCAATATTGAGATCTACACCAAAGCAACGTGCCCGTTCTGCCACCGAGCGAAAGCGCTGCTGTCCAGCAAAGGCGTAACGTTCAAGGAACTGCCGATCGATGGTGACGCGATTAAACGCGAAGAGATGATCCAACGCAGTGGTCGCACAACGGTTCCACAGATTTTTATTGATGCGCAGCACATTGGCGGCTGTGATGACTTGTATGCGCTCGACGCTCGTGGCGGACTCGATCCGCTGCTGAGCTAGAGACTTTAGGACAATTAAAAAGGGTTTTTCCATGTCAGAACAAAACAACACCGAGATGACTTTCCAGATCCAGCGCATCTACACCAAGGATGTCTCTTTCGAAGCGCCAAATGCGCCGCACGTTTTCCAGAAAGACTGGCAGCCAGAGGTTAAACTTGATCTGGATACCGCATCCACCCAGCTGGCGGATGATGTGTATGAAGTCGTACTGCGTGTCACCGTGACCGCCTCTCTGGGCGAAGAAACTGCATTCCTGTGCGAAGTTCAGCAGGGCGGTATCTTCTCCATCGGCGGCATCGAAGGCAACCAGATGGCACATTGCCTGGGCGCATACTGCCCGAACATCCTGTTCCCGTATGCGCGTGAATGCATCACCAGCCTGGTTTCTCGCGGTACATTCCCGCAACTGAACCTTGCGCCAGTAAACTTTGATGCGCTGTTCATGAACTATCTACAGCAGCAGGCTGGCGAAGGTGCCGAACAACATCAGGATGCCTGATGAGCACTGTTAATGCGTCAATGACTGTGATCGGTGCCGGCTCTTACGGCACCGCTCTTGCCATCACGCTGGCAAGAAATGGTCACGACGTGGTCCTGTGGGGCCACGATCCAAAACATATCGCGACGTTGCAACACGACCGCTGCAATGTGGCGTTTCTCCCGGACGTTCCGTTCCCTGACTCCCTGTATCTGGAAAGCGACCTCGCGACCGCGCTGGCGGCCAGCCGCAATATTTTGATTGTGGTGCCAAGCCATGTGTTTGGCGAAGTCCTGCGTCAGATTAAGCCGCTGATGCGTGCGGATGCGCGTATTGTGTGGGCGACGAAGGGGCTGGAAGCGGAAACCGGACGTCTGTTGCAGGACGTTGCCCGCGAAGCGCTGGGAACAGCGATCCCGCTGGCGGTGATCTCCGGGCCGACGTTTGCCAAAGAGCTGGCTGCGGGCTTGCCGACGGCGATTTCGCTGGCGTCCACCGACCAGGCATTTTCCGACGATCTTCAGCAACTGCTGCACTGCGGCAAAAGCTTCCGCGTGTACAGCAACCCCGATTTTATCGGCGTGCAGCTGGGCGGCGCGGTGAAGAACGTCATTGCCATCGGGGCCGGGATGTCTGACGGCATCGGTTTCGGCGCGAATGCGCGTACTGCGCTGATCACCCGTGGCCTGACCGAAATGTCCCGCCTGGGCGAAGCGCTGGGTGCCGATCCGGCCACCTTTATGGGAATGGCAGGGCTGGGCGACCTGGTGCTGACCTGCACCGATAACCAGTCGCGTAACCGCCGCTTTGGCATGATGCTCGGACAGGGCAGCGATGTAAAAAGCGCGCAGGAGAAGATTGGTCAGGTGGTTGAAGGCTATCGCAATACCAAAGAAGTTCGCGAACTGGCGCACCGTTTCGGTGTCGAAATGCCAATAACCGAGGAAATTTATCAGGTATTGTATTGCGGAAAAAATGCGCGCGAGGCAGCATTGACCTTATTAGGTCGTGCGCGCAAGGACGAGCGCAGCAGCAATTAGCCGGGAAGTATCGTCACCTGAATGACCCAGCCAGCGCAGAACTGGCTGGTCATTAACTATCGTCTGGAGCAAGCAATGCCGTGTGAAGAACTGGATATCGTCTGGAATAATATTAAAGCCGAAGCCCGAGCGTTGGCCGACTGTGAGCCCATGCTGGCCAGTTTCTATCACGCGACGCTACTTAAGCACGAAAATCTCGGCAGCGCCCTGAGCTATATGCTCGCCAATAAATTGGCTTCCCCTATCATGCCTGCTATCGCGATTCGCGAAGTGGTGGAAGAGGCCTACGCCGCAGATCCGGAGATGATTGCTTCTGCCGCCTGCGACATCCAGGCTGTGCGCACGCGAGACCCGGCGGTGGATAAATACTCCACGCCGCTGCTGTATCTCAAAGGCTTCCATGCCTTACAGGCGTACCGCATCGGCCACTGGTTATGGAATGAGGGACGCCGCGCGCTGGCCATCTTCCTGCAAAACCAGGTTTCCGTGACCTTCCAGGTCGATATTCACCCGGCGGCGAAAATTGGCCGCGGGATCATGCTCGATCACGCCACCGGCATTGTTGTTGGTGAAACGGCGGTGATCGAAGATGACGTGTCGATCCTGCAATCCGTTACGCTGGGCGGTACCGGTAAAACCAGCGGCGATCGCCATCCGAAAATTCGTGAAGGGGTGATGATTGGCGCGGGCGCTAAAATCCTCGGCAATATTGAAGTCGGACGCGGCGCGAAGATTGGCGCGGGGTCGGTTGTGCTCCAGCCTGTACCGCCGCACACCACCGCCGCTGGCGTCCCGGCGCGCATCGTCGGTAAGCCAGACAGCGATAAGCCGTCGATGGATATGGATCAGCACTTCAACGGTATTCATCACACCTTCGAATACGGCGACGGCATCTGAACCCCGGAACAGCCAAATAAAAAAGCCCGGTGAGTCAATGCACCGGGCTTTTGATTAGTTGCGGTATAACACTTTGATAATGTGATAGCCGAACTGCGTATGCAGTGGGCCGGTTGGCTCCAGCACCGGGCAGGAGAAGACCACTTTATCAAACGCCGGAACCATCTGGCCCTGGCGGAACTCGCCTAAGTCACCACCGCGTTTGCCTGACGGGCAAATCGAGTGTTTCTTCGCCAGTTTGCCGAAGTCGGCGCCGTTTTTAATCTGTTCGAGCAGATCCTGTGCCAGTTTCTCTTCTTTAACAAGGATATGCAGTGCTGCTGCTGTTTTTGCCATGATCGTGCCTTGAGTCGACTAGTTTACGATCGGTATACTACCACGCGTTTTTCCTCCTCTCCCGACTTTCATTGAGTGATCATTTATGCGTTTAAACCCCGGACAACAACAAGCTGTCGAATTCGTCACCGGACCCTGCCTGGTGCTGGCGGGAGCGGGATCCGGTAAAACACGCGTGATCACCAACAAAATCGCCCACTTAATTCGGGGTTGTGGATACCAGGCGCGCCATATCGCGGCGGTCACCTTTACCAACAAAGCGGCGCGTGAGATGAAAGAGCGCGTCGGCCAGACGCTGGGCCGTAAAGAGGCGCGCGGGCTGATGATCTCCACCTTCCACACGCTGGGTCTGGATATTATCAAGCGCGAATACGCGGCGCTGGGCATGAAGTCCAACTTTTCTCTCTTCGATGACACCGACCAGGTGGCGCTGCTTAAAGAGCTGACGGAAGGGCTGATCGAAGATGACAAAGTGCTGTTGCAACAGCTGATCTCGACGATCTCGAACTGGAAAAACGATCTGATGACGCCGGCCCAGGCAGCGGCAAGCGCCAAAGGCGAGCGCGACCGCATCTTTGCCCACTGCTACGGTCTGTACGACGCGCATATGAAAGCCTGTAACGTCCTGGATTTCGACGATCTGATCCTGTTGCCGACGCTGCTGCTTCAGCGGAATGAAGAGGTGCGCGAGCGCTGGCAGAACAAAATCCGTTACCTGCTGGTGGATGAATACCAGGATACCAACACCAGCCAGTACGAGCTGGTGAAGCTGCTGGTAGGGCAGCGTGCGCGCTTTACCGTCGTAGGCGATGACGATCAGTCGATTTACTCCTGGCGCGGCGCGCGTCCGCAAAACCTGGTGCTACTGAGCAAAGACTTCCCGGCGTTGCAGGTGATTAAACTGGAGCAGAACTACCGTTCTTCCGGGCGTATCCTGAAGGCGGCGAACATCCTGATTGCCAATAACCCGCACGTCTTTGAGAAGCGCCTGTTCTCCGAACTGGGTTACGGCACCGAGCTGAAAGTGCTCAGCGCCAACAACGAAGAGCACGAAGCGGAGCGCGTAACGGGCGAGCTGATTGCCCATCACTTCGTCAACAAAACTGAATACAAGGATTACGCGATCCTCTATCGCGGAAACCACCAGTCGCGCGTCTTTGAAAAGATGCTGATGCAGAACCGCATTCCCTACAAAATTTCTGGCGGTACGTCGTTCTTTTCGCGTCCGGAAATCAAGGATCTGCTGGCCTATCTGCGCGTGCTGACCAACCCGGATGACGACAGCGCTTTCCTGCGCATCGTGAATACGCCGAAACGCGAGATTGGCTCTGCGACGCTGCAAAAACTGGGTGAATGGGCGATGACCCGCAACAAAAGCCTGTTCACCGCCAGCTTCGATATGGGGCTGAGCCAGACCCTGACCGGGCGCGGCTATGACGCCTTAACCCGCTTTACCCACTGGCTGGGTGAGGTGCAGCGTCTGGCAGAGCGCGAGCCTGTGGCGGCAGTACGCGATCTGATCCACGGCATTGATTACGAATCCTGGTTGTATGAAACCTCTGCCAGCCCGAAAGCAGCCGAGATGCGGATGAAAAACGTTAACCAGCTCTTCAGCTGGATGACCGAAATGCTTGAAGGATCTGAGATTGACGAGCCCATGACCCTGACGCAGGTGGTCACCCGCTTCACGCTGCGCGATATGATGGAGCGCGGCGAAAGCGAAGAAGAGGCCGATCAGGTTCAGCTAATGACGTTACATGCCTCGAAAGGGCTGGAGTTCCCCTATGTCTATCTGGTGGGGATGGAAGAGGGCTTATTGCCGCACCAGAGCAGCATTGATGAAGATAACGTCGACGAAGAGCGCCGTCTGGCCTACGTGGGGATCACTCGTGCGCAGAAGGAGCTGACGTTTACGCTGTGCAAAGAGCGCCGTCAGTATGGTGAGCTGGTGCGCCCGGAGCCGAGCCGTTTTCTGCTGGAGTTGCCTCAGGACGATCTTATCTGGGAGCAGGAGCGTAAAGTCATTACCGCTGAAGAGCGTATGCACAAAGGGCAGGCAAACGTGGCAAACATTCGCGCGATGCTGGCAAAAGCCAAAGAGAAGGGATAACTATTTGCAGGCCGGGTAAGGCGAAGCCGCCACCCGGCACGCTTCAAAGGGTCACTTCACATCAAGCGCCCAGTGCACATAGCTCTGCCACTGGTACTCCTGCTCAATCAGTTCCGCCCCAAGCGGATGATCCTCAAGCCAGTTTTCCGGTAGCGTCAGCGTCAGTTTCTCATCGTCTGCCGCCAGCGTAATGGCTGGCAGCAAATCATCACGACGCCGGCTGGCAAACAGGATCGCCAGGCGAAGCAGACGACACAGATGCTCCGCCACGCGCGGCGGCACAGCGTTCTGCTGGTGAAGGGAAGAGAGATCGACGGCGTTAGTCTGATTTAGCAGCAGGGTGGCCAGCAGCTTCTTCTGGGCGGGCGTATAGCCCGGTAAATCGAGATTACGCACCAGCCAGGCCGCGTGCAGCGGTGCCTGCTTGTACTCCACGCTGAGACCAATTTCATGTAGCGCACAGGCGCTTAGCAGCAGATCGCGGCTTAACGGTTCAATATCCCAGCTTTTTTTCACCTGATCGGCAAACAGTGACGCCAGTTGACTCACTCTGTGTGCCTGGTCGATATCCACAATAAAGCGGCGCTGAACGTTACGCAGCGTACGGCTACGGATGTCCTGATCGACCGACTGGTGCAGCATTCCGTAGACCAGACCTTCGCGCAGCGCACCGCCTGCCAGGGTCATACACTGGATATTGAGTTCAGTAAAAATGGCGATCAGAATGGCGAGCCCACTGGGGAAAACCAGCGCGCGTTCGAGCGTCAGCCCTTCTATTTCAAGCTCTTCCAGACGACCACACTGGATGGCGCGCTGTTTAAGCTGCTGGAGTTTGGCAAGCGTGATCCGCTCGTCCATTCCCTGTGCCATCATGATTTCCTGCAACGCCTGAACGGTTCCGGACGCGCCGACACACACTTTCCAGCCGTGATAGCGCAGTTCGTCCATGACCGGGCGCAGGACCGCACGCGCCGCGTTTTCCGCCTCGTCAAAATTCTCTTTGGCAAGGTTTCGATCGGTAAAGTAGCGTTCCAGCCAGGTCACACAGCCCATCGACAGGCTGAACAGTGACGTCGCCTGCGCGCCTGTGCCCGTGACCAGTTCGGTACTGGCGCCACCGATATCGACCACCAGACGACGATCGTCGCCGCCGGTCGTATGCGCCACACCCTGATAAATCAGACGCGCTTCTTCTTCACCGCTGATGACCTGCACCGGGCAGCCCAGAATTTCCTGTGCTCTGGCAATGAAATCGCCAGCGTTAACCGCCAGACGAAGGGTCGCCGTGGCAACAACGCGAATTTGACTGAGCGGGATATCCTGCAAACGTTCTGCAAACAGACGCAGACACTGCCAGCCACGTTCCATGGCTTCCGGGGAGAGGTGATTATCGCTGCTCAGGCCCGCCGCGAGGCGGACCTTGCGCTTAATGCGCGTCAGCGTTTGTATGCTTCCCGCCACCTCGCGCACAACCAGCATATGAAAACTATTCGAACCGAGATCAATTGCCGCATAAAGCGAGGTGGAGCTGAGCATATTTTTTAACCTGAACGACGACGATTACGCGGTGCACCGCCGGAACGACGCGGACCATTGCCGGAGCGTGGACGGGTAAGGCGCTTAGGTGGCGGCAGCTCGCTCAACAGCGCGTCCGGATTGTATTTGCTCTGTGGAATAGAGTGACCGATGTAGGTCTCAATGGCCGGAAGATTCAGCGCATACTCTTCACACGCAAGGCTGATGGAGTGACCGCTTGCGCCGGCACGACCGGTACGACCGATACGGTGTACATAGTCTTCACAGTCATCTGGCAGGTCATAGTTAAAGACGTGCGTCACGGCTGGAATGTGCAGGCCACGGGCCGCCACGTCGGTCGCGACCAGAATATCAAGGTCGCCACGAGTAAATTCGTCGAGAATGCGCAGGCGTTTTTTCTGCGCCACGTCGCCGGTCAGCAGGCCCACACGGTGACCATCTGCCGCCAGGTGACCCCAGATATCTTCACAGCGGTGTTTGGTGTTCGCGAAGATAATCGCGCGATCCGGCCACTCTTCTTCGATCAGGGTTTGCAGCAGGCGCATTTTCTCTTCATTAGAAGGATAGAAGAGCTCTTCTTTAATGCGGTGCCCGGTTTTCTGCTCCGGTTCTACTTCAACATATTCGGCATTGTTCATCTGCTCGAATGCGAGTTCACGTACGCGGTATGACAGGGTTGCGGAGAACAGCATGTTCAGACGCTGGTTTGCCGCAGGCATACGGCGGAACAGCCAGCGGATGTCTTTAATGAAGCCCAGATCGTACATGCGGTCTGCTTCATCCAGCACCACGACCTGGATTGCGCCGAGGTTGATATGGTTCTGTTTGGCGTAGTCGATAAGACGGCCGGTGGTCCCAATCAGGATATCGACGCCGCTTTCCAGCACTTTCAGCTGTTTATCGTAGCCGTCGCCGCCATAGGCCAGGCCAAGTTTCAGGCCGGTGGCTTGCGCCAGGGGCTCAGCGTCTGCGTGGATCTGTACCGCCAGTTCTCGCGTCGGGGCCATAATTAGCGCGCGCGGCTGGTTAACTTTGCGGTCTGCAATCGCCGGGTGAGAAAGTAAATAATGAAACGTTGACGTTAAAAACGCCATCGTTTTGCCAGTACCGGTTTGCGCCTGCCCTGCAACGTCGCGACCGGCCAGCGTCAGCGGCAGGGCGAGAGCCTGAATGGGCGTGCAGTTATGAAACCCTTTAGTTTCAAGGGCTTCGATAACCTTTGGGTGCAGGGCGAAGTCGGAAAACTTCTGTTCTGTTAAATGTGTTTTGCTCATAGTGTGGTAGAATATCAGCTTACTATTGCTTTACGAAAGCGTATCCGGTGAAATAAAGTCAACCTTTAGTTGGTTAATGCGACATCAACACGTCGTTGGTGGAGACAAAACCAACGTACCAGGCTTATTCCTGTGGAGTTATATATGAGCGATAAAATTATTCACCTGACTGACGACAGTTTTGACACGGACGTACTTAAAGCTGACGGGCTGATCCTCGTTGATTTCTGGGCTGAATGGTGTGGTCCTTGCAAAATGATCGCTCCGATTCTGGATGAAATCGCTGACGAATATCAGGGCAAACTGACCGTTGCCAAGCTGAACATCGACCAGAACCCGGGCACCGCGCCAAAATACGGTATCCGTGGCATCCCGACCCTGCTGCTGTTCAAGAACGGTGACGTGGCGGCGACCAAAGTGGGCGCACTGTCCAAAGGTCAACTGAAAGAGTTCCTGGACGCTAACCTGGCGTAAGGTTTCTCAGCTGAGCGTCCAGAACGCCTAATTAACGGCGAGCTCTGGACGCCCGGCTTTAGTCGTGCTAAGTTAGCTATGACTACGTTTTAAACATATCTTGTTGTTTGAATCTTGTTTTACCCGATACTTCCCGTTGTTAACTTAAACAGTGCGTGAAGTTGCTAGATTCCGGGCTTGTCACTCAATCCGTCTTGTCGTTTCAGTTCTGCGTTCTTTCCCTGTGACCAGACAGCGAACAGACATGAGGTGATGGCCGCTAAACAGGCATGGATGACCCTGCCATACCATTCACAACATTAAGTTCGAGAATCACCCCGAGTTTAAGAACCCACACCATTATGAATCTTACCGAATTAAAGAATACGCCGGTTTCTGAGCTGATCACTCTCGGCGAAAATATGGGACTGGAAAACCAGGCTCGTATGCGCAAGCAGGACATCATTTTCGCCATCCTGAAGCAGCACGCTAAGAGTGGCGAAGATATCTTTGGCGACGGTGTGCTGGAGATACTGCAAGACGGATTTGGTTTCCTCCGCTCCGCAGACAGCTCCTACCTCGCCGGCCCTGACGACATCTACGTATCCCCTAGCCAAATCCGCCGTTTCAACCTCCGCACTGGTGACACCATTTCAGGTAAGATTCGTCCTCCAAAAGAGGGTGAACGCTACTTTGCGCTGTTGAAGGTTAACGAAGTTAACTACGACAAACCGGAAAACTCCCGCAATAAGATCCTGTTCGAGAACTTAACGCCGCTGCACGCTAACTCTCGTCTGCGCATGGAGCGTGGTAACGGGTCTACTGAAGACTTAACCGCTCGTGTGCTGGATCTGGCATCGCCAATTGGTCGTGGCCAGCGTGGTCTGATTGTGGCGCCGCCAAAAGCCGGTAAAACCATGCTGCTGCAAAACATCGCGCAGAGCATTGCTTACAACCATCCAGACTGTGTGCTGATGGTGCTGCTGATTGACGAACGTCCGGAAGAAGTGACCGAGATGCAGCGTCTAGTGAAAGGGGAAGTGGTTGCGTCTACCTTCGACGAGCCTGCTTCTCGCCACGTTCAGGTTGCGGAAATGGTTATCGAGAAGGCGAAACGCCTGGTTGAGCACAAGAAAGACGTGATCATCCTGCTCGACTCCATTACCCGTCTGGCGCGTGCCTACAACACCGTGGTGCCGGCTTCCGGTAAAGTACTGACCGGTGGTGTGGATGCTAACGCCCTGCATCGTCCGAAGCGTTTCTTCGGTGCGGCGCGTAACGTGGAAGAGGGCGGTAGCCTGACCATTATCGCGACGGCGCTGATCGATACCGGCTCCAAAATGGACGAGGTTATCTACGAAGAGTTCAAAGGTACAGGCAACATGGAATTGCACCTTTCTCGTAAAATCGCAGAAAAACGCGTCTTCCCGGCGATCGACTACAACCGTTCCGGTACCCGTAAAGAAGAGCTGCTTACCACTCAGGAAGAGCTTCAGAAAATGTGGATCCTGCGTAAAATCATCCATCCAATGGGCGAAATCGACGCAATGGAATTCCTCATTAACAAACTGGCGATGACCAAAACGAACGACGATTTCTTCGACATGATGAAACGCTCGTAACGCAAATAATCCCAGTAAACGCCACGTTTTTACGTGGCGTTTTTTATTTATGGACTATACGCTATTACCACACACTCCCAATTTAGACCTGTCGGTGCGACAATAAGAAGGTTTGCACAGTCAAAGAAATAATTGATTGAAAAACATACAAAGGGAGTTGTGATGAGCCATCTTTAATCCTTCTGAGGCAGAGGCTTCATGGTTATACTTCCGGGACTAACATTTGTTGAGAGCAATCCATTGTGAATCTACTCACTGCTGTAACTGAGCTGATCAGTATTTTTTTATTCACAACCTGTTTTTTGTTCATTGCGCGCAAGGTAGCAAAAAGAATTGGGTTAGTGGACAAACCGAACTTCCGTAAACGTCATCAGGGGCTTATTCCACTGGTGGGCGGCATTTCGGTATACGCAGGCATCTGTTTCACATTCGGGATCGCGGATTACTATATCCCCCATGCCGCACTCTACCTGGCATGTGCCGGTGTGCTGGTACTGGTCGGCGCCCTTGATGATCGTTTTGATATCAGCGTGAAGTTCCGCGCGACGGTACAGGCGGCCATTGGCATCATTATGATGGTGGTAGGCGGCCTCTATCTCAGAAGCCTGGGCTACGTGTTTGGTCCCTGGGAGCTGGTGCTTGGGCCATTCGGCTTCTTCCTGACGCTGTTTGCCGTGTGGGCGGCTATCAACGCCTTTAACATGGTTGACGGTATAGACGGTCTGCTCGGTGGGCTGTCCTCTGTTTCGTTTGGCGCTATCGGCATCATCTTATGGTTTGACGGCCAGTACAGCCTGTCAATGTGGTGCTTTGCCATGATTGCCGCCATCCTGCCTTACATCTGCCTGAATCTGGGTGTGTTAGGGCGTCGCTATAAAGTCTTTATGGGCGATGCGGGCAGTACCCTGATTGGCTTTACGGTTATCTGGGTCTTGCTGGAGACCACGCAGGGTAAAACGCACCCTATCAGCCCGGTAACGGCTCTCTGGATTATCGCCATCCCGCTGATGGACATGGTCGCTATTATGTACCGCCGTCTGCGTAAAGGGATGAGCCCGTTTTCTCCCGATCGGCAGCATATTCATCACCTGATTATGCGCGCCGGCTTCACGTCTCGTCAGGCATTTGTGTTGATTACGCTTGCGGCTGCTATTCTGGCTGCGATTGGCGTAGCCGCGGAATACGCACATTTCATTCCTGAATGGGTAATGTTGGTATTATTCTTGCTAGCATTTTTCATGTACGGTTACTGCATCAAGCGTGCATGGAAAGTCGCGCGTTTTATTAAACGTTTAAAACGCAGGATGCGTCGGAACAGTGGCAAAAACACAACATTAACTAAGTAAAACCGGGACTATGATGACTCAACCGTTGGCGGGAGCGAAATCAGTGGGCACTGAGAACGAGCTGGATATTCGTGGTTTGTTTCGCGTGTTATGGCAGGGCAAACTGTGGATTGTGGGGATTGCCCTGGGGTTCGCGCTGTTAGCGCTTGCCTACACCTTCTTTGCAAAACAAGAGTGGAGCGCCACGGCGATCACAGACCGACCAACGGTGAATATGCTTGGAGGCTACTACTCCCAGCAGCAATTCCTGCGTAATCTTGATATCAAGGCCAATCTGGCGACCCCGGATCAGGCTTCGGTGATGGATGAATCCTACAAAGAGTTTGTGATGCAGCTGGCGTCGTGGGATACACGTCGCGATTTCTGGTCCCAGACGGACTACTACAAGCAGCGCATGGTCGGTAACAGCAAAGCGGATGCCGCGCTGCTGGATGACCTGATTAATAACATTCAGTTTATGCCTGGCGATGTGCTCCGTAACGTTAGCGACAGCGTGAAGCTGATTGCGGAAACGGCGCCGGACGCCAATAACCTGTTGCGTCAGTACGTTGCTTTTGCCAGCCAGCGCGCGGCCAGTCATCTGAATGACGAGCTGAAAGGCGCCTGGGCTGCGCGTACTATTCAGATGAAAGCGCAGGTCAAACGTCAGGAAGAGGTCGCTAAGGCTATCTTCGCCCGTCGCGTACATAATATTGAGCAGGCGCTGAAGATTGCGGAACAGCACAATATTTCCCGTAGCGAAACGGATGTTCCGGCTGACGAACTCCCGGATTCAGAAATGTTCCTTCTTGGTCGCCCAATGCTTCAGGCACGTCTGGAAAATATCCAGGCCGTTGGTCCTGACTTTGACCTTGATTACGACCAAAACCGCGCCATGCTCAATACGCTCAACGTCGGTCCAACGCTGGACCCGCGTTTTCAGACCTATCGTTATTTAAGAACGCCTGAAGAGCCTGTAAAACGCGATAGTCCGCGTCGCGCATTCCTGATGATCATGTGGGGGATTGTGGGCGCACTGACTGGCGCTGGCGTAGCGTTATTGCGTCGCCGCACAAACTAAGAACGCCGTCTACGATGAAGGCTGCGGCCTTCATCGTCTAATCGAAGAGAATCGATGTGAAAGTACTAACCGTATTTGGCACCAGGCCGGAGGCCATCAAGATGGCGCCTCTGGTTCATGCGCTGGCCAGAGATCCTGATATTGAAGCGAAAGTGTGCGTGACTGCCCAGCACCGTGAGATGCTCGATCAGGTCTTAACCCTCTTTTCTATCGTCCCGGATTACGATCTCAATATAATGAAACCGGGACAGGGACTGACGGAAATCACCTGCCGTATTCTGCAAGAATTAAAGCCTATTCTGGAGTCGTTCAAGCCGGATGTGGTGCTGGTGCACGGCGACACCACCACCACCGTGGCGACCAGCCTGGCCGCGTTCTATCAGCGTATCCCCGTTGGTCATATTGAAGCGGGTCTGCGTACCGGCAATCTCTATTCCCCGTGGCCGGAAGAGGCCAACCGTACGCTCACCGGTCACCTGGCGATGTACCATTTTGCGCCAACCGAGAACTCACGTCAGAACCTGCTGCGCGAAAATATCAGCGACAGCAAGATCTTCGTCACCGGCAATACGGTCATTGATGCGCTGATTTGGGTGCGTGACCGCGTGCTGGCTAACAGCGAGCTTCAGGCAGAACTTGCTGCGCGCTATCCGTTCCTGAACAACGGCAAGAAAACGATTCTGGTGACGGGCCACCGCCGCGAAAGCTTTGGCCGTGGCTTTGAGCAAATATGCCACGCGCTGGCTGAAATCGCCGCGCAGAACGAGGATGTGCAGATTGTCTATCCGGTGCACCTCAACCCGAACGTCAGCGAACCGGTCAACCGTATCCTGGGCCACGTGGAAAACGTGCTCCTGATCGAGCCGCAGGACTATTTGCCATTTGTCTGGCTGATGAACCACGCCTGGCTGATCCTGACCGATTCTGGCGGCATTCAGGAAGAGGCGCCCTCCCTCGGTAAGCCGGTACTGGTGATGCGTGAAACCACCGAACGCCCGGAAGCGGTTACTGCCGGTACCGTGCGTCTGGTGGGAACGGATCCGCGTCGTATTGTCGAAGAGGTCACGCGCTTACTGCATGACGATGAAGAGTATCAGGCGATGAGCCGGGCCCACAATCCGTACGGTGACGGGCAGGCTTGTGGTCGTATTTTGCACGCACTTAAACACAATCGGGTAACGCTATGAGTTTTTCTACCATCTCTGTTGTTGGTCTTGGCTATATCGGGCTGCCTACTGCGGCGGCTTTTGCCTCTCGTCAAAAGCAGGTCGTTGGCGTAGATATCAACGCGCACGCGGTGGAAACCATCAACCGTGGCGAAATTCATATCGTGGAGCCCGATCTCGATCGTGTGGTGAAAAAGGCGGTGGACGGTGGCTTACTGCGCGCCAGCACCACGCCGGTAGAAGCCGATGCGTACCTGATTGCGGTTCCAACGCCCTTTAAAGGCGATCATGAGCCTGACATGGTTTACGTCGAGGCGGCAGCAAAATCCATTGCGCCTGTGCTGAAGAAAGGGGCGCTGGTTATTCTTGAGTCCACTTCACCTGTTGGGGCTACCGAGCAGATGGCGCAGTGGCTGGCCGAGGCGCGTCCCGATCTCAGCTTCCCGCAGCAGGCGGGCGACCAGGCCGATATCAATATCGCCTACTGCCCTGAGCGCGTACTGCCAGGCCAGGTGATGGTGGAACTGATTAAAAACGACCGCGTGATTGGCGGCATGACGCCAGTCTGCTCCGCGCGCGCCAGCGAGCTGTATAAAATTTTCCTTGAAGGCGAATGTGTGGTGACCAACTCCCGCACCGCCGAGATGTGCAAACTGACCGAAAATAGCTTCCGCGACGTTAACATCGCGTTTGCGAATGAACTGTCGTTGATTTGCGCCGATCAGGGGATTAACGTCTGGGAACTTATTCGTCTTGCCAACCGTCACCCCCGCGTGAACATCCTTCAGCCGGGGCCGGGCGTGGGTGGGCACTGCATCGCGGTCGATCCGTGGTTTATCGTGGCGCAGAACCCGGAACAGGCACGCCTGATTCGCACCGCACGCGAAGTAAACGACCATAAACCGCACTGGGTTATCAACCAGGTCAAAGCCACGGTCGCGGATTGCCTGGCCGACAGCGGCAAACGCGCCAGTGAGCTGAAAATTGCCTGCTTTGGTCTGGCATTCAAACCGAATATTGACGATCTGCGCGAAAGCCCGGCGATGGAAATTGCCGAAATGATCGCTGCCTGGCACAGCGGTGAAACGCTGGTGGTTGAGCCGAATATTCATGCGCTGCCGGCAAAACTTGCCGGTCACTGCACCCTTACCGCCCTGGATGACGCGCTGGCGACGGCGGATGTGCTGGTGCTGCTGGTGGATCACAATGCGTTCAAAACGGTTTCCGGTGATGCCGTACGTCAGCAGTATGTTGTTGATACCAAAGGCGTGTGGCGTTGAGTATCCTCAACGGCGTGCTGGAGGCCCTTGAGTGGGAAAGCGCATTCTTTGCGCGTCCCTCAGCGATAGTGCGTCTGCGCGACAATGCCCCTGCGTTGCAGGAAGCAGACTTCAGCGCCTGGCAGCGCGTACAGGCTAAGATCCCGGCGGACCGCGCCGATCTGCTGGACGCCCTCCAGCAGCACGGATTCCGGCTGGTCGAGGGTGAGGTTGATCTCTCTGTTACCGTGGCTCTCCACGCCTCACCGGGCGCGGAAATTGCAACGGAGCAGGATATCCCCGCGCTGCGCAAGATGGCGGCGCTGGCCTTCGCTCAGAGCCGTTTCCGGGCGCCCTGGTATGCGCCCGATGACAGCGGCCGCTTTTATGCCCAGTGGATAGAGAATGCGGTCAAAGGCACGTTTGACCACGTCTGTCTGGTGTTCCGTACTGCCGGGGGGCAGATTCAGGGTTTTGTTTCGCTTCGCAGGCTCAACGAGCACGAGGCGCGCATCGGTTTGTTAGCCGGGCGCGGCATGGGCGAGAAACTCATGCAGGCGGCGCTGCACTGGGCGGAGCAACAACAGGTATCGACGCTGCGGGTCGCAACCCAGATGGGCAACACCGCTGCGCTTAAACGTTATATTGCGAGTGGTGCCAGCATCGACGCCACCGCCTACTGGTTATACAGGTGACAAGATGATTCCATTTAACGCGCCTCCCGTTGTGGGCACTGAACTTGATTACATGCAGTCTGCTATGGGCAGCGGCAAGCTCTGTGGCGATGGCGGTTTTACCCGCCGCTGCCAGCAGTGGATGGAGCAACGTTTTCACAGTGCCAAGGTACTGCTGACGCCGTCCTGTACCGCATCGCTTGAGATGGCGGCGCTGTTGCTGGATATCCAGCCCGGTGATGAAGTGATCATGCCGAGCTACACCTTCGTCTCCACGGCGAACGCGTTTGTCCTGCGCGGGGCGAAAATCGTGTTTGTGGATATCCGTCCGGATACTATGAACATCGACGAAACGCTGATTGAAGCGGCGGTCACCGATAAAACGCGGGCGATTGTGCCGGTGCATTACGCGGGCGTGGCCTGTGAGATGGACACCATCATGGCCATCGCTAAAAAGCACAACCTGTTTGTGGTGGAAGACGCAGCGCAGGGCGTGATGTCCACCTACAAAGGGCGCGCGCTGGGCACCATTGGTCATATCGGCTGCTTTAGCTTCCACGAAACCAAAAACTACACCGCAGGCGGCGAAGGCGGCGCGACGCTGATTAACGATCGTGCCCTGGTGGAGCGTGCGGAAGTGATCCGTGAAAAAGGGACCAACCGCAGCCAGTTCTTCCGCGGTCAGGTGGATAAGTACACCTGGCGCGATATCGGCTCAAGCTACCTGATGGCGGATTTGCAGGCCGCGTATCTCTGGGCGCAGCTGGAAGCGGCAGAGCGAATCAATCTGCAACGCCTCTCCCTGTGGCAAACCTACTACGACGCGCTGGAGCCGCTGGCAAAAGCCGGACGTATTGAACTGCCGACTATTCCGGCAGACTGTATCCACAACGCTCACATGTTCTATATCAAGCTGCGCGATAACGACGATCGCAGCAAGCTGATTGCCTGGCTGAAAGAGGCGGAAATTATGGCGGTATTCCACTATATTCCGCTGCACTCCAGCCCGGCTGGCGAAGCCTTCGGGATGTTTGCCGGTGAAGACCGCTACACCACCAAAGAGAGCGAACGTCTGCTCCGCCTGCCCCTGTTCTACAACCTCGCGCCGGTGAACCAGCGTACGGTGATCAATTCGCTTCTGAGTTATTTCGCCTGATATGTCTCTGGCAAAAGCGTCGGTGTGGACGGCAGCGTCCACGCTTGTAAAAATTGGCGCCGGGTTACTGGTCGTCAAGCTGCTGGCCGTCTCATTTGGTCCGTCAGGCGTTGGGCTGGCAGGGAACTTCCGCCAGCTGGTCACGGTGCTTGGCGTGCTGGCGGGTGCCGGGATATTCAATGGCGTCACCAAATACGTCGCGCAGCATCATGACGATGCCGAAAAGCTCCGCACGGTGGTGGGCACCTCTTCTGCTATGGTGCTGGGCTTCTCTACGTTGCTGGCCGTCGTCTTTTTGCTGGCGGCGGCACCCATCAGCCAGGGGCTGTTCGGACACACGCATTATCAGGGGCTGGTGCGCCTGGTGGCGCTCGTTCAGATGGGGATCGCCTGGGCAAACCTGCTGCTGGCGCTGATGAAAGGCTTCCGTGATGCCGCCGGGAATGCGCTGGCGCTGATCCTCGGCAGCATCATCGGCGTTATCGCCTACTACTTTTGCTATCGGCTGGGCGGCTATGAAGGCGCGCTGCTGGGGCTGGCGCTGGTGCCTGCGCTCGTTGTCATTCCGGCAGCGTTTATGCTGATGCGCAGAGGCAATGTCCCGCTGAATTACCTGAAACCGCAGTGGGACAAGATGCTGGCGGGGCAGCTAGGAAAGTTTACCCTGATGGCGCTCATCACTTCAGTAACGCTTCCCGTTGCCTACGTGATGATGCGAAACCTGCTGGCAGCGCATTACAGCTGGGATGAAGTGGGGATCTGGCAGGGCGTGAGCAGCATTTCAGATGCTTACCTCCAATTTATTACGGCTTCCTTTAGCGTCTATTTGCTGCCAACCTTATCGCGCCTGACTTCCAGGCAGGATATTACCCGCGAGATTTTTCGCTCCCTGCGTTTTGTTTTGCCGGCGGTTGCGATCGCCAGCTTTACCGTCTGGTTACTGCGTGATTTCGCCATCTGGCTGCTGTTTTCGGCGAAGTTTACCGCCATGCGCGATCTGTTTGCCTGGCAACTGGTCGGCGATGTACTGAAAGTGGGGGCATACGTTTTCGGCTATCTGGTGATTGCGAAGGCTTCGCTGCGGTTGTATATCCTGGCAGAGATCGGCCAGTTTGCGCTGCTGACGGCATTTTCTCACTGGCTGATCCCCACCCACGGTGCGCTGGGGGCGGCTCAGGCCTATATGGCAACTTATATCGTTTATTTCGCTGCCTGTTGCGGCGTATTTTTACTTTGGCGTAAACGCGCATGACTGCACTGATACACATACTGGGATCGGATATCCCGCATCACAACCAGACCGTTCTGCGGTTCTTCAACGATGAACTGGCATCCGGCACGCCCGATGCGCGCGAGTTTATGGTTGTTGGACGCGATAACGGCCTGAGCGCGGCGTGTCCGGCATTGCACATCACCTTCTGGCCAGACAAAGCGGCGCTGACCAAAGCCGTTGTCGCGAAAGCCAAAGCGGACCGAAGCCAGCGTTTCTTCTTCCACGGACAATTCAATACCGGGCTGTGGCTGGCGCTGTTAAGCGGCGGGATAAAACCTTCCCAGTTCAGCTGGCATATCTGGGGAGCGGATCTCTACGAAGTCTCCCACGGCTGGAAGTTCCGTCTTTTCTATCCGCTGCGTCGTCTGGCGCAGGCGCGCGTGGGCTGCGTTTTTGCTACCCGTGGCGACCTCAACTATTTTGCTAAACAGCACCCGAAGGTTCGCGGGGAACTGCTCTATTTTCCGACCCGTATGGATCCGGCACTGAATACCATGGCGAATGACGCGGTTCGTGAGGGCAAACTGACTATCCTGGTGGGAAATTCCGGCGATCGCAGTAACGAGCATGTCGCGGCGCTGCGGGCGGTGCATCAGCAGTTTGGCGATACGGTGAACGTGGTGGTGCCGATGGGCTATCCCGCCAATAACGACGCCTACATCGATGAAGTTCGCCAGCAGGGGCTTGCGCTGTTTAGCGCGGAAAATCTGCACATTCTCAGCGATAAGCTGGAATTTGATGACTATCTCGCGCTGCTGCGAAAATGCGATCTGGGCTATTTCATCTTTGCCCGACAGCAGGGGATTGGTACGCTGTGTCTGCTGATTCAGGCGGGCGTACCGTGCGTGCTCAACCGCGAAAACCCGTTCTGGCAGGACATGGCCGAACAGCATATTCCGGTGCTGTTTACCTCTGACACGCTTAATGTCGAGGTGGTACGGGAAGCGCAGCGTCAGCTCACGCTGGTGGATAAAAATAGCATCGACTTTTTCAGCCCGAACTATCTCACGCCGTGGCACCGCGCGCTGCGTATTGCTTCAGGAGACAACGCATGAGCCAGTTGCAATTTAGCGGCTTGCTGGTGGTCTGGCTGCTGAGCACGCTGTTTATCGCCACGCTCACCTGGTTTGAATTCCGGCGCGTACGTTTTAACTTCAACGTATTCTTCTCGCTGCTGTTTTTGCTGACCTTTTTCTTTGGCTTCCCGCTGACCAGCATCCTCGTGTTCCGCTTTGATGTTGGCGTCGCTCCGCCGGAAATTTTGTTGCAGGCGCTGCTCTCTGCGACCTGCTTCTACGCGGTGTATTACGTCACCTATAAAACGCGCCTGCGCGCGGCGAAAGACACCACACCCCGTCGTCCGCTGTTTACAATGAACCGGGTAGAAACCCATCTGACGTGGGTTATGCTGATGACCATCGCCCTCGTCAGCGTGGCGATTTTCTTCATGCATAACGGCTTTTTACTGTTTAAGTTGCAGTCCTATAGCCAGATTTTCTCCGCCGAAGTCTCCGGCGTCGCGCTCAAGCGTTTCTTCTATTTCTTCATTCCGGCGATGCTGGTGGTCTTTTTCCTGCGTCAGGACAGCAAAGCCTGGCTGTTCTTCCTGGTCAGCACCGTCGCATTTGGCATTCTGACCTACATGATCGTCGGCGGCACCCGCGCCAACATCATTATCGCCTTCGCGATTTTCCTGTTTATCGGCATTATTCGCGGTTGGATCTCGCTGTGGATGCTGGCGGCGGCAGGCGTCTTTGGCATTGTGGGGATGTTCTGGCTGGCGCTGAAGCGCTACGGACTGAACGTGGCGGGCGACGAAGCGTTTTATACCTTCCTGTATCTGACGCGCGACACCTTCTCGCCCTGGGAAAACCTGGCATTGTTGCTGCAAAACTACGACAAAATCGAATTCCAGGGGCTGGCGCCGATTGTTCGCGATTTCTATGTCTTTATACCGACGTGGCTGTGGCCTGACCGTCCCGGTATTGTCCTGAACACGGCGAACTACTTTACCTGGGAAGTGCTGAACAACCATTCGGGCCTGGCGATTTCCCCAACCCTGATTGGCTCGCTGGTAGTGATGGGCGGAACGTGGTTTATCCTGCCGGGCGCGATCGCGGTCGGGGTGATAATAAAATGGTTCGACTGGCTATATACGCTGGGTAATGAAGAGACCAACCGCTACAAAGCCGCTGTTTTGCACAGTTTCTGTTTCGGTGCCATTTTCAATATGATCGTTCTGGCGCGCGAGGGACTGGATTCGTTCGTCTCACGCGTGGTGTTTTTTATGGTCGTTTTCGGTCTCTGTCTGCTGCTGGCAAAACTGCTGTACTGGTTGTTTGACAGTGCAGGGCTTGTGCACAGACGTGAGCCACAGGGCAGCACAACGCTGTCGCAAGTCTGAGTAGGGATTATCATGACGGATACAACTTCAGCCCCGCGTTATGCGCTGCGTGGGCTACAGCTTATTGGCTGGCGTGACATGCAACACGCGCTGGATTTCCTGTTCGCGGACGGGCAGATGAAATCGGGCACGCTGGTGGCCATCAACGCAGAAAAAATGCTGGCGGTTGAAGATAATGCGGAAGTGAAAAGCCTGATTGAAGCCGCGGAGTTTAAATATGCCGACGGTATTAGCGTGGTGCGTTCAATTCGTAAAAAGTTTCCTGACGCTAATGTGTCTCGCGTGGCGGGTGCTGACCTTTGGGAGCGACTTATGGAACGCGCAGGCGCTGAAGGCACGCCGGTATTTTTGATTGGCGGCAAACCAGAGGTGCTGGCGCAGACCGAACAAAAGCTGCGTAGCCAGTGGAATGTTAACATCGTGGGCAGCCAGGATGGCTATTTCAGGCCGGAAGATCGCCAGGCGTTATATGAGCGCGTGCGCGACAGCGGGGCGAAAATTGTCACTGTCGCCATGGGGTCGCCGCGGCAGGAAATTCTGATGCGCGATTGCCGTCTGGTCAGCCCGGATGCGCTCTATATGGGCGTTGGCGGCACCTACGACGTCTTTACCGGCCACGTTAAGCGGGCTCCCAAAGTCTGGCAAAACCTGGGGCTGGAGTGGCTCTACCGCCTGCTCTCTCAACCGACGCGTATCAAACGACAGATTCGTCTGCTGCGCTACCTCGCCTGGCACTACACCGGGAAAATGTAATCAATATGCAGCGCGATCTGCTGTTCGCGCTGCAACCCCCCCTGTAAAACTGCTGGATTTCTGTACAATGCATTCATTTTTTTAATGCATTGTTTGCCATTTGCCAGAATTTAAGAAACCATTCGCTCCGTATTTCAGTACCCCTCAAAACAATACCCGGCAATAAGTCGGGAAACAGCAAACACAACCGAGGATTTATGGCAGAGAAAAAACCGGAGCTTCAGCGTGGGCTGGAAGCTCGACATATTGAATTGATCGCGCTGGGCGGCACTATCGGCGTTGGCCTGTTTATGGGCTCGGCAAGCACGCTGAAATGGGCGGGGCCTTCCGTCCTGCTGGCGTATATTATTGCCGGGCTGTTCGTCTTCTTCATCATGCGCTCAATGGGCGAAATGTTGTTTCTGGAGCCGGTAACGGGCTCTTTCGCCGTTTACGCCCACCGTTATATGAGCCCGTTCTTTGGCTATCTCACGGCCTGGTCGTACTGGTTTATGTGGATGGCCGTCGGGATTTCGGAGATCACCGCCATCGGGGTCTACGTGCAGTTCTGGTTCCCGGAGATGGCCCAGTGGATACCCGCGCTCATCGCCGTAGGGCTGGTGGCGCTGGCGAACCTTGCCGCCGTTCGCCTTTACGGTGAAATCGAGTTCTGGTTTGCGATGATCAAAGTCACCACCATTATCGTGATGATTGTTGTGGGTCTGGGTGTCATCTTCTTTGGTTTCGGTAACGGCGGGCACGCGATTGGTTTCGGTAACCTGACCGGACACGGCGGCTTCTTTGCCGGCGGCTGGAAAGGCTTCCTGACCGCACTCTGTATCGTTGTCGCCTCTTATCAGGGCGTTGAGCTGATCGGCATTACCGCAGGTGAGGCGAAAAACCCGCAGGTCACGCTGCGTAGCGCGGTAGGCAAGGTGCTGTGGCGTATCCTGATTTTCTATGTGGGCGCGATCTTCGTTATCGTGACCATTTTCCCATGGAACGAGATCGGCACCACCGGCAGCCCGTTTGTCTTAACCTTCGCTAAGATTGGCATCACGGCGGCGGCCGCCATTATCAACTTTGTGGTGCTGACGGCGGCGCTCTCCGGCTGTAACAGCGGGATGTACAGCTGCGGGCGTATGCTTTACGCGCTCTCGCAAAACAAACAGCTGCCGGCGGTGATGGGTAAAGTCTCCCGCGTGGGTGTACCGGTGGCGGGCGTAGCGGTGTCGATTGTGATTCTGCTGATTGGCTCTTGCCTGAACTACATCATCCCGAATCCGCAGCGCGTGTTTGTTTACGTCTATAGCGCCAGCGTGCTGCCGGGAATGGTACCGTGGTTTGTCATTTTGATTAGCCAGCTGCGTTTCCGACAGGCGCACAAAAAAGCGATCGCCAGCCATCCGTTCCGCTCCATTCTGTTCCCGTATGCGAACTATTTGACGATGGCGTTCCTGATTTGCGTATTAATTGGAATGTACTTTAATGAAGATACCCGCATGTCGCTGTTTGTCGGGATGATCTTCCTGGCTGCCGTCACAGCTGCATATAAACTTTTTGGCCTGGGTCGCCGTGGCTCCGCCCATAAAGTGGAGGAATAAGCGGCAAAATGTGCAAACCATAACCAAACGCGCATTTTTTTCAAAAAAGCACTAGACAGCGGGGACGGAGGTACGTAATATCCAGCCCCGCAACGGCGCTAAGCGCCCGTAGCTCAGCTGGATAGAGCGCTGCCCTCCGGAGGCAGAGGTCTCAGGTTCGAATCCTGTCGGGCGCGCCATTTTAGTCCCGGCGCTAGAGCTGCGGTGGTCTGAGAAGTAGTCAGAACCGCGTGAAAGAATACAGTGGTGGCTATAGCTCAGTTGGTAGAGCCCTGGATTGTGATTCCAGTTGTCGTGGGTTCGAATCCCATTAGCCACCCCATTATTGAAAGAGTTGTGAATTGCGAAGGTGGCGGAATTGGTAGACGCGCTAGCTTCAGGTGTTAGTGTTCTTACGGACGTGGGGGTTCAAGTCCCCCCCCTCGCACCACGACTTTTAATGAGTTGAACTAAAAATTCAAAAAAGCAGTACATCGGCGAGTAGCGCAGCTTGGTAGCGCAACTGGTTTGGGACCAGTGGGTCGGAGGTTCGAATCCTCTCTCGCCGACCAATTTTGAACCCCGCTTCGGCGGGGTTTTTTGTTTTCTGCGTTTTTTATCCTGTAGCCTTTCCCCGACAACACTCTATATCCTTGTCGCGATTCAGCGACATATAACCCGTTAATATTAAAGAATTTATTATTTTACCTCTTAACCTGTCTCCTGGTGACGACATATCGCCGCCTTCAGCGCGATGTTGTATGGCTTCAGGCGGTTCTTAACAGCATAATTTCCTTTTATCTTAAAATGTTGCGCGATGTAAAAGTTCTGCGTGTAAACCTGGCACATTACATGCAATAATATGCGTGTAGATGCTCATTCCATCTCTTATGTTCGCCTTAAGGCCTCATAAACTCAGGAATGACGCAGAGCCGTTTACGGTGCTTATCGTCCACTGACAGATGTCGCTTCGGCCTCATCAGACACCATGGACACAACGTTGAGTGAAGCACCAAATATGTTGTCTTACAGACCTGTTTTAACGCCTGCTTTTATAGCAGGCGTTTTTTTATGGGCGTAAAAAAGGAGGCCATCTGGCCTCCTGTTAATTACTGCTGCGTTCCGTTATTTTGCAACGTTAATAACAGCCCATCACGGCGCATAGCTGCGGCCTCTTCCGGCTTATGCTGCTTGTCCAGCGAATCAGCAAGCCAGGCGTAATCAAATGCGTCCGGACGTTGCTTCAGCGCGGCGCGGAAGGCGAGACTCGCCTCCTGCCACTCGCCGTGTTTCATCAGAGACTGGCCCAGCGTACTCCACAGCAGCGGACGATCGCCCACGGTTTTGATCTGCTGGCGCAGTGCTTTTTCAATTTGTTCCGGATTGTTGGTTTTCAGACGCGGGATGACCATCACCAGGCGGTCATCATACTGTCGCTTGAGACCGTCGAGGAGGATCTCCTGCGCGGTGTCATGGTCGTCACACTCAATCAGATGTTCTGCCATCGCCACCTGAAGAGGAACCTGCTGGCGCGTTTTGCGGCTCTGGTTTTTCCACCAGGTTTTCAGGCCGTCGCTGCCGAGATCGGCGCGCGCCTGATCCATCAGGCCAATCCAGGCCAGACGCTGAAGTTCATCACGATGTTCATCATCGCCCACGTCGGCTTTCGCCATGGAAGGGATAATGTCCAGCAGCGAGCCCCAGGCACCGGTCCGAATATATGCCTGCTCAGCCAGACGCAGCACTTCCGGGTGACGAGGGGTAATTTCCAGCAGACGGTCAACGCCGTGACGGGCGGCATGGTTTTCATTGCGCGCCAGTTGCAGACGAACGCGGGTGATCTCAACCGGAATCGGATCTTTAGTAGAGAGCTCAGACGCGCGTTCAAGATGCTGATTGGCGCGGGCCTCATCGCCTCGCTGTTGCGCCGCCTCAGCGGCCAGCAGATAGTTAACAACCGGCTGTTCTGCATGGTCGGCATTTTTCGACATCAGCTTTTCAACCTGCTGATAGTCGCCTTCGGCCAGCTTCAGCAACGCTTGCTCGGTCTGCTTGCGGGCGCGACGGCGCTTACGGCCAACGAACCAGCCGCGCGTATGTACGCCGGTACGGAAAATACGACGCAGGAGCCACTCCACTGCCAGCAGAACGACCACACCCAGGATCAGAATAATTACCAGCCCTGTTACGCTGGTTTCGATATTGTAGTTATCGGTCTGGATCAATACATAACCCTGGTGACCCGCGAGCATCGGCCCCAGTACAATCCCGGCGATCAGCAGGATGAAGAGTAAGAAGACTTTTAGCATCATTACTCTCCTTGCGGCGCGCTTTCAGGCGCTGGCGCGGCGGCAGGTGCTTCAGCCGGACGTTCTGCCGGAACGCCCGGCTGGGCCAGCAGGTTACGCACGCGCGTCTGCATGAGCTTCTCCAGAATCGGCTGGCTTTCCAGCTTGTCCGGCACGTTCATGGTGATGTTTTGCTGGCTCAGCTTGTCGATATCCTCAAGGAACGCGGTCGTGGTTGCGTCATTGGTATCGTAGTAAGCACGTACCCAGGTTGAAACGTTATCCAGCGCCTGTTTGTAGGTCTCTTCCTGGTGACGCGGTACGGCCTGGGCAGCCACCAGCAGGCGGGAACGAATGTTTTCGCGCAGATAGACGTCCTGGTTCGGCGCCAGCAGCGGCACGGCAGTTTCATCGCGGCGGCGAATGGTAATAAAGCTGTCCATAAAGTTCTGCCAGCTCTTTTGCAGGTTGATACGCCATTCGCTCAGGGAGCTGGACAGCTCGGTGCCGTCAGAATCCATCGGGGAGTCATCGTCGTTGTTATCGGCCAGCTGAAGGTTATCAATCTGGTTGGAGAGCTGATTTACCTTAAGGATGATACCGTCGTAATCGACCTGAGAAACCGCGGACAGGCTGGCGATATCTTCCGTAATAGCGCGGCGAGCGTTGATGAGGCTCGGATCGTTCATGTCCGCCAGGCTTGCGTCGGCGCTTTTCAGCAGCGCGGCGGCGGTGGTGACATCCTGATCGCTCCAGAGCTTGCGCCCGGCCAGTTTCACCAGAAAATCGGCCTGTGAAAGTAGCCAGGTTTTGGCATCGGTTCCCGAAATTGTGGCGACTTTTTCCTGCACTTCGCTCAGCTGTTTGGTCAACTCTTCACGTTTGCTGTTCGCGTCGGCGAGGGCGGCAGCCTGCTGTTTGATCACGCCTTCCAGCTCAGCTTTTTGCGTCTCCTGCGCTTTCTGTAGGGCAGTGATTTGGTTAACCAGCGCGTCGCTGGTGGCCGTCTGGTTGGTGCCTTGTTTCTTCACCAGTCCGTAGAGTCCCACGCCTGCGGCCAGCGCAATCGCGATGGCAATCACGCTCAGCGTGAGGCTGGTTTTGTTGCTGCCGTTTTTCTTCTCAACGGTTGTGTCTGTCGTCTCTGGCTGTGACGTGGTGTCCACAGTCTCCCTGGTCTCTTCAACCACGGCGGAGGATTTTTCGTGTTCCGTCATTATGGCTTCCCATTTGAGAGTTATTGTAATGCGCGCAGCAGCGCATCGTTGTCGGCGTTTTCAGCGATCCGAATATCCTGCCAGCCCAGTTCCCGGGCGTGGTTCGCCAGACGCTCACTGACGACCAGAAGCCGACAGCGGAGTAACCAGTTTTCGCGATACCAAAGCGGAATCAGCGACCAAAGCTGTTGTAACATTTCACCGCTGGTGACCACCAGCGTATTAATACCGCGGGCGTGCCAGCGCATTGCTTCTTCCGCGCCATCATAGTGTTTCGCACAGCGCTGATAGCACTCCACAAACGTCACGTCTGCGCCGCGTTCGCGCAGCGTTTCGCCCAGCAGTTCGCGGCCACCGTTGCCGCGCAAAATGAGCGCGCGCTTTCCGGCAATGGTTTGTAATTCAGGTAATTGTAGCAAGACTTCGCTGATTTCCCGATCTAACGGGTAACGAACATCGATTCCGCTCGCGGTATGTAAGGCCAGCGCCGTGGTGCGCCCGATGGCGAAATAGCGGGGGGCGTGAGGCCAGCTAACGGCATGCTGTTGCAGCTGCGCATGGGCAAACTCCACGGCATGCTGCGACAGCGCAAAGAGCAGATCGCCTTCCTGCAAGAGACGCATCTGGTCAGCGAGCTCAGGCAGCTCGCGACCGGGGGAGAACTCAATCAGCGGAAAACTCCAGGCCACCTGCCCCAGTGCGCGCAGACGGCTCACTAACTGCTCTCCTGCGGGAGAAGGGCGGGTGACAAGTATGCTCATGCAGGGGGCTCTCCGTTATAGACCTCAGCCAGAATTTCACGCGCGCCGTTATTCAGCAGCTCTTCCGCCAGCGATACGCCAAGCGCCTCGGCATCTTGCGGCTTGCCGCGACGTTCACCGCGAACCATCTGTGAGCCGTCCGGCGCGCCAACCAGCGCACGCAACCACAGCTCACCGTCAGTTAATTCAGCATAGCTGCCAATTGGCACCTGACAGCCTCCTTCGAGGCGAGTATTCATCGCGCGCTCGGCTTTTACGCGAACGGCGGTATCGTCATGATTCAGCGGCGCGAGCAGTGCCTGAGTGCGCGCATCAACCAGACGACACTCAATGCCGACGGCACCCTGGCCGACGGCGGGCAGCGACAGCTCCGGCGGCAACGCGACGCGAATGCGTTCTTCCAGCCCCAGGCGTTTCAGGCCCGCAACCGCAAGAATAATGGCATCGTAGTCGCCGTTATCCAGCTTGCCAAGGCGTGTGCCGACGTTCCCGCGCAGCGAATGGATCACCAGATCCGGGCGACGTTCAGCCAGCTGACACTGGCGGCGTAAACTTGACGTGCCGACCACGCTGCCTGCCGGCAACGCATCGAGCGAGTCATAGCGATTAGAGACAAACGCATCGCGCGGATCCTCGCGCTCGCAGATGGTCACCAGCCCCAGCCCTTCCGGGAACTCAACGGGCACATCCTTCATCGAATGCACGGCGATATCGGCGCGGTTCTCAAGCAATGCCAGCTCCAGCTCTTTGACAAACAGACCTTTTCCGCCCACTTTGGCCAGCGGCGTATCCAGAATGACATCGCCACGTGTGACCATTGGCACCAGCTCAACGCGTAATCCGGTGTGGCAGGCTTCCAGGCGCTGCTTAACATAATGTGCCTGCCAGAGTGCAAGAGGACTTTGGCGTGTGGCAATTCTCAAAACATTGTCTAACATGCTTGTTACCGTCATTATCAATCGCTAACCATCCTAACATTGTTGACACTCGGATGGCAGTTTTACGGTTGATGAAGAGTGAGAGGGACAGGGCGGCGTACTCGTCAGCCATCGCCGTATTCAGGAATTTACACGTCAAGAACGATGCTACACTTGTATGTAGCGCATCTTTCTTTACGGTCAACCGGCAAGGTGTTAAATTGATCACGTTTTAGACCATTTTTTCGTCTGTACCACCAGAAAAGCAAAAGGCGAAAAAAGGGTAACGGTTATTTTTTGAAATACTGTGGGTCCGCTGCTTTTTGTGTTCTGACTGGCGTGCGACACCCGGAAACATCAGGCGATACGTCTTGTACCTCTATATTGAGACTCTGAAACAGAGACTGGATGCCATCAATCAATTGCGTGTGGATCGCGCGCTTGCTGCCATGGGCCCTGCTTTCCAGCAGGTATACAGTCTACTGCCAACATTGTTGCACTATCACCATCCGCTGATGCCGGGTTACCTTGATGGTAACGTTCCCCAGGGCATTTGCCTCTTCACGCCTGATGAAACCCAACAGCATTACCTGACTGAACTTGAACTCTACCGTGGTATGCCGCCGCAGGATTCGCCGAAAGGCGAGCTGCCGATTACCGGGGTTTACTCCATGGGCAGCACGTCATCGGTTGGGCAAAGTTGCTCTTCTGACCTGGATATCTGGGTCTGCCATCAGTCCTGGCTCGACAATGAAGAGCGCCAGCTGTTGCAGCGTAAATGCAGCCTGCTGGAGAGCTGGGCGGCGTCGCTCGGCGTGGAAGTGAGCTTCTTCCTGATTGATGAAAACCGTTTCCGCCATAACGAAAGCGGCAGTCTGGGTGGTGAAGACTGCGGCTCGACTCAGCACATCCTGTTGCTGGATGAGTTTTACCGTACTGCCGTTCGCCTGGCCGGGAAACGTATTCTGTGGAATATGGTGCCGTGCGATGAAGAAGAGAATTATGACGACTACGTCATGTCGCTTTACTCGCAGGGCGTTCTGACGCCAAACGAGTGGCTGGATCTGGGCGGCCTGAGCTCCCTGTCCGCCGAAGAGTACTTTGGCGCAAGCCTCTGGCAGCTTTATAAGAGCATTGATTCACCGTACAAAGCGGTGCTGAAAACCCTGCTGCTGGAAGCCTACTCCTGGGAATACCCCACGCCGCGCCTGCTGGCGAAAGATATTAAACAGCGTCTGCACGACGGGGAGATCGTCTCCTACGGTCTTGATGCCTACTGCATGATGCTGGAACGCGTCACCGAATACCTGACAGCCATTGAGGACGCCACGCGTCTTGACCTGGTGCGTCGATGTTTCTATCTCAAAGTCTGTGAAAAACTGAGCCGCGAACGCGCCTGCGTGGGCTGGCGTCGTGAAGTCGTCAGCCAGTTAGTCAAAGAGTGGGGATGGGACGAAGAGCGTCTCGCCATGCTCGACAACCGCGCCAACTGGAAGATCGATCAGGTGCGTGAGGCGCACAACGAACTGCTTGATGCGATGATGCAGAGCTACCGCAACCTGATCCGCTTTGCCCGCCGTAACAACCTTAGCGTTTCTGCCAGCCCACAGGATATCGGGGTGCTGACCCGCAAACTGTACGCCGCGTTTGAAGCGTTGCCGGGCAAGGTAACGCTGGTTAACCCACAGATTTCGCCTGACCTGTCTGAACCGAATCTGACCTTTATCTACGTACCGCCGGGCCGCGCGAACCGCACCGGGTGGTATCTGTACAACCGTGCGCCAAGCATGGATTCGATCATCAGCCATCAGCCGCTGGAGTATAACCGCTACCTGAACAAGCTGGTGGCCTGGGCCTGGTTTAACGGCCTTCTCACTTCACGTACCCGGTTGTTTATCAAAGGCAACGAGGTGGTCGATTTAGCCAAGTTGCAGGAGATGGTGGCGGATGTCTCGCACCACTTCCCGCTGCGTCTGCCTGCGCCGACGCCAAAAGCGCTCTACAGCCCGTGTGAGATTCGCCATCTGGCGATCATCGTCAACCTGGAATACGACCCGACGGCGGCCTTCCGCAATCAGGTGGTTCACTTTGACTTCCGCAAGCTGGACGTCTTTAGCTTTGGCGAGCAGCAAAACTGCCTGGTGGGCAGCGTGGATCTGCTGTACCGCAACTCGTGGAACGAAGTGCGTACCCTGCACTTTAACGGCGAGCAGGCGATGATCGAGGCGCTGAAAACGATCCTCGGCAAGATGCACCAGGACGCCGCGCCGCCGGACAGCGTGGAGGTGTTCTGCTACAGCCAGCACCTGCGCGGCCTGATTCGTACCCGCGTTCAGCAGCTGGTGTCTGAGTGCATCGAACTGCGTCTCTCCAGCACCCGACAGGAAACCGGGCGCTTTAAAGCCTTGCGCGTCTCCGGCCAGACCTGGGGGCTGTTCTTTGAGCGCCTGAACGTGTCGGTGCAGAAGCTGGAAAACGCCATTGAATTCTACGGCGCGATTTCACACAACAAACTGCATGGCCTGTCGGTCCAGGTGGAAACCAATCACGTTAAGCTGCCGCAGGTGGTGGATGGCTTTGCGAGTGAAGGGATTATTCAGTTCTTCTTCGAAGAGTCGGGCGATAACGCCGGGTTTAACATCTACATTCTGGATGAAACCAACCGTGCCGAGGTGTATCACCACTGCGAAGGCAGCAAAGAGGAGCTGGTGCGCGACGTCAGCCGCTTCTATTCGTCCTCGCACGATCGCTTTACCTACGGCTCAAGCTTTATCAACTTCAACCTGCCGCAGTTCTACCAGATTGTGAATGTGGATGGGCGAGCGCAGGTGATCCCGTTCCGTACGCAGGCGATTACCCCGGCGGCGCCCGCTAACCAGGAAACTGCGCCGCTGTTGCAGCAGTATTTTTCCTGAGGCTTTTCGCCGGGTGGCGCTAACGCTTACCCGGCCTACGGTCCGAGCCGCTGTTGCCGGGTGGCGCTAACGCTTATCCGGCCTACGGTCCGAGCCGCTGTTGCCGGGTGGCGCTAACGCTTATCCGGCCTACGGTTTGAGCCGCTGTTGCCGGGTGGCGCTGACGCTTACCCGGCCTACGGTCCGAGCCGCTGTTGCCGGGTGGCGCTGACGCTTACCCGGCCTACGGTTCGAGACGTTGTAGGCCCGGTAAGGCGTAGCCGTCACCGGGCAACGCAACTACCTGAAACTCACTGCCTCGCCTGCCTGCGCCGTCGCCGCCTGCTCCAGCCTATCCCAGAACGTTTCGCCGCTGCGATCGCAGACCCACTCGTCACCTTTCAGATCAAAGTGATAGCCGCCCTGTTTCGCCGCCAGCCACACCTGGTGAAGCGGCTCCTGACGGTTAATAATAATCTTGCTGCCGTTTTCGAAGCTTAAGGTCAGGATCCCGCCGTTGATTTCACAATCGATATCGCTGTCGCCGTCCCAGTCGTCGATACGCTCTTCGATGGTCATCCACAGGGTATCGGCAAGGCGATGAAATTCACTGTCGTTCATGGTTTTATTCCTGTTTTTCGTGATGGCGGCAGTATAACGCTAAATAATTCCCGTTGCAGGAAAGCGGCAAACTCTTGCTTTTGTGTCTTCTCCTGCGATGATAGAAACAGATTTGAACTTACGGGCAACCTCTACATGAAAAACGTCTTCCGAACGCTTGTCGTTCTTGTCACTCTGTTTAGCCTGACCGGCTGTGGACTGAAGGGACCACTGTACTTCCCGCCAGAGGATAAAAACGCACCACCGCCGACAAAACCGGTGCAAAGTGGTATCGAGTCATCTACGCCGGATACCAACGATCGCGGCAATAACGGCGGCCCGACTCAGGTCAATCTCTGACAATTACGTTCTGTACCCGCGCAATGGAGCAAATGATGCAGTTCTCTAAAATGCATGGCCTTGGCAACGACTTTATGGTCGTCGACGCGGTAACGCAGAATGTCTTTTTCTCCCCGGAATTGATCCGTCGCCTGGCGGATCGACACGTGGGCGTGGGGTTTGACCAGCTGCTGGTGGTGGAGCCGCCTTACGATCCTGACCTGGATTTTCACTACCGCATTTTTAACGCCGACGGCAGCGAAGTTTCCCAGTGCGGCAACGGCGCGCGCTGTTTTGCCCGCTTTGTTCGGCTGAAAGGGCTGACCAACAAGCGCGATATCCGCGTCAGCACCGCCAACGGCCGGATGGTGCTCAGCGTCACCGACGACGAACTGGTGCGCGTGAACATGGGCGAGCCGAACTTCGACCCCTCTGCCGTGCCGTTTCGCGCCAACAAAGCGGAAAAGACCTATATTATGCGTGCCGCCGAGCAGACAGTATTGTGCGGCGTCGTCTCAATGGGTAACCCGCACTGCGTGATTCAGGTGGATGATGTGCAAACCGCGGCGGTTGAAACGCTCGGCCCGGTGCTGGAAAGCCACGAGCGCTTCCCGGAGCGGGCGAACATCGGTTTCATGCAGGTGGTGAAGCGTGAACACATTCGCCTGCGGGTTTACGAGCGCGGCGCGGGCGAAACCCAGGCCTGCGGAAGCGGTGCCTGTGCGGCGGTGGCCGTCGGTATCTCACAGGGGTTACTGGCAGAAGAGGTTCGCGTGGAATTACCGGGCGGACGTCTTGATATCGCCTGGAAAGGAGCGGGTCATCCACTGTACATGACTGGCCCGGCGACACATGTTTATGACGGGTTTATCCATCTATGAAGCAACCAGGGGAAGAACTGCGGGAACCTGTAACGGAGCTGGACGACAGCGCTGTTGTGGATTACCTGCTGCACAATCCTGAGTTTTTTATCCGCAATGCACGCGTCGTCGAACAGATGCGCGTGCCGCATCCGGTTCGCGAGACCGTGTCGCTGGTTGAATGGCACATGGCGCGCTCGCGCAACCACATCAATCAGCTCGAAGAGAACATGACGCTGCTGATGGAGCAGGCCAGCAATAACGAAAGCCTGTTCTACCGTCTACTGCACCTTCAGGCGCGTCTGGCTTCCGCGCACAGTCTCGAAGAGTTCCTCAACCGCTTCCACCGCTGGGCGCGCGAGCTGGGGCTGGCAGGCGCGACGATCCGTCTCTTCCCTGACCGCTGGCGCATTGGCGCGCCGTCCGGGTTTACCCATCTGGCGCTGAGCCGTCAGGCGTTTGAGCCGCTGCGCATTCAGCGTCTGGGCCATGAGCACCACTATCTGGGGCCGCTTAACGGGCCAGAACTGCTGGTGGTGCTGCCGGAAGCCAAAGCTATCGGCTCGGTGGCGATGTCGCTGATGGGGCGCGATGGTGACCTGGGCGTGATGTTATTTACCAGCCGCGACGCGCATCATTATGAACAGGGGCAGGGCACGCAACTGTTGCAGGAGATCGCCCTGATGCTGCCTGAGCTGCTGGAGCGCTGGATTGAGCGCGTATGACGGACGGATTGCTCGCCACTGACGTCAACCGCTTTCTGCGCTATCTGGGCGTAGAACGCCAGCTCAGCCCTATTACGCTGCTCAACTATCAGCGTCAGCTTGATGCCATCATGCAGCTTGCCGATGAAATCGGCCTGAAAAGCTGGCAACAATGTGACGCCGCCACGGTACGCGGGTTCGTCGTGCGTAGCCGTAAAAAAAATCTCAGCCCGGCGAGCCTGGCGCTCCGGCTCTCTGCCCTGCGCAGTTTCTTCGACTGGCTGGTCAGTCAGGGCGGTCTGAAAGCCAACCCGGCAAAAGGGATCGCCACGCCGAAAGCCCCGCGTCATCTGCCGAAAAATATCGACGTCGACGACGTAAACCGCCTGCTGGATATCGATCTTAACGATCCGCTGGCCGTGCGCGACCGCGCGATGCTGGAGGTGATGTACGGCGCGGGCCTGCGTCTCTCTGAGCTGGTGAACCTCGACTTAAAGCACCTCGATCTGGAGTCCGGCGAGGTGTGGGTAATGGGCAAGGGCAGCAAAGAGCGCCGCCTGCCGATCGGCCGCAATGCGGTCTCCTGGATTGAGCACTGGCTGGACCTTCGCGGGCTGTTTGGCGCCGACGAAGATGCGCTGTTCCTGTCGAAACTCGGCAAGCGGATCTCGGCGCGTAACGTGCAGAAGCGCTTTGCGGAGTGGGGCATTAAGCAGGGGCTGAACAGCCACGTTCACCCCCACAAGCTGCGCCACTCCTTTGCGACGCACATGCTGGAATCAAGCGGCGACCTGCGCGGCGTACAGGAGCTGCTTGGTCACGCGAATCTGTCGACCACCCAAATCTATACCCACTTAGACTTCCAACACCTTGCCTCGGTGTATGACGCGGCGCATCCACGCGCCAAACGGGGGAAATAATGCGTTTTTACCGCCCACTCGGTCAGATATCAGCCCTGACGTTTGACCTTGATGACACTCTTTACGATAACCGCCCGGTGATCCTGCGTACCGAGCAGGAGTCGCTGGCGTTTGTGCAGAACTACCATCCTGCGCTGAAAGCGATGCAGAACAAAGACTTCCAGCAGCTGCGTCAGTCCCTGCGGGAAACCGAACCGGAGATTTACCACGACGTGACCGAATGGCGCCGCCGTGCGGTTGAGCAGGCGATGCTCAACGCCGGCCTGAGCGCGCAGGATGCGGCCACGGGGGCCGAAGCGGCCATGGAAAACTTCGCCAAATGGCGCAGTCGGATCGACGTGCCGCAGGAGACCCACGACACGCTGGCGAAGCTCGCCGAAAAGTGGCCGCTGGTGGCCATCACCAACGGCAACGCTCAGCCTGAACTGTTTGGTCTGGGGAACTATTTTCAGTTCGTGCTGCGCGCGGGCCCGCACGGACGCTCGAAGCCGTTCAACGATATGTATCATCTGGCAGCGGAAAAACTGGATTTGCCGCTCGGTGAGATCCTGCACGTGGGCGACGACCTGACCACGGACGTCGCCGGGGCGATCCGCTGCGGCATGCAGGCCTGCTGGATCAAGCCGGAAAATGCCGATCTGATGACTACCCCGGATAGCCGTCTTCTGCCGCACGTGGAAATTTCACGGTTGGCATCCCTCACGACGCTGATATAATCATCAATTGTTCTGTATAAATTAACAGGGTTTTGGCGAATGGAAACATTTGCCTGCCCGACATGACGTGACGGTGCCAATGGACGTTTCTTACCTGCTCGACAGCCTTAATGATAAACAGCGTGACGCGGTTGCCGCCTCGCGTACGAACCTGCTGGTACTGGCTGGAGCGGGCAGTGGTAAGACGCGCGTGCTGGTTCACCGTATCGCCTGGCTACAGAGCGTGGAGAACTGCTCGCCGTACTCGATTATGGCCGTGACGTTCACCAACAAGGCGGCGGCGGAGATGCGCCACCGTATCGCGCAGCTGATGGGCACCAGCCAGGGCGGCATGTGGGTTGGCACCTTCCACGGCCTGGCGCACCGTCTGCTGCGCGCGCACCATATGGACGCTAACCTGCCGCAGGATTTCCAGATCCTCGACAGCGAAGATCAGCTGCGCTTGCTGAAACGCCTGATCAAGGCGATGAACCTCGATGAGAAGCAGTGGCCGCCGCGTCAGGCGATGTGGTACATCAACGGTCAGAAAGACGAAGGGCTGCGTCCGCATCATATTCAGAGCTTCGGTAACCCGGTCGAGCAGACCTGGCAGAACGTCTACAAGGCCTATCAGGAAGCGTGCGATCGCGCCGGTCTGGTGGATTTCGCCGAGCTGCTGCTGCGCGCCCACGAGCTGTGGCTGAACAAACCGCATATTCTGCAACACTACCGTGAACGCTTTACCAACATCCTGGTGGACGAATTCCAGGATACCAACAACATCCAGTACGCCTGGATCCGCCTGCTGGCCGGGGATACCGGCAAGGTGATGATCGTAGGCGATGACGACCAGTCTATCTACGGCTGGCGCGGCGCGCAGGTGGAGAACATCCAGCGCTTCCTCAACGATTTCCCCGGCGCGCAAACCATCCGTCTGGAGCAGAACTACCGTTCTACCAGCAACATTCTGAGCGCGGCCAACGCCCTGATTGAGAACAACAACGGGCGCCTGGGTAAAAAGCTGTGGACCGATGGCGTCGACGGCGAACCGATTTCGATTTACTGCGCCTTCAACGAGCTCGACGAAGCCCGCTTCGTGGTGAACCGCATTAAAACCTGGCAGGAGAACGGCGGCGCGCTGGAGCAGTGTGCCATTCTCTATCGCAGCAACGCCCAGTCGCGCGTGCTGGAAGAGGCGCTGTTGCAGGTGAGCATGCCGTACCGCATTTATGGCGGTATGCGCTTCTTCGAACGTCAGGAGATCAAAGATGCGCTCTCGTATTTGCGTCTGATTGCCAACCGTAACGACGATGCGGCGTTTGAGCGCGTGGTGAACACGCCGACGCGCGGCATCGGCGATCGTACGCTGGACGTGGTGCGTCAGGCCTCGCGCGATCGTCAGCTCACGTTGTGGCAGGCGTGCCGCGAGCTGTTACAGGAAAAAGCCCTTGCCGGGCGCGCCGCCAGCGCATTGCAGCGCTTCCTGGAGTTAATCGACGCGCTGGCGCAGGAAACGGCCGACATGCCGCTGCACGTCCAGACCGACCGGGTGATCAAAGATTCCGGCTTGCGCACCATGTACGAGCAGGAAAAAGGCGAGAAGGGCCAGACCCGTATTGAGAACTTAGAGGAACTGGTGACGGCAACGCGCCAGTTCAGCTACAACGAAGAAGACGAAGACCTGATGCCGTTGCAGGCATTCCTCTCTCACGCCGCGCTGGAGGCGGGTGAAGGGCAGGCCGATACCTGGCAGGATGCGGTTCAGCTGATGACCCTGCACTCCGCGAAAGGTCTGGAGTTCCCGCAGGTGTTCATCGTCGGGATGGAAGAGGGGATGTTCCCGAGCCAGATGTCGCTGGATGAAGGCGGGCGTCTGGAAGAGGAGCGTCGTCTGGCCTACGTGGGCGTGACCCGTGCGATGCAGAAACTGACCCTGACCTACGCGGAAACCCGCCGCCTGTACGGGAAAGAGGTATATCACCGTCCGTCGCGCTTTATCGGCGAACTGCCGGAAGAGTGTGTGGAAGAGGTGCGCCTGCGCGCCAGCATCAGCCGTCCGGTCAGCCATCAGCGTATGGGCTCGCCGATCTCTGAAACCGACACCGGTTACAAGCTGGGCCAGCGCGTGCGCCACTCGAAGTTTGGCGAAGGCACCATCGTCAACCTGGAAGGCAGCGGCGAGCACAGCCGTTTGCAGGTAGCGTTCCAGGGGCAGGGGATCAAATGGCTGGTGGCAGCCTATGCCAAGCTGGAAAGTGTGTAACTTTCAGAAAAATATCACTATTTTGTAATAATCTGCTAGCCTTATACGTTGAAGGTCAATTAATGCCCTTCAGCGTTCCGTTGCGTGTTGACGCCACAGTTATTGCTGGCGTAACATGCGCGCACGATTACGCTAAGAGGACATTCGCCTTGGACACACCCAGTAGATACTGGCTCAATTCCCTGTCATCCAGGAACAACTCCTAAGGCTATCTCCTCTTGCTGATGGCCTTAGTGGTTGTCAGCGACTGCATCATTCCCGTCGCGCTGAGTCAGGCTGTTTAATGGTCTGAAACCCAATTTGTTTCTGTGTGCCCACCGAACTGTCCGATATTTTTTGCATTGGGAGTCCCGGTCATGTTGAGCGCATTTCAACTCGAAAATAACCGACTGACTCGGCTTGAAGCCGAAGAGTCACAGCCCCTCATTGATGCCGTATGGGTGGATCTGGTCGAGCCGGACGACGATGAGCGCCTTCGCGTACAATCTGAACTGGGGCAAAGCCTGGCGACACGCCCGGAACTGGAAGACATCGAAGCATCCGCCCGTTTTTTTGAAGACGAAGACGGCCTGCACATTCACTCCTTCTTCTTTTTCGAAGATGCCGAAGACCACGCGGGGAACTCCACCGTGGCGTTTACCATCCGCGATGGCCGCCTGTTCACCCTGCGCGAGCGCGAACTGCCTGCGTTTCGTCTCTACCGTATGCGTGCCCGCAGCCAGGCGATGATGGACGGCAACGCTTATGAGCTGCTGCTGGATCTGTTCGAAACCAAAATCGAACAGCTGGCGGATGAAATCGAAAACATCTACAGCGACCTGGAAAAGCTGAGCCGCGTGATCATGGAAGGCCATCAGGGCGATGAGTACGACGAAGCGTTGTCCACGCTGGCTGAGCTGGAAGATATCGGCTGGAAGGTGCGTTTGTGTCTGATGGATACCCAGCGCGCGCTGAACTTCCTGGTGCGCAAGGCGCGTCTGCCGGGCGGTCAGCTGGAGCAGGCGCGTGAGATCTTACGCGATATCGAATCCCTGCTGCCGCACAACGAATCCCTGTTCCAGAAGGTCAACTTCCTGATGCAGGCGGCGATGGGCTTTATCAACATCGAGCAGAACCGCATCATCAAGATCTTCTCGGTGGTGTCCGTGGTGTTCCTGCCGCCGACGCTGGTGGCGTCCAGCTACGGGATGAACTTCGAGTTTATGCCGGAGCTGAAGTGGAGCTTTGGCTACCCGGGGGCGATTATCTTTATGATCCTCGCCGGGCTGGCGCCGTATCTGTACTTTAAGCGGAAGAACTGGCTGTAAAAATCTGGCGGGTGGCGCTGCGCTTACCCGCCCTACGATCGAATTCCCTCTCCCTGTGGGAGAGGGCTGGGGTGAGGGGGAACATACGGCTCTGGTGGTCATTCCGTTCACTTTATGTTCCTTGCTACTCTGTCACGACATGACCGGTGAACGTGCCAGGGTGGCTCAGTCGCCACCACCCTGGCGACCCGGGCTTCCGGCGGTAAATCGCCGCTTCGCGGTGCCTTCGGCTTATTCCTTCCGGCTTATCGGGGACGGGCGGAGGTAACATCCCTGTAAAGCCCGCCCTCTCGGCGCATCCCTGCGCCTCGCCCCGGCCTCCAGGAAACGCCTCAGCGATTTACAGCCGGACCGAGGCATCGCTGAAAGCCCTCAGTTATTCTGAGGCAACGTTATCGCTTTTGCTTTCAAATTACTGGGGAACCCTCTCCCCTGTGGGAGAGGGTTAGGGTGAGGGCAACATCACAGCCCTTTGCGCACCCTGCGCTGGGTATAAATCGCATCCGCAACAAAGATGGCCAGCGCCACCCAGATAAAGGCGAACGTCACCATCTTATCCGCACCCGGCACCTCGCCGTAAAACACCACCGCCAGCAGGAACATCAGCGTGGGGCCAATGTACTGGAAGAAGCCCAGCGTGGAGAGGCGCAGACGCGTTGCCGCGCCGGTAAAGCACAGCAGGGGGATCGTCGTGACCACGCCCGCGGCCATCAGCATCAGGTTCAGCGACCATGGATTGCTGCCCATGTGGCTGGTGGCGCTGTCGGCAATACCGAACAGGTAGATCGCGGCGACAGGCAGCAGCCACAGGGTTTCAAACAGCATTCCCGTCTGCGCTTCCACCGCAATCTTCTTACGCACCAGGCCGTAAAACGCAAAGCTGAACGCCAGTCCCAGGGCGATAACCGGCAGTGAGCCGAAGGTCCACAGCTGTACCAGCACGCCGCAGAAGGCCAGAATCACCGCCACCCACTGCATCCGGCGAAAGCGCTCACCAAGGAAAATCATCCCCAGCAAAATATTGACCAGCGGGTTAATAAAGTAGCCCAGGCTGGCTTCGAGCATGTGATGGTTATTCACCGCCCAGATAAACAGCAGCCAGTTTCCGCCAATCAGCACCGCAGAGAGAGCGAGCAGGAAGACCTTCTTCGGGGTTTTCAGCAGCGTTTTGACGCCTGACCACTGACGGCTGATACTCATCAGCGCAATCATGAAGAAAAAGGACCAGATGACGCGGTGAGTGAGGATCTCGTCCGCCGGGACATAGGCGATAAGTTTGAAGTACGCCGGTGCGATACCCCAAATAAAATAAGCGGCAAGGGCGAGTAAAACGCCCTGCCGCGTCTGTTTAGCATCCATCGGGAAAATCCGTTACAAAAAAGTGAAGTAATTTTACCCGAATTTGCCGTCTCAACCCACCATATAAGTGGCGGTTGCGCTGGCGATATAAACCTGCTCCTCGTTATGCAGCTCAACGCGGGCGACGGCAACTTTATTCCCGGCGCGCAGCAGGCTGCTGGTGCAGGTGAAGCGGTTTCCGCGTCCCGGACGCAGGTAGTCGACGCGTAAATCGATGGTGCCCATGCGCGACAGGCGCTGGCGTAACTCATCTTCGTTGATGGTGTCATGGCGCGTCAGCGTGCTGCCCACGCACACCAGACCGGCCGCCACGTCCAGCGCGGAGGCAATGACCCCGCCGTGCAAAATGCTTTGCGCCCAGTTACCGACCATCATTGGCTGATTATTGAAACTCAGCTGAGCGAAGTCTTTTTCGTATCGCTCCAGCTCAAGACCCAGTGCACGGTTGAACGGCATGTGGTACACAAAAATCTCGCCCACGAGCTTTAAGGTTTCTTCGGCGGTGAGTGTGGCTGACATCTGACGTGGCATCCTTGTTGTTAACAAAATGTTGATTTTATGCTTCAGGATAAAGGAATGCCACTTTAAGAAACGAGGAAGCGGAAGTTATCGCAGAAGTCTGTAGAATGCCCGGACAAAACTATTCATTAAATGTCACCATTTCAGGAGAACACCACCGATGCGGACGTATCTGGGTTGGTTACTGGCGGCGGTTGCGCTGCCCCTCACAGCATATGCGCAGGAAGCGACGATCAAAGAGGTGCATGATAAACCTGCCGTTAAGGGCAGCATCATCGCCAATATGCTTCAGGAGCATGACAATCCGTTCACGCTGTACCCTTATGATACAAACTACGTGATCTACACCCAGACCAGCGATCTCAACAAAGAGGCGATAAGCTCCTATAACTGGTCTGATAATGCGCGTAAAGATGAGGTGAAGTTCCAGCTCAGCCTCGCCTTCCCGTTCTGGCGCGGCATCCTGGGGCCGAACTCGGTGCTTGGCGCGTCTTACACGCAGAAGTCATGGTGGCAGCTCTCCAACAGCGGGGAATCTTCACCGTTCCGCGAAACCAACTATGAACCGCAGCTGTTCCTCGGTTTCGCCACCGATTATGAGTTTGCAGGCTGGACGCTGCGAGACGTGGAGGTGGGCTATAACCACGATTCCAACGGTCGTTCCGACCCAACCTCACGCAGCTGGAACCGCATCTATACGCGTCTGATGGCGCAGAACGGCAATTTCATGGTGGAAGTGAAGCCGTGGTACGTGGTGGGCAGCACCGATGACAACCCGGATATCACCAAATATATGGGCTACTATCAGCTTAAAGTGGGCTATCAGCTGGGTGACGCGGTGCTGAGCGCCAAAGGCCAGTACAACTGGAATACCGGCTACGGCGGTGCAGAGCTGGGCCTGAGCTACCCGGTAACGAAACACGTTCGTCTTTATACTCAGGTGTATAGCGGGTATGGCGAATCGCTGATCGACTACAATTTCAATCAGACCCGCGTCGGTGTGGGCGTCATGCTGAACGATATTTTCTAAGCTGCTCGAATGTTTTTGCGTTAAACGTTGAAGTTTCTCTCTCAGGCGCTGAAAATAGCGCCTGTTTCATTTCTGGCATATGGGGTTAACGTGGCGCAGGCGGAAGTATTGAATCAGGAATCGCTGGCTAAACAGGTTTTGCAGGAAACCTTTGGCTACCAGCAGTTCCGTCCTGGCCAGGAAACCATCATTGAAACCGTGTTGGAAGGCCGCGATTGCCTGGTGGTCATGCCGACCGGCGGCGGTAAATCGCTCTGCTATCAGGTGCCCGCGCTGGTGCTTAATGGCCTGACGGTCGTGGTATCGCCCCTTATTTCCCTGATGAAAGACCAGGTCGACCAGCTGCTTGCCAACGGCGTGGCGGCGGCCTGCCTGAACTCGACGCAGACCCGCGAGCAACAGCAAGAGGTAATGACCGGGTGCCGCACCGGGCAGATCCGCCTGCTGTATATCGCGCCAGAACGCCTGATGCTGGACAACTTCCTCGATCATCTGGCGCACTGGAATCCGGTGCTGCTGGCAGTGGATGAAGCGCACTGTATCTCCCAGTGGGGGCACGATTTCCGCCCGGAATACGCCGCGCTTGGCCAGCTTCGTCAGCGCTTCCCCGAGCTGCCGTTTATGGCGCTTACCGCCACGGCGGACGACACCACGCGTCAGGACATCGTTCGCCTGCTGGGGCTGAACGACCCGTATATTCAGGTCAGCAGCTTCGACCGCCCGAACATCCGCTATATGCTGATGGAGAAGTTCAAGCCGCTGGATCAGCTCTTACGCTACGTGCAGGAGCAGCGCGGAAAGTCCGGCATCATCTACTGCAACAGCCGGGCGAAGGTGGAAGACACCGCCGCGCGTCTGCAAAACCGTGGCTTTAGCGCCGCGGCCTATCACGCCGGGCTGGAGAACCATATCCGCGCCGACGTGCAGGAGAAATTCCAGCGCGACGACCTGCAAATCGTGGTCGCAACGGTGGCGTTCGGGATGGGGATCAACAAGCCCAACGTGCGCTTTGTGGTGCATTTCGACATTCCGCGCAATATCGAATCCTACTATCAGGAAACCGGCCGCGCCGGGCGTGACGGCCTGCCTGCGGAAGCGATGCTGTTTTACGATCCGGCGGATATGGCGTGGCTGCGCCGCTGTCTCGAGGAGAAACCGCAGGGGCAGTTGCAGGATATCGAACGGCACAAGCTTAACGCGATGGGGGCCTTCGCCGAAGCGCAAACCTGCCGCCGTCTGGTGCTGCTCAACTACTTTGGTGAAGGGCGTCAGGCACCGTGCGGCAACTGCGATATCTGCCTCGACCCGCCGAAGCAGTACGATGGCCTGATGGACGCGCGCAAAGCGCTCTCGACTATCGGACGCGTGAACCAGCGCTTCGGGATGGGCTACGTCGTTGAAGTGCTGCGCGGGGCTAACAACCAGCGTATCCGCGATATGGGTCACGACAAACTGCCGGTTTATGGCATCGGGAAAGACCAGAGCCACGAGCACTGGGTGAGTATCATCCGCCAGCTGATCCATCTCGGCTTTGCCACGCAGAACATTGCCCAGCACTCTGCGCTTCAGCTGACCGAAGCGGCGCGACCGGTCCTGCGTGGCGAGGTTGAACTGAAGCTCGCCGTTCCGCGCGTTGTCGCCCTGAAGCCGCGCGTGATGCAGAAATCCTACGGCGGTAACTACGATCGCAAGCTGTTCGCCAAGCTGCGTAAGCTGCGTAAAGCCATTGCGGATGAAGAGAACATCCCGCCATACGTGGTGTTCAACGACGCGACGCTTATCGAGATGGCCGAGCAAATGCCGCTCAGCGCCAGCGAGATGCTCAGCGTCAACGGCGTCGGCACGCGTAAGCTGGAGCGCTTTGGTAAAGAGTTTATGGCGCTCATCCGTTCCCACGCTGATGGTGATGATGAGGAGTAGTCAGCCGGGCGAAAAAGTGCCAGGATGGTGACTCACTGTATTATTTCCCCGCGAGCTAATTATGTTAATGCTATTTCTCACCGTGGCGTTAGTGCACATCGTTGCGCTGATGAGCCCTGGCCCTGACTTTTTCTTCGTGTCACAAACGGCCGTCAGCCGCTCCCGCAAAGAGGCAATGATGGGTGTGCTCGGTATTACCATGGGCGTCATGGTCTGGGCGGCGGTTGCGCTGCTCGGTCTGAACCTGATCCTGGCGAAAATGGCGTGGCTGCATAACATCATCATGGTCGGCGGCGGTCTGTACCTGTGCTGGATGGGCTACCAGATGCTGCGCGGGGCGCTGAAGAAAGAAGAGAAAAAGCCGGAAGAGCCAAAGGTTGAGCTGGCAACGGGCGGCCGTAGCTTTGTGAAAGGGCTGCTGACCAACCTGGCGAACCCGAAAGCGATTATCTACTTCGGCTCTGTGTTCTCGCTGTTTGTAGGGGATAACGTCGGCGCGGGCGCGCGCTGGGGGATCTTCCTGCTGATCGTTGTTGAGACGTTCGCCTGGTTTACCGTTGTGGCAAGCCTGTTTGCCTTACCGGCGATGCGTCGCGGCTACCAGCGCATCGCGAAGTGGATCGACGGCTTTGCCGGCGCGCTGTTCGCCGGCTTCGGCATTCATCTCATCATTTCTCGCTAAGCATGACGCGCTGACGCAAGCAGCGCGCCAACCAGCATAAACAGCGAACCAAAGACTTTGTTCAGGGCCTTCATCTGTTTAGGCCCTTTGATCCACGCCGCAATTCGCTGCGCCAGCGTCGCGTAACCAATCATCACAATGATATCGACAATAATGGTGGTCGCGCCCAGCACCACGTACTGCATCACCTGTGGCTGATGCGGCACGATAAACTGCGGGAACAGGGCGGCGAGGAACACGATGCTTTTCGGGTTGGTCAGGTTAACGAACACCGCGCGTTTAAACAGGTGGCCGCGTGTTTGCGTCCGGGAGAGCGTATGCAGATCAATCGAGCCTGCGGCGCGCCACTGCTGAATACCCAGCCAGATAAGATACGCTGCGCCAGCCCATTTCAACACCTCGAAGGCCAGCACCGAACGGGAGAACAGCGTGCCCAGACCAATCCCCACCAGCACAATATGAATGCCAAGCCCGGTCTGTAAACCGGCGATTGACGCCGCCGCGCCGCGATAGCCGTGATTAATGGAGGTGGTCATGGTGTTGATTGCGCCCGAGCCAGGTGAAAGGCTGAGGATGATGGATGTCAGCAGGTAGGCGAACCACCATTCGAAGGTCATTTGAAACTCCCGGATCGTCTGTTTTTATGCCACAATACGCTATTGTTGAGTCATTTTGTGACCGGTGACGAAAAAAACGATATTCCCTGAATTACGGGGGGTGGAAACCCAATGTTTCAGCAGAAAAAGGACTGGGAAACACGAGAAAACGCATTTGCTGCTTTCTCCATGGGGCCGCTGACCGATTTCTGGCGCCAGCGTGAGGAAGATGAGTTTATGGGCGTCGGGGAAATCCCGGTACGCTTCGTTCGTTTCCGTGATGAAAAAAATGACCGGGTGATTGTGGTCTGCCCCGGGCGCATCGAAAGCTATATCAAATATGCCGAGTTGGCGTATGACCTGTTCCATCTGGGCTTTGATGTGTTAATTATCGACCATCGCGGGCAGGGGCTTTCTGGCAGGATGTTGCCGGATACCCATCGCGGCCACGTGGATAACTTCAGCGATTACGTCGACGATCTGGCCGCGTTCTGGCAGCAGGAAGTGCAGCCCGGACCGTGGCGCAAGCGTTATATTCTTGCCCACTCCATGGGGGGCGCGATCTCGACGTTGTTTTTGCAGCGCCATAAGCACCAGTGTGACGCCATTGCGCTGACCGCGCCGATGTACGGCATTGTGATACGTTTTCCTGACTGGATGGTGCGCCATCTGCTGGACTGGGCTGAGGGCCATCAGCGCATTCGAGAAGGCTATGCCATCGGAACAGGACGCTGGCGGGCATTGCCATTTGCCATCAACGTGTTAACCCACAGCCGGCAGCGTTATCGCCGCAACCTGCGTTTTTATGCCGATGAACCGCGTCTGCGGGTCGGCGGCCCCACCTGGCACTGGGTGCGGGAAGGTATTCATGCCGGTGAGCAGGTGCTGGCGGGCGTAGGCGATGATGACACGCCGACGCTCCTGATCCAGGCGGAAGAAGAGCGTGTGGTGGATAACCGCATGCATGACCGCTATTGTGAACTTCGCGCCGCTGCGGGCCATCCCTGTGAAGGGGGTAAACCGCTGGTCATCAACGGTGCGTACCATGAGATCCTTTTTGAAAAGGACGCTATGCGCTCAGTCGCGCTCAACGCCATTGTTGAATTTTTCAACAGGCATAACTGATTATTGTTTTCCACCAGAGGTTGAAATCCCTATGTACCAGGTTGTTGCATCTGATTTAGATGGCACGCTGCTTTCCCCCGACCACACCCTGTCGCCTTATGCGAAAGAGACCCTAAAACTCCTGACTGCCCGCGGCGTGAACTTTGTGTTCGCCACCGGTCGCCACCACGTGGACGTGGGACAGATCCGCGATAACCTGGAGATCAAGTCGTACATGATCACCTCTAACGGTGCGCGCGTACATGACACGGACGGCAACCTGATTTTTACCCATAATCTCGATCGTGACATCGCCACCGATTTGTTCGGCATTGTGCATAACAACCCGGATATCGTGACTAACGTTTACCGCGACGACGAGTGGTTTATGAACCGCCATCGCCCGGAAGAGATGCGCTTCTTCAAGGAAGCCGTATTCCAGTACTCACTGTACGAGCCGGGTCTGCTGGAGCCGGAAGGGATCAGCAAGGTATTCTTCACCTGTGTAAATCATGAGGAGTTACTGCCGCTGGAGCAGGCGATCAACGCCCGCTGGGGCGACCGCGTGAACGTGAGCTTCTCCACGCTGACCTGTCTGGAAGTGATGGCGGGCGGGGTGTCCAAAGGTCACGCGCTGGAAGCGGTAGCGAAACGGCTGGGCTTTGATCTGAAAGACTGTATCGCCTTTGGCGATGGCATGAACGATGCCGAGATGCTCTCCATGGCGGGTAAAGGCTGCATCATGCAGAACGCGCACCAGCGCCTGAAAGATCTGCACCCGGAGCTGGAAGTGATCGGCACCAACGGCGATAACGCCGTGCCTAAGTATCTGCGCAAACTGTTCCTTGAATAATCTTCAATTGATTGTTTATTGTTCAGATGTCAACTAAAGAGTTCGCTACAATGCCTCTCCTTCTTTCTGAGAGACAAGCATTGTGGCGCTACTCATTATCACCACTATCCTGTGGGCCTTCTCCTTTAGTCTGATTGGCGAATACCTTGCCGGATCGGTCGACAGCTACTTCTCGGTACTGATGCGCGTGGGGCTGGCGGCGCTGGTGTTCCTGCCGTTCCTGCGTACCCGCGGGCAGTCGCTAAAAACGATACTGCTGTACATGCTGGTAGGCGCGATGCAGCTCGGCATCATGTACCTGTTCAGCTTCCGGGCCTACGTTTACCTGTCCGTCTCGGAATTTCTGCTCTTCACCGTGCTGACGCCGCTCTACATCACGCTGATTTACGACTTGCTCAGCAGGCGCCGTTTGCGCTGGGGATATCTGCTGAGCGCTGCGCTGGCAGTCATTGGCGCTGCGATTATTCGCTATGACAAGGTAAGCGATCACTTCTGGACCGGGCTGATGTTCGTCCAGCTCGCTAATATCAGCTTTGCCATCGGGATGGTGGGTTACAAACGTCTGATGGAGACCCGCCCGATGCCGCAGCATAACGCGTTTGCGTGGTTCTATATGGGCGCGGCGATTGTCGCGGTAGCGGCGTGGTTTCTGCTCGGCAATCCGCAAAAGCTGCCGACTACCTCCGTGCAGTGGAGCGTTCTGGTCTGGCTGGGCGTGGTGGCGTCGGGGCTGGGCTATTTTATGTGGAACTACGGCGCTACGCAGGTAGACGCCGGGACGCTGGGGATCATGAACAATGTGCACGTGCCGGCGGGGCTACTGGTGAACCTCGCCATCTGGCAGGAGCAGCCGCACTGGCCGAGTTTCCTTATTGGGGGAACGGTGATCCTGGCTTCGCTGTGGGTACATCGCCGCTGGGTCGCTCCGCGCTCCGCACAAACGGAAGATGGTCGCACGCGTGGTTCCGCGCTGAGCGAATAAACGCTTCCGTAATCGGCTGACGCTGCTCGCCGTCGCGCACGGCGGCGTACAGCCGGCTCCACAGTCCTTCACCCAGGGTTTTGGTGACCACCAGACCCTGGCGTTCAACCGTCTCGACCACCCAGTGCGGCAGCGCCGCAATCCCCATTCTGGCCGCCACCATCTGAATTAACAGCAGCGTGTTATCCACGCTTTTCAGCTGTGGGCTGATGCCCGCGGGTTGCAGGAAATGGCGCCAGATATCCAGACGACTGCGCTGTACCGGGTAAATCAGCAGCGTCTCCGTTGCCAGATCTTCCGGCGTGATACGCGTTTTAGCGGCCAGCGGATGGTCCGGGGCCAGCACCAGACGCACCTCAAAATCAAACATTGGCGAATAGTGCAGACCGCTGCGCGGTAGAATATCTGAGGTCATCACCAGATCCAGCTCACCCTGCTGAAGCGACGGCTGCGGATCAAACGTGACGCCGGATTTGAAGTCCATCTCCACCTGCGGCCACTTCTGGCGGAAGTTCTCAAGCGCGGGGGTCAGCCACTGAATACAGCTGTGACACTCAATGGCGATGCGCAGGGTGGTCTGCTGCGGCTCGTTGCAGGACTGCAACGCGCTGGCAATCTGCGGCAGCACCTGGTTCGCCAGCTGAAGCAAAATTTCGCCCTGCGGCGTAAAGCGCAAAGGCTGGCTCTTACGCACAAAAAGACGAAAGCCGAGGCGTTGTTCCAGATCGCTGAACTGGTGAGAAAGGGCAGACTGAGTCTGGTGCAGCGTGGCCGCTGCCGCCGCAAGAGAACCGCAGTTCCGCAACGCTTGTAGCGTTTTCAGGTGTTTAATCTCGATCATGAAAGTCCTTCACTTCGCCATGAACATTTTGCGCTTGAGGAATATACAGTACCTGCCAATTATAGAAGTGTAAACATCTGGACGTCTAAATAACGAATTTCTACAAGGGGTATGCCATGACAATCCGCACTCACACTCTCGGTTTCCCTCGCGTTGGCCTGCGTCGCGAGCTGAAAAAAGCGCAAGAAAGCTACTGGGCGGGTAACGCCACCCGCGAAGAACTGCTGGCGGTGGGGCGCGAGCTGCGCGCGCGTCACTGGGATCAGCAAAAACAGGCGGGCGTAGATCTGCTGCCGGTGGGCGATTTCGCCTGGTACGACCATGTTCTGACCACCAGCCTGCTGCTTGGCAACGTGCCGGCTCGTCATCAGAACAACGATGGATCGGTGGATATCGATACCCTGTTCCGCATCGGCCGTGGCCGCGCGCCAACGGGTGAGCCAGCGGCAGCGGCGGAAATGACCAAGTGGTTTAACACTAACTATCACTATATGGTGCCGGAGTTCGTTAAGGGCCAGCAGTTCAAACTGACCTGGACCCAGCTTCTGGATGAAGTGGACGAAGCGCTGGCGCTGGGTCACCAGGTGAAACCCGTGCTGCTGGGGCCGGTCACCTACCTGTGGCTGGGCAAAGTGAAAGGCGAGCAGTTCGACCGCCTCAGCCTGCTGAACGATATTCTGCCGGTTTATAAGCAGGTGCTGATTGAGCTGGGCAAACGCGGTATTCAGTGGGTGCAAATCGATGAACCGGCGCTGGTGCTTGAGCTGCCGCAGGCGTGGCTGGATGCCTTCAAACCGGCGTATGACGCGCTCACGGGCCAGGTGAAGCTGCTGCTGACCACCTATTTCGAGGGCGTAACGCCGAACCTCGACACCATTACCGCGCTGCCGGTTCAGGGTCTGCACGTTGATCTCGTTCACGGCAAAGACGATGTGGCAGAGCTGCACAAGCGTCTGCCTGCGGAGTGGCTGCTCTCTGCCGGTCTGGTGAATGGTCGTAACGTCTGGCGTGCCGATCTCACCGGGAAATATGTACAAATCAAGGAGATTGTCGGTAAACGTGAATTGTGGGTAGCCTCTTCCTGTTCCCTGCTGCACAGCCCGATCGACCTGAGCGTGGAGACCCGACTCGACCCTGAGGTGAAAAGCTGGTTTGCCTTTGCCCTGCAAAAGTGTGAGGAGCTGGCTCTGCTGCGCGACGCGTTGAACAGCGGCGACACGGCAGCGATTACCGACTGGAGCGCGCCGATCCAGGCGCGCCGTCACTCGACGCGCGTGCATAACCCGGCGGTGGAAAAACGTCTGGCGGCCATCACTGCCCGGGACAGCCAGCGCCAGAGCCCGTATGAAGTGCGCGCCGAAGCCCAGCGTGCGCGCTTTAACCTGCCCGCGTGGCCGACCACAACCATCGGCTCCTTCCCGCAGACTACCGAGATCCGCGGCCTGCGCCTGGACTTCAAAAAGGGCAATCTGGATGCGAATCACTACCGCACCGGCATTGCGGAGCACATCAAACAGGCGATCGTCGAGCAGGAACGTCTGGGTCTGGACGTGCTGGTGCACGGCGAGGCCGAGCGTAACGATATGGTGGAATACTTCGGTGAACACCTGGACGGCTTTGTCTTTACCCAGAACGGCTGGGTGCAAAGCTACGGCTCCCGCTGCGTGAAGCCGCCGGTGGTGATCGGTGACGTCAGCCGCCCGGAAGCGATCACCGTGGAGTGGGCGAAGTATGCCCAGTCTCTGACCGACAAACCGGTAAAAGGCATGCTGACGGGGCCGGTGACCATTCTCTGCTGGTCGTTCCCGCGTGAAGATGTATCCCGGGAAACCATCGCCAAACAGATCGCCCTGGCGCTGCGTGATGAAGTGGCGGATCTGGAAGCGGCGGGGATTGGCATCATTCAGATCGACGAACCGGCGCTGCGTGAAGGCTTGCCGCTGCGTCGCAGCGACTGGGATGCTTATCTGACGTGGGGCGTGGAGGCGTTCCGCCTGAACGCGGCCGTCGCGAAGGACGACACGCAGATCCACACCCACATGTGTTACTGCGAATTTAACGACATCATGGACTCCATTGCCGCGCTCGACGCCGATGTGATCACCATCGAGACCTCGCGTTCAGACATGGAGCTGCTGGAGTCGTTCGAAGAGTTCGACTACCCGAACGAAATCGGGCCGGGCGTGTATGACATTCACTCCCCTAACGTGCCGAGCGTGGAGTGGATTGAATCGCTGCTGCAAAAAGCCGCCCAGCGCATTCCGGCGGAACGCCTGTGGGTAAACCCGGACTGCGGCCTGAAAACTCGCGGCTGGCCTGAAACCCGCGCGGCGCTGGCGAACATGGTGCAGGCGGCGCAGAATTTGCGTCAGGCGTAGTGGGGCTGGATTGCCCGGTTGGCGCAGCCGCCACCGGGCTTTTTGTATTACGCTTTCTTCCCGCCGTACTGGCTGAACCACGCCAGCATTCTCTGCCAGCCATCTTTCGCCGATTCTGCGTGATAGCTCGGACGATAATCGGCATTAAACGCGTGTCCCGCATCCGGGTACACCACGATTTCGGCCTTCGCGTTTGCCGCCCGCAGCGCGTGGCGCATGGTCTCGACGGTATCAAGCGGAATGCCGGTATCCTGGCCGCCATACAGCCCTAGCACCGGGGCATTTAAATCGGTGGCGATATCAACTGGATGTTTCGGCGAGTTCAGGGTCTTTTCACCCACCAGTTTACCGTACCAGGCCACAGCGGCTTTCAGCTGCGGATTGTGCGCGGCATATAGCCAGCTAATGCGTCCGCCCCAGCAGAAGCCGGTCACCATCAGACGGTGCGGGTCGCCACCGTTGCGCGCCGCCCAGCTGGCAACGTGGTCGAGATCGGCCAGCACCTGCGCGTCCGGCACTTTGCTGACCAGGTTGCTGAACAGCGTCGGGATGTCGCTGTAATCATTCGGATCGCCCTGACGGAAGTAGAGTTCCGGCGCAACGGCCAGGTAACCTTCCAGCGCCAGACGGCGGCAGAGGTCGCGAATATGTTCATGAACGCCAAATATTTCCTGCACCACGATCACGATGGGCAGCGGGCCATCGGCAGATTTTGGCCGCGCGTGGTACGCTGGCATGTTCTCTCCCTGGGAGGGAATGGAGGTCTCGCCTGCGGTAATGGCCTCTTGAGGGGTTGAGACGATGGTTGAAGCATGCGGGGCCGCAGCAGGTGCAAAACCGGTTTTTTCAGTCATGGCATTCTCCGTACCAATGAATGGATTAGCGCAAAGATAAATATAGACACCAGGTTAACAATCCACAGTGCCTTATAGCGTCTATCTTTTGTGCAGCACCCGGCGATATAACTTGTTAATGTGATGTGAATCACTATTTTATGGAAATTAACTGCAATCATTTTCATTCATGGTGAGGTGTGTCACGAAATAATGCACATTGCTTCTGTAAAGTACCGTTTTACTTCTTCTGACAAACCGACCCACAGAGGAGTCACCTATGTCTAAGTCTGATGTTTTTCATCTCGGCCTCACTAAAAACGATTTACAAGGGGCTACGCTTGCTATCGTCCCTGGCGATCCTGAGCGTGTGGAAAAGATCGCCGCGCTGATGGATAAGCCGGTTAAGCTGGCAGCGCATCGCGAATTCACCACCTGGCGCGCAGAGCTGGACGGTAAAGCGGTGATCGTGTGCTCTACCGGTATTGGTGGCCCGTCTACCTCTATCGCCGTTGAAGAGCTGGCGCAGCTGGGGATTCGTACTTTCCTGCGCATCGGCACCACAGGCGCCATTCAGCCGCACATCAACGTGGGCGACGTGCTGGTTACCACCGCATCCGTGCGTCTGGACGGGGCAAGCCTGCACTTTGCACCGATGGAATTCCCGGCAGTGGCCGATTTCGAATGCACCACCGCGCTGGTTGAAGCCGCGAAGTCCGTGGGCGCAACCACCCACGTGGGCGTAACTGCCTCTTCCGATACCTTCTACCCGGGCCAGGAGCGTTACGACACCTTCTCTGGTCGCGTGGTGAGCCGTTTCAAAGGCTCCATGGAAGAGTGGCAGTCGATGGGCGTCATGAACTACGAAATGGAATCTGCGACGCTGCTGACCATGTGCGCAAGCCAGGGTCTGCGTGCCGGTATGGTGGCGGGCGTTATCGTCAACCGTACCCAGCAGGAGATCCCGAACGCTGAAACCATGAAGCAGACTGAAAGCCATGCGGTGAAAATCGTGGTTGAAGCGGCGCGCCGCCTGATCTAATTCTCTCTTCAGTGCTGAAAGGCCGACATGCTCGGCCTTTTCTTTTTGCGTAACGCCTCGCAGGAAAACCCTTTCAAACTGGACGTTTATACAGCACAATTCTATTTTGTGCGGTAATACGTTGATGCAGGGGGCATTGTGGATATCTCAATCCTTATTTATGCAGTGATTGCGCTGGTGAGCGTGGGGATTGGCTGGCTCATTTCCGGCTACCAGCATGCGCAGCAGAAAGCCGAACAGCTGGCAGAGCGCGAAGAGATCGTCGCTGAACTTAGCGCGACGAAACAACAGCTTGCGCTGAGTGACCACTGGCGCGACGAATGCGAACTGCTCAATAACGAACTGCGCAATCTGCGTGATATCAATACCTCGCTGGAGGCCGATCTCCGTGAAGTGACCACCCGTCTTGAGTCCACCCAACTGCACGCCGAAGACAAAATCCGTCAGATGATCAACAGCGAGCAGCGTCTTAGCGAGCAGTTTGAGAACCTCGCGAACCGCATTTTTGAGCACAGCAATCGCCGCGTGGATGAGCAGAACCGCCAGAGCCTGAACAGCCTGCTGACGCCGCTGCGTGAACAGCTGGATGGCTTTCGCCGTCAGGTACAGGACAGCTTTGGTCAGGAAGCCCGCGAACGCCACACGCTGGCGCATGAAATTCGTAATCTCCAGCAGCTGAATGCGCAGATGGCGCAGGAGGCGGTTAACCTGACGCGCGCACTGAAAGGTGATAACAAAGCGCAGGGAAACTGGGGCGAAGTGGTCATGACGCGCGTGCTGGAGGCCTCTGGCCTGCGCGAAGGATACGAATACGAAACGCAGGTCAGCATTGAGAACGATGCGCGCTCGCGGATGCAGCCGGATGTCATTGTTCGTCTGCCACAGGGCAAAGATGTGGTTATCGACGCCAAAATGACGCTGGTGGCCTATGAGCGCTACTTCAACGCTGAGGATGACTACACCCGCGAAACAGCGTTGCAGGAGCACATCGCCTCCGTGCGTAACCATATCCGTCTGTTGGGCAGAAAAGATTATCAGCAGTTGCCGGGGCTGCGATCGCTGGATTATGTGCTGATGTTCATTCCGGTCGAGCCTGCGTTCCTGCTGGCGCTCGACAGACAGCCCGAACTGATCACCGAAGCGCTGAAAAATAACATTATGCTGGTCAGCCCCACCACGCTACTGGTGGCGTTACGTACCATTGCCAACCTGTGGCGCTATGAGCACCAAAGCCGTAACGCGCAGCAGATTGCCGATCGCGCCAGCAAGCTGTACGACAAAATGCGGCTGTTTGTGGACGATATGTCCTCGGTGGGGCAAAGCCTGGATCGCGCGCAGGATAACTACCGCCAGGCGATGAAAAAACTCTCCTCCGGGCGTGGCAATTTGCTGGCGCAGGCGGAGGCGTTTCGCAGCCTGGGGGTGGAAGTTAAACGCGAGATTAATCCGGAACTGGTGGAGCAGGCTACCGCTCAGGACGAAGAGTTTCGTCTGCGTGAAGGCGACGGTAAGCAAAATAGCCGCAATGAAGACAACGATTTAGCGGCGAGTTTATCCCCCGAAGCGCAGCCGGCGCGTTTCTTTCACGGTGGTTGAAACGTAGGGCAAATGCGCCCAATCTGTTACACTTCACGAACATTTGACTGATTAGCAGGCTCTGAGATGGTTGACGATTCACAAGACACAACGCACTTTGGCTTTCAGACTGTCGCCAAAGCGCAGAAAGCTGACATGGTGGCCCACGTATTTCATTCCGTGGCGGCGAAGTACGATGTGATGAATGATTTGATGTCATTTGGCATTCATCGCTTGTGGAAGCGCTTCACTATTGATTGCAGCGGCGTGCGCCGTGGACAAACGGTGCTGGATTTAGCCGGAGGCACAGGGGATCTGACCGCTAAATTCTCCCGTCTGGTTGGCGAAACCGGCCGCGTGGTGCTGGCGGATATCAACGACTCCATGCTGAAAATGGGACGCGAAAAGCTGCGTAATATCGGCGTGGTAGGCAACGTTGAATATGTTCAGGCCAACGCCGAAGCGCTGCCGTTCCCGGACAATACGTTCGACTGCATCACCATCTCTTTCGGTCTGCGTAACGTTACCGATAAAGATAAAGCGCTGCGCTCCATGTACCGCGTGCTTAAGCCGGGCGGTCGACTTCTGGTACTCGAGTTTTCTAAACCGATTATCGACCCGCTGAGCAAAGCTTACGATGCCTATTCCTTCCACGTTCTGCCGCGCATCGGCGAGCTGGTGGCAAACGATGCAGAAAGTTACCGTTATCTGGCCGAGTCCATCCGAATGCACCCGGATCAGGACACGCTGAAAGCGATGATGCAGGATGCGGAGTTTGAAAACGTGGAATACTTCAATATGACGGCGGGTGTCGTCGCGCTGCATCGTGGTTACAAGTTCTGAGTGGAGGTTTCCCGTGCCCATTAAACCCTTAGTCACCGCTGGCATCGAGAATGTGCTGAATGCCTTTCTGTATCGCGCTCCGGCGCTGAAAACCGCACGTCAGCGGCTTAACGGAAAGGTGCTGCGCATCGTTTTAAAGGAGTTCTCGACGCCGCTTGTGTTGGTCTTCAGCGAACGCCAGCTTGACGTTCTGGGTGAGTGGGAAGGCGAGGCTGACTGCTCGGTGATTACGCACATGAGCGTATTGCCAAAACTGCGTGACCGTCAGCAGATGACGGCGCTTATTCGCAGCGGTGAGCTGGAGGTCGAAGGCGATATTCAGGTGGTACAGAACTTCGTTGCACTCAGCGATCAGGCTGAATTCGACCCGGCGGAACTGATGGCGCCCTATATCGGCGACATCGCGGCTGAAGGTATAAGCAAAACGCTGCGCACGGGTTCCGCTTTCCTTCGTAAAGGTCTGCTCCGTCAACAGCGCTACGCTGCCGAGGTGCTGACCGAAGAGTGGCGTATGGCGCCGGGGCCTTTAGAAGTCGCCTGGTTTGCAGAAGAGACCGCGGCAGTTGAGCGCGCAGTTGATGCGTTAACCAAACGGCTGGAAAAACTGGAGGGCAAATGACGCCTGGTGAAATTCGGCGCCTCTATTTTATCGTTCGCACCTTTTTGAGCTACGGGCTCGACGAGCTTATCCCCAGAATGCGTATCACCCTGCCGCTTCGGCTTTGGCGTCGCACGCTGTTCTGGATGCCGAATCGCCATAAGGATCAGGAGCTGGGCGCACGCCTGCGTCTTGCGTTACAGGAGCTGGGCCCGGTCTGGATCAAGTTTGGGCAGATGCTCTCAACACGTCGCGACCTTTTCCCACCGCAGATTGCCGATCAGCTCGCGCTATTGCAGGACCGCGTTGCTCCGTTTGATGGAGCGAGAGCGAAGAAACAAATCGAAGAAGCGATGGGCAATATCCCCATCGAGACCTGGTTTGATGATTTCGATATTCAGCCCCTGGCCTCTGCCTCTATTGCGCAGGTTCACACCGCGCGCCTGAAGGAAAATGGCAAAGAGGTGGTCATCAAAGTGATTCGTCCGGATATCCTGCCGGTTATCAAAGCAGACATGAAGCTGATTTATCGCCTGGCTCGCTGGGTGCCGCGTCTGTTGCCGGATGGTCGCCGTCTGCGTCCGCTGGAAGTGGTTCGGGAATACGAAAAAACGCTGATTGACGAGCTTAACCTGCTGCGTGAATCGGCGAACGCCATTCAGCTGCGTCGAAACTTTGAAGACAGCCCGATGCTGTATGTTCCTGAAGTCTATTCTGACTATTGCAGTCAGAACATGATGGTGATGGAACGTATCTACGGTATTCCGGTCTCGGACGTGGCGGCGCTGGAAAAACAGGGCACCAATATGAAGCTGCTGGCCGAGCGTGGCGTGCAGGTCTTCTTTACTCAGGTTTTCCGCGACAGCTTCTTCCATGCAGACATGCATCCGGGCAACATTTTCGTCAGCTATGAGCACCCGGAAGATCCGAAATACATCGGCATCGACTGCGGTATTGTCGGCTCGCTGAATAAAGAGGATAAGCGCTACCTCGCAGAGAACTTTATCGCTTTCTTCAATCGCGACTACCGTAAGGTGGCCGAGCTGCACGTGGATTCAGGCTGGGTTCCGCCAGATACCAACGTGGAAGAGTTTGAATTTGCGATCCGCACCGTCTGTGAGCCGATTTTTGAAAAGCCGCTCTCGGAGATCTCTTTCGGACACGTCCTGCTCAACCTGTTCAACACCGCACGCCGTTTCAATATGGAAGTGCAGCCACAATTAGTTTTACTTCAGAAAACATTACTTTACGTTGAGGGCGTAGGCCGCCAGCTCTATCCTCAGTTAGACTTGTGGAAAACCGCGAAACCGTTCCTCGAATCCTGGATTAAGGATCAGGTCGGTATTCCAGCCCTGGTTCGCTCGCTTAAAGAGAAAGGCCCGTTCTGGATTGAAAAAATGCCTGAAATTCCTGAACTGGTTTACGACAGTTTGCGTCAGAGCAAGAACCTTCAGCACAGCATGGATAAAATCGCGCACGAGCTTCAATCCAGTCGCGTGCGTCAGGGGCAGTCCCGCTATCTCTTCGGAATTGGCGCGACGCTGCTGATAAGCGGCACGTTGCTGTTGATCAATCGTCCGGACTGGGAAATGATGCCAGCCTGGATTATGGCTGCCGGTGTGGTTGTCTGGCTTGCTGGCTGGCGAAAAACGCGCTGAATTAGCGTCGCTATCGAGAGATTGCATACGTATAATGCGATCTGACTAATTAATCATCTATCACTGGGGAACACGCATGGGTGGTATCAGTATCTGGCAGTTAGTGATCATTGCCGTCATCGTTGTGCTGCTGTTTGGCACGAAAAAACTCGGATCGATTGGTTCCGACTTGGGCGCGTCAATCAAAGGCTTCAAGAAAGCCATGAGCGATGATGAGAATAAGCAGGAAAAAACCAGTCAGGATGCTGATTTTACCGCTAAATCCATCGCCGATAAGCAGGACGAAGCCAAAAAGGAAGAGGCTAAACGTCACGATAAAGAGCAGGTGTAATTCGTGTTCGACATTGGTTTTGGTGAGTTACTGCTGGTCTTTGTGATTGGTCTGATTGTGTTGGGGCCGCAGCGTTTACCCGTTGCGGTGAAAACCGTCGTGGGCTGGGTGCGGGCGCTTCGCTCGCTGGCAACTACCGTGCAGAACGAACTGGCGCAGGAGCTGAAGCTTCAGGAATTTCAGGACAGCCTGAAAAAGGTTGAAAAGGCGAGCATGGACAACCTGACGCCGGAGCTGAAAGCATCAATGGATGAGTTGCGCGAAGCGGCTGAATCCATGAAGCGTTCTTACAGTATTAACGATCCTGAGAAGGCGAGCGATGAAGCAAACACCATCCACAATCCGGTGGTGAAGGGTAGCGAAGAGCAGCGCGAGGGTGTAACGCCTTCCAGCGCGGAGCATCAGGCTGCTTCGCCAGAGCAATCGCCGCAGGAGCCCGAAGTGAAAAAGCAGGTGCCGCCGGAAGAGCCCGTGGTCAAAACGGCTGAGGTAAAACCCGCCGCGCCCGTTTCCGAATCATCCCCCTCGTCGAGTGATAAAGCGTAAACATGGCAGTAGATGATACTCAACCGCTTATTACGCACCTCATTGAGCTGCGTAAGCGCCTGTTAAACTGCATTATTGCGGTTTTCCTCATTTTTTTATGTCTGGTCTATTTTGCCAACGATATCTATCAGGTGGTTTCCGCGCCGCTGATTAAACAGATGCCTCTGGGCGCGACGATGATTGCAACAGACGTTGCTTCACCGTTCTTTACCCCGATCAAACTGACCTTCTGGGTGTCGTTGATTGCCTCTGCGCCGGTCATTCTGTATCAGGTCTGGGCATTTGTGGCGCCCGCGCTGTACAAGCATGAACGCAAGCTGGTTATTCCGCTGCTGGTGTCCAGTTCGCTGCTGTTTTATATCGGCATGGCGTTCGCCTACTTCGTTGTCTTCCCGCTGGCCTTCGGCTTCCTGACGCATACCGCGCCGGAAGGGGTACAGGTGTCGACGGACATCGCCAGCTACCTCAGCTTCGTGATGGCGCTGTTTATGGCCTTTGGTGTCGCCTTCGAGGTGCCCGTAGCAATTGTCCTGCTCTGCTGGGTGGGGGTGACCACGCCTGACGATCTGCGTAAGAAGCGCCCGTACATCCTGGTGGGGGCATTTGTCGTAGGTATGCTGTTAACGCCACCGGACGTCTTCTCGCAAACCTTACTGGCGATACCCATGTACTGCCTGTTTGAAGTCGGCGTGTTCTTCGCTCGTTTCTACGTCGGAAAGGGGCGTACCGGGGACGAAGAAGACGAGCCGTCTGAAGAGACCACTAAAGAATAAAACCAACCGCCCGTCAGGGCGGTTGTCATATGGGGATACGTATGTTTGATATCGGGCTTAACCTCACCAGCGCCCAGTTTGCGAAAGACCACGATGAGGTGGTGGCGCGCGCCTTTGCCGCCGGCGTGGGTGGGCTGCTACTGACGGGAACGAATCTGCATGAGAGTGAGCAGGCACGGCAGCTGGCGCAACGCTATCAACACTGCTGGTCCACCGCAGGCGTGCATCCTCATGACAGCAGCCAGTGGACGCATGAAAGCGCTGAGGCGCTTCATCGTCTGGCACAAACGCCAGAAGTGGTTGCCATTGGCGAATGCGGGCTTGATTTCAACCGTAACTTCTCGACACCTGAAGAGCAGGAGAAGGCATTTACCGCCCAGCTCGCGCTGGCAGCAGAGCTGGAGATGCCGGTGTTTATGCACTGTCGCGATGCGCATGAACGTTTTATGGCGCTACTGGAACCCTGGCTGGAGAAACTGCCGGGCGCGGTGTTGCACTGCTTTACGGGCTCCCGTCAGGAAGCGCTGGATTGCCTGAACCGCGGGCTGTATTTGGGTATCACGGGCTGGGTCTGCGATGAGCGTCGTGGGCTGGAACTGCGTGAGCTGTTACCCGTTATCCCGGCCGATCGTTTGCTGCTGGAAACGGATGCGCCGTATCTGTTGCCCCGGGATATGCAGCCCAAACCGCCATCACGACGTAATGAACCGGCCTACCTGGGGCATATTGCTGAGCGAGTGGCGCACTGGCGCGGAGAAGATGCCCAGTGGCTGGCAGCACAAACCGATGATAACGTGCGTCGTCTGTTCGGCGTGCAGTTCTAAACTTTGCGGAAATCGGTGTTTTTAACGCTCTGCAACACCTCTTTGTTCAGCAGGTTGAGCAGCAGCATGGAGCGCGCTTCACCGTCCGGCTCAGCGAAGATGGCCTGTAACCCTTCAAAGGCGCCTTCGGTGATCACCACGCTGTCGCCGGCATAAGGGGTTTCCGGATCGGTAATATCTTCAGGCTGCTGGTAGACAGAAAGCTGATGAATAACCGATGACGGTACTCTTGCCGGATGGGCGCCAAAACGCACAAAATGGCTGACGCCGCGCGTGGCGCTGATCGTCGTGGTGTGGATCACTTCGGGGTCGAACTCGACGAACAGATAGTTCGGGAACAGAGGCTCACTGACGGTCGTGCGTCTTCCACGCTGCATTTTTTCAAGCGTGATCACGGGTGTCAGGCAGTTAACAGACTGACGTTCAAGATGTTCCTGCGCGCGCTGAAGTTGCCCGCGTTTGCAATACAGTAAATACCAGGCCTGCATAATCACTCTTCCCATTGTTCGGGGCGCAAGCATACCAAAACCCTGGCGGGATCGCTAAGGTGATTATAATGGCGAAAAAGAGAGTAAGTCGTGGAAGTTCACGCTAATTTAACAAAATTACAGCATCACGCGGTCTTACGCCGTATAATGAAGCGCTTACAGAGAGGCCATGATTAACTGCATGAAATACCACGATCTACGCGACTTCCTGGCGCTGCTGGAAAAGCAGGGCGAACTCAAACGCATTACGCTTCCTGTTGATCCGTATCTGGAAATGACAGAAATCGCTGACCGAACCCTGCGCGCGGGCGGCCCGGCGTTGCTGTTTGAAAACCCAAAAGGCTACGCCATGCCGGTGCTGTGCAACCTGTTTGGCACACCTCGCCGCGTGGCGCTGGGGATGGGACAGGAAGATGTCACGGCATTACGTGAAGTGGGCAAACTGCTGGCCTTTCTTAAAGAGCCGGAGCCGCCAAAAGGGTTCCGCGACTTGTTCGACAAGCTGCCGCAGTTTAAGCAGGTGCTGAACATGCCCACCAAACGCCTGCGCGGTGCGCCGTGCCAGCAAAAAGTGCTGGAAGGCGATGCGGTGGATCTGACCAAAATTCCCATCATGCAGTGCTGGCCTGACGATGCCGCACCGCTGATCACCTGGGGCCTCACCGTGACGCGTGGGCCGCATAAAGAGCGTCAAAACCTCGGCATTTACCGCCAGCAGCTGATTGGCAAAAACAAGCTCATCATGCGCTGGTTGTCCCATCGCGGCGGGGCGCTGGATTTCCAGGAGTGGTGCGCGGCCCATCCGGGCGAACGCTTCCCGGTTTCAGTCGCGCTGGGTGCCGATCCGGCAACCATTCTGGGCGCGGTGACGCCTGTTCCTGATACGCTGTCTGAATATGCCTTTGCAGGGCTGCTGCGCGGCACCAAAACCGAAGTGGTGAAGTGCATCTCCAGTGACCTGGAAGTGCCGGCCAGCGCAGAGATTGTGCTGGAAGGTTACATTGAACAGGGCGAGCTGGCGCCCGAAGGGCCGTACGGCGACCACACCGGCTATTACAACGAAGTGGATAACTTCCCGGTGTTCACCGTCACCCACATTACCCAGCGTGAAGATGCCATCTATCACTCCACCTATACCGGCCGTCCACCCGACGAACCGGCGGTGCTTGGCGTGGCGCTGAACGAAGTGTTTGTGCCGATCCTGCAAAAGCAGTTCCCGGAAATCGTTGATTTTTATCTGCCGCCGGAAGGGTGTTCGTATCGCCTGGCGGTGGTGACGATGAAGAAGCAGTATGCCGGTCACGCTAAGCGCGTGATGATGGGCGTATGGTCTTTCCTGCGCCAGTTTATGTATACCAAGTTTGTGATTGTCTGCGATGATGACGTCAATGCCCGCGACTGGAATGACGTCATCTGGGCCATCACCACGCGTATGGATCCGGCGCGTGATACGGTGTTAGTGGAAAACACGCCGATTGATTACCTGGACTTTGCCTCGCCGGTTTCCGGACTTGGCTCAAAAATGGGACTGGATGCCACGAACAAATGGCCTGGCGAAACCGACCGTGAATGGGGTCGCCCGATCGAAAAAGATCCTGCCGTGACCGCGCGAATTGACGCGATCTGGGACGAGCTGGCCATAATGAATAACGGTAAGGCAGAATAAGACCGTTTAGCCCCCTAGACTTCCCGACAGAGAGAGCGAATGACAACCTTAAGCTGTAAAGTGACGTCGGTAGATGCTATTACCGACACCGTATATCGCGTCCGTTTGGTTCCTGAAGCGGCATTCTCATTCCGTGCCGGTCAGTACCTGATGGTCGTGATGGACGAGCGTGATAAGCGTCCTTTCTCTATGGCCTCAACGCCAGCAGAGAAGGAATTTATTGAGCTGCATATTGGTGCGTCTGAGCTTAACCTGTACGCGATGGCCGTGATGGACCGCATCCTGAAAGAGCGTGAAATCGTGGTCGATATTCCTCATGGCGAGGCCTGGCTGCGTGAAGACGAAGACCGTCCGCTGATCCTGATTGCCGGTGGCACGGGCTTCTCTTATGTCCGCTCTATTCTGCTGACCGCGCTGGCGCGCAACCCGAATCGCGATATCACCATCTACTGGGGCGGCCGTGAAGAGAAGCATCTTTACGATCTGTCTGAGCTGGAAGCGCTGAGCGTAAATCATCCAAACCTGCGCATCGAGCCGGTTGTCGAGCAGCCTGAAGAGGGCTGGCACGGGCGCAGCGGTACGGTGCTGACTGCGGTATTGCAGGATCATGGGACGCTGGCCGGGCACGATATCTATATTGCCGGTCGCTTTGAAATGGCAAAAATTGCCCGCGACCTGTTCTGCAACGAGCGTGACGCGCGGGAAGATCGTCTGTTTGGCGATGCGTTTGCGTTTATCTGATTGAGAGACCCGCTTCGGCGGGTTTTTTACGCTCGGGCATTAGCCTGGTGAAAATTTAACCTTGAAATGGGCGGCGCATTGCCGTTATTCTTGTTCCCGTTAAATTTCGCCCTCAGGAGCTCCCCCCAAAAATGAACAAACACGACTGATGAATTTCGATCCTTGCTCAACGCACCGCGTCGGCAGGGGATGTTTTGATTTCATTCAGGAGTGCTTATGGCTCATTTTGCGCAGTCCCCCTCTTTTATTTTGCATCAGGTCACCTGTCAGTTTGCGACGGGCGATATCCTTTTTGGTCCGCTGAATCTTTCTCTGGATGCGTCAGTGTGCGCGCTGGTTGGCCGCAACGGCAGCGGTAAAACACGTCTTCTGCGGCTGCTGGCAGGGGTTGATGAACCCGCCAGCGGTCATATTGAGCGCTTTGGTACACACGTCTATGTGGCGCAGCAGCAGGATATTTCTGCGGATACGACTCTTGCCGGACTGCTTGGTTACGACGCGATCTTTGCGGCGCGCACGCGCATCGACAGCGGTCATTATGAACCCGACGATCTCGACACGCTCGATGGTTACTGGGATCTGGCTGAACGGCTGAGCCAGGCTTTTATCACTGCAAAACTTCCCCCTTTTGACCCGAATAAACGCGCGGCAGAGCTGAGCGGCGGCGAGCGCATTCGTGCCTTGCTGTGCGGCGCATTCGCCGCAGATGCTGATTACCTGCTGCTGGACGAACCGACCAACCACCTCGACAGGCAAGGCCGCGTGTGGTTCTACGAGCAGCTTTCCCGGTATCAGGGCGGGGTGCTGGTGGCCTCCCACGACCGTGAGTTGCTGGCCCAGGTATCGCGTATCCTTGAACTGAGCGCATTGGGCCTGCGCAGCTACGGTGGGAATTATGCTGGCTATCGAACCCAGCGTGATGCTGAGCAGCTGGCTGCCCGCGCCGCGCTGGAGCATGCTGCCACCGAACGCAAGCGTACCCGCGCCCGTATGCATAAAGAGCATGACGACAGCCTGCGGCGTTCAGCCAAAACGCTTCGCACGGTCGACAGCCTTAACATCGCCTCGTTTGAACGGGTCAAATACAAAGGGGCGGCGAAAGAGCGTATTGGTTCCTGGAAAAAACAGCATAGCGATCAAAATTATGCTCTGAACGCTGCGGTCAACCAGGCACGCGAGCGGGTTGAAGAGGAGAACGCGGTGATGTTTACCCTGCCGGGCAGTGAAATCCCGGAAGGAAAACAGGTGCTGGTGCTGGAAGAACTGGTGCTTCCGCACGTGCCTGTCTCCCCGATAAACTGGCGAATGGATGGCCCGATGCGCGTGGCGCTACGCGGGCCGAACGGCTGTGGAAAATCCACGCTGTTGAAAGTGATGTTGGGCGAAACCGCCCCTGTCACGGGAACCTGTAAGGTCTCCGTCAGGTGTGCTTATCTCGATCAGCATCTTTCCCGGCTGGATCTGTCGCAGTCGGTGATGACACACCTTAGCCTCGGCAATACGCCGCTCGAAGAGGGGGCGTTGCGTACCCGTTTAGCGCAGCTTCAGCTGGGCGCAGAGAAAGTGACCCTTCCACTGGCCGAACTGAGTGGCGGCGAGCGCCTGAAGGCCGCGCTGGCCTGCGTATTGTGGCGTGAAGCGGCAACGCAACTGCTGCTTCTGGATGAGCCGACCAACCATCTTGATCTGGCCTCTGTTCAGGCCATAGAAGCGGCCTTAGCCGATTACCCCGGCGCGCTGCTGGTGGTGTCGCATGATGAAGCCTTTCTGGCAGGGCTGAAGCTGACGCATGAACTGGTGTGGGAAGAGACGGGATGGCGATGTGAAAGTCTGTAAACACAAGCCCCCGCAAGGGCGGGGGCAAACAAACTTTATCAGGCTAACTGCTTGCGAAGGTCAGGGTTTGCCTGGATCAGGCGCATCAGCTTTAGCTCGGCTGGGGTTGGTTTTTCACGTTTTGACTCCCACTCCAGCACCATCGCTACGCTGACACCCATCGCTCTTGCGAATTCATCTGTTTTCAGGCCCGATCCTTTGCGTAAACGCTCAAATTCACTAAAAGGATTGGACTTTTGATTCAGGGTAACCGTCGGCGGTACATCTTTAAAAATAATCTGTTCCAGGCTGCTCAGCAGCTCAAACTCAGGATCTTTTAATTCCATTGAGAACTCCTCATAAATCACACATCGGGATCATGAACATCAGAGAGCCTGTTAAGAATAGTCCCTAAACCAGACACAGGATCGTCACGGCTGTGATTAATTGTGCGATAACGATCGCTTTACGCGTTTCAGCTATATGGATAGTTATGCTAATTACCTGATTAGTCATATGTAGGGATGCACAGGTATTTTTTTGTAAATAGTCAGTACAAAAACGGGAATACCCGTTTTGCATGAAAACTCTATCTTGCAAGGCTGACCTGGACTATCCTTGTCAGCGTTGGGCACGCGTGTGCCGGTGTGCGCTTTTTGGGTGAAAGGAGTAATAAAATGGCGACAGGAAAGTCCTGCTCTCGCTGGTTTGCGCCTATTGCGGCGTTGTTGATGGTTGTTAGCCTGAGTGGGTGTTTCGATAAAGAAGGCGATCAGCGCAAAGCGTTTATCGATTTTCTACAGAATACAGTGATGCGTAGCGGCGAGCGTTTACCAACGCTGACTGCGGATCAGAAAAAACAGTTTGGTCCATTCGTGTCGGATTACGCCATTCTGTATGGCTATTCACAGCAGGTAAGCCAGGCGATGGATTCCGGTATTCGCCCGGTAGTGGATAGCGTGAATGCCATCCGCGTTCCACAGGATTATATGACCCAGCGCGAACCGCTGCGCCAGTCAAATGGCGCGCTTGGGGTACTGAGCCAGCAGCTGCAAAATGCCAAAATGCAGGCTGATGCGTCGCGTTCCGCGTTGAAGCAGGGCGAGGATCTCAAACCGGTCTATGACCAGGTGTATGAGAAAGTCGTGACCAAGCCGTCAAACGCCTTGCAACCGCTGATCCCGGCGGCGCAGGTCTTTACTCAGCAGCTGGTTCAGGTGGGTGACTTTATTAGTGAACAAGGTACGCAGGTGAGCTTCGTCTCTAACGGTATCCAGTTCCCGACCTCCCAGCAGGCGAGCCAGTACAACGCGCTGATCGGGCCGCTAGCGTCCCAGCATCAGGCCTTTAGCCAGGCCTGGAGCGCAGCGGTCGCTGCTACGGAATAAGAAAAACCCCCGCTTCGGCGGGGTTTTTTTTATGCTTGATGAAAATAACACTTGTCATTCATCTACCACATCGGTATAACTATGTTCGTCGGTTTGTTACACAGACCTAAAGCAGTTTAGTAAAGCAGTCCAGATTGTTATCCATAGATACCCTTCGTAGTGACCCTTCCTTCATCGCTTAAAAATCTGTAACGCAATCCATCAAGCCGGAAGGCACAATATATTTGTTAATAAGGTAATTTCTATGTCTGCTAAAATGACTGGTCTGGTAAAATGGTTCAACGCTGATAAAGGTTTCGGCTTCATCACTCCTGACGATGGCTCTAAAGACGTGTTCGTACACTTCTCTGCTATCCAGAACGATGGCTACAAATCTCTGGATGAAGGTCAGAAAGTTTCCTTCACCATCGAAAGCGGCGCTAAAGGCCCAGCAGCTGGTAACGTTGTAAGCCTGTAAGCTTCCAACCCAGTAGCACAAAATTCAAAAACCCGCCTTCTGGCGGGTTTTTTCGTTTCTACTGTTGTATCTGTGGGTTAACGCAGTTCTTATCCACTTTACCGCCGAGCGCGGCAATCAGGTTATCCACGGCGGTCGCCGCCATATTGTAGCGTGTTTCATGAGTGGCAGAGCCGATGTGAGGCAGGGCGACGATGTTCGGCATGGTCAGTAGCGGAGAATCCACCGGCAGCGGCTCCTGTTCAAACACGTCCAGACCGGCGGCGTGGATCTCACCGTTTTGCAGTGCCTCAATCAGCGCCTTCTCATCGACCACCGGACCACGACCCGCGTTGATGAAAATGGCCGATTTCTTCATCTTTTCAAACGCCGATTTGCCGATGAGATGACGCGTTTCATCCGTCAGCGGCAGAATCAGGCAGACAAAGTCGGCTTCCCGCAACAGCGTATCAAGCTCGCAGTAGCGGGCATTGAAACGTTCTTCAGCTTCAGTGTGGTGACGGCGTGCGTTATACAGGATGGGCATGTTGAAGCCGAAATGCGCGCGCTGTGCCAGTGCCAGACCGATGCGCCCCATCCCAACAATCCCCAGCGTTTTGCCATGAACGTCCACGCCGAACCAGTCCGGGCCAATGCTTTTCGTCCATTCGCCCGCTTTCACGCGCTCGGCCACTTCCACCACGCGACGCGCGGTACTGAGCACCAGCGCCATCAGCGTGTCGGCGACGGTCTCCGTCAGGGCATGCGGCGTGTGCATCAGCAGGATGTTGCGCGCGTTTAGCGCATCCACGTCGAAATTGTCGTATCCCACCGAAACGGTTGAGGTAGCACGAAGCTTCGGCATTTTCTCCAGCAGCGCTGCATCCACCTTTTCGCTCGAACCCAGCAGGCCCTCGGCGCTGGCAAACGCGTCGGCGTGCTGCGCCACGGTTTCCGGGCTGAGGTTCTTTACCCGGGTAACGGTAAAGTGTTCCTCCAGGCGTTTTTGCAGATCTTCAGGCAGTGCTTTGTACAAAATGACGGACGGCTTCATGCTAATCTCCGTTGATTTTAAAAGGATTCAGGCGTGGCGTGCGCCGACGGGTAGCTGTTGATTATTAGCAGGCTTAACAATCAGAGTAAGCCATACCGAGGCAAAAAGCGCCACCCCCATAAAGATGTAAGAGGCCGACGGGCTGCCGGTGGCGCCGTTCAGATAGCCCACAAACCACGAGCCAAAGAACGAACCCAGCGCACCCATACTGTTGATCAACGCCATCGCGCCCCCTGCGACGTTACGCGGCAGCATTTCCGGGATGATGGCAAAGAACGGACCATACGGGGCATACATGGCCGCACCCGCAATCACCAGCAGCGTATACGAAGCCCAGAAGTGGTTCGCGCCTACGGCCCAGGAGCCAATGAAGGCAAAAGCAGCGATCAGCAGCAGTGGCCAGACGAACAGCTTACGGTTTTGCAGCTTGTCCGATGCCCAGGAGACGATAATCATCGCGATGGTCGCAGCCAGGTAAGGCACCGATGACAGCCAGCCCACTTCCACCATGCCAAGGTTTTCACCGCCGCTGCGGATAATCGACGGTAGCCACAGCACAAAGCCGTACACGCCAATACTCCAGGTAAAATACTGTGCGCACAGCAGAATAACGTTCCGGGAGCGGAAGGCTTCACCGTAGTTACGCACCGCTTTCAGCCCCTGCTGCTCTTTATCCAGCTGCGCCTGGAGTGCGGCTTTTTCGTCCTCAGAAAGCCATTTTGTTTGGGCTGGCTTATCTTTCACCAGCACCCACCAGCAGAAGGCCCAGATAATCGCGGGAACCCCTTCGATGATGAACATCTCGCGCCAGCCGAAGGACTGGATCAGGTAGCCGGAAACCACCGACATCCACAGCACGGTGACCGGGTTACCGAGTATCAGGAACGTATTAGCACGTGAACGCTCAGATTTTGTGAACCAGTTGCTGATGTAAATCAGCATTGCTGGCATGACGGCCGCCTCAACCACGCCGAGAATAAAGCGAATAGCCGCCAGAGCAGGAATGTTATTCACCACGCCAGTAAGCGACGCACAGGCACCCCATAAGATCAGGCAGATGAAAATGAGCTTTCGCACGCTGCGGCGTTCAGCGTAAATCGCGCCGGGGATCTGGAAGAAGAAATAACCCAGGAAGAAGAGGGCACCCAGCAGGGAGGAGACCCCTTTGGTGATCCCGAGGTCTTCGTTGATCCCGGCGGCGGATGCGAAACTGAAGTTGGCACGATCCAGGTACGCCAGGCTGTACGTGATAAACACGATTGGCATGATGTACCACCAGCGTTTTACTGCATTGGTCGAACTGTTCATAGGCTTGCCTCTGTTGTTGAGGTTGTTGCCGCCGTTGTCTGTAGGGTACACGGTGGCTTAATTATCTGGTGCGGATTGCTGCCCTCACCCTGGTCCTCTCCCACAGGGAGAGGGAATTTAGACGCCGAGCTCTGCTCGTGTTGGTAATCCTTCGCTGTCGCCCTGCACCTGAATCGCCAGCGAACCAATTTTGTTGCCTCGCGCCACGGCCTGCGACAGCGGTTTGCCCTCCAGCAGAGCGCTGATGACCCCGACGGCAAACCCATCGCCCGCGCCCACGGTATCGACCACGTTGTCGACTTTTACCGCAGCGACAGCGCCTTGCTCACCGTCGGCAGTTTTGAACCATGCGCCGTCGGCACCGGTTTTCAGCACCACGGCTTTTACCCCTCTGTTGAGGTAAAAATCGGCAATGCCTTCGGGCGTGCTTTCGCCAGTGAGGATCATTCCCTCTTTTATGCCAGGCAGAACCCAGTCCGCCTGAAACGCCAGTCGGTTGAGTTTCTCAGCCATCTCCGCTTCGCTTTTCCACAGCACCGGGCGCAGGTTCGGATCGAAAGAGATCGTTTTGCCCTGCGCTTTCATTGCCGAAGCCGCGTGATCCAGTAAATCGTACGAGCTGGTCGAGAGCGCCGCCGCCACGCCGCTCAGGTGCAGGTGGCGCGCGGAGGAGAAATACGCGGCGTGATAATCATCCACGGAGAGATGGCTTGCCGCTGAGCCTTTGCGGAAATACTCCACGATGGGATCGGTTCCATTTTCAACTTTAGATTTCAGCTGAAAGCCCGTCGGGAAGCGTCCGTCGAGGGTCACGCCTGCGGCATCAATGCCCTCTTTTTTCAGTGAGTCGAGAATAAAATGGCCAAAGCTGTCATTTCCCACGCGGCTTACCCAGCCGACATTCAGCCCCAGCCGCGCAAGGCCGGTAGCAACATTCAGCTCGGCACCTGCCACGCGTTTAATGAAGTACTCCACTGCGCTCAGCTCGCCCGTTTCGGTGGCGACAAACATCGCCATGGCCTCGCCAATGGTGATGACATCCAGCGTCTTGTGCATGGTTTACTCCTCGCGCAGCAGGTTGACGTAATGGCGGGTGACGGCGGTGAGATCCGTCCCTTCCAGCGGAAATTCGATACCGCGTGGCGCATCGGCAGGGAGTTGATTAAGCAGATCCCGCCAGCGAGAATCGGTCTGATCCGGCGCGACGGCGCGGAACTGCGCCTTATGCGGGACTGCGGACTTCACATGAATATAGCTCACGGCGGGAGCCAGCTGACGTGCAGCTTCTTCCGGGGAGTCGCCAACCCACAGCCAGTTGCCCATATCGAACGTCAGCGTGACCGGCAGCGCCATTACCCGGCAGGCGGCTTTGAAGCGCTGCATCGGCGCGAGCTGCCCGCAGTCGGTCTGGTCGTTTTCCACCACCAGCGTCATGCCGCTTTCATCCAGCAGTGCGCGCAGGGCTTCAAGCGGCTGTTTGTCGCTGAAATGACCCAGCGAGACTTTAAGCCACAGCGCGTTCAGGGCGCTGGCTTCGCTAAGGTAGCGCGGGAGATCTGTGTTGAGGGTGCCATCGGGCATAAACAGGGGGGCCGGGGCGGAGTAGCACGCCAGTAAACCCAGCAGTTCAATGGACTCGCCGAGCGCAGGCAGGGCCATTAACTCGTCGTTGCTGAAGAGCTCGCGGCGGATTTCAACGCCATCAGCTCCTGCGCCGGCAATAACGGGAAGCATTGCCCGTTGACCGCCTGCCTGTCGCACCTGGTCCGCGCCATACGCGGCGGTGACCACCATAATTTTCCTGCTCATTTCCTGACTCCAGAGCGTAATCGATAGTATTACGCTAGATGGAACCGGTTCCAAAGAAAAGTTCGGGATGCTGAATTTATGATCGCTGTCACGAAGGGGAAATTAACGGGCAGTAGAGCCGCGAACGATCAGCTCGCCGGAAAAAACCTGCTCGCGTACGGCGTCGCGGGTGCCTTCAATGCGGCGAACCACTTGTTCAACCGCGGCATAGCCGATCTGCCAGGTGGGTTGTTTGAGGGTGGTGATGCCTACGCCAGCCAGTTCTGCCCACTCCAGTTCATCAAAGCCAAGTAAGCCGATGTCGCTGCCCCAGTGCAGGCCAATGCGTTTAAGCGAGCGGGCAACCTGAAGCGTCAGCGCCCCGTTCGCGGAGATCACCGCTTTACGCATACCCCGATGACGGGTATGGAACTGGCGCAGGGTATTATCCAGCTGCCCGGCTTCATGCAGGGGGATTTCGGCATTTTCGGCGATCACGCCGGGATAACGCGCCAGCGTGGCACGAAATGCCGCCAGGCGGTCGCGGCGGGTGTTAACCATGCCCAGCGGTTCGCTCAGGAACAGAATGGCTTCGAAACCCTGTTCAATCAGGTGCTCGGTGGCGGTGGTGGCCGCCTGGGTGTTATCCAGCCCGACCACATCGCAGGCAAATTCCGGGATTTTGCGGTCAATAAGCACCATCGGCAGAGACGATTGTTGCAGACGATTTAGCCCCTCTTCTCGCATCCCGACGGCATTCACCACAATCCCTTCCACCTGATAGCTGCGCAGCAGATCGAGGTAATGCAGCTCCTGATCAACCTCGTTATTGGTGTTACAGACCAGCGGGGTAAAGCCTTTTTCACGGCACGCCGCTTCGATGCCGCTGAGGACGTTTACGGAGTAGGGGTTGGTGATATCGGCGATGATGAGGCCAATCAGACGGGTGCGGCCCCGCTTGAGGCCGCGCGCCATCAGGCTGGGACGGTAGTCGAGATCGGCAATGGCCTGTTCGATTCGCGCCAGCAGCGCATCGGAAAGCAGGTGTTTCTCGCCGTTGAGGTAGCGTGAAATGCTGGTTTTACCGGTTTTGGCGGCTTTCGCCACGTCGCTGATGGTGGCCCGGGTTGGTTTGATCATCGCTGATTTCCCTGAATTTAGTGAGAATACCTTAGCGGGAAAATCTGGCGAATCAAGCAATTTGCCGGGTGGCGCTGCGCTTACCGGAGGTTGCGGTCTGATGCCCTCACCCCAACCCTCTCCCACGGAAGAGGGCGCAAACACTAAAAACGGCAACGGAGTTGCCGTTTTGCTTTTACCTACTGCACCGGGCTTAACGTAATCTCGACGCGGCGGTTCTGCGCTTTGCCTTCCGCCGTGCTGTTGCTGGCGATCGGGTTAGCCGGACCCATGCCGCTGGTGCGAATGCGGTTCGCTTCTACGCCCTGGGCGATCAGCGAACTGGCCACGGAATCGGCGCGCTGTTGGGACAGACGCATGTTCAGATCCTGGCTGCCGGTGCTGTCGGTGTAGCCAATCACGTTCACGGCAGTTTTATTGTACTCTTTCAGCACTGCGGCCACGCCGGTCAGGGTGTTTGCGCCTGCGGGTTTCAGCGTCGCGCTGCTGCTGTCAAAGGTCACGTTGTTTGGCATGTTCAGGATGATGTTGTCACCGCTGCGCGTCACGCTCACGCCCGTACCTTTCATTTTGTTACGCAGTTTTGCTTCCTGCACGTCCATGTAATAACCCACGCCGCCGCCCAGAGCTGCGCCTGCCGCTGCGCCAATCAGCGCACCTTTGCCGCGATCTTTCTTGGAGGAGGAGAGTGCGCCAACGCCAGCGCCCACCAGGGAACCAATACCCGCGCCAATGCCGGATTTGCCCGCTTCGCGTTCACCGGTGTAAGGGTTGGTTGTGCAGCCAGAAACAGCCAGTGCGCCGCTCACCAGAGCGGCAATAACGAGTACGCGTTTTTTCATCTTATTTCCTTAATCCTTTTTATTCTTTGCCACGATGGACGTGGCAGTGGATTATGACGTCCGGATACGGAGAAAATTCAGTGTATAACTCTGAAATTTGTCACAAACGATAAACTGCCTCAATGAAAGGCCGAAACACCTGCACGCAACCAGGAGCGCACGCTTTGAGCACCTCAACAAAAACCATTCTGACCGCCGCCCACTGGGGGCCGATGCTGGTCGAAACCGATGGCGACACTGTGCTGTCGTCTCGCGGGGCTTTGCCTTCGCGCCATCTCAACTCTTTACAGACCGTCGTTCGCGATCAGGTACACAGTAAAACCCGCGTCCGCTGGCCGATGGTGCGTAAAGGCTTTCTGGCGTCACCGGATAAGCCGCAGGGTATTCGTGGGCAGGATGAGTTCGTACGCGTGAGCTGGGACGACGCGCTGGCGCTGATCCATACCCAGCATAAACGCATTCGCGACAGCTATGGCCCGTCGTCCATTTTTGCCGGCTCCTATGGCTGGCGCTCGAACGGCGTGCTGCATAAGGCCGCAACCCTGCTGCAACGCTATATGAGCCTGGCCGGAGGATACACCGGCCATCTGGGCGATTACTCGACCGGCGCGGCGCAGGCAATCATGCCGTATGTCGTGGGCGGGAATGAGGTTTATCAGCAGCAGACCAGCTGGCCGCTGGTGCTGGAGCATGCGGAGGTGGTGGTGCTCTGGAGCGCCAACCCGCTCAATACCCTGAAAATTGCCTGGAATGCGTCCGACGAGCAGGGCGTTTCCTACTTTGATGCGCTGCGCAAAAGCGGCAAGCGCATCATCTGTATCGATCCGATGCGTTCTGAAACGCTGGATTTCTTCGGCGACAGCGCCGAGTGGATCGCGCCGCATATGGGCACCGACGTGGCGATGATGCTGGGCATCGCCCACACCCTGGTGGAGAACGGCTGGCACGATACGGAATTTCTGGCGCGCTGCACCACGGGCTTCGATAAATTTGCCGACTACCTGACGGGACAAACCGACGGTATCGCCAAAACCGCAGAGTGGGCTGCGGCGATTTGCGGCGTTGATGCCGTTAAAATCCGCGAACTGGCGACGTTATTCCATAGCCGTGTCACGATGCTCATGTCCGGCTGGGGGATGCAGCGCCAGCAGTTTGGCGAGCAGAAGCACTGGATGCTGGTGACGCTCGCCGCGATGCTCGGGCAGATTGGCACACCCGGCGGCGGTTTTGGGCTTTCCTATCACTTTGCTAACGGCGGTAATCCAACGCGTAAAGCGGCGGTGCTGGCGTCCATGCAGGGCTCAGTGCAGGGTGGCGTGGACGCGGTAGATAAAATTCCGGTGGCACGCATTGTTGAAGCCCTGGAGAACCCAGGCGGGTTTTATCAGCACAACGGCCAGGATCGGCATTTCCCGGATATTAAGTTTGTCTGGTGGGCGGGTGGGGCCAACTTCACCCATCACCAGGATACTAACCGCCTGATCCGCGCCTGGCAGAAACCGGAGCTGGTGGTGATCTCGGAGTGCTTCTGGACCGCGTCAGCGAAACATGCCGATATCGTTTTGCCCGCCACGACCTCGTTCGAGCGTAACGATCTCACCATGACGGGGGATTACAGTAATCAGCATATGGTGCCGATGAAGCGCGTCGTGGCTCCCCGGGATGAAGCGCGGGATGATTTTGATGTCTTTGCCGACCTGAGTGAAATGTGGGAAGCGGGCGGTCGGGAGCGTTTCACCGAGGGCAAAACCGATCTGCAATGGCTGGAAACGTTTTACCAGATTGCCAGCCAGCGCGGGGCTGCGCAGGGCGTGACGCTGCCGCCATTCGCTGAGTTCTGGGAGGCGAATCAACTCTTCGAAATGCCGGAAAGCGAGCAGAATGCGCGGTTTGTGCGCTTTGCTGACTTCCGTCGCGATCCGGAGAATCACCCGCTAAAAACCGAAAGCGGGAAGATTGTGATCTACAGCGAACGCATCGCCAGCTTTGGCTACGCGGACTGTCCGCCACATCCGGCGTGGCTGGAGCCGGACGAATGGCATGGCAATGCGCAGCCGGGGCAGCTTCAGCTGCTGTCTGCCCATCCCGCCCATCGTCTGCACAGCCAGCTCAACTATTCGGCTTTGCGCGAGCAGTATGCGGTGGCGGGTCGTGAGCCGATTGCGCTGAACAGCGATGACGCAAAGGCGCGGGGGATTAACCACGGCGACCTCGTTCGGGTCTGGAACGCGCGCGGGCAGGTGCTGGCAGGCGCCGTGGTGAGTGACGGGATCCGCCCTGGCGTTTTCTGCATTCATCAGGGCGCATGGCCGGATCTGGCGCTGGACGAGGGCGGTATTTGTAAGAACGGCGCCGTAAACGTGCTGACCAAAGATCTCCCCAGCTCGAAGCTGGGGAATGGCTGCGCGGGGAATACGGCGCTGGCATGGGTGGAGAAATATGAGGGGCCGGCGCTTACCCTTACGGCGTTTGATCCGCCTGCCAGCTCATGATCCACGTCGGGTGTTGGGTATCATCCTGCCAGGCGCTGTCTTCGATGCGAAAACCCTGAGCATGATAGAAATTCACCGCCCGCACGTTTTTCTGATACACCTCCAGAGTTAAATACGGATAGTGCTGCTGAACGTGGTTCAGCAGCGCACGCCCGATCCCCTTTCCGATGAACTCCGGGGCGATAAACAACGCCCCCACGAACTGGAACTGCATGACGCTGATAAAACCGCACAGGGTACCGTTTTCTTCCCAGACCCAGGTCTCGGCGGCGGGAAGGTATTCATCCCGCACTACCGCTTCATTCGCTTGCCAGTAACTTGCGTCGATAAACGGATGCGCCTCGGTGGTGCTCTCCAGCCACAGACTCAAAAGCGGAGCGGTGTCCTCACTTTGCCATTTGCGGATCATGGTGGCCCTCCGGATGGCAGAAGCAGCCCGTAATGTGGTCATTGACCAGCCCGCAGGCCTGCATAAAGGAGTAACAGATGGTGGTGCCCACAAACTTAAAGCCGCGTTTTTTCAGCGCTTTCGACAGGGCATCTGAGGCGGGGGTCGACGTTGGGATCTCTGCAAGCGTGGCGGCCTGCGTCACCTTCGGCTCGTTATCCACAAACGACCAGACGAATGCTGAGAAGGGTTCGCCGTTTTGCTCCATCGCCAGATAAGCACGCGCGTTACCAATAATGGCCTGAATTTTACCGCGATGGCGGATGATACCGGTATCCAGAACCAGCCTTTCCACGTCGTCGTCGGTCATGGCGGCAACCGCAGCCGGATCGAACTGGTGGAAGGCTTTGCGATAGTTCTCACGCTTTTTCAGAACGGTGATCCACGACAGTCCGGCCTGCTGGCCTTCAAGGCAAATCATTTCAAACAGTTTTTTACCGTCGGTTTCCGGTACGCCCCATTCCTTGTCGTGATAATCGATATAAAGCTGATCCTGGCTTACCCAGCCGCAACGTTGCATAGGTCATCTCCCTTCCTGATACGGTAAACGCAAAAATTTCAATCTGCCCGGCTTGACGTGTCTGCTAAAGAGACAATAGTTAATACAGGGCTATACGCCCTAATACCTCTTCGAACAATGACATATATCGCCGAACTCGGCTCTTTCTGGAGTCGCTTTGATGATGATAAAAAAAATCAGTGGTCGCCATGCTGCTTCTGGCCTGGTGGGTGTTTCAGTCTGCCTGCTTTTTTGTAACACCGCTTTTGCGTGGCAACAGGAATATATCGTTTCAGATGCTCAAAGTAATACGATGGAACGCTATACATGGGACGCCGATCACCAACCTCGTTATGAAGATATTCTCGCGGAGCGTATTAACCGCACGCAGAATGCTGCGGGGTTTACCCTGAACGACCCATCCGGTTCAGATGCGGAAACCGTTCTGAGCGTTGGCTGGAATTTTCCCGTGGCGGGACATTTCACCACCGGGCCCGTAATGGCGTGGCGCACTGATGGCGCTCCCTCCGCACCAGTGAATGCGTTTGAGGATACAACCACCACGCAGTCGCTTACCGATCCACTCTGGCATGCCAGCGTGAACTCATTGGGGTGGCGTGTCGATACGCAGTATGGTGATTTACACCCCTGGGCGAAGATCAGCTATAACCAGCAAACTGAAGAAGAATATTTATATACGCTGGGATTGAGCGCCAAATTTTAAAGGGTTGTCACTTTTTTAAACGCTGCGGTAACATATTTAATACAATAACGGCAGGGACTGTAGCGATAGTGATCGCTCACCTTTGAGCTTTTTCTTCTCCGGCAAGGTCATTCATTCCCGCTTCCAGGCATTTCATTCCGTTTCTCCTGCATTTCATGCCGTTTTACCCCTGGTGTTATGGGGTTTTGTTTATCGTGTCCTCAGCGAATTTCCTTAATTTATCTTGCAGGACACTGCCATGAACACATCAACTTATAACCGCACGCGTTGGCTGACGCTATTCGGCACCATCGTTACCCAGTTCGCACTGGGATCGGTCTATACCTGGAGCCTGTTTAACAGCGCCCTGTCTGATAAGATCGGCGCGCCGATAAGCCAGGTGGCGTTCTCCTTCGGCTTGCTGAGTCTTGGGTTAGCAATTTCCTCTTCCGTGGCGGGCAAACTTCAGGAGCGCTTCGGCGTGAAGCGTGTAACCATGGCCTCCGGGATCTTGCTGGGCGTGGGCTTCTTCCTGACGGCATATTCCGACAACCTGATGATGCTGTGGCTGAGCGCCGGGGTGCTGGTGGGGCTGGCGGACGGCGCAGGTTACCTGCTGACGCTGTCTAACTGCGTGAAGTGGTTCCCGGAGCGTAAAGGGCTTATCTCCGCGTTTGCCATTGGTTCATATGGCCTGGGCAGCCTTGGCTTCAAATTCATCGATGCGCATCTGCTGACCTCGGTGGGGCTTGAGAAAACCTTTATGATCTGGGGCGTGATTGTGCTGGTGATGATCCTCTTCGGCGCAACGCTGATGAAAGACGCGCCGCAGCAGGAAGTGAAAACCGTTAACGGTGTGGTGGAGAATGATTTCACCCTTGCACAGTCCATGCGTAAACCGCAGTACTGGATGCTGGCGGTGATGTTCCTGACGGCCTGCATGAGCGGTCTGTATGTCATCGGCGTGGCGAAAGATATCGCGCAGGGAATGGTGAAACTGGACGCGGCGACGGCGGCGAACGCGGTAACGGTCATCTCCATCGCTAACCTCTCGGGTCGTCTGGTACTGGGTATCCTGTCTGACAAAATCGCCCGCATCCGCGTGATTACGCTGGGGCAGGTCATCTCTCTGGTGGGCATGGCGGCGCTGCTGTTTGCACCGCTGAACGAAGCGACATTCTTTGCGGCGATAGCCTGCGTAGCCTTTAACTTTGGCGGTACCATTACCGTCTTCCCGTCGCTGGTGAGCGAGTTCTTCGGGCTGAACAATCTGGCGAAAAACTACGGTGTGATTTATCTCGGCTTCGGTATCGGCAGTATTTGCGGATCGCTGATTGCCTCGCTGTTTGGTGGCTTCTACGTGACATTCTGCGTGATATTTGCCTTGTTGATTATTTCACTGGCGCTGTCCACCACGATTCGTCAGCCGCAACGCGAGGTCTATAAAGAAGCGCATGCATGATTCGATAAAAAGGGGCCGCAGGGCCTCTTTTTTTATCGCAATATCACTTCCGGACTTGTTATTTTGTAAAAATTCTCATCGATTCACATTCTCTGCTGCCACTTTTCTTCCTCGCTGTGGTCTACTTATCGCGCTTGTAGACGTTTCTGATAACGGTTTATCTCGCACCTACTTACTCTGTCTGCTTTCTCAATGAGATTCGGCGGGTCTTTATACCCCTTCCCCCAGGGTTGTTTGCATGAAATATATCAGGTCTCTTACCCAGCAAAGATTGTGTCTGATGCTGGCTGTCTATATCGGTTTGTTTCTGAATGGCGCGGTGCTGTTCAGAAGAGTGGAAGGTTATTTTGAACACCTCACCGTAAGAAACGGGATTTTCGCCGCGATTGAAGTGTTTGGCTCAATTCTGGCAACCTTCTTCCTGCTACGTCTGCTCTCGCTTTTTGGCAGACGTACATGGCAGGTTCTGGCCTCGCTGGTGGTGATTATCTCTGCCGCCGCAAGCTATTACATGACATTCATGAATGTGGTCATTGGCTACGGTATTGTGGCCTCGGTGATGACCACGGACATCGACCTCTCGAAAGAGGTGGTGGGGCAAGGGTTCATCATGTGGACGATTTTGACCTGCCTGATCCCGCTCTTCTTTATCTGGAGTAATACCTGTCGCTATACCCTGTTACGCCAGCTGCGTACCCGTGGGCAACGCATCCGCAACGTCGCCGTCGTCCTTCTGGCGGGTCTGCTGGTATGGGCGCCTATTCGCCTGATGGAAAAACAGCAAAAGCGGATCGAAAAAGCGACAGGCGTAGATATGCCAAGCTACGGCGGCGTGGTGGCTAACTCGTATCTGCCGTCTAACTGGCTGTCGGCGCTAGGTCTCTATGCCTGGGCTCAGGCGGACGAATCCAGCGATGTGAAATCGCTGATTAACCCGACCAAAAAGTTCACCTACCAGGCTCCGGCTGACGGACTGGATGATACTTACGTGGTCTTCGTTATCGGCGAAACGACGCGCTGGGATCATATGGGTATTCTCGGTTATGACCGCGATACCACCCCGAAACTGGCGCAGGAAAAGAACCTGGTGGCATACCGCGGCTACTCCTGCGATACCGCCACGAAGCTTTCGTTGCGCTGTATGTTTGTTCGTGAGGGCGGTGCGAGTGATAATCCTCAGCGCACTCTCAAAGAGCAAAACGTGTTTGCTGTTCTGAAGCAGCTTGGATTTAGCTCCGATCTGTTCGCCATGCAAAGTGAGATGTGGTTCTACACCAACACCATGGCGGATAACATCGCCTACCGCGAGCAGATTGGCGCCGAGCCGCGTAACCGCGGAAAGAACGTTGATGATATGCTGCTGCTCTCTGAGATGGAACAGTCGCTGAAAAACCATCCGCAGGGTAAGCACCTTATTGTTCTGCATACCAAAGGTTCACACTACAGCTACTATCAGCGTTACACGCGCGATTTCGCCAAATGGACGCCTGAGTGCGTCGGCATTAACAAGAACTGTAGCAAGCAGGAACTGATCAATGCCTATGATAACTCGATTCTGTATGTGGATACCTTCCTCAGCCGGGTGATCGACCAGCTTCGCGATAAGAAAGCGATTGTGATTTACGCGGCCGACCACGGCGAGTCCATCAACGAGAAAGAGCATTTACACGGCACGCCGCGTAAGCTGGCCCCGCCTGAGCAGTTCCGCGTGCCGATGATCATGTGGATGTCGGATAAGTACCTGGAAAACCCGGACAAAGCCAAAATGTTTGCCCATCTGAAACAGCAGGCAGAGATCAAGGTACCGCGCCGTCACGTTGAGCTGTACGACACCATTATGGGTTGTCTCGGCTATACCTCACCGAACGGTGGGATTAACGAAAACAACAACTGGTGTAAACTCCCTGATAACACCACAAAAGCCGCGCAGTAGCTGGTCTGGCGAGAATATCGCCAGTTGAATGGCTTTTTGAAAATAAGGGATTGACGGGGGCGCACCTCAGCAGTAAGATGCGCTCCGCATTCGGCGAGTAGCGCAGCTTGGTAGCGCAACTGGTTTGGGACCAGTGGGTCGGAGGTTCGAATCCTCTCTCGCCGACCACATTCTAAAAAGGGCTAACCGCAAGGTTAGCCCTTTTTGCATTAACGCGTTACCCCGCACGAGTCCTCAAAATACCCCTTAGCCCTGCTTCCCCCTGCCTGCTTGCGGTTTTGTGACATAATCCATTGTATTTTTTTATATATAGTTTGATCTTTTTTCGCGTTGCTTATGGATAACCTCAGCATTTTTCGCTGTGCGTTTTAACGTTCGCGGTATTTAGTGCTCAGATAATCACCATTCTGTAAGAAAATTTACCCATTCTGAATAAAACTTAATCACTGAGTGTTGCGAAATATGAAGATAATTGTGCTGCATCATGGCGAGTAGCATAAATTTCTCTGCTGAAAACTCACGGTCAGGGTTTTTTTAATCTTTGTTTGCGGTTTCTCACACTCCACGTAAATCCCCGCCACCTGTATTGACGTTTTCACATTCTGTTGACAGATTGTAGGGCACGAGGGGCATTTCAGGGAGGATCTGCGCTGCAACTCAAACGCTCTTCTGAAAGGATTCTCTATCCCTTTTAACGCCTTCGGGCATCACCGACCGGACCGGGTAAAAAATAAATAAAGGTCAGGCGGCGTAACACAACAAAGCAAAACATCACATTGGAGCACAATAATGAGTATTTCCTTGAAGAAGTCAGGGATGCTGAAGCTTGGTCTGAGCCTGGTGGCCATGACCGTTGCAGCAAGCGTACAGGCAAAAACCCTGGTTTACTGTTCTGAAGGCTCTCCGGAAGGCTTTAACCCACAGCTCTTTACCTCTGGTACGACTTACGACGCAAGCTCTGTACCGATCTATAACCGTCTGGTTGAATTTAAAACCGGCACCACGGAAGTAATTCCTGGCCTGGCTGAAAAGTGGGATATCAGCGAAGACGGTAAAACCTATACCTTCCACCTGCGCCAGGGCGTGAAGTGGCAGGACAGCAAAGAATTTAAACCTACGCGCGACTTTAACGCCGACGACGTTGTGTTCTCCTTCGACCGTCAGAAAAATGCCCAGAACCCGTACCATAAAGTGTCTGGCGGCAGCTATGAATACTTCGAAGGGATGGGTCTGCCAGACCTGATCGCTGAAGTGAAAAAAGTGGACGATAAAACCGTTCAGTTTGTGCTGACGCGTCCGGAAGCGCCATTCCTGGCTGACCTGGCGATGGACTTCGCCTCGATTCTCTCTAAAGAGTACGCGGACAACATGCTGAAAGCCGGCACCCCGGAAAAAGTGGACCTGAACCCAATCGGTACCGGCCCGTTCCAGCTGCTTCAGTACCAGAAAGATTCCCGTATTCTGTATAAAGCCTTCCCGGGCTACTGGGGTACCAAGCCGCAGATCGACCGTCTGGTCTTCTCCATCACGCCTGACGCATCCGTGCGTTACGCAAAATTGCAGAAAAACGAATGTCAGGTGATGCCGTATCCAAACCCGGCTGACATCGCGCGCATGAAGCAGGACAAAAATATCAACCTGCTGGAGCAGGCGGGCCTGAACGTGGGTTATCTCTCCTTCAACACCGAGAAGAAACCGTTCGATGACGTGAAAGTGCGTCAGGCGCTGACTTACGCGGTGAACAAAGAAGCGATCATCAAAGCCGTTTACCAGGGCGCGGGCGTTGCGGCCAAGAACCTGATCCCACCAACCATGTGGGGTTATAACGACGACATTAAGGACTACACCTACGATCCTGAGAAAGCGAAAGCGCTGCTGAAAGAAGCGGGCCAGGACAAAGGCTTCACCGTCGAGCTGTGGGCGATGCCGGTACAGCGTCCTTACAACCCGAACGCACGTCGTATGGCGGAAATGGTTCAGGCTGACTGGGCGAAGATTGGCGTACAGGCCAAAATTGTGACCTACGAGTGGGGCGAGTACCTGAAGCGCGCTAAAGCGGGCGAACACCAGGCGGTCATGATGGGCTGGACCGGCGACAACGGGGATCCGGACAACTTCTTCGCGACCCTGTTCAGCTGTGCGGCAGCGAAAGACGGTTCCAACTACTCTCGCTGGTGCTACAAGCCGTTTGAAGATCTGATCCAGCCGGCGCGTGCGACCGACGATCACAACAAACGTATTGAACTGTACAAGCAAGCGCAGGTTGTTATGCACGATCAGGCCCCGGCGCTGATTGTTGCTCACTCCACCGTGTACGAGCCAGTGCGTAAAGAAGTGAAGGGCTACGTGGTTGATCCACTGGGCAAACACCACTTCGAAAACGTATCTGTTGAATAATAAGTAGGGTGTTCTCCCTCTCCCTGTGGGAGAGGGCAGGGGTGAGGGGCGTGCATGCATCCCCTCATCCTAACCCTCTCCCACAGGGAGAGGGAATTTACATTTGTGAGCAATACAGACGTCACGCCACTGGGCGTGCGTCATCAGAGAGAATCCGGGTTATGTTGCAGTTCATCCTCCGACGTCTGGGACTGGTTATCCCGACGTTTATCGGTATCACCCTTCTCACTTTTGCCTTCGTCCATATGATCCCGGGTGACCCGGTAATGATTATGGCGGGCGAGCGTGGTATCTCCCCTGAACGTCATGCGCAACTGCTGGCTGAACTCGGCCTTGATAAGCCGATGTGGCAGCAGTATCTCCACTATATCTGGGGTGTGTTGCACGGCGATTTAGGGATTTCACTGAAAAGCCGTCTTCCGGTGTGGGACGAGTTCGTACCGCGCTTTAAAGCGACGCTGGAACTCGGTATCTGCGCCATGATCTTCGCGACCGCGGTAGGGATCCCCGTTGGCGTACTGGCTGCCGTTAAGCGTGGCTCTATTTTCGACCACACCGCTGTTGGCCTGGCACTGACCGGCTACTCCATGCCTATCTTCTGGTGGGGCATGATGCTGATCATGCTGGTCTCGGTGCAGTGGAACCTGACGCCGGTCTCCGGACGCGTCAGCGACATGGTTTTCCTTGACGACACCAACCCGTTAACCGGCTTTATGCTGATTGATACGGCGATCTGGGGCGAAGAGGGCAACTTCATTGATGCGGTTGCGCACATGATCCTGCCTGCAATGGTGCTGGGCACCATCCCTCTGGCGGTGATCGTGCGTATGACCCGTTCCTCCATGCTGGAAGTGCTGGGCGAGGATTATATTCGTACTGCCCGCGCTAAAGGCCTGACCCGTATGCGCGTCATCATCATTCATGCCCTGCGTAACGCTATGCTGCCGGTGGTAACCGTTATCGGTTTGCAGGTCGGTACGCTGCTGGCGGGGGCGATCCTGACCGAAACCATCTTCTCCTGGCCGGGTCTTGGACGCTGGCTGATTGATGCGCTGCAACGCCGTGACTATCCGGTTGTGCAGGGCGGTGTACTGCTGGTCGCGACGATGATTATCCTCGTCAACCTGCTGGTCGATTTGCTGTACGGCGTGGTGAACCCGCGTATTCGTCATAAGAAGTAAGGGGCCATCATGTCACAAGTTACTCAAAATAAAGTGGTCACCGCACCGGTGCCAATGACGCCGATGCAGGAGTTCTGGCACTACTTCAAGCGCAACAAAGGCGCGGTCGTCGGGCTGGTGTATGTTTCCATCATGATCCTGATTGCGGTGTTTGCGAACTTCCTTGCGCCGTATAACCCGGCTGATCAGTTCCGCGATGCGCTGCTGGCACCTCCTGCATGGCAGGACGGCGGAAGCCTGACGCACCTGCTGGGCACCGACGACGTGGGCCGCGATGTGCTGTCGCGCCTGATGTACGGCGCACGCCTGTCGCTGCTGGTTGGCTGCCTCGTTGTCGTACTGTCGCTGATCATGGGGATCGTACTCGGCCTGGTGGCAGGCTACTTCGGCGGCATTGTTGATAACATCATCATGCGCGTCGTCGACATTATGCTGGCATTGCCAAGCCTGCTGCTGGCGCTGGTGCTGGTGGCGATCTTTGGTCCGTCGATTGGTAACGCCGCGCTTGCGCTGACGTTTGTTGCGCTACCGCATTACGTGCGTCTGACCCGTGCGGCGGTGCTGGTGGAAGTGAACCGGGACTACGTTACCGCCTCTCGCGTGGCGGGTGCCGGTGCTATGCGTCAGATGTTTATCAATATCTTCCCAAACTGCCTTGCGCCGCTGATTGTTCAGGCGTCGCTCGGTTTCTCTAACGCCATTCTTGATATGGCCGCTCTTGGCTTCCTTGGCATGGGTGCGCAGCCGCCAACACCGGAGTGGGGCACCATGCTCTCCGACGTGTTGCAGTTCGCGCAAAGCGCCTGGTGGGTCGTCACCTTCCCGGGTCTGGCGATTCTGCTGACGGTGCTGGCATTTAACCTGATGGGTGACGGTCTGCGTGATGCACTTGATCCCAAACTGAAGCAGTAAGAGGCACGAGATGGCGTTATTAAATGTAGATAAATTATCCGTGCACTTTGGCGACGAAGGCACACCGTTTCGCGCCGTGGACCGCATCAGCTACAGCGTTAATCAGGGCGAAGTGGTCGGGATTGTAGGAGAGTCGGGCTCCGGTAAGTCAGTGAGTTCGCTGGCGATTATGGGGCTGATTGACTACCCCGGTCGCGTGATGGCGGAAAATCTGGAGTTCAACGGTCAGGATCTGAAGCGCATTTCCGAAAAACAGCGCCGCCAGCTGGTGGGCGCGGAAGTGGCGATGATCTTCCAGGACCCCATGACCAGCCTGAACCCATGCTACACCGTCGGTTTCCAGATTATGGAAGCCATTAAGGTGCATCAGGGCGGGAATAAGAAAACCCGTCGCCAGCGTGCTATCGATCTGCTGAACCTGGTGGGGATACCTGACCCAGCATCGCGTCTGGACGTTTACCCGCATCAGCTTTCCGGCGGCATGAGCCAGCGCGTGATGATCGCCATGGCGATTGCCTGTCGACCAAAACTGCTGATTGCGGATGAACCAACTACCGCGCTGGACGTAACCATCCAGGCGCAAATCATCGAGCTGCTGCTGGAGTTGCAGCAGAAAGAGAATATGGCGCTGGTGCTGATTACGCACGACCTGGCGCTGGTGGCGGAAGCGGCACACAAAATCATCGTGATGTATGCGGGTCAGGTAGTGGAGACCGGAAGTTCGCACGATATCTTCCGCGCGCCGCGTCACCCGTATACGCAGGCGTTACTGCGCGCGCTGCCGGAGTTTGCCCAGGACAAAGCGCGTCTGGCGTCACTGCCGGGTGTGGTTCCGGGTAAATATGACCGTCCGCAGGGCTGCCTGCTGAATCCGCGCTGCCCGTATGCGACGGATAAATGCCGCGCCGAGGAGCCAGAGCTGAATCTGCTGGCCGATGGTCGGCAGTCAAAATGCCACTACCCACTCGATGATGCCGGGAGGCCAACACTATGAGTACGCACGAGGCCACCACGCAACAGCCGCTGTTGCAGGCTATCGACCTGAAAAAACATTACCCGGTGAAGAAGGGGATTTTTGCCCCCGAGCGCCTGGTAAAAGCGCTGGACGGCGTCTCCTTCAGCCTTGAACGCGGTAAAACGCTGGCGGTCGTCGGGGAGTCGGGCTGTGGAAAATCCACGCTGGGCCGTCTGCTGACGATGATCGAAACGCCAACCGGCGGCGAGCTTTACTATCAGGGCCAGGATCTGCTCAAGCACGATCCGCAGGCGCAGAAGCTGCGTCGTCAAAAAATCCAGATTGTGTTCCAGAACCCGTACGGTTCTTTAAACCCGCGTAAAAAAGTGGGGCAGATTCTGGAAGAGCCGCTGCTGATTAACAGCAATCTGAGCAAAGAGCAGCGTCGTGAAAAAGCGCTGGCGATGATGGCGAAGGTGGGGCTTAAAACCGAGCATTACGATCGCTACCCGCATATGTTCTCTGGCGGTCAGCGTCAGCGTATTGCCATCGCCCGTGGGCTGATGCTTGACCCGGACGTGGTGATTGCCGATGAGCCGGTCTCAGCGCTTGACGTGTCCGTACGTGCGCAGGTGCTTAACCTGATGATGGATTTACAGCAGGATCTGGGACTGTCGTACGTCTTCATCTCCCATGACCTGTCCGTGGTTGAGCACATTGCCGATGAGGTGATGGTGATGTATCTGGGACGCTGCGTGGAGAAGGGGACGAAAGATCAGATCTTTACTAACCCGCGTCATCCGTATACGCAGGCGCTGCTGTCTGCAACGCCGCGGCTGAACCCGGATGACCGCCGGGAGCGCATTAAGCTGACCGGCGAGTTGCCAAGCCCGCTTAACCCGCCGCCGGGATGTGCGTTCAACGCCCGCTGCCGTCGCCGCTTCGGCCCGTGCACGCAGTTGCAGCCACAACTGAAGGATTATGGCGGACAGCTGGTGGCCTGCTTCGCGGTCGATCAGGATGAAAACGGCGAAAAGCCGCAGGCATAAAGAAAAAAACCGGCGATAAGCCGGTTTTTTTACGTCTGAGGTCTACTTCCGTAAACGAATCTGGTCAACGGCGTGTTTCTCACTCTTGGTGAGGATCAGGCTTGCACGTTCGCGCGTCGGCAGGATGTTCTCTTTGAGGTTGACGTAGTTGATCTCATTCCACAGCCCGGTCGCCACGCTGATAGCCTCTTCTTCAGAGAGCTGGGCGTAGTTGTGGAAGTAGGAATCCGGGTCGGTGAACGCGCCTTCGCGGAACTTCAGGAAGCGGTTGATATACCAGCGTTGCAGCAAATCTTCCGGCGCATCGACATAAATTGAGAAATCGACAAAGTCAGAGACAAACACATGATGCGGATCGTGAGGATAATCCATCCCGCTTTGCAGGACGTTTAAGCCTTCCAGAATCAGGATGTCGGGCTGCACAACCGTTTTGTCGCCATCCGGGATGCGGTCGTAGATCAGATGCGAGTAAACCGGCGCGGTAACGTGAGGTACGCCCGATTTTAGATCTGAAACAAACTTTACCAGGCGGTGCATATCATAAGAGAGCGGGAAGCCCTTCTTTTTCATCAGGCCGCGTTCTTTCAACACCTCGTTGGGATGCAGGAAGCCGTCGGTGGTGATCAGCTCCACGCTGCGGTGTTCCGGCCAGCGGCTCAGCAGCGCCTGTAGCACGCGCGCGGTGGTACTTTTACCCACTGCCACGCTGCCCGCAATACTGATGATATAAGGAATACGTTGACCGTTCGTGCCGAGGAACTGTTCCAGTACGGCCTGACGGCGCAAATTGGAGCTGATATAGAAGTTAAGCAAGCGAGAAAGGGGGAGATAGATTTCTGCCACCTCTTCCAGGGAGAGATCTTCGTTTATCCCTTTTAGCCGTGCGATTTCACCTTCCGTCAGTGTCATAGGGACGGAGTCACGCAGGGCTGCCCACTGGCTACGGTTAAACTGAAGATAGGGCGTCATTAACGTTTGCTCTTTTTTGCTCATAAGCATGCTTCTGTGAACCATCACGAAACGGCGGGTGCGGGCTCATCACATAGTTAATTTTGGACAATGGGCAGGAGGTTAACACCAGATGAGAGGAATAATAAGAAAAAATATGGGAAAGCGATGCTTAACCGGGCAGGCATCACCTGGGGCTATAGCGTGCCGAAATCAGGCATTCATGTTGAATTTTTAACCGTGAGCGGATGAATTTACAGCGGTTAGCCCTGGTTTCGAATAAAATGTGAGCGAAAGAACGTTTTATGCAATTTTTTAGTTGCATGACTGCGCAGGTCTCCATAGAATGCGCGCTACTTGATGCCGACTTAGCTCAGTAGGTAGAGCAACTGACTTGTAATCAGTAGGTCACCAGTTCGATTCCGGTAGTCGGCACCATCAAGTCCGGTGGGGTTCCCGAGCGGCCAAAGGGAGCAGACTGTAAATCTGCCGTCACAGACTTCGAAGGTTCGAATCCTTCCCCCACCACCACTTTCTGGCAGCGACAACGCCGCCGGAGCTGGTTGGAAAAATTGACCAGCTCGAACAGAAAAGAGAGAAATCTCTTTTTTTGTTACAGAAAGAACTGGGTAGCCGAGTTTCAGGATGCGGGCATCGTATAATGGCTATTACCTCAGCCTTCCAAGCTGATGATGCGGGTTCGATTCCCGCTGCCCGCTCCAATACGTGCTGATATGGCTCAGTTGGTAGAGCGCACCCTTGGTAAGGGTGAGGTCCCCAGTTCGACTCTGGGTATCAGCACCACTTCACTTCTCCCTCCCTTTCTCTCTGTTTCAATGTAAATGTATTCAACAGTTCAGGCATTTTCGCCTGGTTGATGTGGTGATATCACCGATTTATCCGTGTCTTAGAGGGACAATCGATGTCTAAAGAAAAGTTTGAACGTACAAAACCGCACGTTAACGTCGGTACTATCGGCCACGTTGACCATGGTAAAACAACGCTGACCGCTGCAATCACTACCGTACTGGCTAAAACCTACGGCGGTGCTGCTCGTGCTTTCGACCAGATCGATAACGCACCAGAAGAAAAAGCTCGTGGTATCACCATCAACACCTCTCACGTTGAGTATGACACCCCGACTCGCCACTACGCACACGTAGACTGCCCAGGCCACGCCGACTATGTTAAAAACATGATCACCGGTGCTGCGCAGATGGACGGCGCGATCCTGGTTGTTGCTGCGACTGACGGCCCTATGCCTCAGACTCGTGAGCACATCCTGCTGGGTCGTCAGGTAGGCGTTCCTTACATCATCGTGTTCCTGAACAAATGCGACATGGTTGATGACGAAGAGCTGCTGGAACTGGTAGAGATGGAAGTTCGTGAACTGCTGTCTCAGTACGATTTCCCAGGCGACGACACTCCAATCGTTCGTGGTTCCGCGCTGAAAGCGTTGGAAGGCGACGCAGAGTGGGAAGCGAAAATCATCGAACTGGCTGGCTTCCTGGATTCTTACATCCCAGAACCAGAGCGTGCGATTGACAAGCCATTCCTGCTGCCAATCGAAGACGTATTCTCCATCTCCGGTCGTGGTACCGTTGTTACCGGTCGTGTAGAGCGCGGTATCATCAAAGTTGGTGAAGAAGTTGAAATCGTTGGTATCAAAGAGACTGCGAAGTCTACCTGTACTGGCGTTGAAATGTTCCGCAAACTGCTGGACGAAGGCCGTGCTGGTGAGAACGTTGGTGTTCTGCTGCGTGGTATCAAACGTGAAGAAATCGAACGTGGTCAGGTTCTGGCGAAGCCAGGCTCAATCAAGCCACACACCAAGTTCGAATCTGAAGTGTACATTCTGTCCAAAGACGAAGGCGGCCGTCATACTCCGTTCTTCAAAGGCTACCGTCCACAGTTCTACTTCCGTACAACTGACGTGACCGGTACCATCGAACTGCCAGAAGGCGTAGAGATGGTAATGCCAGGCGACAACATCAAGATGGTTGTGACGCTGATCCACCCAATCGCGATGGACGACGGTCTGCGTTTCGCAATCCGTGAAGGCGGCCGTACCGTTGGCGCGGGCGTTGTTGCTAAAGTTCTCGGCTAATCGCTGATAACATTTGACGCAATGCGCAATAAAAGGGCATCATTTGATGCCCTTTTTGCACGCTTTCACATCAGAACCTGGCTCATCAGTGATTAATTTTGTCATAATCATTGCTGAGACAGGCTCTGCGGAGAGCGTATAATACGAAAAGCGAATAGCATTTCGATTGGTTTGCCTCGCACACGCGGGGTGAAAATGTTTGTAGAATACTTCTGACAGGTTGGTTTATGAGTGCGAATACCGAAGCTCAAGGGAGCGGGCGCGGCCTGGAAGCGATGAAATGGGTAGTTGTAGCCGTGCTGCTGATTGTGGCGATTGTCGGCAACTATCTTTATCGTGACATGATGCTGCCGCTACGCGCGCTTGCAGTGGTAATTCTGATTGCTGCGGCGGGTGGTGTCGCGCTGTTGACGACGAAAGGCAAAGCGACCGTTGCGTTTGCCCGCGAAGCGCGTACCGAGGTCCGCAAGGTCATTTGGCCGACTCGCCAGGAAACATTGCACACCACGCTGATTGTAGCGGCGGTAACCGCTGTAATGTCACTGATCCTGTGGGGACTGGATGGTATTCTGGTTCGCCTGGTATCCTTTATCACTGGCCTGAGGTTCTGAGATGTCTGAAGCCCCTAAAAAGCGCTGGTACGTCGTTCAGGCGTTTTCCGGTTTTGAAGGCCGCGTAGCTACGTCGCTGCGTGAGCATATCAAATTACACAATATGGAAGAGTTATTTGGCGAAGTTATGGTTCCGACCGAAGAAGTGGTTGAGATCCGTGGCGGCCAACGTCGCAAAAGCGAGCGTAAATTCTTCCCGGGTTACGTGCTGGTTCAGATGGTGATGAACGACGCGAGCTGGCACCTGGTGCGCAGCGTACCACGCGTGATGGGCTTTATCGGCGGCACATCTGACCGTCCGGCGCCAATCAGCGACAAAGAAGTTGATGCGATTATGAACCGCCTCCAGCAGGTTGGTGATAAACCGCGTCCGAAAACGCTGTTTGAACCGGGTGAGATGGTTCGTGTTAACGACGGTCCGTTTGCTGACTTCAATGGCGTCGTCGAAGAAGTGGACTACGAGAAGTCCCGCCTGAAAGTTTCCGTTTCTATCTTTGGTCGTGCGACCCCGGTAGAGCTGGACTTTGCTCAGGTAGAAAAAGCCTAAGCAGCGATCAAAAAAGCGACGATTTAATCGTTGCACAGGGCGCGAGATTGGAATACAATTTCGCGCCTTTTGTTTTTATGGGCCCCGGCCCGTAAAACGAATTTTATTCACGGGGAGCCTCTCCGAGGCGTTATTACCCAATCAGAGGATTTTAGAATGGCTAAGAAAGTACAAGCCTACGTCAAGCTGCAGGTTGCAGCAGGTATGGCGAACCCAAGTCCACCAGTTGGTCCAGCTCTGGGTCAGCAGGGTGTGAACATCATGGAATTCTGTAAAGCGTTCAACGCCAAAACTGAATCCATGGAAAAAGGTCTGCCAATCCCAGTTGTAATCACTGTTTACGCTGACCGTTCTTTCACTTTCGTTACCAAAACCCCTCCAGCAGCAGTTCTGCTGAAGAAAGCAGCGGGCATCAAGTCTGGTTCCGGTAAGCCGAACAAAGACAAAGTGGGTAAAATTTCCCGCGCTCAGTTGCAGGAAATCGCGCAGACCAAAGCTGCCGACATGACTGGTTCCGACATTGAAGCGATGACTCGCTCCATCGAAGGTACTGCACGTTCCATGGGCCTGGTAGTGGAGGACTAAGAAATGGCTAAACTGACCAAGCGCATGTCCGTGATCCGTGACAAAGTTGATGCGACCAAACAGTACGACATCAACGAAGCTATCGCTCTGCTGAAAGAACTGGCAACTGCTAAGTTCGTTGAAAGCGTTGACGTTGCCGTTAACCTGGGCATCGACGCTCGTAAATCCGATCAGAACGTTCGTGGCGCAACTGTACTGCCACACGGTACTGGCCGTTCCGTACGCGTAGCTGTATTTGCTCAGGGTGCAAACGCTGAAGCTGCTAAAGCTGCCGGCGCTGAACTGGTAGGTATGGAAGATCTGGCTGATCAGATCAAGAAAGGCGAAATGAACTTTGACGTTGTTATTGCTTCTCCAGATGCAATGCGCGTTGTTGGCCAGCTGGGCCAGGTTCTGGGTCCACGCGGCCTGATGCCAAACCCGAAAGTGGGTACTGTAACGCCTAACGTTGCTGAAGCGGTTAAGAACGCTAAAGCAGGTCAGGTTCGTTACCGTAACGACAAAAACGGCATCATCCACACCACCATCGGTAAAGTGGACTTTGACGCTGACAAACTGAAAGAAAACCTGGAAGCTCTGCTGGTTGCGCTGAAAAAAGCAAAACCAACTCAGGCGAAAGGCGTGTACATCAAGAAAGTTAGCATCTCCACCACCATGGGTGCAGGTGTTGCAGTTGACCAGGCTGGCCTGAGCGCTGCTGCAAACTAATGCCTTTACGTGGGCGGTGATTTTGTCTACAATCTTACCCCCACGTTTGCTAACAAAAGTTAGCGGCTAAAAGAATTGTTCGTTGGAGCCTGGCCTATCCAGGCCTCCGTCGAAGACCGCAGGTGTTTCGCAAGAAACTTAATCCCCTGCGTAGACGGTGACAGAACGCTAAGATTATTTTAAATACTCTGGCTTGTTTCTGCTCACCGTATTAAGACGCTCTTCCCGTTGGGTCGAGTGAAGTGAGTTCCGGAACATGAGTTCCGGCAAACATCCAGGAGCAAAGCTAATGGCTTTAAATCTTCAAGACAAACAAGCGATTGTTGCTGAAGTCAGCGAAGTAGCCAAAGGCGCGCTGTCTGCAGTAGTTGCGGATTCCCGTGGCGTTACTGTAGACAAAATGACTGAACTGCGTAAAGCAGGTCGTGAAGCTGGCGTATACATGCGTGTTGTTCGTAACACCCTGCTGCGTCGCGTAGTTGAAGGTACTCAGTTCGAGTGCCTGAAAGACACGTTTGTTGGTCCGACCCTGATTGCATACTCTATGGAACACCCGGGCGCTGCTGCTCGTCTGTTCAAAGAGTTCGCGAAAGCGAATGCAAAATTTGAGGTCAAAGCTGCAGCCTTTGAAGGTGAGTTGATCCCGGCATCGCAAATCGATCGCCTGGCAACCCTGCCGACCTACGAAGAAGCAATTGCACGCCTGATGGCAACCATGAAAGAAGCTGCGGCTGGCAAACTGGTTCGCACTCTGGCTGCTGTACGCGATGCGAAAGAAGCTGCTTAATCGCAGTTATCTTTATAAAGCATTTGCTTACGTATAAACTTATTCTGATTTTCAGGAACAATTTAAATGTCTATCACTAAAGATCAAATCATTGAAGCAGTAGCAGCTATGTCCGTAATGGACGTTGTAGAGCTGGTTTCTGCAATGGAAGAAAAATTCGGTGTTTCTGCTGCTGCTGCTGTAGCTGTAGCTGCGGGCCCGGCTGAAGCTGCTGAAGAAAAAACTGAATTCGACGTAATTCTGAAAGCTGCTGGCGCGAACAAAGTTGCTGTAATCAAAGCAGTACGTGGCGCAACTGGCCTGGGTCTGAAAGAAGCTAAAGACCTGGTAGAATCTGCTCCAGCTGCGCTGAAAGAAGGCGTGAGCAAAGACGACGCAGAAGCACTGAAAAAATCTCTGGAAGAAGCTGGCGCTGAAGTTGAAGTTAAATAAGCCAACTTTTCTGGTTGCAGCCTAAGTAATTAGGCTGATGGCTGGTGACTTTTTAGTCACCAGCCTTTTTGCGCTGTAAGGCATCAGCAGCATTTCACACTGTTTGACTGCTGGTTGTCCTGACAATGCTTGTTTCTATCGACGACTTAATATACTGCGACAGGGTGCTCGCTCTGTGTAAATCGCAATGAAATGGTTTAAGCGTGATAGCAACAGGTATTGCGGAAAGTATTCAATTTTCCGGTCCACAAAATGGTGTTGCACAAACTGTCCCTTCGTCGGACAGATGGGTCGACTTGTCAGCGAGCTGAGGAACCCTATGGTTTACTCCTATACCGAGAAAAAACGTATTCGTAAGGATTTTGGTAAACGTCCACAAGTTCTGGACATTCCATATCTCCTTTCTATCCAGCTTGACTCGTTCCAGAAGTTTATCGAGCAAGATCCTGAAGGGCAGTACGGCCTGGAAGCAGCCTTCCGTTCCGTGTTCCCGATTCAGAGCTACAGCGGTAATTCCGAGCTGCAGTACGTCAGCTACCGCCTTGGCGAACCGGTGTTTGACGTTCAGGAATGTCAGATCCGTGGCGTGACCTATTCCGCACCGCTGCGCGTAAAACTGCGTCTGGTGATCTACGAGCGCGAAGCGCCGGAAGGCACCGTAAAAGACATTAAAGAACAAGAAGTCTACATGGGTGAAATTCCACTCATGACGGACAACGGTACTTTCGTTATCAACGGTACTGAGCGTGTTATCGTTTCCCAGCTGCACCGTAGCCCGGGTGTCTTCTTCGACAGCGATAAAGGTAAAACGCACTCTTCCGGTAAAGTACTGTATAACGCACGCATCATTCCTTACCGTGGTTCATGGCTGGACTTCGAATTCGATCCAAAAGACAACCTGTTTGTCCGTATCGACCGTCGTCGTAAGCTGCCTGCAACCATCATTCTGCGTGCACTGAACTATACCACTGAGCAGATCCTGGACCTGTTCTTTGAGAAAGTGATCTTTGAAATCCGCGACAACAAATTGCAGATGGAGTTGGTGCCGGAACGTCTGCGTGGTGAGACCGCGTCGTTCGACATCGAAGCCGACGGCAAAGTGTATGTGGAAAAAGGTCGCCGTATCACCGCGCGCCACATCCGCCAGCTGGAAAAAGATGATATCAAACACATCGAAGTTCCGGTTGAATACATTGCAGGAAAAGTAGCCGCGAAAGATTACGTTGATGAATCAACTGGCGAGCTGATCTGCCCGGCGAACATGGAGCTGAGCCTGGATCTGCTGGCTAAGCTGAGTCAGGCTGGCCACAAACGTATCGAAACGCTGTTCACCAACGATCTGGATCACGGTCCGTACATCTCTGAGACTGTACGCGTCGACCCAACCAACGATCGTCTGAGCGCGCTGGTCGAAATCTACCGCATGATGCGTCCTGGTGAGCCACCAACTCGCGAAGCGGCTGAAAGCCTGTTCGAGAACCTGTTCTTCTCCGAAGACCGCTACGATCTGTCCGCGGTTGGTCGTATGAAGTTCAACCGTTCTCTGCTGCGCGACGAAATCGAAGGTTCCGGTATCCTGAGCAAAGACGACATCATTGAAGTGATGAAGAAGCTCATCGATATCCGTAACGGTAAAGGCGAAGTGGACGATATCGACCACCTCGGCAACCGTCGTATCCGTTCCGTAGGCGAAATGGCGGAAAACCAGTTCCGCGTTGGCCTGGTACGTGTAGAGCGTGCGGTGAAAGAGCGTCTGTCTCTGGGCGATCTGGATACCCTGATGCCTCAGGATATGATCAACGCCAAGCCGATTTCTGCGGCAGTGAAAGAGTTCTTCGGTTCCAGCCAGCTGTCTCAGTTCATGGACCAGAACAACCCGCTGTCTGAGATCACACACAAACGTCGTATCTCCGCACTCGGCCCAGGCGGTCTGACCCGTGAACGCGCAGGCTTTGAAGTTCGAGACGTACACCCGACTCACTACGGTCGCGTATGTCCAATCGAAACGCCTGAAGGTCCAAACATCGGTCTGATCAACTCCCTGTCCGTGTACGCACAGACGAACGAATACGGTTTCCTCGAGACCCCGTATCGTAAAGTGACCGACGGTGTTGTTACTGACGAAATTCATTACCTGTCTGCTATTGAAGAAGGCAACTACGTTATCGCTCAGGCGAACTCCAACCTGGATGACGAAGGCCACTTTGTAGAAGATCTGGTTACCTGCCGTAGCAAAGGCGAATCCAGCTTGTTCAGCCGCGACCAGGTTGACTACATGGACGTATCCACCCAGCAGGTGGTATCCGTCGGTGCGTCCCTGATCCCGTTCCTGGAACACGATGACGCCAACCGTGCATTGATGGGTGCGAACATGCAACGTCAGGCCGTTCCAACTCTGCGTGCTGATAAGCCGCTGGTTGGTACCGGTATGGAACGTGCTGTTGCCGTTGACTCTGGTGTTACAGCAGTTGCTAAGCGTGGCGGTACCGTTCAGTACGTTGACGCATCCCGTATCGTTATCAAAGTTAACGAAGACGAGATGTATCCGGGCGAAGCGGGTATCGACATCTACAACCTGACCAAATACACCCGTTCTAACCAGAACACCTGTATCAACCAGATGCCATGTGTGTCTCTGGGTGAGCCAGTTGAGCGCGGCGACGTGCTGGCAGACGGTCCGTCCACCGACCTCGGTGAACTGGCGCTCGGTCAGAACATGCGCGTAGCGTTCATGCCGTGGAACGGTTACAACTTCGAAGACTCCATCCTCGTCTCCGAGCGTGTGGTTCAGGAAGATCGTTTCACCACCATCCACATTCAGGAACTGGCATGTGTGTCCCGTGACACCAAGCTGGGGCCAGAAGAGATCACCGCTGACATCCCGAACGTGGGTGAAGCTGCGCTCTCTAAACTGGATGAATCCGGTATTGTTTACATCGGCGCGGAAGTGACCGGCGGTGACATTCTGGTTGGTAAGGTCACGCCGAAAGGCGAAACCCAGCTGACGCCAGAAGAGAAACTGCTGCGTGCTATCTTCGGTGAGAAAGCGTCTGACGTTAAAGACTCTTCTCTGCGCGTACCAAACGGTGTTTCCGGTACGGTTATCGACGTTCAGGTCTTCACCCGTGACGGCGTTGAGAAAGATAAGCGTGCGCTGGAAATCGAAGAGATGCAGCTCAAACAGGCTAAGAAAGACCTGTCTGAAGAACTGCAAATCCTCGAAGCAGGTCTGTTCAGCCGTATCTATGCGGTGCTGGTTGCCGGTGGCGTTGAAGCTGAGAAGCTCGACAAACTGCCACGCGATCGCTGGCTGGAACTGGGCCTGACCGACGAAGAGAAACAGAATCAGCTGGAACAGCTGGCTGAGCAGTATGACGAACTGAAACACGAGTTCGAGAAAAAACTCGAAGCGAAACGCCGCAAAATCACTCAGGGCGACGATCTGGCACCAGGCGTGCTGAAGATTGTTAAGGTGTATCTGGCTGTTAAACGTCAGATCCAGCCTGGTGATAAGATGGCAGGTCGTCACGGTAACAAGGGTGTTATCTCTAAGATCAACCCGATCGAAGATATGCCGCACGATGCTAACGGTACGCCGGTAGATATCGTACTGAACCCACTGGGCGTACCGTCTCGTATGAACATCGGTCAGATTCTGGAAACCCACCTGGGTATGGCTGCGAAAGGTATCGGCGATAAGATCAACGCCATGCTGAAACAGCAGCAGGAAGTCGCGAAACTGCGCGAGTTCATCCAGCGTGCCTACGATCTGGGTACCGACGTTCGTCAGAAAGTCGACCTGAACACCTTCAGCGATGAAGAAGTGCTGCGTCTGGCAGAGAACCTGCGCAAAGGTATGCCAATTGCAACGCCGGTATTCGACGGTGCAAAAGAAGCTGAAATTAAAGAGCTGCTGCAACTGGGTGGTCTGCCAACGTCTGGCCAGATTACGCTGTTTGACGGCCGTACCGGTGAACAGTTCGAGCGTCCGGTAACCGTAGGTTACATGTACATGCTGAAACTGAACCACCTGGTCGACGACAAGATGCACGCTCGTTCTACCGGTTCTTACAGCCTGGTTACTCAGCAGCCGCTGGGTGGTAAGGCTCAGTTCGGTGGTCAGCGCTTCGGGGAGATGGAAGTGTGGGCGCTGGAAGCATACGGCGCAGCATACACCTTGCAGGAAATGCTCACCGTTAAGTCTGATGACGTGAACGGTCGTACTAAGATGTATAAGAACATCGTAGACGGCAACCATCAGATGGAACCGGGCATGCCAGAATCCTTCAACGTACTGTTGAAAGAGATTCGTTCGCTGGGTATCAACATCGAACTGGAAGACGAGTAATTCTCGCTCAAACAGGTCACTGCTGTCGGGTTAACGCCCGACAGCAGAGTGTGCTAACTCCGACGGGAGCAAATCCGTGAAAGACTTATTAAAGTTTCTGAAAGCGCAAACTAAAACCGAAGAGTTTGATGCGATCAAAATTGCTCTGGCTTCGCCAGACATGATCCGTTCATGGTCTTTCGGTGAAGTTAAAAAGCCGGAAACCATTAACTACCGTACGTTCAAACCTGAGCGTGACGGCCTTTTCTGTGCGCGTATTTTCGGGCCAGTAAAAGATTACGAGTGCCTGTGCGGTAAGTACAAGCGCCTGAAACACCGTGGTGTGATCTGTGAGAAGTGCGGCGTTGAAGTGACCCAGACCAAAGTACGCCGTGAGCGTATGGGCCACATCGAGCTGGCGTCTCCGACCGCTCACATCTGGTTCCTGAAATCTCTGCCGTCCCGTATCGGTCTGCTGCTGGATATGCCGCTGCGCGATATCGAACGTGTTCTGTACTTCGAATCTTATGTGGTTATCGAAGGCGGGATGACCAATCTGGAACGTAACCAGATCCTGACCGAAGAACAGTATCTGGACGCGCTGGAAGAGTTCGGTGACGAATTCGACGCGAAGATGGGTGCGGAAGCTATCCAGGCCCTGCTGAAGAGCATGGATCTGGAGCAAGAGTGTGAAACTCTGCGCGAAGAGCTGAACGAAACCAACTCCGAAACCAAGCGTAAAAAGCTGACCAAGCGTATCAAACTGCTGGAAGCGTTCGTTCAGTCTGGTAACAAACCAGAGTGGATGATCCTGACCGTTCTGCCGGTTCTGCCGCCAGATCTGCGTCCGCTGGTTCCGCTGGATGGTGGTCGTTTCGCAACGTCGGATCTGAACGATCTGTACCGTCGCGTGATCAACCGTAACAACCGTCTGAAACGTCTGCTGGATCTGGCTGCGCCGGACATCATCGTACGCAACGAAAAACGTATGCTTCAGGAAGCAGTCGATGCCCTGTTGGATAACGGTCGTCGTGGTCGTGCGATCACCGGTTCTAACAAACGTCCTCTGAAATCTTTGGCCGACATGATCAAAGGTAAGCAGGGTCGTTTCCGTCAGAACCTGCTCGGTAAGCGTGTTGACTACTCCGGTCGTTCTGTAATCACCGTAGGTCCATACCTGCGTCTGCATCAGTGCGGTCTGCCGAAGAAAATGGCACTGGAGCTGTTCAAACCGTTCATCTACGGCAAGCTGGAACTGCGTGGCCTCGCCACCACCATCAAAGCCGCGAAGAAAATGGTTGAGCGTGAAGAAGCTGTCGTTTGGGATATCCTGGACGAAGTGATCCGCGAACACCCGGTACTGCTGAACCGTGCACCAACTCTGCACCGTCTGGGTATCCAGGCCTTTGAGCCAGTCCTGATCGAAGGTAAAGCGATCCAGCTGCACCCGCTGGTTTGTGCGGCCTATAACGCCGACTTCGATGGTGACCAGATGGCTGTTCACGTACCGCTGACGCTGGAAGCCCAGCTCGAAGCGCGTGCGCTGATGATGTCTACCAACAACATCCTGTCTCCAGCGAACGGTGAACCTATCATCGTTCCTTCTCAGGACGTTGTACTGGGTCTGTACTACATGACCCGTGACTGTGTTAACGCCAAAGGCGAAGGCATGGTGCTGACTGGCCCGAAAGAAGCTGAGCGTATTTATCGCGCTGGCCTGGCCTCTCTGCATGCGCGCGTTAAAGTGCGTATCACCGAATACGAAAAAGATGAAAACGGCGAGTTCGTTGCGCACACCAGCCTGAAAGACACGACCGTTGGCCGTGCCATTCTGTGGATGATCGTACCGAAAGGTCTGCCTTTCTCCATCGTCAACCAGGCGCTGGGCAAGAAAGCGATCTCCAAAATGCTGAACACCTGTTACCGCATTCTGGGTCTGAAGCCGACCGTTATCTTCGCTGACCAGACAATGTACACCGGCTTTGCTTATGCAGCGCGTTCAGGTGCATCTGTTGGTATCGATGACATGGTCATCCCAGAGAAGAAACACGAGATCATCTCTGAAGCGGAAGCTGAAGTTGCTGAGATCCAGGAGCAGTTCCAGTCTGGTCTGGTAACCGCAGGCGAACGTTACAACAAAGTTATCGATATCTGGGCTGCGGCGAACGATCGTGTATCTAAAGCGATGATGGATAACCTGCAAACCGAAACCGTGATTAACCGTGACGGCGTAGAAGAGCAGCAGGTCTCCTTCAACAGCATCTACATGATGGCCGACTCCGGTGCGCGTGGTTCTGCGGCACAGATTCGTCAGCTGGCAGGTATGCGTGGTCTGATGGCGAAGCCAGATGGCTCCATCATCGAAACGCCAATCACCGCGAACTTCCGTGAAGGTCTGAACGTACTCCAGTACTTCATCTCCACGCACGGTGCGCGTAAAGGTCTGGCGGATACCGCACTGAAAACGGCGAACTCCGGTTATCTGACGCGTCGTCTGGTTGACGTTGCGCAGGATCTGGTCGTCACCGAAGACGATTGTGGCACCCTCGAAGGTATCACCATGACCCCGGTTATCGAGGGTGGTGATGTTAAAGAGCCGCTGCGCGATCGCGTACTGGGTCGTGTGACCGCGGAAGACATTCTGAAGCCGGGCACCGCAGACATTCTGGTTCCACGCAACACCCTGCTGCACGAACAGTGGTGTGACCTGCTGGAAGCGAACTCTGTTGACTCCGTGAAAGTGCGTTCCGTTGTATCCTGTGACACCGACTTTGGTGTGTGTGCGCACTGCTACGGTCGTGACCTGGCGCGTGGCCACATCATCAACAAAGGTGAGGCTATCGGCGTTATCGCGGCACAGTCCATCGGTGAGCCGGGTACACAGCTGACGATGCGTACGTTCCACATCGGTGGTGCGGCATCTCGTGCGGCTGCTGAATCCAGCATCCAGGTGAAAAACAAAGGTAGCATCAAGCTCAGCAACGCGAAGTCGGTTGTGAACTCCAGCGGTAAACTGGTTATCACTTCCCGTAACACCGAGCTGAAGCTGATCGACGAATTCGGTCGTACCAAAGAGAGCTATAAAGTGCCTTACGGTGCGGTTATGGCGAAAGGTGATGGCGAGCAGGTTGCTGGCGGTGAAACCGTTGCAAACTGGGATCCACACACCATGCCGGTTATCACCGAAGTAAGTGGTTTCATCCGCTTCACTGACATGATCGACGGCCAGACCATTACTCGTCAGACCGACGAGCTGACCGGTCTGTCTTCTCTGGTGGTTCTGGATTCTGCTGAACGTACTACCGGCGGTAAAGATCTGCGTCCTGCACTGAAAATCGTTGATGCTCAGGGCAACGACGTTCTGATCCCTGGTACCGATATGCCTGCGCAGTACTTCCTGCCGGGTAAAGCGATTGTACAGCTGGAAGATGGCGTACAGATCAGCTCTGGTGACACCCTGGCGCGTATTCCTCAGGAATCCGGCGGTACCAAGGACATCACCGGTGGTCTGCCACGCGTTGCGGACCTGTTCGAAGCACGTCGTCCGAAAGAGCCTGCGATCCTGGCTGAAATCAGCGGTATCATCTCCTTCGGTAAAGAGACCAAAGGTAAGCGCCGCCTGGTTATTACGCCAGTAGATGGCAGCGAGCCGTACGAAGAGATGATTCCTAAGTGGCGTCAGCTCAACGTGTTCGAAGGTGAACGCGTAGAACGTGGTGACGTGGTTTCCGATGGTCCAGAAGCGCCGCACGACATCCTGCGTCTGCGTGGTGTGCATGCTGTTACCCGTTACATTGTTAACGAAGTACAGGACGTATACCGTCTGCAAGGCGTTAAGATTAACGATAAACACATTGAAGTTATCGTTCGTCAGATGCTGCGTAAAGCAACCATCGAAAACGCGGGCAGCTCCGACTTCCTGGAAGGCGAGCAGGTTGAATACTCACGCGTTAAGATCGCTAACCGCGATCTGGAAGCGAACGGCAAAATCGGTGCGACCTTCGCACGCGATCTGCTGGGTATCACCAAAGCGTCTCTGGCAACCGAGTCCTTCATCTCTGCTGCATCGTTCCAGGAAACCACTCGTGTCCTGACCGAAGCGGCTGTTGCAGGTAAACGTGATGAACTGCGCGGTCTGAAAGAGAACGTTATCGTGGGTCGTCTGATCCCGGCCGGTACCGGTTATGCGTACCACCAGGATCGTATGCGTCGTCGCGCAGCGGGCGAACTGCCAGCTGCACCGCAGGTGACTGCCGAAGATGCATCCGCGAGCCTTGCAGAACTGCTGAACGCAGGTCTGGGCGGTTCCGACAACGAGTAATCGTTGATGCCCGGTAGGTAAAATTACCGGGCATATGAATCACAGGTCGGGTAAGCGTAGCGCCACCCGACAATAAAAAACCCGCCTCGGCGGGTTTTTTTACATCTGTATGTCTTCAGTTCACTAACGGGATACGTCGATAAAGCTCAATCATATCGCCCGCCAGATCCTGAATAACCATCGCGTTCATCAGGTGATCCTGAGAGTGAACGGTGATCAGGTTAACCGGAAGTTTCCCGGTCCCTTCATCAAGACCGATAAGCTGCGTCTGGATCGTATGCGCATGTTTCACATATTCACGCGATTCTTCCATCGCTTTCTCGGCTTCATCAAAGTCGCCTTTTCGCGCCATCTGCAACGCCGTCAGGGCCGCGCTGCGCGCTGCGCCTGCGTTGACCAGCAGTTCCATAATCGTGGTTTCTAAGTCTTCCATTATGACTCCAGAAGTTTGAGCGCTTTTTCCAGTACGGCATCACCTTTCATCATGCCGTAATCCATCATGTCGATGACCGCAACCTTTTTTCCGAGCGGATCGGCCTGCGCCTGGAGTTTTGCCTGTTCGTATTTAACCTGTGGCCCCAGTAATACGATATCAGCCGTCGCGATGTTATCTTTAAACTCCGCGACCGGAACGGCTTTAATGGTTACTTCGACTCCTTTTTTCTGCGCGGCATCTTTCATACGTTGAACCAGCATGCTGGTTGACATTCCCGCTGCACAGCATAAAACGATGTTCTTCATAGTCAGCCTCGATCTACATGTGTTTATTGATAATTATCCCGTGCAGACCGCTTCAACAACCGCTTTACCGCGATTGTGTGTCAGGCATCACAAAGAAATCGGCATTTTCCTGAAACCGGTTACAATTTTACAGCGGAGAGCATTCTGCCCGTCAGATCGGGCAGAATTTGAGGAAGGGTATTATCGGCAGGCCGTGCTTACGATGCGGTTTTTACCCTGTTGTTTAGCGGTATACAGCGCTTCATCTACGCTACCGATAAATTGTTCCAGCGGTTCGAAGTGCCACTCCCCCATCCCGGCGCTGAAGGTCACTCGCAGATTCTCTTCCCGCCAGGTCCGCTTTTCAACGGCGGTGCGCCAGGCTTCCAGTAGCGTGTGCGCGGAGTTCATCAGCTCGGCCGGGAATATCACGCCGAACTCTTCTCCACCGTAGCGGTAAACGGAAACGTGGTGCGGCTGCATGATCTGAATACCTTCCCGCGCCACGTTGCGCAGCACAATATCCCCGCTCAGGTGGCCCCAGGTGTCGTTAATGGATTTGAAGTTATCGATGTCGATCAGCGCCAGAACGAAGGGTTGATGAGCGGTCAGCAGCTCATCCACATCGTTATCGAACGCACGGCGATTTTTGCAGCCTGTCAGCGCATCATGGGTGGCCTGACGGACATAGGCCAGCTCGCGTTCTTTATTGGTTCGAATGGTATGGCTGAGCATCGCCTCAAGGCGTGGTGCCTGGTTGACGTCGCCGGTTTTGATGGCGTTGATAATGTTCATCAGCACAGAACGCGAGGCATGACGAAGGTAAAGCCCGAACAAAATGATGATGATTGCCGCCAGCGCAAATCCCCAGCCGACGACGGTGGTTTCATGCCGGGTGATGACGGTAAGCGTGGCATCGGAGACCCGATAAATCACAAACCAGTCCGGATTGGTGAAAGAGTAGTAGTAATACCAGGTTTTACTTTTGGGGTCGAAAAGATGGCCTTCGCCGCTGGTCATTTTGTCCATCAGCGCTTCGCTTACGTACTGCTTAAAGAGCGCCCCCGTGTCCGGATGCAGCACAACGGCGCCGTCACGCTCCACGACAAAAAACTCACCCTGAACCGGCGCCACCATCTGGCGCAGGGTATACCCCATGGACGTTAAATCAAGATGGAAAGCGAGCGTGCCCTTCAGACGGCCTTCCGGTGAAATGACCGGCTTATAGAGGGTGACAGTAGGATGTTGGGTGAAATAGTCCAGATAGGGGCGGGTGTAGTGAGGAAAGTTGCTGGCTTCCGCTTGCCCGACAAACCATGGGCGGGTTCTGGCGTCGAACGACTTACTTTTCTCCGTTGGCAGCACTTCCGGCGCGCGCAGATGGCGCCCTTCTGTGTCCGCCAGAGAGATAGACGACACCGTCGGCATCAGGTTCTGCAAATGCATCAACATCTGCAAACCGTGTGTCGGATCGATATTTATTGTCTGATTTACTCTGTCGTTACGGGCGAAGTACATCGCAGCGCGACCAAGAATATAGTCATTTTCTCGCAGGATGGATTCGGTATAGTTCACCGCCAGATTATGGGTGAAATTACCATTAATTTTATGATAATCCTCAAGAAAATCCTTTCTCTGTGAAAGGATGACCAGGATGGCGATCAGCGCGAAACTGAACAGGATCCCCGCGAAGCTGACCATAATTGGCCGGGTAAAAGAGAGCTTTTTACTGTGGAGTGCCATGAGTTGTACATCAATCCAGATGGTAGACGCGTTGCGTCTGTCGATACCCTCAGCATAGTCGCTGTCCGGTTGCTGGTAGTAAATTATACAGAAGGCGATTACCGACGAGATGATTTATCTTAAGCGTAGATAAGAAACGACGTATTTATTGTATCAATTGAATTTTGTTTAAGAGGCGGAGGGCAGGGCGAAACGAGGAAGAAGCATTTTCACCCTGGTCAGCGTCCGTTGCTGACGTGGTAAAGCATAAGAAAACCGGGCAGATCGCCTCAATCGCCCGGTTATGATCTTACGAGCCGCCTCGTAACCTTTTCGCATTTTTGCAGACAGTTTCAGCGCTAATGCGAGGCTCTTCCCAGCCAGCTATCCCAGTCTTTCCACACCGGCTGGAGCCCCTGTGCAGTCAGGGCTTCCGCCACCGCTTCGGGCCGTCGGCCGTCGTGCGGTGCAAACTGTTCCAGTTCCGGGTGATCGTCCGCGTAACCGCCCGGCTGCGTTTTGGAAAAGGCGCTGACGTTATTGATCGCCAGCGGGATCGCGCGGTCGCGAAACGCGGGGGATTCACGCGTGGAGAGCGACAATTCCACTTCCGGCGCGAACAGGCGAAATGCACACAGGGTTTGCACCAGCTGGCGCTCATCCATCAGCGAGGCGGGTTCAACGCCTCCCGTACAGGGACGCAGCCGCGGGAAAGAGATGGAATAGCGGCTTTGCCAGTACTGCTGCTGTAGCCACAGCAGATGCTCCGCCACCATATAGCAGTCCACCCGCCAGCTGTCGGACAGACCGATAAGCGCGCCCAGCCCAATTTTATCGATACCGGCGCGCCCCAGCCTGTCCGGCGTTTCCAGCCGGAAGATGAAATCCTGCTTCTTCCCTTTCAGGTGATGCCGGGCATAGGTCGCCTCATGGTAGGTTTCCTGATAAACCATTACGCCGTCCAGCCCGAGGGTTTTCAGCTCCGCATATTCCTCCTGCGACAGAGGCTGCACTTCCATTTGCAACGAGGCAAATTCGCGGCGGATGGCCGGAAGATGCTGGCGAAAATAGTCCATCCCCACTTTGCCCTGATGTTCACCCGTCACCAGCAGGAGATGTTCAAAACCCATCTCACGAATAGCCGCACACTCGCGGGCGATCTCATGCTCATCCAGCGTTTTACGCTTAATACGGTTGCTCATGGAGAAACCACAGTAGGTGCAGTCATTGGCGCACAGATTAGAAAGATAGAGCGGCACGTAAAAGCTCACCGTGTTGCCAAAACGCTGGCGGGTGAGGCGTTGCGCGCGCTGGGCCATCGGTTCAAGGTACGCGCTGGCTGCCGGAGAAAGCAGGGCCATCAAATCCTCGCGCGTCAAATGTTTGGCTGTTAATGCCCGCTCTACGTCCGCAGAGGTTTTACTGTTGATGCGTAAGGCAATATCGTCCCAGTTAAGCTGACGCCAGCGATCGGTAAAGGTAGCCATCAGAGCGCCTCCAGAAAATCGGTCAGCGGGCTGGTGGCCTGCGCCTGAACACTGCGCGAGCCGGGGCCGGACTGCCGAGCCAGCAGACCGGACTCCACGGCAAGGCGGAACGCACGCGCCATCATCACCGGGTCGTCGGCCACCGCAATCGCGGTATTGACCAGCACCGCATCGGCCCCTATCTCCAGCGCCTGCGCGGCGTGACTGGGTACGCCGATGCCCGCATCCACCACCACGGGCACGGTCGCCTGCTCAATAATGATTTCCAGCATCGCGCGGGTCTCCAGCCCCTGGTTGGAGCCAATGGGGGCGCCCAGCGGCATTACGGCCGCGCAGCCGACCTCTTCCAGACGCTTACAGAGCACGGGGTCGGCACCACAGTAGGGCAGAACGGTGAATCCCTGCTGCACCAGCTTCTCTGCCGCTTTCAGGGTTTCGATCGGATCGGGCAACAGCCAGCGGGCGTCCGGATGAATTTCCAGCTTCAGCCAGCGGGTGCCGAGCGCTTCCCGCGCCAGTTGCGCAGCGAAAATTGCTTCCTCGGCCGTTTTCGCACCGGAGGTATTTGGTAAGAGCGTCACGCCTGCCTCCAGTAACGGCGCAAGTATGGCATCGTTGTGCTGACGCAGATCCACGCGCTTCATCGCCAGCGTCACCAGCTGGCTGCCGCTTTCACGAATGGCATCCACCATCAGTTGCGGGGAGGCGAATTTTCCGGTTCCGGTAAACAGATGTGAATCAAAGACTTTGTCGGCAATACGTAACATCTCAGCCCCCTGCGATAACCTGAAACAGCAGGATCTGGTCGCCCTCATTGACCTGCTGATGTTCCCACCGCTCGCGCGGCAGGATCTGTTGATTGAGCGCCAGCGCCGTTCCCGGCTTCAGCTGGCGCAGCATGTCGAGCAGGGCGGCAACGGTGAGATCGTCGTCGCACGTCATCGGCTCATCGTTAAACAGAATGCGCATTGCGGCCTCCGCATACCGGGCAGTGGCTGGCACGGTTTAACGCCAGATGACGCCAGCCGCTGGAGCGGGCGTCGAACAGCCGCAGCGTGTTGCGTTCTGTCTCCATGCCGCTGAGCAACTTGATGGCCTCCAGCGCCTGAAGAGTACCCATCACGCCCACCACCGGGCCCAGAATGCCTGCCGTGCGGCAGTTACGCTCCGGTTCAGCCTCGTCCGGCCACAGGCAGCGGTAGCAGCCCTGTGCCCACGGCGGCGTAAGCACCATTATTTGCCCACCGAAACCGACCGCGCTGGCGGTGATCAGCGGCGTGTTCTGCGCAACACAGGCCGCGTTGATGGCCTGACGTGTCGCCATATTGTCCGTACAGTCCAGCACCACGTCGGCAAGGGCCACTTCGCGTTGCAGATCTTCCCCGCTCAGCCGCGTCTGGAGTGCGACCAGTTCGATATCGGGGTTAAGCTGGTTCAGCCGCTGGCGCGTAACGTGCGCTTTAGGCTGGTTGATATCTTCTGTCGTAAAGAGAATTTGCCGTTGCAGATTGCTGAGATGTACCTCGTCGTCATCGGCCAGCACCAGCGTGCCCACGCCCGCGCCGGCCAGATACAGCGCGGCGGGGGTGCCTAATCCGCCCAGACCGACAATCAGTACCCGGCTGGCGAGCAGCTTTTGCTGCCCCTCGATGGCGATATCCTCCAGCAGGATCTGGCGGCTGTAACGCATAAAATCACGATCTTTCATCACCTGCTCCTGCCAGTTGTAAAAGCTGTGCGGTGGCGGCCTGCCAGTCTGCCGCCTGGGTGATAGCGCTGACGACGGCGATACTGCCGACGCCGGTCTCCAGCACCGCGGGCGCACGTTCAAGGCTGATCCCGCCGATGGCAACGGTGGGGTAATCGGCAAGGCGCTTAACGTGGGCCGCCAGCTGCGTCAAACCCTGTGGAGCGGACGGCATCTGTTTGGTTTTCGTCGGGAAGACGTGCCCGAGCGCGATGTAAGAGGGGCGGGCCGCCAGCGCCACGTCGATCTCCATATCATCGTGGGTAGAAACGCCCAGCCGCAGACCGGCGTCACGGATCGCGTTGAGATCGGTCGTTTCCAGATCTTCCTGTCCCAGATGCACGCCGTACGCCTGGTGTTTAACCGCCAGCCGCCAGTAGTCGTTGATAAACAGGCGGGCGTGGTAGCGACGTCCCAGCGCGATAGCGGCGATCACGTCGGCCTCCACCTCTTCATCGCGTTTATCCTTAATGCGTAGCTGGAGGGTGCGAACGCCAGCTTCCAGCAGGCGGGCGATCCACTCCACGCTGTCCACCACCGGGTAAAGCCCTAAGCGGAAGGGCACGGAGGGGAAATCGGGCTGGTACATTACGCCTCCTCCTTTTTGAGGTAGATTTCGCCGCCTTTCGCGCGGAAGGTTTCCGACATGTCCGCCATGCCGACTTCAATGGTCTGCGCGGCGGCGTAATCGCGTACTTCCTGGCTGATTTTCATCGAGCAGAATTTAGGTCCGCACATGGAGCAGAAGTGCGCAACTTTGCCCGATTCCTGCGGCAGGGTTTCGTCGTGATAGGCGCGGGCGGTGAACGGATCGAGGGCCAGGTTAAACTGGTCTTCCCAGCGGAATTCAAAGCGCGCTTTGGACATGGCGTTGTCGCGGATTTGCGCGCCCGGATGGCCTTTCGCCAGATCCGCCGCGTGGGCGGCAATCTTGTAGGTGATCAGCCCCTGCTTCACGTCCTCTTTGTTTGGCAGCCCGAGGTGCTCTTTCGGCGTCACATAGCAGAGCATGGCGCAACCGAACCAGCCGATCATCGCCGCGCCAATGCCTGACGTGAAGTGGTCGTATCCCGGCGCAATATCGGTGGTCAGCGGCCCCAGGGTGTAGAACGGTGCTTCGTGGCAGTGCTCCAGCTCTTCGGTCATGTTGCGACGGATCATCTGCATCGGCACATGGCCCGGGCCTTCAATCATCACCTGCACGTCGTACTCCCAGGCGATTTTGGTCAGCTCGCCCAGCGTGTGCAGCTCGGCAAACTGCGCCTCGTCGTTAGCATCGCGGATGGAGCCCGGGCGCAGGCCGTCGCCCAGCGACAGGGAGACGTCGTAAGCGGCGCAAATTTCGCAGATTTCGCGGAAGTGCTCGTAGAGGAAGTTTTCCTGATGATGGGAAAGGCACCATTTCGCCATAATCGAACCGCCGCGTGAGACGATACCGGTCAGACGTTTCGCCGTCATCGGCACGTAGCGCAGCAGCACGCCCGCGTGGATGGTGAAGTAGTCCACGCCCTGCTCGGCCTGCTCCAGCAGCGTGTCGCGGAACGCTTCCCAGGTGAGGTTTTCGGCGATGCCGTTTACCTTCTCCAGCGCCTGATAAATCGGGACGGTACCGATCGGCACCGGGCTGTTACGCAGGATCCACTCGCGGGTTTCGTGAATATAGCGGCCCGTGGAAAGGTCCATCACCGTGTCCGCGCCCCAGCGCGTCGACCAGACCAGCTTTTCCACCTCTTCTTCGATGGATGACGTCACCGCTGAGTTGCCGATGTTGGCGTTGACCTTCACCAGGAAGTTGCGGCCGATAATCATCGGCTCGGATTCCGGGTGGTTGATGTTGGCGGGGATAATGGCGCGCCCGGCGGCCACTTCGTCACGCACAAATTCCGGCGTGATGTTTTCCGGCAGGCGAGCGCCAAACCCTTCACCCGGATGCTGGTGGCGCAGCACTTCGCTGCGGATGCGCTCGCGGCCCATGTTTTCGCGGATGGCGATGAACTCCATCTCCGGCGTGACGATACCCTGGCGCGCGTAGTGCAGCTGGGTGACGCATTTGCCCGCTTTAGCGCGTTTCGGCGTCAGCAGGCCGGTAAAGCGCAGCTCGTCCAGACCGTCGTCGGCCAGGCGCGCGTTGGTATACGCCGAGCTGCGCACGCTCAGTTCTTCGCAGTCGTTACGGGCGTCAATCCACGGCTGGCGCAGTTTTGCCAGACCCTGCTGTACGTTGATAGCAACAGAAGGGTCGCCGTACGGGCCGGAGGTGTCATACACCGGCACGGCTTCGTTGTCTTCAAACTGCGGGTTTTCTTTGCTGCCGCCGATAAGCGTCGGGCTGAGCTGGATTTCGCGCATCGGCACGCGGATATCAGCCTGTGAACCGGTGATGTAGATGCGCGTTGAGTTCGGGAAAGCGGTGCCTTCCAGGGTGTCGATGAAGCGTTGTGCGTGTTCGCGCTGTTCGCGGCGGGTCAGTTTTGTTGTAGACATAGCTCATTCCAGATGTGAAGGACATGGCTTGTCAGACGACGGATGAAGCAAGAGAAGATCACCTCAGGGGCGATACAACAGCAGTGTGACTCTTGTTCCCTTCGCAGGTATTAACCTGATCAGGTTCCGCGGATCCCGAATTAACGGTCTCAGCCCGTGCTTTCACACTGGGCACTCCGACAAGAAAAATCCCCCTCGTGAGAGGGGCGAATGGTTGTAAATTACTCGTTAACGATTAAGAACTCAAGCAGGGCGCGCAACGTTATCGCTGGTGCTGATATTCAGGTTGTTGTCCAGCACGAGGGCGATGAGCTTGTCTTCCAGCGTGAATCGCTCTTCCAGCGCTTCGCCAAGGTCGGAAAGCGCCTGCTGAAACTCAAGATAGTTATCGTGATCGATAGCGTTCTCTAGCGTGGAATCGTAATAGTCCATGATCTGCTGGGTGTTGGCTTCCAGCAGCGGACAGAGTTTGCTGGCCGCTAAATACGGCGTTGTCCCTTCCATTTCGCGGATAATGCGTTCATAAAGGTTGAAATGGCCGTCGGAAAGGTAGTCGACCAGGCTCTGACAGAAGTCGTCCAGCGCTTTTTCATTCAGCCGCATAAAGGATTCTTTGCCAGGCTTAAGACCAACCAGATTGTAATACGCCACGAGTAGATGCTTGCGCACATGTAGCCAGCGATCCACCAGGGTGTTACTTCCTCCAACGCGCTCAGTCAGGCTTTCCAGCTGGTTTAACATGGTCGACTCCATAAGGTTTAGAATGGGATCTGCTTATCCAAAATGTAACCATAATGCTAACAACATGTCAGTGAAGCGAAGGTAGTGCAATAGATATGGATCGTATTATTGAAAAATCAGATCTGGGTTGGTGGATCGTCAGTCACGAACAAAAATTATGGCTGCCCGGTGGGGAGATACCCTACGGTGCGGCAGACATCTTCGATCTCGTCGGCCAACCGGCGCTGCGGATCGGCGAGTGGCAGGGCGATCCGGTATGGTTGATCCAACAGGCTCGTCGTCAGGATATGGGATCCGTTCGTCAGGTGTTGGATCGGGATGTCGGCCTGTTCCAGCTGGCGGGGCGCGGCGTGCAGCTGGCGGAGTTTTACCGCTCGCACAAATACTGCGGCTACTGCGGCCACACCATGCACCCGAGCAAAACCGAGTGGGCAATGCTCTGCGGCCACTGCCGTGAACGCTATTACCCGCAAATCGCACCGTGCATCATTGTCGCCATCCGCCGTGATGATTCCATCCTGCTGGCGCAGCATACCCGCCATCGCAACGGCATTCACACCGTCCTCGCCGGGTTCGTGGAAGTCGGCGAAACGCTGGAACAGGCGGTGGCGCGCGAGGTGATGGAGGAGAGCGGCATTAAGGTGAAAAACCTGCGCTATGTGACATCGCAGCCGTGGCCGTTCCCGATGTCCCTGATGACCGCGTTTATGGCGGAATACGACAGCGGCGAGATTGTTATCGATCAGAAAGAGCTGCTGGAGGCGAACTGGTATCGCTACGACGATTTACCGCTGCTGCCCCCACCGGGAACGGTGGCGCGTCGCCTGATAGAAGATACCGTGGCAATGTGTCGGGCCGAGTATGAGTAGTGTTACACTGACGGACTGACGCAATAAGGAACTGCAAAATGACCGAACTGAAGAACGATCGTTATCTGCGTGCGCTGCTGCGCCAGCCCGTTGATGTCACCCCGGTGTGGATGATGCGCCAGGCGGGACGCTATCTGCCAGAGTACAAAGCCACGCGCGCGCAGGCAGGCGATTTTATGTCGCTGTGCAAAAACGCCGAGCTGGCCTGTGAAGTGACGCTCCAGCCGCTGCGCCGCTTCCCGCTCGATGCCGCCATTCTTTTTTCGGACATTCTCACCATTCCGGATGCGATGGGCCTTGGGCTCTATTTCGAAACCGGAGAAGGCCCGCGTTTTACCTCTCCGATCAAAAGCAAAGCTGACGTTGATAAGCTGCCGATCCCCGATCCTGAAGGCGAGCTGGGCTATGTGATGAACGCCGTGCGCACCATTCGCCGCGAACTGAAAGGCGACGTGCCGCTGATAGGCTTCTCCGGTAGTCCGTGGACGCTGGCCACCTACATGGTGGAAGGCGGCAGCAGCAAAGCCTTTACCGTCATCAAAAAGATGATGTACGCCGAGCCGCTGGCCCTGCATGCCCTGCTCGACAAGCTGGCGAAGAGCGTCACGCTCTATCTCAACGCGCAGATTAAAGCGGGCGCGCAGTCGGTGATGATTTTCGACACCTGGGGCGGCGTGCTGACCGGACGTGATTATCAGCAGTTCTCCCTGTACTACATGCACAAAATTGTCGATGGCCTGCTGCGTGAAAACGAAGGCCGTCGCGTGCCGGTGACGCTGTTTACCAAAGGCGGCGGTCAGTGGCTGGAAGCGATGGCGGCCACCGGCTGCGACGCGCTGGGCCTCGACTGGACCACCGATATAGCCGATGCGCGCCGTCGCGTGGGGGACAAAGTAGCGCTCCAGGGCAACATGGATCCGTCCATGCTCTATGCGCAGCCTGCCCGTATCGAAGAAGAAGTGTCGACTATACTGTCTGGTTTCGGCCAGGGCGAAGGCCACGTCTTCAACCTCGGTCACGGTATTCATCAGGATGTACCGCCAGAACACGCTGGCGTATTTGTGGAGGCGGTGCATCGGCTTTCTGCCCAGTATCATAAGTAAGGAGTGGTTATGGATCTCGCGTCGCTACGCGCTCAGCAAATCGAACTGGCTTCATCAGTGATCCGCGAGGATCGTCTGGATACGGACCCTCCGCGGTACATTGGCGGGGCGGACGTCGGATTTGAGCAGGGCGGTGAAGTGACGCGAGCGGCGATGGTGGTGCTGAAATACCCTTCGCTGGAGCTGGTGGAGTACAAGGTGGCGCGTATCGCCACTACCATGCCCTATATCCCCGGCTTTCTCTCCTTCCGCGAATATCCCGCGCTGCTGGCCGCGTGGGAGCACCTCTCGCGAAAACCCGATCTGCTGTTTGTTGATGGGCATGGTATCTCCCATCCGCGTCGCTTAGGCGTCGCCAGCCACTTTGGTCTGCTGGTGGACGTGCCGACCATCGGCGTGGCGAAAAAACGCCTGTGCGGCGCGTTTGAGCCGCTCTCTGCCGAACCGGGCGCGCTGGCGCCGCTTATCCATAAAGGCGAGCAGCTGGCGTGGGTCTGGCGCAGTAAAGCGCGCTGCAACCCGTTGTTTATCGCCACCGGGCATCGGGTCAGCATGGATAGCGCACTGGCGTGGGTGCAACGCTGTATGAAGGGCTACCGTTTACCGGAGCCAACCCGCTGGGCTGACGCCGTGGCCTCTTCACGTCCGGCATTCATTCGTTGGCAGGAAATTCAGCCGTGATTCAGGTAAACTGCGGCTAATTTTCGATTCGAGACATCATCATGTTACAAAACCCGATTCATCTGCGCCTTGAGAAGCTGGAAAGCTGGCAGCACGTGACGTTTATGGCTTGCCTGTGCGAGCGCATGTATCCCAACTATGCCGCGTTCTGCAAGCAGACGGCGTTTGGCGAAGGCCAGATTTATCGTCGTATCCTGGATTTAATCTGGGAGACGCTGACGGTCAAAGATGCGAAGGTAAATTTTGACTCTCAGCTCGAAAAGCTGGAAGAGGCTATTCCGGCTGCGGATGATTTCGACCTGTATGGCGTCTACCCGGCCATTGATGCCTGTGTGGCGTTGAGCGAGCTGATCCACTCCCGTCTGAGCGGTGAAACCCTGGAACACGCCATTGAAGTCAGTAAGGCATCCATTACCACTGTTGCGATGCTGGAAATGACCCAGGAAGGCCGTGAAATGACCGACGAGGAGCTGCGTGCTAACCCGGCGGTTGAACAGGAATGGGATATTCAGTGGGAAATTTTCCGTCTGCTGGCGGAGTGTGAAGAACGTGATATTGAGCTGATCAAAGGGCTTCGCGCGGACCTTCGCGAGGCCGGTGAGAGCAATATTGGTATAATTTTTAACCAATGAGACAACAAAACGTGATTTAACGCCTGTTTTGTCACTCCTCGACTCTTCCCTTTCGCCCCCCGTCTGGTCTACATTTGGGGGGCGAAAAAAAGTGGCTATCGGTGCGTGTATGCAGGAGAGTGCTTTTTTGGCATTTTCGTCGCACTCGATGCTTAGCAAGCGATAAACACATTGAAAGGATAACTTATGAACAAGACTCAACTGATTGATGTAATTGCGGACAAGGCTGATCTGTCTAAAGTGCAGGCTAAAGCTGCTCTGGAATCTACCCTGGCTGCTATTACTGAGTCTCTGAAAGAAGGCGATGCTGTACAACTGGTTGGTTTCGGTACCTTCAAAGTGAACCACCGCGCTGAGCGTACTGGCCGCAACCCGCAGACCGGTAAAGAAATCAAAATCGCCGCAGCTAACGTGCCGGCATTTGTTTCTGGTAAAGCACTGAAAGACGCAGTTAAGTAAGACGCGTGGCAGTGAACAGTTTTAACGAAGGGGCGGCAACGCCCCTTTTGTCATTCTGGCGTGGAACGCTCGCGCTGGCAGGCGTACTGTTGCTGTCTGCCTGTAGCCATGATTCCTCACTCCCCCCGTTTACCGCCAGCGGCTATGCTGACAACCAGGGTGCGGTCAGGATCTGGCGCAAAGATTCCAGCGATGAAGTCCATATGCTCACCGCATTCAGCCCGTGGCATAACGGCAACACCTCGACCGCAGAATACCGCTGGCAGGGCGATGCGCTGTCGCTCATTGAACTGAATATCTACAGTAAGACTCCCGAACACGTGAAGGTGCGTTTCGACGACCACGGCGAGCTGAGCTTTATGCAGCATGAGGTCAGTGGACTGAAACAGCAGCTTTCCAGCGATCAGGTCGCTCTCTACCGCTACCGTGCTGAACAACTCCGCCAGACCAGCGATGCGCTGCGTCAGGGCCGCGTGGTGCTGCGCCAGGGGCGCTGGCATGCCGACGGCACGGTGACCACCTGCGAAGGGCAGACAGTGAAGCCTGAGCTTGAATCCTGGGCAACCGAACACATTCAGCGTCGTCAGCGGCATTCATCTGTGGAGGTGAGTGTGGCATGGCTGGAAGCGCCGGAAGGCTCTCAGCTGTTGCTGGTGGCGAATGAAGATTTCTGCACCTGGCAGCCGACAGAGAAGAGTTTCTGACGTAAATCCCCTCTCCCTGTGGGAGAGGGTTAGGGTGAGGGTGTGAAATTACTCTCCCTGCTCCCGCGCAATGGCACGATAGCCGATATCCTGGCGGCTGAAGCTGCCATTCCAGTGAATATCCGCCATCAGCGCATAGGCGCGCTTCTGCGCCTCTGCCACGGTCTGGCCCAGCGCGGTCGCACACAGCACGCGACCGCCGTTGGTGAGCACGCGGTCGTCGTCAGAGAGCTTTGTACCGGCGTGGAACACCTTCGCACCGTCAATCTCTTCCAGCGGCAGGCCGTGGATCTCATCTCCGGTGTTGTAGCTACCCGGATAGCCACCCGCAGCAATCACCACACCTAAAGAGGCACGCTCGTCCCACTCGGAAGTTTTCTCGTCCAGCTTGCCTTCGCACGCCGCCAGACACAGATCAACCAGATCGGACTTCATGCGCAGCATGATCGGCTGGGTTTCCGGATCGCCGAAGCGGCAGTTGAATTCAATCACCTTCGGGTTACCCTGCTTGTCGATCATCAGGCCTGCGTAAAGGAAACCGGTGTAGGTATTGCCTTCCGCAGCCATCCCCTTCACTGTTGGCCAGATGATACGGTCCATGGTGCGCTGGTGTACTTCGTCAGTGACCACCGGAGCAGGGGAGTAAGCCCCCATCCCGCCGGTGTTTGGCCCCGTGTCGGCATTGCCTACGCGCTTGTGATCCTGGCTGGTCGCCATCGGCAGAACGTGCTCGCCGTCAACCATCACGATAAAGCTCGCTTCTTCGCCGTCGAGGAACTCTTCAATCACGATGCGGTGGCCCGCGTCGCCAAAGGCGTTACCCGCCAGCATATCCTGCACGGCGGCTTCCGCTTCTTCGAGGGTCATCGCCACGATAACGCCTTTCCCGGCAGCCAGGCCGTCGGCTTTGATCACGATGGGCGCGCCTTTTTCACGCAGGTAAGCCAGAGCAGGCTCTACCTCGGTGAAGTTCTGATATTCCGCCGTCGGGATGTTATGACGCGCGAGAAAATCTTTGGTGAAGGCTTTTGAGCCTTCCAGCTGCGCAGCCCCTTCCGTTGGGCCGAAAATTTTCAGGCCCGCGGCGCGGAAGGCATCTACAACGCCGATCACCAGCGGTGCTTCCGGGCCAACAATCGTCAGATCGATATTCTCGTTTTGGGCAAAGCTCAGCAGCGCCGGGATGTCGGTTACGCCGATGGCGACGTTCTGTAGCGCGGGCTCCAGCGCGGTCCCGGCGTTACCCGGTGCCACAAAGACGGTTTCAACCTGCGGAGACTGCGCTGCTTTCCACGCCAGGGCGTGCTCGCGCCCGCCGTTACCAATCACTAATACTTTCATTTTCTGCTCCGGGAATTAATGGCGGAAGTGGCGCATGTCGGTGAAGATCATTGCGATGCCATGCTCGTCGGCAGCGGCAATCACTTCGTCATCACGGATTGAACCGCCAGGCTGGATCACACAGGTGATGCCCACAGCAGCGGCCGCATCGATACCGTCGCGGAACGGGAAGAAGGCGTCAGAGGCCATGGCGGAACCTTTGACTTCCAGACCTTCGTCACCTGCTTTAATACCCGCGATTTTCGCAGAGTAAACGCGGCTCATCTGGCCTGCGCCTATTCCGATGGTCATGTTCTCTTTGGCGTAGACGATGGCGTTGGATTTCACGAACTTCGCCACTTTCCAGCAGAACAGCGCGTCACGCAGTTCCTGCTCGGTTGGCTGACGTTTGGTGACGACACGCAGATCGGCTTCGCCCACCATACCCAGATCGCGGTCCTGAACCAGCAGCCCGCCGTTCACGCGCTTGAAGTCCAGGCCTGGAACGCGCTCTGCCCACTGGCCGCAAACCAGTACGCGCACGTTCTGTTTCGCCGCGGTGATTTTCAGCGCCTCTTCGGATGCTGATGGCGCGATGATCACTTCGACAAACTGACGGGAGATGATGGCCTGCGCGGTTTCCGCATCCAGCTCGCGGTTGAAGGCGATAATGCCGCCGAACGCGGAGGTCGGGTCGGTTTTGTAGGCGCGATCGTAAGCTTCCAGAATAGACGCACTTACCGCAACGCCGCATGGGTTGGCGTGCTTGACGATAACGCAGGCTGGCTCGCTGAACTCTTTCACGCATTCCAGCGCGGCGTCGGTATCGGCAATGTTGTTATAGGAGAGCGCTTTGCCCTGAACCTGCTGGGCAGTCGCTACAGAGGCTTCTTTTACCTCTTCTTCTATATAGAAGGCAGCCTGCTGGTGGCTGTTCTCACCGTAACGCATATCCTGCTTCTTAATGAAGTTCAGGTTCAGCGTGCGCGGGAAGCGGCCAGATGGATCTTTGCTTTCACCGTGGTAGGCAGGTACCAGGCTACCGAAATAGTTGGCGATCATGCTGTCGTAGGCGGCGGTATGCTCGAAGGCTTTGATGGCGAGATCGAAACGCGTTTCAAGCGTCAGGGACCCTTCGTTGGCATCCATCTCATTAATAATGGCGTTGTAGTCACTGCTCTTTACCACGATGGCCACATCTTTATGGTTCTTGGCTGCGGAGCGCACCATGGTCGGGCCGCCGATGTCGATATTCTCAACAGCGTCTTCCAGAGAACAGCCTTCGCGGGCAACGGTCTGGGCGAACGGGTAGAGGTTAACAACCACCATGTCGATGGGGGCAATATTGTGCTGCTCCATAATGCCGTCGTCCTGACCGCGACGGCCCAGAATACCGCCGTGCACTTTCGGGTGCAGGGTTTTGACGCGTCCATCCATCATTTCCGGGAAACCGGTGTAATCGGACACTTCGGTTACCGGCAGACCTTTATCTGCTAACAGGCGAGCGGTACCGCCTGTAGAAAGCAGCTCTACGCCACGTGCAGAAAGTGCCTGAGCGAATTCGACGATACCGGCTTTATCAGAAACACTGAGCAGAGCGCGGCGGACTGGACGACGTTGTTGCATGGTAAATCCCCTGGATTTCACGATTACAGAGAGCGTTAGATGAATTTTCCTGTGAAAAACTCATCTAACACACCTGACGAGGCATCCTTGTGAAGCGCGAGCATTTTAACGAAAACGTTTGCGCAACGCTCGCACATTTTTACTTTTTCGTATCATTGTGGATAAGTCTGTGCGTAAAAAGGTATAAGGCGGGGTTTTGCTGTGGAATGCAGCAGTCAGTCATTCTTCTGTCATTTAGCGGTTGCGGCCTGCGGAGAACTCCCTATAATGCGCCTCCATCGACACGGAACATGTGAATCACTTCACAAACAACCGAGTCGGCTGAAGAGAAAAAATCCTGAAATAACGGGTTGACTCTGAAAGAGGAAAGCGTAATATACGCCACCTCGCAACGGTGAGCGAAAGCCGCGTTGCACTGCTCTTTAACAATTTATCAGACAATCTGTGTGGGCACTCAAAGTGACATGGATTCTTAATGTCTTCGGACACTAAATGAATACCAAGTCTCAACGAGTGAACACGTAATTCATTACGAAGTTTAATTCATTGAGCATCAAACTTTTAAATTGAAGAGTTTGATCATGGCTCAGATTGAACGCTGGCGGCAGGCCTAACACATGCAAGTCGAACGGTAACAGGAAGCAGCTTGCTGCTTCGCTGACGAGTGGCGGACGGGTGAGTAATGTCTGGGAAACTGCCTGATGGAGGGGGATAACTACTGGAAACGGTAGCTAATACCGCATAACGTCGCAAGACCAAAGAGGGGGACCTTCGGGCCTCTTGCCATCGGATGTGCCCAGATGGGATTAGCTAGTAGGTGGGGTAACGGCTCACCTAGGCGACGATCCCTAGCTGGTCTGAGAGGATGACCAGCCACACTGGAACTGAGACACGGTCCAGACTCCTACGGGAGGCAGCAGTGGGGAATATTGCACAATGGGCGCAAGCCTGATGCAGCCATGCCGCGTGTATGAAGAAGGCCTTCGGGTTGTAAAGTACTTTCAGCGGGGAGGAAGGTGTTGAGGTTAATAACCTCAGCAATTGACGTTACCCGCAGAAGAAGCACCGGCTAACTCCGTGCCAGCAGCCGCGGTAATACGGAGGGTGCAAGCGTTAATCGGAATTACTGGGCGTAAAGCGCACGCAGGCGGTCTGTCAAGTCGGATGTGAAATCCCCGGGCTCAACCTGGGAACTGCATTCGAAACTGGCAGGCTAGAGTCTTGTAGAGGGGGGTAGAATTCCAGGTGTAGCGGTGAAATGCGTAGAGATCTGGAGGAATACCGGTGGCGAAGGCGGCCCCCTGGACAAAGACTGACGCTCAGGTGCGAAAGCGTGGGGAGCAAACAGGATTAGATACCCTGGTAGTCCACGCCGTAAACGATGTCGACTTGGAGGTTGTGCCCTTGAGGCGTGGCTTCCGGAGCTAACGCGTTAAGTCGACCGCCTGGGGAGTACGGCCGCAAGGTTAAAACTCAAATGAATTGACGGGGGCCCGCACAAGCGGTGGAGCATGTGGTTTAATTCGATGCAACGCGAAGAACCTTACCTACTCTTGACATCCAGAGAACTTTCCAGAGATGGATTGGTGCCTTCGGGAACTCTGAGACAGGTGCTGCATGGCTGTCGTCAGCTCGTGTTGTGAAATGTTGGGTTAAGTCCCGCAACGAGCGCAACCCTTATCCTTTGTTGCCAGCGGTCCGGCCGGGAACTCAAAGGAGACTGCCAGTGATAAACTGGAGGAAGGTGGGGATGACGTCAAGTCATCATGGCCCTTACGAGTAGGGCTACACACGTGCTACAATGGCGCATACAAAGAGAAGCGACCTCGCGAGAGCAAGCGGACCTCATAAAGTGCGTCGTAGTCCGGATTGGAGTCTGCAACTCGACTCCATGAAGTCGGAATCGCTAGTAATCGTGGATCAGAATGCCACGGTGAATACGTTCCCGGGCCTTGTACACACCGCCCGTCACACCATGGGAGTGGGTTGCAAAAGAAGTAGGTAGCTTAACCTTCGGGAGGGCGCTTACCACTTTGTGATTCATGACTGGGGTGAAGTCGTAACAAGGTAACCGTAGGGGAACCTGCGGTTGGATCACCTCCTTACCTTAAAGAACCTGCCTTTGTAGTG
>NZ_KQ089940.1:0-114523 GCF_001037725.1 Enterobacter sp. MGH120 | reverse complement strand
GGAGCTGAAATCAGTCGAAGATACCAGCTGGCTGCAACTGTTTATTAAAAACACAGCACTGTGCAAACACGAAAGTGGACGTATACGGTGTGACGCCTGCCCGGTGCCGGAAGGTTAATTGATGGGGTTAGCGGCAACGCGAAGCTCTTGATCGAAGCCCCGGTAAACGGCGGCCGTAACTATAACGGTCCTAAGGTAGCGAAATTCCTTGTCGGGTAAGTTCCGACCTGCACGAATGGCGTAATGATGGCCAGGCTGTCTCCACCCGAGACTCAGTGAAATTGAACTCGCTGTGAAGATGCAGTGTACCCGCGGCAAGACGGAAAGACCCCGTGAACCTTTACTATAGCTTGACACTGAACACTGGTCCTTGATGTGTAGGATAGGTGGGAGGCTTTGAAGCGTGGACGCCAGTCTGCGTGGAGCCGCCCTTGAAATACCACCCTTTAATGGCTGGTGTTCTAACGTGGACCCGTAATCCGGGTTGCGGACAGTGTCTGGTGGGTAGTTTGACTGGGGCGGTCTCCTCCCAAAGAGTAACGGAGGAGCACGAAGGTTGGCTAATCCTGGTCGGACATCAGGAGGTTAGTGCAATGGCATAAGCCAGCTTGACTGCGAGCGTGACGGCGCGAGCAGGTGCGAAAGCAGGTCATAGTGATCCGGTGGTTCTGAATGGAAGGGCCATCGCTCAACGGATAAAAGGTACTCCGGGGATAACAGGCTGATACCGCCCAAGAGTTCATATCGACGGCGGTGTTTGGCACCTCGATGTCGGCTCATCACATCCTGGGGCTGAAGTAGGTCCCAAGGGTATGGCTGTTCGCCATTTAAAGTGGTACGCGAGCTGGGTTTAGAACGTCGTGAGACAGTTCGGTCCCTATCTGCCGTGGGCGCTGGAGAATTGAGGGGGGCTGCTCCTAGTACGAGAGGACCGGAGTGGACGCATCACTGGTGTTCGGGTTGTCATGCCAATGGCACTGCCCGGTAGCTAAATGCGGAAGAGATAAGTGCTGAAAGCATCTAAGCACGAAACTTGCCCCGAGATGAGTTCTCCCTGAGACCTTGAGTCTCCTGAAGGAACGTTGAAGACGACGACGTTGATAGGTCGGGTGTGTAAGCGCAGCGATGCGTTGAGCTAACCGATACTAATGAACCGTGAGGCTTAACCTTACAACGCCGAAGGTGTTTTGGCGAAGAGACAGAAGATTTTCAGCCTGATACAGATTAACAGAATTTGCCTGGCGGCTTTAGCGCGGTGGTCCCACCTGACCCCATGCCGAACTCAGAAGTGAAACGCCGTAGCGCCGATGGTAGTGTGGGGTCTCCCCATGTGAGAGTAGGGAACTGCCAGGCATCAATTAAGAAGAACCCCGTACCGTAAGGTGCGGGGTTTTTTGCTTTGTACGTTCTGAAAAGTCGGGTGGTGGCCCAGCCTTACCCGCCCTACATGCTTTCCCTCCTTGAAACTTTCTCACCTTTCGCTTGCAGACTCGACATTAACCCCGTTTCTGGGTATCGTTAGCTGTCTGGATGTCTAAACGTTTATACGTATGCTGTGAGGATTTAAGGTTATGCCGATTCGGGTGCAGGACGAGCTACCAGCCGTCAATTTCTTGCGTGAAGAGAATGTCTTCGTAATGACAACTTCGCGTGCTTCTGGTCAGGAAATTCGCCCGCTGAAGGTGCTGATCCTTAATCTGATGCCAAAGAAGATCGAAACGGAGAACCAGTTCCTGCGCTTGCTCTCCAACTCTCCGCTTCAGGTTGATATCCAGCTGCTGCGCATTGACGCGCGTGAGTCACGCAACACGCCTGCTGAGCATCTGAATAACTTCTACTGTAATTTTGAAGATATTCGCGATGAGAATTTCGATGGACTGATCGTCACCGGCGCACCGCTGGGCCTGGTGGAATTTAATGACGTTGCCTACTGGCCACAGATCAGGCAGGTGCTGGAGTGGGCAAAAGATCACGTCACGTCCACCTTGTTTGTCTGTTGGGCGGTACAGGCCGCACTGAATATCCTCTATGGCATTCCCAAGCAAACCCGCAGCGACAAACTTTCTGGCGTATACGAACACCACATTCTTCACCCGCATGCGCTGCTGACGCGTGGTTTCGATGACACTTTCCTGGCCCCGCATTCTCGCTACGCCGATTTTCCGGCACAGCTGATCCGCGATTACACCGACCTGGAGATCCTGGCCGAAACTGAAGACGGCGATGCCTACCTGTTCGCCAGTAAAGACAAACGCATCGCGTTCGTTACCGGCCATCCTGAGTACGATCCGCATACCCTCGCGTCAGAGTATTTTCGTGACGTTGAAGCGGGTCTGAATCCGGATGTCCCGTACAACTATTTCCCGAAAAACGATCCGCAAAACACGCCTCGGGCAACCTGGCGTAGTCACGGAAATTTGCTGTTCACCAACTGGCTCAACTATTACGTCTACCAGATTACGCCGTACGATCTGCGCCACATGAATCCGACGCTGGAGTAATCGTCTGCATTAAACGATCCTAAAGCGTTTCAGCTATTCAGATCAGGCACCTTCGGGTGCCTTTTTTATTTCCGAAATCCAACTCAACCCCGTGAAAAACTTTAATGTCATATTAATCAATAGGTTGTGATTATATATAAATTAAAATGGAAATTGTTTTTGATTTTGGAAAAATTATAGATAGTCTTAATTCTGCTGAGCGAAAACTACACAACGATCTTTCGCTCGCGTCGGGGGCGTGATTTTGGATCTTTGATGAGGAGCAGAACGATGACTCAACAGGCAACAACGGTCGATGAACTGACCTTTACCCAGCCGAATGGTGAACAAGAACAGCAAGTTTTGACGGCAGAAGCGGTAGAGTTTCTGACTGAACTGGTGACTCGCTTTACGCCACAGCGTAATAAACTGCTGGCGGCGCGCATTCATCAACAGCAGGAGATCGATAACGGCAAGTTGCCAGGGTTTATTTCGGAAACCGCTTCCATTCGTCATGGTGAATGGAAAATTCGCGGAATCCCTGAAGATTTACAGGATCGTCGCGTAGAGATCACCGGTCCGGTAGAGCGCAAAATGGTGATCAACGCCATGAATGCCAACGTCAAAGTATTTATGGCGGACTTCGAAGATTCCCTCGCGCCGGACTGGCAGAAAGTTATCGACGGGCAGATCAACCTGCGCGACGCCGTCAACGGCACCATCAGCTATACCAACGAAGCCGGTAAAATTTACCAGCTCAAACCGAATCCGGCGGTGCTGATCTGCCGCGTACGCGGTCTGCATTTGCCAGAAAAACACGTCACCTGGCGCGGAGAAGCGATTCCGGGCAGCCTGTTCGACTTTGCGCTGTACTTCTTTCACAACTATAAAAACCTGCTGGCGAAAGGCAGCGGCCCCTATTTCTATCTGCCGAAAACCCAGTCCTGGCAGGAAGCGGCGTGGTGGAGTGAAGTTTTCAGCTACGCAGAAGACCGCTTTGGCCTGCCGCGCGGCACCATTAAGGCCACGCTGCTGATTGAAACCCTGCCTGCCGTATTCCAGATGCATGAGATCCTCCATGCGCTGCGTGATCATATTGTGGGCCTGAACTGCGGCCGTTGGGATTACATCTTCAGCTACATCAAAACCCTGAAAAACCATGCCGACCGGGTATTGCCGGATCGTCAGGTTGTCACCATGGATAAACCGTTCCTCAGCGCCTACTCGCGCCTGCTGATTAAGACCTGCCACAAACGCGGAGCCTTTGCGATGGGCGGTATGGCGGCGTTTATCCCGAGCAAAGATGCAGAGCGTAACAATCAGGTGCTCAACAAGGTGAAAGCCGATAAAGAGCTGGAAGCCCGTAATGGCCACGACGGGACGTGGATTGCCCATCCTGGTCTGGCCGATACGGCGATGGAAGTCTTTAACCGCGTACTCGGCGACAACAAAAACCAGCTGTTTGTCACCCGTGAAGACGATGCGCCAATCGCAGAAGAACAGTTGCTGGCGCCGTGTGCGGGCGAACGCACGGAAGAGGGGATGCGCGCCAACATTCGCGTCGCCGTGCAGTACATCGAGGCATGGATCTCAGGCAACGGCTGCGTGCCGATCTACGGACTGATGGAAGATGCCGCCACGGCGGAAATTTCACGTACCTCCATCTGGCAGTGGATCCATCATCAAAAAACGCTCAGCAACAGCAAACCGGTAACCAAAGCCCTGTTCCGTCAGATGCTGGCCGAAGAGATGCGGGTCATCCAGGACGAACTGGGCGAGCACCGCTTCAGCAGTGGGCGTTTTGACGATGCCGCACGTCTGATGGAGCAAATCACCACCTCTGATGACTTAATCGACTTCCTGACCCTGCCGGGCTACCGCTTCCTGGCGTAATTCACCACATAACAATATGGAGCATCTGCACATGAAAACCCGTACCCAACAGATCGAAGAGTTACAAAAAGAGTGGACCCAACCGCGCTGGGAAGGCATTCGCCGTCCGTACAGCGCAGAGGAAGTGGTGAAATTACGCGGCTCGGTTAACCCGGAATGTACGCTGGCGCAGAACGGCGCGGCGAAAATGTGGGATCTGCTGCATGGGGGGTCTAAAAAAGGCTATATCAACAGCCTCGGCGCGCTGACCGGCGGTCAGGCATTGCAGCAGGCGAAGGCCGGCATTGAGGCTATCTATCTTTCCGGCTGGCAGGTCGCGGCGGATGCTAACCTGGCCGCCAGCATGTATCCGGATCAATCTCTTTATCCGGCGAACTCGGTGCCGTCAGTGGTGGATCGGATCAACAATACCTTCCGCCGTGCGGATCAGATCCAGTGGGCCGCGGGTATCGAACCCCACGATCCGCGTTTTATCGACTATTTCCTGCCGATCGTCGCCGATGCGGAAGCCGGTTTCGGCGGCGTGCTGAACGCCTTTGAGCTGATGAAATCCATGATTGAGGCCGGTGCAGCGGCCGTTCACTTTGAAGATCAGCTGGCGTCGGTGAAGAAGTGCGGGCATATGGGCGGGAAAGTGCTGGTGCCAACCCAGGAAGCGATCCAGAAGCTGGTTGCCGCGCGTCTGGCTGCTGACGTGCTCGGCGTGCCGACGCTGGTGATTGCCCGTACCGATGCTGACGCGGCGGACCTGATCACCTCTGACTGCGACCCGTATGACAGCGAATTCATTACTGGCGAACGTACCAGCGAAGGGTTCTATCGCACACATGCCGGTATTGAACAGGCGATCAGCCGCGGCCTGGCGTATGCCCCTTACGCCGACCTGGTCTGGTGTGAAACCTCCACGCCGGATCTGGCGCTGGCGAAGCGCTTTGCCGATGCGATTCATGCGAAGTATCCGGGCAAGCTGCTGGCCTATAACTGTTCGCCGTCCTTCAACTGGCAAAAGAATCTGGACGATACGACCATCGCCAGCTTCCAGCAGCAATTGTCAGATATGGGCTACAAGTACCAGTTCATCACTCTGGCGGGTATCCACAGCATGTGGTTCAACATGTTCGACCTGGCGCACGCCTACGCGCAGGGCGAAGGCATGAAACACTATGTTGAGAAGGTGCAGCAGCCAGAATTTGCGGCGGGCAAAGAAGGATATACCTTCGTTTCGCACCAGCAGGAAGTGGGAACCGGCTACTTCGATAATGTGACCACGATTATTCAGGGCGGGGCCTCCTCCGTCACGGCATTAACGGGCTCGACGGAAGAAGCACAGTTCTAATCTTTTCCCCCTCTCCCCCCTCGGGGAGAGGGTTGGGGTGAGGGGGAATATATGTCGCGTGGTCTGGAATTACTGATTGCCCAAACTATTTTGCAGGGCTTCGATGCCCAGTATGGCCGCTTTCTGGAAGTCACCTCCGGCGCGCAACAGCGTTTTGAGCACGCCGACTGGCATGCGGTTCAGCAGGCCATGAAGCAGCGTATCCATCTTTATGATCACCACGTAGGTCTGGTGGTGGAGCAACTGCGCTGTATCACCGACGGTAAAAGCCCGGATGCGGAATTTTTACTGCGCGTGAAAGAGCATTACACCCATCTGTTACCCGACTACCCGCGCTTCGAGATTGCGGAGAGCTTTTTCAACTCCGTCTATTGCCGGTTATTTGACCACCGCTCATTATCTCCTGAGCGGTTATTTATCTTCAGCTCCCAGCCGGAGCGCCGCTTCCGTACCATTCCGCGTCCGCTGGCGAAAGATTTCTTTCCCGATCGCGGCTGGGAAAAGCTCCTGCACCGCGTCTTAACGGATTTGCCGCTGCGCCTGCCGTGGGAGAATAAACCCCGGGATATCGGCTATATCCACGCATATCTCAGTGAAACCTTCGGCGAGGAGGTGCTCAGCCGCAGCCATTTGCAGGTTGCCAACGAGCTTTTCTACCGGAATAAGGCTGCCTGGCTGGTGGGCAAACTGGTTACGCCGACAGCCATCGTGCCGTTTCTGCTACCCATTCACCGTACCGACGACGGCGAACTGTTTGTCGATACCTGCCTGACTACCAGCGCTGAGGCCAGTATCGTATTTGGCTTCGCCCGTTCCTATTTCATGGTCTATGCCCCACTGCCTGCCGCCATGGTGGAGTGGCTGCGCGAGATCCTGCCGGGCAAAACCACCGCCGAGCTGTATATGGCGATTGGCTGTCAGAAGCATGCCAAAACGGAAAGTTATCGGGAATACCTGCGTTATGTCACCACGGCTGATGAGCAGTTTATCGAAGCGCCGGGGATCCGCGGCATGGTGATGCTAGTTTTCACACTGCCGGGCTTCGACCGCGTGTTTAAGGTGATTAAGGATAAATTTGCCCCGCAGAAAGAGATGACCGCCGCTCACGTCCGCGCCTGCTATCAGCTGGTTAAAGAGCACGATCGTGTCGGGCGAATGGCCGATACCCAGGAGTTTGAAAACTTTGTGCTGGATAAGCAGCAGATCGATCCGTCGCTGATGTTGCTGCTAATGCAGGAAGCGCCGACGAAAATTACCGATCTTGGCGATAAGATTGCGATTAACCATCTCTATATCGAACGCCGGATGGTGCCGCTAAATATCTGGCTGGAGCAGTCCGAAGGTCAGGCTTTACGAGACGCCATTGAAGAGTACGGCAATGCGATTCGCCAGCTCGCCGCCGCCAATATTTTCCCCGGCGACATGCTGTTTAAAAACTTCGGCGTCACCCGTCACGGGCGGGTGGTGTTCTACGATTACGATGAAATTTGCTACATGACCGAGGTGAACTTCCGCGATATCCCGCCGCCGCGCTACCCGGAAGATGAACTATCCAGCGAGCCGTGGTACAGCGTATCGCCGGGCGATGTGTTTCCGGAGGAGTTTCGCCACTGGCTTTGTGCCGACCCGCGCATCGGGCCGCTATTCGAAGAGATGCATGCCGATCTGTTCCGCGCCAGCTACTGGCGCGGGCTGCAAACGCGGATAAAAAATGGGCACGTGGAAGATGTCTACGCTTACCGCCGCAAGCAGCGGTTTTGCATCCGCTTTTCTCCCTCTCCCTGTGGGAGAGGGCCGGGGTGAGGGCATCAGGCGGCAATGCACGTTTAACGAATCCCACCATACGCCAGCGTCACCTCTTTCGCGGCCTTAATCACCATCGCGCCCAGCTCGGTGACGCGGTCGTCGGTCATACGTGAAATCGGCCCGGAGATGGAGATAGCGGCAAACGGCTCGCGGTGCTCGTCAAAAATGCAGGACGCGAGGCAGCGCAGCCCGAGGGCATGTTCTTCGTCATCAAACGAATAGCCGCGCTTGCGGGTCAGAGCCAGATCTTCTTTCAGATGCACCGGCGACACCAGCGTGGCGTGGGTATAGGCGTGCAGTCCTTTACGGTGCAGCAGCCCCGTTACCTGCTCTTCGCTCAGCTGCGAGAGAAACGCTTTCCCTGCGCCAGAGGCGTGCATCGGCAACTTGCCGCCAATCGGCGCGGACATGCGCATCAGCTGCGTACACTGCACCTGGTCGATAATAATCGCCTGGTGATCGCTCTGATCCAGCACGGCCAGGTTTACCGTCTCGCCGGACTCCTCCATCAGCTTGCGCAGAATCGGGTGGACAATCGCCAGCAGGTTGCGGCTTTGCAGGAAGCTGCTGCCGACAATAAATGCATGCGCCCCCACCGCCCAGTGCCCCAGCTCGCCCACCTGACGCACGAAGCCCAGCTGCTGCATGGTGGTCAGCAGACGGTGCGTGGTGGAGTTCGGCAGGCCAGCCTGCTGCGCCAGCTCCGTCAGGGCCACGCTACCATGCGATTCGGCTATCCATTCCAGCAGCTTCAGGCCGCGCGTCAGTGATTGAACCTGTCCGCCAGGTTGTGCAGCGGTGGTTGCAGCAGGTTTTCTGCCGCGTTTAGCGGGAACGGTCGTAACCATGACGAACTCCTTTTTCTGTATCGTGGAAATCATTTTCGTTTTATTTGGTGGTTTTGCAACCGCTTTCCTGACTGATCGGAGGAGTGATAGTGAACATGTCTCATGTTACCGCTGTGTGACTTTTCGACCCTGCGAGATTATGCCAGTATGGAACGCAGCCTTTTGGCCTTGTTGAGCGTTGTCGGGAGCAAGTGTGAGCAGCAAAGTAGAGCAACTGCGTGCGCAGTTAAATGAACGAATTCTGGTGCTGGACGGCGGCATGGGCACCATGATCCAGGGCTATCGTCTGAGTGAAGACGATTTCCGCGGCGAGCGCTTTGCCGACTGGCCTTGTGACCTGAAAGGGAACAATGACCTGCTGGTGTTAAGCAAACCGTCTGTTATCAGGGATATCCACAACGCTTACTTCGAAGCGGGTGCGGATATTGTTGAAACCAACACCTTCAACTCGACAACCATCGCCATGGCGGATTACCAGATGGAATCCCTGTCGGCGGAGATCAACTTTGAAGCGGCGAAGCTGGCGCGCGCCTGCGCCGACGAATGGACGGCCCGTACGCCGGACAAGCCGCGCTACGTAGCCGGGGTGCTGGGCCCAACCAACCGCACCGCGTCGATTTCTCCGGACGTCAACGACCCGGCGTTTCGGAACATCACCTTTGACCAGCTGGTGGCCGCGTATCGTGAGTCCACTAAAGCGCTGGTGGAAGGCGGCTCCGACCTGATCCTGATTGAAACCGTATTCGACACCCTCAACGCTAAAGCCGCGATTTACGCGGTGAAAGAGGAGTTCGAGGCGCTGGGCGTCGACCTGCCGATCATGATTTCCGGCACCATCACCGACGCCTCGGGGCGCACACTTTCCGGCCAGACAACCGAAGCGTTTTATAACTCCCTGCGCCACGCCGAAGCGCTCTCCTTTGGCCTCAACTGTGCGCTGGGGCCGGACGAGCTGCGCCAGTACGTGCAGGAGCTTTCGCGCATCGCAGAGTGCTACGTCACCGCCCACCCGAACGCCGGTCTGCCGAACGCGTTTGGTGAGTACGATCTGGATGCCGACACCATGGCGGCGCAAATCCGCGAATGGGCCGAATCTGGTTTCCTCAACGTCGTCGGCGGCTGCTGCGGCACCACGCCGGAGCATATCGCCGCCATGAGCCGCGCCGTCGCCGGGCTTCCACCGCGCAAGCTACCCGAGCTTCCGGTAGCCTGTCGTCTGTCCGGCCTGGAGCCGTTGACCATCGGCGACGACAGCCTGTTTGTGAACGTGGGTGAACGTACTAACGTTACCGGTTCTGCGAAGTTCAAGCGCCTGATCAAAGAAGAGAAGTACAGCGAAGCGCTGGACGTTGCTCGCCAGCAGGTAGAAAGCGGGGCGCAGATCATCGATATCAACATGGATGAGGGGATGCTCGATGCCGAAGCGGCAATGGTGCGTTTCCTCAACCTGATTGCCGGTGAGCCGGATATCGCCCGCGTGCCGATCATGATTGACTCCTCCAAGTGGGAGGTCATCGAAAAAGGGCTGAAGTGCATTCAGGGCAAAGGCATCGTTAACTCCATCTCGATGAAAGAGGGCGTCGATACCTTTATCCACCACGCGAAGCTGGTCCGTCGCTACGGAGCCGCCGTGGTGGTGATGGCCTTCGATGAAGTGGGCCAGGCCGATACCCGCGAACGCAAAATTGAGATTTGCCGCCGCGCGTACAAAATTTTGACCGAAGAGGTGGGTTTCCCGCCGGAAGACATCATCTTCGACCCGAACATCTTCGCCGTCGCGACCGGCATCGAAGAGCACAACAACTACGCTCAGGACTTCATCGGCGCGTGTGAAGACATTAAACGCGAGCTACCGCATGCGCTGATCTCCGGCGGCGTGTCGAACGTGTCGTTCTCGTTCCGCGGCAACGACCCGGTGCGTGAGGCGATCCACGCCGTGTTCCTTTACTACGCCATCCGCAACGGGATGGACATGGGGATCGTCAACGCTGGCCAGCTGGCAATTTACGACGATCTGCCAGCCGAGCTGCGCGACGCCGTAGAAGACGTGATCCTCAATCGTCGTGACGACGCCACCGAACGCATGCTGGATCTGGCGGAAAAATACCGCGGCAGTAAATCTGACGAATCAGCCAACGTTCAACAGGCCGAATGGCGCTCCTGGGATGTGAATAAGCGTCTGGAATACTCGCTGGTAAAAGGCATTACCGAGTTTATCGAGCAGGATACCGAGGAAGCGCGTCAGCAGGCCGCCCGTCCGATTGAAGTGATCGAAGGGCCGCTGATGGACGGCATGAACGTGGTCGGCGATCTGTTCGGCGAGGGCAAAATGTTCCTGCCGCAGGTGGTGAAATCCGCCCGCGTCATGAAGCAGGCGGTGGCGTATCTGGAACCCTTTATCGAAGCCAGCAAAGAGAAGGGCTCCAGTAACGGTAAAATGGTCATCGCCACCGTGAAGGGCGACGTACACGACATCGGCAAGAATATCGTCGGCGTGGTGTTGCAGTGTAATAACTACGAAATTATCGACCTTGGCGTGATGGTCCCGGCGGATAAAATCCTCAGGACCGCGCGCGAAGTGAATGCGGATCTGATTGGTCTTTCCGGGCTGATTACGCCTTCGCTTGACGAAATGGTCAACGTGGCAAAAGAGATGGAGCGCCAGGGCTTTACCATTCCACTGCTGATTGGCGGGGCAACCACCTCGAAAGCCCACACGGCGGTGAAAATCGAGCAGAACTACAGTGGGCCGACGGTGTATGTTCAAAACGCCTCGCGCACTGTGGGCGTGGTCTCCGCGCTGCTGTCCGACACCCAGCGCGATGACTTTGTCGCCCGCACCCGCAAAGAGTATGAAACCGTCCGCATTCAGCATGGACGTAAGAAACCGCGCACGCCGCCGGTTTCGCTTCAGGCGGCGCGCGATAACGATCTGGCGTTCGACTGGTCCAGCTATACGCCGCCGGTCGCACACCGTCTGGGCGTGCAGGACGTGACGGCCAGCATCGAAACGCTGCGTAACTACATCGACTGGACGCCGTTCTTCATGACCTGGTCGCTGGCGGGCAAATATCCGCGCATTCTTGAAGATGAGGTGGTGGGCGAAGAGGCGAAGCGCCTGTTTAAAGATGCTAACGACATGCTCGACAGGCTGAGCGCAGAGAAAGCCCTCAACCCGCGCGGCGTGGTGGGGCTGTTCCCGGCGAACCGCGTGGGCGACGACGTGGAAATCTACCGCGATGAAACCCGCACCCACGTGCTGGCCGTGAGCCACCACCTGCGCCAGCAAACCGAGAAAGTGGGCTTTGCCAACTACTGCCTGGCGGATTTCGTCGCACCGAAACTCTCCGGTAAAGCCGACTATATCGGCGCCTTTGCCGTAACCGGTGGTCTGGAAGAAGACGCGCTGGCGGATGCGTACGACGCGCAGCACGATGATTACAACAAAATCATGGTGAAAGCGATCGCCGACCGTCTGGCGGAAGCCTTCGCTGAATATCTGCATGAACGCGTACGTAAGGTGCACTGGGGCTACGCGGCGAATGAGAATCTCAGCAACGAGGAGCTGATCCGCGAAAACTACCAGGGCATTCGTCCGGCGCCGGGGTATCCGGCCTGCCCGGAACACACCGAGAAGGGCACTATCTGGAAGTTGCTGGACGTCGAAGCGCATACCGGCATGAAGCTCACCGAGTCGTTCGCCATGTGGCCGGGCGCGTCCGTTTCCGGCTGGTACTTCAGCCATCCGGACAGCAAGTACTTCGCCGTGGCACAGCTTCAGCGCGATCAGATTGAGGATTACGCTCTGCGTAAAGGCATGAGCGTGTCAGAGGTGGAACGCTGGCTGGCGCCGAATTTGGGCTACGACGCAGACTAACGTCACTTTTCCTTACAACAAACAGGGCACCGCTATGGTGCCTTGTCTCTTTCTTACGTTTAAACCCTTATACTGAACCTCAGGAAAACGAATAACGATAAGGAGGAATACCTACCGTGTTGACGTTGTTACACCTGCTCTCCGCAGTCGCACTGCTGGTATGGGGCACCCATATCGTTCGTACCGGCGTGATGCGCGTGTTTGGCGCACGTTTACGTACCGTTCTCAGCGGCAGCGTTGAGAAGAAGCCGCTCGCCTTCTGCGCGGGTATTGGCGTCACGGCGCTGGTGCAAAGCAGCAACGCTACCACCATGCTCGTCACCTCGTTCGTGGCGCAGGATCTGGTGGCGCTCGCCCCGGCGCTGGTGATTGTCCTTGGCGCCGACGTCGGTACCGCGCTGATGGCGCGTATCCTGACATTCGATCTCTCCTGGCTGTCGCCACTACTGATTTTTATCGGCGTCATTTTTTTCCTCGGCCGTAAGCAAAGCCGTGCCGGGCAGCTTGGCCGCGTCGGTATTGGCCTCGGGCTGATCCTGCTGGCGCTGGAGCTGATTGTGCAGGCTGTCACGCCGATCACCCAGGCCAACGGTGTGCAGGTCATCTTCGCCTCGTTAACCGGCGATATTATGCTGGATGCGCTGATCGGCGCGGTATTCGCCATCGTCAGCTACTCCAGCCTGGCAGCGGTCCTGCTGACGGCGACCTTAACCGCCGCAGGGGTAATTTCCTTCCCGGTGGCGCTGTGCCTGGTGATCGGTGCCAACCTCGGCTCTGGCCTGCTGGCGATGCTCAACAACAGCGCCGCCAACGCTGCCGCCCGCCGGGTGGCGCTGGGGAGTTTACTGTTTAAGCTGGTGGGTAGCCTGATCATTCTGCCGTTTGTGCACCCGCTGGCGAACCTGATGGATAATCTCTCTCTGCCGAAAGCGGAGCTGGTGATCTACTTCCACGTCTTCTACAACCTGGTGCGCTGTCTGGCGATGGTGCCGTTTGCCGCGCCGATGGCCCGCTTCTGCGAGCGGCTTATTCGTGATGAACCGGAGCTGGACGCGCGCCTTAAACCGAAGCATCTGGACACCTCGGTGCTGGATACTCCTGCGCTGGCCATCGCCAATGCAGCCCGCGAAACGCTGCGCATGGGCGACGCGATGGAAACCATGCTGGAAGGGCTGCAAAAGGTGATGCACGGCGAGCCGCGCGAAGAAAAAGAGCTGCGCAGGCTGGCGGACGATATCAACGTGCTGTATACCGCCATCAAGCTCTATCTGGCGCGGATCCCCCAGGACGAGCTGGCGGAAGAGGAGTCGCGCCGCTGGGCGGAAATCATCGAGATGTCGCTTAACCTGGAGCAGGCTTCGGATATTGTCGAGCGTATGGGCAGTGAAATCGCAGACAAATCCCTGGCCGCACGCCGGGCGTTTTCTGTTGAAGGGCTGAAAGAGCTGGAAGCGCTGCACGAACAGCTGGTCAGCAACCTGAAGCTGGCGATGTCGGTCTTCTTCTCCAGCGACGTGCCGAGCGCGCGCCGCCTGCGCCGCAATAAGCATCGTTTCCGCATCCTTAATCGCCGCTACTCACACGCCCACGTTGAGCGTCTGCACCAGCAGAACGTGCAGAGTATCGAGACCAGCTCACTCCACCTGGGACTGCTGGGCGATATGAAGCGTCTCAACTCGTTGTTCTGTGCGGTGGCGTACAGCGTGATGGAGCAGCCGGATGAAGACGATGAGCGGGATGAGTATTAATCTCTGAAAGCGCCTCGCAAAACCCTTTTGTGAGGCGTGACACCTTCTAAAGAGCAATTCATTCTTAAGGCCTTACATTTTTAAGGGAATAGAAAATGCTCGTTTATTACGCTACACTTCGCCAATTCATGCGCATTCCAATGGGGGTTATCATGCGCACTACTAATGGCATTAAAAAATCAGTCAATGTTTCGTTAGCACCAGAAATTCTTGAAGAAGCGCGACGTCTTAAGCTCAATCTCTCTGCTGTACTCACGGCCGCTCTACAGGAGCAGTTTCGTGCGCATCAGCGCGCAGAGTGGTTAGCAGAAAATAAAGCGTCTATAGAGGCCATTAACCAGTGGGTTGATGAAAACGGCTCCTTTAGTGACTTTCAGAGGTCATTCTGATGGAGCAATATTTTGCTTATGCGAATGAAGGTAATGGGAAAAAAGCATATCCATGGCTTATTAATATGCAGCACCCTGTTGCTAATGTGATGAAACATGTACTGGTTGCTCCCGCCGTTGAATTAAGCCAGTTGGGCGGCATTCGTCCGCCTGCGAAAGTGTGCCCTGTCGTTGAAATCGCGGGTAAGTCCTGCGTTGTCATGATGCATATGCTGTCAGGCATCTCTTCAAAAGAGTTAGGTGAACGCGTTGCCGATCTTACTAACAGCAGTGCTTCATTGCGGGATGCACTCGATTTTCTGATCAGCGGTTACTAGGACTTTTTTGTCAGGCGCAAGGTAAGGTATATTTCGCCCTTCACAGGAGAAACTATGCTGCCAACTCAATCAACCCGATTAAACAAATACATTAGCGAGAGCGGGATCTGCTCACGTCGCGAGGCTGACCGTTACATTGAACAAGGTAACGTGTTTCTTAACGGCAAGCGCGCCACCATCGGTGACCAGGTGGTGCCTGGCGATGTGGTGAAAGTGAATGGTCAGGTCATCGAACCGCGTGATGCCGAAGACCTGGTGTTTATCGCGTTGAACAAGCCGGTTGGGATTGTCAGCACTACGGAAGATGGCGAGCGGGACAACATTGTTGATTTCGTGAACCACAGCAGCCGTATCTTCCCGATTGGTCGCCTGGATAAGGACTCTCAGGGGTTAATCTTCCTGACTAATCACGGCGATCTGGTGAACAAAATTCTGCGTGCCGGTAACGACCATGAGAAAGAGTACATTGTTACGGTGAACAAGCCGGTCACGGACGAGTTCATCCGGGGAATGGGCGCAGGCGTGCCGATTCTGGGCACCGTGACGAAGAAGTGTAAAGTCAGAAAAGAGGCGCCGTTTGCGTTTCGTATCACGCTGGTGCAGGGCCTGAACCGCCAGATCCGCCGCATGTGCGAGTACTTCGGTTATGAAGTGACGAAGCTGGAACGCACGCGCATCATGAACGTCAGCCTGTCCGGGATCCCGCTGGGCGAGTGGCGTGACTTAACGGATGACGAGCTGATCGAGCTGTTCAAACTTATCGAGAACTCCTCGTCCGAAGCGAAGCCGAAAGCTAAAGCCAAACCGAAAACGCAGGCGATTAAGCGTCCGGTGGTGAAGGCACCGCAGGCGGAAGAGAAAGGGCGGGGCAAGCCGGGCAACGGAAAACGCTTTACCCAGCCGGGGCGCAAAAAGAAAGGGCGCTGATTAGCGCCTTCCACGGGTTGATGTGCTGGCGGACCAGGAAAAAGTCGCCTCTGCATCGGGTTTATAAGCCTGCTCTTTTTTCAGCTTGCGGGCTTTTTTCGCCGCGGCATCACGTTGCGCCATCAGTTTATCGATGTACTCTTTTTTAACCTGATTGGTTTCGGCGTTCGTCAGCGTGCGGCCATGCGCGATACGGGCGCGGTCGAGTAGCGTTTTCAGTTCGCGCTGCTCGGCTTCGGTCATGTCTTTCTGGGTCAAACGTGGTGTAGCCATTGCTGAAGCCTCCTGATGGGGAGGCTTCAGTGTAAAGCAAGCCGGGTCAATTAACCCTGTTTCACCGCATCTTTTTTCGGTTGGTCATCAATCGGCTTACCGGACCAGTATCCAGCTAACAGCGAACCGGACAGGTTGTGCCAGACAGAGAACAGCGCCCCCGGTAGCGCTGCCAGCGGTGAGAAGTAAATTTTACCCAGCGCCGCTGCCAGGCCGGAGTTCTGCATCCCCACTTCGATCGCCAGCGTGCGGCAGGTGGATTCGTCAAAGCCAAACAGCTTTCCGCCCCAGTAACCGCCCAGCAGACCAATAGTGTTATGCAGCACAACCGCGACGATCACCACAAAGCCCACCGAAGCAATGTGCGATGCGGAACCGGCTACCACGGCGCTGATAATGGCCAGAATGCAGACCATCGAAAACGCGGGCAGATACGGCTCAACCGCTTTCACCACCCGCGGGAAGAGATGGTGGATCACCAGCCCCAGCGCAATCGGGATCACCACGATTTGCAGGATGCTGAGCAGCATGCCCATCACGTCCACCTGGATATGCGCGTCGACGTACAGGCGGGTTAACAGAGGCGTGGCAATCACGCCCACCAGCGTGGAAACGGACGAGATGGTGACGGAAAGCGCCACGTCGCCTTTCGCCAGATAGATCATGACGTTAGATGCCGTACCGCTGGCGACGCTCCCCACCAGCACCATCCCGGCGGAAAGGTCGGGCGGCATCTTAAAGGCCATCGCCAGCAGCCATGCCGCGAGCGGCATCACCAGGTAGTGCAGGAAAATCCCTGCGGCAACCGGCGCCGGGCGAGACAGCACGCGTTTGAAATCGTCAATTTTCAGATGCACGCCCATGCCGAACATAATCAGCATCAGCAGCGTGGTGACCCACGGACCAATGCCCGTGAACGTGGCAGGAGTGTAATACGCGAGTACAGAGAGCAGCAGCGCCCATAACGGGAACAGCCGGGTGATAGCGGAGAGCATAGTGAATTCCTTGCAGTATTGTCGTGTTGTTTTGTTATAAAAAAGCCGGGTCTGTGCCCGGCTTATTGATATTGTTTATCGTGCTAACGAATTTTATTCAAACAAATTCTGATGAAGTTTCTGCACGACCTGCTCGGCCTGATCGGCAGGGACCAGGAAGCAGAGGTTGTAGCTGGACGCGCCGTAGCAAATCATGCGGATATTGAACGGGTCGAGCACGCCGAACACCTCTTTGCCCACGCCGCAGGCGCGCGACAGCTTATTACCGATGATGGCCACCAGCGCCAGATCTTCTTCCACCTCCACGCGGCACAACTCGGAAAGCTCAATCAGCAGCGACTGCGTCAGCAGGGTGTCGCCGGTAGAGGTGGAGCCGGTGGTGTCGAGCGTCAGCGCGATGCTGACTTCTGACGTGGTGATCAGGTCCACGGAGATATTGTGGCGCGCCAGGATGCCAAACACTTCCGCCAGGAATCCACGGGAGTGCAGCATATTATGGCTGTGCAGGGTTACCAGCGTCTGCTTACGACGCAGGGCCAGCGCGCGGAACAGTGGCGGGTTCTCGGTTTTCTTGCAGACCAGCGTCCCGCCCGCCTTTGGATCTTTACTGGAGCCAACGAAGACCGGAATGTCGCTGCGCACGGCGGGCAGCAGCGTGGCCGGGTGCAGCACTTTCGCGCCGAAAGTCGCCATTTCAGCCGCTTCTTCAAAGGCGATCACGTCAATACGTTTTGCCGCAGAGACCACGCGCGGGTCGGTGGTGTAGATACCCGGCACGTCCGTCCAGATATCCACGCGGGTGGCGTGCAGGGCCTCACCCAGCAGGGCGGCGGTGTAGTCGCTACCGCCACGGCCCAGCGTGGTTGTGCGCCCTTTGGCTTCGCTGCCGATAAAGCCCTGGGTGATCACTATGCCTTCATCCAGGCGCGGGGCAAGCTGCTGGTTAGTCAGCTCAGCCAGGGCTTCCACGTCCGGCTCGGCGCGGCCAAAGCGGTCGCTGGTGCGCATCACTTTACGCACGTCGAACCACTGCGCCTGAATATTGCGCTCGCGCATGATCTCAACGAACAGCAGGGTGGACATCAGTTCGCCGTGGCTGACCAGTTCATCGGTCAGTGCGCTGGAGGTGGCCAGCGACGCGGCTTCAGCCAGGGTGGTGATATTTTCCAGCAGGCGTTCCACTTCCTCACGAATGACGTTCGGGTTTTGCAGACGCTCGAGAATGTCGAACTGAATTTTGCGCAGTGCATCCAGCTTCACGAAACGCTCGGTCGCTTCCAGTCCTTCAGACAGGGAAACCAGCAGGTTCGTCACGCCGGCTGAGGCGGAAAGCACCACCAGGCGGGTATTCGGATCGGCCAGCACCACATCGGCGCTGCGGTTCATGGCATCGTAGTCTGCCACACTGGTGCCGCCAAACTTGGCGACCACAAAACTCGTCATAACAACCTCGTGTCAGGGAATGAATAGAGCGACCTTGGCACAAGAATGAAGCGAGAACAGGTGCAGGCGCAAAATACGGCCCTATAAATAAAATGCGGGGGAGGTCCTGTCAATGCTGGGATTATGCGGATTTTTCATGGGGGGGTACCCCTCAGAAACAGGACTTATAACAGGCCCATATTTTATGCTCCTTTTTCCCTCTTTTTGACCAACATTTCGCCACGCCGGAAGGGCGCGACAGCAGCTATACTTTTCGGGTCTTTTCACCTGCGTTTGATGCAGACCAGGGCAATGGCATAAAAACCATCACAATTTTTATTTGCAGGCGCTACAATCGACCGCAGTCACAATTCTCAAATCAGAAGAGTATTGCTATGAAAAACATCAACCCAACGCAGACCGCTGCATGGCAGGCACTACAGAAACATTTTGATGAAATGAAAGACGTCACCATCGCGGAACTGTTCGCGAAAGATGCCGATCGTTTCAGCAAGTTTTCCGCCACCTTCGATGACCTGATGCTGGTGGATTTCTCCAAGAACCGTATCACCGAAGAGACGCTGGCGAAGCTGCAAGATCTGGCGAAAGAGACTGAGCTGGCAGATGCCATCAAAGCCATGTTCTCTGGTGAGAAAATCAACCGCACCGAAGACCGTGCCGTCCTGCACGTGGCCCTGCGTAACCGTAGCAATACGCCAATTATCGTTGACGGCAAAGATGTGATGCCGGAAGTGAACGCGGTGCTGGAAAAGATGAAAACCTTCTCTGAAGCGATCATCTCAGGTAGCTGGAAAGGCTACACCGGCAAAGCGATCACCGACGTCGTAAACATCGGTATCGGCGGCTCTGACCTCGGCCCGTTCATGGTGACCGAGGCGCTGCGCCCGTACAAAAACCACCTCAACATGCACTTCGTGTCCAACGTCGATGGGACTCACATCGCTGAAGTGCTGAAAAAGGTGAACCCGGAAACCACGCTGTTCCTGGTGGCGTCTAAAACCTTCACCACTCAGGAAACCATGACCAACGCCCACAGCGCGCGCGACTGGTTCCTGAAAACCGCGGGCGACGAAAAGCACGTGGCGAAACACTTTGCGGCGCTGTCCACCAACGGTAAAGCGGTGGGTGAGTTCGGTATTGATACCACGAACATGTTTGAGTTCTGGGACTGGGTGGGCGGCCGCTACTCACTGTGGTCTGCGATCGGTCTGTCCATCATCCTGTCCGTGGGCTTTGACAACTTCGTTGAACTGCTCTCCGGCGCGCACGCGATGGACAAACACTTCTCCACCACCGCGCCTGAGAAAAACCTGCCGGTGCTGCTGGCGCTGATCGGGATCTGGTACAACAACTTCTTCGGCGCTGAAACCGAAGCGATTCTGCCGTACGACCAGTACATGCACCGCTTTGCGGCCTACTTCCAGCAGGGCAACATGGAATCCAACGGCAAGTACGTTGACCGTAACGGCAACGCGGTGGATTACCAGACTGGCCCAATCATCTGGGGCGAGCCGGGCACCAACGGTCAGCACGCGTTCTACCAGCTGATCCACCAGGGCACCAAAATGGTACCGTGCGATTTCATCGCCCCGGCGATCACGCACAACCCGCTGTCCGACCACCATCCGAAGCTGCTGTCTAACTTCTTCGCCCAGACCGAAGCGCTGGCGTTCGGTAAATCCCGCGAGGTGGTTGAGCAGGAATACCGTGACCAGGGTAAAGATCCGGCTACGCTGGAGCACGTTGTGCCGTTTAAAGTGTTCGAAGGCAACCGTCCAACTAACTCCATTCTGCTGCGCGAAATCACGCCGTTCAGCCTGGGTGCGCTGATTGCCCTCTACGAGCACAAAATCTTCACTCAGGGCGCTATTCTGAACATCTTCACCTTTGACCAGTGGGGCGTTGAGCTGGGCAAACAGCTGGCAAACCGCATTCTGCCAGAGCTGGGTGACGATCAAGCGATCGACAGCCACGACAGCTCCACCAATGGTCTGATTAACCGTTATAAAGCCTGGCGTGCGTAATAAATATGTCATGAACAATGCCGGCGATATGCCGGCATTTTTTTATCGGATAATTCCTGATGTCTGTTAGTTATCTCAAATTCTGAAGCTGAGTTTAATCCGAAAAAGACGGTAACCCCGTTAATTGCTGAGGTTTATTTTAAGAAAATACGGAGTGATGGTTTAATGTTATTATATTATAAATGGTTGATTTATATTGATTATATATTTCCTTGATTCTTTTTTCCTTCCATTTTTAACCATTAGTCTGAAAACCTCATCCCTATTTACCCCCACGGTAAACCCACTGCTTTAGTTGTGTATACTCGAATCCGCCTGAATTTCTTTTCGGGCAAATCTCCATTCATTCATTGAAGGGAAATTGTTATGAAGAAAGTACTGTATGGCATTTTTGCCATATCTGCGCTTGCGGCGACGTCTGTCTATGCAGCTCCGGTCCAGGTCGGGGAAGCAGCAGGGTCGGCAGCGACGTCTGCGTCTGCGGGGAGTTCGACCGCAGCCAGCACCAGCGCCGTAAGTTCAGCCGTGGGTGTCGCGCTGGCGGCAACCGGTGGCGGTGATGGCTCCAATACCGGAACCACGACCACTACGACGACCAGCACCCAGTAATAACGGGTGTTTTAATCATAACCACACTTCGGTGTGGTTATTTCGCCCCTTCGGAGAAGAGTCGTGAAGCGACCTGCAATCATCCTGATTTGCCTGCTGTTGCAGGCGTGCTCAGCTACCACCAAAGGGCTGGGCCACTCACTGTGGGACAGCATGTTCGGCACGCCGGGCGTGCATCTGACCGATGACGAACTTCAGAACATGCCGTATGCCAGCCAGTACATGCAGCTAAACGATGGTCCGCAACTGTTTGTGGTGCTCGCTTTCGATGAAAACGGGCAGCAGAAATGGGTGACGCAGGATCAGGCCACCATCGTGACGCAGCATTCCCGCATCGTGAAAACGTTGCTCGGCGGCGACAACCTGCTTGAGGTGAACAACCTGGCTGAAGATCCGCTCATCAAGCCGAATCAGATCGTCGATGGCGCAAGCTGGACGCGCACGATGGGCTGGACCGAGCATAAACAGGTGCGCTACGCCACGGCCCGCTCCACCTTCCGCTGGGACGGTACGGACAGTGTCAAAGTGGGCAGCGACGAAACGCAGGTGCGCGTGCTGGATGAAGAAGTGACAACCGATCAGGCCACCTGGCATAACCGCTTCTGGGTGGACGAAGAGGGGCAAATCCGCCAGTCCTTACAGTATCTCGGTGCCGGTTTCTTCCCGGTGAAGGCCACCCTGATCAAGGCGGCGAAATCATGAAAATGTTCATCCACATTGCGCTTCTCGCCAGCCTGACCTCGCCGCTGGCGTGGTCTGCGGGAACGGTACAGGTCTACACCCCGGACAGCGAAAAACCTAAAACCTTAACCAATGCCGGGCATCTGCTCGATCTGGTGGGGCAGCCGAGGCTGGCGAAAAGCTGGTGGACCGGGGCGGTGATCAGCGAGCGTCAGGCGACGATCGTAGCGGAACAAAAACATCAGGCGCTGCTCGCCCGACTGAGCGGGCTGGCACAACAGGAAGATACCGACGATGCCGCGGCCATTACTAGCCTGCGTCAACAGCTTCAGGCGGTTAAGGTGACGGGGCGCCAGAAGGTGAATCTGGATCCGGATGAGGTGCGCGTTGCGGAAAACGGCAATCCGTCGCTGGAAGGGGACTATACCCTGTGGCTTCCGGCTCAACCTTCAACCGTCACCGTGATGGGGCTTCTCAGCAGCCCTGGCAAAAAGCCGTTTGCGCCGGGCCGGGACGTGGCGAGCTATCTCGACGAGCAAAGTCTGCTCAGCGGAGCGGATAACAGCTATGCCTGGGTGGTCTATCCGGACGGGCATACGCAGAAAGCGCCGGTGGCTTACTGGAATAAACGCCATATCGAACCTATGCCAGGCAGCATCATTTTTGTCGGTTTTGCCGACCATTTCTGGACGAAAGCGTATGACGGGCTTAATGCCGATATCCTTCGCTCCCTGATACAGCGGATACCGGAATAATGAAAAAAACCTATCTCTACAGCATGCTTGCACTGTGCGTGAGTGCCGCCTGTCATGCAGAAACGTATCCGGCACCCATCGGCCCGTCGCAGTCCGATTTTGGCGGCGTGGGCTTACTGCAAACCCCAACCGCGCGTATGGCCCGCGAGGGGGAAATCAGCCTTAACTATCGCGATAACGATCAGTACCGTTACTACTCTGCGTCCGTGCAGCTGTTCCCCTGGCTGGAGACCACGCTGCGCTACACCGACGTGCGTACAAAACAGTACAGCAGCGTGGATGCCTTCTCCGGCGACCAGACTTATAAAGACAAAGCTTTCGACGTGAAGCTGCGCCTGTGGGAAGAGAGCTACTGGATGCCGCAGGTCTCCGTTGGTGCGAAGGATATCGGCGGGACCGGCCTGTTTGACGCGGAATACATCGTGGCCAGCAAAGCCTGGGGACCGTTTGATTTCTCACTCGGTCTGGGATGGGGCTATCTCGGCACCAGCGGCAACGTCAAAAATCCGTTCTGTACCTACAGCGATAAATACTGCTACCGCGATAACAGCTACCAGAAAGCGGGCTCCATCAACGGGGACCAGATGTTCCACGGCCCGGCCTCGCTGTTTGGCGGCGTGGAGTATCAAACACCGTGGCAGCCGTTACGCCTGAAGCTGGAGTACGAAGGAAACGACTACTCGCAGGACTTCGCCGGGAAAATTGAGCAAAAGAGCAAGTTTAACGTCGGCGCCATTTACCGCGTCACCGACTGGGCCGACGTTAACCTCAGCTATGAGCGCGGTAATACCCTAATGTTTGGCTTTACCCTGCGCACTAACTTTAACGACATGCGGCCGCACTACAATGACAACCCGCGGCCAAAATATCAGCCGGAGCCGCAGGATGCGATCATTCAGCACTCCGTGGTAGCGAATCAGCTGACGCTGCTGAAATATAACGCGGGCCTGGCGGATCCAAAGATCCAGACCAAAGGCGATACGCTGTACGTCACCGGCGAGCAGGTAAAATACCGCGACTCCCGCGAAGGGATCGAGCGCGCCAACCGGATCGTCATGAACGATCTGCCGGAGGGGATCCGCACGATCCGCGTGACGGAGAACCGCCTCAACCTGCCGCAGGTCACAACCGAAACCGATGTTGCCAGCCTTAAGCGTCATCTTGAAGGCGAACCGCTGGGACATGAAACCGAGCTGGTACAAAAACGCGTTGAGCCGGTGGTGCCAGAGAGCACCGAGCAGGGCTGGTATATCGATAAATCCCGCTTCGATTTCCATATCGATCCGGTGCTGAACCAGTCCGTGGGTGGGCCGGAAAACTTCTACATGTATCAGCTGGGGGCGATGGCGACGGCGGATCTGTGGGTGACCGACCACCTGTTGACCACCGGTAGTCTGTTCGGCAACATTGCTAACAACTACGACAAATTTAACTACACCAACCCGCCGAACGATTCAAAACTGCCGCGCGTGCGTACCCGCGTTCGCGAATATGTGCAGAACGATATCTACGTGAATAACCTCCAGGCCAACTACTTCCAGTACTTCGGCAACGGCTTCTACGGCCAGGTTTACGGTGGCTATCTGGAAACCATGTTCGGCGGCGCCGGGGCAGAAGTGCTTTATCGTCCTGTCGACAGCAACTGGGCGTTTGGGGTTGATGCCAACTACGTGAAACAGCGTGACTGGCGCAGCGCGCAGGACATGATGAAGTTCACCGACTACAGCGTCAAAACCGGCCACCTGACCGCCTACTGGACGCCGTCGTTCGCGCAGGACGTGCTGGTGAAAGCCAGCGTCGGCCAGTATCTGGCGGGTGATAAGGGCGGCACGCTGGATATCTCCAAACACTTCGACAGCGGCGTGGTGGTGGGCGGCTATGCCACCATCACCAACGTTTCGCCAGACGAGTACGGGGAAGGGGACTTCACCAAAGGGGTGTACGTGTCGATTCCGCTGGATCTGTTCTCATCAGGCCCAACCCGCAGCCGTGCGGCAGTGGGCTGGACGCCGCTGACGCGCGACGGCGGCCAGCAGCTTGGACGTAAATTCCAGCTGTATGATATGACCAGCGATAAGAACATTAACTTCCGCTGATGCTTATTTGCCCGGTGGCGCTGCGCTTACCGGGCCTACGAGAGTGTTTTTGTAGGCCGGGCAAACGCAGTGCCGCCCGGCAAGAATGTTCATCTGGACAAAACATAAACAAAAAATATAGATCCCCGTCACATTTTTGCGTTATACAGGAACCTCGCCCTGGAGAATGAGGTGCTGTATGACATCCCTGACGCGTCCGCGCGTTGAGTTTATCTCAACGATACTCCAGACCGTGCTGAACCTCGGTCTGCTGAGCCTTGGCCTGATCCTGGTCGTTTTTCTGGGTAAAGAGACGGTGCATCTGGCGGATGTGCTGTTCGCCCCTGAGCAAACCAGCAAATACGCGCTGGTGGAAGGCCTGGTGGTCTACTTTCTCTACTTTGAATTTATCGCCCTGATTGTGAAGTACTTTCAGTCCGGCTTTCACTTCCCGCTGCGCTATTTTGTCTACATTGGCATCACCGCCATTGTGCGGCTGATCATCGTTGATCATAAATCCCCGCTCGACGTGCTGATCTACTCGGCGGCGATCCTGCTGCTGGTGATCACCCTCTGGCTGTGCAACTCGAAGCGGCTGAAACGCGAATAAAAAAATGGCGGCCCGGAGGCCGCCGAATAACAGTCACAAGTTGGTTCAATACAATACGTCTAAAGTTGAGGGTTGCAGTGGCATAACAAATGAAACTTAACCTTTCACACCGCCCGCCGTCAGGCCGTTGACCAGCCAGCGCTGGGCCAGCAGGAACACCACGGTAATCGGGATGGCAGAGAGGACGGCCGCCGCGGCAAAGTCGCCCCACAGGTAGTTTTGCGGGTTGAGGTACTGCTGCATACCGACGGCAAGGGTGTAGCTGTTCACATCGCGCAGTAGCAATGAGGCGACCGGGACTTCGGTGATGGCCGCGATAAACGACAGGATAAACACCACCGCCAGAATCGGCACCGACAGCGGCAGCAGCACCAGACGGAACGCCTGCCACGGTGTCGCCCCATCCAACGCCGCCGCTTCTTCCAGCGAACCGTCGATGGTTTCGAAATAGCCTTTGATGGTCCACACGTGCAGGGCGATGCCGCCAAGATAGGCGAAGATCACGCCGCCGTGAGTGTTCAGGCCGATGAACGGCACATACTGCCCAAGACGGTCAAACAGGGCATACAACGCCACCAGCGACAGCACGGCCGGGAACATCTGGAAAATCAGCATCCCTTTCAGCAGCGTCGCTTTGCCCGGGAAACGCATACGGGCGAAGGCGTAAGCGCAGGTGGTGGAGAGCGTCACGATGCCGATCGCAGTGATGGTCGCCACCTTCACCGAGTTCCATAGCCACAGCAGCACCGGGAACGGCGGCGGCGTGACGCGGCCATCCGCATGTTCCACGCTGAAGCCCAGCGCGAGCTTCCAGTGCTCCCAGGAGATTTCGTCCGGGATCAGGCTCCCGGTGGCGAAGTTCCCCGAACGCAGGGAGATGGCGATAACCATCAGCAGCGGGAACATGATCGCTGCGATGAAAATCAGCAGGCCTAAGTGCGTCGCGAGGAGGCGCAGTTTCTGAGATTTGGGTTGTACCATTGCCATGTTCAGTGCCCTCCTTAGTCAAATTTCATACGTGTGGCTTTCAGGTTCACAATCGCCAGGGCGCCCACCAGCAGGAAGATCAGGGTGGCAATCGCCGCCGCCAGGCCGAAGTCCTGACCGCCGCCGCCCTCGAAGGCGATGCGGTAGGTGTAGCTCACGAGCAGGTCGGTATAGCCTGCCGGCGTGGTGGTGCCGAGACGGTCCGGGCCACCGTTGGTCAACAGCTGAATCAGCACGAAGTTGTTAAAGTTAAAGGCGAAGCTGGCGATCATCAGCGGCGTCAGCGGCTTAATGAGCAGCGGCAGGGTAATTTTGAAGAAGTTCTGGAACGGACCCGCGCCGTCCATCGCCGAGGCTTCGTACAGATCGTCCGGGATAGCCTTCAGCAGCCCCATGCACAGGATCATCATGTACGGATAACCGAGCCAGGTGTTCACGATGATAATCATCGAGCGAGCGGTGGTTGGGTCGCTGAACCAGGCCGGTTTGATACCGAACAGCGCGCTCAGCATCATGTTGATTTCACCGAAGCTCTGGTTAAACAGCCCTTTGAAAATCAGAATCGAGATAAACGACGGCACGGCGTAGGGCAGAATCAGCAGCACGCGGTAAATCGCTTTGCCTTTCAGGGACTCCCACTGCACGAGGCAGGCCAGCACCATGCCCACGGCCACGGTCAGGATCACGGTTAGCACCGAGAAGACCACCGTCCAGACGAAGATGGCGAAGAACGGTTTCTGGATGCCTTCGTCGGTAAATACGCGGGTGAAGTTGTCCCAGCCGATGGTGACGGTATAGCCCGGGCTGAGTTTGTCGTCGCCCCAGCTGCCGTCGGCATTCACCGACTGATAGAAACCGATATCGTTGTTCGGACGGTACTTCACGCCGCTCTGGTTATTGGTCAGCGTGCCGTCATCCGCCAGAGTATAAAGCGGCTGCGTGCCGGAGAACTGGCGCAGCGAGCTCATGGTCACTTTGCTTTCGTCTGGCAGCACGGCGGTGAGCTGGGTCAGCGCCTGACGATTCTGGGTAATGATACGCAGGTTCGCACGTTCACCTTCCGGCAGGGCCGCAGCTTCTTTTAAGGCCAGCTTCTGCTCGCCGCCAAATTTGAACGCGTCGGAAAGATAGGTTTTGCCGCTCTCACCGTCAGTGAGCGCTAACTTCCACTCGTCACCCGTGGGATACAGGCCGAAGTTAAAGGTTTTACCCGCCTGGTAAGAACGATCCAGAAGCACCTGGGTGGCACGCTCCTGCGCGAGCTGGTTGGTGCTGCTGTAGTTGGTAAAGGCAATCGCGATGGTGCAGATCAGCGGAAAGAGGACAAACAGCCCCATCCCGGCAACGCCCGGGTAGACATAGCGCCAGGCGTACGCTTTACGGTTGGCGAAAATATACAGGCCAACCGAGCTTAAAATCAGCGTCATGATGGCAAACAGGTATTCCCCTTGCACGTACATTAAAACAACAAGGTAACCCACCAGCAGACACAGCAGACCTATCACTGACCACTTCAGTGCGTCGCTTTGCCACCAGTGTTTCTTTTTAATGACATCCATGGGGTTCTTCCTCTACAACGGTGGAAACTTATCGTCAGGTGGCACTGCGCTTACCTGACCTACGGATCGTGCCGTAGTCGTAGGGCGGGTAAGCGCACGCGCCACCCGCCGTTTTTCAGACTTACTTAGTAATACGGCCCTGAGCATCTTTCAGTGCGGCATCGACAGTCTGGCGACCGCTTGCAGCGTTGATGACCGCGGTACGGGTGGCGTACCAAAACGCAGCCATCTGTGGGATGTTCGGCATGATTTCGCCTTTCTGGGCGTTATCCATGGTGGCCGCAATACGCGGATCTTTCGCCAGCTGATCCTGGAAGGATTTCAGCGCAACGGCGCCCAGCGGCTTGTCCTTGTTCACTTCATCCAGACCCTGATCGGTCAGCAGGTAGTTTTCGAGGAACTCTTTCGCCAGCTCTTTGTTCGGGCTGGCGGCGTTGATGCCTGCGCTCAGCACGCCCACGAACGGTTTAGACGGCTTGCCGTTGAAGGTTGGCAGCAGGGTCACGCCGTAGTTGATTTTGCTCTTGTCGATGTTGGTCCAGGCCCACGGACCATTGATGGTCATCGCGGTTTCGCCTTTGTTGAACGCCGCTTCCGCGATGGAGTAGTCGGTATCCGCATTCATGTGTTTGTTCTTGATGAGGTCAACCAGGAAGGTCAGACCCGCTTTCGCACCTGCGTTGTCCACGCCCACGTCTTTCACGTCATATTTGCCGTTTTCAAACTTGAACGCGTAACCGCCGTCGGCAGCAATCAGCGGCCAGGTGAAGTACGGCTCTTGCAGGTTGAACATCAGGGCGGATTTACCTTTCGCCTTCAGCTCTTTATCCAGAGCAGGGATCTCTTCCCAGGTCTTCGGCGGGTTTGGCACCAGGTCTTTGTTGTAAATCAGGGACAGCGCTTCAACCGCGATTGGGTAAGCGATCAGCTTGCCGTTATAGCGAACGGCGTCCCAGGTGAACGGGAACAGTTTGTCCTGGAAGGCTTTGTCTGGCGTAACTTCTGCCAGCAGGCCAGACTGCGCGTAGCCCCCGAAACGGTCATGCGCCCAGAAGATAATGTCCGGACCATCGCCAGTTGCCGCAACCTGCGGGAACTTCTCTTCCAGTTTGTCCGGGTGTTCTACGGTGACTTTGATACCGGTGTCTTTCTCGAATTTTTTGCCCACTTCGGCCAGACCGTTATAGCCCTTGTCGCCGTTAATCCAGATAACCAGCTTACCTTCTTCAATTTTGGCGAGAGCCGGTGCGGAAATCATCATTGCTGCGAGGGCGGACAATGCGAAAACGCGTGCGCCAGTCTTGATCTTCATATCTGCCATCCTTTATTGGTGATGTGCTCGTGGATACATAAGGTGGTTCAACGTGACTCAGTCTCCTTATTTGACATCCTCTTTCCATCCTCCCAGTCCCTACGCCCCACCCCCTGTTTGTGTGATCCCTGTAACATAAATTTAAGTTATGAGTGCTGGCGCACATAAAAACCCACTGAATTTTGCAGGCCGCTTCACGATTTTCGCCTCAGCCCCTCCGCTGCGGTCGCAGAGCCTGCTCTCTCATCCTCCCGCCTCCTCCCCCATAAAAAAGCCGGGGGGTGGAGGATTCACGAAAGTAATGGAACACGCATAGTGAACTTATCTTGAATGTTTCTGTCGGTGACAGGTTGTAACGAAGGGAGAAGGGCATGGCGAGCGTACAGCTGCGTAATGTAACGAAAGCCTGGGGCGACGTAGTGGTGTCAAAAGACATCAATCTGGACATCCACGAAGGTGAGTTTGTGGTGTTCGTGGGTCCATCAGGCTGTGGTAAATCGACTCTGCTGCGTATGATTGCCGGTCTTGAAACCATCACCAGTGGCGATTTATTTATTGGTGATACCCGAATGAACGACATCCCGCCAGCTGAACGCGGCGTGGGCATGGTGTTCCAGTCTTATGCCCTTTATCCGCATCTTTCCGTTGCCGAGAACATGTCCTTTGGCCTGAAGCTGGCCGGCGCGAAAAAAGAGACCATTAACCAGCGCGTCACCCAGGTGGCGGAAGTGCTCCAGCTGGCACATCTGCTGGAGCGTAAACCGAAGGCGCTCTCCGGTGGTCAGCGTCAGCGTGTGGCGATCGGCCGTACGCTGGTGGCCGAGCCGCGCGTGTTCCTGCTCGATGAACCGCTTTCTAACCTGGATGCCGCCCTGCGCGTCCAGATGCGTATCGAAATCTCCCGTCTGCACAAACGGCTTGGACGCACGATGATTTACGTCACCCACGATCAGGTCGAAGCGATGACGCTGGCCGACAAAATCGTGGTGCTGGACGCCGGTCGCGTGGCGCAGGTGGGCAAACCGCTGGAGCTGTATCACTACCCGGCAGACCGCTTTGTTGCGGGCTTCATTGGCTCGCCAAAGATGAACTTCCTGCCCGTAAAAGTGACCGCGACGGCAATCGAACAGGTACAGGTGGAGCTGCCAAACCGTCAGCAAGTCTGGCTGCCGGTCGACAGCGCCAACGTACAGGTGGGGGCCAATATGTCCCTCGGTATCCGCCCTGAGCATTTACTGCCGAGCCACATCGCTGATGTGACGCTGGAAGGTGAAGTTCAGGTCGTCGAACAGCTTGGTCACGAAACACAGATTCATATCCAGATCCCCGCCATCCGTCAGAACCTGGTCTACCGCCAGAATGACGTGGTGTTGGTAGAAGAGGGTGCCACATTCGCTATCGGTTTGCCGCCAGAGCGTTGCCATCTGTTCCGTGAGGATGGCACTGCATGTCGTCGGTTGCACAAAGAGCCAGGCGTTTAAGCATTCCAATTACAAAGAAAAGCAATGATCTCAGGAGATAGAATAATGATTACTCTGCGCAAAGTCCCTCTGGCTGTCGCCATTGCGGCAGGCATCCTGTCTGCCCAGGCGGGCGCCGTAGACTTTAAAGGTTATGCTCGTTCCGGCATTGGCTGGACCGGAAGTGGCGGTGAACAACAATGTTTCCAGGCAACAGGCGCACAAAGTAAATACCGTCTCGGTAACGAATGTGAAACCTACGCCGAACTGAAACTGGGCCAGGAAGTGTGGAAAGAAGGCGACAAGAGCTTCTATTTCGACACCAACGTAGCGTACTCCGTTTCTCAACAGAATGACTGGGAATCCACCAGCCCGGCCTTCCGTGAAGCTAACGTGCAGGGTAAAAACCTGATTGAATGGCTGCCAGGCTCTACCATCTGGGCCGGTAAGCGCTTCTATCAGCGTCATGACGTACACATGATCGACTTCTACTACTGGGATATCTCTGGTCCTGGTGCCGGTATTGAAAACATCGATCTGGGCTTTGGTAAACTCTCTCTGGCAGCGACCCGTTCTTCTGAGTCCGGCGGTTCTGCAACCTTCGCCGATCGTGATGCGGACGGCGACCGTGTTTATGACAATATTGTACCAAACGATGTCTTCGACGTTCGCTTAGCCGGTCTGGAAACCAACCCGGGCGGTACGCTGGAGCTGGGCGTTGACTACGGTCATACCAACATTCCTGACGACTACTACCTGCAACCTGGCGCCTCTAAAGATGGCTGGCTGTTCACCGCTGAACACACCCAGAGCATGATGAAAGGCTTCAACAAGTTCGTACTGCAATACGGTACGGATTCCATGACCTCTAACGGTAAAGGTATTCCACAGGGCGGCAGCATCGATAACGACGGCTCTATGTGGCGCGTGCTGGATCACGGTGCAATCACCCTGGCAGACCGTTGGGACCTGATGTACGTCGGTATGTACCAGAACATCGATCGTGACAACAACAACGGTACCGAGTGGTGGACCGTGGGTGTTCGTCCAATGTTCAAATGGACGCCGATCATGAGCACCTTGCTGGAAGTGGGCTACGACAACGTTAAGTCTCAGAAAACTGACGACAAAAACAGCCAGTACAAAATCACCCTGGCACAGCAATGGCAGGCAGGCGACAGCATCTGGTCCCGTCCGGCTATCCGTGTCTTCGCAACCTACGCGAAGTGGGATGAGAAATGGGGCTACGCGAACAACGGCGATACGGGCTACACCTCTGGCGTAGCGTATAGCGACACCTCCGCGAAAACCTTCAGCCGTGGCGACAACGATGAGTGGACCTTCGGCGCCCAGATGGAAATCTGGTGGTAATTCGTCAAGCCTGACGTAATGACCTGAAAAGAGGGGCGCAAGCCCCTCTCTCCTTAGGGTGCTGCGCGCTATTGCCTGGCCACCGCAGTGCTCACGCTATCAGAGGTAATAACAATGAAAATGAAGAAAAGTCTCGTCGCGCTGTGCCTCTCTGCGGGGCTGTTGGCCTGTGCGCCTGCGGTCACCTTTGCAGATGTGAATTTTGTTCCTCAAAATACCAGCGCTGCGCCAGCTATTCCGGCTGCGGCACTTCAGCAACTGGTGTGGACGCCAGTTGATCAATCGAAAACACAAACTACCCAGCTTTCAGCGGGGGGCCAGTCACTGAACGTGCCGGGTATCAGCGGTCCGGTCGCGGCTTTCAGCGTGCCGGCGAATATCGGCGAGCTGACCCTGACGTTGACCAGTGAAGTCAATAAACAGACCAGCGTCTTCGCGCCTAACGTGCTGATCCTCGATCAGAACATGACGCCATCCGCGTTCTTCCCAAGCGACTATTTCAGCTATCAGGAGCCTGGCGTCATGAGTGCCGATCGGCTGGAAGGCGTTATGCGCCTGACGCCAGCCCTGGGTCAGCAGAAGATTTATGTCCTGGTGTTCACGACTGAAAAAGATCTGCAACAGACAACGAAGCTTGTTGACCCGGCAAAAGCCTATGCGAAAGGCACGGGGAACTCTGTCCCGGATATTCCGGACCCGCTTGCCCGTCATACTACCGATGGTCTGATCAAGCTGAAAGTCTCCACCAACAGCGCCTCCAGCGTACTCGTAGGCCCGCTGTTTGGCTCATCTGGCCCGGGTCCGGTAACGGTGGGTAATACTGCCGCGCCTGTGTACGCCGCGCCAGCCGCAGCCCCGGCCGCAGCCCCGGCCCCGGCGAAAAAAGCCGAGCCCGTGCTTAACGATACTGAAACTTACTTTAACAACGCCATCAAGCAGGCGGTTAAAAACGGCGATGTCGATAAAGCGCTGAAACTGCTTGATGAAGCCGAGCGTTTAGGTTCAACCACTGCCCGTTCCACCTTTATCAGCAGTGTAAAAGGCAAGGGGTAACCGTCTCCCCACAGTGCTGATTTTGTTAGTCGTTTAGTGCGCCTTCACGGGCGCACTTTTTTTGGCTAAGTTGCACCATTGTTGCGATAGTGATCGCTAAATTTGGTTTGTCCGTCCTCATTTTGCCAATCTGCGATACAATGCCTTTACTTTATGTATCGGAGAGTCTGGCATGTCACACCCCGCGCTAACGCAGCTGCGTGCGCTACGCTATTTCGACCAAATACCCGCGCTTGACCCGGAGCAACTGGACTGGCTGCTGCTGGAAGATTCCATGACAAAACGTTTTGAGCAACAGGGTAAAACGGTCACGGTGACGATGATTCAGGAAGGGTTTGTCTCGCCTGCGGAGATTGCCAGCGAGCTGCCGCTGCTGCCGCAGGAAGAACGCTACTGGCTGCGTGAAATTTTACTGTGTGCCGATGGCGAGCCGTGGCTTGCCGGGCGGACGGTGGTTCCTGAGTCTACACTTTCCGGGCCGGAGCTGGCATTGCAACGCCTCGGCAAAACGCCCCTGGGGCGCTATCTGTTCACCTCGTCTGAACTGACCCGTGATTTTATTGAAATTGGTTGCGATGCCGATTTGTGGGGGCGCCGTTCCCGCCTTCGTTTGAGTGGCAAGCCGTTAATACTGACGGAACTCTTTTTGCCTGCATCGCCGTTGTACTAAGAGGGAGAAAAAATGGAGTGGAGTCTGACGCAGAATAAGCTGCTGGCCTATCACCGCCTGATGCGTACTGATAAACCCATTGGCGCGCTACTGCTGCTGTGGCCGACCTTATGGGCGCTGTGGGTTGCCACGCCGGGCGTGCCGCCGCTGTGGATCCTGGCGGTGTTTGTGGCGGGCGTCTGGCTGATGCGCGCTGCGGGCTGTGTGGTTAACGACTATGCTGACCGGAAATTTGATGGACATGTTAAGCGCACCGCGAATCGTCCTCTGCCGAGCGGTCAGGTGACCGGGAAAGAGGCGCGCATTCTGTTCGTGGTGCTGGTGCTGCTCTCATTCATGCTGGTGTTAACCCTTAACACCATGACCATTCTGCTGTCAGTTGCTGCTCTGGCGCTGGCCTGGGTTTACCCGTTCATGAAGCGATACACCCATCTGCCGCAGGTGGTATTGGGTGCGGCATTTGGCTGGTCGATTCCCATGGCGTTTGCCGCGGTCAGCGAGTCCGTTCCGCTCAGCTGCTGGCTGATGTTCCTGGCGAATATTCTCTGGGCCGTTGCGTACGATACCCAATACGCGATGGTCGATCGCGATGACGATCTCAAGATTGGCATCAAATCGACGGCGATCCTGTTTGGTCGTCACGACAAACTTATCATCGGCATATTGCAGGTGGCGGTGCTGGCGCTGATGGTGGCGATTGGTCGCCTGAACGGGCTGAACTGGGAGTTTTACTGGTCCGTACTGGTGGCGGGGCTGCTGTTTGCGTATCAGCAGAAGCTGATCGCGAAGCGCGAGCGTGAAGCCTGCTTTAAAGCGTTTCTGAATAATAACTACGTCGGGCTGGTGCTGTTTCTGGGCCTGGCGATGAGTTACTGGTGATAAAAAAGCCGGGTGGCGGCTTCGCCTTACCCGGCCTACGATTTAGCGGAACATATAGGCCGGGTAAGCGTTAGCGCCACCCGGCTTTAGCATCATTCGCCCTGCGTCGAACTCTCAATCGTCAAACGCACATCCGCGGTAATCAGCTCTGCCAGCATCTGGTAAACCTTCATCGTCTCTTCCGGCTCGGCATCGCCCGTATCGCTAATGTACCCTTCGTCGCGCAGCGTCAGCACCAGGGAGCTGAATACCGCTTTGTCGAAGAATTCCGGGGCGTTAATGCCATGCAGAACGGAAAGGCGCTGGGCCAGCGTCCGGCTCTCTTTTTCCAGCGTACCGCGGTTGATGGACGGATTTGCACTCAGCAACCAGAAGGTAATGGCGTAGCGCTGCAACGTCTCACGCGCACCGGAAGCCAGAAGCTGCAAGGTACGGGAACGTGACGGATTGATATGCAGTTCATCATCACTGATGGTAATCAGCCCCTGACGATGCATCTCTGCCGTCATTTTATCGAGCTCTGCCGCCAGTTCATCCTTACTCCAGCGCAGGAACAGCTCCGCTTTCAGCATTGGGTAGATGGCCTGAATATGGCGCAGCAGCTCCTGACGCGAAATCCGGCGGTGCTGGGTAATAATGGCCGCCATCAGCGACGGCAGCATCAGCATGTGCGTGATGTTATTGCGGTAGTAGGTCATCAGCACGGCCTGCTCGCGCGGCAGAATGATGATGTCACCAATCGTATCTTTCTCGACTTCGAACTTGTTCATCTGCAACGCGTGATCGATCAGCTCGCTGGCGGTGGCAGACGGCACGGTCGAATCAACGGAATACGGCACGTTGCGCATGATATCCAGGTAGCAGTCAATCTGCTCGGTCAGCTGTTCGCGGGTCAGTGAACGCTGGCGGGAGGCCAGAAGCGCAGTACAACACAGGTTCATGGCGTTTGCCGCACCAGCATTGTTGATGCGTACCATCAGCTCGGATGCAATGCCGTTGACCGTTGGCGTCAGCCAGGCCGGACGTACCGCTTCGATAGGATCGATAGACTCGCGCCACTCCGGAACATGATGGTTCAGATATGTCATCAGCGGCAGGGGCTCGCCAAAGTTCACGTAGCCCTGGCCGAGGTTGCGCAGTTTACTCAGTCCACGCAGCATCTGCGGCAGACTCTCTTTCTCTTTGGTCGCACCGCGCAGCTCTTTCGCGTAGGTGCCCACCTCCATCACGTGTTCATAACCGATGTAAATAGGCACCAGCGTGATAGGACGCGTACCGCCACGCAGCATGGCCTGAATGGTCATCGACAGCGTGCCGGTCTTCGGATCGAGCAGACGACCGGTACGCGAGCGACCGCCTTCAACAAAGTACTCCACGGAATAACCGCGGCTGAACAGCTCGCCCAGATACTCCCTGAAGACGGTGGAGTAAAGCTTGTTACCCTTAAAGGTACGACGAATAAAGAACGCACCCAGACGGCGGAAAATCGGGCCTGCTGGCCAGAAGTTCAGGTTGATACCGGCAGCAATATGCGGCGGCACCAGCCCCTGGTGATAGAGCACGTAAGAGAGCAACAGGTAGTCCATGTGGCTGCGGTGGCAGGGCACATAGACAATCTCGTGGCCGTCGTGCGCTAACTGACGTACGCGCTCGGCGTTGTGGACGTTAATCCCCTGATAGAGGCGGTTCCACGTGAAGCCAAGGATACGGTCAGAGAGGCGAATCATCTCGTAGGAGAAATTCGCGGCGATCTCTTCCATCAGCGCTATCGCGTTCTGCTGAGCTTTCTCGTGCGAAATTTTCTTGCTGCGCGCTTCGTCTTCTACGGCACGGGCAATCGCTTTGGAAGCCAGCAGCTTGTTGAACAAATCCTGACGTGCCGGGAGACGTGGTCCAACGGCCGCCAGACGCTGACGTGCAAAGTGCATACGCGCAACGCGCGCCAGCTTTTGCGCAATGATTTTGTCAGTGCCGTGTTCATCCGCCATGCGGCGCAGTGAAACGGAAGGTGAGAAGCGGACAAAGCTGTCGCGTCCTAGCCAGGAGACGGCGAAGAACTTCTGAATGCCGTTGAGCATACGCAGCGGCGGGTTCTCTTCCCCTTTTTCGCGCCCCGGACGACGGCCAAACATCACCGACACCGGCACCATCTGCACGTCCAGATCGGGGTTGCTGCGGTGCAGATCGAGGTAATCATGGAACAGCTTAATGGACTCTTCTTTCGGCGTGTAATAGGTGAACACGCGCGGCCCGCCATGGATGAACACGTAGCGCGGCAGCAGCGTACCGTCGACTTCCAGCGGTTCAAGCGGGTCAGGTAAATCGTGCGCCAGACATTGAGCGCGAAGCGTCAGCAGGTCTGCCTTCGAGTTATAAGGCAAAACGTACATAATAGGGCGCGACGTATCGAGCCCTAATTCCAGCGCAGGTTCTGCTGGGATAGACTTACTTTTTACCAGGACGCTTAATGGTAAATTAAGTAATTTGTAGTAAATTCGTGGCCAGCCGGACATAAACGATGTAAAGCCTCTGGTTAATAATGCAATTGCGGCGCAAGGATAACAGAAAGCGCGCAAAATTTCTGTTGTTACCCGTCATACTTCAGGTTGCAGCAAAACGCGCTGCGGCTTTAGTTACAGACGCTATTTATCATAAAAGGTTCTTTTAATGGCCAATAATACCACTGGGTTAACTCGAATCATTAAAGCTGCCGGTTATTCATGGAAAGGTTTCCGCGCGGCATGGGTTAATGAAGCCGCTTTCCGCCAGGAAGCGGTTGCCGCAATCGTTGCCGTTGTCATCGCCTGCTTCCTTGATGTTGATGCTATCACCCGCGTACTGCTCATCGGATCTGTCCTTCTGGTGATGATAGTGGAAATTCTGAATAGCGCTATTGAGGCCGTAGTTGATCGAATCGGGTCGGAATTCCATGAACTGTCTGGCCGGGCGAAAGACATGGGTTCCGCTGCCGTACTGCTGGCGATTATCACTGCGGCGATCACCTGGGTCACGCTGCTTTGGTCGCATTTCCGATGAGCCTCGAGGAATAATTAAGTCCCTGGTTTTTTGTGCAGTTTTTGGTTCCAAAATCGCCTTTGACTGTATATACTCACAGCATAACTGTATATACACCCAGGGGGCGGTATGAAAGCGTTAACGACCAGGCAGCAAGAGGTGTTTGATCTCATTCGGGATCATATCGGCCAGACGGGTATGCCACCCACGCGTGCAGAAATTGCGCAGCGTCTGGGCTTCCGTTCTCCTAATGCTGCCGAAGAGCACCTTAAAGCGCTGGCGCGTAAGGGCGTGATTGAGATTGTTTCCGGCGCCTCACGCGGCATTCGTCTGCTTGTGGAAGAAGAGAGCGGTATTCCGCTGGTGGGCCGCGTTGCCGCAGGTGAACCTCTGCTGGCGCAGCAGCACATCGAAGGGCACTATCAGGTTGACCCAGGCATGTTCAAGCCGAGCGCCGATTTCCTGCTGCGCGTTAGCGGAATGTCCATGAAAGATATCGGTATTCTGGATGGCGATCTGCTGGCGGTACACAAAACGCAGGATGTGCGTAACGGGCAAGTCGTGGTGGCGCGCATTGATGATGAAGTGACGGTTAAGCGCCTGAAAAAACAAGGCAATACCGTGCAGCTTCTGCCTGAAAATAATGAATTCTCCCCGATTGTGGTGGATCTCCGCGAGCAGAGCTTCTCTATTGAAGGGCTGGCGGTCGGCGTTATCCGCAACGGTGAATGGCTGTAATCTCTTCCTGACAGGCTGTAGTTCCTCTACAGCCTGGCCTGTTTTCTGATTCCGGTAATTTCCATGGCATTGCTAACTTCTGCCGATAAGGCGTTGTGGCGTCTTGCGCTACCGATGATTTTTTCCAATATTACCGTTCCTCTGCTGGGGCTGGTGGATACGGCGGTTATCGGGCATCTCGATTCGCCGAATTATCTTGGCGGCGTCGCGATCGGCGCAACGGCGACCAGCTTCCTCTTTATGCTGCTGCTTTTTCTGCGCATGAGTACGACAGGCCTGACGGCCCAGGCGTATGGTGCAAAAGATCCCCTGCGTCTGGCGCGTGCGCTGGTTCAGCCGCTCATTCTGGCATTCGGTGCCGGCGCGTTAATCGTTCTGTTGCGTACGCCGCTGATTGATCTTGCGCTCCATATTGTAGGCGGCAGCGATGCCGTACTGGAACAGGCCCGGCGGTTCCTCGAAATTCGCTGGCTCAGCGCGCCCGCTTCACTGGCAAACCTGGTCCTGCTGGGCTGGCTGCTGGGCGTGCAGTACGCCCGCGCGCCGGTGATCCTACTGGTGGTGGGCAACCTGCTTAATATTGTGCTCGATCTCTGGCTGGTGATGGGGCTGCACATGAACGTCCGGGGCGCGGCGCTGGCCACGGCGATTGCCGAGTACGGTACGCTGCTGATCGGTTTGGGGATGGTCTGGCGCGTGCTGGCGATGCGCGGTATCACCCTGGATCTGCTGAAATCGGCCTGGCGCGGCAACATTCGTAAGCTGCTGGCGCTTAATCGCGACATCATGCTCCGTTCGCTTCTGCTGCAACTCTGCTTTGGTGCATTAACCGTTTTTGGTGCGCGTCTTGGGCCTGAGATCGTTGCCGTCAACGCAGTGCTTATGACATTACTGACCTTTACCGCTTACGCGCTGGATGGTTTTGCTTACGCCGTGGAGGCGCATTCAGGGCAGGCCTATGGCGCGCGTGAAAGCGGCCAGTTACGTGAAGTCTGGCGTGCTGCCTGTCGTCAGGCGGGCCTGGTAGCGCTGGTCTTTGCTCTGGTGTACGCCTGTTTTGGTGGGCATATTGTCGCGCTACTCACCTCGTTGCCCGCGCTACGTGAGCTGGCCGATCGCTACATCCTCTGGCAGGTAGTATTACCGGTGGTGGGCGTGTGGTGCTATTTGCTGGACGGCATGTTTATTGGTGCGACGCGAGGGGCGGAGATGCGCAACAGCATGGCCGTCGCGGCGGCGGGGTTCGGCCTGACGCTGCTAACCCTGCCGTATCTCGGCAATCATGGTCTGTGGCTGGCGCTGGCGGTGTTTCTCTCACTGCGTGGCCTTTCGCTGGCCGTTATCTGGCATCGTCACTGGCGAAACAATACCTGGTTTCCAGCCCCGCACGATATATCGTAACGGTTAAAGATTCCGAATATAAAAACAACTGCCGAATCCTTAACTACAATAATAATCACGTCCAGCAGAAAAGAACGAAGCGGACGATACTCATAGACGCTTAACACGAGGACACGATTATGAATAAAGACGAAATCGGCGGCAACTGGAAGCAATTCAAAGGTAAAGCGAAAGAACAGTGGGGTAAGCTGACAGATGACGATATGACCGTCATTGAAGGTAAGCGCGATCAGCTGGTAGGTAAAATCCAGGAGCGCTACGGTTACGAAAAAGATCAGGCGGAAAATGAAGTCAAAGACTGGGAAACCCGTAACGACTACCGCTGGTAACCGGCACTATCCCCAAGGGCGGCCCTGAGCCGCCTTTTTCTTTGGCTTTAACGCGGCTTTTTCTTCACCAGGATAGAGTGATCGTGCTGACAGGCATCCTGATGGCGGCATGACTCAACCTCCACGCAGGCAGAACATAAGCCGTGGGCTTCAATCACGTTATGGCGCAGCGCAAAGCCCATTCTGGCTGCCAGCGTATGCATAATATCTTCCACACCTTCCGCACACTCTTCCTTCACCACACCACAGCGATCGCAGATAAACATGGCGGACGTGTGAGTTGGCTGGTCAAAAAGATGGCACAGCACATAGCTGTTTGTTGATTCCACTTTATGCACAAACCCTTGCTCCAGCAGAAAATCCAGCGCCCGATAAACGGTCGGCGGTTTTGCCTGCGGCTCGCTTTCACGCAGCAGATCGAGCAGATCGTAGGCGCTGATGGCACCCTGTTGCAGGCTCATCAGACGCAGTACCTCAAGGCGCTGCGGGGTCAGGCGCACATTGCGTTGCGCGCACAGCTTTTCAGCTTGCGCTAACAGCTCTTTTGTGGACTTGTCCATCGGGCACCTCGGATATGGTAAGGGGTGAAAACATTCACTTTATCATGTTCTGCTAAAAACACCGAGATCCGCCAGGCTGTGCTATACCTGACGCATCGCAAATCAGGAGATCGCAAAATGAAAAGACCTGACTGTATTCGGCACTGGCGGGACGTGGAAGGCGCTGATGACGCAACGTATCCTGACAGTAACGAACGTTTTTCTGTTGGCGCGCCGCTGGCCCGCAGGCTGGGTCTCGGCCGCATTGGTATTCACCATGAACGGCTGCCACCCGGACGCCGTACGTCTTATCCGCATGCGGAAAGCGACGAAGAGGAGTTTGTTTACGTTCTGGAGGGTTACCCTGAGGCCTGGATCAATGGCTATTTATGGAAGCTCGAACCCGGAGACAGCGTGGGATTTCCAGCCGGGACGGGCGTGTGTCATACCTTTATCAACAATACCGATGAAGAGGTGCGCTTACTGGTGGTGGGTGAGGCCAATAAAAAACATAACCGCATCTACTATCCGCTCAATCCGGTGTATGCCGCGACGCGCGAAGACCGCTGGGTCGACCATCCGCCTCAGTTTTTTGGGCCGCACGATGGAAAACCTGGGCGAAAATAATTTCCTCTTCTATAAATATTGATGGTCGTCACATATTACAACAGGCCGGGATGGAATTTAACTTAAGGAAATAGCGGGTCTTTTTGCACTTATTCACAGCAATAGTTCGTTCCTGTTTGGGTGATAACAGACAGGGTTAACTAATAACAAACTATTTACGAGCACACTGTGAAAAAACATTTTAAATTTTCGATGGTTAGCATCGCTGTCTCCTTTTTTATGGCAAATCAGGCGGGAGCAGCCAATACCTGGACGGAAGCGCGTAGCGACGCAATGGGCGGAACGGGTGTCGCGGCAGGGAGCTATGGCAGCGGGGCGTTAATCAACCCCGCGTTACTGGCAAAATCTAAGCCAGAGGATGATGTGACGGTCATTTTGCCGTCCGTTGGCGTGCAGGTGACCGATGAAGACAATCTTCAGGACGAGATTGATACCATTAACGACAAAATCAATCATTACAAGGATGTGGTTGATAGTCTGACCCCCATTGAAGTTATCACCAATCCATTAGGTTCGATCAATCAGTTCCAGGGCGCAGCGAAAGATCTCGCTGATGAACTGGACTACCTGAAAGGCAAGACCGCACACGCCACCGCAGGGGCGGGGATTGCCGTCAGTATCCCTAACGATATTCTTTCCGTGGCCTTTATGGCAAAAGGCTATGCCCATGGCCGGGTCAGCTCTTCAATCGATCAGCAGGACATTGATTATCTGCGCGGTATACAACGAAGCGATGCGGTGGCTGCCGGTGTGGCGCTGGATGCCGCGCTAAACGGTACCGATCAGATCACCAAAAACCTTAACTCTACGGCGTCTGGTCGGGCGGCGATTGTGTCCGACTACGGTATTGCGGTGGCCCGTCAGTTCGATCTTGGCGGCGTTCCGGTTTCCGTTGGCGTCACGCCGAAGTTGCAAAAAACCTGGCTCTATAACTACACCACTTCAATCTACGATTACGACAGTAATAAGTGGAACGACAGCCGCTACCGTACCGACGACACTGGCTTCAACGTCGATGCCGGTATTGCTGCTGATTTCGGTGAAAACTGGACGGTCGGCGTGAGCGGGCAAAACCTGATGTCGCGCGATATCGATACCAAAGATATCCGCATCCGCAACGGGCGTACGGGAGAGGTGGTGAGTTATAAAGACACTTATCAGATCCGTCCGCTGGTCACTGCCGGGGCCGCCTGGCACAACGATCTGGTCACGCTGACCGCAGATGGCGATCTGACCGAAACCAAGGGCTTTAAAAGCGAAGACACCTCCCAGTACGTTGGCGTCGGTGCCGAAGTCACGCCACTGAGCTGGCTGGCAGTACGTGCCGGTTATCGTGCGGATATGAAAGGGAACGACAGCAACGTCTTTACCGGCGGTGTCGGTTTCGCGCCGTTCAACTCCGTCCACGTTGACCTGATGGGGCTTTATGGCGAAGACGAGACCTGGGGTGCAGGGGCACAGTTGAGCATGACGTTCTAAAGTACACCGGAGGCGCTGCGCCTCCGGCTTTTCTTTGTGCTATAGTAGCGCCCCTTTTCCACCAGATGCTTAAAACTTCGCCATGTCGTCAGAATTCCAGACCGCTTTCCCTGCACACCGTTTCTCCATTGCGCCAATGCTCGACTGGACGGACAGACACTGCCGCTATTTCCTGCGTCAGCTCTCCCGCCATACGCTGCTGTACACCGAAATGGTCACTACCGGCGCAATTATTCACGGCAAGGGCGATTATCTGGCGTACAGCGAAGAGGAGCATCCGGTTGCGCTGCAACTGGGTGGCAGCGATCCGGCTGCGCTGGCGCAGTGCGCGAAGCTGGCTGAAGAACGCGGCTATGACGAGATTAACCTCAACGTCGGTTGCCCGTCCGACCGTGTGCAAAACGGTATGTTCGGCGCGTGTCTGATGGGTAATGCACATCTGGTGGCGGACTGTATCAAAGCGATGCGCGACGTCGTCTCTATCCCGGTTACGGTCAAAACCCGTATCGGCATAGACGACCAGGACAGCTACGAGTTTCTGTGTGATTTCATCAACACCGTATCAGGGAAGGGTGAATGCGAGATGTTTATCATCCACGCCCGTAAAGCCTGGCTCTCTGGCCTCAGCCCGAAAGAAAACCGCGAGATCCCGCCGCTGGACTACCCGCGCGTGTACCAGCTAAAACGCGACTTCCCGCACCTGACCATGTCGATCAACGGCGGTATTACGTCGCTGGACGAGGCCAAAGCGCATCTCGAACATATGGATGGCGTGATGGTCGGACGCGAGGCGTATCAGAATCCGGGCATTCTGGCGACGGTTGACCGGGAAATCTTTGGCGTTGACGGTGCTGACACCGATCCCGTGGCAGTAGTGCGCGCCATGTATCCGTACATTGAGCGCGAGCTGAGTCATGGTACGTATCTGGGCCACATTACCCGCCATATGCTTGGCCTGTTCCAGGGCATTCCTGGTGCGCGGCAGTGGCGTCGTTATCTCAGCGAAAACGCGCATAAGGCCGGTGCGGATATTGAGGTCCTGGAACACGCGCTGCGTCTGGTTGCGGATAAACGTTAAATTTCGCTAAAAGATGGTCAAATACGCCACGCCCTGCAACACATTGCGGGGCGTTTTGCTTTCAGAACAACGACTTATTTTTGGCATGTTTCTTGTAACGATCGCAGCATCATTCGGGAACTCGTGGGAGAGCACCATGCTGGAACTACTTTTTGTGATTGGCTTCTTTATCATGCTGATGGTCACGGGCGTATCGCTGCTCGGTATCCTGGCCGCGCTCGTCGTGGCCACGGTGGTGATGTTTGTTGGCGGTTTATTTGCCCTGACGATTAAACTCTTGCCGTGGTTACTTCTGGCGATTGCGGTGGTATGGGCGATACGGGCGATTAAATCACCAAAACTGCCCACTTATCAGCGTAATAACCGCTTCCGTTACTAAGGTATTGAGGTGTACGTCACATACCTGCAACTTTTCCGGCAGCAATCCTTAGAACAGAATAGGATTTACTTATCGAATCTGTCACTATGGCTGCCGCTAAAGAATTCATCGAGCTGTACCCTACATACAGCCGAACTAAAAAAAGAAAGGGCTTCCCACGGGAAGCCCAATTTCTTTTTATGGCTCAGGGAATTAACAGACTTGATCCCTGCGTTGCCCGGCTCTCCAGCACCTCATGCGCGCGCTGCGCATCGGTCAGCGGATATTTCTGCGCCTCTGCCACATCCACTTTAATTACCCCACTGGCGATCAGCGAGAACAGCTCGTTGCTGGCTTCCTCAAGTTCTTCCCGGTTGGTGATGTAACCTTGCAGGGAAGGGCGAGTGACATATAGCGACCCTTTCTGATTCAGAATGCCCAGGTTGACGCCGGTGACTGCCCCGGAGGCGTTACCGAAGCTCACCATCAGCCCGCGACGTTGCAGGCAGTCCAGCGAAGATTCCCAGGTGTCTTTCCCCACCGAGTCATACACCACGCGGACCTTTTTGCCGCCAGTGATCTCTTTCAGCCGCTCAACGATGCTCTCTTCCCGGTAGTTGATCACCTGCCATGCGCCCGCGTCCAGCGCGCGCTGCGCTTTTTGCGCGCTGCCTGTGGTGCCGATCAGCTTCGCGCCCAGGGCTTTCGCCCACTGGCAGGCAATCAGCCCCACGCCACCTGCGGCTGCGTGAAACAGGAACTGCTCGTCAGGCTTAATTTCGTAGGTTTTGCGCAGCAGATAATAGACCGTCAGCCCTTTCAGGAATGAGGCGGCAGCCTGCTCGAAGCCGATCGCATTTGGCAGAAGCGCCGCTTTCTCGGCCGGAACGTTATGGATGGAGCTGTAAGCGCCCAGCGCCGACTGCGCGTACACCACGCGATCGCCTTCCTTAATGTGCTTAACCGCGCTGCCCACTTTGCTGACGATACCGGCCGCCTCGGTGCCCAGTCCGCTTGGCATCGACGGAGGCGGATAGAGGCCGCCGCGAATATAGGTATCGATGTAGTTAATGCCGATCGCTTTGTTTTCCACCTGGATTTCGTTCTCGCCAGGCGCAGCGGGGGTAAATTCCACCGCTTTGAGTACGTCAGGGCCACCATGCTTGTGAAATTCAATACGTGTTGCCATGCTTCCTCCAGAATGTGGTAATCTTTCGACCCACTCTTTATCTCGGTAACTCCATTCACTATGGCAGGAAACAAACCCTTCAACAAACAGACTGAACCTCGTGAGCGTGATTATCAGGTCGCCGGGTTAAAAGTCCCGCCGCACTCGATTGAAGCGGAACAGTCGGTGTTGGGCGGTTTAATGCTGGATAACGAACGCTGGGACGACGTCGCCGAGCGCGTTGTCGCGGAAGACTTCTATACCCGCCCGCACCGCCACATCTTTACGGAAATGGCGCGTTTGCAGGAGTCGGGCAGCCCTATCGACCTGATTACGCTCGCAGAATCGCTGGAGCGTCTGGGACAGCTCGACAGCGTCGGCGGATTTGCCTATCTGGCAGAACTGTCAAAAAACACGCCAAGTGCCGCGAACATCAGCGCTTACGCTGATATCGTTCGTGAACGTGCCGTTGTCCGCGAGATGATCTCGGTGGCGAATGAGATCGCCGAGGCCGGTTTCGATCCCCAGGGGCGCACCAGCGAAGATCTGCTCGACCTGGCGGAATCCCGCGTCTTTAAAATCGCCGAAAGCCGTGCGAACAAAGACGAAGGCCCGAAAAATATCGCCGATGTGCTCGACGCCACGGTTGCGCGTATTGAGCAGCTTTTCCAGCAGCCGCACGATGGCGTGACGGGGGTGAACACCGGTTATGACGATCTCAACAAGAAAACGGCAGGTCTTCAGCCATCGGATTTGATTATCGTCGCGGCGCGTCCGTCGATGGGTAAAACGACATTTGCGATGAACCTCGTCGAAAACGCGGCGATGTTGCAGGATAAGCCGGTGCTTATCTTCAGTCTTGAGATGCCCTCTGAACAGATCATGATGCGTTCTCTGGCGTCCCTGTCGCGTGTGGATCAGACCCGCATCCGTACCGGCCAGCTGGACGATGAGGACTGGGCGCGGATCTCGGGCACCATGGGGATTTTGCTGGAAAAACGGAACATCTATATCGATGACTCCTCCGGCCTGACGCCGACGGAAGTGCGTTCCCGCGCGCGCCGTATCGCCCGTGAACACGGTGGCATCGGCCTTATCATGATCGACTACCTTCAGCTGATGCGCGTTCCGTCGCTTTCCGACAACCGTACGCTGGAGATTGCCGAGATTTCCCGCTCGCTCAAGGCGTTAGCAAAAGAGCTGCACGTGCCGGTGGTGGCGCTATCGCAGCTTAACCGCTCTCTGGAACAACGTGCAGACAAGCGCCCGGTCAACTCCGACCTGCGTGAATCCGGCTCCATCGAGCAGGATGCCGACTTAATCATGTTCATCTACCGTGATGAGGTTTATCACGAGAACAGCGATCTGAAAGGGATCGCCGAAATTATTATTGGTAAGCAACGTAACGGCCCCATCGGTACGGTACGTCTGACCTTTAACGGCCAGTGGTCGCGTTTCGACAACTATGCCGGTCCTCAATATGATGATGAGTAATTTCTAAGGAATTCAAATGCAAGCGGCAACTGTTGTTATTAACCGCCGCGCTCTGCGACACAACCTGCAACGTCTGCGAGAACTGGCGCCCGCCAGTCAGCTCGTTGCAGTCGTGAAAGCGAACGCTTACGGACACGGTCTTCTTGAGACCGCGCGAACGCTCCCCGATGCCGACGCTTTTGGCGTCGCCCGTCTCGAAGAAGCTCTCCGCCTGCGCGCAGGTGGAATTACACAACCGATACTGCTCCTGGAAGGCTTTTTTGAAGCCTCGGACCTGCCGACCATTGCCGATCAGCACCTGCACACGGCGGTGCATAACGAAGAACAGCTGGCCGCGCTGGAAACGGCTGAACTGAGCGAGCCGGTCACCGTCTGGATGAAGCTCGACACGGGCATGCACCGTCTGGGCGTGCGGCCGGAAAGCGCGGAGGCGTTTTATCAGCGTCTGAGTCAGTGCAAAAATGTGCGTCAGCCAGTGAATATCGTCAGCCACTTTGCCCGCGCCGATGAGCCTGAATGCGGCGCAACGGAACAGCAGCTTGATATCTTCAACACCTTCTGCGAAGGCAAACCGGGGATGCGCTCCATTGCGGCGTCCGGCGGGATCCTGCTATGGCCGCAGTCGCACTTCGACTGGGCGCGTCCGGGCATCATTCTTTATGGCGTTTCGCCGCTGGAGAACAAACCCTGGGGGCCGGACTTTGGCTTTAAGCCGGTTATGTCGCTGGTTTCAAAGCTGATTGCCGTGCGTGAGCACAAAGCGGGAGAGCCGGTGGGTTACGGCGGCACCTGGACCAGCGAGCACGACACGCGTCTTGGCGTGGTGGCGATGGGCTACGGCGACGGCTATCCCCGCGCCGCGCCAACTGGGACGCCGGTGCTGGTCAATGGACGCGAAGTCAAGATTGTCGGTCGCGTGGCGATGGACATGATTTGTGTTGATCTTGGGCCCGACGCGCAGGATAAAGCGGGGGACGATGCGGTGATGTGGGGTGAAGGCCTGCCGGTAGAGCGTATTGCTGAAATAACAAAAGTGAGTGCTTACGAACTTATCACGCGCCTTACTTCAAGGGTCGCAATGAAATACGTCGACTAAGCATGAGCGGGATGCGATGCATCCCGCTTCTGTTAACATCCCCTCGATCTTCTTCCGCTTCCGGTTTATTGTTGAATGCCCTGCCTCATAATAATCCGGAGAACATCGCGTGTTTCAGAAAGTAGACGCCTACGCCGGCGACCCTATCCTCTCCTTGATGGAGCGTTTCAAAGAAGATCCTCGCAGCGACAAAGTGAACCTCAGCATTGGTCTTTACTACAACGAAGACGGCATCATTCCTCAGTTGAAAGCCGTTGCCGAAGCTGAAGCGCGTCTGAACGCAACCCCGCACGGTGCTTCGCTTTATCTGCCGATGGAAGGATTAAACACCTACCGCAACACTATCGCGCCGCTGCTGTTTGGTGCGGACCACGCGGTGCTCGCGCAAAAGCGCGTGGCGACTATCCAGACGCTGGGTGGCTCGGGTGCGCTGAAGGTAGGCGCAGATTTCCTGAAAAAGTACTTCCCGGATTCCGGCGTGTGGGTCAGCGACCCGACGTGGGAAAACCACGTTGCGATCTTCGAGGGCGCGGGCTTTAAGGTGGCGACCTATCCGTGGTTCGACAGCGAAACCAACGGCGTGCGCGTTGATGCGCTGCTGGAAAAACTGAACACCCTGCCGGAGCGCAGTATCGTATTGCTGCATCCGTGCTGCCATAATCCGACCGGTGCGGACCTCACCAATGCCCAGTGGGATGCGGTGATCGAGATACTGAAGGCGCGTAACCTGATCCCGTTCCTCGACATCGCCTATCAGGGCTTTGGCGCGGGCATGGAGGAAGACGCCTATGCCATTCGCGCGATTGCCAGCGCGGGGCTTCCCGCTCTGGTCAGCAACTCGTTCTCAAAAATCTTCTCCCTGTACGGCGAGCGCGTTGGCGGCCTGTCCGTGGTGTGTGAAGACGCCGAAGCCGCGGGACGCGTACTCGGTCAGCTGAAAGCGACGGTCCGCCGTATCTACTCCAGCCCGCCGAACTTTGGTGCGCAGGTGGTGGCGACAGTTCTCGGTGACGAAACGCTGAAAGCGTCCTGGCTTGCGGAAGTGGAAGCGATGCGTAAGCGCATCCTGTCGATGCGTCAGGAACTGGTTAACGTCCTGAAAGAGGCCGTGCCTGGGCATAACTTTGATTATCTTCTCAAGCAACGCGGGATGTTCAGCTACACCGGACTGAGCGCAGCGCAGGTCGATCGCCTGCGCGAAGAGTTCGGTGTCTACCTGATCGCCAGCGGCCGTATGTGCGTGGCGGGTCTGAATGCCAGCAACGTCCAGCGCGTGGCGCAGGCGTTTGCATCCGTAATGTAAGCATTCACTTACTTGCATACTGTATGTAGGCCGGGTAAGGCGTAGCCGCCACCCGGCTTTTTTGTTCGCGTCGGTGCCAGTCATTGCCCGGTGGCGCTTCGCTTACCGGACCTACACGTTTCTTCTGCGCTTTGTGATCGTCTTCTTTTTATTCAGCCCCATAAGTAAAAACTCCTTTCCTTCCCCTACCGCTGGGGTTATGGTCGGATAGTTTTTTGACCATCCGCTCAAAATAAAAAGATAACAAACTGAATATTCAGGGGAAAATATGCGCAAGATCACACTGGCGCTCAGCGCCGCCTGCTTATTGTTCTCGCTTAATAGCGCCGTTGTTGCACGGGCTTCTGCACCCACGCCGCTTTACACCGGCACCACCGCCGCCATTCTTGCCGAACAGGCCCCCATTCACTGGGTTTCAGTGGCACAAATCGAAAATAGCCTGACGGGTCGCCCGCCGATAGCCGTGGGCTTCGATATTGACGATACCGTTCTCTTCTCCAGCCCCGGTTTCTGGCGCGGCAAAAAAACGTACTCCCCGGACAGCGAAGCCTATCTGAAAAACCCGGAATTCTGGGAAAAGATGAACAACGGCTGGGATGAGTTCAGTATCCCGAAAGAGGTTGCCCGCGCGCTGATCGCCATGCACGTAAAGCGCGGCGACAGCATTTACTTCGTGACCGGACGTAGCCAGACCAAAACCGAAACCGTCTCGAAAACGCTACAGGATGATTTCCTGATCCCGGCGGCCAGCATGAACCCGGTCATTTTTGCCGGGGACCACGAAGGGCAAAACACCAAAACCCAGTGGCTGGAAAAGAAAAATATCAAAGTGTTCTACGGGGATTCAGATAACGACATCACCGCGGCGCAAGACGTGGGAGCCAGAGGCATCAGGGTGTTACGCGCCTCGAACTCCACCTACCGACCGCTGCCGATGGCCGGAAAATTTGGTGAAGAGGTGATCGTTAACTCTGAATACTGACGCATTAACGGCGGGGTGAATGCTTTTTTAATCAAATCTCGCTGCGCGGGTTTTACCTTTCGCTTTCTTGCTGCACACTTAGAAAGATTCACCTTTCATAATGGAGCAGCACATGTGGTACCAACAGACCCTGACCTTAAGCGCTAAACCACGCGGATTTCACCTTGTGACGGACGAAGTCATCGGGCAAATCCGCGACCTGTCGCGCGTCAAAACGGGTTTACTGCATCTGCTGCTTCAGCACACGTCCGCCTCTCTCACGCTCAATGAAAATTGCGATCCCACCGTCCGGTCCGACATGGAGCACCATTTTCTGAAGAGCGTCCCGGATAACGCCCCGTATGAGCATGATTACGAGGGGGCGGACGATATGCCTTCGCACATCAAATCCTCTTTGCTGGGCGTCTCGCTGATGCTGCCGGTCCACAACGGACGGCTACAGCTGGGAACGTGGCAGGGGATCTGGCTGGGAGAACATCGCATTCACGGTGGTTCGCGTAAAATTATCGCAACGCTACAAGGGGAATAAAGATGACAATTTCGGAGATACTTCAGTACTGCATGAACAAGCCGGGTGCGGAACAAAGCGTTCACAGCGACTGGAAAGCCACGCAGATCAAAGTGGGTGATGTGCTGTTCGCGATGGTGAAAGAGGTGGATGCGCGGCCTGCGGCATCACTGAAAACCAGTCCGGAACTGGCCGACTTACTGCGCCAGCAGCACGATGATGTCAGGCCAAGTAAGCATCTGAATAAAGCGCACTGGAGTACGGTGTTTCTCGACGGCTCGCTGCCAGATTCGCAAATTTACTACCTGGTGGATGCGTCGTATCTACAGGCGGTTGAACTGCTGCCGGAAACGATCCGACAGCAGCTCTCCGTGTGACGATTACAGCAACGGTTTGAGGAAGCGCGCGGTGTGCGAGGCTTCGCACTCTGCAACGGTCTCTGGCGTACCGGAGACGAGGATTTCACCGCCGCCGCTGCCGCCTTCCGGGCCGAGATCGACAATCCAGTCAGCGGTTTTAATCACGTCCAGGTTGTGCTCAATCACCACGATGGTGTTGCCCTGATCGCGCAGCTGGTGCAGCACGTCCAGCAGCTGCTGGATATCCGCAAAGTGCAGGCCGGTGGTCGGCTCATCCAGAATATACAGCGTCTGACCGGTACCGCGTTTGGACAGCTCACGCGCCAGCTTCACGCGCTGCGCTTCACCGCCGGACAGCGTTGTCGCTGACTGCCCCAGACGAATATAGGTCAGACCCACATCCATCAGGGTTTGCAGCTTACGCGCCAGCGCAGGGACGGCGTCAAAGAACTCGCGCGCCTCTTCGATGGTCATATCCAGCACTTCGTGGATGGTCTTGCCTTTGTACTTAATCTCCAGCGTTTCGCGGTTATAACGCTTACCTTTGCACTGGTCGCACGGCACGTAGATATCCGGCAGGAAGTGCATCTCAACCTTGATTACGCCGTCGCCCTGGCACGCTTCACAGCGGCCGCCGCGCACGTTAAAGCTGAAACGGCCTGGCGTATAGCCGCGTGAACGCGCTTCCGGCACGCCGGCAAAGAGTTCACGTACGGGCGTAAAGACGCCGGTATAGGTCGCCGGGTTGGAACGCGGCGTACGGCCAATCGGGCTCTGATCGATGTCGATAACCTTGTCGAAATGCTCCAGCCCCTGAATGTCGCGGTACGGCGCAGGCTCGGCCAGCGTCGCGCCGTTCAGCGCCGTCTGCGCAATCGGGAACAGCGTATCGTTGATCAGCGTCGATTTACCGGAACCGGACACGCCGGTGATGCAGGTAAACAGCCCGACAGGCAGCGTCAGGGTCACGTCCTTCAGGTTGTTGCCGCGCGCCCCGGTCAGCTTCAGCACTTTTTCCGGGTTCGCCGCCACGCGCTGTTTCGGCACTTCAATTTTGCGCTTGCCGCTCATGTACTGGCCGGTCAGCGACTCGGGCACCGCCATGATGTCTTTCAGCGTCCCTTCCGCGACCACCTGGCCGCCGTGTACGCCTGCGCCCGGGCCGATATCGATCACGTGGTCCGCGGCGCGGATCGCATCTTCGTCGTGCTCGACCACGATTACCGTGTTGCCGAGGTTACGCAGGTGAACCAGCGTGCCGAGCAGGCGTTCGTTGTCGCGCTGGTGCAGGCCGATAGACGGCTCATCCAGCACGTACATCACGCCGACTAAGCCCGCGCCAATCTGGCTCGCCAGACGGATACGCTGGGCTTCACCGCCGGACAGCGTTTCAGCCGAGCGGGAAAGCGTCAGGTAGTTCAGACCGACGTTCACGAGGAACTTGAGGCGATCGCCGATCTCTTTCAGCACTTTTTCAGCGATTTTCGCGCGCTGACCGGAGAGCTTCAGGTTGTTGAAGAAGTCCATCGCGTGGCCGATGCTCATGTCTGAGATGGTCGGCAGTGCCGTGTTTTCGACAAACACGTGACGCGCTTCGCGACGCAGACGTGTACCCTCGCAGGTGGCGCAGGAGCGGTTGCTGATGAACTTCGCCAGCTCCTCACGCACCGCGCTGGATTCGGTCTCTTTGTAGCGGCGCTCCATGTTGTGCAACACCCCTTCGAACGGGTGGCGACGCACGGAAGTGTCACCGCGATCGTTCATGTACTTGAACTCAATATTCTCTTTGCCGGAACCGAACAGGATCACTTTATGTACGTTCGCGCTCAGGCTGGCCCACGGGGCTTCAACGTCGAACTTATAGTGCTCAGCCAGCGATTTCAGCATCTGGAAGTAGTAAAAATTACGCTTATCCCAGCCGCGAATAGCGCCACCCGCCAGCGACAGTTCCGGGTTTTGGATCACACGGTCCGGGTCGAAATACTGCTGAACGCCCAGGCCGTCACAGGTCGGGCACGCGCCCGCCGGGTTGTTGAACGAGAACAGGCGCGGTTCCAGCTCGCGCATGCTGTAGCCGCAAATCGGGCAGGCAAAGTTGGCGGAGAAGAGCAGCTCTTCCGCTTTCGGGTCGTCCATATCGGAGACCACGGCCGTGCCGCCAGAGAGTTCCAGCGCCGTTTCAAAGGACTCCGCCAGACGCGTCGCCAGATCTTCACGTACCTTAAAGCGGTCAATCACCACTTCGATGGTGTGTTTCTTTTGCAGCTCCAGCTTTGGCGGATCGGACAGGTCACACACTTCGCCGTCGATACGGGCGCGGATATAGCCCTGGCTTGCCAGGTTCTCCAGCGTTTTGGTGTGCTCGCCCTTACGCTCTTTAATGATCGGCGCCAGCAGCATCAGGCGTTTGCCTTCCGGCTGCGACAGTACGTTATCCACCATCTGGCTGACGGTCTGGGCCGCCAGCGGGACGTCGTGGTCCGGGCAGCGCGGCTCGCCCACGCGCGCATACAGCAGACGCAGGTAGTCATGGATTTCGGTAATGGTACCGACCGTGGAGCGCGGGTTATGCGATGTGGATTTCTGCTCAATGGAGATAGCAGGGGACAACCCTTCAATGTGGTCGACATCCGGTTTTTCCATCAGCGACAGGAACTGACGCGCGTACGCCGAGAGCGATTCAACGTAACGACGCTGTCCTTCGGCATACAAAGTGTCGAAAGCCAGTGAGGATTTGCCAGACCCCGAAAGCCCGGTCACGACGATGAGTTTGTCGCGAGGGATTATGAGGTTGATATTCTTGAGATTATGGGTGCGGGCGCCCCGAACTTCGATCTTATCCATTCACCTTTCCCGGTTGGAACACGGATTGCCTGATTTGTTTGAAGGACAAACGGCTGTCAGAAACGGCTAATTATGACACAAAATGACCTGTTTGAATATACAGTATTGGAATGCATTTTCTGATTCACTGTGTAACAATGTCGAGTTCGCGGGAGAACTCTGGAACGTGCTACGCAACTATCAAAGTGCAGCATGGAAATGGTACACTCGCGCGTTTACACTATTAAGAAACGTATTCAGGAGACACGAACATGGCCAGCAGAGGCGTAAACAAGGTGATTCTCGTCGGTAATCTGGGCCAGGACCCGGAAGTACGCTACATGCCGAGTGGTGGCGCAGTTGCCAACATTACGCTGGCTACTTCCGAATCCTGGCGTGATAAAGCGACCGGAGAAATGAAAGAGCAGACCGAATGGCACCGCGTTGTGCTGTTTGGCAAACTGGCCGAAGTGGCCGGTGAGTATCTGCGTAAAGGTTCTCAGGTCTATATCGAAGGCCAGCTGCGTACCCGCAAATGGACCGACCAATCCGGCGCTGAGAAGTACACCACGGAAGTGGTGGTGAATGTGGGCGGCACCATGCAAATGCTGGGTGGCCGTCAGGGCGGTGGCGCACCGGCAGGTGGCGGTCAGAATCAGCAGCAGGGTGGTTGGGGTCAGCCTCAGCAGCCTCAGGGCGGCAACCAGTTCAGCGGCGGCGCGCAGTCCCGTCCGCAGCAGCAGTCTGCTCCGGCACCGTCTAACGAACCGCCAATGGATTTCGACGACGATATCCCGTTCTGATATCCAGACGCGTGAAAAACAAAAAACCCAGACAATGTCTGGGTTTTTTTATAACAGGCTATCAGGTAATCACCATCGGCCAGTCTGGCGGAGTGTGGCTCATGGCTTCAACCATCACCACTTTAATGTTTTCCCAGACGGCGGCAATGTCTACCAGCGTAATGCCAAGCAAACCTGTCGCGAACCAGCATGCGGCGCCCAACCCTAACAGGGTGCTAATCACAGCAAGACCTGCATAGTCGGACTTTCGAAACTGAATGTTTAACGTGCTGGCCAGGAACATCAAAACCGCGCTCAACAACGGCCAGCGCAGGAGCACCATGCTGGTGGTAATGGTTGCCATAAAACCCATCCTCGACAAAACAGACGAACTGGAATGAAACAATGTTTCTCGTTACATAAGATGTGTGAACTATATCACATTTGCTGTTTTATTCGCCAGTATCCGCGTGAGGTAAAAGTGGGATTATTGCCGGGGAAAATATATCGTCGTCGCTCAGAACGACGTCTGGTCGGAATTTTTATTTTTATTTCATCCAGATAGTAAAACCTTTGCAAAACGCCATCGGCTGTATAGCGTTTACAGCAGTATATCTATGGATTATGCTTGTGTGGAACAATAAATGTACCCGCAAAAATAATTCATCGCATTGAATTAATTGACTTTTTTGGATTTTGTATTCTTTGTTTTACACTCGGCATGCTCTTTGATTTCGTGGTCTTATTCTTTTATTCAGATATGAATTATTGCGGTTGCTCTCTCGATTAATGACCTGCGAAAAGATAATGAAAGAAAAAAGACGCGAGATTATTAACGACAGCATGCAGGCGCTGCACGCCCTGGCGAAGCTGATGCCGCAACTCAACGCGCAGTGTTCTCCGGTTGAAATGCTGGAAATTATCAACAGCGCACTGGGGGCAAATCTCTCATGGGTCAGTGTCGAATCCGCAGACGGGCCGCGCGTGGTTTGTGCCGGCGACGTGACGTGTCACGCCTTTAACGTGGCGGATTTTCTTGCCAGCACCCTGTTGCAGCGGCATCACCGCGCCTGGCGGGTGATCTACTGGAAAGAGCATATTGGCCGGGCGGTATTTTCCCCTCAGCACCCAGGCTATGCGCGGCTGCAAAGCGGCGTGCTGTGTAAATTCTCAGCGCATGGCAGACAGTGCAGTGGTTATTTCTTTTTGGCTTTTAATGAAAAACTGACCTCGTTGCCGATATTGAAAAATATCGTGGTGGTATTGGTTGAGAAGCTAAAAGATTATTTTGATGACATCATCGTGCGGGAAAAAACGGCGCAGGAAATGCAGCGCGTCGTCACGCAATATAAAACCTTATTTGAGCGTGCTCCGGTATTAATGAACGCCTTTGACAGGCATAACCGGTGTGTATTGTGGAATGCCGAATGCGAAAAAGTCTTTGGCTGGAGTATGACTGAAATCGGCGAGCATCCCGATCCGCTGGCCCTGTTTTACCCGGATCCTGAGGAGCGACAGCGCGTGCAGGAGTCGGTTCGTTTCGCACCACTTAAGGATATGTACGAATGGCACCCGGTGCGTAAAGACGGGACGCAGTTAACCATTCTCTGGTCAAACATCCTTTTGCCGGATAACTCCATTCTCAACATTGGCCTGGATATCACCGAACGTAAAAAAGCAGAACAGCAGCTGACCGTCAAAGCCACCACGGACGATCTGACGGGCTGTCTGAATCGCTCGACAATCTTACAGCGTCTCAAAATAGCGCTGGCAGCCAGTTCGCCGCAGGATGTCAGTAGCCACTTCTGTCTCCTGATGTTCGATCTCGATTATTTCAAGCAGATCAACGATCGGTGGGGACATCAGGTTGGCGATGCGGCATTGATCCACTTTTGCGACCGTATTCGCGAGGTGAGCCCGGCCGGGTCGGCGCTGGGACGGGTGGGGGGCGAAGAGTTTGTTCTTCTGCTGGCGCACACGGATGGTATGGCCGCTACGTTGCTCTCTTCCCGGCTGCGTGCCGCGCTGATCTCAAAACCGCTGCGTGTGGGCGATAAAACGCTGGTACTCTCTTTCAGCGCCGGGGTGGTTGAAGTCTGTCAGGGGCAACGGGATACTTCTGCCATACTGATGCGTGCCGATAAGGCATTATATGACGCCAAGCGTACGGGAAGAGGAAAAACGGTCCTGGCGTCTGATTATTTATAAATCAGCATAAGAACAAAGAGCAGGCTATTTCAGCCAGCGAATTTTCCACACCTGTCGCGGGTAATTATTTTCCTTATCAGAAACGAAATGAATACTTTTAGTTTGGCTTACGGGAAAATATTATCGGCATCACGAATTTTAGGATTTTTAATACCAAAAGTCAGTTGCTAACTTCCCATGATTCATGCAACGTAATCACCTGTTTATCAAAGCAGCCGGTCTTCATTGCTACAGGCGTACAACATGCAGGGATACAGAGCGGGAAATGAATCGTAGCGCGCTGCGCAACATGCTCAAAGTGGTCGGGATTATCATGGTAGTTATGCTGCCGGTGATGCTTGCGCTATGGTTTGCCCAGCTTAGAGCCGTGTCGGAAATCAGCGCCCAGCTGCGCACGTTTGCTGAACTTGCTTTAAACAAAACTGAACGGGTTATTCAACAGGTTGATCTGGCCCGGGAAGACGCGGAAAAATATCAGGGAAAAGTGTGTACGCCGGAGCATCGTCAATATATGTTGAACGTTTCCCGCGGTCGTCTTTTTGTTGCCGATTTAATTTATGCTGAAGGCCAGTCGTTTCTCTGCTCGACCCTTTTTACGCCGGATCATCCTTACACCATTCCCGCTGCCAATTACACACGTAAACCCGACGTTGCTATCTATTATTTTCGCGATACGCCATTTTTTGATGGTTATAAAATGATATATATGCAGCGCGGAAATTATGTCGCAGTGGTCAACCCGCTTTCGTACAGTGAGGTGATGTCAGACGATCGTTCCCTGTCGTGGGGGGTGTATGACACCGTCAGCAATGCATTCTTTTCTGTAAGCCAGAAAGCCAATATTTCTTTATTGCATTCGATGCTTCGACATCAGGAAACGACTTTTCAGAAAGGTGACCGTTTTTATACGATCGTGAAATCCGGGCAGCGGCCGATTGCGGCCATCGTTTCAACCTCCAGCGCCCGTTTTTATAAAACGCTTTATCATCAGGCTACCCTGACGCTACCGCTGGGGATAATTTGCAGCATTATTATTCTGCTGGTGTGGTCGCGTACACACCGTGAATTCAATTCGCCTGGCCGACTTCTGCACCGGGCGCTGAATAAACGCCAGCTGTGCGTCCATTATCAGCCCATTATTGATATTAAAAATAACCAGTGCGTGGGGGCAGAGGCGTTGTTGCGCTGGCCTGGATTCAACGGTCAGGTTATGAGCCCGGCGGAATTTATTCCCCTGGCAGAAAAAGAGGGGATGATTGAGCGCATTACGGATTACGTCGTGGAGGAGGTGTTCAGCGATCTGGGCCATTTTCTTGCCGCTCATCCCGATCTGTATGTCTCGATTAACCTGTCGGCGTCGGATTTTCACTCTTCGCGTCTTATCGCCCTGATCTCCGACAAAGCCCGCTTTTACTCGGTTCGCGCGCAGCAAATCAAAATTGAGGTGACGGAGCGGGGGTTTATTGACGTGCCAAAAACCACGCCGGTCATTCAGGCGTTTCGCCAGGCGGGGTATGAAGTGGCGATTGATGATTTCGGAACCGGTTACTCTAACCTGCATAACCTCTATTCGCTGAACGTCGATATCCTGAAAATCGACAAATCCTTTATCGATACCTTAACCACCAACAGCACCAGCCACCTGATTGCCGAGCACATCATTGAGATGGCGCAAAGCCTGCGGCTGAAAACCATTGCGGAAGGGGTCGAGACGGGGGAGCAGGTGAGCTGGTTGCTGAAGCGTGGCGTGCAGTATTGTCAGGGATGGCACTTCGCGAAAGCGATGCCGCCCCAGGCATTTATGGCCTGGCAGCAGCAACCCTTGCGTTAACACGCATTAATTGAGCTGATGGCGGTAGTCGCTCGGCGTACGGTCAAACTCGCGGCGGAAGACGCGGGAAAAGGTCTGCTGCGACACATAGCCCAGATCCATTGCGATATCAAAAATGGGCCGCTGCGTTGAGCGTAACGCCTGCGCCGCCAGCAGGAGCCTGCGCTGGCGAATGTAATCACCCAGCGTTTGATGCATTACGGTGCGGAACATTCTCTGTAAATACCATTTCGAATAGCCCGACTTCTTAGCGACCACATCAATGTTCAACGGCTGGTCGATATGTTCATCAATCCATTCAATAAGTGTCTGAATAATTTGCTGATGCGACATAAGGTTACCCCTCTGTGGAGACATCTGTCCTGGTTGATTCGTCGTTTTCTCTGCGGGGGAGTATAATTCCTCAAGTTAACTTGAGGTAAAGAGGTTTTATGGAAAAGAGATTACCGCGCATCAAAGCGCTGTTAACCCCCGGTGAAGTGGCTAAGCGAAGCGGTGTGGCGGTGTCGGCACTCCACTTCTATGAAAGCAAAGGGTTAATAAAAAGTATCCGTAACGCCGGAAACCAGCGGCGCTACACCCGCGATGTGCTCCGCTACGTGGCGATCATCAAAATTGCGCAACGTATCGGCATTCCTCTGGCCACCATCGGTGACGCGTTCGGCGTATTGCCGGAAGGGCACTCGCTGAGCGCGAAGGAGTGGAAGCAGCTGTCGTCCCAGTGGCGAGAAGAGCTGGATCGTCGTATTCACACGCTGGTGGCCCTGCGCGATGAGCTGGACGGCTGCATTGGTTGCGGGTGTTTATCACGCAGCGATTGTCCGCTGCGTAACCCGGGTGACAGGCTGGGCGAGCAGGGAACGGGGGCGCGGTTGCTGGAGGAGGATTGAGAGGTGTTTGCCGGATGGCGCTTCGCTTACCCGGCCTACGCTCTCGGTTTTGCAGGTCGGGTAAGGCGCAGCCGCCACCCGGCAACAAGCATAAAGAACTAAAGCGCCACTAAGGGCGCTTTAGTTTTTTCCGGTCTTTGTCTTTCTCTCTATCCCGCTGGCTCACGGGAGGGTTTCCCCCGACATCAGTACCCCTCGTGTCGAGCTTGTGGAGGAGGTTCCGGTTTGTACTGACACTTTAATTCTATGCCCGGCCGCCGTTTTTGCCACCGGAGACGGTGAGATTTTAGCCAAATTTTTTTCGTGAAGTTGTTCAGTTTTCTATAGTTAAAAAGTATGAATCACCGGAGAACATCATGCTAACGGTCCACCACCTTAATCAGTCTCGTTCACATCGCGTCCTCTGGGCGCTGGAAGAGCTGGGTCTGACGTATGAGATTGTGCGCTACCAGCGCGAGAAATCCATGCTTGCACCGGATTCGCTCAAAAAAGTGCATCCGCTGGGGAAATCCCCGGTACTGGAAGATAACGGACTGGTGCTGGCCGAATCAGGCGCGATTCTGGAATATCTTCAGGAAACGTACGATTCGGCGTCACGATTCAAACCGTTAGATCCCGCCCATAAAGTGCAGTATCGCTTCTGGCTGCATTACGCCGAAGGGTCTTTGATGCCGCTCCTGTTAATGAAGCTGGTGTTTAACAGCCTCGGCAAACCACCCGTCCCGTTTGGCCTGCGCACGCTGGGTAAGGCGCTGGGGCAGGGGGTGCAAAAAGCGTATCTCAACCGCCAGCTGGAAACGCATGCGCGCTTTATTAACGATCATCTTGCCGAAAACAGCTGGTTTGCCGGCGACACGCTGACCATGGCTGATATCCAGATGAGTTTTCCCCTCTTCGCCCTGCTGGCGAGAGGCGGCATCGACAATCTCGACCACATAGCGGCGTGGAAACAGAGAGTGGAGGCACGTCCGGGCTGGCAGACAACGCTTGCGAAAGGCGGCCCGCTGACAATCCCCGGCGAGGGATGAAATGTAACGAAATTGCGCATGGACGATAACGTTTGCGCATCCTCTGCTTAATTCTTCATCGTCATGAGGCAATTTTAGCGAAAAACGAGAAAGTTCAGTTGAAAAGGGCGGGTATTAGGCTAGATAATCGTTTGCCTACATTTGACCACCCGTTTTGTAAGCGCGGAGCTAAACGTTTGCTTTTTTTGTGACGCCCCTTTCGTCGCAAACGCAGCACAAGGATTTGACGTTTCGCTGGCAGTGGAGTCTCCACCACGCTTACGGACTTTCAATAAAAATTTTCAGGGGATGTTTTCTATGTCTACGCCATCTGCGCGTACCGGCGGTTCACTTGACGCCATGTTTAAAATTTCTGCTCGCGGCAGCACCGTGCGCCAGGAAGTTGTTGCCGGTCTGACCACGTTTCTGGCGATGGTGTACTCCGTCATCGTGGTGCCAGGCATGCTCGGCAAAGCGGGCTTCCCGCCAGCGGCGGTCTTCGTTGCCACCTGCCTGGTTGCGGGTGTGGGTTCGATTGTGATGGGCCTGTGGGCGAACCTGCCGCTGGCGATCGGGTGCGCCATCTCCCTGACCGCGTTTACCGCCTTCAGCCTGGTGCTGGGCCAGCATATCAGCGTCCCGGTAGCGCTCGGCGCCGTGTTCCTGATGGGCGTGCTGTTCACCGTAATTTCAGCAACCGGCATTCGTAGCTGGATTTTGCGCAACCTGCCGCAGGGCGTGGCGCATGGCACCGGCATCGGTATTGGCCTGTTCCTGCTGCTGATCGCTGCCAACGGCGTGGGTCTGGTCATCAAGAACCCGCTGGACGGCCTGCCGGTTGCGCTGGGTAACTTCGCGAGCTTCCCGGTGATCATGTCGCTGGTGGGTCTGGCGGTGATCATTGGCCTGGAAAAACTGAAAGTGCCGGGCGGCATTCTGCTGACCATTATCGGCGTGTCCATCGTCGGCCTGATCTTCGACCCGACCGTTCATTTCTCCGGGATTTTCGCCATGCCGTCGCTGAGTGATGACAAAGGCAACTCCCTGATTGGCAGCCTGGATATTGTGGGCGCGCTGAACCCGGTGATCCTGCCAAGCGTGCTGGCGCTGGTAATGACCGCGGTGTTTGATGCCACGGGCACCATCCGCGCGGTGGCCGGTCAGGCTAACCTGCTGGATAAAGACGGACAGATTATTGACGGCGGCAAAGCGCTGACCACCGACTCCCTGAGCAGCGTTTTCTCTGGCCTGGTGGGTGCGGCGCCTGCGGCGGTGTACATTGAGTCCGCAGCGGGTACGGCGGCAGGCGGTAAAACCGGCCTGACGGCCATCACCGTTGGCGTGCTGTTCCTGCTGATCCTGTTCCTCTCTCCGCTCTCTTATCTGGTGCCGGCTTACGCGACCGCACCTGCACTGATGTACGTCGGCCTGCTGATGCTGAGCAACGTGGCGAAAATCGATTTCGCGGATTTTGTTGATGCCATGTCAGGCCTGATCACTGCGGTATTCATCGTGCTGACCTGTAACATCGTGACCGGCATTATGATCGGTTTCGCCTCGCTGGTGATTGGGCGTCTGGTCTCCGGTGAGTGGCGTAAGCTGAACATCGGTACCGTGGTCATCGCCGTTGCGCTGGTGGCGTTTTACGCGGGCGGCTGGGCCATCTGAATTGACTTTTTATGCGAAAACGGGTGGCTCAGGCCGCCCGTTTTTATTTTCAGGACTCATCCTGTTGCCTTTTACGTTACTCTGGAGAGGATAGAATAAGAGGCACGACGCCTCAGGTTTGGCATATAAGAAACACAGCAAACAGGGAACGCATGGAAATTTTCTTCACAATACTCATCATGACCCTTGTGGTCTCATTATCCGGGGTGGTTACACGCGTACTGCCCTTCCAGGTCCCCCTGCCTTTAATGCAAATAGCTATCGGTGCGCTGCTGGCGTGGCCGACGTTCGGTCTGCACGTGGAGTTCGATCCGGAACTGTTCCTCGTGCTGTTTATCCCGCCGCTGCTGTTTGCCGATGGCTGGAAAACGCCGACGCGCGAATTTCTGGAGCACGGGCGAGAGATCTTCGGCCTGGCGCTGGCGCTGGTGGTGGTCACCGTGGTCGGGATTGGTTTCCTGATCTACTGGGCCGTACCGGGGATCCCGCTCATACCCGCCTTTGCGCTGGCCGCCGTGCTGTCGCCTACCGACGCCGTGGCGCTGTCCGGCATTGTGGGCGAAGGGCGCATTCCAAAGAAAATCATGGGCATTTTGCAGGGCGAGGCGCTGATGAACGACGCCTCTGGCCTGGTCGCCCTGAAGTTTGCCGTGGCGGTTGCCATGGGCACCATGGTCTTTACCGTCGGCGGTGCGACCCTGGAATTCTTCAAGGTGGCGATTGGCGGTATCCTCGCGGGCTTTGTGGTGAGCTGGCTGTACGGACGCTCGCTGCGCTTCCTCAGCCGCTGGGGTGGCGACGAACCCGCTACGCAGATCGTCCTGCTGTTCCTGCTGCCGTTTGCCTCTTACCTGATTGCCGAACACATCGGCGTGTCGGGTATTCTGGCGGCGGTAGCCGCGGGGATGACCATCACCCGCTCCGGCGTTATGCGCCGCGCGCCGCTGGCGATGCGCCTGCGTGCGAACAGTACCTGGGCCATGCTCGAGTTTGTGTTTAACGGCATGGTGTTCCTGCTGTTGGGCCTGCAACTGCCGGGCATTATGGAATCCTCGCTGATTGCAGCCGAAGCGGATCCAAACGTTGAAGTCTGGATGCTGTTTACCGATATCGTGCTCATCTACCTTGCGCTGATGCTGGTGCGTTTCGGCTGGCTGTGGACGATGAAGAAATTCAGCGTTCGCTTCCTGACCAAAAAGCCGATGGAGTTCGGCTCGTGGACCACGCGCGAGCTGCTGATTGCCTCTTTCGCGGGCGTGCGCGGGGCGATCACCCTTGCTGGTGTGCTCTCCATTCCTCTGCTGCTGCCGACGGGTGACGTCTTCCCGGCGCGCTACGAGCTGGTGTTCCTGGCGGCGGGCGTGATCCTCTTCTCCCTGTTTGTCGGCGTGATTATGCTGCCGATTCTGCTGCAACATATTGACGCAGGGGACTCCTCGCAACAGCACAAAGAAGAGCGGATTGCCCGTGCGGCGACGGCGGAAGTGGCGATTGTCGCCATCGAGAAGATGGAGGAGCGTCTGGCCGCCGATGCCGAAGAGAACATTGATAACCAGCTGCTGAAGGAAGTCAGTTCACGCGTGATCGGTAATTTGCGTCGCCGTGCTGACGGACGTAACGACGTGGAAAGTTCGTTGCAGGAAGAGAACCTCGAACGCCGTTTCCGCCTGGCGGCGCTGCGCTCCGAGCGTGCCGAGCTGTATCACCTGCGCGCCACGCGGCAGATCAGCAACGAGACGCTGCAAAAGCTGCTGCACGATCTGGATCTGCTGGAAGCGTTGTTGATAGAGAATCAGTAGCGCTGTAATTGCCCGGTGGCGCTGCGCTTACCGGGCCTACGTGCTCGATCGGTTCCCTCTCCCTGTGGGAGAGGGTTAGGGTGAGGGTACCCAAAACCCCTCACAGCATTGCAACCACGCCTGTGCGCTGTGCGACAGATAGACCCCTTCACGCCAGATCATCCCCAGCTGCCAGTGCAGGTCGCTCTCCAGCGGGATCCAGCGCAGCGTATTTTTATCCAGCCGCTCGCAGATCGGCTGCGGCAGAATGGCAATCCCCACGCCCGCCTGTACCATCGCCGCCAGAAAATCCCACTGGCCGCTGCGCACCGCAATGCGCGGCTTCACGTTGTGCTGGTTAAACAGCGCCATCAGCTGGCGGCTTAAGGCAAAATCTTCGTTGTAAATCAGCAGCGGGTGTTCGCCGAGCAGCTCGGGTTTTACTGATTCAATCTTCAGCCAGTCGCCGGAGCGCGGCACCAGCACGCACAGCGGGTGGCTGAACAGCGGCAGCGTCGCCAGGCCGCTTTCCTCCTCCACGGGAAGGGCGGTCATGGCCACGTCCAGTTCACCGTTTATCACCGCCTGCTGCACGGTCAGGCCGCCAAATTCAGAAATTTTTAGCTCAACGCCGGGATAGCGCTGGCGAAACAGGCTTATCGGCCCGGCCATCATCATGCCGACCATCGGCGGAATGCCGAGCCGCAGCAGCCCTTTTGTCAGATGGTTGATGTCCCCAAGCTCGGCCTCCAGCTGGCGGAACTCCGCCAGAATTGCCAGCCCGCGCTCGAACACCACGCGACCGGTATCGGTCAGCAGCAGCTTGCGCCCGTCGCGGATCAGTAGGGTACAGTTCAGCTCATCTTCGAGGTTTTTCAGCATCTTGCTGATGGTTGGCTGGGTTACGAATAACTTCTCCGCTGCGCGGGTAAAACTTTGCTGGCGAACCACCTCGACAAAATAGCGCAGCGTTCTTATGTCCATGATTATTCCTCGAAACTATACCTTCGATGATTTTAATTCATTTCAGTCGATACCGTACGCTCACTATACTGGCGCCTCGTCTCATTTCTGAGGAAAACCCCCATGGCCGTGGCGTTAAGCCGTGTTACGCCTGCCGTTGTTCAACGACTCCAGGTACCGGTTCAGGTACTGCTTTACGCGGGACTGTTTGTTTTCGCGGAATATCTTGTCGACTGGCTGCATCTGCCTTTACCCGCCAACCTGGTGGGGATGGTGCTGTTGCTGACGCTGATCCTCTGTCGCGCGTTGCCCCTTAGCTGGGTGCGGGCCGGCGCACGCTGGCTGCTGGCGGAGATGCTGTTGTTCTTTGTGCCGGCCGTGGTGGCGGTGGTGAACTATGCCCAGCTGCTGATGGTCGACGGCTGGCGCATCTTTGCGGTTATCGCCCTGAGCACGATGATGGTGCTGGGCGCCACTGCCTGGGTGGTGGATAAAGTGTATCGCTTTGAAATCAGCAGGCAGAAGCATGACTAACTTTCAGATAAGCGTGCTGTGCCTGATTGCGACAGTCGTCATCTACTTTGCCAACAAGCGCCTGTATCGCCGCTTTCGCGCGCTGCCGCTGATGCCGCTGGTCTTTACGCCGATCCTGCTGGTGCTGATGCTGGTCTTCGGCCATATCTCCTGGCAGAACTACATTGGCGAATCCCACTGGCTGCTGTGGCTGCTCGGCCCGGCGACCATCGCCTTCGCCGTACCCGTTTATGACAACCTCGCCATTATCAGACGCCACTGGATGTCGCTCAGCGCGGGTGTCGTCACCGCGACGGTGGTGGCGGTGTGCAGTTCGGTCTGGCTGGCGCGGCTGTTTACCCTGTCGGATGAAATCCAGCGCAGCCTGGCGGTGCGTTCGGTGACCACGCCGTTTGCGCTGGCAGCCGCCAAACCGCTCGGTGGCCAGCCGGATCTGGTGGCGCTGTTTGTGGTGGTGACGGGCGTCTTCGGCATGGCAGTGGGGGATGTGCTGTTTCTGCGGCTTTCCATTCGCGAAGGGATGGCGAAAGGCGCGGGGTTTGGCGCGGCGTCGCACGGGGCGGGGACGGCACGTTCGTATGAGCTGGGACAGCAGGAGGGCGTGGTCGCGAGCCTGGTGATGATGCTTTCGGGCGTCACGATGGTGCTGATTGCGCCGCTGGTGGCGTGGGTGATGTTTTAAGCTCCCCGGCCAGAGCGACCGGGGAGAAAAGGCTTAGTGCGCGCGGCCCTGCTCAACGCCCAGGCCGGTTTGCGAGCGGATAAACTGGGCGCGGAATTTTTCACGCTCCAGGTTACCCTCCGGTGAATTATCGGTGGCAGAGAAAATCCAGATCCCGATAAACGCCACGGCAATGGAGAACAGCGCCGGGTATTCATACGGGAAGATAGCGCTTTCGTGACCGAGGATCTGCACCCAGATGGTCGGGCCGAGGATCATCAGAATCACCGCCGTCAGCAGGCCCAGCCAGCCGCCGATCATCGCCCCACGGGTGGTCAGTTTTGACCAGTACATGGAGAGCAGAATGATCGGGAAGTTACAGCTTGCCGCAATCGAGAAGGCCAGCCCGACCATAAAGGCGATGTTCTGTTTCTCGAACAAAATCCCCAGCAGGATGGCGACGACGCCCAGCACCAGCACGGTGATTTTGGAGACTTTCAGCTCATCGCGCTCGCTTGCGCCTTTGCGGAAGACGTTGGCGTAGAGGTCATGCGAAACCGCCGACGCGCCGGCCAGCGTCAGCCCTGCAACCACCGCGAGGATGGTGGCAAAGGCCACGGCAGAGATAAAGCCGAGGAACAGGTTGCCGCCCACCGCGTCGGCCAGATGCACCGCCGCCATGTTGTTACCGCCGATAAGCGCGCCCGCCGCGTCTTTAAACGCCGGGTTTGCCCCCACCAGCATGATTGCGCCGAAGCCGATGATAAAGGTCAGAATGTAGAAGTAGCCCATAAACCCGGTAGCGTAGAACACGCTTTTACGCGCTTCACGCGCATCTGACACCGTGAAGAAACGCATCAGGATATGCGGCAGGCCAGCGGTACCGAACATCAGGCCGAGACCGAGCGAGAGCGCGGATATCGGATCTTTCACCAGCCCGCCCGGGCTCATGATCGCTTCCCCTTTCGGGTGGACCGCCATCGCTTCGGTAAACAGATTATTGAAGCTGAACCCGACGTGCTTCATCACCATAAAGGCCATAAAGCTGGCGCCGAACAGCAGTAGTACCGCTTTGATGATCTGTACCCAGGTGGTGGCCAGCATGCCGCCGAACAGGACGTACATCACCATCAGCACGCCGACCAGCACCACCGCGACGTGGTAGTTCAGGCCGAACAGCAGCTCGATCAGTTTGCCCGCGCCGACCATCTGGGCGATCAGATAGAGTGCCACCACCACCAGCGAACCGCAGGCGGAGAGGGTACGAATCGGCCCCTGCTTCAGGCGATAGGAGGCGACGTCAGCAAAGGTATAGCGCCCCAGGTTACGCAGGCGCTCGGCAATCAGGAACAGAATGATTGGCCAGCCCACCAGGAACCCGAGGGAGTAGATCAGGCCGTCATACCCTGAGGTATACACCAGCGCGGAGATCCCAAGGAACGAGGCGGCGGACATAAAGTCCCCCGCGATCGCCAGCCCGTTCTGGAAGCCGGTAATATTGCCGCCCGCGGTGTAGTAATCGTTACGGGAGCGTACGCGTTTCGACGCCCAGTAGGTGATGTACAGCGTCAGCACCACGAAAATCAGGAACATGATAATCGCCTGCCAGTTGGTTGGCTGGCGCTGAACCTCGCCGGTAAGGGCATCTGCCGCATGGGCAGCAAAGGGAAGTGTGGCGGCTAGCGCCGTCAGGACTCGCTTCATGATGCTTTTACCTCGCGCAGAACTTCTCTGTTAAGACGATCGAATTCACCGTTCGCACGCCAGACGTACACACCCGTGAGCACAAACGAAATGATGATCACGCCAATCCCAATCGGAATACCGCGCGTGACGCTGGTACCCTCATGCAGCGGGGTGCCCAGCCAGTGCGGCGCAAAGGCGATCAGCAGAATAAAGCCGACGTAGATAATCAGCATGATGATGGAAAGGATGAAGGCAAACCGTTGCCGTTTTTCGACGAGCTCCCTGTAGTGCGCACTATTCTCTATCTGCTGACAAATATCGTTATTCATCACAGAGTCTCCAGAAGTAAGGTTGGTTTGTTTTTATCCCCTCTCCCCTGTGGGGAGAGGGTGAGGGGAGGAAGGTGCGGTCTGATGCCCTCACCCCGGCCCTCTCCCACGGGGAGAGGGAGAAAACACTAGGAAGGCATTGCGATGGCCTGCTTCTCTTCGAGCAGTTTGTCCACCACGCCAGGATCGGCCAGCGTTGAGGTATCACCGAGGTTACTGGTGTCGCCCGCCGCGATTTTGCGCAGGATACGGCGCATAATCTTGCCGGAACGGGTTTTCGGCAGCGAGTCGGTCCAGTGCAGCACGTCCGGCGTGGCAAGCGGGCCGATCTCTTTACGCACCCAGTTGCGCACCTCGGTATACAGCTCTGGCGACGGCTCTTCGCCGTGGTTCAGAGTGACGTAGGCGTAGATCGCCTGGCCTTTGATGTTGTGAGGAATGCCGACAACCGCCGCTTCGGCAATTTTCGGATGCGACACCAGCGCAGACTCAATCTCCGCCGTGCCCAGACGGTGGCCGGAGACGTTCAGCACGTCGTCCACGCGTCCGGTGATCCAGTAATAACCGTCTTCATCCCGGCGCGCGCCGTCGCCGCTGAAGTACATGTTTTTGAAGGTCGAGAAGTAGGTCTGCTCGAAGCGCTCATGGTCGCCGAACAGGGTACGCGCCTGGCCAGGCCAGGAATCGACGATCACCAGGTTGCCTTCGGTAGCGCCTTCCTGCGGATTGCCTTCGTTGTCCACCAGCGCAGGCTGCACGCCGAAGAACGGACGGGTGGCCGAACCGGCTTTCAGCTGCGTGGCGCCCGGCATCGGGGTGATCATGAAGCCGCCGGTTTCGGTCTGCCACCAGGTATCCATCACCGGGCACTTCTCGTTGCCGATCTTCTTCCAGTACCACTCCCAGGCTTCGGGGTTGATCGGCTCGCCCACGGAGCCGAGGATACGCAGGGAAGAGCGGTCGGTCCCTTCGATAGCTTTATCTCCTTCTGCCATCAGCGCGCGGATCGCCGTTGGCGCGGTGTAGAGAATGTTGACCTGATGCTTATCAACCACCTGGCACATACGCGCCGGGGTCGGCCAGTTCGGTACGCCTTCAAACATCAGCGTTGTTGCGCCGCAGGCCAGCGGGCCGTACAGCAGGTAGCTATGACCGGTGACCCAGCCCACGTCGGCGGTACACCAGTAGATGTCGCCCGGATGGTAGTCGAAAACGTATTTAAAGGTGGTGGCCGCGTAAACCAGATAGCCGCCGGTGGTATGCAGCACGCCTTTCGGCTTACCGGTGGAGCCGGAGGTATAAAGAATAAACAGCGGATCTTCCGCGTTCATCTCTTCAGGCTGATGCTGGTCGCTGGCGTTTTCAATCAGATCGCTCCACCACAGGTCGCGCCCCTCGTGCCAGTCGATTTTGCCGCCCGTGCGTTTGAAGACAATGACGTTACTGATGGATTTCACGTTCGGGTTTTTCAGCGCTTCATCAACGTTTTTCTTCAGCGGAATACCGCGCCCGGCGCGCACGCCCTCGTCAGCGGTGATCACCAGCTTCGAATTTGAGTCGACAATACGCCCGGCAACCGCCTCCGGCGAGAAACCGCCGAAGATAACGGAGTGGATCGCACCGATGCGCGCGCAGGCCAGCATAGCCACGGCGGCTTCCGGCACCATTGGCATATAGATCGCCACCACATCGCCTTTTTTAATGCCCTGGGCCAGCAGCACGTTGGCAAAGCGGCACACGTCGCGATGAAGTTCTTTATACGAGATGTGTTTACTCTGAGAGGCATCGTCGCCTTCCCAGATGATGGCCGTTTCGTTGCCGCGTTCAGCAAGATGGCGGTCCAGGCAGTTCGCCGCCAGGTTCAGCGTGCCGTCTTCATACCATTTAATGGAGACGTTGCCCGGCGCGAAAGAGGTGTTCTTTACCTTCTGATAAGGTTTGATCCAGTCGAGGATGTGGCCCTGCTCACCCCAGAACGCGTCAGGGCTGGAAACGGACTGCTGGTATTTCTCCTGGTATTGCTCCGGGCTTATCAGGCAACGGTCCGCAATGTTTGCGGGAATGTCGTGTTTGTGTATTTGGCTCATGGCTTTTTTTCTCCTTGTAAGATGTTAATAATATGTCGCAAAAACGTTAATAGTAGGGGCTTTACAAGCTTTGTTTAGTATTTGGGCGACAGATCACGCAATGTCTGAAGAGTATGAAAATTGAGCGAATGAAACTTTGAAGGGAAATAATTCACCTGAAGAATTATTCACTTTTTTGAAGTGAAAATATTTTGTATAACAAATGGTTATTTATGCGAATTGCTATAAATTGCCGTCAATGACACTTTTTGCAGTGAAATGCCTTGTTCTTTAAGGCTTGCGCAGCATGCCGTGCAAATGATACTCATACGGCGCGTTAAAAAATCCCATAAACCAACGCAACACAATTCATACCCTTTCAGTATGTCTCCATATTCATGCAGTTTTGATGGTACGGAGATTTCATTGAGGAAGTCAGTTTCTATGAAAAATTTGAAAGTCAGCCTGGCCTGGCAGATCCTGCTGGCCCTTGTGCTGGGCATCTTGCTGGGCAGTTACCTCCATTATCATAGCGACAGCCGCGAGTGGCTGATTGCGAACCTTCTCTCCCCTGCGGGCGATATCTTTATTCATCTGATCAAGATGATTGTTGTGCCGATTGTGATCTCGACGCTGGTGGTCGGTATCGCGGGTGTCGGTGATGCGAAACAGTTAGGCCGCATCGGCGTTAAAACTATTCTCTATTTCGAAGTGATCACCACGGTTGCCATCGTTCTTGGCATCACCCTGGCGAATGTGTTCCAGCCTGGTGCCGGGATCGATATGTCGCAGCTGGCGACGGTGGATATTTCGAAATACCAAAGCACAACCGCCGATGTGCAGAGCCATTCGCATGGACTGATGGGGACTATTCTCTCGCTGGTGCCGACCAACATTATCGCGTCCATGGCGAAGGGCGAGATGCTGCCGATCATCTTCTTCTCGGTACTCTTTGGTCTGGGGCTTTCTTCCCTGCCTGCGACGCACCGTGAACCGCTGGTCACCGTGTTCCGATCTGTCTCCGAAACCATGTTCAAAGTCACCCACATGGTGATGCGTTATGCGCCGGTCGGGGTATTCGCGCTGATTGCGGTGACCGTAGCGAACTTCGGCTTTGCCTCCCTGTGGCCGCTGGCGAAGCTGGTGATTCTGGTGCACTTCGCGATTCTGTTCTTCGCGCTGGTAGTGCTGGGCATTGTGGCGCGCCTGTGCGGGCTCAGCATCTGGATCCTGATCCGCATCCTGAAGGATGAGCTGATTCTGGCCTACTCCACGGCAAGCTCCGAGAGCGTACTGCCGCGTATCATTGAGAAGATGGAGGCCTACGGTGCGCCGGCGTCCATTACCAGCTTCGTGGTGCCAACGGGTTACTCCTTTAACCTGGATGGTTCGACGCTGTATCAGAGTATTGCGGCAATCTTTATCGCGCAGCTGTACGGCATTGACCTGTCGCTGTGGCAGGAGATCGTGCTGGTTCTGACGCTGATGGTGACTTCAAAAGGCATCGCAGGCGTGCCGGGCGTCTCCTTCGTGGTGCTGCTGGCGACGCTGGGCAGCGTCGGTATTCCGCTGGAAGGCCTGGCGTTTATTGCCGGTGTGGACCGTATCCTCGACATGGCGCGTACTGCGCTGAACGTGGTGGGTAATGCGCTGGCGGTGCTGGTAATCTCCAAGTGGGAACACAAGTTCGACCGTAAAAAAGCGCTGGCGTATGAACGCGAGGTGCTGGGTCGTTTTGATAAAACGGCTGACCAGTAACATTCTAAGCCCGGTGGCGCTGCGCTTACCGGGCCTACGGGTTTTGTAGGCCGGGTAAGGCGAAGCCGCCACCCGGCACGTTACTCCCCGCTCAACGCATCAAACTCTTCACACCCGGTATCAAACCCTTCGGTACAGCTCAGGTTTAACCAGTAAAGCGCTTTCTGCTTATTCGGTGTGATAAAGCCTTTCTCACCCTGCCTGAACAGCATTCCTGCCCAGTACTCCGCATAGCCCGTCCGGGACAGAGCCGAACTCCGCTTGAACCACGACGCGGCCTGCACGTCATCCTGAGGGACTTCAACGCCGTTGGCATAGATCAGCCCCAGCAGCTGTTGCGCGTCTACCGCCGAGTCGCTATCGATGTCTTCGGTCGCCGATTGCAGCAGTGCGATGGCCTGCGGGTAGTCGGTTTTGCCCGCCTGCGTGTTCACCAGCACCCGCGCCAGCATGATCGCGCCGCGTTTGCTGCCCGCAATGTTTGCCTGCTGGGCCAGGGCTTTGGCCTGAGCATAGTCGCCCTGCGAAAAGTGGATTTGCGACAGCAGCGCCATGGCGTCGACATCACCGCCTTTTGCCGCTTTTTCCGCCCACAGCGCCGCCTGCGCGCTGTCGCCGGAACTGAACCAGGTATCGGCAAGATAATACTGCGCGCGCGCATCGCCCGCTTCAGCCTGCTTTTTATACTGGCTGCCTATCTCATCGGCATGGGCAAACGCGGTTAAAAATAACAACATCAGAAAAAGGGTTTTCATGGATTCTTATCATCTGGGTACACGCCGCGCAGTATAATCGCGGTGACAGAAGAAAAAAACGGGTGCGTTAAGACCTCAGCATCCCACAAGCCGGGCGGAACACGCGTTCCGCCCGAAGAGGTTAGCCTGCGTTACAGGCTAATTTCGCCGCCACCTCCTGATGTTCACTCTTTATTGAAAACTCGCAGAGCTTATCGCGAGTAATAAAGGTAAAGATCACTATCGTCAGGCAAATAATAAAGACGATGCCTAACGTAGTTTTTAATGGCGTCATGCCTTTTACTCCTTGTGAAAAAAAGAATAAGAGGCTACTCTCAACCTGTTGGTTGTTGAGGGGTAGCCTCGGGTAAATGCAAATTTCCCGGGGCTTTCCACTTTCTGTCCCTCAACAATGCTCAAGACAGAAAGTCTTAAGCACCCGCCGCATATCTTATCTCGCTGAATTAAAATGCAAAGATGTAATTAATTTTCGTGCAAATTACATTTTTTCTGCGAGACATCTTCAGAAATATATATAGATGTAATTAATAGCGATGCCAGAAATAATAATGGGGTGAATATCTCACCCCATTTAGTCAGCGATTAATTAACGGCTTCATCCCATTGCGCTTTCGCGCAGGCGGGCTTTCAGCTTGTTATATTCGTCGATCACATACTGTTCCGCAGCGTGTTGATCCGCTATTGGCTCCACGTTTACGGCGCAGTATTTATACTCCGGCGTTTTGGTTATCGGGCTTAAGTTCTCCGTCACCAGCTCGTTACAGGCGCCAATCCACCACTGGTAGGTCATATAGACTGCCCCTTTGTTTGGACGGTCGCTGACCTGCGCGCGGGTAATGATGCGGCCTTTACGCGAGTTCACCCACACCAGCGCTTCATCTTCAATACCGAGACGTTCGGCATCGGCGGTGTTGATCTGCGCGTAGCCCGGTTCATCCGCCAGCGCCGCCAGCGCGGCGCAGTTACCGGTCATGGAACGGCAGGAGTAGTGGCCCACTTCACGCACGGTGGAGAGCACCATCGGATACTCGTCGGTGAGCTTATCGATCGGCGCGACCCAGTCGCAGGTGAAGAACTGCGCCAGCCCGTTCGGGGTGTCGAACTTCTCTTTAAAGAGGTATGACGTCCCCTGATCGGATTCTGATTCATCCCGGCACGGCCACTGGATGTAGCCCAGCTCACCCATTTTTTCATAGGTTGCCCCATAAAAGTCCGGGCACAGATGCCGCAACTCGTCCCAGATCTCCTGGGTGTTGTTGTAGTGCATCGGGTAGCCCATGCGGGTGGCGATTTCGCTGATGATTTGCCAGTCTGTTTTCAGATCCCACTTCGGCTCGACGGCCTTGAAGAAGCGCTGGAAGCCGCGGTCTGCCGCCGTATAGACACCTTCATGCTCGCCCCAGGAGGTCGACGGCAGAATCACATCCGCCGCCGCCGCGGTTTTGGTCATAAAGATATCCTGAACAATCACCAGCTCCAGATCCTCAAAGCCTTTGCGCACCGCAGACAGTTCGGCGTCGGTCTGGAGCGGATCTTCACCCATGATGTAGGCCGCACGTACTTCACCGTGAGCCGCGCGGTGCGGCAGCTCGCTGATGCGGTATCCGGTGTGTGCCGGCAGACTTTCCACGCCCCAGGCCTTCGCAAACTTCTCGCGGTTTTCCGGGAATTTGACGTACTGGTAGCCCGGATAGGTGTCCGGCAGCGCGCCCATATCACACGCACCCTGCACGTTATTCTGACCACGCACCGGGTTCACGCCCACATGCGCTTTACCCAGATTGCCGGTCAGCATGGCGAGGCTGGTGAGCGAGCGCACGGTTTCCACGCCCTGGTAGAACTGGGTCACGCCCATACCCCACAGAATGGCGGCGGTTTTCGCTCCGGCGTACATCCGCGCCGCCTGGCGGATCTCCTGCGCGCTGACGCCGGTTATCGCCTCTACTGACTCCGGCGTATAGCCTTCGACAATCTTGCGATACTCTTCAAACCCTTCCGTACGGCTCGCGACAAACGCCTGGTCGTAGAGGTTCTCCTCAATAATGACATGCCCCATCGCATTCAACAGCGCGATGTTCGAGCCGTTTTTCAGTGCGATGTGCATATCCGCAATGCGCGCGGTTTCAATTTTACGCGGATCGCAGACGATGATTTTCGCCCCGTTCTGTTTGGCGCGAATAACGTGATTCGCGACGATAGGGTGAGAATCCGCCGGGTTATAGCCGAAGATGAACACCAGATCGGTGTTATCTATCTCATTGATGGCATTACTCATTGCGCCGTTACCGACCGACTGGTGCAGACCTGCAACCGATGGGCCGTGTCAGACGCGAGCGCAGCAGTCGACGTTATTGGTACCAATAACGGCGCGCGCGAATTTTTGCATCACATAGTTGGTTTCATTCCCGGTTCCGCGTGAGGAGCCGGTGGTCTGAATCGCATCCGGGCCATACTTGGCCTTGATGGCGCTGAGGCGCGTGGCGACGTAATCCAGCGCTTCATTCCAGGAGACGGCTTCCAGCTTGCCGCCGCGCTCGCGGCGGATCATAGGGGTTTTCAGGCGCGGCGTGAGGATTTGGGTATCGTTAATAAAATCCCAGCCGTAGTACCCTTTCAGGCACAGCGTGCCCTGATTGGTTTTACCCTGCGCCGCTTCCGCCCGGACGATTTTGCCGTTATCGACCACCAGGTGGATCTTGCAACCTGAGGCACAATAAGGGCAAACCGTGACGACTTTTTTCATCACTTTGCTCCAGTTAAACAGTTCTTACCTGCCCAATATGCAGCTTCTATGCCATGTTTTTACTATGGGTATTTCCTGACTTTACGGCCCTTTGCGGGGCAAAACCCTGACGAAAAACAGCCAATCGTCAAAATTGACGTGTCGAAAGGGCAGGGGATGTGACATGGATTGAATTTCCGTCACGTAAAAAACAATTAGGCTGGAGCCAGCGGCAGAATGGTTCAGACTTAACATAATTCCCTGACGGAAGCATGCGATGAAACCGGCGATTCTGGTGGTTGATGATGATGTCGCAGTCTGCGAACTGCTACAGGATGTGCTCAGCGAGCACGTCTTTACCGTGCTGACGTGTCACACCGGTCAGGACGCGGTGAACCGTGTCCAGCAGGACCCCGGCATTGCGCTGGTTCTGCTGGACATGATGCTGCCGGATATCAACGGATTACAGGTTTTGCTGCAACTGCAAAAGCAGCGACCGTCGCTACCGGTGGTGATGCTGACGGGGCTGGGAAGTGAATCAGATGTGGTCGTCGGGCTGGAAATGGGCGCCGATGATTACATCGGAAAACCGTTCAATCCGCGCGTGGTGGTCGCCCGCGTTAAGGCGGTGCTGCGTCGTACCGGCGCGCTGGACGCGGAGCCTGCCGCGCCGCGCGTTGAAGGTATTACCTTTAACGGCTGGACGCTGGACACCACCCGCTGCGAGCTGAGCGATCCGCAGCGTAATACCGTGCCGTTAACCCAGGGCGAATACGGCCTGCTGCTGGCATTAACGCAAAACGCCCGCCGGGTACTGAGTCGTGAACAGCTGCTGGAGCTGACCCACAGCGAAAGCGCCGAGGTCTTTGACCGCACTATCGACGTGTTGATCATGCGGCTACGGCGAAAAATTGAGGTCAATCCGCACCAGCCTTTGCTGATCAAAACCATTCGCGGTCTGGGCTATGTTTTTGCCACGGACGTTTCCCATCATGAGAAAGCCGCCTGACCGTTCTCCTGAATAAACGCCTGAAGCTCGGCCAGCGTTTTCGCGCCGTCAATCGCATTGGCCGCCAGCAGGCTGGCCCGCGCGCAGGCGTGCGCCAGATAAATACTCTCGGTAAGCGACAGCGATTCATGGCAACCGTATAAAAAGCCTGCGCAAAACGCGTCGCCCGCACCGACGCTGCCGATAATCTCGTCCTGCGTCAGCTTCCACGAAGGAACCCATTGCCCTTTTTCACCCGGCGCTTCACCCCATGCCCCTTCCGGACAGTGGATCACTACCCGCTGCCGCACGCCTGCCGCCAGCAACTGTGCGGCAGCGTCGGCGATATGGACCATGTTCAGCGCACCATGACCGTCGCGGATCTCAAGCCCGCTAAACTCACCGGCTTCCAGCTCGTTAATCACCAGATAATCAAGATGGCGCAGGGCAGGGAGCACCAGCGGCTGATAGCGCGGATCGCCCTTGCGGGAGACCAGATCGAGCGAGGTTTCATACCCCTGATCGCGCATCTGTGCCAGTAACCGCGCGCTGCGGGTGCCAAACTCCTCGTCCGGCATGTCCAGGCTGTCGAGCAGCAGCAGATAGCCGAGATGGAAGATCTTCAGCGATCCGTCTAAACGATCGAAGGCGGGAAGATCCAGCAGGCGGTTGGCGCCCGGCGAGTGGAAAAAGGTGCGCTGTCCGCTGGGGTCGGTCATCACCTGCGACATCGACGTTGGGGCGAACGTTGTACGCTGCACGCGCTGGCGATTGACGTGATACTGGTCGAGCATCGCCAGAATATAGTCTCCGTCGCTGTCTTCCCCAATCAGCCCCACCGCCTGTAACGGCAGGCCGACGTGCATTTTCGCCAGCGTCAGCAGAACGTTGAGCGGCGCACCGCCGGTTGAGCGTTCGCTGTGGGTGATTTCCGCCAGCCAGCCGCGCTCCGGCCACTGCACGATCTGATGAACGTGATCCACCAGCATGTTGCCTGCGGCGATAATCCCTTTGCGTTCCATTATGCCTGCCCCGCGCTGCCGAAGATGCGCATCTGCTCCGCGACCGTATCGGTAATGGCCTCTTCAATGCCCAGCAGCAGTTCGGCAAACTCATCGTACAGCGGCTGGCGGTTTGCCATGCGCTGCTCAACGGCGGCGAGCGCGGCCTGCGACATGCCGGTATAGAAGTTGATTTTATGAATGCCCAGCTCGATGGCGCGGCGGAAGTCGGCATCGCTGATGCCAGAGCCGCCGTGTAACACCAGCGGCAGGCCCGTCTGCTGGCGAATGGCGTCCAGACGGGGGAAATCAAGCTTCGGCTCGCCCTTGTATTTGCCGTGCGCGTTGCCAATGGCGACCGCCAGCGCGTCGATACCGGTTAAATCGACAAACTCGCGCGCCAGCTGTGGGTCGGTAAAGAACGCTTCATCCGCATGCCCATACAGTGCGCCGCCTTCATCTCCGCCGACTGCGCCCAGCTCCGCCTCCACCGAGACGCCCACCGCGTGGCACATCTTCACCACTTCCCGGGTCTGGCGGATATTTTCCTCATAGCTCAGCGTCGAGCCGTCGAACATCACCGAGCTGAACCCTAAGCGCAGGGCGCGCACGACGGCCTCAAAATGCAGCCCGTGGTCGAGGTTCAGCACCACGGGAATATCGTGACGGGCGGCTTCGAACTTCACCGCTTCAACAAGCGACTCCAGAGACACGTACTTAAAATGCACTTCGGCGATGTTGATGATAAACGGCGAGCGTTCCTGTTTCGCCGCGGCAAACAGCGCGCGCAGAAAATGGGAGTCGAGAACGTTGAACGCGCCCAGGGCGTAGCGGTGTTCTCTGGCGTGTGCCAGACCGTCGGCAAGAGAAATCAATGGCATCATTCACTCCTTATATCCGAAACAGGTTGTACTCGTTGCACAGCACCAGCACCGCCGGTTCGTCTTCTTCGATGGTGTTGTAGCGATCGATGGGCTGTAAAAAGTGGTTGTCGTGTTCATCGTCATTGACCGACGACACTTCGCCCACCAGCACGTCGCCAAAGCCGCGTTCACCCCAGAAACTGTGGTACAGGCCGGGCGTCAGGCAGATGCTCTCCCCTGGCGTGAGGCGCAGCTGGCTGCCGGGCGCGTGCGTCTGCCGACAGCCGTCTATCGTGACGATCACGTCGGTGTTTTCGGTCTCCTCATGCGCGCCCGCATTCCATAACTCAATAATCAGATTCCCGCCGCCGCGGTTGATGATGTCCTCCCGCTTGCGCCAGTGGAAATGCATCGGCGTCACCTGGCCGTCGCGCACGTGCATGATTTTTTCGGCATAGCACTTCTCATAAGGCACGCCGTTGGGGGAGCCGTTGCGCAGGGTGAACAGCGTTAACCCCTGTGCGGCAAAGTGGTTGCCGCCAAACGCCGTCACGTCCCAGCCGAGCCTGAGGTCGAACACCTCCTGCCAGGCGGCCTGGTCAAGCTGCTGCCATTTTGTTGGCGGAAAGCTGGCAAACGGCGGGAGATGCACGTCGTGCATGGAGAAGAACTGCCGCGTGTGGCCGAGGATTTCATTGATGTCGGAGCGTTTCATGGGGACTCCTTGAGTTTTATGCCACCCCCTCACCCCGGCCCTCTCCCTCAAGGGAGAGGGGGAGTAAGTTCCCTCTCCCCGTGGGAGAGGGTTAGGGTGAGGGCATCAGGCCGCACCGGGTTTACTTAACCGTCCACCCCTTATACGTGCCGACGTTCTTTTTATCGATCATCGTCACCGGGATCAGCACAGGCTCTTTCGGCGCAGGTTTGCCCTGGAGAATGTCATAGCCAATCTCCACCGCCTTCGCCGCCATCACCTGCGGATCCTGCGCCGGCGTCGCCACAAACAGGGAGTTTTCGCGCTTCAGAGCTTCTTCACCGTCCGGGCTGCCATCCACGCCAACGATAAAGAACTCATTGCGTTGCGCCTGTTTCGCTGCCAGATCGGCGCCGATCGCCGTCGGATCGTTAATTGCGAATACGCCGTCGATCTTCGGATTGGCCGCCAGCAGGGAGGTCATGACCTCCAGTCCGCCTTCGCGGCTGCCTTTGGCGTTCTGATTATCCGAGAGCACTTTGATATCCGGGTGGCGCCTGAACTCGGTCTGGCAGCCCTCCACGCGGTTTTGTACCGCAGAAACCGGCGGCCCGTTGATGATCACCACGTTGCCTTTACCTTTCAGGCGGTCGGTTATGTACTTACAGGCCATCTCCCCCGCCTGGGTGTTATCGGAGGTGATTGTCGCATCGGCCCCTTCCGCCGCCACGTCAACCGCCACGACCACGATCCCTGCCTCTTTGGCGCGTTTTACCGCCGGGCCGATCCCTTTGGAATCCGCGGCGTTGAGGATGATCATGTCCACTTTCGCCGCAATGAAGTTATCGATCTGCGACACCTGCTGGCCCAGATCGTACCCGCTGGAGACCAGCGTCACCTTGACGTTATCTCCCGCCAGCTTGCGCGCTTCCAGCTCGGCGCCTTTGGTGATCTGCACGAAGAACGGGTTAGCCAGGTCGCCCACCGTCACGCCGATGGACTTCAGATCTTTTGCCTGCGCAAACGGGGTTGCGGCCAGCAGCGCGCCAGCACAGAGCGCGGTCACTAAGGGCTTTAATCTCATGCTGTATTCCTCACGTAGGGTATTGTTGTTATGCACTTTGATGGTGTCGGGTACGGTATTTGTCGATCAGCACCGCTATGATGATCACCGCCCCTTTGATCACCAGTTGCCAGAAGTAGGAGACGCCCATCAGCGTCATGCCGTTGTTGAGGGTGGCGATGATCAATGCACCGACCAGCGTGCCGGTGATCGTGCCGATCCCGCCGACGAAGCTGGTTCCGCCGAGGATCACCGCCGCAATCGCATCCAGCTCGTACCCCGTGCCGAGGTTGCCGTTGGCGCTGTAGAGGCGCGAGGCGCTCATCACGCCGCCTAATCCCGAGAGCAGGCCGCTCATGCCGTAGACAAACAGCAGCACCAGCCAGACCTTGATGCCGGTTAAGCGTGCCGCCTGCATATTGCCGCCGACCGCATAGATGTGAACGCCGAGGGTTGTGCGACGCAGAATAAACCAGCACACCACAATCACCGCCAGGGCGATCACCACCAGCCACGGAATCGGGCCGAGGTAGTTGTTGCCGATCCACTCGAAGTTAATGTTGGAGTTAATGACCGTCGTGCCGTCCGCCAGCAGATACGCCGCGCCGCGCAGTGCCGTATAGGTGCCGAGGGTGACGATAAACGGCGGCAGCCCGGCAAAGGCCACCAGCGCGCCGTTGAACAGCCCCAGCACCATACCGAGCATCAGCGCCGCCGGAATGGAGAGCATCGCAAATTCCGGGATAAGCGAGACCACCATCGCCGCTACCGCCGTAGTGCCCAGAATCGAGCCCACAGAGAGGTCAATCCCGCCGGTCAGGATGATGAAGGTCATCCCCGCCGCCAGCACGATGTTGATCGACGCCTGCCGGGTAATATTCAGCAGGTTGCTCTCGGTGAAAAAGTTCGGGGCGATAAAGCCAAATACCGCCACAATCAGGATTAAAATTGGCAAAATGCCGATCGTTTGCATCAGATCGCTCATCAGCATTTTTTTGGCGGAGGCGGATTTCGCCACCTGCTGCGGATGGGTTGGAGTTGTCATAATTACACCGCCTGATGATGTGTGTCGTTCACGCCGGTTGCCAGCGTCATAATGTTTTCCTGAGAGATGTCGCGTCCGTGGAGTTCACCCGCGATGCTGCCTTCCCGCATCACGTACACCCGGTCGCTCATGCCCACCACTTCCGGCAGCTCGCTGGAGATCATCAGAATCGCCACCCCTTTGCGCGCCATCTGGTTCATGATGCGGTAGATCTCGCTTTTCGCGCCGACGTCCACGCCGCGCGTAGGTTCGTCCAGAATCAGAATGCGCGGGCCAATCGCCACCCAGCGGGAGATCAGCAGCTTTTGCTGGTTGCCGCCGGAGAGCCCGCCCGCGCGCACCTGAGAATGCGGCACGCGGATATTGAGCAGGGCGATGGCGTCATCGGAAATAGACTGCGCTTTTTTGCGGTTCAGCCAGCCGAAGGTGGCGTCGCGCTCCAGCGTCGCCATGGTGATGTTCTCCTGCGCCGCCAGCTCCAGAAACAGCCCCTGCTCCTTGCGGTTCTCGGTAAGAAAACCGATGCCGTTTTCAATGGCCGCGCGCGGGGAGTGGATCACCACCGGTTCGCCGTCGACCTCGATCATGCCGCCGGTGGCTTTGCGCACGCCGAAGATCAGCTGCGCCAGCTCGGAGCGACCGGCCCCGACCAGCCCCGCCAGCCCGACGATTTCACCGGAGCGAACCTGCAAACTGCACGGCAGCACTTTTTTGCCATCTGTCAGGTGGTGCACGTTCAGACGCGGGCTGCCGAGCGGAATATCGCGCTCTTTGTTAAACAGATCGCTGAGCGGGCGGCCCACCATCATGCGCACCAACTCAGAGGCATTCAGCTTGTCGCGCGTCAGGCTGCCGACGTACTGCCCGTCGCGCAGGACGCTGACGCGATCGGAAAGCTCATACACTTCCGCCATGCGATGGCTGATGTAGATAATCGCCATCCCTTCATCGCGCAGGCGCAAAATCAGTTCAAACAGGCGGTGCGTTTCGCGCGAAGAGAGGGCGGCGGTGGGTTCATCCATCACCAGAATGCGGCTGTTGCGGTGCAGCGCGCGGGCGATCTCCACCTGCTGCTGCTCGGCGATGGTCAGCTTCATCACCAGGTCGGTGGCGCTGAACTGCGCGCCGAGACGGTCAATCACCGCCTGCGCCTGGGCGGCCATCTCTTTGCGCTGCACCAGCCCGCCGCGCGACAGCTCGCTGCCGAGAAAAATGTTTTCCGCCACGGTCAGGTTAGGAGCAAGCTGCATCTCCTGATAAATCAGGGTAATGCCTGCGGCCAGCGCATCCTTCGGACCTTTGATGTGAAACGGCTGACCGTCGATGAGGATGTCGCCGCTGCTGGCGGTATAAGCGCCTGCGAGGATCTTCATCAGCGTGCTTTTTCCGGCGCCGTTTTCCCCCATCAGCGCGTGGATCTCACCGGGGAAAACCGTCAAATCCACACCCTTGAGCGCGTGGAAATTGCCAAAGGTTTTGGCAATGTGGCGCATCTCTAAAACCGGGGTTCTGCTCATGGCGGATCTCCTGTGAATGTCGATATCTGTACTTCATCACAGGCGCGTAAATGCAAAATGTCAGAAGCTGTTCATATTTGTCATAGTTATGAATAGCTAATCGCCATCACATTTTCCTTTTCCCTCTCCCGGCGGGAGAGGGTCAGGGTGAGGGCACCAAACCGCAGAGGAGCCCAAACCCATGTCTTCACGCCCCCCATTCTTCACCAGCGCCCGCGGTCGCCTGCTGATATTTAACCTGCTGGTGGTGGCGGTAACGCTGATGGTAAGCGGCGTGGCGGTGCTCGGCTTTCGTCATGCCAGCCAGATCCAGGAGCAGGTGCAGCAGCAAACGCTGGATGATATGACTGGCAGCATGAACCTCGCGCGTGATACCGCGAATGTGGCGACGGCGGCGGTGCGGCTGTCGCAGGTAGTCGGTGCGCTGGAGTACAAAGGCGAAGCTGAACGGCTTAAACAGACGCAGATGGCGCTGCGCCACTCGCTGGAGCAGCTTGCCGATGCGCCGCTGGCGCAGCAGGAGCCGGCGCTGGTGGCGCGTATTATCCGCAGGAGCAATGAGTTACAGCAGAGCGTGACGGGAATGCTGGAGCGCGGGCAAAAACGGCATCTGGAGCGTAACGCGCTGCTCAGCGCGCTGTATCAAAGCCAAAGCTATCTGCGTCATTTGCAGGATATCAACCGCCGTTACGCGAGCAATGTGCCAGACGCCCGGCAGCTTGCAGAGATGGACAGGCTGATCGTTGCCGCCATTGATACCCCTTCACCGCGCGCCACGGTGCAGCAGCTGGATGCAGTAACCGCGATGTTACCCGCGAGCGCCCTGCAACCGGTGGTCAACCTGGTGCTCCCGGATTTTAATGATGAGCTGCGCAAGCTCGCGCCACTGTCAAAGCAGCTGGAGGAGAGCGATCTGTCCATCAGCTGGTACATGTTCCACATCAAGGCGCTGGTGGCGATATTAAACCGCGACATCAATCAGTACGTTGAACAGGTGGCGCAGGCCTCCCGGCTGCGTACCGCCCAAAGCCACCAGGAGCTGCGCTCCATCAGCGTGTTTATCAGCGTCTTCGCGGTGCTGGCGCTGATCATCACCGGCTGCGCCTGCTGGTATATTTACCGCAATCTGGGCTCCAACCTGACGGCTATCTCAAGGGCAATGTCGCGCCTCGCTCACGGCGAGCAGGATGTGTCGGTGCCCGCGCTACAGCGGCGTGATGAGCTGGGGGAACTGGCGCGCGCGTTTAACGTTTTTGCCCGCAATACCGCTTCGCTGGAGCACACCACGCGGCTACTGAAGGAGAAGACCTCGCAGATGGAGGTCGACCGCATCGAACGTCAGGGGCTGGAGGAGGCGCTGCTGCACAGCCAGAAAATGAAGGCGGTTGGGCAACTGACGGGCGGGCTGGCGCATGATTTTAATAACCTGCTGGCGGTGATTATCGGCAGTCTGGAGCTGACCGATTCAGCGTCACCGGACGCGCCGCGCATCACTCGTGCGCTCAAAGCCGCAGAACGCGGGGCCATGCTCACCCAGCGTCTGCTGGCCTTCTCGCGCAAGCAATCCCTGCAACCTCATGCGGTAGAGATGAAGCCGCTGCTGGAGAACCTGAGCGAGCTGATGCGGCACTCGCTTCCCGCCACGCTGACGCTGGATATTGAAGCGCAAACCCCGGCCTGGCCCGCATGGATTGACGTCAGCCAGCTGGAAAACGCCATTATCAACCTGGTAATGAACGCCCGTGATGCAATGGAGGGGCAAAATGGTGTGATCAAAATCCGCACCTGGAACCAGCGTGTGACCCGCAGCGACGGGCGCAGGCAGGATATGGTCGCGCTGGAGGTGATTGACCACGGCTGCGGGATGTCGCAGGAGGTGAAATCGCAGGTCTTTGAACCGTTCTTCACCACCAAACAGACCGGCAGCGGCAGCGGGTTAGGGCTGTCGATGGTGTACGGCTTTGTGCGTCAGTCCGGGGGGCGCGTTGAGATCGAAAGCGCGCCGGGGCAGGGAACCACCGTGCGGCTCCAGCTGCCGCGCTCGACGCTGCCCGCTTTCTCCGATGATGCCGCGCTGGCGACCACGGCCCCGGCAGAGAGTGAGCTGCTTGTGCTGGTCCTGGAAGATGAGGCGGGCGTGCGGCAGACCCTGTGCGAGCAACTGCACCAGCTTGGCTACCTGACGCTTGAAGCCGAAAACGGCGAGCAGGCGCTGAACATGCTGGACGCATCACCGGATATCGGCATGTTTATCAGCGACCTGATGTTGCCGGGCGGCCTGAGTGGTGCGGAGGTGATCGGCCATGTACGCAGCCACTATCCGCAGTTGCCGGTGCTGCTGATCAGCGGGCAGGATTTGCGCCCGGCGCATAACCCGCAGCTGCCGGACGTTCAGTTACTGCGAAAACCTTTCACCCGCGCACAGCTGGCGCAGGCGCTGCGCAAGGTGATGGCAGGAACCGGCAGCGAGCCAGGGTAGCGGCCCCCTGAGCGCCGTTAAAAGACGACGACGAGGCAGGGATAAATTTCACGGACTCATGCGGCAGCGGGCGGCGCAAATGCTGCTTTATCCCGACAATCAGCGCTTCGCGCGGAAAGCCAGGCATATCCATTACGCCGCCTCCGAGGATCACCGCATCCGGATCGAACAGATTTACACTGGTGGCAATGGCGCGGGCTGCATGATTCAGGAGTTGCTGTACGAAGGGGTCATCGGGTACGGCTGAAAAGATATCTCCCATCGCATACTCGCGGGGCTGCTGTTCGTACCACTGTTTCAATACGATACCGGAACAAACCGTTTCCAGACATCCCGGGTTGCCACAACCACAGTGCCGCGTCATATCCCCCTGTGGAATATGCCCGAGCTCGCCCGCTACGCCGTGCGCGCCCGTCCATGGAGCACCGTTTAGCCAGATGGCAAATCCCATGCCGGTGCCAAGGTAGGCCGCCAGAACCTCTTGCTGCTGGAGATTGTGTTGCACCACGTCAAACGAAAGCTGAAGGTTAACGTCGCGGGAAAATTCGACCGGGCAGCCTAGCGCATCTTCAAGTTTTCCCGCCAGATCGCGGAGCTCATTCGCCTGCAAAGGCAGATTTGGCGTCGAAATAATGGTGCGTTTGTCTTTGCCGACCAGTGCCGGAAAGCCCATGACCAGACCGCGACAGTGAACCTGTAAATGACGCAGCTGAGCCGTGATCATTTCCGTCACGCCGCACACCACACCAGAGCGGATAACCTCCGCGGTGCGCTGTTTTTCACAATGCAACACCGCACCGTCGGCCGTTTGCAGGCAAAAACGGATATGAGTGGCCCCCATATCCACTCCGGCGACGACATCAGGCTGTTTTTGCATGAGGAACAACCTCGTTTCGTGCCGACAGGATCTGCCCGGCCATAAGCTGCCATGCATCCCCGATATTCTCTGCATGGTTGAACAGACCAGACGTTCCGACGATAAAGACATCTGCGCCGGCGGCCATCAGTTTTTTATAGGTGGCCTGATTGCATGAGCCATCGATCTCAATCTCATAGCTCAGCCCTTCGCGTTCGCGCCAGGCTTTCAGCTCGGCAATTTTCTCCAGCATTTCCGGAATGAACGGCTGCCCGGCAAAGCCTGGATCGACGGTCATCACGGTGATTTTGTCCGCCTTATGAATATAGTATTTCATTGCCTCAACCGGGGTTTCCGGGTTGAGGATGAGTCCCACCTTCATACCGTGACGACGGATCTCTTCAATCAGGCGGAAAGCCTGACCGTTGATGGTCTCCGGGTGCAGTGTGATGAAGTCTGCTCCGGCCTGCGCCAGCTGGCTTATGTAGTCCTGCGGGCGAGTCACCATCAGGTGACAGTCCAGTGGTTTGGTGGCGAGCTTCTTCACCTGGCCGACAAAGAACGGAGACAGCGTCAGATTAGGCACAAAGTGGCCGTCCATGATGTCGATATGGAAGTAGTCCGCGTGCTGGTCAATAAATTCGATCTGTTCTTTGAATTTCAGCAGATCCATACACATCAGGGAGGGTGAAATTTTCATAGTGATTTCCTTACTTACTGATCAATCTGTCGAGGGCAACAGCGGCGATAATCAACCCGCCCATTACCACCAGCTGGTAGTAGGTTTGTACCTGTAAGATATTGAGTCCGTTATTGATGGTGCCGATGATGAGACCACCAATCACGACCGAGAAGATGCGGCCTTTACCGCCGAAGAAGCTGGTTCCGCCGATGATAGCGCTGGCGATGGCGTATGTTTCAAATCCCATCCCGGCCAGCGGCTCCGCTGCGCCCAGACGCGCAGTCGACACCACGCCCGCCAGCCCGGCGCATACGCCAGAAATAATGAACACCACCAGAATATGAAACTTCACGTCGATGCCGGAGTAGAACGCCGAGTTTTTGTTACCGCCCAGGGCGTAGATATTGCGCCCCAGCCGCATACGGGTGGTGAGGAACCAGAGGATCGCCGCGACGATCAGCGAGAAGATGACCGGTACGGGTATCCCGAGGACGCTGGCAGCGAAGAAGTTTACAAAGTCGAACGAGAAGCCATAGACGGAGTTAGCATCGGAAATCACCAGCGTGATGCCGCGAAAAATGGCGTTAGTACCGAGAGTGATAATGAACGGATGTAGCCCGGTCCAGTTGACCAGACAGCCATTGATCGCCCCCAGCGCGCCGCCGACCAGTACGCCGCCAATCAGTGCTGCAAAAAACGGGTCGACACCAGCCAGCATCAGTTTGGCAGTCACCATGCCGGAGAGTGCCAGAATGGCTCCGACGGACAGATCAATACCCGCGACAAGGATGGCAAAGAATTCGCCCATCCCGATCAGCACCGTTACCGAGCTCTGGACAAAAATCTGCGTGATGTTGTTGGTGGTGAGGAAGTACTCCGATGACAGCGTGCCAAAGATGGCGACTATAATCGCGAGGATAAAAAAGGTACCGTACTTGTCCCAGAACAGCGCGAAGTTAAATGGCTTTTTCTCCGCCATATCGCCTTTCACTCTTGTGGTAATGCCCATGGCATGATCTCCTCTTCGCTCATGTCGTCGCGATTGGTCAGGATTTGCGTCAGCCGCCCTTCGCAGAACACGGCGATGCGGCCGCAGACGGCGATAATTTCAGGTAATTCAGATGACACCATCAGGATGACCTTGCCTTCGTCAGCCAGCTGGCGCATCACCTTGTAGATTTCGGCCTTTGCGCCGACGTCGATGCCTCGCGTGGGTTCATCAAAAATGATGACGTCCGGGTTGCAACACAGCCATTTAGAAATCAGCACCTTTTGCTGATTGCCGCCGGAGAGTTCGGTGATGTTTTGCTCTACGCTATGGCACTTCAACGCCAGCAACTGGCGCTGTGCTTCGGCGGTCTTGCGTTCTTCATGCTCGCGAAAGAGCCCCATGGCCCCTTTATAGCCACCGTTTTTCAGGCTCTGGCTGACGGCCATGTTTTGGGCGATAGAGAAATTAGGGAAAAAGCCATTTTCGCGGCGGCTTTCGGTGATGTAGGCCATCCCTTTTTTCAACGCATCCAGAGGCGAACGCGGGGAGATGGTTTTGCCGTTGAGGCGAATTTCACCGCTCGCGCGTTTATCCACGCCGAAGAGACAGTCCATCAGTTCGGTACGTCCCGAGCCGACCAGACCAGCAAAACCCAGTATTTCGCCGCGGTTCACGCTGAACGAAATATCTCGCACTTTTTTCTTGTCCCGGCTGGTGACGTTGTTCACCTCAAACACCGTGTCGCGTTCGATGTTGCCGGTGCTCTCTTTCATGGCGTTAAAGCGGTTTTGCAGTTCGCGGCCGACCATCAGGCGCACAATGTCGTCGTTTGAAACGTCACTCACCAGGCCACTGCATACGCTGGAACCGTCTTTCATTACCGTGTAGCGGTCGCAGATGCGGCGGATTTCCGCGAGCTTATGCGAGATATAGACGATGGCGGTGCCTTCTTTACGCAGCTGATTCATGATCAAGAAAAGATAATCCACCTCTTTATTGGTTAATGAAGATGTGGGTTCATCCATAATGATCACTTTGGCATCGAGCATTAAGGTTTTCGCGATTTCCAGCATCTGTTTATGGCTGATGGATAAATTCGCTACTTTTTCATCTAAATCGACTTTTAATCCGACGCGTAAGAGCATCATCGCACCGCGAATGCGCATCTCTTTCCAGTCAATAATCCTGATGCCACAAACCTTTTTAGTCAGGTGACGGCCTATATATAAATTTTCCAGCACGGTTAATTCATCAATAACGCTGAGTTCCTGATATATAATGCCGATGCCCAGTTGTGCTGCCAGTTTATGATCCAATTTGTCGTAATTCTTTTCATTAATAATAATGGAGCCTTTGGTCGGCTCATGAATTCCCGACAATACTTTCATTAAGGTTGATTTACCGGCACCATTCTCCCCTAATAATGCGTGGATCTCATGAGGGTATATAGTTAAATCAACCGATTTTAATGCGTGAACCGGACCAAAGGATTTGCCGATCCCCGCCATCGAGATATATGGCGTGACCATGTTTATTTCCTTCTCTGTTCACCCTCTCCCTGTGGGAGAGGGCCGGAGTGAGGGCATCAAGCCGCACAGTTCTGCGTTATTTTGTCACCAGAATCGAATCCACCAACTTGAATTCAGGCGTTTTTTCCAGCGGAATGACTTTCCCGGTTTTCGCGGCATCCACCATTAATTTCAGGCCGGTCGCCCCGATGTCCGCCGGGTTTTGTGCGACGGTTGCCGTCATCTGACCGGCTTCGACCATCTTACGCGCCTCTGGAATACCATCGGTGCCGACCACCAGCACTTTGCCGATTTTACCGGCGTTTGCCACCGCCTGCGCCACGCCCATCGCCATGGTATCGTTCGCGCAGTAGAAGGCTTTCAGATTCGGGTTTCGTTGCAGCACGTTGGTTGCCACATCCAGAGCTTTAATGCGATCCCAGTCGGCGGGCTGGCTGGCAACCAGCTTAATTTGGTTTGCTTTTTTGAAGGCTTCTGTTGCGCCATTGCGGCGCGCCTCGCCCGATGCGTTACCGGCTTTACCCTCAATGATTGCGACTTCGCCCCCCTCCGCACCAAGTTTATTGATAATAAAATCGGCCCCTTTTGCGCCGACGGCCACGTTGTCCGTTGTGACAAACCCCTCTACATTGCCACCTGCTTTTTTCAGGTTATCCATATCGATTTTTTCATCGAGATTCACCAGATAGAGACCTTTCTGCCAGGCGCGCGCGACGGGCATGACCAGATTCACGGAGGAGAGTGGGGCAAAAGCGATACCCTTGTATTTTTTATTACTCAGATCTTCGAACAGCTGTAGCTGGGACTGAAAATCCCCTTCTGACGGCGAGGCAAAAATATCAACGCTTACTCCCAGGGTTTTGGCTTCATCTTCAATCCCTTTCTTCATATCCACCCAGAATGGATTGGAGAGCGTTTTTAATACCACCGCATATTCCGCAGCAGCAAACGCGCTGGTGGATAACATTAAGCCCATAGCGGCGCCGCTGAAATATTTCAGATATTTATTCATAGCAGTGTTCTCAATGTAGGATATGTTGTTGTTAATCCCGCCTGAGCAGGATTAACCTTTTAATTTACTTCAGTGCGCCAGGAGAGAAGAAATCCACAATAGCGCCGGTTTTTTGCATATTAAGTGTGGCCTGTTCGATATTTTGTTGTGCAACGGAAACAAATAACGCATCTAATAATGTAAGCTGTAATATACGCGCGGAGGCGTTGCGCCCTAATAACGGGGTCTCTGGTGCTGGCGAACAAATAATATAATCAGCAAGTTTAGCAATCGGCGAATGGTAGCTATGGGTAATACAGATAATTTTGGCGCCGTTCTTTTTTGCTAACTCAACTGCTGCTTTCACATCACTGGTGCGGCCGGAATGGGAGACCATTAGTACCACATCCCCTTCCTTCAGCAGCGATGCCGACATCATCATAATGTGCGCGTCCTGATACGACTGGCAGCGCACGCCGATGCGTAGAAACTTATGCTGGATGTCGGCGCAAATAGCGTTAGAACCCCCCACACCGTACAGATCGCGCTGGTTGGCCTGGGCGAAGAAACGTGCCGCGCGGTGAATTTCATCCACGTTCACTATCGACTGGCCTTCCATAATGGTGCGCAGCGTAATATTGAACACTTTGTTAACCACATCCTGTGGTGCTTCATCAAAAGCGAGTTCCGCAGGTAATACTTGTTCGGATTGCGAGAAGTAGTCGACCAGCGCCGCACGCAGGTTACGGAAACCGCTAAAGCCGAGCAGTTTGGCCACTTTCACGATCATCGCTTCCGACACCATCAGCGTTTCGGCAACGTCTTTAATCGCAGGCGCGCCGCTCAGGTTACCCGGCTGGAGCAGCCAGTCGACGATACGGCTTTCGTTGTCGGTCATGCCTTCCTGCTTCATGCGCAGGTACGGTGCAAGGCCAATGCCGTTAGGCAGCTCTTTTTTAAATTCTGACTGACTCATCGCTCTCTTTTGTCCTTAAAAATGAAGACGACACTATATCACCACACTCTGGCATGAAAATATGCTGGCAACTTCACAATGTTTGAAAATTCATAAAGTTTTATTGTCTGTGAAGTTTTGAGGGGCGGTTGCTTTATGATGCCCTTAAAAATCAATAACATAATTATGACACGTTAACGGATTTTAATGCATGCCGTAAGAAATATACCGTCATGAGAGAGTTGAAATGTCAAAGTCAGGGGTGTAGAACACGCGCAGAACTCGATGGTTTTGAGGTTTTATTGCACAACTGACCGGTCTTAAATCACAACTCCATCGAGTTCGTAAAGTTAACCCACGATGAGGTTTATTATGAAAAAGATTGCATTTGGCTGCGATCACGTAGGTTTTATGCTGAAAGAGGATATTTTGGCCCATCTGCGCGCGCGTGGCATCGACGTGGTGGATAAGGGCACCTGTTCCCCGGAGCGTACTGACTACCCATATTATGCCAGCGCGGTTGCACAGGCTATTATCGATAAGGAGGTGGATGGCGGCATCCTGATCTGCGGAACGGGGGTAGGGATCTCCATTACGGCCAATAAGTTCCCGGGCATCCGCGCAGTGGTCTGTAGCGAACCTTATTCAGCTCAGCTTTCAAGGCAGCATAACAACACGAATGTGCTGGCATTTGGTTCGCGCGTGGTCGGACTGGAGCTGGCAAAAATGATCGTCGATGCCTGGCTAAATGCACCGTTTGAAGGGGGACGACATCAGGCGCGAGTCGATGCGATAGGGGCGATTGAACAGGCCAGGAATTGAGATTCCTCCGCTACCCCGGTTCCCTGCCATTCATTACCGTAAGGCCAGTTCACCTGCGAGTCTGGCCTTATGAAACGTTACTCTACCGCTCTGTTATTGGGTCTGCTGACTTTAACCAGCCAACTGGCGCATGCCGATGTGATTGATGATGCCATTGGCAATATTCAGCAGGCGATCAACGACGCCTATAACCCCGGCAGCAGCAGTAATGATGATGACGACGATCGTTACGATCGCAGCCGTCAAACCGACAGCCGCCAGTACGACGATCGTCGTCGACAGTTAGAAGATCGACGCCAGCGTTTAGACGAGCGTCAGCGGCAGCTGGATGACGATCGGCGTCGGTTAGAAGAGGATGAGCGCCGGTTAGAGGATGATTACGATCGGTGGTAACCCCGGTATTGCAACGCGTAGGCCGGGTAAGGCGCAGCCGCCACCCGGCAAAACCTAATCCAGTACCAGCACCATCCCGTCATACCCCGCTTCAATGCCGGACGGCAGCGGGTTATCCATCATCCACACGTCAAACTGATGGCTGATATGCGTCAGGATCACCTGCGGACAGCCAATCACCTCATTCAGCGCAATCACCGTATTCAAATCACAATGGTTGCGCGGCGTCTCCGGGCGCGGTTCATGGCTACAGTCGATAATCATCGCCTGCGGCTGGTTGTTAAGCAGAAACGTCACCGTTTTATCCGGTAGCCCGGCGGTATCAGAAAGCCACGCGACGCGGCTGTGGGCGGACTCCAGCAGATAGCCGAAGGTCAGTTTTGAATGGTTGAGCGGCAGCGGCGTAACCCGCAAGCCCTGAAGTTCAAACATCACGAACGGCTCGACCGTGTGGCTGAAATCCAGAAGACCCGGATGTTTGAACAGGTCGTCACAGCCTGCGTCGTCCGGCGGACCGTAAACCGGAATGGTCGCCCCCACGCCCCAGCGCAGGGGGAACAGCCCCTGAACGTGATCCATATGATAATGGGTGAGCAAAAACTGCCTGAAACTCCCCGCGGGCCAGTCGTCCATTAGGTGGGGAATACCCGCGTCAAGCAAGGTGACCGCATCGTTGAATTTGACCGCCGCGCTACAGGGGCGACGGCGATAATTTTCCTGCAAACGTGCCCGTCGGCACGCCGCGCAGTCGCAGCCAAACACCGGCACCAGCTGCGCCCCTCCGGTTCCTGTCAGCGTGATCGTCAGACTCATAACGCACCTCTACAGCGGTTTGGTGAAGCGAAAATGGCTCTGCGTATACCCTTCACGAACATAAAATCGGTGTGCGTCCACGCGCTTCACGCTGGTGGACAGCTCGGTCAGCTCGGCGCCTGCCTGTCGCGCGACGTCCTCTGCCCAGGCCAGCAGCTGGCTGCCCACTTTTAATCCGCGCGCCTGCGGCATCACCACCAGCTCCTGGATCTCGCCGATCCAGCGGGCGTGATGCAGGTGAAACTGCATATGCAGGCCGATCATACCGATGATCTGCCCGTCCAGCTCGGCCAGCTGGTAACGCATATTGTGATCCTGCAAGTTGGCCAGATACCCGGCGTGAAACGCCTGATGATCGAACTCGGCCTGCTTAAGTTCGCAGATCAGCGCGTAAACGATCGGCGCATCGTCGGCGGTGGCGGGGCGAAGCTGGCAGTCAGGCATGCTGTTTCTCCTTCTGGCGAATAAGCGATAGAAAGGTCTCGACTGACTGTAGCAAACTTCCGTCGTTATTGAGGAGATGGCAACCCGACGGGGTGTAGCGTGCCGCCCGTTCCAGCCGCTGGTCGATCTCGCGCGCGTTTTCGCGCCCCCGCTTTTGTAGCCGGCTACGGAGAACGTCCGGGGAAACCTGCAAACAGACCGGGAGCAGCGCCGCTTCGTACCGGGCGCGAGCCTGCGGGAGATGCGCCCGCGAGCCGTTAACCAGTACGTCGAACCCCGCATGCAGCCAGAGGTCAATCTCAATACCGACGCCATAGTAGTAACCGTTGGCATGCCAGCTCAGCGCCAGCAGGTTTTGTCCGGCGCGGGTAAAAAACTCCTGCTCGCTCAGGGCGATATGGTTCTCGCTTCCGGCGTTGGCATCGCGCGTGATATAGCGGTGCGCGACCAGCAGCTGTGAATGTTCCCGCTGCCGTAACGCCGACAGCAGGCTGTCCTTCCCGGAGCCGGACGGGCCCATTAACCAGATGAGTCTTCCCATCAGAACACCCTTTTTCCCTGACGCCAGACGTGGTCGATATGAATGTGCTCGCCCTTACGGTGGGCGAGCACCAGATCGGCCCGTTTCCCCTCGGCAATTTCACCGCGATCGTGAAGATTAAGCGCGCTGGCCGGGTTTTTCGTCACCAGGCGAATCGCCTGTGGCAGCGTGAAGCTGTTGTTCTCGTCGTCCGCGACGCGGAAGGCCGCGTCCAGCAGGCTGGCGGGGTAATAGTCAGAGGAGAGGATATCCAGCAGGCCGAGCGAGGCGAGCCTGCTTGCCGCCACGTTGCCGGAGTGCGATCCGCCGCGCACGATATTTGGCGCGCCCATCAGGACGTTCATGCCGTGCTTACGCGATGCCTCTGCCGCTTCAAACGTGGTGGGAAATTCAGCTATCACGCTGCCAAGCTGGTGGGATTCGCGCACGTGATCGTGCGTGGCGTCGTCATGGCTGGCCAGGGCAATATTCCGGTCCCGGCACATCGCGGCAATGGAGAGGCGATTCGGCTGCGACCACTGGGCCGCAAGCTGGAGCTGCTCTTCTTCGTAGCGCGCCATCTCCGCGTCGTTGAGCGAATATTTGCCCTGATAGTATTCGCGATACTTTTCAATGTTGGCGAACTGGCGCTGCCCCGGCGAGTGATCCATCAGGGAAACCAGCGAGACCGGCTCGCGGCCCACCAGCTTCTCAAACAGCGGCAGGGTGGTGTGGTGCGGCAGCTCGCAGCGCAGGTGCAGGCGGTGCTCGGCGCGGTTGAGGCCGCGCTTTTGCGTCTCCTCCACGGCGTTGATCATCTTCTCCAGGTTCTCCAGGCGATCGCCGCCGTCGCGCACGTCGCCAATCGCCACCGCGTCCAGCACCGTGGTGATGCCGCTGGCGACCATCAGCGCGTCGTGGCTGCTCATCGCAGAATGAGCAGGCCAGTCCACCTTTGGGCGCGGGGTGAAGAATTTATCGAGATTATCGGTATGCAGCTCAATCAGCCCCGGCAGCAGCCAGCCGCCTTCGCCGTCCATCGCTTCAGGAGTGCGGCTCCGGGTTTCGGCAAAGGCGCGGATGACACCGTCCCGCACCTCAACCGAGCCGTTCACGACCTCATTTTCCAGCACCAGCCTGACATTATTGATAATCATACGTTTGTCCCCATCGGGTGCAGTCTGTCCGCCACGCGTTGGCGTACGGCGTCGTCGTGGAAGATCCCGACGATCGCCGCGCCGCGCGCTTTGGCCTGTTCGATCAGTTCCATCACCGCTGCGCTGTTCTTACTGTCGAGCGAGGCGGTGGGTTCATCCAGGAGTAAAATCGGGTAATCGACGATAAAGCCGCGGGCGATGTTGACGCGCTGCTGCTCGCCGCCGGAAAAGGTCGACGGGGCGAGGTGCCACAGACGCTCCGGTACGTTGAGGCGCGTCAGCAGGCTGGCGGCTTTAGCGGCGCAGGTTTCGCGCGGCACGCCGAGATCCAGCAGGGGTTGCATGACCACGTCCAGGGCGGAGATCCGCGGGATCACCCGCAGGAACTGGCTGACCCAGCCGATCGTCGAGCGGCGCACTTCCAGCACTTTGCGCGCGGGAGCCTGAACCAGATCGACCCATTCATTGTTATGGCGAATATGAATATGGCCTTCGTCCGGCAGGTAGTTGGCATACAGGGAGCGCAGCAGGGTGGATTTTCCGCTGCCGGAATGGCCATGCAGCACCACGCATTCGCCGTTGCTGACCTCTAACGAGGCATTTTGCAGTACCGGCAGGCGGACGCCGTTTTGCTGGTGGAGCACAAAGGTTTTACTTACGTTTTGTACGTGGATCATGTTGGCCTCGCGATTCGTTTTGCCGGGTGGCGGCTTCGCCTTACCCGGCCTACGGGTGCGGTGTTCGTTTTGCCGGGTGGCGGCTTCGCCTTACCCGGCCTACGGGTGCGGTGTTCGTTTTGCCGGGTGGCGGCTTCGCCTTACCCGGCCTACGGGTGCGGTGTTCGTTTTGCCGGGTGGCGGCTTCGCCTTACCCGGCCTACAAGGTGCGGTGTTCGTAGGCCGGGTAAGCGCAGCGCCACCCGGCAACCGCGCCCTCAGTTCTGCAATACGGACGACACCAGCAGCTGGGTATACGGATGATGGGGATCGTCGAGCACGCGGTCGGTTAACCCACTTTCCACCACCTGACCCTGCTTCATCACCAGCAAGCGGTCTGCCAGCAGGCGCGCGACGCCTAAATCGTGGGTGACAATCACCACCGCCAGGTTTAGCTCCACCACCAGGCCGCGCAGCAGGTCGAGCAGGCGAGCCTGTACAGAGACGTCCAGCCCGCCGGTCGGTTCATCCATAAACACCAGCTTCGGATGGGTGACGAGATTGCGGGCAATCTGTAAACGCTGCTGCATGCCGCCGGAGAAGGTGGTCGGCAGGTCGTCGATGCGCGAGGCGGGAATTTCAACCTCTTCCAGCCAGTGCTGCGCCGTGGCGCGGATGTTGCCGTAGTGGCGCGCGCCGGTGGCCATCAGCCGTTCGCCGATGTTGCCCCCCGCCGAGACCTGGCGGCGCAGGCCATCCATCGGGTGCTGGTGCACCACGCCCCACTCGGTGCGCAGCAGGCGGCGGCGATCGGCTTCGCTCATGCCATACAGCGACATGCCTTCATACAAAATGTCGCCATTCTGCGGCGTCAGGCGCGCGGAGATGGACTTCAGCAGGGTGGTTTTACCGGAGCCGGACTCGCCGACAATGCCCAGCACTTCGCCCGGCCACAGCTCAAACGACACGTCGTTAAAGCCTTTGCCCGGCGCATAAAGGTGAGTCAGGTTATTAACCGAAAGCAGCGGTTTCATTGGCTGTTCGCCTCGCTCTGTTGGCGGCAGTAATCGGTGTCGGAGCAGACAAACATCCGTTTGCCCGTGTCGTCCAGCACCACTTCATCCAGATAGCTATGCTTCGAACCGCAGATGGCGCACGGCTCGTCCCACTCCTGCACCGTAAACGGGTGATCGTCAAAATCCAGACTCTCCACACGGGTGTACGGCGGTACGGCGTAGATGCGTTTTTCACGTCCGGCGCCAAAAAGTTGCAGGGCGGGCATCATGTCCATCTTCGGGTTATCGAATTTCGGGATCGGCGACGGGTCCATCACGTAGCGGCCGTTCACCTTCACCGGGTAGGCGTAGGTGGTGGCGATATGGCCGAAGCGGGCGATGTCCTCATACAGTTTGACCTGCATGATCCCGTACTCTTCCAGGGCGTGCATGGTGCGGGTTTCGGTTTCCCGCGGCTCAATAAAACGCAGCGGCTCCGGGATCGGCACCTGGAAAATCAAAATCTGATCTTCAGTCAGCGGGGTCTCCGGAATGCGGTGACGGGTCTGGATCAGCGTCGCGTCTTCGGTTTTTTCGGTGGTGTTGACGCCCGTTACGCGCTTAAAGAAGTTGCGGATCGACACGGCGTTGGTGGTGTCGTCTGCCCCCTGGTCAATGACCTTCAGCACGTCCGCTTCGCCGATCACGCTGGCGGTGATCTGAATACCGCCGGTGCCCCAGCCGTAGGGCATTGGCATTTCGCGGCCGCCGAACGGCACCTGATAGCCGGGGATCGCCACTGCCTTAAGGATGGCGCGGCGGATCATGCGTTTAGTTTGTTCGTCCAGATAGGCAAAGTTGTAGCCGCTTAAGTTAGCCATTGGCGCGCTCCCGTTGCAGGCGTTTCAGCAGTTCCAGTTCGGCCTGGAAATCGACGTAGTGCGGCAGCTTGAGGTGCGAGACAAAGCCGGCGGCCTCAACGTTATCCGCGTGGGCCAGCACGAACTCTTCGTCCTGTGCCGGGCCTGCAATATGCTCGCCGTAGTCCGGCGCCTGGAGCGCACGGTCAACCAGCGCCATCGCCATCGCCTTGCGCTCGCTCAGGCCATACACCAGCCCGTAGCCGCGGGTAAAGTGCGGATCTTCATTCTCTGGCGCGACAAAACCGTTGACCATTTCGCACTCGGTCATCAGCAGTTCGCCGATGTTCACCGCAAAACCCAGCTCTTCCGGCACGATTTCAATGTCGATATAACCGCTGCGGATCTCTGCCGCGAAGGGGTGGTTGCGCCCATAGCCGCGCTGCGTGGAGTAGGCCAGCGCCAGCAGATACCCTTCATCGCCGCGCATCAGCTGTTGCAGGCGGGACGAGCGCGAACAGGGATAGACCGGCGGCGTGCGGGTGATGTCATCCGGTGTGCTGCCGGTGTCCTCTTCCGCCTTCGCCAGCCCCTGGTTTGCCAGCAGGCTAAAGACGTGCGGGGAGGCGTCTTGTTCAGCGTCAGAGACGCTGAGCTGCGGTGTTTCACCGTTCGCCAGCAGAGTGAAGTCCAGCAGGCGATGGGTATAGTCGTAGGTCGGACCAAGCAGCTGGCCGCCAGGAATATCTTTGTACACCGCAGAAATACGGCGCTCTAATCGCATTTCCGCCGTATTCACCGGCTCGCTAACCGCCAGCTTCGCAAGCGTAGTGCGGTAAGCGCGCAGCAGGAAGATGGCTTCCACGTTATCGCCGCTGGCCTGTTTCAGCGCCAGCGCCGCCAGTTCGCGGTCCGCGATGCCGCCTTCGGTCATCACGCGGTCGACGGCCAGGTTTAACTGCTGTTCAATCTGGGCGACGCTCAGCTCGGGAAGGGCGTCATCCCCCCGGCGTCTGTGCGCCTGCAAGGCATGGGCGGCGGCGATCGCCTTCTCGCCCCCTTTGACGGCAACGTACATCAGCACACCTCCACGTGAGTGGTTCTCGGGATCGCCAGCAGGCGCTCGCCGCAGGTCAGGATCAGGTCGATACCGAGCGGGAACGGATGCGGGCGCTCGGTCAGCTCATGAATGATGCACTCCGGCAGCTGGGGGGCGACCATCCGCTCATCGGCAATCCCTGCACCCGTCAGGCGCAGCATGCGGCCACCGCTCAGGCTGGAGACCTGCAAAATCAGCGTGGCGCTGGTTTCCGGTGCGATGGCGCTGCCTTCGCTCAGGGCGTTAAGCTGTTCATGGCTGATTTGCTCGTCGGCCACGGCGAAGACCGCCTGCTGGGGCTGCTCGACCAGCGGCGCGTTGGTGTGAAAGCGCAGGTTCTGGCTGGCGATATCGTTCAGCAATGCGCCTGACAGCCATACCGGGGTGTCGTTGTCCGCCAGGGTCAGCAGCACGCTGGTCGAGGCGAGGTTCAGCGGCAGCCAGCCCTGGGAGAGCTGGTGCAGCGAGACAATGACGCCCGGCTCGCTCATGGCTTTCAGCAGGCGACGGAAACTCTGTTGGGCATCCTGGACGGCCAGGGTAAAAGCAGGTTGAAGCGTCATGCGTTGTCTCCGCGAACGAGCGTAAAGAAGTCGACCCGGCTGGTATTCACTTCGGCCTGACGCGCGGCAAGGCGTGCGGCGCGGTCGGCTTCCAGCGGGGCAATAAGGGTTTCCATTAACGTCTGAAAATGCGGCTGTTCCTGTAAAAGCGCGTCGATCGCTGCGCAGCGCTCGGCGTGCGTTTTGTCGCGCCCAAGTACGTAGCCGTAGCCCAGCGTGCCGCTTTTCAGGCGGATCACCGCGCGGGTGAGGGTGGCATCGCCGGCGAAGAAGCGCTCGCCGGTGCCGCCCATGCGTGCCTGGATCTGCACCAGGCCGATCTCCGGCGCGCGGATCGTGTCGTAGTCCGGCGTCAGGCCGAGCGCGCTCATGCGGGCAGCCAGCGCATCAGGCTGGCTGTGGGCCAGCACGCGCATCCAGCGCTGACGAGTGGAGGTGTCGAAGTGCATTCAGTGCTCCATGGTAAATTCAATCATGTCGGCGCGGGTCAGGCTGACGGAGTATTCCGTTGCGTTGACGTCGCCGTCACGGTGGTTGAGGGTGCGCACGCAGAGCAGCGGGGCCATGTTGGGGATCTCCAGCACCTTGCTCTCTTTCGCCTGCGCGCGGCGGGCGCTGATGCGCGTCTGGGTGCGTTTGAGCGCGATACCCGTCGCGTCCTGAAGAAAATCATGCAGGGAACCGCTGGCGAAATGTTGCAGCACGGGCCAGAGGGTGAGGTCCGCGAAGTAGTGGTCGATCTGACAGACCGCCACGCCGTTTACCCGGCGCAACGTGCGCAGGTGAACGACGTTGTCGCCCTCCTGAATCCCCAGCGCGTCCGCCACGTGGCGGGAGGCCGGGCGCAGGACTGACAGCAGCTTTTCGCTGGTGGGGTGGCTGCCCTGATCGAGCAGGTTCTGGCTAAAACGCGCCTGGGCATTGAGCGGGTAGTCGAACGGACGCATCAGCACCAGTACGCCGACGCCCTGACGGCGCTGGACCCAGCCGCGCTCCACCAGTTGATCGATGGCGCGACGCAGGGTGTGGCGATTCACTTCGTAGCGGTCGGCAAGCTGCTGCTCAGCGGGCAGGTAGTCTCCGCAGCGGTAGTGCGTGCGCAGCTCCACTTCGAGCTTTGCCGCAATCTCTTGCCAGCGGGTGGGGTAACTGGTCGGATGTCTGGATAAGTGCATACAAATCAAAGCCTCGCTTCTCAGATGAAGTGCTTACGCAAACGTTGAGAGAGGAAATCCAGCAGGCTGACGGTGACGATGATGAGCACCATCAGGGCGCAGGTTTGCTGGAACTGGAAACCACGAATGGCTTCCCACAGGGTGACGCCAATGCCGCCTGCGCCCACCATGCCGACCACGGTGGCGGAGCGAACGTTGGACTCGAAGCGGTACAGGGAGTAGGAGATGAGCAGCGGCATCACCTGCGGCAGGACGCCGTACAGGATCTCTTCGATTTTGTTCGCTCCGGTTGCGCGGATGCCTTCCACCGGGCCGGGCTCGATGGCTTCAACCGCTTCGGAGAGCAGCTTGGAGAGCACGCCGGTGGTGTGGATGAACAGCGCCATCACGCCCGCGAACGGACCCAGGCCGACGGCGACCACGAACAGCATCGCAAAGACCATTTCGTTGATGGCGCGACAGGCGTCCATCAGGCGACGCATCGGCTGGTAGATCCACCACGGCACGATGTTTTCGGCGCTCATCAGGCCAAACGGAATGGAAAGGATCACGGCGAGGGCGGTGCCCCAGACGGCAATTTGCAGGGTGATCGCCATTTCACCGAGGTAGTCCTGCCACTGGCTGAAGTCCGGCGGGAAGAAGTCGGCGGCGAAGGTCGCCATGTTGCCGGAATCTTTGAAGAGCAGCAGCGGATCCATCTCCGCGCCCTTCCAGGAGATAACGAGCACCGCCAGCAGAACGGCCCAGCTTATGAGCGAGAACCAGCTGCGCTTTGGCGGCGGGAGGGTGATGGTTTGCATGTTTTACTCCGCGGGTCTTTGTGTGCCGGATGGCGCTACGCTTATCCGGCCTACGATCTGTTCCCCCTCTCCCTGTGGGAGAGGGCCGGGGTGAGGGCATCAGCGTGCGCATTTCCCCCTCACCCTAACCCTCTCCCTCAAGGGAGAGGGGACGTAAGTTACTGCACCGCTTTATTCACGCTGGTCATGGCACCGAGCGCGGCGGTCAGGCGGTCGAGATCGTCCAGCTGCGCCTGAATTTCCGACACTTTGCTGGTCTTCTCTTCTTCCTTCAGACCCTTGTTATCCTTCACGCCCTGCATCTGCTTGAACAGCGCCAGCTGGCGAATCGGCACCAGCTGCAAATCGCTGGACGCGCGGAACGGCGCCCAGCCCAGACGCGCCAGAACCGCTTTCTCTTCCGGCGTTTTGCCGTAGTTCATAAAGAAGTCGTAGACCTTGTCCTTGGTGCTCTCGGAGAGGTTTTTGCGCCACACGATCGGGTCGCCCGGGATCAGCGGCGATTTCCAGATAACCTTGATTTCCTTCAGCTTGTCCGGCGCGGAGGTCTTCAGCTTGTCGAGGTTTTCAGTGTTGTTGGTGGCGACGTCAACCTGCTTATTCGCCACGGCCAGGGCGTTGGTTTCGTGGCTGGCGTTGACCGTGCGCTTAAAGTCGCTGGCGGAGACGTTGTTTTTCGCGAAGACGTAGTAGCCAGGGACGAGGAAGCCGGAAGTGGAGTTCGGGTCGCCGTTACCAAAGGTCAGCTCTTTGCGTTTGGCGAGCATGTCGTTGAGATTGTTGATCGGGCTGTCTTTGTTAACGATCAGCACGCTCCAGTAGCCCGGGGAGCCGTCTGCCGCAACGGTCTGGGCGAAGACCTGGCCGTTCGCGCGATCTACCGCTTCCATAGCAGAGAGGTTGCCATACCAGGCGATGTCGACTTTGTTGAAGCGCATTCCCTGAATGATGCCCGCGTAGTCCGGGGCGAAGAAGGCGTTTACTTTGATCCCCAGTTTGGTTTCCATATCTTTCAGGAACGGTTCCCACTGCGGCTTCAGGTTTTGCTGTGATTCCGTTGAAATGATGCCAAAGTTCAGCGCTTTTTCCTGTTCCTCAGCGTAAGCAGGGCTTAGCAGGGTGCTGATGCTGAACATGCTGGTGAAGGCCAGCGCGGCAACGGCTTTGTAGTTCATGTCCATTCCTCGTTATGGGGACGTTAAGCAGCCTGCGCGCGCTCTTCGACGCGGTTTACGCTGCGGTAGAGATGATCGAAACGTTCGTTATCAAACTGGTGGCTTGCGCCATCGAAGAACACATGGCCCTGACGCAGGGCGACGATGCGCTCGCAGTAGCGCAGGGCGTAATCCACCTGATGCAGCGTCACCACCACGGTGATGCCGTCGTTCTGGTTGATGTCGCGCAGGGTTTCCATCACGATGCGGGCCGATTCCGGGTCCAGCGAGGCGATAGGTTCATCGGCCAGAATGATTTTGGCTTTCTGCATCAGGGCGCGGGCGATGGCGACGCGCTGCTGCTGTCCGCCGGAGAGCGTGGAGACGCGCTGGTGGGCGAAATGCGCCATGCCGACGCGGGTCAGCGCCTGTAGGGCTTCTTGTTTCTGGGATGGGGAGAACCAGCGCAGGCAGGTGCGCCAGAACGGGGTGCTGCCGAGCGCGCCAATCAGCACGTTCTCGAGCACGGTCAGGCGGTTCACCAGGTTGAACTGCTGAAAGATATAGCCCGTCTGAGCGCGGCTTTTGCGAATATCGCTCGCCAGACGCCCCGCATGTTGCACGGTGTTCCCCAGCAGTTCGACGCGGCTTTCCGGCGTTTTGTCACAGGTAATCAGGCCGCTCAAGTGACGAAGAAGGGTTGATTTACCTGAACCAGACGGTCCCAACAGCGCCACCATTTCGCCCTGCTGGACGGTCAGATCAACGGCATGCAGCGCCTTGTTGTGATGGAAGGTTTTGCTCAGTTTCTCGACGCGAATGACAGTTTGCATGTGCCGGGCCTCACGATAAATGTGGCCTCATGCTGGCGCATCAATATGACATTTGGGTTAAGTCTCGGTTGCGGGAATTTGAAGAGTTGAGGGGAGTTTGATGACAGGCGGAGGCAGACTGCCCACCGCCCGAAAATTAGTGCTGCTGCTTAACGACGTTAATCATCCACGGCACGCCGTATTTGTCGGTGACTTTCCCGAATCCGTGCGCCCAGAAAGTCTCCTGCCAGGCCATTTCGACATTGCCGCCATCAGAGAGGTTGTCGAACCAGCGTTTGCCTTCATCCACGTCCTGCGTGTCGAGCACCAGCGTAAATCCGGCGTACTGCGCGCTGCTGCCGGGTGGCAGACCATCGCTCATCATGATATCGCTGCCGGCAATGCGGACATTAGAGTGGGCGATGGCGGTATCCGGGAAGTTCATGCCTGACGGACAGCCTTCTTCGCTGTTTTCGTCTTTGGGCATTTCGCCGAAGGTGATTTTGTAGAGGAGTTCTGCGCCGATGGCATGCTGATAGAAGGCGGTCGCCTCCGCACAGTTGCCGGCGAAAGAGATGTAGGGACTTAACGGCATAATCTTTACCTCACGTAAGAAAAGCCCGTTAAGTGTAGTTCCCGAACGCCCGGTAAGCGAAGCGTCACCGGGCGGGACAATCAGTTCTTTTTCACGAACTCAGATTTCAGTTTCATCGGACCGAAGCCGTCAATTTTGCAGTCGATATTATGATCGCCTTCAACCAGACGGATATTTTTGACTTTAGTGCCGATCTTCAGCATGGAGGAACTGCCTTTTACCTTCAGATCTTTCACAACGGTAACGCTGTCGCCGTCTGCCAGCAGGTTGCCGTTTGCGTCTTTCACGATCAGCGCATCGCTGTCCTGCGCAGGCTCCGCATCGTTCCATTCATGGGCGCATTCCGGGCAAACGAACATGCCATTGTCTTCATAGGTGTATTCAGAATTGCATTTCGGGCAGTGTGGAAGTTGCATGTTGGTATCCTCAAAAGTGTTAACACGCTGGAAAACGCCAGCTAAATGACGGCAGTGTGCCGAAAAAGGCAGCGAGTATAACGCAAATCCCCACTTTTGTCGGTGATATTGTTTTATAAAAATAGCGCATAAATGCGCAAGCGATGACACGAACTGTCAGTGAATTAAGGGAAGCTTAAGCCCTGAACGGCAGAGATCGTAATCATGCTAAATGTATCGAATATTTTATTACAGCAAATTGCTACGCTGTGCCATTTCGGATAAGGTGAAGGAACAAGCCGTTATTTATCTATCCTCTTCTGACGCCATACATCTTTTGGCGCCAGGGAATACCTCTCTTTTTTGGTGGGTAAATAACGATGATATATCCTGATGTTTCCTGAAAATGCGTTTTGTCTATTCACTTTTGGCTTTCTGGCCAGGGGATGTTTTACACGTATTACGAGGGTGGGTTTTAAATTCTCATTATCTTCAGTTAGTTGTATTAAATGAACATGTTTTCCATACGTGATCATATAAGCCTGAAAAGTATAATTAAAACATCGTGGCTTAATAAAAGTAATAAATTTGCGTTAAGGGAAGGCTTTTATCATGCACACACAGACCATATTTGAATTAAGCCAGGAAGCTGAACGATTGTTACAGCTCGCTCTGAACAATCTTGATTCATTAAAATCTATGCCGATTGCAAAGCTGGATAGCACAGCCGCTGCGATGAGCGGCGTTAATAACAACGTTTTGCCGTTACATTTTAGCGCACGGGGTGTCGACGCTCAGCAGGCGATGCTGAATAACGAATTACGCAAAATAACCCGCCTCGAAATGGTGCTGGCGATTGTGGGTACCATGAAAGCGGGAAAATCGACCACCATTAATGCGATTGTGGGCACGGAAGTGCTGCCGAACCGCAATCGTCCGATGACGGCACTTCCCACGCTGATCCGCCATACGCCGGGCCAGAAGGAGCCGGTACTGCATTTTTTGCACGTTTCGCCCATCGATACCCTGATTACCCAGTTGCAGAAAAAACTGTGCGATAAAGATCGCGGCAAGCTGGCGCGGCGTCTGGAAATCGACAAGGACATGAATACGCTGCTGGAGCGCATAGAAAGAGGTGAGGCGTTTGAAAAACATCACCTGGGCGCGGAGCCCATCTTTCATTGTCTGAAAAGCCTGAACGATCTGGTGCGGCTGTCTCAGGCGCTGGGCGTGGAGTTTCCGTTCTCTGAGTATGCCGCGATAGAACATATTCCGGTGATTGAGGTGGAGTTTGTGCATCTCGCCGGTCTGGATGCGCACCTGGGGCAACTGACGCTGCTCGACACGCCGGGGCCGAACGAGGCCGGTCAGCCGCACCTGCAAAAAATGCTCAGCGAGCAGCTGGCGCGCGCCTCCGCCGTGCTGGCGGTGATGGACTATACACAGCTTAAATCTATTTCTGATGCGGAGGTTCGTCAGGCAATTTCGGCTGCCGGGAAATCCGTACCGCTTTACGCCCTGGTCAACAAATTCGATCAGAAAGATCGTAACAGCGACGATGAAGAGCAGGTGCGGGCGATGATTTCCGGCACGCTGATGAAAGGAAATATTTCTCCGGGGCAAATTTATCCGGTCTCTTCTATGTGGGCCTATCTGGCAAACCGCGCCCGCTATGAGATGAACGTTCATGGGCGCCTTCCCGATCATCAGGATCAGCGTTGGGTACAGGATTTTGCCGAGGCCGCGCTGGGCCGCCGCTGGCGAACGGCCGACCTGGACGATATTGACCATATTCGCCATGCGGCGGATCTGCTGTGGGAGGATTCGCTGTTCGAACAGCCCATCCGCAAACTGATTTACGCGGCTTACGCCAACGCCTCGCTGTTCGCTTTGCGGTCGGCATCGCATAAGCTGCTGAACTATGCGCAAAATGCCAGAGAATACCTGGATTTTCGCCATCAGGGACTGACGGTCGCTTTTGATGAGCTGGAGCTGAATATTGCGCGCCTGGAAGAGGATATGACGATGCTGCGTCAGCGGCAGAGCGTGGTGAGCGATGAGGTCCAGCATGAAGTTGAAGAGGCGCTTAACGCAACGGATGCATTCCTGCTTCGCCAGAAAGGTGAACTTCACCAGGCGCTGGGCGACATTTTTAGCCGCCCGTCTATTCTTGATTTAGCAGGGCGCGAGCCATCCAGTTTGCGTGCAGACGACGCGGATGCGATCCAGCAGCTGGTGCTTGACGATGAAGGGCAGGCGCAGATTGTCCTGAGCAAGATCCGATCGTCATGCGAGCAGATTATGCTGAATGCGCAGAGCAGAATTGGCCGGGAGCTGGCGTTACGCTTCGATCAGCTGGAGTCTACGCTTGCCCGATCGTTGAATGAGGCGATGCGCCCTATCGAGACGCGAATCAAGGAACAGCTCAGTCATGCCGGATTTCGGGCGCGGATTAGCTTCCCGGCGTTTCAGGCAAACCAGCTTAATTTCAATACGCGCGGCTTATTTAATGATGCCATTGTGCAGGACACCCCTCCCGCCAGTCAGCCAGCCGGGGCAGGCAGCGTACGTAATACCGTCTCGCGCTGGCTCAATAATCCCGGCTGGGGCTGGGAAGAGTATGTCGTGACGCGCACACGCTATGTCATCGACATCGTTCAGCTTCATGGCAAATTTACGCAACATATCGATCAGTTTTGCGATCAAATACGTAAAGCTTTGGCCGCGCAGGTCGATGTCTCTGTTACGGCAGGTATGGCAACGTTCTTTGCAGAGTTTTCGTTGTGCCTGACCGGGTTACAGGAAAGCTTGCGTGATAGCCTTGCCGTGCGGCAGCAGAATGAACATTCAACCCGGGCGCTTAGCCAGTTGTTGAAGCAAAGTATGACTACTGCGGCGTGGATTCAGGAAGATACCCGACTGTTACGCGATGATATTCAAACCTTATTCGCGGCAGAGCAACCATGACAACACAGCTACTGGACGGTCCCGGGCGGACGCTGGAGTGTATTCATCCAAAATTTATGGTCGATTTGGTCCAGGGGGCGGACGCTGCACGTCACTCCCTCCTGGGGCCACAGCAACTGCAATTTCGTGAGCGTTTGACGCAGGAGATCATTACGCAGACCCGGCTGCGGCCGTGGGCAATGGCGGGAATGCTCAACGAAAATGCAGCGCTGCGGCTGGGTCTGGCGGAGAAACTGGCCGGTATGCTCGACCCCGGACACCTTGCGCTGACCCGTATGTCCGACAGGCTGGTAGCCCTGCGCCAGCAGGTGAATCCACGCCTCCCTCAACCGCCCGGATTGTTGCAACAGTACGAAGAGCTCTCCTCACATTTCAACCAGCGTGCCGCCTATAAAGAGAAAGCGCTCGCGCAGCGCGGCCTTACGGTTCAGGCGGGTGAGCACAGTGAGCAAATTTTTACCCGCTGGCGAGCCGGGCAGTATGACGGCTGGTCGCTGGCTGGCCGCTGCTTTATCGTGCTGGAAGAGTTGCGCTGGGGGGCGTTTGGCGATGCCTGTCGTCTGGCGAATAGCGATGTGGCGGCCATGCTGAAAGATAATCTGCGCAGCATGGCCGCAAACTATCTGGCACAGGGAATTAATGCTTCTCCCACCACCCGGCATTTTTACCATCAGTGGCTGACGACGCCCGCTTCTCCCGGTCTGATTGATTATAAAGATATGCTGGGGTGGCTGGGGGACTGGTGTCAGGCGGATAAACATCCGGTGAGCTGGTCAGTGACGCAGAGCTGGCAAACGGTCGCGCTGGGAATGCCGAGACTCTGTTCGGCAAAACGGCTGGTGGATGGCATGGTGGAAGAGATATTTGGTACGTGATTGCCCCCTCTTTTTAAGGAGGGGGCGAAAGGGTTAGTGGTGCATTTCTACCGCTTCAGGTTCTGTCCGGGACTCAGGCACATGCCCAAAGCGTCTGGCATACAGTGCCGTGATGACAGGGACCAGAATTGCCGTCACAATCACGCTGGCGGCAACCAGAGCCGTGGCGGAAGCGGCCACGGGTTCAAAGGCCGGGTTAATCTGGGCGATAATTACCGGGTTGGCTACCGCAGCGCCTGCGGCCGAAGAGGCGGCCACGCCCGCGGTTCCGTTGCCGCCTCCGATGACGCGGTCTGCAATAATCAGTGGAATACCCGTGATGACGATGACGGCAACACCCAGCACAATGCCCAGCAGACCGGTTTCCAGAATCACGTTCAGGTTGATGGTATTGCCCAACGCGAAGCCGAAGAACGGGATCAGTACCGGGGTGGCTTTGCTGAAGAAATCACGCAGATCGTGATCGAGGTTGCCCAGCGCAAAACCAATCAGGAACGGCAGGATCGCCCCGACAAAATGGTGTGGTTCAAAAGAGGCAAGGCCGGCAGAACCCAGAATCAACATCGTCATCAGCGGACCCGACTCCAGGGACATCAGCACGAACGCGCCCGATTCTTCTTTGGTGCCATATTGATTCATCAGGCTTGCATAGAGACCGCCGTTGGTCATATCCATTGCTGAGACTATGGCCAGAACAGATAATCCGGCGAAGAAGCCGGTCTGAATTCCATTCTCCGGAATGAACATCGCACAGATCATCGCAACAACCCAGGCGACCGCAATTTTAGTAATGACCAGCGTCCCTGATTTACGTAATACCGTACCTGTTGCACGCAAGTTAATAGATGCGCCGATGCAAAAGAACCAGACTGCCAGAATCGGTACCGTTCCGGTAATCATACCTTTTGTAAAACCGCCAAAATAAGCACCGGTATTCGGGGCTAGCGTATTTAATATCGCGCCAAGTACCAGCGGGACCAGCATCATCCCGCCCGGGATGCGTTCTATTGTTGCTTTAATCTTCATCATTAACCCTCACATCTCGTCCGCATGGCTGGCGGAAAGCTCAAAAAATAGATCAACAAATTCAAACGATTGCCTTTTTTGGGACCAATCGATTCGTTATTTATGCTGTAGAGCGAAATTCAGGTGTTCAGCATTCCTTCATTTGAAAGCTGCTGGGATATCGTGTTCGGATTTATCATGCGATCTTTGGAATTGTGATTCAACAAAAATAAAACGCTGTTTTAGTTATCTTCGTCACATATTGAATGTAAACAGGATTGCCCACTGTTAATAATTGAATTTTGTGTAAATTTGCTGTGAAGAAATGTGCTTGCATTTTGTTTGGGGAAGAATAATAACGGGCGTTAAGATCTGTTTGATAAGGGGGTTTAGAATGACCTTATTTATCGTGAATTGACAAAAGCTGAAGGCAACTTACGAACAGGAAAAATATGTGTGAAGTTGATCACATATATAAACGCTGGTAGGGTAAAAAGGTCTTTAACTGCCCAGACAGGCGTCAACAGGTTCGGTTGTATTGAGGTAAAACGTCAATGTAAGTAAACCTGCTACGCTTGAATAAGGAGATTCGCATGGAGCGGGTCTCTGGTTCACAGCTTGCAAAATGCGCTGTGAAACGGACGGGGCTGAGTCTACGAGGAAAGCTATGCTTAGAAGGAAAAAAGTAAAACCCATCACGCTGCGCGATGTCACCATTATTGATGACGCGAAACTGCGCAAAGCGATTACAGCGGCCTCGCTCGGTAATGCGATGGAGTGGTTCGATTTTGGTGTTTACGGCTTTGTGGCCTATGCACTTGGTAAAGTGTTCTTCCCTGGTGCCGATCCCAGCTTGCAGATGATTGCTGCGCTGGGTACGTTCTCCGTTCCCTTCCTGATTCGTCCTCTCGGTGGCCTTTTCTTCGGCATGCTGGGTGATAAATATGGTCGCCAGAAGATCCTGGCTATTACCATTGTCATCATGTCGATAAGTACATTCTGTATCGGCCTTATTCCGTCGTATGCAACTATTGGTATATGGGCGCCGATTCTGCTATTGATCTGTAAGATGGCGCAGGGCTTCTCCGTTGGTGGCGAATATACCGGCGCATCGATTTTTGTCGCTGAATATTCTCCGGACCGTAAACGTGGCTTTATGGGCAGCTGGCTGGACTTTGGTTCGATTGCCGGTTTTGTCATGGGCGCGGGGGTTGTGGTTCTGATCTCAACCGTAGTGGGTGAAGAGAACTTCCTTGACTGGGGCTGGCGTATTCCGTTCTTCCTGGCGCTGCCGCTGGGCATCATTGGGCTTTATCTGCGTCACGCCCTGGAAGAGACGCCTGCGTTCCAGCAGCACGTTGAAAAGCTGGAGCAGGGTGACCGTGAAGGGTTACAGGATGGCCCGAAAGTGTCGTTCAAGGAGATTGCGACCAAACACTGGCGCAGCCTGCTGACCTGTATTGGTCTGGTGATTTCCACCAACGTGACCTATTACATGCTGTTGACCTACATGCCGAGCTACCTGTCGCATAACCTGCACTACTCGGAAGACCACGGTGTGCTGATTATTATCGCCATCATGGTGGGTATGCTGTTTGTGCAGCCGATTATGGGTCTGCTGAGCGACCGCTTTGGCCGTAAGCCATTCATTATTCTCGGCAGCGTCGCCCTGTTCGCACTGGCAATCCCGGCCTTTATTCTGATTAACAGCAATGTGCTGGGGCTGATTTTCGCCGGTCTGCTGATGCTGGCGGTGATCCTCAACTGCTTCATCGGGGTGATGGCTTCTACGCTGCCGGCAATGTTCCCGACGCATATTCGCTACAGTGCGCTGGCGGCAGCCTTTAATATCTCCGTTCTGATTGCGGGCCTGACGCCGACGCTTGCTGCTTCACTGGTGGAGAGCACGCAGAACCTGATGATGCCTGCTTACTATCTGATGGTCATTGCGGTGATCGGCCTGATTACCGGTATTACCATGAAGGAGACGGCGAATCGTCCGTTGAAAGGGGCAACGCCTGCGGCGTCTGATATTCAGGAAGCGAAAGAGATCCTGCGTGAGCACTACGATAATGTAGAGCAGAAGATTGAAGATATTGACGCAGAGATTGAGGCGCTCCAGACAAAACGCTCTCGCCTTGTCGATCAGCATCCGCGAATTAACGAGTGATAAAAAAACCCGCCGCTGGCGGGTTTTCTTTTATTAGCATCCTGCGGCAATATAGTCGCCGCCGGCGCTGACGGGGATCACCGTCAGGAACAGGATCGTCGCGAACAGTATCAGAACAACCCCTCCGGCAATTTTGACCATCGGCATTACCCAGTTCAGGGACGTGCCGCCGCCAAACCAGGTTACTGTGCGTTCACGCGCGTAACGTACTGCCAGCGACAGCCCCATAATCGACAGCGCCGTGCCCAGCGACATTGTCATCACAGCAGCAATCCCCCAGCTAATAATACCGAGCGCATTCGAGAACATCAGGATCATAATTGCCCCGCTGCACGGGCGTGCGCCAATGGCCAGCACCACGCCCAGACGGGTTTTCCAGTCGCTTTTAGTCAGATCCACCCCTACGCCGTGATGGCCGCAGCCACAGCGTTCATTATGCTGGTGAAGCGGCTTGATGGCGCTAATGGCCATTTTGCGCGGACGCAGGCTGCTGAGCGCCTGATAAATGATAAACGCGCCGAAGACGGCAATCAGCACGGCGCTGATTTTCTCGACGTACCAACGGCTGGTGCTGATATCTCCTGACGCGAGGTTCAATCCAACCGCCAGGATAAAGACAAAGACGATCGCGCTGACGCCCTGCATCATGCTACCGATAAACGGTACGACGCGCGCCGCGAGCTGGCTCTCTTTATTGGTGGTGAGGTACGTGGTGACGATAAATTTGCCGTGCCCAGGTCCAACGGCATGGAGTACACCATAAAGAAACGCACCGGTTAACAACCATAGCCCACCGCTGTACTGATGATTATTAAGTTGCAGCAGATACATCACCAGATATCGGTGCAGGGTGATCTGGGTGGCGAGGCACCACTGAATAAAAGCATTCCAGTGCGTATGCAGTGCAAAACCTGCCATAAGTAACACCAGCACGGCGAGCCCGGCGGTTGGGATACGCCAGTCACGTTGAAGTCGTTGTGTCGTCATGAGGTTGGCCCGCGAGAGAAATATTTGCCGCTAGTATAGTGTTCAAATCGCTGGATCACACCGGGATCGTCAATGGATTGTGGATAAGTCTGTGCGTAAAAAGGTATAAGGCGGGGTTTTGCTGGGGAATACAGCAGTCAGTCATTTTTTTGCAACTTTTCTGTTGCGGTCGCTCGGGAACTCCCTATAATGCGCCTCCATCGACACGGCGGATGTGAATCACTTCACAGACAACCCGGTCGGTTGAAGAGAAAAAATCCTGAAATAACGGGTTGACTCTGAAAGAGGAAAGCGTAATATACGCCACCTCGAGACAGAGCGCTGAAGCGCGTCGCAACTGCTCTTTAACAATTTATCAGACAATCTGTGTGGGCACTCAAAGTGACATGGATTCTTAATGTCCTCGGACACTAAATGAATACCAAGTCTCAACGAGTGAACACGTAATTCATTACGAAGTTTAATTCATTGAGCATCAAACTTTTAAATTGAAGAGTTTGATCATGGCTCAGATTGAACGCTGGCGGCAGGCCTAACACATGCAAGTCGAACGGTAACAGGAAGCAGCTTGCTGCTTTGCTGACGAGTGGCGGACGGGTGAGTAATGTCTGGGAAACTGCCTGATGGAGGGGGATAACTACTGGAAACGGTAGCTAATACCGCATAACGTCGCAAGACCAAAGAGGGGGACCTTCGGGCCTCTTGCCATCGGATGTGCCCAGATGGGATTAGCTAGTAGGTGGGGTAACGGCTCACCTAGGCGACGATCCCTAGCTGGTCTGAGAGGATGACCAGCCACACTGGAACTGAGACACGGTCCAGACTCCTACGGGAGGCAGCAGTGGGGAATATTGCACAATGGGCGCAAGCCTGATGCAGCCATGCCGCGTGTATGAAGAAGGCCTTCGGGTTGTAAAGTACTTTCAGCGGGGAGGAAGGTGTTGAGGTTAATAACCTCAGCAATTGACGTTACCCGCAGAAGAAGCACCGGCTAACTCCGTGCCAGCAGCCGCGGTAATACGGAGGGTGCAAGCGTTAATCGGAATTACTGGGCGTAAAGCGCACGCAGGCGGTCTGTCAAGTCGGATGTGAAATCCCCGGGCTCAACCTGGGAACTGCATTCGAAACTGGCAGGCTAGAGTCTTGTAGAGGGGGGTAGAATTCCAGGTGTAGCGGTGAAATGCGTAGAGATCTGGAGGAATACCGGTGGCGAAGGCGGCCCCCTGGACAAAGACTGACGCTCAGGTGCGAAAGCGTGGGGAGCAAACAGGATTAGATACCCTGGTAGTCCACGCCGTAAACGATGTCGACTTGGAGGTTGTGCCCTTGAGGCGTGGCTTCCGGAGCTAACGCGTTAAGTCGACCGCCTGGGGAGTACGGCCGCAAGGTTAAAACTCAAATGAATTGACGGGGGCCCGCACAAGCGGTGGAGCATGTGGTTTAATTCGATGCAACGCGAAGAACCTTACCTACTCTTGACATCCAGAGAACTTTCCAGAGATGGATTGGTGCCTTCGGGAACTCTGAGACAGGTGCTGCATGGCTGTCGTCAGCTCGTGTTGTGAAATGTTGGGTTAAGTCCCGCAACGAGCGCAACCCTTATCCTTTGTTGCCAGCGGTCCGGCCGGGAACTCAAAGGAGACTGCCAGTGATAAACTGGAGGAAGGTGGGGATGACGTCAAGTCATCATGGCCCTTACGAGTAGGGCTACACACGTGCTACAATGGCGCATACAAAGAGAAGCGACCTCGCGAGAGCAAGCGGACCTCATAAAGTGCGTCGTAGTCCGGATTGGAGTCTGCAACTCGACTCCATGAAGTCGGAATCGCTAGTAATCGTGGATCAGAATGCCACGGTGAATACGTTCCCGGGCCTTGTACACACCGCCCGTCACACCATGGGAGTGGGTTGCAAAAGAAGTAGGTAGCTTAACCTTCGGGAGGGCGCTTACCACTTTGTGATTCATGACTGGGGTGAAGTCGTAACAAGGTAACCGTAGGGGAACCTGCGGTTGGATCACCTCCTTACCTTAAAGAACCTGCCTTTGCAGTGCTCACACAGATTGTCTGATGAAAAACAGCAGTAAAAAACCTCTACAGGCTTGTAGCTCAGGTGGTTAGAGCGCACCCCTGATAAGGGTGAGGTCGGTGGTTCAAGTCCACTCAGGCCTACCAAATTTGCCTCGCAAATTTGAAGAGGTTGTAAACGATGGGGCTATAGCTCAGCTGGGAGAGCGCCTGCCTTGCACGCAGGAGGTCTGCGGTTCGATCCCGCATAGCTCCACCATCTTTTACTGCGAA